>NZ_OERU01000001.1 GCF_900240845.1 Peptostreptococcus faecalis
ATTCTGGGAAGAATGGTGCCAATACTATTATTTCATCTTCCGGTGAAGATATTAATGCCTTAAATGTAATATTTAAAGAAGCTGCCGCTCCACAAGTCATCAATAAATTATCTTTAGTATAATCTGTATTGAATCTCTCATTTAAGTTTTCTGCTATAGCGGTTCTACAACCATCGTGACCAGCACCTGAGCTGTAGCTATGGTAAACCTTTGGTTCATATGTATTTATTATATCTATTATAGCTTCCTGAACTTCCTTTGGTGCAGGAACACTTGGATTACCTAAACTGAAATCCAAAACATTTTCTGCTCCTATTTCAGCTGCTCTTTGTGCTCCAAAACCAGCTAACTCTCTAATTACAGACTTTGCTGTACCTAACTTAATCATTTCTTGAGAAATCATAATTATACCTCCTAATTTTAAAAACGTTTTATAATCTAAGATAAAACTATAGTTTCATCTTATTTTAGCGAATATTACGTTTGGTTTAACCTTTTATGAATCAAACCAAACGTAGGAATTTTAATACAAGCCGAAATTAAGCTTCTCTTATTACATCTTCTCTTGTTCCGCCCTTTTTAGTAACAATACTTACTATTGTTAATATTACTGAGCAGATAAGAGCTGGAACCAACCACTCAAACCCAAACGCGGCTAGTGGGAATGTCATTATTTTATCTACTGCACCTTGTAGTAACGTTCCACCTCTCATAGTAGAGAACATGTTTATACTTTCTATTAACGCTACTACAAATGCTCCTATAACTGCGCCTGTATATGACCAGTTGTACTTGATTTTACTGTCAAATAGTGACATTAAAATTAATACTATCATCACAGGATATATAGCTGATAAAATTGGCACTGCAAAACTAATTAAATCATCAACCTTTACTAAAGATATAAAGAATGATATAACTACAGCAACTAATACAACTTTTTTATATGCAAGTTTTCCATCTGTAACAGTGTCAAAGAAGTTACCACATGTAGATATCAAACCAGTAGAAGTTGTTAAGCATGCAAGTGCAACTGCAAATCCAGTGGCTACATTACCAACATTTCCTAATAACAAGTGTACTAAACCATTAAATAACAATGTTCTTTCTGTATTACCATCGTAAAAATTACCAACAGTAGCACCTGTATAAGTAAGACCTCCATATACAAATGCTAGTAAAACAAATGCAACTAAACCTACATAGACGCTCGCTTTAAATTGTACTTTTTTATCATTATATCCACGTCTAATAAGGTCAGTCATCACTATTCCCGCCATTAGAGGTGAACCTAGAGCATCCATTGTCTGGTATCCTTCTCTAAATCCTAGTGTAAATAATCCAGTTGCATCAGTTGCAATCATTTCTCCTGGAGGCTTGATTATTGATAAAACAATTATAATAGTCAATATTACCAAAAGTATTGGAGTTAAATACTGCCCAATTATATCAATAACCTTACCAGGGTTTAATGCTAAATACAATGTTACTGCAAAGAACACCAAGCAAGTTACAAACTGTGGAACACCTGGGAAATTTGCTCTTACAAATATCTCGTGTGTTGTAGATCCTGTTCTAGGAACTGCAAAAAAAGGTCCTATTGTAAGTATTGCTATTGTACCAAGAAGTTTTGCAAATTTAGGCCCTACCCTTTTACCTAAGTCATCTGCTCTACCACCTAATTTTGCTGTTACTATTACCCCCAATATTGGAAGCACTGGATCTGATAATAAAAATGCGATCATTACTTGATACCATCTATCACCTGCTATAATACCTATGTGTGGTGGGAATATCAAGTTTCCTGCACCAAAGAAAATTGCAAATAGCGCAAAACCGCAAACGACTATATCTTTTTTATTGATTTCCATACGTTCCGTATCCTCCTATACATAATTTAGACAAATTGCCTAAATCCTACAATCCATTAACCACGTTATTTGGTCTTTCTCCATTCATAACCTTAACCATGTTATCATAAGACCACTCAGACATTCTTATGAATGCATCATCTGTAGTTCCTGCAATATGAGGAGTTATAGAAAGTCTAGCTTTACCAGCTTCAGTTAAATTAAATAAAGGATGATCTGCTGATGGTGGCTCTGGCGCAATAACATCTAGTCCCGCAAACAATTTCCCATTGTTTAGAGCTTCTGCTAAATCTTCATTATTAATTATTTCCCCTCTTGCTACGTTTATAATTATTGCATCATCTTTCATCTTTGCTATTGTTTCTTTACGAACCATGTTTATTGTATTTTCAAGTACTGGAACATGGTAAGATATAATATCAGCCTTACTTATAAGTTCATCATATGTACAGAAAGTTAAATTATTTTCTAATTCAAACTCTTCTGAAGCTCTAAATACATCATAATAAATTATTTCGCATCCAAAAGCTTTTAGCATTTTTACTGCTGCTTTACCAATTGCACCTAAGCCAACTAGCCCTATAGTTCTAGAGCCTAATTCACTCTGTCCTTTTACTTGGTATTCTTTAAAACTTTCGTTAAATCCATCTACGCCTTTAGCTTTTATCTTAGCATCTGCTTCTGGCATTCTTCTTAAACAAGATATCATATGACCTAAAGCAAGTTCTGCAACTGGAACAGCATTTACAGCTCTATTGTTGCAAACAAAAATACCTTTTTCTTTAGCAGCTTCTAAGTCAATTTTATCAAATCCAACTCCTAGAGATTGAATTAGTTTACAGTTGTCTAGTTTTTCAATAATATTTCTTCTGTAAAAATCTACTGGACCACAGAATATTATATCTGCATCTTTACACTGGTCTATTAGTTCATCATCAGAACAAGGGTAGTTAATATATTCGAAGTCCCATCCTTTAGGTTTTTCTACTCCAAATCTTTCTATTATGTTCTTGTTACAGCTAATTTTAACTTTTGTCATTGTTGCTCCCCCTTAATTTTTAAATAAACTTATTAAAAAAACCTGGTATAAATCGTTTTTTGCTGAAATTAGTTAAAATTCTAGGAGCCCATATAGGCTCCTAAAAGATAACTATACAAAACACGTATTTATTTGTGAATTTAAGCAAAATACAAATATATTTTGCTCAAACTCAATATTTTACTTGAAATGAATAATTACATTTCTGTTTGTTGTTGTTTATATGCTCTAACCTTTTCTATTAATATAGGCATTATACTATGTACATCTCCTACTACTCCAAGGTCTGCAACTCCAAATATTGGAGCTTCAGCATCTTTATTTATTGCAACTATAAACTCAGAGTCTTCCATACCAGCTAAGTGCTGAATAGCTCCTGAAATACCACAAGCCATATATAGATCTGGTCTTACAGTTTTTCCTGTCTGCCCAACTTGTCTTTCTTTTGCTATCCAACCAGCATCAACGTTCGCTCTCGAAGAACTTACTAGTCCACCTAATTCATCAGCTAATTCTCCTAATACATCAAAGTATTCTTCGCTACCTATACCCTTACCTCCAGATATAAGTATGTTAGCTTCTGTAATATCTACATTCTTGTGAGTAGATTTTACTACTTCTTTAATGTTTATGTTCATATCTTCTGGCTTGAAGTCAACATTAAATACTTCTACTTCTCCAGTTCTCTTTTCATCTCTTGGTAATGCCTGCATAACTCCAGGTCTTACTGTAGCCATCTGAGGTCTATGTTCTTTACAAACTATAGTAGCCATTATGTTACCACCAAATGCTGGTCTAGTCATTAATAACAGCTTAGTTTCTGGATCTATTTCCAATTTAGTACAGTCTGCTGTAAGTCCAGTATGAACTCTTGCAGATACTCTAGGAGCTAAGTCTCTTCCTATTGAAGTAGCACCGTAAAGTACTATTTCTGGGTTCTTTGCTTCTATAACAGCATTTACTGCCTTAGTGTATGGTTCAGTTGCGTATACATCTAACATTGGATCTTCTACACAAATAACCTTTTCTGCTCCGTGATATATTAAAGTGTCAGCTAGTTTCTTTACGTCTTTTCCAAGAACAACTGCTATAACTTTTTGATCTAAATCTTTTGCTAATTCATTTGCTATACCGATTAGCTCGATGCCTACTTTTTGAATGACACCATCTACCTGTTCAACTATTACATAAATATCTTTGTTCATTAGGTAATCTTCCTTTCAAATATATTAATTAAAATTATCGTTCAATCTAAAATCTTATTATATAAGATGTTTTTCTATTAGCTTAGCAAGAATCTCATCTGCAGCTTCTTCTGGAGTTAATCCTTCTAGCTTAACACCCTTGCCTTTTGCTTGCTTAGTGAATGATTTCTTAACATTTGTAGGTGAACCTTTTAAACCGATATTTGCAATATCTAGTTTATCTTCGATGTCTTTTAGTCCCCAAACTGTAACATCTTTCTTGTAAGCATTGAATATTCCACCAATTGACATATATCTTGGAGTTATTTCTTCACTTAATGTTGTTATCAAGCAAGGTGGCTGTATTTCTACTGTATGATATCTATCTTCGAATTGTCTTCTAGCTATGAATTTTCCATCTTCTACTGTTAATTTTTCACAGTAAGAAAGTTGAGGGATTCCTAGGTGTTCAGCTATCTGTGGTCCAACCTGAGCTGTATCACCATCTATAGCCTGTCTACCTGCTATTATTATGTCATATTCTAAATTCTTAAGTGCTCCTGCAATTGTTGAAGAAGTTGCCCATGTGTCAGCTCCTCCAAATGCTCTATCTGATAGAAGTATAGCATCGTCACAACCCATAGCTAAAGCTTCTCTTAAAGCTAACTCAGCCTGAGGTGGTCCCATAGATACTACTGTTAATGTACTACCTGGAACATCTTCTTTTATCTGTAGAGCCAATTCCAAACCTGCTTTATCATCAGGGTTGATAATACTTGGAACACCATCACGAATTAATGTATTCTTAACTGGGTCAAGTTTTACCTCCGTTGTATCTGGTACTTGCTTAATGCAAACTACAATTTTCATCTATTTTTACCTCCCCTTATTTCAATAAACTTGCTGCTATAACCATTTTCTGGACTTCTGAAGTACCTTCGTATATTGAAGTTACTCTTATATCTCTGTAGATTCTTTCGATTGGATATTCCTTAATGTAACCATATCCACCATGGATCTGTAAAGCTTTGTCAATTACCCATTTAGCTTCTTCAGTTGCAAATAATTTAGCCATTGATGCTTCCTTATCTGCAGCTTCACCTTGATCCATTCTATAAGCAGCATCATAAACAAGGTGGCGCATAGCGGCAATCTTTGTTTCCATTTCTGCTAGTACGAATTGAGTATTCTGGAACTTAGCAATAGGCTTATTAAACTGTTGTCTTGATTTCGCATACTTTATAGCTTCTTCCATAGCACCTTCTGCTAAACCTAAAGCCTGGCAAGCAATACCAAGTCTACCAACACTTAGAGTCTTCATTGCATTTATAAATCCTTTACCTTCACGACCTAACATATCAGTCTTAGGAACTCTAACGTTTTCCAATACAACGTCACTTGTTGGGCAACCGATTACACCCATCTTATTTTCTGGCTTTCCGAATGAAACACCTTCTGCCTTTGCATCAACTACAAAAGTTGATATACCTTTTGTTCCCTTTTCTGGGCTAGTCTTAGCAAATAGTATTATATAATCTGAAACTGGAGCACCTGTTATAAATGTTTTTCTACCATTTATGATGTAGTCATCCCCATCTTCAACTGCAGTTGTCAATATAGACGCTGCATCAGAACCAGCTCCTGGCTCAGTCAATGCGAAACAGAACATTTTTTCTCCTGTTACCATTGGTCTAAGATATTTTTCTTTTTGTTCATTAGTACCATCTCTCAAAATAGGAGTAGACTGTAGTGAGTTTGGAGAAGAAATCCAAATAGTTGATACTCCTGAAGCTTTTGCTAGTTCTTCCATTACTATAGCGTATGAACGGTGGTCTCCACCTGATCCGCCATATTCCTGTGGTATTTTTATACCTAAGAACCCAGCATCAGCCATTTTTTTATAAATTTCCATTGGGAACTCACCCGTTGCATCAACTTCTTCTGCTGTTGGCTTTATTTCTTCTTCTGCAAATTGCTTTGCTAGCTGACGCACTAACTCATGTTCTTTTTCAAAAATCATAAATTGCCTCCTTAAAATTTTAACATTTTTTACTAAATCATATCTGCAAACGTCTGTAAAGCAGTGTTTGCTTGTTCGAAGTTAGTCATTTGCTGATCTACTTCCACTAATAAGTTCAATATACCATTATCATTAAGTTCATCTCTGATAATTGGATAATCAAATTCATCTGAATCACTAAACTTAGTAAGTAAATACACAACACCATTAGCATTATGCTTCTTGACCTTCTCAACTATTATATTACCTCTAAGCTTTTCTGGATCATAAAGCAAAGTACTTCCTTCTATATCTGAAATCCATTTAGCTAAAGCTCTAACTGGATTAGCAGTCCCTTCATCAACTAGATAATCAAACTGACCTGATTCATGGTTTACATTATCATCTACAATACCTAAGTTATGAGTTTCAAATATTTCCATTATACCTGGGCTATTAGCAATTATTCCAGTAGTAACAACCTTCTTACCATCAAATTCTTCTTCAGGAATAGCTCTTAATTCTTCATTTATCTTTTCAATTATTTCTAAGTGTTCTGCTTTATCAAACAAGAAAGCACTTGTCATTACCTTAGCTCTTATACTAGGCTTTATAGTATTTAAATGCGTAGCTGCTAATGCACTGAATTCTCTCATAGCTTTTCTATGTTTGTTATAAAGAACTATAGCTTCTTCTACTTTTGAATCTTCGATTTTATTTCCTGATATTTTTTCTAATTCTTCTTTTAATTTAATATATTGTTTTTCGTTGTAGTCTATTCCAGCTTTAATCTTTCTATTTTGGCCATAGCCTATGTATAAGCAAGGAACATTTTCTATACCTTTTTTCCAGTTCTGGCTTAAACCCTTTAATCCATCACTTAGACCTGGTATTATCATTCCTGATAATTTATCTAGCTTTCCTTCTAATCCTAAATCCATTAGTCTTAATATTACAGAAGCATAAAATGCTGGGAAGTATTCTTTTGAAAGATTTACTTCTCCTTCAGCACCCCATATTCCAATAGGTACCATGCCAGCAGCATAAACCAATTCTTCTGGAGTATAAACTGGTGCACAACCTATTACTTTCTTACCTTGTGCAACATAATTATCTATCTGATTCAAAGGACATACGTCAAGTTTTTCCAATAACATTTTAATATCACTCATCTTAGTTGCCCTCCTTCATTTTTGCTGCTTTATTAGCTTCCATTACTTCTATTAGACCTTGAACTCTAGTATCATACTGTGCTTCAGAGAAGTTTCTTGGGTCTGCTTGGTCACCATCAAATGTAGCTGTTGGTATACCAGTCTTTTCTCTTATTTCTCTTTCCATTTCGTACATAATTCCACTCCACTGCTTACAGCTTCTATTTACGTGAATTAACATACCATCAATATTGTTTTCTTCAACTAACTTCAATCTCATATCAGTAGCTCTTTCATATGAAATTGCATTTGGAGTTCCACAGTAAGCCTGCATCAACTCATTTGTGTTATTGTATATGTATCCAAAAGCATCTGCATATACTGTTCCACATACGTTTACGCCATTGTCTTTCAATTGCTTAAATGTATGTCTTAAGTGTGGCCAACATGCTATGCCTTCAAATATTATTCTGTATTTTTCTTCACCCTTAAATGTAGATTTTCCAGTTTTTACGTTTTCAGCAAATTCTTCTGCCAACTTTTCAAAAGCTAAAGCAGATTCTAATTTACCTCTAGCACAAACTGCGACCGCCATATGGTTGAACACATCAAAACCACTAAATGGTGATGGAGTATACTTAGAGTATCCAGTTGCATCTAACCATGCTCTACCAGTTCTTTGAGAAACTTCCATTACTTCTTCAAATTTCTTTTCGTCCCATTTTTTACCTGTTAAATCTTCTAACTGCTTGATAGCATGTTCGAACTGACCTTTTAGGTATTCTACTCTGTCTTCTCCAGCTTCGTAGTCATTATTATATGGTACGTCAATTAGTATTAAAGGAATATTTAATTCTTTTGCAATGTTTTCATACCACTTGATCATACAGTTACAAATATTATTACAGCAAGCAACAAAATCTGGCTGAGGCATATTAAGCTCTGGGGCGTCTTTTACGTCCATATACGCCAAACTTATTCTTGCATATGCACAAATGTCATTTGAATAACCGTTGCTTTCTGCTGTTTCGCACATTCTTTCTCCGCCACCCTTTGCTGCAATAGCTGCTGCTTGGTTTTCAGGATATACTACCTTTATATCCATAGTCTCAAATATTTCCTGTGGGAAGTTCGATGCACACCAACCTACTTTTTCTCCGTTGTTCTTTGCATCCCATGCGTCTTTATAGTGTTTCGCTACTATTTCGCCTAACAAAACTTTTGCTGGCTTTTCTTCTACTGCTACTGTATTACTCATGATAAGCTCCTCTCTCTATCTTTTAAGATATTCTTCATATGCATATAATGCTGCTCCAATTGCTCCTGCCATCTGTGAGTCTGGTGAAATTTTTATTTCTGTTTCTAACTCTTCACTCAAAGCTCTCACTATTCCTGAATTCTTTGTTACTCCTCCAGTCATAGCTACTGGCAAAGTCAGTCCTCCTCTTTTAGCAAGTCCTGCAACTCTAGTCGCAACCGAAGCATGAATGCCCTTAATTATATTAGGTATTGGTATTTTTTTTGCCATACTAGAAATTACTTCTGATTCGGCAAATACTGTACAAGTAGAGCTAATTGGAGTTTTTTCTGTGGCTTGTTCATCTAAATCACCTAATTGATCTAGCTTAACATCCAAAACACCTGCCATTACTTCTAAAAATCTTCCTGTACCTGCTGCACATTTATCATTCATCAAGAAATTCATTAATTGTCCTTTTGCATTTAGCTTAAGAACTTTTATATCCTGACCACCTATATCTATTATTGTTCTAACTTCACCAAAAATGTAAGTTCCACCTTTAGCATGACAGCTTAGTTCACTCATTGTTTTAACGGCGCCCTCGTAACTGTTTCTACCATATCCAGTAGAAACAGTTACATCTATATCAGACAATTCCATGTTTAAATTTCCAAGGACTTCTTCAATTACTTTATCAACGCCTTTTGTTCCGGCACCTAAGTTTACAACGCCTTCACTAACAATTTCAGTGCCATTTTTAAAAACTACACATTTTGAAGATGTAGAACCAATGTCAATTCCCATTGTATATACATCGCTCATTTTTTGTCCCTCTTAACTAAATGTATTTGTATTGAATCAATACTTAATCTTTGATATTATTTATCTTCCCAAACGTAAAGAGTGTTGCTTTCTCTCATTGCTTTTATTTCATCATCTGAATATCCAACTTCTTTAAGGATTTCTTCTCCATGTTCACCGATATATGGTCCTCTGTTATATGGAGTAGGTCCCATTTCTTGGAACTTAAGTGGTTGCTTAACTAAAGTTCTTTCTCCATTAGGATATTTCATCTTGTAGAAGCAGTCATTTGCCCATGCTTGTTCGTCTTCTAATAACTCTTCCCAGTTTTGAGCTAGTGAGAAAGGAATATCCGCATCTGTAAGTATCTTCTTCCATTCTTCATAGTCTCTTTCTCCAAATCTAGCCATTACCTTATCATAAACTGTTACACCTAAAGAATTTTCGTGTAAGTTTTGAACAGGGAAATATTTTTCATCTTCAGAAATATCATTTAAATCCAAAGCTGCAGTGAATTTTTTGAAGTAAGTGTTGTAGTCAGGCATACAAGTCTGAACATATCTTCCGTCTTTTGTAAGCCAACAAGCGTTTAGTGGGTTATTTGCTTCCCTAACGTTTATTGGATATGGTACACCATGATCTGGATATTGAGCAGCTTGAACCATCATACCCATATTAAATATTGCACTTTCAAATAAACTTGTTTCTACCTTTTCACCTTCTCCTGTAAGCTTAGCATGATATAATGCAGCTAAGATACCAGCGGCAAGGTTAAGACCAACGTTGTGATCTCCTATACCAGGTACAACGTTCATAGGAACATCTTGTTTTTGTCTTAATGTTTCTAGATAACCACCTCTTGCGAAAAACGCTGTGAAGTCAAATCCTGGAAGATCTTTATCAGGACCGAATTCACCATATCCTGTACACATACCGTATACTAGTTTTGGATACTTAACTTTTAGAGTTTCATAATCTAATCCAGCTCTTTGTAAAGCTTGAACTCTCCAGTTTGTAATTAAAATGTCAGCTTCATCAAGTAGTTTAAAGAAAGCTTCTTTTCCTTTTTCATCTTTCATATTTATAGAAATACATCTTTTGTTTGCATTTTCAAGTTCCCAAGTTGTATTTTCATGCATATCTAAAGGTCTACCTTCTGTTGGGGCAGTGTATCTAAGTGGATCACCCTTAGCACTTTCAATTTTAATTACGTCGGCTCCAAGGTCAGCTAGGAATCTTCCTGTAGTAGCTGCAGCTATAAAGTTTGCAAGTTCAATTACTTTTACTCCCTCTAATGGTCTTTTTCTAGTACTCATTTAATTACCTCCCACAATATGATGTTTAAATTTTTTCAAATATACTTACTATTAATGTTATTTATTATAATATTTCATTAACACTCTCTTTAATCTTTTTCTCGTCTATCTTTCCTGTTGCATTTTTAGGAAAATGTTCCATGAATACGAAATATTTAGGCATTTTATATCTACTTAAGTTTTTATCCAAATATTCTTTTATTTGATTCACAAGCTCTAAATCTTCTTTTCCTTCTATACACGCAACTATTTCTTCTTGTAGAACTTCTGACTTCTTACCAAAAACTAGCACTTGAAGTCCTTTTTTTACTTCTTTAATATATTTTTCTATTTCTCCAGGAGAAATGTTTTCTCCACCTCTAATAATCAGATTTTTTCGTCTCCCAGCTATATATAAGTAGTCGCTCGCATCTTTATATGCTAAATCTCCAGTTTTTAACCAACCATCTGGCTGTACTGCATCGCATATTACAGGATCTTTTGACATATAACCACTTGTCACATTATATCCTTTTACATAAATCTCTCCTACTTCGCCTAGTTGACATTCTTCTTTTGTATCTAAATCCATTATTTTCACTTCAACATTACTGATTATTTTCCCAGCTGAAATAGCTTTTTTTTCTATTGGATCATTATAATCTGAAATTGACACACATGGAGAACTTTCAGTTAAACCATACGAAGTTTGCAATTTCATTCCATCTAATTTTTCACAAATATGTATATAATCATCTTTAAATACTGGTGATCCAGCTATTATTCCACTTTTTAGACTGCTTAGATCATAGTCCTTAAAATGTTCATTCCTTACAAGAGCTAAAAACATACTTGGAACACCATTTAAAATACTACATTTATGTTTTTCTATAGATTCATATACACTTAGTGATTTGTATTTATCTACCAGTGTCACACTGTTACCTGCAATAACACTTCCCAGTAAGCTCACACTTATTCCAAAACAATGAAATAGTGGAACTACTAAGCACATAACATCTGAAATATTCCACCTCATTTGCAAAACCATTTCTCTAGCATTATTAACAAGTGAATAATGGCTAAGTTTTACACCCTTACAGAGATTTGTTGTTCCTGATGTAAATAACACACAAGCTGTATCCTTAGGATCAATCTTATCTGGCAACGTATGATTTTCGGATACATCTCTGCTCAAAATATTTATCCATTCTATATAAGAATGTTCCATATTATAAAATTTAACATGCTTTGTTTTCCTATCTTTTCTCAATGCACTTATTGTATCTCTATAATAATCATTATCATTAGAAGTAGTATAAAACAAGTACTTTAACTCACTAATTTCTATGCAGTCAATCAACTCTTTTTCTTTATAATGGGAATTAATTAAAACTGCTACGGCGCCTAGCTTTTGTATCGCGAAAAAAGATATGACCCAACTAGCTGTATTAACACCTAAAACTCCGACTTTATCTCCTTTTTTTATACCTTGCTCAGTTAACAAGTATGCTACCTTTGTAGCTATGCTATCAATGGTTTCCCATGTGAAAATTTCTTTTCCACTTCTTATAAAAATATCATCCGGCGTCTCAGAGGCTCTTTTTTCTAAACATTCGCTTATTGTCATGTTTATAAGCTCCATAGTATTACCTCCCAAAGTTTTAAAAATAACTAAAGTTTCTTGTCTACTTGTATACCAGATATTAACCTAACAATACAAATCGATTACCTTGTTTCTCTGTTTTTACTTAACATCTTTCATTGAAAAACGTTATTATTGTTTAAAAATAAATTAACAATCTATGTTAGTAAAATCCAATGCTACTTGCTTTTAATACTTTAAATGATCTTTTAACTAACAACTATTAAGAAAAATACTTTTTGTATTTATCATCTAACTTTATTACTTTGGAGCCTGTATCAATGTGGTCAGACATATGTACAAGAGCACCTTTTAAATCGTCTGCTTTAATGCAATCCAAAATTCTTTTATGTTCATCAATCAAATGTGAAACTCTATGACCAGTTCTTACATACATATTTCTCCATCTACTTATGTGTAGTAAATGTTCTTTAAGTAGAGACAATATATTATTATCTTCTACACTTAATATAATATACTCATGAAATTGTTCATCAAGTTTCTTAAATTCGTCAGTATAATCTTTTACATAATAGAATTTTTCTTGTTGTTTAACGTTTTCTTCCATTTTTTCAATTACGTCTGACTTGTCGCTTTTCTTCATAAACCTATAAAGCATTTCTTTCTCTATAGATATTCTGATGAGTAGGGCATTCCTTATATATTCTAAATCTATTTTATTTACATAAGTGCCTCTTTGTGGATATATAGTTAGAAAACTATTTTGAGCTAACCTTGCGAATACATTCCTTATTACCGATCTCGATACATTGTATTCTTCACTAATCTTGTTCTCACTGATTTTGCTCCCTGGCTCTAACTCAAGGTTAATTATTCTATCTAAAACATCTACGTATATTACATTTGAAGAAAGTGGCTTATCCATAATATCAACTCCAAACTCTTTTCATATACTAGTATACCACAATTTTTTTTTTCTTCAAGCAGTTAGTTAAAAAAAAAATAACTAACTGCTTTTATTATGTTACTGTGTTCTTTAATTTTTCTATCCAATATCTATGTTAATGTGTATTTTCACTTATTTTTTTAATTTTTTCTTTTTTTTATCTTCTTTACATAACGTTTTCATTGATAATTCTTTAATTTTATTTGCTTTCTTCTTAACAATGAAGTTAAGAAATTAACTATTTTTACTTACTTTAAATTATCCTTATTCTAAATTTTTGTTATTTTATGATATTTTCAACAATATTTTCTTGTCCAATTTCTACTTCAGTGAATCTATAGGCGCTATATAGCTGTTTTACCCAGTCTTCGCTCAACAAGCCATCATGATATACTGTGCAAAGAATATCATCTTTTTTTACTTTATCTCCAACCTTTTTAACTAATTTAAACCCTACTCTATGGTTTACACTATCGTCAATTTTTTCTCTGCCCGCACCTAATTCCATTGCTAGTTTACCAATTCTTTCTGAATTTATATTTTCTATATAACCACTTTTTAATGAATTTATATTTGTTATGTGTTTTGACTTTGGAAACTTATCTGTATCTTCTATCTGATCTACATCCCCACCTTGACACTTTACTATCTCAATAAATTTATAATAAGCGGATTTACTATTAATAGCATCGCTGACTGTGTTTCTTGCCTCATCAATATCTTTTGACATGCCAACTTGTACCAATATTTCTTCCGCTGAGCGTACACATAGTTCAGTAAAATCCCTTGGGCCATTCCCCTTTAAAGTTTCTATTGCTTCTATTACTTCCAAAGTATTACCTACAGCTTGGCCTATTGGTTGATTCATATTTGTAATCATTGCAACTGTATTGCGACCTAACATTTTTCCAATAGATATCATCACTTCAGCTAGTTTTTTTGCGTCGTCTATATTTTTCATAAAAGCACCTTGCCCATATTTTACATCGAGTAAAATAGAGTTTGTCTCAATGGCAAGTTTTTTTGACATTATAGAAGATGCTATCAGTGGGATTGAATTCACAGTGCTAGTTACATCTCTAAGAGCATACAACTTTTTATCTGCAGGAGCTAAATCTCCTGTTTGTGCTATTACAGATACTCCTATTTTTTTTACTTGTTCTAAAAATTCCTCTTCTGATAAATAACAGTTATATCCTTTTATCGACTCCAATTTATCAATTGTTCCTCCAGTATATCCGAGACCTCTTCCAGACATCTTAGCAACTTTTAATCCGCACGCTGCTAAAAGAGGAGCCAGGACTAAAGTCGTTTTATCTCCCACCCCTCCTGTAGAGTGCTTGTCAACTTTAATTCCTTCAATCATATCTAACTTAATTATGTCTCCACTATATAACATAGACTCTGTCAAATTCGCAGTTTCTTCCTCATTCATGCCATTTAACACAATTGCCATTAGTAAAGCACTACTTTGATAATCTTCAATGCTCTCATCTATTATCCCTTTTATCCAAAATTTAATTTCTTCTTTAGATAAAATCTCTTTATTTTTCTTTTTTTCTATTATATCTACTATTCTCATTTTGTTCTCTCCATTAAATTATTTTTTAAATATCTTCACCTTCATTTTCAAGAAGTTTTATACCTTTGCTTGTCCCAAGCCTTGAGCATCCAAGTTCTATAAAATCTTTTAAGTCTTCAATACTACTTATTCCACCTGCCGCTTTAATTTTCACATTCTTGCCAATATATTTTTTAAACAACTTAATATCATCTCTAGTAGCCCCATTTTTTGCAAATCCTGTAGATGTCTTTATATAGTCAGCTCCAGAAATTGTCACTACTTCGCATAATTTAATTTTCTCTTCTTCCTCTAAGTACGCTGTTTCTACTATAACCTTTAATATCTTTTCTCCAATCATTTTTTTAATGTTTTTAATCTCATTTTCAACTTTTGAAAAATATTTATTTTTCACGTCTGTTATGTTTATTACCATATCGATTTCATCTGCACCATTTTCCAATGCACACTCTGTTTCTTTTAGTTTTGACTCAGTGGAGTTATAACCAAGAGGAAATCCAACTACAGTACATATTTTCAAGCTATCTTTATAATTATCCTTTATTCTCTTTACATATGACTGTGGTACACAAACGCTCGCAGTATTAAATTTTACTGCTTCGTCACATAAATTATGTATCTCATCCCAACTTGCATCTGCTGATAGCAAAGTATGATCTATTCTTTTTAATATATCTGTTTTTTTCATAATGTTTCTCCTTCTAAATTATACTTATAACTATATTATATATTTTTCTGCATTATATATCCATTAAAAGAGATATTACTTTCTGAAAATTCTTTTATTTTTCTTTTTTTGTGATAGAATATACATAATTACTTTTAGGAGGTTGTATTATGTATATTAGTGAAATTGAACAATCTAGGCCAACTGATGCTCCAGAAAACGTAAATCATGTATTTGATTTACTTGAAAAATTTGGTATATCTTATGATGTAGTAACAAATGATCCTGTAGAAGCTATGACAGAATGTGTTGAAATTGGTGAAAAACTTGGATCAGAAATAAGAAAAAGCGTTTTTTTAACAAATAGAAAAAAGACTGAATTCTATCTATTGGTCATGCCTGCAGAAAAAAAATTCGATACAAAAGTCTTTTGTGATGCACTAGGTGTATCGCGTGTAAGCTTTGCTTCTGGAGATTTAATGAAGGAAAAAATCGGTGTAGAGCCAGGTACTGCATCTGTTATGAGTCTTACATTAGATAAAGAAAAACAAGTACAGCTAGTACTTGATAAAGAAATTTTGGATGATGAATATTTTTCATGTAACCCTACAGACAATCGATACCACTTAAAAATCAATACAAAGGATTTATTAGAAAAATTCATCCCTGGAATTGGATATAGAGCGTCTGTTATCAGTCTTGGTTAATCGATAAAAATTTTGATTTTATTTTAATTTTTTATCATCGTTTTACGTTTTATTCTCGACTTTTTATATTATATTAAATATTTTTCTTTTTTTTAAAGTAAATTATATTTTTATACCTATAAAAAATGTCGCGATACCTTTTCCATATTATATAATAAAATTTAATTTAAATAAAAAATAATACCTTATTATAGTTTTTTTCTATGAAATATACTAAGGTATTATTTTTTTTATAAAGTTTTAATATAAAAGTGTTAAGTTTATTATTTTTGGGTAACAAAAAAAAACAGTGAAATTTCTATTTGTTAGCATATTATTATTATCATTAAATTTAAAGAACTATTTTTTATATGATAGGTTGTATAATTAAGTACAATACCTATAATATTAAATTATAATACAATGCTACAAGTAGTCTGCTCATCATCACAACGCCAAATATATTATTTTTTAACTTTGATTATCTCACAATCATTTTTATTTTATTGTATATTGGCGAATATAAATTAAAGGAGTTGATATAATGATTAATGAGCCGTTTTTTACCCAGTTTCTAAAGTTAAGTAATGTTTATACAGTAGGTGCTATCATCTGTTTAATTATTTCAATGGTAATTTTACGAAAAATGGAACGTAAGGAGGTTAGTTTCTCCAAACGTATGATTTTTTCTCTTATATTAGGTTTAGTTCTTGGTGTAATTATTGATTTAGTCGGCGGAAGCAATAAGACTTATTTAGAATTTGGTCGTGTAGAAATTGCATCATGGTTCGACTTCATTGGAGTAGGATTTTTAAAACTAATACAATTACTTGCAATTCCAGTTGTATTTTTATCTATAATAAAAGTTGTAATTGAAGTACAAGCAGATAGATTAAAAGCTCTTACAGGAAAGACTTTCTTCATGCTACTTGGTACTACAGCGATATCAGCAGCAATAGGTATCCTTGTTGTAAAACTATACAACTTAAATGGAGCTAGCTTTACTGGAGAACTTGCTTCTAAGAAGGTGGAAAGAATAGCGGAAATATCTTCTCAGAGTTTCCCAGAATTTTTCTTAAACCTAGTACCTAGTAATATATTTGCTTCTATGGCAGATAATGGAAGTATCGTATCAGTTGTAATAGTTGCAGCACTATTTGCCGTTGCTATTAGATATTTAAAGGTTCACATGCCTAATGAAGTTTCACCTCTTGTGAATTTAATAGATTCATTGAAGATTACTGTACACTCTGTACTATCACTAGTTATAGAATTTATGCCATATGGTATAGTTGCTCTTGTATCTAATACTATAATTGCAAATGGATTAAGCTCAGTCACTGGGTTGTTAGGATTCATAGCAGCAATTTATACAGCTGTTATTATAATGTTATTAATTTACGCAATTATTTTACTTGCAATAAGAGTAAATCCTATTACTTTTTATAAAAAAGCATTCACTACTTTAGTATTTGCTTTTTCATCTCGTTCAAGTGCAGGTACACTTCCATATACTCTAAATACTTTAGAAAATGATATGGGTGTGTCTAGTGAAACATCTAACTTCGTAGCCACTTTGGCAACTTCTATAGGAATGAACGGTTGTGCCGGAGTATTCCCAGCAATGCTAGGAGTATTAGTAGCTTCATCTGTAGGTACTGAAATGAGTTTTGCATTCTATATGTCAGTAGTACTTGTCGTAACTATAGGGTCTATTGGTATAGCTGGTGTGCCTGGAACTGCTACAGTTGCAGCCACTGTTACACTTAATGGTCTTGGATATGGTCATACTATTGGAAATATAGGTGCTATATTTGGTATAGATCCAATTGTAGATATGGGTCGTACAATGCTTAACGTTGCCGGTTCTATGCTTTCTGCTGTTGTTGTAGATAAGTGGGACGGAACATTTGATCAAGAAAAATTTGATCAAGCTATAAAAAGTGAATAATTATTTATAGAAAATAAATATAAAAAATAAGAGCCAATCTTTTAAAAGATTGGCTCTTATTTTTGGCTAATAAATTTGTTTTTGTTTTAAATTCATTATATATTTTGAAATAACTTAGATATGAGTTTAAATTTTATTTAATATACACTATAATTAAATCTATTTTCTTTATAACTAAATCTATTTTCTTTTCTTTTTTATTATATATTTATATGCAAAATACATTATTAAAATAATACTGGAAATAGCCGATACCAATATACCTATTTTCTGATAAGGTCTTTCATATTTAAATTCTATATTATGATTACCAGGTTTTACATTTATTGCCATAAATCCTATATTGGCTTTTTTTATACTTGTTTCCTTTCCATCTACTCTTGCACTCCAACCTATATCATAAGGAATAGAAATAAATAATAATTTTTCCTTAGGTAAACTTATCTCTCCTTCAAAACTATCCTTTTTTATTTTCATATTTTCCAAATAATTAGCAGATAATTTTTGTGAACTTTCTTTTACTATGTCCACATTTCTAAGTTCAAACTTAATATCTTCCGTATCTAGTTGACCGCCAGTTGGAGTTATTAGTCTTATATTATGAGATCCCTTTTCAAAGTTGCCGATATTTATTAATACATCTTTCTCTCCTACATGCCATCTAGAAGTTTTTGGAGTAAATACTGTGCTGAATTTCTTACCATCTACATCTATTACTATCGACGTTACATTTTTTATGGTATCTTGTCCAGGTAATTTTAAATATAATTCTCCACTTCTAGGTAAACTCAATGAAAAATTAATATTTATGGGTTTTTCACTCTTTATTATTCCAGTTTGACTACTCTTAAAATTCAATTCTTCTCCACTGGTAATAAAATCCTCACTTGTATTTTTTAAAATACCTTCTGCATCATTTTCTAATATACAGCTTTTTATCATAATTTCTTGCTTATCCAAACTGCTTCTAGATTCTATATCCTTGTAATTTACATAGCTATCGTAAGTAAATCCAAATGGTATGAAGTACTTATTTTCATACACTCTTTTATTATAAGTCTTCTCAAAACCATAAGGTATCTTTGTATTACCCACATAATATTTCACAGATAATATAGAATCTATCAAAGTTCTGCTATCAAATCCATTTGAATTTGTTATTGGAGCAGCTTTTGAATTTTTCATTTCTAAATTAAAATTAGAAAAATTTTTATTTTCTATGCTGTAGTAAACAGATGTACTTGGATAATTGTATATATCTGAAAAGTTCATAGATTTAGAGTTAAAATTATCCACTCTATCAAATGTATTCTTTGTCTGCTTTGATAAACTTATCAAAGTTTTATCCTCTGTCATTTTCTCCAGTGCAGAGTTTTTCACAATAACTTTACTTATTATAGCTTTAGTAGCGTAAGTGCCTCCACTAAAACATAATGAAATCATCACTATAGCTATAATCCATTTTTTATTGTTTTTCCTCTTATACCAAATAGCATATATTAAAGCGAAGTAAGTAACTAATTTCAAACAATCCAGCGCAAACAAAGCATAAGAAGCAGATATAGGAATTGGCTTTTTCCCAATAATACTAACAGAATAAATTACATAAAATATCATGTACACAGAAGCAATTAATAACAATAACTTTCTCTTTTTACCATTAGTATTAACCATCGTTTCAAACTGCTCCACAAATATGTACGTCACTAGTAGCGTGACTGCAAAGTTCCATCTATAATTTGCATATGCAAATCCAGTAAGAGCACTCTGAACATGAGGAAATAAAATAGCTACACATGATAATATACAGAGTACTTTTAGCTGAATTTTTTCCTTATTTATAAATAGCGATACTATTGCAAATAAAACTATGATTGATACTCCATTAGTCACAGCATCACCCGCAGTGGGATTTTTAAAAAAATCAAATATATATCTAAATAATATATGTGTCCTTGTCAATAATGGTGTTTCATAGCTCACACTAGAGTTTCTCAAGCTATTTAAAAATCCATATAGCATCGGCAAAGTTACAAATGATGATAGTAATACGGCAAATAAATAACTAGAAATCCCTATAAAAATTGTTTGGATACTTTTTTTAACACCACTTTTATTAAATTTTAATACGACAATAGTTATTGCATAAATCATGACTTCAACTGCAATTATATATGCAAAATAAAAATTTATAATTATTGTCAAAAAACTGAAAAATATAAATGAAAATATCTTCCTCTCATTTATCAATTTATTTACACTTACAATCATCAAAGGAAGCAGTATCATACTATAATTAAAATATGGGTGTGTGACCCCACTAGAAATTGCAAAATTAGAAAATATGTAGATTATAGATGCAAGAGAAATAATATATATATTTCTGTCTTTTTTAAAATAATAGCATAAATACATAAATGATAAACCTGATGCATATAACCTTGTAAAAATTCTTAGTGAATATAATAATTTTGTATCTACATTACTAAATGGAAGAAATAATAAGTTCATTGGATCGAATAATCCATAATAGTAGTAGGTAAACAGGCTATCTTGTCCGAGCCCTAAATTAAAATTAAATTTATTTATATCTGAGCCTAAACTTTTAAGAAATACGTTTAATGTTTTAAATAAATAAAACTGACTTGGGTAGTGTTGAGATAAAGCATCCCCTTTATACACAAGGCTATATCCATTAACATGTAAAATTGTACATATTATTAAAGAGATAACAGCAAAAAATATAGAATAAAGAGCTATATTTTTTATATTCTCATATTTTTTTATGTTTTTTATATCATTAAAATTTAGCGTTCTTTTTTTAGTTTTTTTATAATATATTTTATTTTCTAAGCTTTCTTTTTTCAATATTCTTGTATTATGAGTCATAGTTCTTCCTTTCTTAAGTTTTTTATACGTTACTTTAATAAAATGCTACCATATTGTTTATATATAAAATTTAAATTTAGCTATGTGGACACTAAATTGTGACAAGTGGTTCCTATTAAAATATATGTATTAAATATAAGTAATGTAGTTACTTATATTTAATACACAAAAAAGGTGCTTGTCTCTATAATCTAAAGACTAGCACCTTTCTTATATGCCCTCAATAAGACCGACTTGAAATGCTCTTTAATCGACCTATATTGTATATTAAGTTGTTATTTCCTATTGCAATGGTATTATTATTTTTAATTCAAACTCGCTCTCACCATGATTTATTTTTATATCACCTTTGTATTTTTTGGTAGAGGATTTTATACTTTTTATACCCAAACCATGTAAAAATTTATTTGCTTTGTCTGTGATATAATGATTATTTTTTAGATTAATTTGATTTTCCTTACTGTTTTTACAGCTTATAATATAATAGGATTTCACCTTATAAGCTTTTAATAGAATATATTTTTCTATATCTACGTCTTTAATCTTTTCACATGCTTCTATGGCATTTTCTAGCATATTAGTAAATATATTAGAAATGTCGACTTGTTTCATGAACCCAATTTCTGAAGAATCTACCACTTTCTTAAAATTTATATCCTTTTCTCTACATGTTTTTGTTTTTTCATTTATTATAATATCAACAATTGCATTTCCGCTGCTTTCAACCATCTTAGACCCTTTAAATTCGCTTTTTAAATTCTCTACATATTTTTTTGATTCTTTATTATCAACTAAATTTTCTATATTAGTGATGTGATTATTTATGTCATGATATAATTTTTTTATTTCATTTTGTGAATTTTTAAGCTCATTATAATAATTTTCTTGTAATTTTAGTTTATTATTTAGTAATTCTTCTTTCATACTTTTTCTTTCATTTCTTATCATCACAATTGATATTAACACTATACATATACTATTAACAATTAGAAATTTAGGTATTATTACATTGTTAATTATAAAAATATCTGAAAATAACTTATCATTCTTCTCCATCATATAAGCCATTTTATTTATTGCAAGAATAATTCCATTCAAAGAAAACAAATATATCAGATACACATACACCTTTTTTCTTTTTAAAATTTTATTTATAATTTTTATCAGGACTAAAATCATTATAAATATTAGAAAAGCTAAAAGTACAGAGTATAACTCTATCTTTGTATTTTCTGCTTTACTAATGCTATAATAATATTTTGATGAAAAAGAATATCCTGTTATTAAGAAGAAAATAAAACGATATATTACCATGTTTTTTATTAAATTGTAATATATATTTATAAATACAAAAATACCTGCCAAACTAAAATATCCAATGTCGTATACGTATCTATATATGAATATAATGAATATAAATAAAACTATATCAATACATATATTACTATGCTTAGAATAGAAAATAGCCATTCCACCTAGATTAAATATATTAAACCAGTGTAGTAGTAAATACATTGCTAACATTATAATTGATTGTATTATTATAAACTTAATAATACTTATGTTATATTTTTTCTTAGATTTGATTATTTTATTAAACATTAAAAAAAATAAAATTACAGATAAAATAAGTGATATTTCATATATAATATTTATCATAAAATTCCCCCTATGTAATCATAAAATTTTTCTCTTATCTGTTTATATTTACTCCTACTTACAGGAACTCTATCTTGATTATCCAAAATTATAAATTTGTTTTCAATTTTATTTATATACTCCATATTCACTAAATAGCATCTATGACACATTAAAAACATATTTTAATCTAACTCACTTTTTATAGAGGTAAGACTTTTTCTAACCTCTACTTTTCCATTTTTAGTGTGTATATTAAGCCATTTATTGAAAATTTCTATATAAAAGATCTCTTTAGGATATATTTTAATTACCTTATTGTTATTTTTTAAAATCAAATAATTATTTTTATTCTTTAATATTTCCTCAATGCATGGAATAAAATTTTTCTTTAAAGTTTCAAATGTTACTGGCTTAATTAAATATCTAAAAGCTCTCACTTCATACCCTTCTTGAATAAAGTCATTTATTGATGTAATAAAAATGATCTCAATATTACTATTTTTTTCTCTTATTTTTCTTGCTACACTCATTCCATCTAAATCATCCATTATTATATCTAAAAACAATATATCTATATCATCATAGTTAGATTTTAGAAAATTTTCTCCAGAATCAAAAATCAAAATTTCACATTCAATATTTTTTTCTTCTAAAATAAATAGTATATGTTTTTTTATCTTATCTTGCATTAGTTTTTCATCTTCGCATATTGCTATTTTTATCAAATTTCATACTCTCCTTTGTTATTTTATTATATAGCTATATTTTATCATACCATTTTATATAACTAAAAAAAAAGTACTGAATAGACATATATTACTGTCTTAATTCAGTACTTTCATTTATTTTGTTATCCAAATAAAACTAGCTTGACTTCCATTGAATTTTTTTTCAAAAAATTTTGTATCTCTGATACAGCTACTTGTTTGCCTGCTTCTTTTGGGTATCCATATACTCCTGAAGATATTAAAGGAAATGCTATGCTTTTTATATCGTATTTTTTAGCTAATTCCAGTGAGTTTTTATAGCAGCTTCTCAATAAGCTTTCTTCATTTCTATTACCACCGTGCCATATTGGGCCCACAGTGTGTATTACATACTTTGCTGGCAAATTATATCCTCTTGTAATTTTTGCTTTTCCAGTTTCACAACCTCCAAGCAACTTACATTCTTCAAGAAGTTCTCTTCCGGCAGCTCTGTGTATTGCTCCATCCACACCTCCACCACCAAGTAAAGATGTATTGGCAGCATTTACTATTGCATCAACTTCAATTTTCGTTATATCATTGTAAATAATTTCAAAAGACATCTTAATAATCGCCTCCTCAACATATATACAATTACTTATCCACAAAATAGTATTTTGCATAACTTTTTAATATAATTTTATCCACATTTTAATAAAACAAATACACTTTTCAACATCTAGGTATGCATTTCTATTTTATTTTTTTCAACAGTTCACTTACACTTTCTTTCTTAATAGGATGAATTAAATATGGTTCAATTTCATATAAAGGCTCTAACACAAAATCCCTTAAATGCATTTCTGGGTGAGGAATTTTTAAATCATCTTCAAATATTATTTCATTTCCATGCATTAATATATCCACATCAAGAGTTCTTTCTCCCCAATGTCTTGTTTTTTCTCTTTTTGCTTTTTTTTCAATTGACTTACAAAATCTTAGTAATTCATATGGAGTGTATAATGTTCTTACTTTTATAGCCCCATTTAAAAAATTTGGTTGATCTTCAACTCCATAAGGAGCAGTTTCTATATAACTAGATTTTGAAATTTCGCTTATATATTCATCAGCATTTATTTCTTTTGATACTAAATCTAAATTTTCTGTTTTATCTCCTAAATTTGATCCAATAGCAAGATAGCAAGTTATCCATTTTCTAGTAACTGTCAAAGAAACATCATCAAATTTAGTAGCGATTGGCGCATGTGGTTTATGAACTGTTACCGTAAGTTCCTCTATTAAAGGATACGTCTTTAATAGATATTTAGATAAATTGTTTACTAAAGCCTCCAGTAGATCAAATGCGTTGTTTTTACAAAACTCAACAATTTTTAAAGAAACATCTCCATAGTTAACAGTGTTGTTTATATCATCACCACTAATTGATGTATCTAGCCCAATTACGCAATCAATACTAAACATCTGCCCTAATTTCTTTTCACTATCTAATACCCCGTGATATCCGTAAAATTCAATCCCTTTTATATTTATGGTATCCACTTTTTCTCCTCCATAATGCATTTTGTCATTTTAATTGCATCCCAATTTTCATCTATATCGTGAACTCTAATAAATGAAGCTCCCTTCATTACTCCAACAACTGTTGTCGCGACAGTTCCAATTGTTCTTTGATCTACTGTTTTGTCAGTACTAGTACCTATTACCCTTTTTTTAGAAGTTGCTACTAATACTGGAAACCCAAGATTACAAAGCTCGTCAGTCCTGTTCATTACACTTAGATTCTGCTCATAGCTCTTAGCAAATCCTACTCCACCATCTATCATAATATTTTCGTCTTTTATACCTGCGGCTCTAGCTAGATTAATACTTTCATTTATATCACTGATAAATTCTTCCCAGAAATTTGTATAATTACTATCGTTTCTATTGTGCATTATACAACAAGGAAGCCCTATCTTTGCAATAGCAGAAGCCATTTTGGGATCATACTTTAGACCCCATATATCATTTACCAGGTCAATTTTATCTTTAACTGCTAGTACAACATTACTTTTATATGTATCAAGAGATAAAGGTATATCAAAATTCGATTTTAATTTTTCAAGAACCGGCATAACTCTATTTATTTCCTCATCATCTGAAATTTGAATATGCCCCGGTCTAGTAGACTCTCCTCCAATATCAATAATACTTGCACCATCTTTAATCATTTTTTCAGCTCTAAATAAAGCTTGATCCAAAGTATCGTACTTTCCTCCATCTGAAAATGAATCAGGTGTAATATTTAGTATTCCCATTATATATACATTATTTTTAGTATCAAACTTTTTATTTCCTATTATCAAAGTACTACCCCCATGTTCTTTTTCTCGTCACTCCACTTACATTCTTTTATTGCATCACACATAAAACAATTTCTACTTTGCTTATCTGCATACTTTAATATTCTACTTAGTTCAGTTGTTGTTTCTGTATTGTGTTCCTTAATAGCTGTAGATATATAATCAATTGTTTCTCGATCAAATCCCACATCTTCAAGTATTTTTTTTGCAATTTTTACACTTTCTATTGCATGGGCACTGCCAGACTTATATTGTATTGCTCTTCCCAAATCATGAAGTAAGGCTGTAGAATAAATTATCTCTTTATCTATATCAATTTTCTCATTTAAAACTGTTAAATACATTATTCTAGCTACACTTAAAAGGTGCTCTAAATCATGACCACAGAAAATTCTTTTTTTCTCTAGTTTTTTAATTTCGGACATGGCTTCTAAAAAATCTGGATGAGCAATTATTGCATTTACTCTTTCCATTAAATCACCATATCCTGGATACTCTTTTGTAGCGCCATATTATCTTTAATACAGCCTCTTGTAGCTACAGTTATAGTCTTACTTCCTACTTTTTTTACACCCCTCATACTCATACATGTATGTTCCGCCTCTATAATAACCATTGCACCCAATGCATCTAACTCTTCCATAAGGCTATCCGCTATTTGAGTTGTCATTTGTTCTTGTAGTTGTAATCTTTTTGCATATACATCTACCAATCTTCCTAACTTGCTAAGACCTACTACTTTTCCATTTGGGATATATGCAATATGGGCCTTACCAAAAAAAGGCATCAAATGATGTTCACATGTTGAGAAAAATGTTATATCTTTTTCTACTACAACATCAGTATTTTCAGATTCAAAGACTCTACTCAAGTGAACTTTTGCATCATCATTGTAGCCATTTGTAATCTCTGCATACATCTTTGCTACACGCTTTGGTGTTTCAATCAAACCGCTTCTATTTGGATCTTCTCCAATAGCTTCCAACAACATTTTTACAGCTTCTTCAGCTTTTTTTATATCAACCATAATTACCTCCAACTCACATAAATGCATCTGTATTTTTATTTTATAATTTTTTCTATTAAAAAAGGATAGACTGCGTCTATCCCACTAATATTCACGAAACATAAATATTCATATATAAGAATATGTATTCATGACCATGTTTTTTAATAACAATGGGACACGAAACCTACACCGCAGATCAAAATCCTTCGTTCTATTGATAGTTCCCATACAAAAGACACTTAACGCGTAGATTTCAGTTTTAAAATACTTTAAATTCAATTATATCATTCTAGCATATATATACCCAATTTTCAATAATATGCACAATCTATAATAATCTTTTAATATAAGTAACAAATTTAATTATTAAAATATTTATCCACTCCGTTTGCAATTCCACTAGATATTAATTTCTGATAATCTTTACTATTCATCAACCTATCTTCTTCTGGATTTGATAAAAAACCCATTTCAACAATAGTGACTGGTATTTCACACCAATTTATTCCACTCATTTCATTTGTCAAAATAATCCCCTTATCCATTGAATCCGTTGATTTAGTCATTTCCTCTATTACATCTACAGACAAAAGCTTACTTTTTTCTATATTTTCTTTACTCATATATGGATTATCATCACTAGGCCCCATAGTAAGAGCACCCGTAACGTTGGAATCTGAAATTGAATTTGCATGTATTCTCAAAAATATTGAATCTTTGTTTTTACCATAACTATTTGCAATAATCGCTCTTTCTCTATTACTTTTAGGAAAATTATTATTTTCTCTAATCATTTTGACATCGTATCCCCTTTTTATTAATTCATCTCTTAGCTTAAGTGATACATCTAGAGTCAATTGATATTCTGGTATATTAGTAGATACGCCTGTAGCTCCTGATGCGAGTTTTGGTTTTTTCTTATCAGAATTAGGTCCAATTGGCTCTAATTCATTAATTGGTGCTTCCTGATGTCCTGCATCAATTACCACAATTCTGTTATTATTTTTATTACTGCGTTTGACATCACTTGAATCTACTTCAATTCTTTTATTATCATCGTCATTATTTTTGTCTTTACTGGAACATCCTACTAAAGAACACATGATTAATGATAATGATAAAATTGCTATTAATATTCTCTTCATATATTAACCTTTCTCTATATTCTTTACATTAGTATTTTTAGTATAGCTTATATTAACTATAAGTATTATATTTATTTGTATAATTATATTCTAACACTAAGTGCTCTTTCTTGCTTTAGTATTTAGATTTTTACATTAAAATGCAACACATATAAATACTAAATTTTGATTTAAAAATACCTAAAATTTTATTAATAAAATAGAGTTATTCCACCTTCTCTTTTATGGAACAACTCTTTTTAAATTTATTATTTAATTTTTCTTTTTTTTAACATTTCATTTACTTCTTCGACTTCTTTTCTAAGCATAATACTAGATATCATCCATATTACAATGTAAATTACTATATATATTGCTGTAAAAAGTAAAATAGATATTAATTCTAGAGGAAACCAACCACATAAGATAGCTATTGGTAAAAAACATACATATGCTGTCAGAAAATGTACTACTGTCATTTTTAATATACTCCAATCAGTATTTGTGAAAATCAATCCTCCTATTGAAAATATCAATCCAATAACTGACCATAAAGCTATTGACACTAAAATTGAATTTATTTGATTAGAATGCATCGCCATAAATCTCGGTGGTGCAGGATAGTAATTTCCATCTCCTACTAATACTGAAAACAAGATAGATATCATAAATCCTATAAAAATACCCGTAACAATCCCATTATAAACTCTATTTAATAATGTTTTTTTCATAATAATCTGCTCCTTAAATTAAAATAGTTTTTCTTTTACTTTTTTTAGATATCGTCTTGATGAGTTCGTAGTACTACCATCTTTAAAGTTAATAGTAATCAATCCTTCCTTTGTGACTTCAAATCTATTCACATAGTTTAAATTTATTATTTCAGTATTAGATATTCTTACAAATTCATCCGACAAGATTTCCTCTAATTCATACAATCTACTTGAAATTAATAATTCTTCGTCTTTAGTTCTTCCATATACTTTTTTTTGAAATGAAAAAAAACTTATAAATTCTTCAGTACTTTTCTTATAATTTATACTTTCCTTCTTAGCATTAAGTATTGTATTTTTGTTTTTAATTAATGAAACTATTTCTTTTATTTCATCCGTTTCTTCTCTAGTTCTCAGGATCAAGATTTTCGGTTTTAAATTATTATCAATATCCAATTTTATTTTCATATATTTTCCCCCTATCTGTATTTACATCATAACATTTTTTTAAAAAAAATAAATGCAAATTCGATACTCGGATATTATGTAATGATAAGTGGTTTTTATATGGGTTTTATACGGTTTTTTTGATCATTTATTTAGTAACTCTCTAAGAGATTTTAGCTCTTTAAGTATATTTTGATAATCATCTTCTAACTCATCTTTATTGTCTTTTTTTGTGAGAGTTGACAATATTCCTATCGTATTGGAAAGTTTGTTCTCTAATATAAGAATTTGTTTTTCTATATCATCTTTATTGCTGTTTTTAGACTTGTTATTACTATTTTTTCCCTTTGATAAAGCAAAATCTTCATAAGTGCCACTATATGTTTTTAGTTTTTTATTTTCTATACTAATAATGGTGTCTGCAATTGAGTTTATAAACCGTCTATCATGTGATACAAATAAGAAGGCTGCATTATAATTTTTTAATGCATTTTCAATTGCTTCTATAGATAGAATATCTAAATAATTGGTAGGTTCATCTAAAATTAAAAAATTAAAGTCTCCTACTAATATTTTTGCAATTGATACTTTTACTTTTTCTCCAGAGCTAAGCTTACTTGCTTTTTTATACACATAATCTCCTTTAAATCTCAAATCTGCTAATAAAGTTCGGACAAAAGTTTCCCCGTAAATACTATCTTTCGTTACATTTTCTAATATAGACAGATCTTCATCTAACAATTTTAAATCCTGGCTAAAATATCCTATTTTTAGTGAATTAGATATATCAATATCTTTATTTTTTTCAAGTATCATATTTATCAAAGTCGTCTTTCCACTTCCATTTTTACCTACTAAAGCCACTTTTGATCCGTTATTTATACTAAATTCTGCATTCTCAAATAGACTTTTGTATCCTATTTTTTTATTTATACTTTTTCCTTCAATCAATATTTTGCTGTAAACTCTATTTCTAGTAGAAATATCGAACTTAACAGCATCTATTTTGCGTGGAGCCTTTACTTTATATAATTTATCTATTCTCGTATTTACACTCTTTTTCGCACTATCTAGAGAAAATTTTGCTTTTTGATTTCCCATTTTATGAAGTCTTGCTTCTGAATTACCCATTCTTTTTGGTGTATTTTTAGTAGAATTTGATTTTTTATCCAACTCTCTAGATGCTTTTTCTAGTCTTTTCTTCTTTCTCTGATACTCATTATATTCAAATTTTTCTTTTTCGAGTTCCATATTTTTTTGATTCAAGTAATCACTATAATTTCCTTTGTACATTTTCACTTTAGATTCATCTATTTCTAATATTTTATTACATACTTTATCCAAAAATTCACGATCATGTGACACTATCATTATCACGCCTTTATGTTTAGAAAATACACCTTCTACAAGTTCAATTCCTTCTATATCCAAGTTGCTAGTAGGTTCATCTGCAAGAATTATTCTTCCATTGTCTTCAAAGGAAGCCGCTATTTTAAATCTTGTTTTTTCTCCACCACTCATGCTTTCACTCCAAATACTGCCTATTCCATATCTAGATGCGTATTCATTACTTATCTTATTTTTTTCTGGTGTTCCACTCTGTGATATTAAATTATATTTTCCATATAATTTTACTCTACCTTCATCTGGAGTAACTATCCCACTTAGGATATTTAATAAGGTTGTTTTTCCTGCTCCGTTAATTCCAACAATACCTATTCTATCTCCTTGATAAAGTGATAAATTTTCTAAATCGATAATAAGTTTATCTTCATAATATTTTTTTATATTTCTAATTTCTACAAGTAAAATAAAAAACCCCTCCTTAATATATTGGAGAGGATAGCGTCAATATAATTGATTCATAATGATGCATATAAAAAATAAGCATAATCTCACACAAAGAAATTGTATTTTAAATCGAAAACACAATATGAATCATTAAATTTTATTAAGACAAACTATAAGTATTATAAAAACACTATCCACTCTAATTTAATTATTGCATCACAAATAAAACTTTTTAAAATTTTATTCGCATTTTATACAATGACTTTTGAGTGAATTATATTCTCATATCTACAAATACCTTGCCCTTTCTTTAGAATTATTACAAGGACATTATATTCCTTAATTCTTTCTATGTCAATATAGTATATATTTTTACAGATATCTTTTTTTTATAATTTTTTTATTTGTTTTTTGAGTTATAATTACATTTTTTTTTATTTTTGTTTTTTAAAATCTATTTATTACAATTTTTCACATACTTTTCAAGCTATCAAATGGTTATAAATTACAACTTTTTAATTTTTCTCAATTATAATTTACATTGCGATTACAGGTGATTACATTACGATTACATCTATATCTTATTTATAATATATCGTGTTATAATCTAAACAAATAAGCTTTAAAAGATAATATGTATTATTCTTTAATAAACTTATTAACAACTTAAAAAGGATGTGATTATTTTGAATTTATCAAAAAAATGTTTTACCCTAGGAATGACTTTTTCTATTGCAATATCATCATTTGGATTACTATCATATGCAGATGATATAAGTAGTGAGATTTCTACAAATCAAAATGAAGTTGTTTCTAAAAGTGAGTTACAAATTGAAAGAGTTGGAGGTATTGATAGATATGATACTTCTGTCAATGTTGCCAAAAAATATTTTTCAGAAACTAGAAAAAAAGGTAGGTATTTAGTAGTAGCAAATGGTAGAAATGCTGTTGATTCATTATCTGGTGGATCTCTTGCAAGCGAATTTGACGTTCCTCTTCTTTTAATTCCAAAAGATGACACTTCAAATGAATCAATCAAAAACTTTTTTGAAAAATACTATTCTCCTTACAACACATATATTGTAGGAGGAGAAAACACAATTTCTAAAAATATGGAAGAATATTTATCTCATAGAAGTATTGGCTCTGTAATACGTTTAGGGGGAAGTGATCGATTTGAAACAGCTGGAAAAGTAATAGGTCAAATATCAAATAATAGGGAACTAGCAGCAATAGGAGACAGATCTGCTACATATAATAGCGATAAATTTTCTGATGCGCTTTCTTCAATACCATTTATGAGTGCTTATAATAAAAATACATATCTACCTCTTTATCCATACAGAGAAGGGTATCCTTCTATCGCCATTGCATTCGGAGGAGAAAACTCTATTCCTTCTACTGAAAATGTAGAAAAAAGAATCGCTGGATCAGATAGATATGAAACTGCAGTTGAAATTGCAAAAAGCTATAAAACAATGTTGAACAAAGACATTGATACAGTTGTAATTACAAATGCCGATAGTTATGCTGATGCACTTTCTGCATCGCCACTTGCATCGCGAAAAAATGCTGCGATATTGCTTACAAAAAGTGACAAATTAAGCAATACTACTAAAGAATATATAAAATCAAATAGCAGTATAAAAAATATAATAATAGTTGGTGGTGAAGGATCCATTTCTAAAAATGTAGAAAATGAACTAAAATATATAAGAGAAGGTGACAAACCTACTATATCTGATAACAAATTATATATTAAAACTAACAAAGATAATGAAAAAGTATTAATTGAAGAATCTCAATATTCTAAGTTGCTATCAGAAAATATTAAAGATATATACGATAAAATCGAATCAAAGGAATACGTCGCTCTTAGTCCTGCTCAAAATGTAAGCTTATTAACATCATTTGAAATAACACTTAACAACAGAGTAATAAAGCTTGAAGATATAACTAGTGAAACTTTAAAAGATTCTGTTCACATGTATGTTTACGAATCCGGGATTTATAAAGGTCATTTTAAAATTAATTTAGAGGATCAGCTAATAAAAAACCTAGTAAAAAACTTCAAGTCAGTTATCAATAATAAATAAATTTTAAAAAAAGGATAGCTCCTGCTACCCTTTTTTTATTTTCTAATGTTTTTCATCTTATTTGTCATATCTCTAATTACTATTTTAAATTATCATAATTTCTATCATTATGTTATTTAAATACATTTTAATATTAAATATATTTTCTGTTATATCTATTCTTATATTGTTTTTTCGCCTTTTCAGTAACTTTTTTTATAAACTCACTTTTTTCGTCAGTGTATTTATCTCTATCATATTTATATTTTTTACAAAGCCCTAATTTCAAATTCTGATATTCTATGGCAACTTCTTTATTTTCACTTAAATAGTCTCGAAAATATAGTTCATCATTATCTCCAAAATATCTTAAATGAAGGTGAAATACTTTATCTGCAAATCCATTTAGTGTGTACCCCTTGTTTAGAGATATTCTATAACTACTCTTACTCATGCAAATATATCCTATTTCTTCTAGTTCTTTTGAATTTTTTTCTAGTGAAAAACTATGAGGAAATTCAATCATGATATCTATAATTGGCTTTGCCCAAATTTCTTTTACACTCGTACTTCCAATATGTTCAATAATTATTTTCTCTGTATTTAAAAGCCTTTCTATATTGTTTTTTTCTTCTTTGTACCAATATTTCCATTCGCCTTTGCTAGGCGATAGTTCTATAGGAAATAGTCGCCACAACTCTTCTAATGAAAGATTTTTTAAGCTACTGTCTGAATATCCTGATTTATCCATTTTAATCCTCCGCCGACATCGTATTTATTATAAATATAATATTAGAAAGCATAGTTTCAATTTAGTATGGTTATATTATACATTAAATATTTTTATAATTATATTAACAATGTTGCTATTTCCATTTCTAGATATATTATATTTTCAGTTCTAGATATGCTATATTTCCATTTCTAGATATACTATATTCAAAGTTTTTTAATTTTATTATTGACAAATTCAATATTCCATGTAACATGTATGTTTTTCAGTTAATTAAAATTTCAATTTATCTAGAAATAACAAGATATTATTTGTTTTATTTTTAAATTATTTTTTTCTTGTATACTAGTATTTTCAACGTTCTTATTATAATTTTTCTTTTACGATTTGTAACATAATAGACATTTTAAATTCTAAAATAATAATTGATTATTTTTTTGAATTACCCCTTTAATTAACCGAAATTATATGCTATGCTTGAGATAGAAAGTTTTATAAAATTCAGAATTTTATAAAATAATAAACAAGGAGGGTGATTATTATGAACAAATTTTTATTAACTTTTTTAGCAGGAATATTTGTCTTACCTACTACTTTTATAGCTCAGACAGATGCTTTAGATAACACGTCTAAGCCATTGGTAGTAGTCTCAAAAGAGAAGACAGTAGATATGCTATCGGCGACCCCTCTTGTAAATAAGTTGAATGGAGATCTTTTATTCTTCGATAAAAACGAAAGCCAAGAACAAAGTGATAAAATCAAAAAATATGAAAAAATTATTCTAATCGGAGGTCAAGATTCTCTGAAAGATAGCTCTTTTGCTCTTGATGATTCTCAAACAAAAGAAAGAATTTCAGGAAGTGACAGATATGAAACATCTCTATCTGTTCTTAAGTACCATGAAAAACTTGATTCTGTGAAAAAAGTCAATTTAATATCAGGAAAATCTTATGCAGATGCTAGTATTGTAGCTTCAAAAGACATACCTGTTGTTTTAATAGACGAATCTAAAAACAATGAAATTAATATGAAAGTTAAGTCTGAACTTGATAGGCTTTCTACTTACAATTTAGTAATTGGTGGCGTAGATATTGTCAATGATGCACAAAAAGACTTTTTTAAAGCTGATAGACTATCTGGAAAAGACAGATATGAAACTAGCACTTTATTTTCTGGTGAAAACGAAAATGGATACATTGAATCTAGTGATATTTCATTTATAAATAATATTTCTGATGCACACAAAGCATTCTCAGAAGGAAAAGGATTTTTAATTAAAAAATATGAATTAAGAGACGGAGATTTAGTATTTGATGGTCTTCAATATGCACAGATGCCAGAAGATAACAAAATTCTATTATCTGGTAGCGAAACTTCCAATAGACTTTATAAAAATCTAAATTCATTGATAGATGCCATTAAATCTGGAAGATGCCAAAAAACTCATAATATATATGATATGAATTTACCTTTTAGTATATCATTTGATGATTTTACAATGAAGTTAGCCTTCCCTTCAAATTATAAAGATACTTATTTATATTTTTCTCTTTATGAAGGAAGTGAACATTTAGGCTATTTTAAGATAGATTTTGATGAAAAAATGGATAAGAACGAATACAATGACAGCAAACTAGCAAAATCTATATATGACGACATAAAAAATATTACTGAGAATAAATTTATAGATAGATATTTTGTGAAATAATATTTATCATAAAAAAATAATTTTTATTTAGAATTTTATATCTTTTTAAAAATATTTATGTTATACTTGTGTCTGGATAATACTAGCCCACGAATCAGTCGACCTTTTTGGTCGGCTTTTTCATTTTACAAAAAAGAGATAGCAAGAATATCTCTTAAGCCATCTCTTATAATTTAATTTCGATTGTAAAATTGCTATCATTTTAATTTAATATCCTACAGGTTCTGCAAAATATAAAAAGCCTTTTTTTGATACTAACCACCCAAATGGTTCTGACATATCTCTCCATATAATTTTTTTATCTCTGAAAAATTCGTATATAGCGTTACTTTTAAAGTAATAAAATGTACCATTCTCTTTTTTTGCTTGACTTATATATGATTTATTGTGAAATTCATCAACTTCTATTTCAGATGCATTCAAGGGCAATGTGTGTCCATTTAGCAGGGTAACCGCCTTTGTTCTCATCGCCATTTGAGGTGTAATATGGAATACTATAAATACCCCCGCCAGCAATGTCGCTACTATTATAAATGCTTTTAAATCTTTATTTGATTTTTTCACAATCACACCTCCTACATATTACCTATTTATTATATAATAGTTTTAAATTTCAATACTATATTTCTAATATACCCTCATATTTACTATAAAAATTACATATATTATGCTTCTTTAAATAAAATTATACATCTATGTACCCTTCTTATCAATACATAATTATTCCCTATTTACAATGCATATAAGTATAATAGTATTCAAAAAAGTATTTTTTTTATAAAGTGTGATATAATAAACAAATAAACTAATATTATATTGTTTATCTACAAATATTAAGGAGGAAATATGAAAAAAAAATTGTTTATTATTTCGTTGCTATCTATCTCTGTAGTAAGCCTTTTTGTATTAAATAAGGCAGTTAATCAAGATGCAATAACAGTATACTACACTACAGATTTACATAGTCACTTTACTAATAATTTAAAAGAATTCACAAAATCAATCAACCATGAAAAATCACTATTGCTAGATGCCGGAGACATTACAGATATTCAAACAGAAGATGATGCCGAGTGGTCAAGTGGATATAAAGAATATGGTCCTACAGAAGAACGCATCGGAAGCATCGTTGAAAAAATTGCTGAACCAGAGTCTGGAACTGCACCTGTCATAAAAGATATGCAAAATGCTGGATATGATGCAGCAATAATAGGCAACCATGAATTTATGCAATCTAGCGACAAGACTTTTATCTCTCAGTTTATTGAACAAAAAGATAAAAATAGCTTTCCTTTTCTATCTGCAAATACATATTACAATAAAAAATATATTAAAAAATCAAGTGATGAAAGAGTCACAAAACCATATATAATAAAAAATCTAAAGACAAAGTTTGGAACTGTAAAAGTAGGTGTAATTGGAGTTACGACTAATACTATCTTTGACAGAGATGAATTAGTTAATGGAAAATTGATAAAAAATGATGAAGTTTTACTTCAAAATGGTGACCTTTGGAAGGGCAAAATGTACATGACTGATATGGTGGAAGAAAGCATTAAAGTATCAAAAGAATTAAAAGAAAAAGAAAATCCTGATGTTATAGTTCTAGTCGCTCACTCTGGAGAAAAACCAAAAAAACCTAAACATAGTGGGAACCGTCTACAAGAATTAGCTGCAAAAGTTCCTAATATTGACTTAATAATAGGAGGTCATACTCATGAATTTATAGATAATCATGAATATAAAGGTCCTAATGGAAAAAAAGTTGTTGTAACGCAATCTGGATGTCATGCAAAAGGAATTGGGGAATCCAAAATCAAAATCTCAAAAGATAATGATAAATTTGTAGTTAAATCTGTAAATGCAAAAAATATAAAATTTGAAATTGACGAAAATGATATAGAGGATAGCAACTTTGCTGAATCAGAAAAGGGATTTGAATTAATGGAAAAAAATGCCTTTAATGAGAAAAAGTATAATGAGTTAAAAAAAGAAAATCCAAATGTCAAAATAAGGTTCACCATAATTTCAAAGAAAAAAATAACTCTCCCTAATAATATTGGAAACTATCAAATTGATAGTGTTCATAAAGACGAAAAAGACGATATTTATATATATTATTTATTTTCTGAGGATTATAAAGTATACAAATATCTAATAGATAAATACATTGAATACTAATAAAAAAATAGTGTAAATACATAACTGTATTTACACTATTTTTTATATCCAATCATCTCGTAGTAGGCAACTTACATGCTCTGTCCTAGTTTCATCAACTGCTTCACAATAAACATCTTTTTTTGTATACATATATTTAAAGCCACACTTATCTTTTACTCTTTTTGATTTCTCATTTCCATCAAAATATCCACACCATAGTTTTTTCAATTGAAGGACTTCAAATCCATATTCAATCAATTTTTTAGTTGCTTCAGGAACTAGACCCCTACCCCAGAAAGGAACTCCAATCCAATACCCTACCTCGCCTTCATCTTCAGGTAAATCTTCTAAATTGCTCTCTTTACCTATCATCAATCCCACGCTTCCAACAACAGATCCATCCTCTTTTAACTCAAGAGCTAATGTGTAAGGATTGCTCAATACATTTTTTATGATTTCTAAGCTATTCTCTTCACTAGCGTGTACAGGCCATCCCGCTATTGGACCAACTCTAGGATCACTAGCATATTTATATAAATCTTTAGCATCTGTTTCTTTCCATGGACGCAATATTAAACGTTCTGTTTCTAATATCATATTTTATCTCCTTATAAATCTTCTATAAAGTTCTTGAATATATAAATTATATATTCTAAATTGTTTTTATTATACTTTATTCCAATATTGAAGTCTACTCATGTAGTACTCTTTGAGATTTTAATTTTTTAATAATAAGTAAAATTCTTATTGAAGCATATCCTAATATAACAAGAGCAAACAAAGGTAATAATAGAAATAAAAATTTTCCCACTCTGAGATTAAAAAATATATTAAAAATATTAATAATATTAGCTATAAAAATTATACTTAACATCATAAATATTCTTTTTAATTGTTTTATTTTAGAATCTACATCAGAAAGTAATTCAAATTTACCCAACTTATTATTTTTTCTAAAGTACATCCAATTAAAGCACTTACCTATATACTCTGCTCCCGTCCCCTCAATAAAATCTATATATTCATCCTGTTTCTGATTTTCAAATGCTAAGCGAACCGTGTATCTATCATTATCTTGTTCTTTTCTAAAAGTGTATTTAAAAAACGAATATGAATCTAGTGTCCAACCGTCGCTTGCCATTTCATTTAACCACTCTTCTTCTTTCTCATATTGCCAAACCCAAAATATTTTTTTTATTGTTTTTTTCATATTATTATCTCCTATACATTATATTTTTCTCCATTAGCTACAAGCTCTTTTAGCCTAGATAACTCTCTTTCTAATACTAGATTTCCTATTTCTGTAATTACATACTCTTTTTTTCTTTTATTTTTTTCTTCATTCACAAGCTCTATCCATCTTTTTTCTAGCATAGAGCTAATTGCTCCATAAAGTGTTCCTGCTGCTAAAACAACTCTCCCCTCTGTGATTGTCTCTACATTCTGCATAATTCCATATCCATGAAGAGGTTGTTTGAGTGATAAAAGTATATAATATACAGCTTCTGTCAGTGCTATATTTTCCATTTTTCATTTCTCCTATTCTACTATTAAATAAATTTTACTATCGTCTCAAGTTATATCGTTATGCGTTATATTTGATTTTAGTATATCAGCTTGCGATATATATGTCAACGATATAGTCTATTAAATTATAAAATTGGATTAAAATGCTACTTTAATTAGCTTTTTTAATAAGTTATCTTCTTACTATATAATAAAAATATAATGTAATAAAAATAAAAAGAAGAGATGAAATTAAGTTCACCCCTTCTTTTATTTATAAGATTTTATTTATATTTTTTATGTTCTATTATTTTTTTCAGTTATTTCATACTTATAATTTTTTATGTTTTAAGGTATTTGCAATCCTGTCACTGCTTTCCCTAACCATACTATCAATACATCAACACTTGGTGCCATTATTTGACCAGCATATGCATCTCTTAATAATCGTTCAATGCTTCCTGCTCCGTTATAAGCCTTTCCTCCACCAACTCTCATTGCAATTCTTGCACATTCAATTGATGCTTCTGATGCAAAGATTCTAGCTGATAATATCTTGGCCAATGCATCTTCTTCACCATTTGCTCCAGATCTTGCAGCTTCTTGCGTCATGTATTTGGCTGCCATTGCTTTGCTGTATATCTGCGCATTATGAATTTGAACTGTTTCAATATCTCTTAATGCTTGACCATCTGGATATACTCTATTTATTGAATGGTTAATTGATTCTTCTGAAAGTTTTAATAAAACTCCAGTATAAACTGATGCAAGGCCAGTAATAAAAAATGGAGCTACTACATTAAATACTTGTTCCATTCCTGAACCGCTTGGTCCAATTTGATATGAACTATCTATTTCTGTATTTTCAAAAACCATAGGAGCAGATACATTCCCTCTCATTCCTAGCCCATTCCAAGCTGACATCCTAAAATGAACTCCATTAGAATCTGCAGGTATTATTAAATTATTAATAGATCCTTCTACTCCTGTTTCATCTGGAGCTAAAACTAAGTAATAAGCTGCTTGTTCTGCAGATGTAACCATACTCTTAATCCCATTTAACTTTATTTTACCACCACTGTATTCTGCCAATATTTCTGGCTTATAAAAATGAGTTCCTGTCCCAAATTCGCTGTATGCTAGTGCCATGAAAACTTTGTTTTCTATTATATTTTTACATATTTCTTCTTTTAAATCTTCACTACCATATGTAAGCACTGTCATCAATGCAACATTATGCATCATATAGCAAAGACCTGCTGTAGCTGACTCTTTTGCAAACTCTCTACAAATTACTGAATGTTCTTCCAATCCTTTTCCCATTCCGCCTAATTCTTTTGGAATCATCAACTTGAAATAGCCTTCTTCCCCCATTTGTTTAAATGATTCTACTGGGAATCTCACCTCTTCATCTGTTGCTTTTGCAAAAGGTCTGATATGATCTTGTGCAAATTGCTCTGCTTTTTTCTGAATTTGTTCCATAATAATCTCCTCCTGTAGTGGCTATAAATTTTGTTAATAAATAACAATATTTGCATTCTATTTTTACATAGAACATTTGTAGTATTCCACTAAAATCATATATCTAAACGATAAATAGAAAATAGAAATATTTATGAGAATCTGTATAGTTTTTGGTTATAATAATAAGTTTTTTTATTTATTCTTTTCTTTATTATTTTTTCTCTTTTATTCATTATTTTTTTGACAGTAATTATTTGAAAATATAAATATACAATATTTTTTATTATTAGCTTCCTAGGCAATTTACTTTAGAAAAAATTTCTTACAAATATAAGATATCTACATTATTCAACTGTTTATATCCTTTAAACTATATTTTTTAAAATTAAATAGCCGCAATCGGTTATAAACTGAATGCGGCTATTTAAATTATTATTTATTTTTTAATAAAAATTATCGATTACTATATTTTATATAAAGTAAATTTAAACTTTTTTGTAGTAGTTGTCATCAAATAGTATAAAGCTAGAATCCAGCCCATGTTCTTCTAATTTTTCTTTTATATATCTTTTATTTTCATCGCTTTCCATAGGATTTATCGTGTTATAGACTCCTTCTACTAGCTTAGAAAATTTATCTCTATAAACTCCTACGCACATATTCTCATTTTTCCAACCTGCTCTGTGCCTTGTTCCAATACATAGCATTGAAATATTTATATCTTTTGTTGATAGAACTCTAGCTGTTGATTCGTAACAAATTGCTTGATTTCCTACTAATTGAATATTTTTCGCTATTCCAAAGTTATAAGTATACCCTTGAATTAATCTCATTGAATTATAAGGCGATGTAAAAAACAAAATTACATCAGGAATTTCATTGTACTTTTCTATTGGAGCAACATACACTCCTACTGCATTATCATTTTCATAATACATTAATTCAGATCTCACTGATTCACTAATACTAGAATCTTTGTAAATACCTAGGTTACACCATAACTCTCCCTTTTTATTATACTTATCTTCAGGATCTATTCCTAGTACTCTAGGTGCACTTTTGCATTTAAAATCTTCTAATTTTGCTTTGATACTATTTCCTTTTGTCGCAGCCTTGACCATCCCACAATAATTCATTGTTTTTTTTAGACTTATTGCTTCAATTTTTTTATATTCTTCTTCACTTTCAATCAAATGTATACCTACTATACTTCCTTCAAAGTCTAATATAGAGTATATTTTTTTCACTAATTCTTTATACATTACTCTTTTACCTGATCATCACTTTTATAAAATTCAAAAACACCTGGATATTTTTTGTCTACCTTTTCCTTTACTGATTCTTCTTTAAATAACTTTGCAAAATCAGTTGTCCACTTAGACTCAGCATTTTCTTTTTTTACTATTACTCCCATTGGGAAATTAATCATATCTTTATCTCTTGCTAAATAGCTAGCTGGATCTTTACCTGCATTAGACATATGTGTAAAGAATATACAAGCACCTGCCATATCTTTTAATGCAGTAACTGTTTGTGCTTGTTCCATTTCAATTATTTTAAGATTCTTTTTATTTTCTACAATATCTGCAACTGTTGGAGATTCAATTTTATCATTAAGCTTTATTAATCCAGAATCCTGTAGTATTCTAAGAGCAATCCCCATGTTCATTGGATCATTCATTATCGCTATTTCAGAACCATTAGGAATATCATCTACTGATTTATATTTTTCAGAATACAGACCTATTCCCGTATAGTATCCATACGGTGTTGCCATATCCAAGTCTGCTCCTTTACTTTCATTAAAACTTTCTACAAATTTTTTGTGTTGACCTAATGCTATATCTACTTCACCGCTATTACAAGCTTCTAATACTACTGGATTTGAGTCAAACATTACAAATTCTGTAGTATAACCTAGTTTTTCATATTCTGGTTTAATAGCTTCATATGTAACTTGAGATATTGCAGTCCCTCCAACTTTAATTTCCTTTTTGTCGCTAGATGACCCTGTCCCGCTATTGCACCCTGTAAGTGCTGTTGCAACTAGTAAAGTTGCAGTAAATCCTGTAAAAATTTTCTTTAAACTCATAATTATTCTCCTCATTATTTCAATTTTTTGTATATTATTTTACTCATTTTTTCAATGAATAAGACGAACACTATTAATATAGCAACAATAAAGTACATTATTGCATAATCAAAAGATTGATATCCATATGTTAGTGCAATTGCACCTAGCCCACCAGCTCCAACTGCACCTGCTAAAGCAGTCATATTCAACATATTTATTAACATTATAGTAAAATTTGAAACCAAGTTCGGCAATGCATCTACCAAAACTACTTTTGTAATTATTTGTGTTTTTGATGCTCCAAAAGATATCGCCGCTTTTATTATGTCTTTATCTACCGTTTTAAATGAACTCTCTGTCATTCTCGTAGCAAAAGGTGTACACGCAATTGTAATTGAAAAAATAGCAGCATTAGCTCCTATCGTAGTTCCAATTATTAACCTAGTAAGAGGTGCAATTGCAACAATTAAAATCAGTGTTGGAAAAGCACGTATTAAATCCGTTATTTTGTCTAATACTCCATGTATCAAACGATTTGGGCTCAATCCATCTTTTTCAGTCACAACTAACACCGTCCCAAAAAATAACCCCAGCAATATAGATAATATAGCTGAAATTACAACAATTTTTATAGTTACAAATATAGCTGGCAATATTAAACTATACATAAAGTCAAATAATCTCGTATTATCTAACATGACTCACCCCCATAAGATATTATTTCATAAATTAATTTATATTTATCAAAAAATTCTAATATTGTATTATAGTCTTCCTTATCAATATTTATGGTGTAGCTAAATACCTTTCCTGATACAGTATCAATAAAAGACGAATCTATTATAGAGTATTTATTTTTCACAATTTCACCTATTTCGTAAACTATATAACTATTTTCCTTGGAGTTGACTCCTGAAAATGAAATAGTAATTCCATCAGTAGGCACTTCAACATCTTTTTTCCCTAGCAAAGATTTTAGCTCCTCAGACTTATTTATAAACATTTTATCAACGTTTTCAGTTTGAACAATTTTGCCATCTTTAATTATACTTACCCTATCACACAGTGCTTGAATAATAGACATCTCGTGTGTAACAATCAATATTGTTATCCCTAAATTTTCCCTCAATTCTTTTAATAATTTCAGTATGGACTCTGTATTACTCGGATCCAATGCAGAAGTACATTCATCACACATTAATATGGTTGGATTTTGGGTCAAAGCTCTTGCAATTGCCACTCTTTGTTTTTGCCCTCCACTCAACATACTCGGTTTGTCCATTAACCTCTCCTTTAGTCCTACCACATCCGCTAGTTCTTCTACTCTTCTTTCAATAATGCCTTTATCTATTTTCCAGCATTCCATAGGAAGTGCTATATTTTTGTAAACGCTTTTTCTATCTATCAGCGAAAATCCTTGGAATATCATTCCTATACCTTTTCTAATATCTCTTAATTCGTTAAAAGTAAGATCTTTAACTTCGATTCCATTTATTTTAATACTACCTTCTTCAAAACTTTCTATTCTATTAATACAATTTAGCAAAGTCGATTTTCCAGATCCGCTCTCTCCAATTAATCCATATATTTCACCTTGTTTTATACTTATGTTAATATCGTCTAGTACGCACTTATCACCATAGTATTTTTTCAAGTTCTTTATTTCTATCATGATCTACCTCTTTTACATCTATTTTAATTTTAAATTATTTCGTATATAATACTTTTTAGATTATATCATATTTATTTAACTATAAATATGATTGCAATATCTATAGCTTTTTTCAATTATTAATACCTTATGAATAGAGTTTTTTTATAGTTTAGTTATTTTATTTATATCTTTATAAAAAAAATAATTGATATTAATTATATCAATTATTTTAATTCTAAACTATTCTCTAATGCTATTAATAAAGAAAGATACACTAGCTCCTCTTGTATCTTTTCTATTGCTTAAAATTAATTTTCCTCCATGATTGCTTGCAACTAATTCTGCTACAAATAATCCTATTCCATAATTTTTTCCGGATCTTTCTTTGTCATTTGTATATAGAAACTTAGATGCATTTTTTAAACCCTCATCAGTAAATCCTTCACCTTCATCTAGTACTGTGAACTTCAATAAATAATCTTCCGTTTCAACCTTTAAACTAATTATTCCTCCCTCTTTTGTATGTTTACAAGCATTTGAAATTATATTCATCAATGCTCTTTTTACTAATTGTTCATCAATATAAATTTTCATATCTGAAATATCGCATTCTAGCTTAAACATAATATCATTAGATTTACATAGAATAGTAGAATGATTTTTTATGTCATTTAATAATTCATTTAGAAATACATTTTTATTATTTACACCTATAGTCCTATCCATCAACAATGAATCCATTAATATTTCCATATATTCCTCTATTTTTTTCTCTCCAGCTATAATATTATTTAATAATTTTTTATTTTTTCCCCTTGTATATTCTTCTGTCAATAATTCGGCATTGCATTTTATTAATGTTAAAGGTGTCTTTACATCATGTGCAATTGATGAAAGCTGTATTTTTTTATTATTTTGTTCATTCCATTGACTAATTAATGAATCATTTAAAGCTACTCTTAGATTATTTATAGAGTCTAATATTCTATTAAATTCATTAATTTTAGTATAATTTTCTTTGAAATCAAGTCGTTTTTCACTTACAGCATTAGTCGCTTCTAGCACTATATTAATTTCTTTTTTTATTTTTCTATTAAAAAGCAGCGACATTATAGCAGATATTGAAATGATATTTATTACTATACATAAAATGAGTAAAACTTCAGGCGATGGTAATTTTTTTTGCAAATTAATTGAAGCAAATTCAGGCTTAATATTATAAATAATCTCTATTTTTTCTCCATTTTTTCTTTCATATACCTTTAATATACTTCTCTCCCGTTTTAATTTTTTTTCTTTACTATGTACAAATTCATTTAATAAATTATTTGGCAGATTAGATGATATTACTGAGTAATTTTTATCGTATAGCACATATTTAGCTGTATTCGGTATTAAGTCTTTATTAAATTCTCTATTGTTAATTATTTCTTCTTTCTTACTTAAAATAATATTTTCAGTGTAGTTTGCTGGTAAAATATATCCATTTAAGATACTTAAATTAAAAGTAAATAGAATTAATATGATGCTAATTACAATAGCTATACTATATCTAATTATATAAGATAAGAAAACATAGAAAATAGATTTACTTTTTACATTTTTTTTTATTTCCATTTATATCCTATCCCCCAAATAGTTTCTATAGGATTCTCTCCGTATTTTGAAATCTTGTTTCTTATATTCTTCACATGTTCTCTAATTGCAGATGTGTCACTTTCTGAATCAAATCCCAAAGTAGATTCTAGTATTTGTTCTAGTGAAAATACCTGTCCTTTATTTTTTGCTAAATATTCGCAAATCATATATTCTGTCTTTGTAAGATTAATCACTTCATCAATCATCATCAATTTTTTACCAGGTAAATCAAATTTATATTCACCTTGTGTAAAAAAGTTTATTTTTTCTCTATTCTCACGTCTTAAGTGAGATTCAACACGTGCTCTAAGTTCAAAAATTCCAAATGGTTTTTTTATATAGTCGTCTCCTCCGAGCATCAAGCCTTCTACCACATCATGTTCCATTGTTTTAGCTGTAATAAAAACTATCGGACAATCTACTATACCTCTTATCTCTTTGCAAAAGGAAAAACCATCTATATCTGGCATCATTACGTCAAGCAAAATCAAATCATATTTAGATAGAGACTCTTTTTTAACATCTTTAGCATTATTATATACTTCAATTTCATAATCATCTTTTGATAAAGCTTCTTTTATTATATCTGTTATATCGGGTTCATCATCTATTGCTAAAATATAAAACATTTTAAGTTGCTCCTTTATTCTTTATCGACATATCTGCCTTCCCATTTATTACTCCAAATATAAAATAGAATCGTAACTATAAAATATAATACTATACAACTGATACACGCTTTTATAATTTCTGGTTGCAAAAAATAGTTAGTATTGTTTGTTTTTGATATAATTAAGTGACTAGGGAGTCTTGAAACTATTGAAAAAGGTATATAAAACCATATGCTTTCACCTAATCCTGTCAACATTATAGCTGACAAAATACTCCCAAATACTCCTATCATTATGCCTAAACTTTTACCAAATTGATAGGTTATAATATATATAAGGGTATATATTATATAGTTTATCATAAGCATCAACACACTAGAATAAATATATATAGAAATACTAAAAAATTGATTACCCATAGTCTTAAATACTATACCAAATCCTATAAGAGCTATCAGTGAAGTTATACATCCCTCTATCAATAAAAATAATATATTATTAAAGTGTGATAAAAACTTACTGTTTGGTGCACCAATCAACATATTAAATAAATTTTGAGACTCTAATTTAAAATTTAATGCAATAATAATACTTGACATCATTGGAAATGCACAAGCAACTATTTGTATGTATGCTGTTACTTTAGACTGTTCACTCCAAGGTGAGTTATAATAGTAAAATAAAAATAATGATATAACAAACATAGCAGATGCCAAGTGAATATAAAAAAAATTATTTTTAATATTTTTATAAAAATTTAATTTTATATTATTAATAAATAAATACATAACTATACCTCTTTTTTCTTAAAAATCATACTTGTAATCAACGTAATAAACACATATAAAAACAAACTAATTAAAACAGAAGGAACTATGATTTTATGATTAGTGTACACAGAATTATCTGTATTTAAACCATTCGGCATTATTCCTAACAGTGCACAGTTTATTCTTCCATGTATTGCAAAAGGAAACCACCAGTAACTTGTCAAAGATATTTCTACAGTAGAAAACATATTTACAATAACTCCAATAAATATACTCGGAATTGCACCAATATATTCAGAAAGATACATCCATAAAGGAATTTGCCACACAAAAGTGATAAATAGCAAGAATGTTGTTATAAAAATCAAAAATACACCATACTGACCTCCAATTATCACAGATATAATATATACTATTATAAAAAATATAAACATTGATAAAAAGAACATTAATGTGCATGTAAAAACTTCTGATAACCACAATTTTTTCTTATCAACTACAATACTGAGTAGTCCATGTCTATTTTTTTTATTTTCCATGCTAACTAAAAATGCACTGCATGTACTAATTAATAAAGGAATTAACATAAACTCCCACCAGTTAAATGCTATCTGCTGCCAATTAAACCTAGCAAGAAAAATGCTAATTGTTATTGTAATCACCGGGAGTATATACATGATTTTTTTACCTTCAGACTTTTTCTGCCTTAGCCAAGCTGATTTAATCATATTTTTCATTTTAATAATCCGCCTTTCTGACTACTTCCATAAAAACAGTTTCCAAATCATCGTTGTCTTTAATTTCATCATAATACAATAGCTTTCCATTCACAATTATTGCAATATTATCTGCTATTTGCTGTATTTCATTTAAAATATGACTTGATATAATAATTGTTATTCCTTCTTTTGCCAGTGATTTAAAAAGAATTCTTAAATCTTCAATTCCTATGGGATCTAATCCATTTGTTGGTTCATCTAATATAAGGAGCTTTGGATTATTCAAAAGTGCAATTGCTATACCTAGACGTTGCTTCATTCCCATGGAAAATTTTTTGCTCTTCTTTTTTCCTGTATTTTTTAAAGCAACTATTTCTAATACTTCATTAATTCTACTTTCTTCAACATTATACAAAAGTGCTCTTGCTTTTAAATTTTCATATGCTGTTAAATTATCATAAATTGGTGCATTTTCTATTAGAGATCCAATATCGTATAGATCACTTCTTCTAAAAGTTTCTCCGCAAAATAGTATTTCCCCTGAAGTAGGCTCACTCATTCCTGATATCATTTTTAAAAATGTAGATTTTCCTGCTCCATTTGGACCTAGCAAACCATAAATTCTTCCTTCCTCTATTTTTAGAGATATTTTGTCATTTGATTTTTGAGTTCCATAATACTTAGATAAATTTTTAGTTTCTAAAATAATTCCCATAATATTTGTCCTTTCTTCTAGCTATAATATTATGATATTTTAAATTTATAAGGAATTTATAAAGATTCTATTAATATAATTGACATTTAATATTACTTCTTCTATTATTAAGTACACAATATTTATTTTTTATAAATTGCTTATTTTTTTATAAATTACTTGCATAATTTTATTATCAGTATTTTAAAATAGTGACTACTATACCCAACAAATTACCAAGTTGTATATAGTCATTATCCAATTATTGTGAAGAAAGGATTACACTATGAAATTCAAAAAATTAAAAAATTATTCCAATGATGCACTTGTCCAAGTATATACTAAAGGCGATAAAGAGTCCTTTAATTTAGGATATATTTTAAAAGTAACAAAAAAGTATTTATTATTAGAGTCTGTTAGCAGTGGAGGAAGTTTATTAGATGGATATTTATTCATTCCTATAAATTGTATTAGTAAAATAAAGGATTCTTCTGATTATATAGATTTTTATAATCAAAACATTGAATATAATCGACGTGTAAATGCATATGATGCATATAATATGGGAATCTTTCGCGATACACTGAGTAAATTTGAAAATGAAAACGAATTATTTGATTACTTCGTTGAAGAAAAACATCTTTTAACTGTATATACATATGATAGTGACTATAAAATAGTCGGAGAACTAAAGAAAAATAAAAAGAAAAAATTAAAATTACTAGACCATTTTGTAGAAAGTGAAAAGCCTAATAAAATGTCAGTCAAAAAGAAAAATATTGATATGTTTCAGTTCGATACAAATAATTATCTTTGGGAACAATATCTAGAATCTAAAAAGGGGAAAAAAATAGATAAAAAAACTTCCTCAAATCAAAAAAAATCAAATATTTTTGATCCAAATCAACTAGTTGAACTCTACCGTTTTGATGACAATGACAGATACTTTGCATTGGGATATGTAATTAATACTACAAAAGATTACGTACTGTTTGAAGCAATACATCCATGTGGCTCTTTAGATTCATTCGAGATATTCCCATACGATATTATAAAAAAAGCTGTATTTAATTCACGTTATATAGACAAATTAGAATATGTTGTGGATACTAACAAAAAAAATAATTTGTATGATACGCATGGTCTTTTAAAAAATAAAAATACACTACTCGAAATGGATTCTTTTGATGATGTATTTCATTATTGCCGTTTAAATAATAATACAATTTCGCTATTTATTAATGATTCCGATAATGGATTTACTGGAAAAATATTATCCGTAGAAAATGATGTTATTGAGTTTTTATATTATGGAAATAATATTCCTCCAAAAGATGAAGATAAGAAAAAAATTACTATCAATAAAAAAGAAATAAATTTTATTGATGTATTTGGAATCGAGTCGACTTTGTTAGATAATTTTAGTTAGTTAGATAAAAACAGCCCTTCAATACATAAATTATTGAAAGGCTGTTTTTTTAATTATTAAATTTTATTATTTTATCCTCGTACCCATCCGATGATATCCTAATTTCATGTGTACCTTTTTCAATTCTATTCAAGTCAACACGTATAGTTAAAATACTTTCTAATAAAAGGCTTTCTCCTATTGGAACTCTATTTCCTTTTTTATTTATTTTTATTACATTGTTATCTAGCTTTATTTTATTTATGCTATTTATGTATTTTTTAGCAACATCCGTTTCAATTTCTCTATCGATTCTTAAATCTATATCATTTCTTCCATAGTTATTATTTAATTCGTAGTTAATTTCTGGGGATTTATCCGTTATTTTTTTTTCTAAATCCTCTCCTTTTGCTTTTTCTCCGTCCGTTATATTTTCACTACCTTCTTTTATTTTATCAATATCGTTAAGTTTAAATGAAATTTTTTCTTCTATATTTCCATTTAACACTATTTCTAAATTATTTACGTTATCTCCATGAGAAATATTTTTATTGTATAGCACTATTTTATCTCCTCTATTAGAATAATCACCCTCTCCTTCTTTAAATATACTCACTTCCTTATCTTCCAACAAATATTTCCCATTTAATATTAAGCGCAATTTTTTTAAATAATCTTTTTCAGAAGCTTCTAAAATCACATTATTATTTTTATCTCTAATTATTTTCACTTTAGAGGCAATATTTTTATTTTCAGACTTATTATAATTAAATTTTATCTCTGCATTTGTGTATTTACTAGATATTATCTTAATTTTATTTTCGCCTTCATTTAATGAACTTATTTTAGAACAATCCAATACTAATTTATTATTATCTACATCAGTATATATTGAGTTTTTATTTATTTCATTTGGATAATTAATATATACCTTGCTAATTGATCCAAACCACTCTTTATAGTTCACATTTGATACTGTTATAATAAGCTTTCCAGGAGCAATTATATCATCTACTTCTAATTTTGGAGCTTTTATTTTCCAAATTTCTTGCTCTCCATTTCCTAAAGTGCTTCCCATTCTTCCATCTTCCAAAATATATTTCACATATGGAGGTTTATCAATAAATAGTTCACAGTCTTCGCTATTATATAGATCTTTGAATGTAACATATTTTTTAGATGTACTATATCTTCCTGCATTATTTTTATAATATGTATAGTCAATAAATTTACCTGTTCCATCTTCTTCAAATATAGCTTTCTTATCGGTATTTTTCCAATAGTATAAAACTTTTTTAGATGAATCCGTTTCCATATTTAATTCTTTTAATATGTGTGCATTCACAACCATATCAAAATCAAAACAAAATGATATTACTCTACTTCCAACTACTGAAGTAGCCGATGAAATTACATCAGTTTTTTCTCTATGATTACCTCTAGACTTTGATTTTGTTGGTGACGATAACACATCAATTCTTTTAGATGCTTTTAAACTTTGCCTATTCGTACCTTCTTTTATATTATTTACTTCATTATTATCTTTCCTTAGACTCGTAAATTCTGGATTTTTAAAATTACTCTTTTCATTTTCGTACTTTAATTCAATCTTTCTAAATCCTTCTGCATTTACTACTAATTGGTGCTTTCCTACGTCTCCTCCATTTTTTATAGTTAATTTATTGAATATGGCATTATATTCATTGTTTTTTAGTAACTTTCCGTCAAGCTCTACATTTTTTATAAAATCCTGTATGCTCTCTCCCCCTAAATCTATTTTAAACTTAAGTGGTTCATTAGCATAAAATCCATAATTACCATCTAGAATAATATCTTTTGCGATTTTATACGTTTCTACAACGTGATTAACATTATTAAATCCATTTGACTCAATTATAATATTTTTTTTCCCGCTTTTTGCATTCAGTACTCTATTATTAGCGTTGATTATAATTTTGTAATTTCCATTATTTTCATTAATCCTATACTCTAAGTTAGCCCTATTTTCTTTTGAATTGCCATGCTTTATAGATATGTTTTTAATATTTTTTATCCATTCCTTAGATTCCTTGAAATTTTTATCTACTGAAATCTCTATATCATCTCCGTAAATTGTTTTTTCTGATGATAGCTTAGGTATACTTTTATCATCTATCAATGTATCTCTTTCTCTTAGAGAAAATGTGCTATTTTTTGGATAGTATATTTTTTCTCCATCTTTATCATATGTATCAGTCACGAAATCCTCTATACTTATGGAATCATGTGTAATTATTTTTCTAGGGCTTTCTTTTTTTATTATCTTGGTGAATTTTCCAGTTCCGCTTCCAATTTTGGAGATCTGAACTAGATTATCCTCCGACTTTGACTTTATGGACAGCTCATTTACTTCATGTGGATTTATTTCAAATTTTACTATAGTACCCTCATCATCAACTTTACTCGGTGACAATTCTCTTCCGTTTAGATAATACATATAATCATTACTTGTTTTTTTCAACAATCTAACTACTCCAAAGTGAGATTGCTCTATATTTATTACTTTTTCATCAGTATATATTTTTTTATTATTATCAGATCTATCTACCTTTGATATTTTTCCATCTGCATTACTTTCTCTTGAATTAGAATCATCTTTAAACTTATTCTCTACAGAATATGATACCGAAGATTTCCCTCCAACGATTACTAACTTTTTTGCTTTTCTGATTAATTTCTCTGTTGAATTGCTCAGATTTTCACCATCAGTCAGTAAAATTGGCGCATTTAATTTTTTTGCAAGAGGTACTGCAGACAATGCATCTGGAAATTTTTTACCTGATGCAAGAATTACAGTATCGTATGTTTCTAGGTTTTTAGATATTTTTTCTGCAGTTTCATATCTATCAACTCCAGAAATTCGTTTTCCCTTGCTTTCTTTTATAGTTGATTCTCCTCCGAAAGTGTATTTCACATTGAAAAAATTCGATCCATTTTTTTCGTTAGCTCCATCAACTAATAATAAAGACATATTTTTTATACCTAAAAACGCACCTGCTGTGAGTGCATCTGGAAATTTACTACCGCTAGCTATTCCTATATCTTGATTAATATTGTCTTCTATCAATTTTAGTGAAGTTTCATATCTATCTTTGCCACTAATTCTTTCTACATTAAAATTTTCTTTTAGTTTTTTTTCCACTATTCTATCTACAGAGTTTTTACCTCCAACTATCGAAATTTTTTTAATGCCAATATCCCTTAATCTTTCTTTAAAATCAGCAGAATCGTTTGCCAATACAATGCTAGCACCTTTTGACGCTGCAACTGGACCTATTGACAGTGCATCCGGAAAATTTTTCCCACTCACAATATAAGCTGAATCCGATGATATTTCTTTAGCTATTTTTAATGACGTATCATACCTATCAACACCTGCTATTCTTTCAATCTCAATATTTTTGCTAATAATTCTTTCTTTCTCTAGCATGTGAGCTGGAGCACTCATAATTCCAATTGAGAAAAAAGATACCAATGTTAAACTGATTATTATTTTATTCATATAACTCCCCCTTTTTTGTTAGTATAAATAATCATTATCATTTATTTCATATACATTATATACTATTAAATACTCAGTCGCAATATTATTTTCTATACCATGTTAATATTTTCTTATATTTATTGTTACAAAATAAAAAATCACATATTTAAATGTGATTTTTTAATAACTAAAATATACCTCATAATGTATTTATAATTTAAGTTATACCTATAAATCTAATTGCATAAAGATTGCACTTTCTGTATCATTTTCATTATAACAATCAATCCTATAGAATCCATAACGTTCGTATAATTTAATCGCACTCCTCATAGAAGGAAATGTGTCTAGCCTCATGTACTTGTAGCCTATTTCTTTTGCATCAGCTATTACTCTATCTACCAACATTGTGCCTATATTATTTTTTCTACTATCCTCTCTTACATATAGTCGTTTTAATTCACAGTATTCATCATCTATTTTTAATAGACCCACACATCCTACATATTCTCCTTCTAAATAGGCAATATATAATCTGTTATTCGGTAGTTCATATTTCTTATCGAGATTTTTTGTTTCACTTCCATAGTCTTGCAATTCTAGACATTTTCTTATATCTGGACCAGCTGCTATGATACTCTCAAAGTATTCTAAAAATAAAACTCCTATAGCTTCTAGATTATCATATGCTAATTTAATTTCTACACTCATAGTCTCCCCCCCACAATACAATTATTTTATTCTACGCATATTCACAAATATGTCTGTTTCGCGTAATTTTGATAAATACAATTCCTCTTAAAATAATTAAACTAACATTATTTTATATAATAGTTAATATTTGCTTTTATTACTGACTAGCTAAATCTTTAGTTTCTAATTTAGATTTTTCTCATCTTTGACAAAATATGTCCCACATTGTCTAAATTATTTCTAATACATTGCTCCCTAATATCTAACACCCATTCATTAGGGCATATTGCTTCCTCATAAAAGTTTTATTAATCGTAATTATAATTAATATATAATAAAATCACAAGTATCATTTTTTCTGAGCATTTTCTCTCAATTAATTTTTATTTTAGCATTGCCAAATATGTTTATAGAAATTTCATTCAAATAAAAAAATACTTTATATTGTTCTTGTGTCTTAATAAAACTCAATATAAAAGTGTTTTTTTTATTTTTATCAACCATACGTATATATAAATTGTTTTTTATTATTTTAACTACTTTTTATATATCTCAATTAATTTATCATTTTTATTTATAGTTGTTATATTATCTATTCCTGGTGCTATTTTTATTTCATTACCTAGCTTTTCGATAAGATTAATATATTCTTTACGAAATTCTCCAACTACAGGAACTTCTGTTGGCACAGTTAGTATAATTACATATCTTTTTCCATTTTCACTCTTTAGCAGATATTCACTTTTTACTCCTACTCCTCCATCTTTCATTATATTGTGTTCATCTTCTATTATCTTATTATCTGTAACAGAAGAGTTACTATCAACTTCAAAAACAGTTAGACCTGCTATATATCCAGAAGTTTTATCTTTTTCATACGCAGGTTTATAGTTCAGCCCCCATGATATTGTCTCATTTTTATAGTATTTTTCCACAATATCCCTTGTCTCTGTTAATTCTTCTATAATATATTTACCTTTTATGTTTTCATTTAGCTCTATATTTAATAATCTCATAAATGGAATTACTTCTTTTTTTTCAGTTATACCTTTGATTTCTTTTAATTCATTTTCAACTGATTTTGAAATAGAATTTTCTCCGCCTACAATGATTATATTTTTTATATTCTTATTAGATTTCAAATACTCTTTTGTATCACTATTAAGTTTATTAGATTTTGTAAGTAATACTGCACCATTTTTACTCGAAGCTAAAGGCCCTGCACAAAGTGCATCTGGATAATCATCACCATTTGCAATTACTACTGTTTCAATATCTTTATTTAATTTAGTTTTATACGCTTTTGCAATTTCAACAGAAGTCTTGTAGCGATCATCTCCAGCAAGCCTGTATTCTTCTTTGTATTTAGGAATAGACTTTTCTCCACCAAAAACTACTAGATTACCTTCACTAGATTTAGTCCCATCAACAGCAAATAGTGGCAATTTAGTTGTATTTACAATATTATACTGATGCATATACGGAGTTGCAGATAAAGCATCTGGGAAGTTTTTACCATTATAGACTGCTGCAGTATCTCCTCCTACTTGAGACCAATTTAATTTGCTTATTGGAACACTAGCAAGTTCAGAGGTTTGATATCTATCTTTTCCCGCTATCCTTTCATTCATGGTAGTATATGTAGAAATATTTTTTTCAGTATTTTTAGATATAGATTTTTCACCTCCTACAATATACGCATTAGGAAATTTAGACTCAAATACATAATCTAATACAGAGCTTGGTACAGAATTCTTTTTTACCAAAAGTAAAGGTGAACTAAATTCACTAGCTAGAAATCCTGCTGATAATGCATCTGGAAATTGTTCACCACTTGCAACTACTATATATTTAACTTCAGACGTGTCTTTTTTAATATTTTTTGCAATGTTTACTGAAGTTTCATATCTGTCCTTTCCTTCAATTCTGCTTACATTTAACTCGCTTGAATTATCTTCTGCATTCACAGATAAAGTAAATGACATAGTAATCACAGCGGCTAAACATAAAAATGTAATTTTCTTCATTTTGTTTTCCCCCTATATTTTATATAATTTCATGTTTATTCTAACATAAAAAAATCAAAAATATTATTTTGTTAACCAATTGTAGTATATAATACTATTTTGTAATTTTTTACAATATTTTTTATTAAAATACAGTATTAATATTACTTTTTTGTTATATTTTATTAGTTTCAAAATTATTTTTAATTATTTTGAAATCTTTTACATTATATGAAAATTTCATTTTTTCTTCGTATATCTTTTAGGGGACTTAATTTTTCATCCATTTTTTCCTGAACAGGTGGCGGTAATATTCTTGCTTTTTCTGGACATTCACTAATACAAGCCATACATAAAATACATTTATTCTTATCTGTTTCTATTTTACCATTTCTAATTTCAATAGCTTCAGTAGGACAGACATCTATACATTTGCCACATATAGTGCAAGAGTCTAAATATATTGGCGTCGCGGGTATTACCATTTCATCTTTGTATGTATGGTTTCCTGGAACCACTATGTTATCACTCATATTCAAAGCTAGCTTATTGTTTACTTTTTTAGCAAAATCTTTAATCTCTAATATATCTTGATCATCTGGTCTACCTCTTCCTACTACTGAAGAAATTGAATGCTCTGCCACAAATGCTCCAGATGCAACTATTTTGAATTTACTCTCTTCAATTGCATCATTTAATTCTACCAAAGCATCTTCATATGCTCTACTTCCATAAACAACTAATGTAATAGCTTTCTTCCCACTTCCAACTAAGTCCTTCAACTTTTTAACTACTATTGATGGAACTCTACCTCCAAATACTGGTAATGCAACTACTATTACATCGCTTTCTACCTCTTTTTTAATAGTTTCTTTCTTTCCCAGGTCTATCATAGACACTTCTTTTGCAATTGCTTTTGAAAAAACTTCTCCTACTTTTTTAGTCCCTCCTGTGGGACTAAAATAATAAAAATCTACTTTTTTTAACATAAAATTCTCTCCTTAACAAAATAAACTCCCTACATACATTTAAAATTTACTGACCATATATTTTGTTACTGTTGTGGAAATATAGAACATTCTATAATTATATACCTTATTTCAGCTAATTCATAATTTTTATGAGCTTATATAATTTCTACTATAATATTTTATGAATTTCATTTAGAATATCATACTGATATAACTTGCTTTCACTATCATTTCCATCTTATATATATTTTACTTTTAGCATATTATACATTTCTTTATGCAATATATACTTTACATCCAGTTTTTTATATTATATACTCTAGTTAGTTAAAAAACATCAAACCAATACACATTAATTTATAAGAGCAACCAAAAATTCAAAAGGAGAGCATAATGAAAAATAAAAAATTGAAGATTGCTAGGATTGAAAAAGATATGAATCAACAGCAACTCGCCGATATAGTCGGAGTTACAAGGCAAACTATTGGCTTGATAGAGTCTGGAAATTATAATCCCACTCTAAATCTTTGCATTTCAATATGCAAAGCACTTGATAAAACTTTAAATGACTTGTTCTGGGAGGAATCATAATGAAATTAAAACAAAAAAATAAAATTAAAGATGAACGTGTATTACAACTAGATAACAAAATTAAGAGTGAAGCTTGTTCAATCATAATGTCTCTTTCTATGGCTTCATTTCTTATTAAATCTATAATATTTGATATGCCTTTTTCACAATACAGCACTGAACTTGCTATTGTTATTGTTGCCGCGATATATATTGTCGCAAGGAGTACTTTTATAGGACATAGTATTATGGATAATACAAAAACAGGCAAAAAATACATGTTATTCACTGCTATATCTACTGCCTTGATTGTAGCAGCTATAAATGGATTTAGAAATTATCATTTGTATGGAGACAAGTATACTGGAATATTTGACGAATTATTTATTGCTATTTTAGTTATTACTTTTATCTCTGCCTTTATTTTTACTTCTATTACACTACTTACTTTATATTGGTTTAATAAAAAGGGGCAAGAAAGAATAGAAAAAAAATTAGATGACGAGAACAATTTAGATTAATTTAAAAAATGGAGGAATAACTAAATGAATAAAAAATCAATTTTTAGTATAATCGCAATTTCAATACTAAGTGTCAACTTGTTATCAGGTTGTGGCAATAGTAATCCAACATTGACATCTTCTGATTTGTCTAAAGTACAAACAAATATAAGCTCTTTGAGTGTTCCAAATAATATTAAAATCGTGGGTCTTGGTGAAGCTGGACACGGGGTCAATGAATATCATGAAATGAAAGTCGAGGTTTTTAAATCCTTAGTAAAAAACAATGGATGTAGATCTTTCGTTATAGAAGGAGACTTTGGCAGCGCACTCAAAGTAGATAAATATATACATGGTGGAAATGGAAGTTCTAAGGAAATTGTAAAAGAAATTGGATTCAAGATATATAAAACAGACCAACTTGCTAATTTAATCGACTGGATGCGTACTTATAACAAAACAGCTCCCGAAGGAAAAGATCTTCATTTTTATGGAATAGATATTCAGGGATTTGACAGTAATAAAGAATATCTATTCTCTGTATTAGACAAATCAAATCTAGAATTAAGTAAAAAATACAAATCTATTTTTTCAAACATAACTGATGATAATAAGTACAATATAAGTAAAGAAGAACTGAATAAATCAAAAGAAAATGCTTTAAAATTGCTAGATGAAATGGATTCTTTGAAATCTGATATAGTAAAAGCTTCTAATAAAAATTCTTTTGACTTTGCTAGAGAATGTGTAAATACAATATACCAATGTAGTAAAGTTTTATCTGGTAATGATGCTGATTACAATGCTCTGCGTGATAAATATATGTCTGAAAAAGCTATTTGGTTGCTAAATAAAAACAATGATAATTTAATTTTTATAAATGGTCATAATGGTCATATTGGAAAATCTCCTGTTGCTGGATATACTACTCTAGGAGAATTGCTATCAAAAAAATTAGGAAATAATTATTTTGCAATTGGAACAGATTCTAAAGATACAAAATTCAACTCACAAGATGAAAATGGTAACTTCAGTGTAATGGAAGTTGAAAATAGCAATGATCTAAATAGTTCGTTAGATAAAATTAAAAACAATTTTTATTATGTTGATTTTTCTAAAGTGGAGAATAATAAAAACTGGAATAAAGTATTAAGCGAAAAGCAAAAAATAACTACATTAAATGTAGGAATTTCAAGTTGGCAAAAGTACATTAAATTTTTCTATACAACAGAAATTATTCCAAAAAATACTTTTGATTCAATGATAGTATTCAAAGAAGTTAATCCTACAAAATTTGTAAAATAATAATTTTAATTTGTTATATAATAACTTTCTCAAAGTAACACTCTTTTTATTGAGAGTGTTACTTTAAATTTATCCAAGTATAACTTTATCTAAATACAATTTTATCTAAAAATTCATCCACAACTTTATTAAAATTTTCTGGTGAATTATTCGCAATAAAATGATCCCCTTCAATAATTTTCAACTCAGCTTTAGGTATATTACTATAAATCATTCTAGTATGACTATACTTTATCATATCGTTATTTCCTGCAACCACGAGAGTAGGAACTTTTATATTAGACAGCTCATAGGAATTTATATTTGGGTCATTCACCATTAAGTTTAGTAATTCCATCTTTCTTTTGTATTTTGGTGATAACTTAGAAAATATTTTTGATATTCTATACCCAATTTCCACAGGAATTTGCACACTACTCTTTACACCTTCTGAGTTGAGGTTTCCTCCATTCAGTATTAGTGCTTCTATTTTTTCTTGATTATCAAAGGCAAATTTCATTGCGATATTTGCACCATCTGAAAATCCTAATATAATAGCTTTTGATATATTCAATTTATTCATAAATTCATTTAAAATAACTAATTAATTTAATATATTTCATTAATAAAATAAATTAAATTAAAATTTTAGCTTGCAATATACTCAATCATCATTTATAATTTTCTTTAAGAAACTTGTATATACAAGTTTGCAAAAAAATAAAATAAAAAGGAGTTGTCTTATGTCTAATAAATATTCAAAAGATGCAAAAACATTGTTAGATGCTATCGGTGGTAAAAATAATATTTCCGCTGTAACTCACTGTGCAACTAGATTACGTTTTGTACTAAACGATCCTGCCCTAGCAGATGAAGCTGCTATTGATAATATAGCCTCTGTAAAAGGTAAATTTACTCAAGCAGGTCAATTTCAAGTAATTATTGGTAATGAAGTATCGGAATTTTACAATGAATTTTCAAAAATATCTGGAGTAGAAGGTGTATCAAAAGATGCAGCTAAAACTGCTGCCAAACAACACATGAACATTGTCCAGCGTGCAATCGCTGTCTTAGCTGAAATATTCAGTCCATTAATACCCGCAATCGTAGTAGGTGGTTTGATTTTAGGTTTCCGTAATATTTTAGAGGGTATCCCTTTCGATGCGCTAAACGGGAAAACCATTGTAGAAGTTTCACAATTCTGGAATGGTGTAAACGCATTTTTATGGCTACCTGGTGAAGCTATTTTCCATTTCTTGCCAGTCGGTATTACGTGGTCAATATCAAAGAAAATGGGTACTACTCAAATTTTAGGAATTGTTTTAGGTCTATGCCTAGTTTCTCCTCAGCTACTAAATGCATATGAAGTTGCTGGAGCTGCAGGTAATATATCTCAATGGGATTTTGGAGCTTTCCAAATTGATAAGATAGGTTATCAAGCACAAGTAATTCCAGCAATGTTAGCAGGATTCATGCTTTGCTACTTAGAGCGCTTTTTCCGTAAGATTGTACCTGAATCAGTTTCAATGATTTTTGTACCATTATTTGCTCTTCTACCTACAGTATTAGCAGCTCATGTTGTTCTAGGTCCTATAGGCTGGAAAATAGGTTCTTTCGTGTAAATGATTGTAAACGCCGGATTGACTAGTTCTCTAAATTGGTTGTTTGGTGCTGCATTTGGTTTCTTGTATGCTCCACTTGTAATAACTGGACTTCATCATATGACAAATGCAATAGACTTACAGTTAATAGCAGATTTTAATGCTACTAATTTGTGGCCAATGATCGCTTTATCAAACATAGCTCAAGGATCTGCTGTACTTGCAATAATATATGCACACAAGGGAGATAAAAAAGAAGAACAGGTATCTATACCAGCTACAATTTCTTGTTACCTTGGTGTCACAGAGCCAGCAATGTTCGGTATAAACTTAAAGTATGTTTATCCTTTTATAGCTGCTATGATTGGTTCAAGTATTGCAGGTTGCTATATTACTTTTATGGGTGTAACAGCTCGTTCAATAGGAGTCGGTGGTCTACCGGGTATAATATCTATCAACCACGGTTACATTCACTTCTTTATTGGAATGTTAATTACGATAATAGTACCTTTTATGCTAACTTTAGTATTTAGAAAATATAACGTCTTCAATAAAATTGATCCAATTGAGGAGAAAGTTAATTAAAAAATAAGGAGATAATATGGATTTTAGAAAAAAAACAATTTATCAAGTATATCCAAAATCATTTTATGATTCTGATGGAGACGGACTTGGAGATTTGTAAGGAATCATAAAAAAACTTCCCTATCTATCAAAATTGGGAATAGATATGATTTGGTTCAATCCATTTTTTGTCTCACCTCAAAAAGATAATGGATATGACATAGCTGATTATTATGAAATTGAACCAAGCTTTGGAACAATGGCTGATTTCGATGAATTAATAGCGGAGATGAAAAAATATAATATAGAGATGATGCTAGATATGGTACTTAATCATACATCAACAGAGCATCCTTGGTTTCAAAAAGCATTATCTGGTGATAAAAAATACCTAGACTACTATATATTAAGACCTAGAAAATCTAATGGTGATTTTCCAACAAACTGGCAATCAAAATTTGATGGTGCTGCATGGTCAGCTTTTGCAGATTCAAAAGATATTTGCTATCTTCACTTATTCGATGTTACGCAAGCGGATCTAAACTGGAGAAATCCTGATGTCAGAATTGAAATGAGTAAAATTGTGAATTTTTGATTGGATAAAGGTGTTACAGGATTTAGATTTGATGTAATAAATCTAATTGGAAAAGATGAAATATTAGTAGACGCAGATGATGGTGTTGGCAAATCTTGCTATACAGACAAGCCAATCGTTCATGATTACTTGAAAGAATTAAGCGAGAGATCATTTGGTCGCATTAATAGTATAACAGTTGGAGAAATGTCTTCTACAACTGTAGAAAACTGCATTTTATACACTCAACCGGATCGCCATGAACTTTCCATGACATTTAATTTCCACCATCTAAAAGTCGATTATGTAGATGGAGATAAATGGCAACATGAACCATTCCGTTTCTCAGAATTACGAGATTTATATCATACTTGGGGTGAAAAAATGTCTCAAAATAATGGATGGAATGCTTTATTCTGGAATAATCACGATCAACCAAGGGCTATCTCTAGATTTGGTAATGATAAAAAATACAGAGAGAAATCTGCTACTTTACTAGCAACATCTATTCATCTGAATCGCGGAACACCTTTTGTGTATCAAGGTGAAGAGATTGGTATGACAGACCCTTACTTTGATACTCTATCACAGTACCGTGATGTTGAATCAATCAATGCTTACAATATGCTAATTGAGCAAGGTAAGACCTCACAAGAAGCTCTTGATCTTATTCAAAAAAAATCGCGTGATAACGGACGTATTCCAATGCCTTGGGATAATTCAAAAAATGCAGGTTTTACAACTGGAGACCCTTGGATTCCTATAGGTAAAAATTGGGAAACAATAAATGTAGATAATGAGCTGAATAATGGAGAAATATTCCCCTACTATCAAAAATTAATTTCTCTAAGAAAAAATTTAGATATTATTTCTGAAGGTGATTACAAACCATACGCACCTGATTCAACTTGGTTATATGCCTTCACTAGAAATTTAAAAAATCAAAAAATGTTAGTTCTAAATAACTTTAGATCGGAAGAGAATATTTTAGAAATTGAAGAAAATTGGTTTGACGGTGAAATTGTCATACAAAATTATCCAGATTTAAAAGTGAGAGACAATAAAATTCAAATGCGTCCTTTTGAATCTGTAGCATTTTTAATATAATAAATTTTACAATAAAAAAATCACTCCTAGTTAGCTAATCTAGCTTAAGGAGTGATTTTTTTTCGTCTAGCAAAATCAATAAATTTAAACTTATCTACTCTATGTCTCGACTCTGTATACTGAAATAACTGAGTGTCTTGTAAGTATACCTGACTTCTAACAACTACTACATGATTATCTTCCGGTCTCAATGTCAAATACTTTCTATCATAATCAGTAAGAGGTTCCACCGTAACTTCTTTTTTAGCAAAACCAATATCCATATTTAATTCTTCTTCAAAGTATTCATAAATTGAATTCTCAGCAATTTCTTTTGTCAATCCTCGAGTTAATTCTACAAGAAGATAGTCTTTATCTAATATCACTACTTCACCATTGACTTCTCTTTGCCTAACAAGTACCCAAAGTTCTTCATCTGAAAAAGGAAAGAATTCATTTTTTCTTTCTTTATCATATTTTGTTTTCTTCTCTAGACTCACGACAATAGTTCTATTATCAATATGATTTTCTGCAAATATTTCTTTATAACTTGTTAATCCTGAAATTGGAAAATTCACCTTTGGTAAATCCAAAACTGTTGAACCCTTTCCCTGTTGTTTATGAATATATCCTTTTTCAGCTAGCAAAACTAATGCCTTCCTTATTGTTTCTCTAGAAACGCCATAATGCTCTGATAGTTTTTTTTCGCTTGGAAGCTTTGTTCCTGCTGGATATTTCTTTTTAACAATGTCTTCTTCTAAATCAAGATAAATTTCAAAATAACGATTCATCTATATAATCCACCACACTTCTGTTTTTTATCTAAACACCTTATTTGTAATACTTAGATAAATTCAGTATATCATTTTTTTATAATATTGCAACTTGAGGAATAAAATATAAATTGAACCTATCTCTTAAACAAGTTAATGGTTACCGTTTATTATAATTATCGTTTATTATAGTTGTCATTCACTATATTAATCTAATTGTATTTCTTTTATTTATTAATCCCAAGGCATTTCTCCTGTTACTACCTTTGCACTCATTTCCAAGCTACCATCTGGCAAATCAGGATAAATATTTTTCATTTTTTCTATTGTTTCATTACTAGCTTTACTTTCTTTTTCTACTTCCATAAATTTTTCAATATACTCTTTTGTGAACTTTATATTTTCAAAGGAAAATTCATTTTCCTTTGAAAAATGTCCCGGTATTACTGTTTTAGGATTTATTGATATTAATTCATTTAGATCATCTATCCACTGTTTTTGACTTTCTACTGTCTTTGTATCAGCCATAAATAAGTGACTATCTGTAGAAATTAAAATCCCACCTAAAATTAATTCATCTAATTTATTATAAAGAGTTTGTTTTTTCTCATCGTTACCAAAAATAATAAATTCTTCATTATCTAATTTAATTAAATCTCTAACCTCATTTGGAATAATGATTTTATCAGGAGCCTTGTCTTTTAATATATCCTTCCAAACAACTAACTTATCCTCATATGTACTTTGAATTCTTTCTATATTACTCGCCGTTGCAATCAACTTAGCATTTGGAAAAGCCTCTAAAATTTTATTTGCTGCAAAATAGTAATCTGGATCACTATACGAAATATAAATGGTTTCGATTTCTATTTCATTTTCTTTTGCAACTCTAATAATATTTTCTGCATCATCTTGCGAAAATTGAGTATCTACTAGCAAAGCCTTACCTTCTTTTTCAATAATTGTTGCGGTTGCTCCGAATATAGCCTCTGGTTCCATTACATAATAATTCACATTTCTTCCTGTTATTTTTCTATAAGACATATATTTTTCTCCTTTCAAAATGAATATTTTTATACTTACATAAATATTTCTTTATAAATAATTATTAAGATTTACATAAAATAAATAACCTTTATAATTATTAATTTAATTTTGTTAAGCATTAGATACCCAATAAGAAAGATTCTTAACGTCAATTTTCTGATTTTTTTATTATTCGAATTTTTAGTGTCATATGAATTTATATACTTTAATAAAATAATAAATAAAAATCTCCTATTCATCTCATGCATATATGTTTGATATTGCAATATATTCAACGTAGAAAATATTTTAATATAAATAAAATAAACGTAATTATTACAAACATAGCCAACTAATAGATGTATAATAATCGTAAAATTCAGATGCTATAAATCCAAAAATCAAGAACCATATAAATATGATATAATTATTAAAATAGATATTAATACTCAATAAATTGAAATTATCGCTATTCTAAAACTATCGTATATACATTAAAAATATAATATATTTTATGTGAGGTTTTTTGAACCTTACAGCAACTATTTTATAAAGGAGTAATCTTATGATTTTTAATCAATGGTATGCAATTGCATCCTCAAAAGAAATAAAAGAAAATAATATTTTATCATTAAAAAGACTTAATCTTGAATTAGTTCTTTTCAGGCAAGATGGAACAATAAAATGTCTTGAGGATAAGTGTAGTCATAGAGGTGCCTCTTTAAGTAAAGGTAAAATTGTTGGAAAATGTATTCAATGCCCATTTCATGGGATTGAATTTTCTGGAGACGGAGAATGTTATAATATTCCTGCAAATGGTAGAGGCTTTCAAGGTGATTTGAGTAAGTTCTCTATAAAATCTTATCATATAATTGAGCAATGCGGTATCGTCTTTATTTGGTATGGTGATTCTGACCCTACAACTCTGCCACCTTTTTTTGAATCATTAAAGGATCCTTCACTGAAAATGAAAGAAAAAACTGATATATGGAATACCCATTACTCTAGAGTTATAGAAAATCAAATCGATACTGTGCATCTCCCTTTTGTTCATCACAATACAATAGGACGCGGAAATAAAACTCTAGTGAATGGACCTAAAACTGTATGGTTGGATGATATTACGCTTCAAACAAGTGCAAATAATGAAATTGATAATGGTCAAAAGCCCTTAAAACCTAATGAAAGTATAATTAAAAAAACTTTTTTAGTGTTTAAGTTCCCAAACATTTGGTTGAATAATATTTCTGATAAAATAAAAGTTATGATATTTTTTGCTCCGATAGATGATGAACACACAAAGCTATATTTGAGATTTTATAATAATTTAACTGGAATTGGATTTTTAAATAGTATTATTTCTTTGATAGGGAAAGAAATGAATAACATAGTTCAAAGACAAGACAAACGTATTGTTATCACACAAAAACCAAAAATAACGGGCGTTAAAATCGGTGAGAAATTAATCTCAGGAGATAAGCCAACAATAGAATATAGAAAGAAAAGAGAAGAACTAATAAAATAAATTTTATGTTAATTTAAATTAAAAAAGTGCTAAAAATATAATTTTTAATTTTAGCACTTTTTTATTATTTTTTTATTCTACTCTAAATTTAATAAAATCTATTTATGATTGTATCCTGTCAAATATGCTGAAGGATATCCCATCATAGAACGGTCATATCGTCCAGTCATCAAGTATGGCATTACTATGTTAGCATCTAAAGATTCCAACTTAACTGTTTTTGACATTTCGATATATTCATTTTCAAAAAATGCTGCCCCCATAGGCTGTAACACAGCTAATTCTCCAAATGGATCGTCTTCTGATGAACGAGTTCTGATAGTCAGATTTCCAGGTTCCCAAGTTTTACATTTAGATTCTGTGATTAATTTCACTAAATTCACATCAGAGAATTCTGTATTTCCATTTTCTGTTTGAATCATGTTAAATGTGTGGAAGAAATTCACACCTGGATTTATTGAGCCTGGGGCTGGATCTCCTAAATATGACGATGCAACAGCAGTATTGTATTTACCAAGCTCTATTTCACAATCTAACAAAGTTACTCCATGTCGTTCAATCTTTGCAGTTACACGATCTCCCACACGATTCACTTCCATAAAGCTTGCTGTTTTTTTAGGAATTCCACAACAATTTGAACCTACAATTGTTCCACCTTCTGCACCATGTCCATAAAGCATTAAATTATATGCATACGCTCCCGATTCTCCATTATAAGTACAAGGAGTTGCCAGTAAAGATTCCATATATGGTCCACCAAATGTAGTCCCTGTGAACTGAACAATATATCCAACTATAACTGGCGCAGTAGCCTGTAATGGAGGTGGAATCAATTTATTAATCACTTCTGGCGGAGCAGAGTATGTAAAGTAAATTCCCTTTTGTCCATATAATCTAGGAACATTTACAAAATTTTTTACATCTTTTTCTGATACTAAAAAACTACTCATAATTTTTCTCCTTTTCTTTAATACCACAGCTATATAGCTTTCTATAAATTATTACACAAAACAAATGCATCACTTACTGCATTGACAATTTTTCCGACTTTGTGAGAATCTCCAATATTATATACATTATCAAACTTAGATTTCAATTCTTGACAGAGACTATTTTCGCTTTTAACACCTAGTGCAAGTACCACTTCATCACACAGTAATTCAGTAGTTTCTCCTTCAAGTTTTACTCTGTCTTTTTCAATGCTTAATAATTTATGTTCAGGCATAAGTTTAACATTGTATTCTTGTAAGTGTTTCAATACATCCATTACGCTTTGCCAATATCCATCTGGTGCAATTTTCTTAGCCATCTCGATCACACTTACTTCATTACCTTGAGATGCCAACATTTCAGCTAATTCTATTCCAGTCATACCTGAACCTATCACAGCCACCTTCTTATTTCTTAACTGTATTTTTCCTGACAAAATATCCGGAACATTGTACACATTTTCATTAAATACTCCTGGAATATTTTTTGGAATAATAGGAACAGATCCTGTAGCTAAAATTATAGCATATGGATTAAGTTTTTCTATTTTATCGATATCAACTTTTGTATTCATTCTAATATCAACACCTAGTCGATCTAATTCTGTCTTTAAATAATCTATAAACCAACCTAATTTTTCTTTGCCCGGAGGATTTTTACCTATTGCTACGTTACCGCCAAGCACATCTGTCAATTCAAATAATATTGGTTTAAATCTTCTTTCCGCCAAGACCCTAGCAGACTCTAATCCAGCAGGACCACCGCCTATTATTACTACTGTCCTATTTTTACCGTCCTTAGCATAATATGGATAGCGTGACTCTTTTCCTAATTGAGCATTTACACTACACTCTATAGGAACGCAAGCCCCTGAATTTGAAAAAACAGATTCAAAACATCTCAAGCAACTCACACAGTAACGTATACGATCAGCTTGATCGTTTTTCGCTTTGAAACACCATTCTGGATCGGCAAGATGAGGTCGTCCCATGCCAATAAAGTCCATTTTACCTTCTTCAATAAGCTTTTCAGCAAAATCAGGATGACGTATTACTCCGTTTCCATAAACAGGTATCTTAACAGCATTTTTAACTTTTTCTGTCAAATATACACGCCAGCCTTCATCATAAGATAATGGTTCTACAATAGTGTTCATTGACTCATATATACCGCTTGTTACACCTATGGCATCTACTCCTGCTTTTTCTAGAAGCTTACAAATTTCAACACCTTCATCTAGTTGAATTCCTTCATCTCCCATAAATTCTTCTACGGTTACACGAATTGTAACAGGAAAATCAGAACCACATCTTTTTCTGATACCCTCAATTATTTCAACTGCCATACGCACACGATTTTCGAGGCTTCCTCCATACTGATCTGTCCTCTTATTAGTATGCTTACTAAAAAATTGATTTATCAAATATCCATGAGCTCCATGAATTTCTACTCCATCTATTCCAGCTTGTTGAGCTCTCCAAGCTCCATCGATATAGTCTTGTATCAATCCTTTTACTTCCTCTGTAGAAAGAACTCTAGGCTCTTCTCCTACTATTGGACATGTAACGGCTGAAGGTGCCACTGGTTGAACACCATACATAGCTGCACTTCCAGTCTGATTACCTGGGTGATGGAGCTGTACAAATATTTTTGTTCCATGCTTATGCACTGCATCAGCAAGTTTTGATAGCCCTAAAATCACTTCGTCATGTGATACTGATAACTGAGCCGGCTCTCCAATTCCATGTTCATCATTTATCCTTGTTACCTCTGTACAAATAAGACCTACTCCTCCACGAGCACGTTTTTCATAATATGATATCATTTGTTCAGATGGAGTACCATCCACGTTGGCCATACTACATCCCATAGAAGACATTATTACTCTGTTTTGAATTTCAAGATCCCCAATTTTTCCTGGAGAAAAAAGTTTGGAATATTTCATATTAATCACCTCTATATCCTTTCATCCTATCAAAGCATCCTCCACACTAGATCCTATCTATATACTAGCATTTGTTTTATATTTTCGCAATAGTCAGACTATTTATAAACTTTAATATGTTATTTTTCTTTACTAGTTTTTATACATTGGTTGATTATTTTTTTATAGTCTTTCTTCATTATCTCTCCATTAGTCTTTATATCTTAGTTTTTATACCTTAGTTTTTATACCTTAGTTTTTATACCTTAGTTTTTATACCTTAGTTTTTATACCTTAGTTTTTATATATTCGTCTTTCTCTTTAAATCCTTCCGCTTTCTTTTAACCATTTCACAGTTTCTGCTAACGTCACATTCATGTCTCTAGTTTTATAGCCTAATTCTATAGTCGCCTTTTGATGAGAAAACAAAGAATTTGAATTAAGCGTATAAAGTGAATATGATGTAAATAATGGAGGTTGCTTCAACATTTTATAGTAAATCTCTGAAAGTGAAGCTGTCATTTTTACAAACCAGTATGGTAAATATCTTTTGATTTTTTTCTTTCCAGTTATCTCGTGCAACATATCAAGAATTTCACTTATTTTAAAGTATCTATTTGAAAGTATATAGCATTCTCCTGATTTTCCTTTATCACAAGCTGCAATTATTCCATTTGCCACATCACGCACATCTACAAAATCATACCCTCCGTAAATACCAGATACTAGCCTATGTTTGTAGTAATCTATTATCAATGTAGTAATGTGCCCCCTTCCATTATCATACGGACCAGCAATTCCAGATGGATGAACAACACATGCATTTAACCCTTTAGATGCCGCTTCTAAAACACACGCTGTAGCCTCTGCTTTTGTCTTTGCGTATAAACCTACAACATTATCCGGAGAAAAGTCAGTAGTTTCTTTAATTGTCACTCCTTTTGGTTGCTCTCTAATAGCATGAACTGAACTCACATAAATTAACTTATGAACTTTGTCTTCTCTACAAAGATCTACAACGTTTTTCGTTCCTCTTACATTTACATCAAATACAGCTTGATCAAATTTTGATGATATTGAAACAATCCCTGCACAATGAATTACAACTAGTTTACTATCTCCTAAATTATCAAAGCATGCTTTTATACTGCTTTTATCACATACATCTCCCTTATAAATTTCAGCCAACTCAGGTATATTTTTTTCATTAGGTAATACTAATGCACGAACACATTTTCCTCTTTCAATTAAATTTTGAACAACTACGCCTCCAAGATGACCCGCTGCACCTGTTACTAAGTATATTTGTTTCATAAAAAACCCCCATTCCAGTTTCTTAATAACTCTACATAGCATTATTAGTATAGTAATATCATGTATATAAATGTTTTACAATATACTTTTTAAAATAATTAAATTTTATTTAAATATCCTCTGCATATTGTTCATACTTTTCAGAATTTATTTACAATATAACTTTACTATGTTACCCTTAATATAATTAATATTTTATTTATTAAATTTTTTTTAAAAGGAGGTAAAGTGATGAAAAAAATATATATAATTATTTTATCTATAGTAGCAATTATTTTAATATCGGTGGCTGCTTTTATTCTATACAATGAAAACAAAGACAATCTAACAACCGAAAAAGATGTTTCTATACTTACGACATATGCAAGTGGAAGCGAACTTTCTTTCTGGAGATATGATGATGACTTAAATCTTCTATCCAAAAAACAAATTCCTATAGGTAAATCTGGTTCTTATGAATCTACGGCTGTACACAATGACGAAATCTATTATATTGTGGGATGTAAAAAATTATTTATGTATACCAAAAATAAAGTACTTGTCTTTTCAAAATCCGGTGGAAAACAAGTTAAATCTTATCCTCTATTGAATAATTATCAACCAAATACAATAGAAGTAGACGACAACAACATTTATAATACCTATAACAATGATAAAGAAGTTATATTTTCTAAAATCAACAAAAAGAATAACAAAGAAGAATCTATTCTTTTAAAAAAATCAGAAAAAAAGAATGGAATATATAACTATTATGTTGCTGACTACATTTCTGAGCATAATGGTAAAGTATACGCATTTTTAAGAAGCAATGATAGGACAATATTAAAAATAATAAATCCCAAAAATATGACTGTAGAAAAAGACATAGAACTTGTTGGTGGTCTATCATTTACTTCAGCAGTTTTTGATAAAAATAAAATGTATGCTGGAGCAATGAGAGGTGATCACAACGATACTGGGCGGTTAATTGTTTTAAATCTAGACAACGGAAGAATTGAAAACCAAATTGAAACAGATGAGATGGTGTTTTCAATGATAGATGATGACGATTCAAATATTCTTGTATTTAAATCAAAAGATGAATCTAATCCAGAAAATCATACTAGCATAATGAAGTATAATAAATTAACAAATAAATTAGATCCATACAAAAAAATGGATAGAACTGTTTTATCAGCTCTCAAAAATAAAGACGGTAACTTTATAATCCTTGGACACTATTCAATTGCTATATTTGATAAGGATTTTAATATAATAAAAGAAACTCAAACACCTCAGATAGGATTTACTATAGATATATTTGATTAGTTAGCCTATCGTCCAATCAATTGACTATTTATAATATCTCTCTAACTAAAAAATTTGTAACCACTGACTTTATAATATTAATATTTTTATATTTATATTCGTTAAAAAAAAGTTAAACTTATTTTCTGAAAATTGATTTAATTCTGTAAATTTTAATGTATAATTATATTATCTTTTTATTTGCAACTAATACATGTTTTAAAATGAATTAATTTAGAGATTATTTTTTATTAAGTATTTTTGGTTGGGAGGTAATTGTATGGAAAAAATCTTAGAAATCAACAGTCTGATAAGTGATTTTGTATGGGGATGGCCAATGCTTATCTTGTTACTAGGTACAGGATTATACTTAGGCATTAGAACAAAGTTTGTTGTATTAACACATTTTAGATTTATGATGAAAAATACAATAATCAAACTTTTTTCAAAAGCAAAGCACCATGGAGAAGGAGAAGTAACTCCCTTTCAAGCGGTATCCACTGCATTAGCTTCTACAGTAGGTACGGGAATGTAGCAGGTGTAGCTCTTGCAATTGCTGTAGGTGGTCCTGGTGCTGTTTTCTGGATGTGGTTATCCGCAATACTGGGAATGACTACAAAATTTTCAGAAGTTATTTTGTCGATTACATACAGAGTGAAAAATAATGATGGTTCATTTTCAGGTGGTCCAATGTATTACATTGCAAGAGGACTGGGACATAATTGGTTAGCAAAGCTATTTGCTCTATTTGGAGGCCTTGCATCTTTTGGTATAGGTAACATGACTCAGTCAAATTCTATATCTCAAGCACTAGAAGCTACATTTCATATTAGTCCTATAGTTACCGGTTTAATTTTAGCAGCAATAATTTCAGTAGTAATTTTAGGAGGAATAAAGAGAATTGGATTAGTTGCAGAAAAATTAGTGCCTTTTATGGCAGTATTTTATGTTGCTGTATCCCTTCTAATACTAATATTAAATTATTCTAAAATACCTAATGCTTTTGGACTTATATTTAGCTCTGCTTTTACAGGTCAAGTAGCAACTGGTGGCTTTGCAGGTTCAACATTAATGATGGCTATGAGAAATGGTGTTGCAAGAGGCGTGTTTTCAAATGAAGCAGGTCTAGGTAGCGCTCCTATTGCTCATGCTGCTGCAACAACAGATCATCCAGTAAGACAAGGTATGTGGGGAGTTTTTGAAGTATTCATGGATACTATAGTTATATGTACAATGACAGCACTAGTAGTTTTGGGTTCAGGTGCGTGGAATTCTGGAATCCAAGGTGCAGCATTGACTACTACTGCTTTTGAATCTGGAATAAAAGGTGGTCAGTACCTTGTAAGTGTCGGACTTACATTATTTGCATTCACAACAATTCTAGGATGGTCATACTATGGAGAAAAATGTACTCAATACTTATTGGGAGACAAATTTGTATTGCCATATAAATTTATATACATACCGCTTGTTTTTGTAGGCTCTATTGGTGGTTTACAATCTGTATGGGCAATTTCTGATACTCTTAACGGATTGATGGCTATACCAAACTTAATTGGTGTCTTCTTCTTATCAAGCGTCGTAATAATAATGGTAAAAGATTTTATGAAAAATCCAGATAAAATAAGAGAATCTGATAATGAATATTTAGATATACTTCCTGATAAGTTCAAACCAAGAGAACATAAAAGTAAGTAGTAATAAAATTTATAAAAGGCTGCCGCTATTAATTTGAATAGCTCAGCCTTTTATTACTTTTATATACTATTATTTTATAGATTTCCTTAATCATCAGTCTTTTTTAATGAAGATATCTTCTTTGCAACGTAAATCCTCTACCTTCTACTTGATTCACATCACTAATTATCATAAATGCATTTTCGTCTATCTCTTTGACTATATCAACTAATTTAGGATATTCTTTTATTGACACCACTGCAATTACAATCTCTTTTTTATCTTTTGTATAGCCCCCATGTGCATCTATTATTGTAGTCCCTCTATCCAAATCCTTCGAAATTTTTTCAACTATAATTTTTGATGACTCACAAATTATTTGAACTTGTTTAGACTTCTCAGTACCAAGCAATAATGTTTTATTTATTATATAAGAACAAACTAATACGGACACAATTCCATAAAATGCAGCATTCAATCCATAGCCTACCACACCAAATAATACTGTCAGCCCATCTACTATCATTACCAAAACTGCTAAAGATGCTCCAGTGTATTTGTTTACTATCAATGGTATTATATCCATTCCACCTGTACTTCCATTTTTTCTGTATACCATACCTACTCCAAGACCTATTAGAACCCCACTAATTACAGAGGTTGCAAGTTTATCCATTACAAAAATTGAATCATCTAATGTATTATAAATACCTCCTAATATCGATATAAAAAGAGGACTCGCTATTGCACTCACTACAGTTTTTATCAAAAAACCTTTTCCTAAAATGATCGAACCAAGTAAGAATAGCCCAATTGTAAGTAGCTGAACAGTCAATTGCTTGTTAATATCAAAAAATGCACTTAATACAACTGTTACTCCAGACGTTCCGCCTACAAGTATTTCATTTGGCAAAACAAAAAATACTACAGCAATAGCTATTGCTAAATTACCTAACACAACTATAGGTATATCCTTTAAATTTTCCTTTAAAAATTCTTTCATAGTCTCAATATTATCCGCAATGATAAAAATAATCTTCTACCATTACACTCTCCTTTCTTTTATTTATGTACACGCATTTTATTTATTCTATAACATATAGTATTATTCAAATCTCACACCACTACTCATCTATATCTGCATTATTGAGTGGTATTATCTCAATTCTTGACATTATTCATACTTCTAAGCTTTATTCTTCTTTTTCAACAACGGTACTTTTTACTAGAATGTTTTTATAATACCTCTATTAAAACAGCCCTTATACACATAATTATATCACATAGTAAAATTACTTGTTAATTTTACTCAATTATTTTTTTATAATTCTTTATTTTCATATAGTACTAAAAAAATGTAGCCACAGTAAATTCCATGGCCACCTAAATGTTTTAATTAAATTTTTAGTATTTATAATAAAAGTTTTCTCTGGTCTTCAGGGCTAAGTTTTGATAAATAAGACAGTGGTATATCAAAGGCTGTAACAGCACCTGTCCTTCCCTCTTTGTTCATTTTATATACAGCTCTAGCATATGCCACGTTAACTGATGCAGTAAATTCTGGATTACTTCCAAGTTTTAATGAAAATTCATAGACCTGATTAGTACTTTCAGAAGTATTGCCCAATCGTATCACTGTTCCACCATGAGGCATTCCTTTGTGATTTTTATTCATTTCTTCTTCAGATATAAAATGCACAAAAGTATCGTAATCGGCAAAATAATTAGGCATTGTAACTATTTCTTTTTCGATTCTTTTCAAATCTGCACCTTCTTCAGCAACTACATAACATTCTCTTGTATGTTTATCTCTCGTTGTAAGTTCGCATTTTTCTCCATTTTTAATTCTATCAATTGCTTCTTTTACTGGAATAGTATACTGTACTCCATCTTTTACACCATCTATTCTACGTATTGCATCTCCATGACCTTGACTTACGCCTTTTCCCCAAAAAGTATACGTTTCTCCTTCTGAAAGAATTGCTTCTGAAAGTAATCTATTCATTGAAAATAAACCTGGATCCCATCCAGTTGAAATTACTGACAGATTGCCTCCTCCAGATGCGGATTTATTGATTTCCTCAAAGTACTCTGGTATCTTAGCATGTGTATCGAAGCTATCTACTGTATTAAAATTCTTTGATATTTCTGGGCCTTGAATTTTTAAATCAGTTGCAGATCCACCACAAAGAATACATACATCGATTTCTTCTTTAAATTTTATCAAATCATCTATGCTATATACATTAGAATTCGTATCAATAGAACTTGGATCTCTCCTTGTAAATATTCCTACTAACTCCATATCTCCTGCCAATTTTATTGCTTTTTCAGCACCTTTTCCAAGATTTCCATAGCCTATAATACCTACTCTTATCATGTTAGTTTACTTCCCTTCTCTATAATTTACAAAATATTTATTTGATTCAGAATATCAAACTTATAATTAATTGTCAAATAATATATTAGAATAATATTTTCCCAATTATTTTTCTAGTTTATTAAACATATATATTTTCTTATATTTATCGACCATTATAAATACATATGTCTATAAAATACTAATTAAAACTAAATATTTTTTTTAAAGTTTTGAAATATAGTCATATTAAGTGTATAATAAAATTAAAGTAAAATATTAATTATAAAATAATTTTAAAAGTGAAGGAGGTCTTAAAGTGAAAAAATCTTTAAGCAAAGAACTATCAATAGGTTTGTTAATATTTGTATTATATGCAATAAGCCAGAATATTCTACCTATAATTGTTCCTAAAGAGAATGAAAGCTTCGCCATGACGGCTTCAATCATAGGTTATGTGTGTACATTTATAGCTGCAATAATACTTAGTAAAAAATTTGATTTAAAACTTTATTCAGGAAGGTTTGAAAAAAAACATATTCTTTATGTTGTCGGCTCTTTTGCACTAATTGTTGTTTTTAATTTAGTAAGTTTATTAATATTTAAAAAACCAACCGAATCAGAAAATCAAATGGCACTTCAAGAAATGGCTAGCGAATCCTTATGGTCTACTATAGGATATACTGTAATCATTGCACCAATTGTAGAAGAATTAGTTTTTCGTGGTAGCATAATGGGACTAATCTTTAAGAAAAGCAAGTGGATTGGTTTCGCTGTCAGTGTAATTTTATTTACAATAATACATTCTCCTACCGATTTAGAATCGGTTTATAGATATGCAACGATGGGGATTGTATTCAGCGGGGTGTATATGACAACTAAAAATCTAAAAGTATCAACAGCATCTCATATTTTTAATAATATGATTGCATCAATTAACCTATTATAATAAAATAGCATTTTTATTCCCATTTTTAAAGTCCTACTATGGTAAATTCATTTTACTAAAGTAGGACTTATTAATTTACAGACTTTTTCCTCAAATTTACTTTTTAAGCAAATCTTTTGAAGTTCACTCTGTTTTTTATTTATTTTTAATTCTAGTTTAAAGTTGTATTATATATATAGCTTTATATTTTTAAGGTAGCACTTCACCCATTTTTATTATATGTTTTGTGTTATTTTTATTTCTCTTCAGAGTTCTCTTCTTCATCCACTAACTCTATATTTTTATGATTCTTTTTTCTTTCTTTTACAGCTTCTGTTAATAAGTATTCTATCTGCCCGTTAATGGATCTGAATTCATCTTCTGACCAAGCTGCTATTTCTTCATATAGTTTAGAAGATATGCGAAGAGGAATCTGTTTTTTTTTGCCGCTCATATTAATACAGGCTGCCACTATTTACAATGGGTTGTGCATCCTTACTTCCACATAAAACAACTAATAAGTTAGAAACCATTGCAGCCTTTCTCTCTTCATCTAGTTCAACAACTTCTCTCTCGCTAAGCTTATCAAGAGCCATTTCTACCATTCCTACAGCGCCATCTACTATCATCTTTCTAGCATCAATAATTGCACTTGCTTGTTGTCTTTGCAACATTGCAGCTGCAATTTCAGGTGCATATGCTAAATAAGTAATCCTAGCTTCAATAATTTCTAATCCTGCTTCTTCAACTTTCTCTTGAATTTCTTTGCGAATTCTTTCCACTACTACAGCACTAGAACCTCTTAAACTACCTTCATCTGGTTCTCCATCTCCTGTAGTATCAATTCCCTGTGCAACATCATAAGGATATACTCTAACAATATTTCTAACAGCGCTATCACATTGTAAAGATAGGTATTCTTTGTAATTATCTACATTAAAAACTGCTTTTGAAGTATCTACTACTCTCCACATTACTGCAATTCCAATTTCAACAGGATTACCAAGAACATCATTTACTTTTTGTCTGCTATTGTTTAAAGTCATTATTTTTAATGATACTTTCTTACTTCCTCCGCCAGTGTATTTCACTTTTCCATCTGATGACACTGTAATACCTTCACTACTATGTCCTTCAGCTACATCTCCACTTTGACCTAGTTTAGTAGTTGCAGCAGGGTTTACTGCAGTTGAAAATGGATTTACAAAATAAAAACCTGGCTCTTTTATGCTTCCTGTGTAATTACCGAATAAAGTCAATACCAAAGCTTCTTGAGGTTTTATTATCTTCAACCCGAAACACAATATAAAACCTACTATTATTCCTATAATTCCAAGCAATATTAGCATCCCCATTTTCATTCCTTCAAAATTAACTGAAAATACAAATGATAATATTGATAGAATTTCAATTGCTAAAATTAAAAATAGAAATATCATACCACTTTTTGGCTTTAATTTTTTTTCATTCATTGCTACGCCCTCCTTTTAATAATTTTTATTTGATATCATTATGATATCATTTTAATTTCTTTTTGTCAATTTTTTAAAGTTTTTGATTTACTCATTTTTATTTATTTTATTTTTAATTTATATACTATTTTTAATTACACAATTTTTGATATAAAAAAGCTCCCTATGATAATTTTATTAAATCATAGGGAGCTTTTTACTTGTTTTTTTTAATAGTTATTCAAACTAGTAAAAAATCTGAATTTGCAACTATTTCTTTTATTTATCAATAAAGTTTTATAAAGGTATCAATTTTGTTTTTTATATCTAATATTCTAGATATTTCAAAATAAATATCTTTACTTACTCTTATTAATTAGAGATGTATTCCATAACTTCTTTTGGAATTTCATTTCCTCTAGATAGTACTATTGGGTATGATTTTTTAGCTGCATATACTGCTCCAACTATTGCATCAAACTCTTTTTCTCCGCTTGCTACTACTATGCTTCTAGGAGTTTTGTAAGTTTTCTTTGCTATCAGTACAGATGTTTCATATCTGTCTTTTCCGCTTATTCTTTCTGACTTTCCTTCTAATTCTTTTTCAACGTTTTCTGATACTGATGCTATTCCTCCACCTATTGTTATTTTTGCTAAATCCCATTTTTTAATTATCTTTGATGTGCTTGTTTCTAGCTTTTTAGGTGTTGTTAGCAGTATTGGTATTTCTTTTTCTGCTGCCATACTTGTCATAGCTATTGCATCTGGGAAGTTTGTTCCATCCACTAATATTGCTTCTGCTTTATTTGCTGATAAACTTCTTACTCTATTTCCTACTTCTATTGCTGTTTCATATCTGTCATTCCCTGAAACTCTTTCTACAGTGTACTTAAATAGTTCTTTTTCCACATTTTTGCTAATAGAACTTTCTCCACCTACTAATATTATTTTATTTGCTTTCAACCTAGCTATTTCATTCATTATTTCAGTCGAAACTTTATCTTTTCCTACTAGTATTACTGGTGCTTTTAACTTACTTGCAAGTACAGTCGCTGTTAATTCATCAGTGTATTTTTCTCCACTTGCTAACAGAACTACATCTGAGCTAGCAAATTCTTTTGACACTTCAATTGATGTTTGGTATCTGTCTTTGCCTGAAAGTCTGCTTACATTATGATTATTTAACTGTTTTTCTACGTTTTCAGTTAATGTTGCTTTTCCTCCTATTAATGTTATTTCTTTTTTATTAGAAGGAGCTGTTGGTTTTGTATCTGTTTGAGTATCAGGTTTTACTTTATTGATGTTGTCTATGGCAGTATCTTTTTCTTTTGCTACTTCGTCAATTGTCTTTGAATCGTCTACTGCTGTCTTACCTTTTTCTTTCTCTTTTTCAACCTTAGCTATTGCGTCTTCTTTTGCCTTGTCTGATATTGTCTTATCTTCGTTTATCTCTTTTTTCTTATCTTCTGCGGCTTTATCGATTGCTTCTTTAGCTTTATCTTTTGCATCTGATAACTCTTCAGCTGGTGTCTTTGGTGTTACCTTATTGATATTGTCTATTGCAGTATTTTTCTCTTCTTCTACCTTTGCTATCGTATCAGATTCATCTACTGCTGTCTTCCCCTTGTCTTTCTCTTCTTCAACTTTAGCTATTGCGTCTTCTTTTGCCTTGTCTGATATTGTTTTATCTTCGTTTATCTCTTTTTTCTTATCCTCCGCGGCTTTATCGATTGCTTCTTTAGCTTTATCTTTTGCATCTTGTAACTCTTCAGCTGGTGTCTTTGGTTTTACTTTATTGATATTGTCTATTGCAGTATCTTTTGATGTTGTTACTTCATCAATTGTCTTTGAATTGTCTACTGCTGTATGACCCTTTGTTCTTTCTTCTTCTACCTTTGCAACTGCATCTTTCTTCGATTCTTCTGAGATATCTGTTCTATTGTTTATCTCATCTTTTTTCTTATCTGCAGCCTTGTCGATTTCTTCTTTAGCATTGTTTTTTGCATCTTCTAACTCTTCAGCCAACGTCTTTGGTTTTACTTTATTGATATTATCTATTGCAGTATTTTTCTCTTCTTCTACCTTTGCTATTGTATCAGATTCATCTACTGCTGTCTTACCCTTTGTTCTTTCTTCTTCTACCTTTGCTACTGCATCTTTCTTCGATTCTTCTGAGATATCTGTTCTATTGTTTATCTCATCTTTTTTCTTATCTGCAGCCTTGTCGATTTCTTCTTTAGCTTTATTTTTTGCATCTGATAACTCTTCAGCTGGTGTCTTTGGTTTTACTTTATTTATATTGTCTATTGCAGTATCTTTTGATGTTGTTACTTCATCAATTGTCTTTGAATTGTCTACTGCTGTATGACCCTTTGTTCTTTCTTCTTCTACTTTTGCTACTGCATCTTTCTTCGATTCTTCTGAGATATCTGTTCTATTGTTTATCTCATCTTTTTTCTTATCTGCAGCTGCATCAATTTCTTTCTTTGCTGCTTCTTTTGCATCTGATAACTCTTCAGCTGGTGTCTTTGGTATTACCTTATTGATATTGTCTATTGCAGTATTTTTCTCTTCTTCTACCTTTGCTATCGTATCAGATTCATCTACTGCTGTCTTACCTTTTTCTTGCTCTTCTTCCACCTTTGCTATCGCGTCTTCTTTTGCCTTGTCTGATATTGTTTTATCTTCGTTTATCTCTTTTTTCTTATCCTCCGCGGCTTTATCGATTGCTTCTTTAGCTTTATCTTTTGCATCTTGTAACTCTTCAGCTGGTGTCTTTGGTTTTACTTTATTGATATTGTCTATTGCAGTATTTTTTGATGTTGTTACTTCATCAATTGTCTTTGAATTGTCTACTGCTGTATGACCCTTTGTTCTTTCTTCTTCTACCTTTGCTATAGCCTCTTCTTTGGCCTTATCTGAGATATCTGCTCTATTATTTATCTCATCCGTCTTATCTTTTGCAGCCTTGTCAATTTCTGCTTTAGCATTGTTTTTTGCATCTTTGATGTCTTGAGACTCTGTTACATATACAGTATAAATACCATTTTTATCAACTTTAACTTCAGATGTTTGTGTCTGTCCTTCTTTTAAGTCCTCATCCTTTGCATACTGTAACCCCTCTGGAATACTAGATGTAAATTTTTCTTCACTTAAATTTACTGTTTCACCAATATATTCATTAAATGTAGATGTTCCCACTGTTTTGCCTGTTTCTGTGTTAACATAATTAACAGTAAAATCGGTTTTATCACTATGTACATAAATAGTTGTTATTCTAGGATCATTTACACCCTCCATACCTGTGAATGCATGCTCTGGTTGTGTTTTTCCCATAGCTGATAATTCTTCAGCATTTGCATAATGATAGCCTTCTGGTATTGCTGGATTTGTTCTTAATGAATCTGGGATAACGACTTCCTCATCTATAACATATGATGCTTCATCTGCTATTTCTATTATTTGATTTTCTCCAACAATATCTCCAAATTGATTAATATAATTAACTGCAACTTTACCAATTGGAATTTTTTCTGTTAAAATTCTCTTACTATTTACAGATTTAAAGTGTGTAACTAGATCTTCGCTATCCGATGTCACACCAGATATAGATGATGTTCCAGCATTTTTAAATACTGCATTTGTAACTTTATCAAATTCTGCACTGGCTGGACCTGAAACATCTGAATTTGGATTCCAAGTATTTAATGTCACATATTGGAATTCAACAAAACTTGTCCCAGAAATATTAAATACTCTGTATGCTGATCCTGTAGTTTCTAAATCTAGCCCAACAGGATTTCTGAAAAGCACCTTATTATTAGTACCTGTAACATTTATTACATTTCCCTGACCCTGTATCTTCAGTGAAGATCCTGGCCCGAATTCAACAATATTATTAGAACCTGTAAAATTTATACTTTGCTGTGTGCTGTTTTCTGCTATTATATTATTTCTCTTTCCAAACTTCACTTCCCTAGGATAAAGTGTATTACCTACATCTGAAATAAAGTTCTGATAATTACGTTGAGTCCAAGATACGTTATCCCCAACAATAATTTTTCCATAACTTTCATAGATAGGTGGATAAAGAGAGACATTATCTCTTGTCATTGTAACGTTTGCATTATCCTCAACTATAAAATATCTATCCTTACTGGCAGTTACTGCTCCTCCAGTATTATACCAAAATGCTGAATGTTGAAGAGATTCTGTCTTATTTTCTTGATGTGCTTTATAATTAGTTCCTTCTTTTATTAGAACACTATCTGGTTCTGCAATTTCAGCTCTAGTAGTTATATCTATATCGCCTTCAAATATAAACTCTGTAGAATGAGCCTGTGATAATCTCATTACACCTGCTCCATCGGATGGTGCACTAACTGATGGTGCTGTCCTTACATTTTTAAAGTGAAAAACCCACTTATACCCATTTCCTACAGATATGAAATCATTACCTGTATAGTTAGACAATGTTATGTTCTCAAACTTCAAAACATTTCTATCCGCTGATGGTGATCCCACCAAAAGCCTAGTCGTACGTAAATCTAATTTTTTATAATCTACTCCATTTAAAACTAATGGATCCTTTCTTGCTGTTAGTGTTTTCCCACTCGCTTGTTCAATGTCACTTAATAATGTTATTTTTGATACTTCCTGATTATTATAAGCTGTAACAAACTCCTCCCAGTTAGATACTGCTACTCCATCCTCTTCAGAAGCTGCATCTGCCTTGTTTTCAGTGTTATTTAACTTGTTAACAATATTTGTTTCTGAATCATCTCTATTGCTTGATTCTTCGATTTCTGTCGTTGGTTCAATATCGTTTGCCCAAGCATTTACAGGCAAACTTGTAATACTCATAACTACTACGAGCATTATACTAAAAAAACTTTGTACTTTTTTCAAACTTTAATTCCTCCTTATAAATTTTTATAAACTCCTTTAGTTCATATCCCCTTAACTTAGTTTCTAATCACAAAATTAAGAAATTATATTCGTGAAACACATTAATATAGTTATCCCCGTATTATCAAACAACTTTTGTTTTCAATTTAAAACGTTTTATTTGATAAGGTTTTTTCTTCTTTATTTTTTAAACAAATATCGTTTTAATTGTTTATTATATTAATATTTCACAATATTACTATACCATAAATGTGCTCATTTCTCAAGTTTACAGCAACTTCTTCTTTAAAAAAAGTCCTTTTATAAATTTCTAATTTTTTAATGTTTTTAGGATAATAATTCTATTTAACTTTTATGATATATGTATCATAATAAACCTCAAATACTAATTAAATATTAATGTAAAAATACCTAAATTTAGAATTGATTCTTATTTTTTCTGTATAATGAAACTTTATATGAATATATATGATTTTACAGCATAAAAAAAGAACCTAATATAGGCTCTTTTTTATCTATTATTGAATAATATTTTAATTCTCAAATTATATCATTTATATATCTTATTCTTTGTGTTCAGCTATAAAATATCATTTTAAATTTTTTTATAATCATACTTCATTATAATAAGTACTTGATTTTTGCAAAATTAATACTTGATAATGTATTCCACAATCCACGCACCGTAAGGTGCGACAATTGTACGACCTTAAAACATACAGGACACCGCCAATTTCAATCCACGCACCTGTGTAAGGTGCGACAATATTACTTCACGATAGAAAGAAATAATATAACTATTTCAATCCACGCACCTGTGTAAGGTGCGACTTAATAAAATTACTAGAGTCTGCGGACTTTAAAGAATTTCAATCCACGCACCTGTGTAAGGTGCGACATGATATAGTACTTGTATACTTTTCACCAAAGGGAATTTCAATCCACGCACCTGTGTAAGGTGCGACGAGGAAATTAATTGATTTATTGCCTAAAGAAATATTTCAATCCACGCACCTGTGTAAGGTGCGACTAAGAAACGGAAGTTATATCGACAAGGTTGAGATTATTTCAATCCACGCACCTGTGTAAGTTGCGACGGGAATAGCAAAGGGGGTGTTAGCATGGGACTGATATTTCAATCCACGCACCTGTGTAAGGTGCGACCATCAGTTTGTACATTTGATTGTTCGGGTGAGCGTATTTCAATCCACGCACCTGTGTAAGGTGCGACCACTAAATATAGTAAATAAAGTTTCACACATACCATATCTAGTAATTCTTTGTAACCATTTTTTATTTCAGAAATTACTATATCCTATTTTTAGCTAAATATTGATCCTATATCATTAAAAAATAACGTATTTTAATGTTCACTTCAGGTTCGTCAAAACAATAATACATCTTTATCTGGATCATAAGTTTCATTCTTGCCCAAAAGTTCTACTCTGTTTTGCCAATTTTTACCTAATAGATAAAATCTCAAACTATCTTTATCCATATTTATTATCTTTCTTAATTTCTCTTTTACCTCTATAAACTGTGCTGGCTCTAAAGAACACTCAAAAACAGAATTTTGAACTCTCTGCCCATAATTAACACACAACTTAGATACTTTCCTTAATCTTGCTCTACCTCCGCTATCTTCAGTGTTTACATCATAAGTTATTAACACCATCATATTATCACCTACATTAAAAATGGTGGATACTTTTTCAGATCACCTCTTATAGTTCTCGCTAACAACTGTGATTGAACGTATGGCAAAAGCCCTATTTCCATATTTTCTTCTAAAAAAGGATGTTTTATTTTTTCTTGCTTTCTCAACTGCCAATTTTTAAGAAACACTTCTCTTCCGCCTTCATTCATCAATACTGTATCGTTTTCTTTATACTCAAACATTTTATGGTTTATAATATTGTTATTTATTAACCTAAGAACGAATCTGTCTACTAAATATCCTCTCAATTCTTCTATTAGATCAAGTGCCAAACTCGCCCTCCCTGGTCTGTCTGTGTGAAAAAAACCTACATAACTATCTAGACCTACCGTCTCAAGAGCGGACTGTATTTCATTTGTAAGTATTGTATACCCAAATGATAACATCGCATTTACATTATCTAATGGAGGTCTTTTACTTCTTCCCTTAAATATAAATTCCTCTCGCTGCTGTAATATTAAATCATTAAAACACGAAAAATATGTTCTTGCACTATCGCCTTCCATTCCCCTCAATGAGTCTAAAGAAGCACTTTTTTTTATCAGATCAATATCTTCTTCTAAATTATCTATTGATTTTATCACTTTTACTTTATCAATTTTATTTGAATGATCAGTAATGATTCTTTTTAAGATTTTTCTATAATTGGAAGTTTTTGCCAAAATCATTAACTTAGCATATTCTAAAGATTTGTCTTCCTCATCTGCAATTCTATATTGCTGTCTTCTAAGTAACACATTTCCATTTGTTTTTCCAATAAATCTACCTTGAAAATTCCCCTGTGGACTCACAAAAGAAATCCCTACTTGATTTTCATTACAAAGCCTTATAAGAGATGGACTAGCTCCATTATAATTAAAACATACTATGTCTTCTAACACATGAATTGGAAATCTACCTAATTCTTTATTATCTTCTTTTATTACTACGTTGGTTCCATCTCTAAATAAATAGCATAGCTCTTTTGTAATATACAGTGTATTTCTTAACTTTCTCATAGCAAAAACCTTTCCAAGTAGTTATCTATGTTCTTCTTTTTTTTAGTTACACGTGGCATACAATATTCAATTAAAGAACATTTTGAACAATTTTTATGACTTTCTCCTTCAAAAGTACTTCCTAAATTAAAGTGCTTCATCATTTCTTTTGATGCTTCTAATACCTTATTTCTATCGTCATCGGTAACAATCACTTCTTCCCTTCTTTTTATATCATTATAGAAAAAATAAGCCTTATCAATGTCAACTTTTAAAGTTTCTTCTAGAGCTATTACTTCTGCCACTAATTGCATTCTATCATAGTCATAAATCTTAGGTTTTCCATTTTTATATTCTATAATAATTGGTTTCCAGCACCCTTTCTCTCCATTTATCTCTACTCCATTTTTATCTTTATGAAATTCTACCATATCTAACTTGCCAACAAATTTTAGTTTGTGAGAAATAACAGGAATCGCCCTTGAAAAGAACTTATTTCCTCTTCTCTCTTTTAAGAAAGGTTGATCTACTTTTTTATGTAAAATATTGCCTGATACTGTCAACTCATTTTCTTTCCAATATTGTTCAATATGAATCAATGCCCATTGTCTTTTACAAAAGAAATCATGTTGAATCCCAGATAGCATCAAATAATCATCCGCGTTTTCAGTACCCATTACATTCCCTCTATAATTTCAACTGAAAGACCTTTTTCTTTGTATTCATTTAATTTTTCTTCATTCAAGTGAATATCATAATCTTCATACTTCACTTTTCCATCTATAAATTCTATCTCATTATATTCCAATAGTTCAAAAATTTTAGCAGATGATGCCACACCAAGTTTACTATCATGATTAAACCAGTACATTTCTTTTACTTGCATACTACCCTCTGGCCTTGCAGATGACATATCATTAACAAATAGAGTTCTTAACGCTTCCTTTATCACTTCACTGTCTTCTTCCGTAAATCCAGTTTTCTCTGAAAAAAACACATTAATACTGCCCTTTATTAGGTATACACCATATTCTACAAAATTTTTACTTCCCATTGTATCTGAAGATCTCGTTTTTCCCTCTGAAGCACTCATCCCATTTGTACTTCTCGTAATTTGCATTGTTTGGCACGTAATTGGGCTCAAACTTTTTGCTAAACTAATAGATACTGGGCCCCTAATTCCTATAGATCTTTTTTGGTAAGTCATACTTGTCCAAAACTTCTAACATCTATCCATTTTTCACATGATTTTTCCTCTACTTCATCATCAGAAGTATTCTTATTAAACGCTTCATTAAATCTTGATTCCAGTGACTTTAATCCATCTGCTAATCTGTCATTTGATTGAACAAATATATCATAGCCTGTATCTTGCATTCTATTTCTTATTTTTCTTTTTATACAAACATCTGATATTTCACCGTATCCATTTATATCATCTCTTGGTATATTGCCATTTAGCGGATCTCCATTTGGATTTGCATTTTCAACTTCAATAGTTACCATAAAATCAATTTTCTTGTTTAATACTGCCATTTTTTTATCCCCTTTTTTTTATTTTTTAGTATATAAATCTTTTTTTTTGTGCATAATATCCAAATATAAATTCTTCATCTAGTGGTTTGTTTTTATTTTCGTCATCAGATTTTGAAAGCAAATCTACACAATTTTGAATTTCTTTTTGCATATTTATATATATTCCTGTACTGTTTTTCTTCAATCTATTCCAATAAGGTCTTTCTTTTTCCATTAGAATTTTCAAAGTTTTTGCTGGAGCATTTATATATGAATTCCACAATTTATCAATATTGGTAAGCCTGCTTATATTACTATCTCCTAAACTTTTTTCTTCCATATACTCTAATATTGCAAGTATCCTCCCATATAAATAGCTTCTATCTGTTTTTTCTAAATCTAGCAAAGTCGTAACCTCCCTCTTTTTATAGTCTAAATTATATTTTCTCAAAACCGCACAACTCATACTTACTACAGTTGACCATGTTTTTTTATACTTTTGCCTATTTCTAATATTTTGAAACGACTGTTTTACCATCCCCATAGGAATCTTTTTACCTTCGACTACGCATGGAATTAGTGAGGCTATTAAATTCTCCTTTAGCTTTGCTTTATTATCTAGCATTACTACTCTTCCACTTGATTCTATTCCATAAACAATATCCACCAAATTATACAAATTAGGACTTTTAAATACTTCTTTTTCTGCATTCTTATCATAAAAATACCAACTAAAACTTCTATACCATTCATCTATATTTTTATAGAACTCTATTTGCATACCTTGATAAAAATATTTAATAGAAAGTCTTCCATTGCTTACTTTATCCAATATTGCTATGTACACACTATCATTATTATTTAAATCTTTATAAAATCCTTTTGATTTAGACAAAAGATTTTTTGTATGATCTCCGTCCAATACATTAGTAACATGTTCCTCATCTGATTCTGTTTTGCTAAATGAAAAATTTTCTGATAGTATATTTGTTTCTCTAGTATTTCCAACATCATTTGAAAACCAAGTAAGTAACCTTGAACTATCTGAACTTCCACTCATTCTTGTAGAAGTTTTTTTGTTTTCTAATAAATACTTTAATACGTTGTGAATTTTATCACTTGTCTCAAATCCAATTTTTACAATATTATCAACGTTATCAAATCTACCATAATAAGTTTCACTATGGCTACCACAAATAATTTTTGGTCTGCTATCTAAATCTGGCCCTCTATGTTTTGGTGAACAAAACACATTTTCACCCGTCAAATTACAAATTTCTTTAGGATAGTTTTTGTTTAAATAATTTTGAAAACTAATATATGATCTGTGCAGATCTTTATAATTTGTTACTGATACATTTTTATATGTCTTAAAACCAACTATTTCAAATGTTATAATTACTTTTTCTAAATCATATTTAGTTTTTTTTATTTTACCTTTTACTTCCTCAAATATTTCTAACTCTTGTTTTTTATCGTCATATTCAAATCTATTTCCCTTGCTTATAAATTTAGACATATCTTGTGTTATTTTTCCAGAATCAACATATTTATATACAGTATTTAAAAAATCTTTAACTTCTGGATATGTTTCATATTCTAACCAAGATTTTAATAGATTTATATAAAGATCTTTTTTATCTTTTTTAACAGGTTCTAAATACTGAACTTCATCTGCTAATGGATGTGGTGTTGAATTGCTAGTTCTAATAACTGAATCTCTCGTAACAGGAAAAATAATGTAATTAGGAAATTTAACCTCCCCTGATATTTCATTTTCTGATGGTAAAAATTCTCCACCTATTGCCTTTCCATCCTTATCTAGTTGAATTTGAAAAATATTTTTACCATTAGATCTTTTATTACTATGATAAACTGGAAGAAGTACTGTTTTATAAGATATTTCTTCCGACCTATCAATTAAATTGTTTTTTTCACAGTTTTCGTAAGTTTTAAGTAAAATACTTGTTAAACTCATCGCTTCACCTCATTTAACTCTTCTAATTCATTTTCTACTGTCTTAATATTTTCAGACTTGATAAATTTTCCTTTGTACTCTCCAAGAATATTTTTTATTGTACATTCTTCTGGCCTAATAAAATGTATTACTCCTTTTTCCATTGTTATTTGTGAGAAATTTGATTCAATACTATTATCTATTCCAGCAACTTCTGTCGGGTAGTTAAAAGAGTGAAACATTATCCCCATCGAAATACTTTGCTCGTGGTAATATCCATTTTTTTGTTCATACTCTTCTCTAGTCAGTCTTTCAACAAATCCTAAACACTCTCTCGTACCTAAAAAAATATCTCGCCTACAACCTTTGTCTAAAGTACGTAAAATTATTTCTTGATGTTTTATTTCATTTCTATCGTGCTTTAAATCCTCTCTCAATTCATTCCACTCAAAATGGAATTTCACGTAATATTCTACATCTTTTAAATATGTATAGTAGTTTCTATCAACACTTGTTCCATTTTTTACTAATGTCCTAATTCCCTTTGTTTGAGTCCTTATTGGATTTATTATTTTAACCTCGTCTATATAAATAGCTATAGTAGGTTTCCAATAAATTGCCTCTGTGATTCCCTTCAAGGCCTGCACAGTGGGAACAGAATAAGAAAATTTTTCTCCCCCTCCTTTAGTAATTGGATCTGTAAAAAGTGCGTAGTCACCGCTTAACTTATAATAAAAAGCTTTTGATTTAAATTTATCCAAGACGCCCTCCTAATATATTAATGTTTGTAATTCTTTTATATTCAACCCTATTTCTTTATCATAATAACTTGGTATCAAGACTAAAATATCTCCAATTTTTTCTATATACACTCTATAATTGTCTAAATTATTAATATTAATAGTAAATGGTTGTAATTTTTTTAATGCTATCTTTGCTTTTTTGAAATCATATGATTCAATTGCTTCTTTATAATCACTTATATATTTTTGATTTTCGGTATAAATATCTCCAAAATCTTCTCTTAATGAAATCACTACAGAACGTCCTCTTTCTTCAATCATATGAAAACTTTCAGAAGCAAATTTGAAATTTTGACCTAAATAATATCCATATCCCTTTTTATTACTCTGCTCATATTCTAATTTTTTAATTCGATTAGTAGACAAAACTTCTATTAAAGATCCCTCTATAGTTGGATAATCTAACTTGTCACTATTTTCATACAAGCGTCCATAGTATTCTTCTTTTAACTCAGTTATATTGATTTCTTTATTTTCATACTTACTAAGTATTGCTCTGGCATGTTTTTTTTGTTCATGAATATCTTGCAGCATTTCTGTATTTTCATCATTCAAATCAAAAATATAAAATTGCCCATATTTTAATTTACCTTCCCTATTGCAACGTCCCATAGCTTGTATTAAAGATGGAATCCCTGATAAAGAACGATATACTACCTCAAAATCAACATCAACTCCGGCCTCGATAAGTTGGGTGCTAATAACCAAAACTTTTTCATTATTTTTTAAACGTTCCTTTATCTCTTTTATCTTATCTAATCTATGAGCTGCACATTGATTAGTTGTCAGCTGATAGATATTAAACCCTTCATATTCCAATTTTTTTATATAATCATAAATATCATTTACAACTTTTTTTGTATTGCATATTACAAGAATCTTTTTATTTTTTTTAGATTTTTCTTCTATATCATTGGAAATATCCTCTATGTTAAAATTATTTTCTTTTGACATATAAAATGCTTTTGTTCGCTCAAATGGTTTTTCTTGCTTTTTATCCAATTTTGCTACATATCCGTTATTTATCTCTGAATATGCCGTTGTATATTTTAGATGCACCGAATTTAACTCAGGCTGAGTAGCTGTACAATGTATCACAGTAGCATTCATTATATTAGATAAAAAGTTATTCACGAGATTAAAATTGCTTGTAGTTGATATTGGAATGCTTTGAACTTCATCTAACACTATTACAGAATTTATAAGCTTACAAAATCGTCTAATATTGGATGATTTTCCTTTAAACATAGTGTTCATAAACTGTACCATTGTAGTCAAAATAACTGGTGATTCCCAAGAATCCATCATGTACTGTTCAGAATAATACTTGCTATTTCCTCTCTTTTTATTGCTATCTTCTTCGCCCTCTTCTAATACAACATTTGAGTGATGTTCTAAAACTAATTCACTGTTTATAATATCTTTAATCTCTTTTGCATTTTGTTCTAAAACAGATAAAAAAGCAGTTACATATAAAAATCTTTTTTTACTGAATTTTTCACAATTATTTAAAGAAAATCTTGTTGTAAGTAATGTTTTTCCAGAACCTGTTGGAAGCTCAGCCTTATAAACTCCGCTTTTAATTTTTTGTGAACTCTCTTTTGCCTGCTCTGCAAGGTTATTTCTAGAATTATTTATTTCGGACACTTCTTTACTTTTATCAAACATAGAATATTTTTGTTCAATACTTGTTACACAGTTTGCCCAAAATACATCATACTCATCTTTTGATAAGATTCCATCTTTCTCATCTCTAAAGGCATTTGCGCTATCATATATATCCCCTTCTTTCAAAATAGAAAGTAAAAGTCTTGTCAAAAGATGCAGATAATACCATCTTTCCACTTTTTTATCTGACATACTAAATATCTTACCTAAAATTTTCTCCATTTCCTCGATAGATTTTAGCACTAATTTTTCAAAACCCATATTTTCATATTCCTGAAGTTTTGGTTCTATTATATTCTCCAAAAAAACTTTTATCTCAGATTCATTATATAAATTACTCTCATTATAATTAATTCTTCTGTTGAATCCCATATCTTCTTTAGATGATTCAACTAAATCAAATAATCCATGATGTGCAAATATAGCATAAGATAAAACTTCTCCTATAAGTTTTCCACCATCACTGTTATTCAATTTTTTTATAATATCAATTAATAAAACGCCCCCTACTGAAGAGTGATTCACTTTTTCTTTTGTATCAATGCTAATATAATCTTGAAAATTAGAAAAAGCTTTTCCCGCATCATGCATTATACCTAGCAAATAACAAGTATATGGTAGTTCAATATCTGAACCTAGTTCTTTACAATATATTGCTACATTAAATAAATGATCTTCTAAATTTTGAATATACAGTGTTCCGTCTTTTCCTACAAATTTATGCGCTATCAACTGCTTAACCATATTTTTCCACCTTATTTCATGAAAATATCTATCTTATTTTATAAAAAAAATCCATTTATAATTTATTTTACACTTCTTACAATTAGTATAGCATATATTTAAAAGAATATTATGTCAATTTTAAAAACTACTATATAAAGGTAAAATAACTTATTATTTTTGTAATTTTAAAACTTTTTATTTTTATCAAAACTAAAGTTCTTAAGACTTGCTTTATTTAATAAATAGCTAGAATTAGCGTTTCTTACGCTTTTTCGATTTATTAGCAAATACAAAAACAAATAAATTTTCTCTAAGTCGTATATGTTTTTTCTATGATAGAATAATGAAAAATAGGTATTTCATTTAGCTACTCACTAAATAAATTTTATTTTTTCATGGTAAATTTATATTTTATTTAAAATTGTTCTAAGTGTTTTAGAAAAAATCAACTACTTATAACAATTTTTTGCAAAAAAAAAGACTGATACACAATTATATCAGTCTTTTGAATACTATATGAAAAACATTACAATAACTGCTGCGAGGTTATTCAGTAAATGTGCTCCTATAGAAACTTCTAATCTTTTTGTCTTATAGTATAAAATTCCTGCAACAACTCCCAGTAAAAAGTACATTATCAAACTTGTTATATTGGTTATAGTATGAATAGAACCAAATATTAAAGAACTTACTACTATACCTAGTATTTGTTTATTTTCGAAAAGTCTCCCTATTATATAACCTCTAAATATAATTTCTTCTACTATTGGTGCAAAAATTACAATTGTGACAATTATCAAATACCAACTAGTATTTTTGTACAATCCAGTCAACATTGCATCGTTCATGCTATTTTCCATTCCTTGTATTTTTAAAATAGCTGTACCAGCATATGCAATAATACGCATAGAAATAAAACCTACTAAAATATAAATAATATTTTTCTTATTTATAAATTTCAATTCAAAGTCTTGTATTTTTATTTTCTTTGAAAAACACATAAATATTAGGATAACAATAATCGATGTTATTATAGGAATAATTGTATTAGAACCCACTAGTGGAGCCTTTAAAAAATTACCTCCTTCTACATTTTTAAATCCAAAAATACTCATCCTAGTAATAGTCTCCACAGTAGAGGGAATTAAATAGATAATGGTAATTAGAATTATAATAAAAAACTCTTTGAAAAACTTTTTAATAATTTGCACTTATAATTTTCTCCTTATTAAAATATATATTTTATATAATAACACTCTTGATAAATAAATTATACATTTGTTAATATTTTGTAGTAATTTATTTATCTATAGTGAAATAATTATAAATTTTTTTCTTCCACCTATTACTTATGATATGATTATGAAAAAAATTCCTTATGTAAAAATAACAACGACTACCGAAATTAGAAGTTATTTAACAAGAATAAATAATGCTGATTTTACTTGTCCGATGACTGCAGGAATTTTCATTTCAATAACAGCATGGTCAAGCTCACAGCGCTCTGAAGATGTAACTCCTTACTAGAAAAAAGTTCAAATCAAAAGGATAACTAAATCCAAAGTATCCAGGAGGCACTAAAGAACAGATTAAACTCCTTGAATCAGAAGGACATACAATAATTACTAGAGTAAGAAAAAACATTGAATATTATATAAAAGACTACAGTGAAAAACTATTTGATTTAAAGTGAAAAATCAAAAAAGGTGGCAAAGTTAATTCTGCCACCTTTTTTAAAAAAACTATATTATCCACTTCTCCACGCATTAATTGTTTATACTACTTGCTTAAAATATCACTATTTCAACCTCAAATATATATCTATTTATCTACTCTTAATCATTATTTCATTACCATTTACTAAAATTGCCTGATTATTGCTGATAGGTTTTAAATTGAGTTTTGAATAATAGTTATCTATAATTTTTTTAGTATATTCCTTAAAAGGTTCATCTGTATAATGAGGCACAGTATAGAAATCAACCAAACCAAGAGCATTAAAGTTTTCCAAATTCTTGGCTTTTTCAGGATTATCCATTAAACGCACATATTCAATATTTGGAGCGGTAACAACTGCACCAGCCGATTCTCCAATATATAGTTTACCAGCATTTATTTCATTTATGATTAATTTATCAGCACCTGTTCTTTTCATTTCTTGTAATAAGAAAAATGTATTTCCTCCTGTAACATAAATAATATCGCTACTAGTTATTTTTAATTCTATTTCTTTGGCTGATGCTGTAGATAATTCTAATTCATCAACAATCAATCCGAATTTTTCAAGCGATTTTTTTCCAGAATCCACGAAAAACACAACTTCCTCAACTATACTAGCTGTGGGAATAAAGGTTACTTTTTTCCCCTTAATATTTTCTTCAAAACTAAAAAGAATATCGGCAACATCTTCAAATGATGATGATAAGAAAAGTTTTTTATTCATTTTATTTCCTCCCTTTTTTTATTGTATCTATAGTATAATTATTAAAAGTATCAATTAATGACACCTTTAATAAAGAGAGGAGATATTGCTTTGAATAAATCAGAACGCATTAACGATATGATTATATATCTTAATAACAAGAATTTTTTCAATTTAAGTGATTTAATGGAAAAATATAATATTTCCAGGAGTACTGCACTTAGAGATATTAAATCACTGGAATCATTAGGTATGCCAATATTTTCCGAGCATGGGAGATACGGTAGATATGGTATTTTGAAAAATCGCCTACTCTCTCCAATCATCTTTACTGTGGATGAGATGTATTCCATGTATTTTGCTATGCTAACACTGCAAGGTTATCAATCTACACCATTTTATTTAGACTTTCTAAAACTAAAGAAAAAATTTGAATCCTGTATTTCAGAAGAACATAAAAATAACTTATATAAAATGAAAAATGTTTTTAGATTTGCATCCACCAATCAAATTGTAGACAGCATATTCTTAAAAGATATTTTACATTCTGCAATAAATAATCATGTTAATGACATTACTTATATGCGGTCAAATGCATATTATTCATACACAGTACAATTTATCAATATTTCCTCATCTTTTGGGCAATGGTACGTTACTGCTTATAATTATGATAGTGCCAAGTTACAAGTATTTCGTTGTGATAAAATAATTTCACTATCTACAAACGAAAATAAGCAATCTATAGATATCAAAAAAATAGAAGCTCTATTAGAGGTTAATTTCAAAAATGAAGATTCAACTGACTTTGAAATCGAAATAACGAATAAAGGTGTTGATATATTCTTAAAAGAGAACTATCCATCAATGGAACTAATATATGATAATGAAAAACCTATTATCAAAGGATATTATAACCAGAAAGAAGAAAACTTTATTTCAAATTACTTTATATCATATGGAAAAGAAATTATATCTATTAAACCACTTGAATTAAAAAATATAATCAAGGAAAAAATGAAAGAAAATCTGGATTATTTCAACAGAATTTAATCTCTAAAAAATAGCGTATAGACTCTTTATCTGTACGCTATTTGAATATATTCTATAATATTAAACTTTTTCACTCTTTTAAAATACAAAATATAAGAGATTACTTTTAGTAGATTACTTTAATAATTTATTACCACAATACTCTATATTATATATTTTAAAATTTATATTTATAAAATATATTCTTTGTTACTATTTAAAATTCCCCCTTTTTCCTGTCGCTGAATTGGATGTCTTGGATTGCCATTTTTTGTAAGAGTTCCAAAATAAAATACACGTATATCTAATTCTTCAAGCAATTTCAATAATCTTGATTTCCCTATTTTAAGTGACTCGTAGTTCAAATCACCCCATGCACCCCAAACTTCTTTAATTTTATTTTTTTTAGATATGTACTTACTCACACTAGATCTCCTTTGAATTCAGTTTATATTTTACTATAATTACAAACTCTAGTTAATATTTGAATACTTACTCTCTTATCACTAATTTTCATTCATTCCATGTTTTTTAGTCTCAAATACTTTTTTCCAATAATTTTCTCGTTCCAATATAAGTTCTTGCTTTGTTTTAGTATCAAAAATTTCAAGTATAGAGTATTTAAAGTTTTCGCTAATATAATTTTTATTTTTCTTATGTAAATAATCAAAAACTTTATTTCCACCTGTAGGTTGATTTGAATCAGCATAGTTTGACCATCTTTGCCAAATTCCATCTGCATTACCTGAAGCAGAACCTATATAAAGTTTTCCTGTTTTAATATCTGTAATTACATATATGCCCTTAACATTTGATAATGCTTGTTTATAACTAGGTTCACCATATTTTACTAATTTAACCAAATCTTTGTGAGTCAATGATACATTTTGATATCCGGTGAAACTTTTCAGCTTTGTTGCTGATGAAATTTCATATACTTCCATGTCTAAATCATCTTGTGCATTTTCGTAAAGGCGCAAGTAAGAAAGAGATAACTTTCTCGGATCATTTATCTTTATAATTAATCTTTTTTCATATTGTTCATATTCTTCAACTTTTTTTAACGTATACCCTTGAACATCATATTTACTTGAGTGATTTTTATCTACTTCATACAGACCTCCAAATATATAAAAATCATTACCATAAGGATAATACTGTGCCATGCCTATTAGATATTTTGTTTGATCTAAATTATGGTTGTTATTATTACTTCTCCAACCGTTCATTCTATCCCAAGTATCTTCATCTTCCATAAGCATATCATACGCTGGTCTAGTTATATCTCCTCCTTCATTTTTATGAAATTTTATCTTTGTTTTTTCCATATCAGTTGTTTGTATTAAATCAATAAATTTAATCATTTTTTACTCCTATAAAATAAATTTACCTATATATGTTATATTGGTGGAAATAATTAATGCCTAACTCCTCGTTATTATGCATCGTTTACACATTTGATAATCGTATTCATCCAATTATTTTTAACTAAAAATAATACTTATTTAAATAATCTTAGATCTCCAGTCAACGTTTTTTACAATTTTCATCATATTAATCTTCAATTAGTTGCTTTCTTAATCTAAATTTATACTCTTTGCGAATGCTACCTGTTTCATCTTTTTCATCTTCATAGGTATGCCCGACTAAGAAAAACACACCCTGATAGTAGTATTCTTTTGGTGATAATTTAACAAACAAATGTATTTGCTTTCCATCACATTCAGCATCAATGATAGCTCTATTGCCAATAGTCATCTGTTGGTCACCAGATTTTCCTTCACCAGAGTATATATAGTCTCCATCAGCTGTCCAATTATCATGATATACAAAACCTGATTTTTTTTATCAACAGATGAAATAAGCACTACTGACGAAGGTGTTCTATTTATACCTCTACCAAAACCGGCAATTTTTATACCAAATTGGTTCTCAACCTGCTGATAGTCTAAAACTGGTTTTTTAGTTAAGTACTTGACATTGTAATCATCACCAAATCCATCATCAATATTTCGTTTATTTTTTGGAGTTGGAGCAATTTGTTTTTCATCTACAGAACGTTCTTCCTCTGTCTTGAGAGCAGCTTTTGCTATTTTAAGTTTATTTTCTATCTCTTGTTTTGCATTATTAATTTCTTCCATAATTATTCTATGCATTGATTCATCTTTGACCACAATAAATTTTTCAAATGCATCTGGGTATATAAAAGTTTTAATTCCCCTATAAGCAAAATCTATCTCTAAATATTTATTATTTAAAGATATGATTCTTCCCTCTCCAAACTCATTATGTTTTACTATTTGATTTACTAACTCCATTTTTACCACACTTTCTTTTTCACAACCTTTTCAGCCACTTATATCTACTTACTATTTTTTATAATTTCAATTATATTCTGCATTCATTATCTGAAAATATTTTAATATCTTTAGATCCATCTTGTTCAGCAAAGAGTAGTACGCACCTTATACAATCTATTTTTAAATAATAAATTTAAATTCATTATAACATATTAATTAAAAAACATTTTCCTTTTAATATATTATAGTTATACTTAATTTCCTTTTGATACATAGTTTTCAGTTATTTTTTTCAAACTAAGACTCTTGTTACTTACTTCGCTAGCATTAAGAGTTACAATAAATGCCTTTTCATCTATATCTAAGACTGATTTTTTCACCCTATTGAAATCTTTATCATATATTACTGCCATTATCATTTTACCTTTATGACTAGCATATCCACCCTCCATGGGAATAAGAGTAGTATCTTTTTTTTGTACTTTAATTAATATTTCATTTATTGTCACATAGCTTTCTGAAATTATAAGTATTGTTTTTACTCCTACAAATCCAACTTGAACTGCATCTACTACACGCCCTATTATAAATAAGCAAATCAGTGAATACATTACTATTGTTTTATTAAATGCTATCAGTGCACTCATAACAACCATGCTATCTATACTAAATACCGCGGTTCCTAAAGAAATATTAAAATATTTATTCAATATTTGTGCCAAAATAGCAGTCCCTCCAGTAGATGCATTTCCTAAAAACACTAATCCTAGCCCAAGCCCCGTAATTATTCCTCCATAAATAGATCCTAGCATAAGGTCTTGTGTTAAAATTGGTATTCCAGAAGTAAGACCTACAAAAAGTGGGAATGCTAAGCTCCCATACGCCGTTTTAAAAAAAATTTTCTTACCTAATAAGAAGTAACAAATTATTAATAGCGGAATATTAATTGAAAATAAAACCAATGATACATTCCAACCATACAAACTATTTAATATAATACTTACTCCTTTAGCTCCTCCCGCAATAATCTTGTTATGTAACAAAACTGAGTTGATTGCTATTCCTATCAGCAAAGTTCCAGCTGTAACATAAAGGAAATCTTTTAACTTTTGAGTATTTTTTACATAATTCAATTCACCACATCCCATTCTTTATTATAATTTCAATATCAGTAAGGTGGATAAGTAAACTCATTCAAGATTTTCTTCGCTACAATAAAGTAGAAATTATTATACCTACTCTCTTATAGCATTTCACTTCTAGTGTCACAGTAATGTTTATTATAATTCCATTTCATTTAGTAACTCTTTTAATACTTTAAGTTCGTCTGTACTTAAAGTTACACCTTTTCCCATTTTTTCATTTCCAGGTGCCCAGTCCCTAATATCAAATTTTGGTTCTCTATCGTTCCAGCTAATTAAGTTTAATTCCTTTGACCAGCCTTTATTATTTTCCGAAAGCTTTCCTATACTTTCTTTTATCTCGTATTTAATGCCTGCCATATAACCCATCCCTTTCTTTAATTCATTTTTTAATTTATTAACCTGCTTCTTGTATAAAACAATAAACTTCAATTTGTAATCCCTATTGTTACTATTTCTTCATCATTATTATCGCTAGTAGCTTCGGATACAGAAAATCCATTTCCATCTCTATGCAGCTCTGAATGAAAATACGTTCCATCGGGATTCTTAACATTATATCTCAACTCTAAATAAAACGTTTTTTTATACAATTCTATTGCTTCTATGCTGTTTTTAACAGATAAACCTATTACTATCTCCATTATAGTTCCTCCTATCTATTGTACTAATTTTAGCCTATCCAGTTATCCTATTTATTACCATAATACCATGATAAAGTATATAATCCAATTATTCATAATAAAATTAAATTAATAAGTCATTTTTATTTATTATTACTTATTAATAACTTTTATTCTTGTTCAGTTAAATGTTTTAAAAAGAGTATAAATCAAACCTAATATATTTAAATTTATTCTTCTTTAATTTATAAAGTTATTTAATATTATTTTATTTGTTATTTAGGATATACTTTTTTAATATTTTCTTTTTTTATAATTTTCTTTATAATAATTTTCTTTCTGTGTTAGTATAAATATACCTTAAGCAAAATTGATCTTTATTAAGTTCTAGAATTAATTTAATATGATTAGATGTATTATTATGAACAAGAATTTAAAGAAAAGCATCTTTTTATCATTGACATTAACAACAACTGGAGCACCTATAATTGGATAGGTTTTTGCATACGATTTTGAGAACAATGATTTCAAAGTTTCAAAATCTTCTTCTGTTAAACTATATTCTATAATTAGCTATAGGCGTTCTCTTCGCAGCAATATATATTGTATCAAATTATATTCTGTGTATGGAGGTTATGATAAAAATGTAAAAGTATCATATCAAAAAATACAATATGGATGCACTGATGTTGGCAATATAACAAAAAATAATAATGCAGAATTTTGGACTTACTATGCCCCTAGTAGTTGACCTTTTACTTCCATCACATCTCCATTTTTTATTTGTGGAGTTACCCATTCTATAAAAATCACTAGAAATGGTTCTGCGTGGACTGAAAAACTTCAAAATATATATTAATTTATTTAGTCTATATTACATTAAAATTTTGAAAGGTTTTTTAAAATGAAAAAAAAATTTTTATTATTGAGCATTTTATTTTTGATAGTAATATTATATGTTAATACTGTTGTAGTTCCACTAGAAAAAGAACTTTTTTATTCAAGCTTTGGTAAAAATAAAACAGTTTTTTTCTTCAGTTCTTGTTAAGTTTTTTATATTTTTTTTCAGGTTTTTTTATATCGAAATATTTATTTCACATAAATGTTAATGAGAATATAACTAAAATCATAAATATATTATCCCTTGTTTTGTTTATTCTCTATGTAATTTTAACTTTTTCTTTACTATCCCAATTAAAAGAAATAATCGTTGAACTTTTTGATGAAAGGATAATTATGTTCTATGAAAATTTATTAGAATATAATTATATAAGCTTCATTTTTGGGTTTACTTTTGGTACTAAAAGTAAAATAAATAATGAATAAAAATGGTATAGAATAATTAGAGATGGCTAGCAAATTATATGCTGATCATCTCTTTTTGATAACTATTAAGAGGCTAGTATTCTCAATATATTAACATATATTGTTTTGATTTAACAAAAAAGAAAATTAATTGATTGGCTTTTGATAGTTGAAATACACAAAAAGATGTAATTATCATTAATTTTCCAGCATGGTTTCTTACTTGAAATTTAATAATATCTCACTTTAAAATCATTTTTTATTACTAAACTTCATAATCAATGTTTGCTTTTCTTGCTTGCGATCCTAAAATTTTAGTAGCTAGTTTATATCGTCTTCCATCCTTTATAAAATGAGTACCACATTGTCTAAATTCAAAGTTTACATTCTTTCTAATACACTGTTCTCTAATATCCAATACCCAGTCATAATGAAACGTTAAGTTTTAATTGATTGACTTTTGATAGTTGAAAGGTTTAGATTGACATTTCTATATTATCAGATTTGTAATTACCTATATTCATTCGCTTTTCTTCTGATTGAACCCCCCATACTAAGAGAAACATGCAAATATATATCTACTAAATTTTCTCCTATAATATCTTTATTTCACTTAGTAAAAGCATCTAAAAACTTATCTATTTCAATCATAGATTTTCTCCAAAATTATTATTCAATTATGAAAATAATACCTGATTAAATTATAATATTTCTATTTCTTTTAACCATTGTTCTATTTTTTCTTCTTCTATAGCTCCCTAATAATTCCAATCCTTTTAAAACAGCAGCTTCCTTACATTCATCTTTTATTCTTTCCACCATATTGCCAAATCCGCCGCCACCATGAGTGCAAAAAGGTATAACTTTTTTATCTTTAAAACTCATCTCTCTTAAGAAAGTGAGCACAGGTGGAACAAAAGTCTTTAACCAATTTGGAGAACCAACAAAAATTGTATCATACTTATCAATTGATTCCATATATTCTTCCAGTTTCGGACAAAAGTCTCTCTCTATTTCGTTTCTAGCTTCCTTTACTGCAGTATTGTATGTTAGAGAATATGGTTTTTCAGGTCTTAATTCAAAAATATCTCCATCCGTAAGTATTGCAATACTTTCAGCAACACCTCTCGTAATACCAGAATAAGAGTAATAAACTATAAGTGCCTTCCCCATTTAAATCATCTCCTTTTATCTTTGATTTTTCCTCAATTTCAAGATTATCCCATTATTTTCAGCTAATCTTTTAAATTTATTTACTGCATAAGATGCCTTTTCTTTCATTTCCATGCTTTTTAGGTCTTCATTTTTTTCTAAATGTTTCACTATTTCTTTTATATCTTCTAATTCTAAAAGATTTACAGCTAGGCAAAAAAGTGTTTTTTGTCTCCCTGCATTATAATTCTCTAGCAGGAAATCTAATAGTTCAACTTTTTCTATTTGCTCATTCATATAGGCTACTTCACCTATTTCTTGAAATTTCCTAATATCTTCAAATTGGTGAAGATGTGTAATAAATGAATCATACTTATCTGCGTCTTTGTATTTATCGCACGGGAAATTATCACACTGAAAGCAATATTCAATTCCTTCATAATTTAAGCTACATTTGGCAATAGAACACGAGTGATGTTCACCCTGACCACACCCTGGACAGTGTCCACTCAATCTCATATTACACAATCCGCAGTTTAGACCACATAAAGAAAAATAAGCATTCTTTCTTTTAAAATTTTTCATTCTTCCCCATCCTAAGTATTTATATTTTTAAATGAACATTGTTTTTAGTCCAGCAAAATTTCTACAAATTTATCTAAAATATAAATTTCCACTAACCAACTTTTTTAGCAACTCCTCAGTCTAATATTTATTGTTTCTAACTAAATATCCCTCTTGAATTGCTGAAAGTGTTGCTGTAAAACATAAAAATATAGATAAATATTCGATTTTAATAAAAGACAATACAAATGGAGTTAAAAACAATAGAAAGCCTGTAAATTTATTGGCTGTTGAATGTACTGTTATTAAATGATTATAATTAATATAGCCATATAAAAAATTGCTAACTTTAACTAATGTAATAAATCCTATCCAAATCCAAATCTTATGTGAAATATGTAAACTTGGTAATATTTTATACAAACTTACAGTAACAAATATCATATCTGCTACACCATCAATTTTTACTCCTAAATTGCTTTCAATATGCATTTTTCTTGCCACTATACCATCTATAATGTCTGTAACCCCGCAATAAAAATAGACTACAAAAAACTCTATTGTAAAGGTTTCCGTAAAAATGAGAACAAATGCAGCAACTATTCTGCTAAAACTTATTATATTTGCCAATTGCTTAATCATATACACCTTCCCTTCTCACACTTCAGATTGGAATATTAATATTTAAATTTTTTATTTTCTCCATCCATTTCTTATACTTTATATCCATTTTTTTCCTGTTTGATACTTGCACTGCAAATAACTTTATAAATCATCAAATATTAAAATACCTTTCGATTCAAAATCAATAATTTCTCTCATCATTCTAAATTATAACTGTCTTGAAAAGAGTTTAATTATGACCTACAAACTAGAGTTAGAAATTACATTCCAACTATCTTTCTAACTGTATTGGCAGTTCTTATTGTTAGTTTGTTGCTAATATTTGCACTTGCAGTTTTTGACCACCAATTTGTCTTTTGATAATTTTTACGACTAAAAGACCAAAATATGACTTCTTTATAGTTACTAATCTTTTCTAAACCTTCTTTAGGTTCTCCAATTTTACCATATACATCAGAAAACGTAGCTGGTGTCATAACAAAAATCAGATTATCATAGATTTCTTTGTTGTCATTTCCCCACCAGTCAGGTGCATTAAGTAAAATATCTTCAAGATTCTCCTTTGATATTATAAAAACGTGAATATCAAAACCAAACTGACTTTTATCATTGTCTCAATCAGCCTTGTACACTTCTCAATATCATCTTCATTACTTGAAAAAGCGACATTACCACTGTTTAAATATGTTTTCACCTCTTCAAAACCAAGTTTTTCAAATTCACTTTTTAAGTCCGCCATTGTCACTTTATTCTTTCCACCTATGTTTATGCCTCTTAAGAAGGCTGTATATCTTTTCATATTAGAAGTTACCTCCATGGATTATAATTTAATCAATTATAATATCTTATTTTCTGTTTGGTCTTCTTTTTATTGCAAGTAATCTCATAAAATCGTCAAATATTAAAGTATCTTTTAGTTCAAACATCATCCATTTTCCATCACGGTAAGTTTTCGCTTCATCATAAATTTTTTGAACAGATTCAGAATATGTAACTCTATCAGCTTCAAATTTTAATCTCTCATTCTTGCCAAAGATAATCATAAACCCAATACTATTATCTTTTGCATAGAGTGCACAAAGTGTTTTACCGCCTCTGCGATATTTATATTCATAGGTCCATGCTTTTCCTCCACTATTCCAAAGACAATCCATTTCATATTTTTGGCTAATTGCATCATTTAAGTCTATCCACACCTTATACAGTTCTTCTCCTATTAAATCTGCCATATCTTTTGAATCAGGTATTTTATCAAGCATATTTAACACTCCTTACATTTTTTTATTTCTTTAAGCTATTAAAAATCAATTTAATAAAATCGTCAAACATTGAAGTATCTTTCTATTTAAGCACTATCCATTCCCATAGTGGTATGTCATTACAGATCATATATTTTTTTCATAAACATAACCTTTCATATCACTTTTTTTATCTTCTATTTCTCCAATCTTAACATAACCTAGCGATTCATAGAAATTGTGTAGACGATAGCTCTCACTAGGTGTTTCTAATTTCCACTTTTTAACTTTAGGATATTGTTTTTCAATTTCCAACATTACTTCTTTCCCATATCCTTTTTGTTGATATTCTGGGTCAATAAATATAGCACCTAACTCACCTTTTTTTCCAATTACTGCTACAAAAAACCCACCAATTTCCTTATCATCAATGAGTATAACTTTACCGAAAATCAAGGGAGGTAAAAATGTTTTTTTCTGTGTTTTAAGAAGTGGCGGATATACTCCATATCTTTCATAATCAGGCTGAAAGGCTCTTTCTGCTATTTCATAAAGTAATGGTACATCTTTCTTTTTCATTTTCTTTAAGCAAATCATATATACCTCCATAGTTCTAATTTACTCCATTATATCAAAAATAGGTCAAGATACTTTAACTATTTAGTATCTTGACCTATTTTTTAACTTCTATTTTATTCCCAGTTTTAAACTCTATCTCCATATAATCATCATGTACTATAATTTTATCAATGATTCTTCGAACTAAAATTTCATCATAGTTTTCAATTTTAGCATATGAAGTTTTAAGGTAAGCCTTTATATCCTGAACTCTTCTTCGTTTTTCACTTCTTGTAGCATTTGCAATCATTACTTCTTGTTTCTTATCTCTAAGTTCATATATTTCTTCAGCAATTCTTTCATATTCAGATTTTGAATTGGACTTTTGTATTAGTTCATTCTGTAATTCATGAAGTTTTTCATCAATATCATCAACTGTCACATCAAATTTTTCATCTAACACTTTCATTACATTTTCTTCTATGATTTTAACATAGTCATTTTTGTTTTCTATTAGTACATTTATAGCATCAACCACTACTTCCTGAAGTAGCTCTTCTTTAACTGTTCTAGCTTGACATTTTTCTGGTCCATTTTCTACTCTAGTTATGCATCTCCATACAATTGCTTTACTTCCTCTACTATTCCATTTGATTCTTCTGAAAATATCTTCACAATGAGAACAATATACTATTCCTTATAAAGCATACTTTCCTAAGTGAACTCTTTTATTCTGTTTTCTTTTTCCTGAATATAAGTTTGAACGTCTTGCTAATTCTTCTTGAGCTCTCCTAAAAACTTCCTTTGATACAATGCCCTCATGATTATCTTCTACATAATATTGAGGCATAATTCCTTTATTGTTTACTCTCTATTCTTGTTAAAAAGTCAACTGTGTAGCTCTTTTGCAGAAGTGCATCACCCATATACTTTTCATTTCTTAATATTCGGTAAATATCACCATTAGACCATCTAGTTATTCCTGTAGCTGTTTTACACTTATCATTTTCTAAACCTCTTGCTATAGCAGTAGGTCCTTTACCTTCCAAGAATTCTAAAAATATTCTCTTCACTATCTCTGCTTCTTCTGGAACAATGATAAGTTGTTTTTTATCGTCCTTTGTATATCCTAAAAATTTAGTTGCATTAACTATTACCTGTCCTTGCTGAAATCTATATTGATAACCTAATTTTATATTTTCTATTTTTTTAACTCTTTCATCTGTTTCTAAATACTCATTATATCTTATAGATCCATTGATTAAGCCACTTTTTACTTTACTCTTTCAATCAATACCACCGTCTCAACATGAGGCGTATTTGGAAACATATCCATCAGTCTAACTTTCTTTACCTTATATCCTCTGCTCTCAAATTCTTCTAAATTCTCTACCAACGATTTTGGATTACAGCTTACATATACTATTTCTTTTGCTCCAAATTCTGATATATCCTTCACTCCACCGGCAAGTATTCCAGCTCTTGGAGGGTCTACTATTATCAGCTCTGGCTTTTCAGGCAACTCACTTACTATTTTTGATACGTCACCTGCTATGAATTCACAGTTTTCAAGTCCGTTTAGTTTTGCGTTTTCATTTGCCGATTCTACGGCTTCTTCTATTAGTTCTATTCCATATACTTTGTTTGCAGTTCTAGCCATTAGCTGCCCTATTGTTCCAGTCCCGCTGTAAAGGTCGAATACTACTTTTCCATCACCTCTAGTGCCAGCAAATTCTATTGCCATTTCATATAGTTTCTCTGCACCTTTTGTATTTGTCTGGAAAAATGAAAAAGGTGATACTTTAAATTTTAGACCTAGTACTTCTTCATAGAATTCGTCTTTTCCATATAATACTCTCAATTCATCGCACTGTACAGCATCTGCAAGTTTGTCATTTATTGTATGTAGTATACTTACAATTTTGTTTTCAAGGTTTAGTCTCAATAGCATTTCTGCGTACTGGTTCATATCAAATTCTATTTGAGATGAAGTCACTATATTTACCATTATTTCACCAGTATTTTCGCCTTTTCTAACTACTAGATGTCTTAAGTATCCTTCATGGTTAAAACTTCTATAATATGGAATTTCCTTTTCTTCAAAGAAATCTCTCGTCTTATTCATTATTTCGATAAAATCAGAGTCTATTAGTCTACAATCATCTACAGTGACTATGTCAATAAATCTACCTACTTTGTGCATTCCAAGAGATAATGGTCCATCTTTGAATTCATCTCCGAATGTGAATTCCATTTTGTTTCTATATTTTGTAGATGAAGGGCTCCCCTGTATTCCAAGGTAATCAAAATCTTTTATTCCCTTTTCTTCAAATAGCTCCAGTACTTGTCTTTCTTTAATTTTTAATTGGTCTTCGTACTCTAAGGATAGTATGCTACATCCTCCACACTGTCTAAAATGACGACAGACTGGTGCCTTTTCCATTTCAGAAGGTTCTAATAGCTCTAGAAGTTTGACCTCCGCACTGTCTGCTCTAGCTCTTTTTACCACAGCTTTTACTTTTTGACCTGTGATTCCGCCCTTCATTTTTATTCTTTTTTCGTCGTAAATTGAGCGTGAAACTCCCCCAAACTCCATTTTACCGACTTCAAATTCTATTATTTCTTTCCTCTTCATCAATCAATGCCCCTCTAAGTTTCCTTATTTTTCTTCTAATAATTTTATTTCATCTTCTGTTAGTTCTCTGTATTCTCCTAGTTCTAGGTTTTCATCTAGCTCCAATGCTCCCATAGATACTCTTTTTAGATAAAGTACCTCTTTCCCTACAGCATGGAACATTCTCTTCACTTGATGAAATTTGCCTTCACTAATCGATACATACACGGCGAAGCGTTCTTCATCATCGTCATCTGCATATACGCTACCAAGTATTTCTAGTTGTGCAGGTTTTGTGATATATCCTTCTCCAATATCCACGCCCTTTGAAAATTTGTCTACGTCTTTTTCAGTAACTTTTTTGTCAATTACTGCATAGTATTTTTTAAGGACGTGTTTTTTAGGAGATAGTACTCTGTGACTTAGTTTTCCATCATTTGTAAGGATTAATAATCCTTCAGTATCTTTGTCTAGTCTACCAACTGGGAATGGTTCAAATGGTAGATATTCTTCATCTATTAAATCAATTACTGTTTCATCATAGTTATCAAATGTAGCAGACACGTATCCTGCAGGTTTATTGAGCATTAGATAAATATATTCTCTGTAGTTGACCTTTTCTCCGTTAAATGCTACTTCGTCATTTTCTGGGTCTACGTGGGAGTCCGCCTTTAATACTTCTACTCCATTTACTGTGACCATTCCTTTTTTGCATAGTTTTTTTATTTCAGTTCTTGTTCCGTATCCCAAATTTGCTAATAGCTTATCTAATCTCATATTTCCTCCAATTTATCTGCCTTTATTTCATTATATTGATGAGTATATTTCTTTTAAATCTTCTTCACTAAAGTTATATGTTGAGTTACAGAATTGGCATCCAACTTCTGCACCCTTGTCTTCTTCTATTATGCTCAATAGCTCTTTTTTACCTATTGCAGCGAATACTTCTGATACTTTTTCCTTAGAGCAATCACATTCAAATCCTATTTCAGTTTTATCTCTTATTATTGGATCTAGTCCATCTAGCACAATAGCCATTATATCTTCTGGAGTTAGTCCTTCACTTAGCATTTGTGTGATTGTCTTTAGGTTTGCTATATTTTTTTCTAGTCTCGATATAGTCTCTTCACTTGCATCTGGAAGTAATTGTACGATAAATCCACCAGCTTCTTGTACTTCGTCTGAAGTTGTAAGTACTCCTAATGCTACTGCTGAAGGAGTTTGTTCAGATACAGTGAAGTAGTATGTGAAGTCCTGTGCAATTTCTCCACTTACCATTTCATATTCTCCATTATATGGGTCTTTTAGTCCTAAGTCTTTTATTACTTTTATAGTTCCGTCATTTCCTACTGCACCTGCTACGTTTAATTTTCCATTTTCATAGTTTTCAACTTCTACACCTGGATTTGTTACATACCCTTTTACAATTCCATCTACTCCAGAAGTTGTTAGTATAGTTCCTATTGGACCTCCACCTTTTATTATTACGGTTAGCTTATCGCCTCTATTTTTCATCATCAATCCCATCATTGATGTAGCTGTCAAAGTTCTTCCTAATGCTGCTGTAGCTACTTTTGTAGTATTGTGAAATCCTCTTGCAGTTTCCACCATATTTTTAGTAGTTGCAAAAAAACCTCTTACGTCATTATTCCCCGCTGTAACTCTAATACAATAATCTTTCATTTTATATCGTCCTCCATTTTATACATATTATTTTTTAATAGCTGTAAAGAATATTCTTTCTGAATCAAATTTTGGATCGTCAGTTGAGAAGTCTCCAAATATGTTTATTTCATCAAAGTTTGCTTCTTTTAATAATGCTATTATTTCTTCGTTTCCATACGCCCTTTGCTGATGAGTCTCTCTATATCTTTGGAAAATTTCTTCGTCTTCTTGATTGTCTATTTTTACAAAAAAATCTAATTCCATATCTATTAAATGATTTTCTTCATCATAGTAGTTTTCCCACATATAAGCTAGGTTGTCTCTACTTTCTCCCATAAAGTTGTTTCCAAGTATTTCACTTATTTTGTAGTGGGAGCTGATATCAAATACAAATATTCCTCCAGATTTTAATAGTTCATTCACTTTTTTAAATACACTTTTCAAGTCTTCGCTTGATGTTATGTAGTTAAATCCGTCACATGAACACACTACACAATCTAAATCATAAAGGTCAAATTCCAATTCCGTCATATCTTGCTCTAGTAGCACTAAATTTATCCCTTCACGCTTGGATTTATCATATGCAACACTTAGCATATCTTCTGATATATCTACTCCTACTATATCGTAGCCTTTCTTTGCCAGTGGGATCGTGATATTTCCTGTTCCGCATGCAAGTTCTAAAATATTTTTTACTTTTTTACCACTTCTACTTATTAGACGTTCTATATGATATACCCAATTTTCGTAATCTACATCATCCATCAGCTCATCGTAAATATACGCAAAATTCTCATATTGTTTCATATAATTACCCCACTTTTCTAATATTATTCATTCGAGTATTAATTGAGACTCATTTTAATACTATATATGTTTATCTATATTATATTTCTCTTGTCTATATTATATTTCTCTTATCTGCATTATATTTTACTCTTTGTTATTCCATATTATACTTTACTCATCTATGTGTTATTCCATTTATTTACGGTCTATTTCTTTTGTTTACAATACTGTTTCATTCATTTGCGCACTCATTTATATTTTTTTCTCTGATTTTATTTAATCGTAATAAATATATACAAATATATTTTATTATAAAAATAAAAGAAGGCATATTAAAAATATACCTTCTATATTATACATCATATTTGCATTGATATCATTATCAACTTACTATTTTTTATTTATTTAGCTTAGCAGTCAAACCACTTAGCTAGACCACCTTTTGCAGTCTCTCTATACTTATCCATCATATCTATACCAGTTTCTTTCATTGTTACTGTTACTTGGTCAAATGATATAGTATGGTTAGCATCTGTAATCAATGCATATTTTGCTGCAGATACCGCTCTGTCAGCTGCCATTGCATTTCTTTCTATACACGGTATTTGAACGTATCCATATACTGGGTCACAAGTCATTCCTAAGTGGTGCTCTAGTCCTATTTCCGCTGCGTATTCTATCTGATTTAAAGTTCCTCCAAATAGATATGCTGCCCCAGCGGCTGCCATTGAACATGCTGTTCCAACTTCACCTTGGCATCCAACTTCTGCTCCTGATATTGATGCGTTTGTCTTTACTAGATTTCCTATCAATCCTGCTACCATCAGTGCATCTAAAATCTGACGTCTGCTATATCCTTTATCTTTCATCAAAGAAAACATCACTCCTGGTATTACACCTGCAGCTCCACATGTAGGCGCAGTAACTATCGTTCCTCCAGATGCATTTTCTTCAGATGCGGCTAATGCAAATGCGTGGTTTAGAATTGAAAAATCCTTAGTTTCCTCATACTTTTTGTAGAAAGTTAATGCTCTTCTTCTTAAATGAAGTTTTCCAGGTATTGGTTCTTCTGTATTTATACCTCTACGTACAGCATCTTCCATAGCATCAGCTATAACTTCCATATACTCTATAAAATCATCATCTTCTCTATCTAATACATATTCTACTAGTGTTTTATTATTTTCTTTACAGTATTTTATTATGTCATCCATTTTACTGTGTTCATAATAAACTTTTCCATCTGTTTGATTTCTCTTTCCTTCTTCAGCTAGCGTTCCTCCACCTACTGAAAATAACGTCCATTCATCAAACACGTTTCCACTTTCGTCTAGTGCTTCAAATTTCATTCCATTTGGGTGAAACTCTGGATTAATATCTTCTCTCCAAACTATTTCTACCTTCTTTGGCTTGATAGTTTCGATTATTATATAATCTGTAAGATGTCCCTCTCCAGTTGCAGCTAGACTTCCGTATAATGTACATCTAAAGCTTGATGCATTAGGATTTTTTTCACTAAATCTCTTTGCAGCTCTTTGTGGTCCCATTGTGTGAGAGCTGGATGGTCCTGGTCCTATTTTATAAAGTTCTTTTAAAGTATCCACTTCTTTTCCTCCGATATAGTAATATTATAATTATATTTTCACAATTTTAAATTATAACATATAGTCAATAATTGAACAACAGTTAATGAAAATATTATTTTATTTAAAAAAAGAAACGATATCCTATTTTTATTCCACTATAATTAAGGTCTTTAAGTTAAATAAAGTAATGTGTACTTAATTCATTTGATATTTATTATTAAAATTTTTGACATATATATTTTTTATACTACTTTGAATTTTAATTATATGATAATATTATATATAGTAAAATAATTTGTTCTATTTATATAATAGAAAATAAGGAGCTGAAAATTATGATATTTAAAGGTATGGGTATAAATATTGTTACACCATTTCTTGATACGAATGAAATTGATTTTGATAGTCTAAAATCGATGTTGGATAAATATATTGACACTGGTGTAAATGCAATAATTCTAGGTAGATTAACTGGTGAATTTTCTACTTTAAATAACGAAGAAATAGAATCATTGATTGATTTTGTAGTGAAATATGTCAACAAAAAAGCCCCTGTAATAGTTCAGACTGGATTTAATGATACTAGGAGATCTATTGAATTGTCAATCAAGGCAAAAAGACTTGGAGCTGACGCTTTAATACTACCTGTTCCATATTATAATGTAGGAAATGAACAAGGTATAAAGACTCACTTTAAATCTATAGCAATTTCATCTGGTCTTCCCTGTTATATTGAAAATGATGCTTCTAACACTCAATTAAATCTGTCACCTGATTTAGTTAGTGAAATTGCTCAAATAAACAATATAGTGGGTCTAATTGAGTCTTCATCTGATCTGACACATCTTATGAATCTTATAGCCATGATTCCTGACGGATTCCAATTAGTATCTTCAGATGACATGATGATATTTACTTACTTAACTTTAGGAGCTAGTGCATTTATTTCTTCTGTAGCAAATATATCTCCTAAAGAAACTGTAGAAATCTATAATAATTATGAAAAGGGAGATATATTAGGAGCTAGAAATCAACAATTAAGTTTAATTGATTTAATAAATGCTTTAAAACTTGAATCTCACCCAATACCATTGAAAACAGCCTTAAATATGCTTGGATATAACGCTGGAGAGTTCAGACTACCTCTTCATACTATGAATGTAGATAAGGCCGCTCAACTAGCAGCACTTATTATGGATATGGATATAAAAAAACTATAATTAATTGATATAAATACAGTAAATATATTAGCAAATAAAAAAATCTGATTTCTAACTAGAAATCAGATTTTTTATTTACTTTACTAATTCATTTTTTTATACATATTAAGCCTTTTATAATATTCGCTATTTAGCTCATGATCTAATTCAGTATTTACCGCTATCTCTAGTGCAAAAAACACTTCATCTTCATATAAGCTACCAAATTTTTCTATTGCAATTCTCTGTTTTGCTTCAAAAATTTCTTCATTATTTATTTTTAAAAATCTCTTCACTTGAATTTCACTATTTTTCTTAGTCATATAGCTTCTCCTTAGTCATGATTATTACATCACCAACTATTATATATTTTCTGTGAAATTTTGCAAGCTTTTTTTATTTTATTTAGCAAATACAATGTAGTTTCCCTACTTTTATACTTAATATTATTCTGTTTATTAGATTTTAGTACATGATTTTATTTATATAAATTATTTTTTTATTAATATATCTGCACTATCAGCACAAGTAACGCCTTTTTCCAAAAGAATTGAAGAATCAGTTTTTTCATCTGTTATGTTTTTGAATTGAGCATATGAAGTGTATCCACCGTCAAGATTTACAGGTTCTTTGCCATTCTGTTTTAATATTCTGCTTGCTAAGTAGCCTCTAAGACCTACCATACAAGTTACATATATTTTTTCATCGGATGGAAATTCTTCTAATCTGTCTCTTAACTCATCCAAAGGAATATTTACCGAACCTTCAATGTGACCCAGTCCATACTCTTCATCTGTTCTTACATCCACTAAGAATCCACCATTTTTTACAACTTCATCTATTTCTGATACGCCTATAGAATCAGTCAGTCCATCTAAAATGTTAGTAGCTACATACCCAGCCATATTTACTGGATCTTTTGCTGATGAAAATGGAGGTGCATACGCAAGTTCTAAGTCTTGAAGATCTCTTACAGTTAGATTTCCTGCTATAGCTGTAGATATTACATCTACTCGTTTTTCCACTCCTGATGTACCTATTATCTGAGTACCTAGTATTTTACCTGATGGCACTTCAAATATCAATTTCAAATCTAAAGGTGCAGCTGTTGGGTAATATCCTGCATTTGACAGTGGATGTATGTGAATACTTTTGTAGTCATTTTTACCCATTTGCTTTAATTTTTTTTCATTTACTCCTGTAGATGAGACTACAAGGTCAAATATTTTTGCAACAGATGTTCCAAGTACTCCTTTATATTTTGAGTCTACTCCATTTATTCTGTCTGCCACAATTCTAGCGTGTCTATTTGCAGGTGATGCCAAAGCTATATTAATGTTTTCATCAAGTATTAAATTCTTTACTTCTACAGCATCTCCAACGGCATAAATATTAGGTTTAGAAGTTTCCATATTTTCATTTACTATTATATGGCCTCTTTTTCCAAGTTCCAATCCTGCAGATATAGCAAGCTCGTTTTCTGGTCTCACTCCTATAGATAGGATAGTCATATCTGTTTTTATTTTTGTTCCGTTATCTAAAACTACGGATTTCCCATTATCTTCAAATGATTCTACACCTACTTCTAGAAGTAGTTCTACACCTTTTGACTTTAAATGTTCATGTACAATTTGAGCCATTTCAAAATCTATTGGAGTCATTACCTGATTTAATTTTTCTACTAAGTGGACTTTTATACCTCTTTCAACAAGATTTTCAGCCATCTCAAGACCTATAAAACCTCCTCCTACAACTACTGCTGTATTAGGTGATTTTTCATCTACAAAACTTTTTATTTTATCTGTATCAGGTATGTTTCTTAGTGTAAATATATCATTTGCTTCTTTTAGTCCTTCAAATGGTGGCACTACTGGTTGTGCTCCAGGTGAAAGAATAAGTTCATCATAACTTTCTTTATATTCTTCACCAGTTTTAGTATTTTTTACTTTTACTTCTTTTTTATCTGGATCAATACTAATAACTTCATTAAAATTTCTGATATCTAGGTTAAATCTTTGAGACATCCCCTCTACGGTCTGCACTAATAAAGCTTCTCTTTCCTCGATTACATTGCCTATATAATAAGGCAGTCCACAATTAGCAAAGGAAATAAATTCTCCTCTTTCAAACATTATTATATTTGCATTTTCATCCAACCTTCTAAGTCTAGCTGCAGCACTTGCTCCACCAGCTACGCCACCTACAATCAGTATTTTTTTCATAGCATTCTCCTTTTAATATAACAAATTTTTTTACTTATCTAACCTAATAAATTTTCTTGTCTATCTAACTTAATAAATATTATTATTTATCCAATTTATAGTATTCTTTTATTTTTATGCCTTTTTTTATTTCTTTTAGAGTCATTAAAATTTTGTTTAATGTTATTTGTATAGAAATTAAAATCACAAACAACATCACTCCTGCTATCAATTTAAAGTCTATATTTTCCATATACACGCCTCTCCTACTTACTTATAAGAGTCTCCAATTCATCCACTAATGAAGAAAATACCTTCAGTGCATTATCAACAGATTCTTTCTTTTCCATATCAACTCCTGCTTTTCTAAGTTGGTCTAATGGATATTCAGAGCCTCCACTCTTTAAAAATTCTAAGTATTTTTCTACTGATCCTTCGTCATTTAGTATCATATTGCTAAGTACAGATGCAGCTGAAAAACCTGTCGCATATTTATATACATAGAAATTAGAATAAAAATGTGGTATTCTCGCCCATTCAATCCCCGATAGCTCCTCAACTATACAAGCATTTCCATAGTATAATTTATTTAAATTATAAAACACTTCTGTGAAGTCCTTAGCTGTCATAGGCTCTCCAGATTCTACTTTTTCATGTACAATTTTTTCAAATTCAGCAAACAAAGTCTGTCTATACACTGTAGTTCTAAATTGTTCTAAATAGTAATTAAGAAGATATATCTTTTCTTCTTCATCTTTTGATTTATTTAGAAGATATTTTATAAGTAAAGTTTCATTTACTGTTGAAGCAACTTCTGCTACAAATATTTTATAACTAGAGTATAAATAAGGTTGATTTGTTCTAGAAAGATAGCTGTGTACAGAGTGACCTAGTTCATGAATTAAAGTAAACATAGAATTTAAATCATCTTTGTAGCTCATCAAAATATATGGATGAGAATCATAGCTTCCCCATGAGTAAGCGCCACCTTTTTTACCTTCATTTTCATAAGCATCTATCCATCTTTCATCAAATGCTTTTTTTATTAAATTAACATAATCTTCTCCAAGAGGTTGTAGAGCTTCAATTATTATTTCTTTAGCTTCCTCAAATGATATTTCCATTTTGAAATCTTTAGCCATAGGTAAATATAAATCATACATATTCATATCATCTAATTTAAAGTATTTTTTCTTTAACTCAGTATATTTATCTAACGATTTTATATTCTCATGAACTAATTCTATTAGATTATCGTATACATCTAAACTAATATTATCTGTGAATAAAGATGCATATAAAGCTGATGGATATTTTCTAATGCTTGAACTAAATATCTCTGCTTTTATAGCTCCAAACAGTGTAGATGCCATTGTATTAGCATATTTTTGATAAGTTGTAAATTCAGCTTCATAAGCTTCTTTTCTAACTCTTCTATCTGTGCTTTTAATGTATTTACTATAATTAAAGTGGTCTAACCTTACTTTATTCCCTTGTTCATCTGTTATTTCTGGGAATTTCATATCTGCATATGATAACATTTCATATGTACTTTCTGGAACACTTGTAAGTTCAGCAGTTGCTGCCATTATTTGCTCTTCTTTTTTGCTAAGGGTATATGGCTTTTCCCTTAGTATTTCATCGATCATTTTTTTGTAATGAGAGATTTTTTCATCTTCTAAGTAAGCATTTAATAATTTTTCATCCATTTCAAGTATTTCCGGTACTATGTATGATGTTGCTTTACCAAACTCTGTCGACATCATTTCACTTCTTGTGGCTTCGGATAAATTTTCATTTATTCTAGTGTCTTCATGATGTTTCATATGAGTGTACACATAATATTGAGAAATTATTCTAGATGTATCTTCCATCAGCTTCAGAGTATTATAAAAAATTTCTTTTGAACTCGACAATTTTCCTTCATATTCTTTTATTTCATTTATTGATTTTTCAGCTAGTTCAATATTTTTTGCAATTGAGTCCTTGCCTTGATACATATCCTCTAAATTCCATTTGTATTGTTCACTTATTTCAGATCTATCTCTAGCCATTTACATACCTCCTATATATCATATAACTTTTTTAACTATTAATAAATTATTCATCCCGTATATTATTGGAATATTTTTTGTATTTACAATTTTTAACAACACATTCATTATATCATATTTTAAAAAAACTATGATATAATGAATATATCAAAACCTTAAAAATCGTAAGAAAGGAATTTATTATGCAGTCGAAAAAGACTAAAAAATTAATTTTTCTAAGCTTGATGGTTACATACAGCTTAGTTTTATATATATTTGAAACACTTATTCCTAATCCTCTAATAGGATTTTTCCCTGGAGCAAAGCTAGGTTTGAGCAATATTATAACGTTGCTTTGCCTATTGAATTTAGGATTTAAAGATACTTTCAAAGTACTTACCGTCAGAATAATACTTTCGTCAATATTTGCTGGACCTGTATCATACCTTCTTTTTAGTATTGCAGGAGGATATTTGAGTTTGATAGGAATGTATCTTGCCACAAAAACTAATTGGTTCTCATCTGTTGGCACTAGCATAGTTGGGGCTATAATGCATAATATTGGTCAATTGCTGATGGCAAGCTTAATCGTTACTAATATTTCTATGGTTTCATATTTACCATTAATGCTAGGAGCTTCCATAGTTACTGGGACGTTTATAGGTATAGTAGTAAATTACGCTGAACCTATTCTTCAAAAGCAAAAATTTTATTGATTATTTATAATTAAGCATAAATGAAAAAATATATAATTTTTAGAAAAAAAATTATATTACATAATAAATAAACTGCCTAAATTAATTGTATTGTTAATTTAGGCAGTTTATTTATTATCTTTATTTATCTATTTTTATTAATTTTTTTATACTTGCTTATATTTTTCTTTTATATATGACTTTTATATTTACTTATATCTTTTGTATTTATTTATATACTACAACTGCGCTCTAATATCAATTTTTATCTTTTTGTATTGAAGTTATTATAGTGGATACTGCTGCAAATAAAATTCCTGAAATTGGCCAAATAATCCATGCACGACTGAATCCTTCTCCAAAAAATCCTATTACAAAAAATATTATAGTGGTAACTGGCCACCAAATGCTACCAATAATGTTCTTATTTTTTTCAACAGCTTTCTTTTCTCTAGAATATTCATTTTCATTCAATATTGCATCACAAGCAGATTTTTTTGAATGAACAATTATTAATGTTGCAGTAGCAATCGCTACCATTACAAGCAGAATCACTACACCAACCAATGCAATTTCTTCTTCCAATACCACATTATCTTCAAAAAGATTTGATAATATAACTACTACAGGACTCAATATATAAAGTGCTACTGAGATAATTGTAGCTTTCATAACTATAGGTCTCTGTTCATCTTGCATTATTTTAACTTCTCTTTCGGTATATGCGTTTACTATAATATTTTCTTTTTCTATAAATTCCCATGAGTCAGTAATTGATCCCGCGTATACAAATAATCCAACAGCTATTGCCACAAACATAAGAAGTACAATTACTCCTAGAGTATCGGCTATATTACTTTCTATAAAACTCGACAAACCAACTAGAGAGGCTGCTCCTAATATACACAGAGCCACTCCTATTCCAATGTATACTGATGCCTTTACTTTAGCGTATATGTATGAATTTGCATCATCTAGTGATAATTCATATTCACGATTTTCAAATTTATCGCTATCTATACTATCATCTATATTTTTACCAATTCCTAGTTCATTTGCTATTTCTTCAATATTTCCAAATTCTGCTATTACTTCTCCTATAGCCTCATTTTCTGATTTTCCATTTCTTTTGAGTTCATTGTACTTTTCTTCCATGTTGACATACATTTCTTCTTTCAATCTTGTCAACTCAGGAGTATTTGGATACCCCGAAAAAGACATTTCTAAATAATTACGAATAACATCCATTATTATTTCTACTTTCTTATAAATTTTTCTACCACATCTTTAGTTACTTCCCACTCAATACATTTTTTTAGATAATAGGATCTTCCTTCATCTGTGATTCTATAATATGTTCTTCTGCTTTCATTTTCCTTCTTAAGCGAATATATAAAATTATTCTTTTCTAACCTAGTAAATGCGGAATACAACGTTGTTTCCTTTATAATATATTTTTCATTAGTTAGTGCTTTTATATTTTTTGAAATTTCATATCCATAAGAATCTTCATCTAGTAGCAAGAACAATATCATTATATCCGTGTATCCTCGTATCACATCACTACTAATCATTTTCCCACCTTCTTCCTACGTCTAACATACTATGTCTGTAGTAGTAATTTTACTATATCAGGCGTAGTAGTTTTTGTCAATATCAATTCATATTTATTACTTTTTTATTTTATTTTAATTTCTCTATTATTTTTTTAAAAAAATTTTTAGTCGATGAATTTCAAATTATTTTTTTCTTTTGACATTTAGTCGCAAAAAAATAGAGCACGATTTTTTAAATCGCACTCTATTAAAATAAAGTATGTGGTTTTATTTTGGGCACAATGCAAAGCATCTTGCAGAGAATCCTACTCCATCTGTAACATTCAAGAAAGTACAGAATATAATTGAACCTACTGGGGGACACTGATCAAGATTTCTAAGCAATTCAATTTGATATTTATCTTGTTCTAATAAATAATATTCTGCTGCAAATCCGTGCTCTTTTTGATCTTCTGGTGCATCTGTGTCAGAAGTCTCATGACCTATTGCTGTGATATTTCTTTCTTTAATTAAAAATTCAACAGCTTCTTTTTTCCAACCTGGATAATGTTTATTTCCTTGTTCATCCAAGTTATCTAGTGTTTCTGGATCTCTTTTTGACCAATCGCTTCTAAATGCTACAAATGCTTTTTCTGGTATTTTACCGTATTCTTTTTCCCATTCTAAAATGTCTTCTACAGTTAAAGCATAATCATTGTTTTCTTTTACTACATCTGATTTATCAATTACACAAAGAGGTAGTACCATTTCTTCCAAAGGAATTTGGTCCATTGATCTTTTTCCTGGAACAAAGTGACAAGGTGCATCGATGTGAGTTCCATATTGTGTAATTACGTTGTACTTTTGAGCCTTGTAATTTTCTGTATCAAAATCAAATACAGTCTCAATTTCCATTTTGTCAAAACCTGACCAATGTGGTGTTTCTTCGTCAAATTTGTAAGACAAATCTACCCACTTACTGTTTTCCATGCATTCATTGTATACTTTCCATAAGTCTTTCATTTTTTATACCTCCTCTGTATTTTTTATAAATATTATAACACTAAATTCACATCGTAATAATTTAAAAATCCATAATATATTAATATTTTTTTCTAATATATTATGGATTTATTTTCAAATTTAAAATTTAACGTCTAGTGTTTTTTCTTTGCCGTCTCTTACAATTTCAATTTTTTCTGTACTTCCTTTTTTATATGAGTATAGCTTTTTAGTTATTTCACCCATATTTTTTATTTTAGTATCACCCATTTTAACAATTATATCGCCTTCTTTTAATCCTGCTTTTGAAGCTATAGAATTATCCTGAACCGCTCTAATTATTATTCCATCAGAAACACCTAAATCTTGTCCAGTGTACATTTTCAATGTCTGAACATCTATTCCTGTAATTCCAAGTACTACCTTTTCATAATCTCCTTCATCTATAACTTTTTGGACGATTAGCTTGGCAGTGTTTACTGGTATAGAAAATCCTAAGTTATCTGCATTTGCCTTCACAGTATTTATTCCTATTACCTGTCCATCTTGATTTAGTAAAGGACCACCGCTATTTCCCGGATTTATACTCGCATCAGTCTGCAATAGACCAGACATATTACTTGTGCTTGTAGACACGTCTCTATCCAATCCGCTTATTATACCTTGTGTAACTGAAGACATCAATTGTGTTCCAAGTGGATTCCCAATTGCTATTACCACATCTCCTACTGTTACATCATCGCTATTACCAAGCTCAGCTGGTACAAGGCCTTTTTTATCAACTTTGACTATTGCTAGGTCAAGATTTTGGTCGTACCAAACAACTTTTCCTTTAGAAGTTTCTTTATCACTATAAATTACATTCACGTTTTTTGCTTTTCCGTCTGATACTACGTGTGAATTTGTAAGTATATAACCTCTCTTGTCAACTACAAAGCCAGTCCCTACACCTTGTTCAACTGTGCTGCTTTCAAAAAAACTATTACTAGATTCAGTCTCTGAAACAATTCCAACAACAGATGGGGATGCTTTTTGAGCAACTGCTTGATATACGTTTTGACTCTTTGTACTTCCATCTGTAACTAATTTTACGCTACTCTGATCCGATGTAGTGCTAGATTTTTTTTGTACCAAACCTAGTACAATTCCACACCCAACCATAGAAGTAATAAGTGATACAACAACTACAATAATAAATGATTTTATTTTCATAATATTCTCATCCCTTCATTAAATAATGTTTTAATTGAGTATATTATATATCTAGTTGCTTAATCAAAACTTAAAATATAGTTATAGTATAAAAACTTTATGCTATTTTATAATCTAGCTTCCAATTCTGCTTTTTCAGCTTCAAATCCTGGTTTACCAAGTAGAGCAAACATATTTTTCTTATACGCTTCAACTCCTGGCTGATTAAATGGATTAACACCTAGTATACAACCGTTTATAGCACAAGCTTTTTCAAAGAAATATACCATCTGTCCAAAGTTGTATTCATCTAATCTTTCAATGTTTAGTACTAAGTTTGGAACGTCTCCGTCAGTATGCGCTAAAAGTGTTCCTTCATAAGCTTTTTTATTTACAAAATCTACTGTTTTTCCAGTTAGATAGTTTAATCCATCTAAATCTTTTTCGTCTGCCTTTATTTCGATATCTCGTCTAGGCTTCTCAACATTTAAAATAGTTTCAAATATAAATCTTCTTCCCTCTTGAATGTATTGACCCATAGAGTGAAGATCTGATGAGAAATTAACTGATGCTGGGAATATTCCTCTATTATCTTTTCCTTCACTTTCACCAAATAATTGCTTCCACCATTCAGCAAAATACTGAAGCTGTGGTTCATAGTTTACAAGTATTTCAGTTTCCTTACCTTTTCTTTGAAGTACTGTTCTAGCTATTGCATACTGGTAAGAGTCATTTGACGCTAAATCATCATTATTATATTCTTCCATAGCATCAAATGCACCCTTCATCATTGCATCAATATCAAATCCAGCAGCAGCAATCGGTAGTAATCCCACAGCCGTAAGAACTGAGAATCTTCCTCCTACATTATCTGGAATTACAAATGTTTCATATCCCTCAGCTTCTGCTAAAGTTCTTAGTGCTCCCTTATCCTTGTCAGTTGTTGCATATATTCTTCTTGCAGCTTCTTCTTTTCCATATTTTTTTTCTAAGTCTTCTTTAAATATTCTAAATGCTAATGCAGGCTCTGTAGTTGTGCCTGATTTTGAAATTACATTTACAGAGTAATCTCTATCTCCTATTACATCAATTAAATCTAATATGTATGAAGAACTTATGTTGTTTCCTGCAAAATATACTTCTGGTGCATTTCTATCTTCTTTTTTCATATTGTTTTTAAATGCATTTCCAAACATATCAATAGCTGCTTTTGCCCCTAAGTAAGATCCACCGATACCTATTACTACAAGCACTTCTGAATCATCTTTAATCTTTTGAGCAGATTTTTTGATTCTATCAAATTCTTCTTTATCATAGTTAGCTGGTAAGTCCAACCATCCAATGTAGTCATTTCCTAAAATTTCTCCATTGTGTAGTAAATCATGCGCTACACTTACAAATGGCTGCATTGCTTCAATTTCTCTTTTTTCAATAAACTTCTCTGCCTTGCTATAATCAAATTTTAATTTTTTCATTGTACACCTCTATATGACTTTTTTAATTTTACTTCATTAACTATATTATTATAAACACAGTAATTATTCAATTTTTTTAACAAAGTTTTTACTTTTCTATCTATTGATTTACTTTTCTGATTTATATAATTTTTTAGTTTTTTCTGCAGATTTTTTCTGAACTATATTTTGTTATTGTTTTTTCTGAACTTTTATCTATATTCTGAACTATGCTTTGTTATTATTTTTTCTTAGCTTTTATCTACCTTCTGAACTATACTTTGTTATTATTTTTTCCGCACACTTTATTCCGTCTACTGCTGCTGTTACTATACCTCCCGCATAGCCAGCTCCCTCTCCACAAGGAAATAAATTCTTGATATTCACTGATTCTAATGTGTCTCTATCTCTTTTAATTCTAACTGGAGCAGAGGATCTAGTTTCTATACCAGTCATTACTGCATCCCCCATAGAAAATCCTTTTAATTTTCCATTTAGTTTTACAAGACCTTCTTTTAATGAATCTATTACAAAATCAGGCAAGCAATCAGATATATCACACCACTTCACACCTGGCCTATATGAAGGAGTTACACTTCCTGCTTTTTCAGATGGTTTTCCATTTAGAAAATTCCCTACTAATTGAGCTGGTGCATTGTAGTTAGCTCCACCTTTTTTAAATGCTAAAGACTCATATTTCCTTTGAAATTCAAGACCTGCAAGAGGATGTGGTGAGTCAAAATCTTTTGTTTCTACATTGACCAATAGACCACTATTAGCATTTTCTTTATCTCTTGAATGCTCACTCATACCATTTGTAACTAACTCATTTTCACTGTTAGCTGATGCAATCACCATTCCACCTGGGCACATACAAAATGTATACACGCTTCTACCATTTGAAGTCTGAGCAGTCAATCTGTAATCTGCAGCTCCTAGCCTTTTATGATTATAAAACTTTCCGTACTGAGATTTATTTATCATTTCCTGTGGATGCTCGATTCTGACTCCAATTGCAAAAGGTTTCTGTTCCATTTCAGCTCCGCATTCATATATCATTTTATACGTATCTCTTGCACTATGACCTATCGCTAGAATCAAATGTTGGCAATCTATTCTTTTACTTTCATTTATTTCTATTGATGAAATCTCTCCATTTTTAACATCTATAGATGTTAGCTTTGAGTCAAAAAATACTTCTCCACCAAGTCTAATTATTTCTTTTCTTATATTTTTGACAACATCTTTTAAAATATCTGTACCTACATGAGGTTTGTGAGAATATAATATGTCTTCAGGTGCCCCAAATTTCACAAACTCTGATAATACCTTTTCACACCTAATGTCTTTCATCCTTGTTGTCAGCTTTCCATCTGAAAAAGTTCCTGCTCCACCCTCTCCAAATTGCACATTAGATTTTGTATTTAATTTTCCTGACTTCCAAAAATTCTCTATATCTTCACTCCTAGTATCTACATCCATCCCTCTTTCAATGAGAATCGGATTGTACCCTCTTTGAGCTAACAATAGAGTTGCAAAAAGACCGGCTGGACCAGAACCAACTATAACAGGTCTTTGTTTTATTTCTAAGTTACCCATTTCTACATCTTCATACTTATTTGAATCCAACTGAATACAGTCTTTAGGCTTAAACTTTAAGACTTTTTTTTCATTTTTCAATTCTAAGTCTACTGTATAGACAAAACTTATTATACCCTTTTTTCTAGCATCTATTGACTCTTTATATATATTAAAGCTAATTACATCATCTTCATTTATTTTTAATTTTTTATATGTCTTTATTTTTACTAAATCAATAGAATCATCTATATCTATTTTTATATTTGAAACTCTTATCATAGCGCGTGGAATTATCCGTCACTTCCCTTCAAAAAAATAAAGGCTACTGAAATTTCAGTAGCCTAACTAACTAATCGTTTGAGATCAATCCTCTTATTACTTTCATATTATTAAATATTTTTTCTATGAAATTTTCTGCAATCTCGTTATCAAGCAACTTTATCTCAAGATTTTTATCTCCATCAATATTTTTTTCTCTACAGTATTCATTAGCGATTTCAAGCATGCTTGCCTTGCCTTCTTCACTTAGTGAATAATCCTTATAATCTACTATTACATATTGTAATACTTCTTGTTCATCGTCTTTATTATACCCTATTTCAATATGATAAATAACTGCATACAAATTTTCCATAGTTTCTTCACCATTATAAACTGGTACTGCTGGATTTGACTTAACAAAATTTGTAGCTACTGGTATACTTTTTCCAACTTTTAAACTCATTTAACCTCCTGATATTCACCTGAAACTGCAATTAATATTTCTTTATTTCTTTTTGCTAAAGTGCTAGAACTTACTCCATAAGACTTTGCAATCGCACTTTGTGTAACACTTTCACCAATTGATTTTCTATAGCAATATTCTAATCCTGAAGCCCAACCGTATTCAGAACCACTTACATTTATTTTTTCTGATATATTATCAAGTAGTTCTTTCACACCAAAATAAATCTCTTCATCGGATATATTATTTTTCAATAAATTTTCAAGCGCTTCAAATTTATCATCTGTTGATTCATTTGATTCATTTTTTTCATCATCTTTTTTTGAGTTTTCTATTTTATTAGAAATTTCTTCAGACTGCTGTCCGTTGTAATCACTTAATTGTATAAGCTGAAGCATATATTTATAGAAGAACAGCGAATTCATTACTACAAATCTTTCTAGACTTGGTATTGAATTTTTATTGTTTTCATATACATCTATTATGCCTCTGTATATCAATTCTTTTACATCCTCTTGTATCCTTATTGTAAGATCCGTAAGTAAATAGACTCCATCTATATATACAGGTCTAGCTAAAATATAATCGCCTTCAGCAAATTCTTTTAACATCTGAGAATCTAAAGTTTCAAAAGTGTTTTTTGCGAAAAGATCTTTTATAAGGATCTTTTTTTCTTCCATCTTTTCAATTACAAACAAACTAGGATACGAATTTATACAACCAGATATTATGCGTCTTTCATCTTCGCTAAAATTTCCATTTTTCAGAGCATATATAGCAGGTGTATTCTTATCATCTATTAAATAATCATATGAAAAATAAGATGCAAAAAATCTATCTGCTGCAATATTATCTATCTGCATTTCACCAAAGAATTCTTTATGTGCTTCTTCTTCTTTATTGGCAAAATTCTCATTTTCATCTATCAATTCGTCTAAATAATTGCTTAATTTTACAATTGAATCTGTGTATTTTTTATCTATTTTTTGTTTTTTTTCTGTTAAGGCACGCTCTTCTTTTTCTGCTTTTTCTATAGCCTTATCTTTTTCCATACAACATTTTTTGTATTTTTTACCACTTCCACAATGGCATATGTCATTTCTCTTCAACATCTGAATTACTCCTAGTATTAGATTCTATATTCCTCGTATAGTCGCCTTATAGCCTTCTAACGCTAAAATGTGAACTAACTTCTCCACAAGTACGCTTAATTATAACACAAATATTTGTGGTTGTAAAACGAAATGGCATATACTCCTTTAAATAAGCCAAAATAGAATACTATACTCACCTTTTCCGTCGGTTTTTGTGTAATTAACTCTTTCTATATTTATTTTAAAATTCATTGTAGTTAGTGTTTTAATAAAATCATTAAAGTTATTTGAATCTCCATAAAAGCTTATATTATACTTAGTCATATTGTCTGAGTCTACGGATTCAACCATATCCACATCATTTGATTTAGAAACTGCCTCATAAAGGTCTACAATTTCTTTTGTTGAATTAGTGTGTGCTTTTTTTGAATCTACACCTATCCCTATATTTTTACTTGAGCTTTCACTATTGCTAATTTGCATCTTTAAGTCTTCTTTTTTGAATTTTTGAGGAACTACTACAAATACGGTCAAAATAATTATCGATACAACTATAAATATTTTGCGCAAAAATTTGTGATCAAACATATACTACCCCTTTATTTTAATTCTAATTGAAATAAATGAAATTACCTTTTTTTCTTTTTCATCACCTTCTTTTTTTACTTCAACGGTTTTTTTGATTTTTTTTATTGAATCTATTTGTGACTTATCAAATATTTTTTTATTTAATTCTTTTCTAGCTTCTTCTTCATTTTTTGATTCAAATTCAAGAGATATTAAGTTCTCATCACATTCTATTTTAGATATGTTATTTTTTAACGTGTCATTTATACTAAATATCCTATTAATATCTGCACCGTATATATTTTTATATATCAATTTTCTTTTTAATTGCTTTTTATCAAGTAGTATCTCATCTTTTTTATTTATGCTATTTAGTTGTTTTTCTAAAGATTTAATTTCTATATTGCCACAAACCGAAACTGTAATAATCATCATTAAAATCAATATTAATAATTTTTCCACATTTTTACTAGTGACTGAGTTCTTCTTTTTAATTCTATATATATCCACTAATTGATTTTCTTTTTTTAAAGGTAATACAGAATTATGTCTTTCATTTTTGACTTCCTCTATAATCAAATATTCATGTCTATTCGGTATAATTTTTTGATTTATTTCCTCATTCAAATCTTTAAAAGCTTCATTATTAAAATTTCCTAAAAGTCATACTTTTCCACCATCATTCAAATAATCTATCAAACTTTCATCAACATTTTTATTATCTATAACCATTGAATTTTTGACTCTATTATTTTCTATGACTGACAATATATAGTCCTCTTCTCGGAACTCTATTGCAGCAAATATTCTATCAAAATTGTTAATACTACCTAATAATATAGACTGAGTTATTTGATAGTTCATATAAATTCCATCACATCTGCAGCCTTTTAATTTTTCAATTTTTTCCACAATATCAACATAAAAACGTGGAAATAAAACTACTCTTACTTTTAAAAAATCTTCTTCAGAATCTATTTTTTCATAATTTTTAATATAATATTCTGGATTTAAGTTGAGAAACTCCTCCATTTCTATTTCAATTATATTTTCTATATCTTTCTTTTTATAATCTTTTAAAATATCTATTTCTTTTATTATTAAATTAGAATCTTGTGCTACAACTGTTATTTTTTTGCAATCACACTTTAATTTAGATTCTGCATTTCTAATTTTTTCTGTTATCTCATATGCAAGATCCTTACTCTTATCCTCCATGTCAATTTTATTCATTGAATAGCTAATATACTCATTGTATTCAAATTCTATATTCCTTTCTTTTTCGCTCTCTTTGTTTGTATTATCTTCTTTAAAATTTGCATATAGAATTCTATATCCCTTATTTTCAAATATCAAAAAAAATGCTTTTTTATCCATCTCTCCTCCAGTTTACAAATATTTATCATATATTTTTCTTTTTTATTTATGAATCTTTACTTATTTTATGATTTTTAATCACTATTTAACCTTAGGATAAAATTGTTCTTCTCCTGCCTTTATAGTAACTTCCTCTTCACTTACCACCAAAGTAAATTTATCTGCTTTTACACTCTGTGGCTTTGGTTCGCTTGATAAATACTTTGATCCGACTAGCTTACTGACTTCATTTATTTCATCTAAATCCTTCCCTTCACTCTGCGCCATATATACAGCTGTAGCTATATTAGATGCATTTGCATAGTCTGCATTTTCCCTAGCCTTTTTTTGTGCTCCACCAAATTTAATAGCTACTACAGTTGCTAGTATTCCAATTATTGCTACCACAATAACCATTTCATTATTCTTAAACGATTTTTTTATTGATACTACTCTATAATTTGTTCTATTTTCTACATTTTTTACAGACAAAAATACTGGTTTTTCACTCTTGTAGAATCAAATCAGTATCATAAACTTATTTTTATAGTATCACGCTTTAGTTTTTCAACTATTATCTAGTCGTGATACTATTTTTGTTTTATATAATTCTAATTATTCGTATTGGTTTTATTTTTTAGATGCAAGTTCTCTTCTATTATATACATGTATATTTTTATTTGCTATTTTATCATTCTCTCACTTATTTATGCAGCTGAACAGTTAGTCATAACAATTGAAAAATAAACGTTATTAAAACAGAGTAGAGCAGACTTAATATATTTAGGTTTGCTCTATTTTTATTTTATAAGGTTATTTATTCTAATTCACTTGATTTGCCATATTGATTTAGTTATTATATTAATATAAAGACATAGGAGGTAATAGTATGGCTTCTAGTAAAGAATATTTAGATTTTATTTTGGAACAGTTATCCGAGTTGGAAGATATAAGTTATAGATCAATGATGGGAGAATACATTATATATTATAAAGGTAAGATTGTTGGTGGAATATATGATGATAGATTACTTGTAAAACCTGTGAAATCGGCAGTTAATTATATGCCTAATGCAGGATATGAACTTCCATATGAAGGTTCAAAAGAGATGTTACTAGTAGAGAATGTAGATAGTAAAAACTACTTAAAAGGATTGTTTGATTCTATGTTTGAAGAACTACCTATTAGAAAGCAAAAAAAAATAATAAAAAAGGGTAGCAAATAACTGCTACCCTTTTTTTGCGTTTGCCACAGATTATATATTTAGGCAATTATCACATAGTATTATAGACAGTTTTAAATAAAATAAACCTATAACATATATTATTTACTTATTTTCTTTTCTATGCTCCAAGATATCACCTGGAGTGCATTCTAAAAAATCACAAATTTTATCAAGAGTTTCAAACCGTATCCCTTTTGATTTTCCAGTTTTCAATATAGAAAGATTTGTGCTGCTTATCCCTACTGCTTCAGATAAATCTTTTAAGCTCTTCTTTCTTTTTGCTAACATTACATCTAAATTTACTATAATTGACATTTTGTTCCTCTCTTTAAATTATGGACTTGTTCTCTTCATCAAGATTTTTAATTTCACTAAACAAAGTAGGTAATATCAAAAATACTAAATAAATAAAAAGATATATAAACCCTGCAAGGCTTATTCCATTGTTATCCATTGATCCTATTATAATTTTACCTTTTGTTAACCAGAAAAAAATAAATTCTGACATTGCCATAACTAGAAAAATATATGAAATAATTTTTGGTTCTATTATATTTTTTATAAAAATTTCTTTCTTTTCAATTCTTTTTAGCATTCTCAAGAAGAAAAAAAGAGCTAATGTCCAAAGTAAACCTATTACTATCGGGTACATATTATAAATAATACCTTTATATCCTAATTTGTAACCATACATTGCAAACATTGATATAATCTGTCCTGAAAATATAAGTTCAAACACAAACGCTATTTTCAAAATTATTTTTACTATCTTATAACTTAATGAGTTCATTTTTTACCCTCCTATTTATTATTGATTTCATTATACCATATTCTTATTTAAAGCGCTATTTTTTTTATGTTTTACATAAATTTTATATTGTTTAGTGTTATGTAACATAGTATAATATAAATAAAAAGGAGATTTTTATGAGTATTGAGTTTTTTCTAACAATATTTAGTACCATTTTGCTTGCAGGAATAGTATTTCTTATTTACAAACTAGCAGAATTTTTAATTACAAAATTAGTTAAACAATTAAAAAAAGAGGACTAGCTTATAATTTGCTAGTCCTTCTTCTTGTCAACTGTAATTAAGAAATTTAGTATTCTCAATACTTTAACATATCTATTCTATTTTTACAACACAAAAAGAAGGGCAACTACCCAGCCACCCTACTTTTTGTGAAATATAATTATAATAATATTTTAGGAAATTTTGTCATATTAATATTAACATATTGAAAACGTTTTTACAAGTATGCATTCACAGCAACTTTTGCACTTTCAAATCTATCTTTATATTGTTTACCACCAACATACATTATATTATAATCTTTCTTAGTCCTAGTGCCATCATCTCTATAGCATTTAACTTTATGTTTACTAGCTATAAGTTCTGCAATAGGCTTATCTCCGTCACCATAATATAATACTATTTTAGGTCTATTATCTATACCCTTACAATAAGCTGCACTTACATATCCAATCTTAGGTATTTTATACCATGCATTATTGTATTCATCTCTTGCTACAGCTTCAACATAAATAATTGAACCATCATTATAAGCATTAACTACCTTAGCATTTGCACTCGGCTGACTTCTTACGTTTAGAGTCTCACCTTTACCAACGCTAACTTGTACAGAGTAATTTGCTTTTACTTCTGGTTTATTTAAGATGTTGTTAATTATTGTTTTTTGTCCGTTTAGTTCCTCATTTATCATATTTAAAAATCTTTGCCAACCTAAATCAAGTGTTTTATGAGGGCAATATTTACCACTTTGCTTTTGGTGGGTTTCAACACGATCTATTCCCCATCCGTATTTTTTAAGTGTAGCAGCAACATATTTAGCTGCATTTCTTTCAGCTTTTGCAAACTCTAAAGCATTTCCAGTAGACTTTGCTATCTCAATACCTATATAATTTCTATTGCCATATGTAGCACCACAGTGCCATGTATTACGATTAAATGGTACATTTTCATAAATTGCTATATCATCTACAACAGAATGAAAGCTTGTCCAATTAGAATTTCCAACCATATAAGAGCTTTCTGCTTTTGCTGTAGCTTTATTATAAGTATTATGCACTACTATCTTTTTAGGGGTCATTGCATAGGTTTGTTTCTTTCCCTTATTCCAAGAAGGAACAGGGAAATCATATATTGGTACTCCCCTAACTCTTAATCCATTCATATTATCTATCCTTTCATGCTATCTAACATCTTCTTATCTTCTTCAGATAATCCTCCATCTTCTTCAAATGAATTTTCTTCTATATTTTTTTCATATAAAGCTTGGTCAAATTTAATTGTTTTATTAGTTGGATTATCAATAAATTGTCTGAATGTCTGATGAAGTCCAGTACTAGCTAATCCACTTATAGCTCCCATAGTAATTGTATCTATGCTTATCTCTTTAGATATTATAGAGCATGCTACAGCTCCTATTATCCCTAATATTAAAGGTATATATTTATTATTGATTGGTAATATATTTTTTATCATAAAACCAACTACTAAGCAAAATACCAATGTTCCCATGTCAATGTAGTTCATTAATTCTATCATTATCTATTCTCCTTTAATTCTTCTATATCTTTTTCTACTGTACCTATTCTGTGTTCGTGATTTTCAATTTTTATAATAGCTTCATCTATCTGCTCACCATGTTTATCAAGCCTTCTATTTTGAACTGTATCTGCGTCCTTACTCCTCAATAATTCAGTGTTTAGTTCATAGAAATTATTATTTAGTTTTGTAACTTCTCCTCTTAATTCCTTTACAGGTTTTTTAAGGGTTTCACCTATTGATATTAGCCCTACTATAATGGGAATTGCTACAGTAACTATCTTAATTATTAGAAAATATATTTGTTGTTCACTCAAATAATCACCTTCTTTTTATAATAAAAGGGCGATTTGCTCACCCTCTGAAACCATTGAAATTTCAATATTTAACAACCTTCATAAATCGATTTTAAGAGCCTGTATTTTTGTATTGATACTAAGCGTAGTTAGCTTTGCTCATAATCGATTTACGAAGGTCATTATTTTACTACTCTGTTACTAATCTTTCTAATCCAGTCCCAATTAAAAGTTCTTTCACTTCTTCTTTCAATTCTACTGGGACTTGACTGTAAGTTCTGTATCCGTGTACGATACAAGTTACATAACACATTGCCATATCTCTTTCACCTCCTTTCGCTGCTAATTTTAGTAATAAAAAAAAGAACCTAATCTTATTAATTAAATCCTTCATAATTATTCTCCCTTTAATTTGTCTATTTTTTCGTTCAATTCTACTATTGCAAGTGAATATTGTAATTCCATTTGCTTTATTTTTTCTTCTAACTCTTTTTCTCTTTGCTGCTCTTTCTCTTTTTCTTTTTCAGCTTGTTCCTGCTGTTCTTTCTGTTTTTCTTCTCTATCTTTTAAATAATTTTCTACGATTTCAATGTCTGTAGAGCCTGTAAATCCTTCTGCTTTGATATCTTCTAAAAACACAACTTCAGCATCCTCTATTAATACCAACGTTTTGTCTTTAGATGCTGGGTATGCATCAAACCATATTTCTTTATCTAAACCTTTTAAGGTTTCTTTTCTGTCCCATATTTTTATTTTCATATCTTAAGCTCCTTTATATTTTATATCTAAAAACCCCTTCTTTACCTAACGACCATACTCCGCCTTCATATATTACTGGAAACACACTTCCACCTGTTAATTTGGTTTGTTTTATCGGAAGTTTATGGTATGTATCAGTTTTTTTATTGTATAACGTTATACTGCTTTCAATAGCATCTAGCATGTATAACTTGTAATACTCATACTCAACACAAGGCTCCCAAATAATGTGTTCAGACAGATCTTTGCTTGTAGCGACATTTTCTTCATCATATATCACTCCATTATTTTTATAATACAGTTTATCTTTATGACTTGTAACGCCTTCAATATTCTTACTAGTGCCTTCAAATAACAACTCTGCTTTTTTATCACCTAAAAGACTCACCTTATATGCTTTGTTCTCACTAATTACAATAGCTTCTTTTTTGAGTTTATTAAAGTATACTATCCTCCCGTCTTTATATATGCCCGTTGATACACCTGTTTTTGTTTTAACATTATAAAGAGTTTCTGCACTGTTTAATAAAAAATTTTCTCCAGTAGAAGCTATTAAACCTAAAACTCTCCAAAAATATTTGTTGTTCGTTTCGATCACTTCCCTAGTTTTTGTAGTTAGATTTACCCGAAATACACTGTGTTTTCCATCACCATAAGCATTATCCGCTGTGCAATATACAATTTCATCTTTATAAAACAGAGGTGTTCCGCTTATTCCACCGTATCGAGATACATCAATTCCACTTACAGGATTCCAGTACCATTTATTTTTTTTAATAGGCTTTTTTATGTCAGATGTGTACATTCCTGTTGCAGTGTATGTTGTATTAGTTCCACCATTGACTTTTGCACTTCCGATACTAACAAATGTCATTACTTTCCCTTCTTCATTAAATGCCCCGTACCCCATATCTGCATTTTTAGGAAGTATTAATTCATATTCCCCGCTTTTAACTAGTACAACTTCATTCTCTTTCAAAAACTGTTCTACATCTTTCAATGTGCTAGTATTAACATCTTTATCAAGTTTATTAATTTCTCCAGTTACGACACCTAAAGTAATCTTAAATTTATCTAGTAGCTTACCATATACTTTCCTTCTAAATCTTATAAACATTACTCAACCTCGCTTTCAATGGCTTTTATATCCTCACCAAGTAACTTAGCAAATTCAATGTTATTAGCATTTAGTAGTTCTGCTTCTCCAGTGATTTCCATATTAAGTTTATTTATATCATCTCTGTTGAGCTGTATAGATTGCTTTAGTTTGCCCAGGACAATATCAAGCTTTTCATCTGCCCATGTTGTAACAGTTATTTTTAAGTCTGTTAACTCAATATTTTTTAGCTTGTCCCAAATATAAGACAAATAAGCTGATACAGTCTTTTTCTCTATATCTTCTATTTCAATTTCTTCCAAATTGCCTATTGCTTCTTTTATTTTTGTGGTGTCATTTATTCCGTTTTCTATTTCATCTAAATTTTTATTATATTCATCAATAAAATACGCATCTGTCTTTTTAGGTCTCGTTAATTTCATATACCTAACCTCTCTTTCATCTTTTCTACTGGCATCTCTCTTAGTTCTTCATGAGTAAAGTGTGATAATTGTTCATGTGTAAACTGTGCCAGTATTTCGTGCGTGTTATAAAGAAGTATTGCATCATATGTAATATTAAGTGGCAATATATTTTCCATTAAATCTACTACTGCTGCTAATTGGTGTTTTACTCCTAAATTAATTTTACATACTGCGTGTTTTTTAATATAGTCTATATTAAAAGTATAATTATCGCTCCCTACAAGGTCTTCAAGTAGCTTTCTTACTCTTTTTTCTGTGTATGGTCTAGACCCAGTATATTTAGTTGATATTGTAAAGCGCCTATCATCAAGTGTATAAGATGAGTTTACTTTTATTTTCATCATCTTTTCCCACCTTGAGCAACCTTCATTATCTAAGCTAAAGAAAAATCTATTTTTATAAATGCTTTCAAGCCTTTTCATAATAAGCCTACATTCCTTGTCATAAGCTACAGAGAGTGCTTGAAATTCAGATATATTAGAGTATACTTTTGGGGGATATATTATTGATGTTGGATTATATTCGCTACTTGTAGTTATCATATTTAACATCTCCTAGTATCGGTATGCTTCTTTTATTAACTGTGTAATTTCTTTCTAATCCATTAATTGTAGTTGATGATACATCTATTATCCCATTTAGTGATAATAACTTATTTTCTATCTTAGATATTCTAACAACTAAGCTTTCTTCATTATCGCCCCACTCCATTCTAAGCTCTTGCAGGTATTCTTCAATAGATTCCTTCACATCTTCTAATAAATCTACACCATCTTTTATATCAAGCTTTGTACTGATATTTACAGTTTCTTTTCCTACAGGATATACTTTTACTTTATGACCTATTGGAGCAAGTCCAACACCTTCGCCATCTTGTGTTGGGTCAATAGCTTCTTGTATTGCCAAAACCATATCGTCATCTGCTTTTTTAAATGTATTATCAAGTACCACGATTTCTACATTTTCACCATCTACAGTTCTTCTAAATGTTCTAACTCCACCTATATTGTCAAATTCTAGTATCTTATCTCTATAATCTGCTCTATTCCCTCCAAAGGCTTGATAGTTTAAACTCTCAATATATCTAAATCTTAAATCTTCTAAGGTTTCTTGTTCTCTACCATCTTTTACAATTTCAACTATTCTTGCAAACTTTAAACCTCCTATATCTTCAATTGGTGTCATATCTCCAATTATTTCAATATGTCCAGTTTCTTCGGCTATAAGGTGGTATTTATATATTTCTTTTTGTTCTGTTTCTTCTTTTTCTTCGTCTAAACTTTCAATCACTCTAAAGTTTCTTGTATCACAGTTAAACCTTGCACCTATCTCAATATCTCTATTAAACTCTCCTATCACATATCCTTGTGTAGCTTCTTTAGGATATATCTTTCTATCTCTACAAAAACTCACTAAATTATTGTAACTACAAGTGTCTGGGAATATTTCCTCATTCATCATATCAATTTCAGAGTTAAGTGAAAGAAGTTCAGGCACAATCATAGCAGTTGATTGATATATAAGGCTTGTTTCTCTTTTATCAAAGCTATCATCAATATTTGATAACATTCTATCCATTATTCCATCAAAAGAATATTCGTTATTTATCATCTATAATCTTCACCTCCTCTTTAACTGCAACTTCTCCAATGTTTGATATAACAGTTGCTGAAAACTCATATACTCCACGCTTAACTCTTTTTAAATTCATATCTTCGACTGCCTCAATTCTATCATCTGCTAATATACATTCTCTAATTAAACGCACTAGAGTAGATTCAATTAGAGCAGGATCTTTTCCATATAGGTCATATAGTTCAATCCCTACATCATCACTCATTGTATGTGAGCTGTATCTTTCAGTTTGGAGTATAAAAAAAATGGCTTGTTTGACTGAGTCTACTCCGTCAACATAACCACCTATTGTTCCATCATCACGTATTTTATAATCTTTATTTTGATAAGCTTTCTTTTCGCTGTTATCAATCAGTGATTCAAACTGTTCTTGTGTTATTCCTGTTTTTGGTATCATAACTTTTTCACCTTCCCAAAAACTAAGTATTGTTGTCCCCCTTGAAACATTCCAAGTGCTACAATATCACCTTTTTTAAGAGAGTGCTTAGCCTTTCCACTTTTGCCATCTACAGTGACTGGAAACTCCCCTATTGCACTCTCCAGCATAAAGAGTTGAACTGGCTTAAGTGTTAGCTTTTCAGTTACTTTTATTTCTATAGGTGATGTATTTACAACTTCACCTATTCTGTAGTCTGCAAAGTCATAGTTATCCAGCAGGGGAATTACTGCTTCTCTAATAGGTCTTACAATATTTGCCATTTCATCACCTCCTACATAATTCCATATCCTGTTATTTTAGACTGCCCTACGTAGTAAGTATGCCTTGCAACATTAAGCTTAGACCCTGAATTACCTTCTATAGTAGTTATCTTACTTCCGTCTACTCTTTCCACTATCCCGACATGGTCTATCCTAAGTGACCCTGCACGACCAGAGCCGTTGTAAAAGAATATTATATCGCCTGATTTTGGTGTGTAATTTCTCGCCGCATCCAAATGTTTTGCTTTCCCTTTACTTTGAAAACTAGAAAACATTGACCTTGTGCTTGAGGTGTCAGGAACAGGCATATTGCCTGCTTTTTTCATGCAAAATGCTGTGAAATCTGCACACCATAATCCTGATGTCATTCTTCCAAGCTTACTCATTTGCGAATAGCTTTTTCCAACGTGCTTTCTAGCCTCCTCTACGTGAGGTGGGGTAGCTCCACTACTGCCACTTGTAGATCCGTTGTAATTAGGATTACTTATTACTGTATACATCTTGCTTTTAGCTTCTGCTACACTTGATACTCCTGTTCCTATTAGAGAGTCTCTCCATTCTACGCCTGTGTACTGTTTGTACCAAGCCTTTAAATCTCTAACATATTGAGCTGTATTGTTTTCGCTAGGTGGTGCCCAAGGGTATACGATTGACGAAATGCTTTTTCTTCCTTTTTGATATATATAAACCACTCCAAGTAGTCTAAATAACCTCTCTATGCCTATTTCTTTACTAGGATATTTTGCATATTTACCCATATTAGGATAATCAGGATCTCCAGTTATACCACCAAAGTTATTTCTAACTCTTGCAGAGTAACTATTAATAGTTCCACCCTCGGTACACTCTTTTTTAGTTATAAGTGCCGCTAACATTGGATTGACTCCAAATGCATTACCGCATTTTAAGTAATATGACCCATGTCCGCTTAAATAACCATTAAGTACTTTGTTGAGCATTTCTTCGGTAATACCATGACCCCAGTCCTTTGCTGCGGTTTCTCTTTTTTCTTTAGCCGCAAAACTGTCGGGTGTTTCAGTCCCGTCATTCCCTTGCTTGCTTTCTCCTTGTACACCTCTTGTAGATACAAATTCGCCGCCGATTAATTCTAAATCCATTGAATAAAGTCCATCCTCAACTCTGTGAGTGACAGCATCAACAACCATGTTCATATCTACAACCATGTCGCCTAAATCAAGAGATACAACGATAACCGCACCTGCAACAACCTCAACTGCTCCCATTGCACCTTTTATTTTTAAAGTTTTAGTTTTTGAGTTGTAATGATGTAGCAACTTTTTCTTTTGGTCAATTGACGCCCAACCATTATTAGTTTTTTCAACTAATTCAAGTAGCCCCCATTTCGCAATGCTTGCCTCATCTTTTTCAGCGTCACGAACTGTCATACCTGTTGTACTACTCTTATACTCCAATACAACAGAGTTATAAGTTTGCTTGTCAATCGTGCTTTCATAGTCAAAATCGGTTATGCTGGAGCTGTTTATTACAACGTTTCTAAACATATCTTTGAGAGGGCAAAGAGTCAATTTGCCGAATCTATCATATAGGATAAATATTTCTCCAGTTTCCTGCGTTGTCATTTCAATTGCTTGCATTATTACATCAAATAAGCTTCCATTTTCTTTTGTTAAAGATGGTATTTTGTAATTGCTATCTCTAATAACACCTACATTAAGCCTTCTATCATTGGCAATCATCTTTACGATTTCGCCTACTGATTTGCCAATAAAGCCTACACTATCTTTAGTTTTAAGATATCTTAGTTGGTCATAACAAGTGTATTTAACTATTCCATCTGCACTTCTATTTTTTGTAAATATAAAACCAAAAAACATCCATGTTTTAGATATCCTAACCCTTACAGCGTCACCTTCTTCAAACTCAATTTTACCGTCATCCTCTTGAGCAATTGAAAAGGTACACTTACCTGCCACACCTTTTCTTTCCCAAGCAATTTCCAATCCACTAAGTGCGTTAACTACGTAAGTAGTTTGATTATGCGTGATATGGACATCACAATTATAAGAGTGTATATCTTTATTATCTGCTGTCACAATATCACCACCTAATAATTAATGTTTGGATTAGCACTCTGCGTACCTTGTCTTGCATCTGAATAACTGTGCAATTTATTATCAATGCTATAATTTAACTTAAACTCTCTTTCGTCAAACTCTGCTTTAGTTAGATTTTTCAACACTTTTGTATATGTTGGATTGCCACTTATCCAACCCCAACCGCCTTTAAGCTTTGAGTGTTTTACTTTATACCAAGGTGTTTTATCAACCATAAATTCTGCGTATGCAAATGGCTTTTCACCTTTTACAAATTTATCTATTTGAGGATTGCCGTCCCAAACACCAGCCATTTGTCTAATTCCTAAGCCTTCACCTATTATTTCAAGCTGTTTATAGCAAGGTACACTCTCTGCCTTTTTCTTTTCATCTTTTCCACCATTATTTTCCTCCCTTTTTTTCTTGGGATCAATCAAGTGGATTGTCTTGTATGGTCTAAATTCTTTTAGCGTTATGTCAACTGTTATATCAGAGTTATTTTCTGCATCCTCAACTATTTCATAGTCTTCTATACTCACCTTTTCATAGGTCGAAAATCTAGTTTCATTACCCATTTTTCTGTGCACTTCAAATTCTACTATTCTTTTTTCTTGCTTTATTTTCTTTAAAGCTTCAAGTATCTCTCTTGGCATAGCTCCATTTGTACTGTAGCTATATGTCCTAAATGGCAGCAAAAAAGAAAAGCTATATTCTGTTAATTTTGCACACTTTATTAAATTAATGTCTCCGCCATTGGCAAGCTCTATGGTCTTATTATTGTTTCCTATCTTTACGTTAAGTTTAGACGGAGTGATAGGAAGCTTATATCCGTCTATAAAGAAAAAATACATTTATACACCCACCTCCTAATAAACTCCATCTGCTTGTATGTTTAAATCTTCTGTTATTCTCTCTGTTATTGCATCAACTATCCCATCTATATTACGTGTCGGATCAGTTGATGTTATATTGTTTTCTACTTGGATTGTAGCTGTTGTAAATCTATTGATAGACTGACGTTCAGCTATTTCCCTTAGATATCTAACATCTAGTCTAGAGTTTTCTGTGTTGTCTGCGGTTCTCTTTGTGTTTTCTTCGATACCTTTTAGAGGATTCTTTCCAGCTCCGCCACCTTTTCCACCTGTTCCACCTGCTCCCCCTAGTGGACTTTGTTGTTGCTTTAGTAGGTCATTCAGTCCGTTTTTATCTTTTTTAGCGTCAAGGTTAAACATTCCTTTCGCCTTGTCCATTAGTCCGTTAGCAAATTGTTCTCCTGCTTTTGCTCCGTCAAGTAAGTTAGTTGCTTTAAATTTTGGAGCTGTCCAATAATCATCAGGGGTATTATCCTTAATCATATTCTCCAGTCCTTTTTCGGCGGACGCAATAGAGCTTGTAATAGATGTGACCTTGCCTATTTCTCCCATTTTCCCTAGGTTGATTCCTGGTATATGGTTAAGTGCGTCAATTATCCAGTTGACTGCTTTAATAGCCATATTTGCACCACTTATAAAAGCATTGGCAATGTTTGTAGCTATTCCGTCGCATGATGACGTTACGCTCCTTGCTAACCCTAAAAAGTTTTTAGCTATATTTAAAGCAAAGTTTTGTATAGCTTTTTTAGGATGCTTCCACACATTGACTAAAAACTCAATTAGTGACGCAAAGTTATTCCATATAGTTCCGACTACATTAATTAAAAACGTTGCTAAAAAGCCAAATATAGCACCTATAGTGCCTACAGTAGTCATGGAATGACCTGCTAAGTCACTAAGCCATTGTATTAGTTTGATTACTCCATATATTACTAAAACTATCCCTGCTATTATCCAAGCTATCGGACAAGCTAATATAGCTGCGTTAAGTCCATTTTGTGCAATTATCAAACCATAAATAGCTACAGTTTCAGCAATATTTGCTGCTGCTTTTGCAATTGAAATACCTAAATTCCACAGGGCTAAAGCTCCTGTTATAGCTAAATGTGATGCAAGTAAAACAAGTGGTGGTATCAATAACCACATATTATTGCCTAAAAAAGTGACTCCCATATTAATAAAGTCAATCACACCACCTGCTACTTGTCCAAGGATTGAAAATGCAATTACAGAATTTTCTACAAACCCTACTATATACGGATTGTTCCATAGCCGCGATAGAGCTTCGAAAAGAGGCATAAATCCTATTAACGCATTATCTTTTAACTTTTCCATATGATTGGCAAACGTAAAAGGCATATCACCTAACATTGAATTGACATCATTTTTCATTGATTCAGCAGCTCTTTTCATCACGTCAAATGTTATTAATCCTTCTGAACTAGCCTTTTTCATATCAATTCCATTTAATTCTTCTTTAATGGCATTGGCAAACATTGGAGCGTTTTCAAGTACTGATAAAAACTCATCCCCTTGCAGTCTTCCTGATGCCATTGCCTGTGTTATTTGATGCATTGCAGCTGCCTTACCTTGTGTATCTGTTCCAGATAAAGCAAATGACTTACTTAGAGATTCAGCAAAAGAAACTATTTCATTGTCATTAGTGAATTTATCTCCTGCTAAAAGACCCAATTTAGAAACAGAACCACTTAAATCGGTTACAGAAGTTCTTGCTCTATTTGCTGCTTGATAAGTTTTCATAAATAGATCTTTGCCAGTTCCAGTCTTATTTTCCATAAGATTCATTCTAGCAATTGTATTAGACACTTCATCACCTGCACTAACAGCTTTTTTGATACCTTGTAAGCTTAGGTAAACTCCAGCTAATCGCTTTGCTCCATCAACTAACTTATTCATTCCTTGACTGCCGTTATTCATTTCATTATTTAACTGTCTTTGAGAGTTTGTAGCCCTTTGAATATTAGTGTCTACTTCACCAATTCCGCCGCTTACTCCCATTATTCTATTCATATTAATATCTGAATTAACAGCACTTGCAAGCCCTTTAATAGAACCTGTCGCTAACTCTGACGCTCTTGTTATATAACCAAGCACACCACTGGCTCTGTCTTGTATTGTAATCGGAGCGCTTATTCCTGCCATAAGTTACCTCCTTTCTTGGTTTTTTGCATTAAAAAAGCACCTACATTTGTAAGTGCTTTCTTTTTTATTATAAATTCCTCAATTCATTTTCTACATTTTTAGATACTGAATTTTCTCCGCCAACGATTATTATTTTTTTTATGTTATGTTTCTGAATAAAATGCTTGGCATAATAATTTAAACTATCTTTATAGGTCGGCAAAATAACTCCGCCATTATATGCAGCCACAAGGCTTGATGGTAAAGAGTCTGCATAAGCATCTCCGCCCACTATGACAACTGTGTTTTTATCACTCATTTTAGTTTTTGAATAACTGCCATCAGGATATTCTGTAATGTCAGTAAAACCACTTATTTTCTTATAGTGTTCTGCTATCCAATATGCTGTTTCATACCTGTCGTCTCCAAATAGCATGGTGTAAGCCGAATAATTATAAGGAATTGAATCTCCACCGCCTATTTTATAACTACTTCTATAGTCGGGAGAGCTATTCCTATAATCCTTTAGCCAGTATCCATATGTCCTAGATAGTTCAGCCGCAAAGGGGGCAACTGATAATAAGTCAGCAGTTTTATCACTATTAACAATTATTTCCACATATTCATAATGTCCGTGCAAAGGGAAAGCTTCTCTTATTATGACATTTACCTGCTCCTCCATGTTATAAAAATCAGAGTGTCCATTCGCTATTCTTTCAACCTTAACGCCTCTAGCCTTCAAAGTGTTATCAACCTTCGCACTCAATGTTCCTTTATCGCCCATTACATAGGCTCTTTTAATATTAAGCCTATCAAACTCATTTAATACAGCTTTAGAAACACCTTCGTTCTTAGGTAAAACATAGAATGGTACTTTTAATGCAGATGCCATATAGCTACCATATAGAGCAGTTTTAAAGTCCTGTCCACTTGCTATTACTGCTAAATTGCCATCAGCTTTGTTAATATACTTTTTATTTGCTAATACTGCTGTTTCGTATCTATCCGCACCTGCTATTCTTGATACATTTAGGTCACTTGCGCTAGATATAGATAGACTTGATACAAATATCATAACACCTAAACATAACGATACTATCTTTTTCATACACAAACCCTCCTACATTAATATAATTTCAAATCTATCATATCATATTAATGCAGGAAAACAGTTCTTTGTTAATATTTTGTAGTATTTTTTTACTATTTACCTTTTTTAGCTTTTTTCAGCTCCTCTTTTTCTGTTTCAACAAAAAGTTCACATGATGCTAATAAAAATATATATTCTTCTTTTTTTTCTTTTATTACTTCAAAAATATAAGATGGTGTCATTCTAAGCCTTTGCACACAATAATGTGCTAAATTGCTATCAATATCACCATCTTTGATTAGTTTTTTACTTCTTCAACTTTTTCAGGTATTTCTTTAAAACCGTTAAATTCACATATTTTTTGAAAAAACATTTCAACTTCACCAACTAAAAGCATTTTGTCTATTAGCTCTTTTTCTCCCAAAGCATCATAACTTTCTTGTAGTTCTGCGTCTTTTAAGTCTGGGTAATGTACACTTTCTGCTATAACATCTCTTGCAAGCGAATATGCATCCACTTTAGTATTCCCTTTTTCATCTGTTGAAGTATTCTTATCTCTTAACTGTTGCCATAGATTATTTTGCATTGTTTTAATGACAAATGGTATGTTTTCTCCATTTTCGTCCTTAAATGCTTCTGATACCACAATATTTTTAGTTTCTATTCTCTTTACGTTTCCTTTTAAAAATGCTTGAAATTTGCTCATATATAATACTCTCCTTAAATTAATTATTTTTATTTATGCTCTTGGAGCTTCTTTGTGGTCTTCATGATCTTTCACCCCACTAAATCTTCCTGATACTTCTTCTTCCAATACTTCACTGTCAACATCCAACATAGCTAATATCAATTCTTCGAAATAGCAATCCAAAAATGTATAGGACTTTCTTCCAATTGTCGAAGTACTCATTGGATCATTATTGACTATTTTAAGGTCAAATGTTGGCAGAACTCCTGTTTCAGCATACTGTAGTGCAAGTTTTCTAAGTGTAGATTGATTATAATATAGCGTGGCTTCCCACGTTCCTTCCCAGCCTGCTGGTCTTGATTTTGCTCCTGTTTCTCCTAGTATATTTAATTCTGCCATCTTCAATTTAAATTTTGCTTCAAATTTTTTAAGAGAAGCAAGTGATAAATTTTGTCCATTTACATTGATGTAAGCTTCTCCTTGTGAACCAGCTACAGCCTCTGTTATGTGGTTCATTTTTCTTATAACTTCTTTGTTATTCATTTACTACCTCCTTATTTCACAACATTAGTTAAGTAAAGCTGTCTAAAGCATTCAGCAGGTGTTACCACACTGTTTACTCTCACAACACCTCTAACCTTGTTGCCGTCAACTGTCTCTACTTTTTCGACAACAACACTGTTTTTGTCATAACTTCTAAATGCACCAAGTTTTAAAAATTCTTCTCTTATCTTGATTACATCAACTTCGTAACTTTCAAGCCCTGTTTTATCAATATTTACTTTCCCTAGATATGCTGAATTAAATACATTTGCATCTGCCATAGCTAGGCTATCAAGTATTCTAATCACTTGATTTTCCTTAAATTCTTCGCCCTTTTCCTCGCTAAAAGTAACAAGCGAATTTATATCTTCTAAAACTCTAAATTCGTCACCAACTCTGTGATATACAAACTTTCCTTCATTTATAAATTCAGCTAATTCCAACTGAGTGTAATCTGCTATTATTTCAAATTCTCCGTTGTATTTTTTGTTTAGATTGGACTTGCCTAGCTCTGTATTTGCATATAAAGCTGTTGTAAAATAAGTAAGCTCGTTACCTGTTCCAGCTACTACATCATTTAGCACTGTCACAATTCCCTCATAGTCATATGTAAGCTTAGGTAGTCTTTTCATAATTGTTGCAAACTTAAGTCCTACATTATCTCTCATTCGCTTTGTGTAGGCTATATATAACTCTTGAAATGTTGCATCAGTTGACGTGCAGCAAAGAGCATTAAAGCTATAAGTTTCAATTTTATTTAAAAAGTCTTGATGGTCTGTTAGAGTAACAGCTCCGTCTGTACCACCTGCAAGAGATGTTTTAGTTGTATCAGCAAGTGTGATTCCTTCTTTAAAATCAACATATTTGTTGCTTTCTAATTCTTCCGCCGACTTTACCACTTGCTTATCGACTGCAACATTATCTATCATAGTGATTACTTCTTTTTTAGTTTCATCATTTACATTTGGAGATATTTTAATACTTATATCATTGCCTCTAGTTCCACCAAATTTTGCCTTAGCTATTTTATTTTCAGCTTTTGTATTGTCTGATAGGATATATATGTAAGTTTTTACAGAGTTTGAAATAAGCTCTCTAAGTCCTTTTAATTTGTTATCCCATAAATCATATCCAAGGACACTCTTGCACTTATCAGCAAAGTTGCTTGACTCTATTTCTAATATTTCTCCTTTATTTCCATAATTGTGTTCTATTGCAATTGCACAAACACCATTAGTGCCAAGTAGATTTAAGCTCCTTGACGCACTTATATTATTAATATAAGCACCTGCTAATGGTTTGTTCATCCCAGTAAATCTTCCGCCACCTATTGCCATTATTTAGCCTCCTTCTTCAACGCTTTTTCTAACTCTTTGTCAACGTCAGCAAAACTGTATAACTTATCATCATCTAGAGTTATTTCAAGCACATCAACATATCTGATGTATTTCTTAGCTCGCATTATCACGTGTTTTTCAAACTTACTTAGCTCTCTAGCAGGTTTCTTAACCTCTTTAGTTTCTGCCATTTAAATCAACTCCTATCTCATGTTCAAGACTTTCCATCTTGTCTACTTTTTCTTTTTCGTACTCCAATACAGCAGGATAGGTTACAAAAAAATGAAGCACATTATCAACTATTTTGTACTCCATATCTATTCCTCTTATCAACTTTCCCTCTACATCTAATAAATCTAGTGCTTCGTATAGATAATCTCCTATTTCATTTAATTCTGATATACTCGCTTTTTCATCAAAATATTTAATGTCAAGTGGATATGACCTTTCTTGCCTACCACCTAACATCCTATTTTTCATTGAATGAATTAAAGAAATAAAAAAACAAGGCTCGTCAAAGTCTTGCTTATTCTCATCTGCGTATATTGATATATCTTCAAAGTAGCTATCTATCTGTATTGACACGGCATTTATTATCTTGTCTATCATTTAAACACCTTCTTTAGTTCTCTTTCAACTTCTTTTTGTATGTAACTATTAGCTCTAGCATTGACCTTATCTACTGCAATTTTAAGCATAAATTGTCCGTCAATCCATCCCTTGCCGCCTCTAGTTCTGTGTCCATACTCAACATAGGATGCATATTCCACTAAGTTGCTAACTGTAATTACATACTCATTTCCTTTTCTTTTAACACTGAGTCCATTTGCTATATTTTGTGGTGATGATTCAACCCCACCACCCCAACCACGTCTTAGATGCCCTGTGTCTGTTGGTGTGTCTTTAATTGCATAATATAAGACTCTAGTTGCTATCATCCTTGCCACTCTCTTAATCAAGGCGTCCATTTGTTTATCGTCTAGCTTTTGCACCTTTTCGTTAAACTGTTCAAATTGCCTTTTAAAGCTAGTCATATCCCCAAGTTTAGCCATTATGCACGCTCCTTAGTGAGTTCTAACTCTATTTCTTGATGATTAGAAAACACTGCAGATACAGACGCATTTTTGTATTCTCTAGTGACTCCATTTTGAGTAACTACAATTTTAGAATTAGGCTTAATTTTGATATTAGGTGATATAAACAACTTTATCTTTTGTTCAATATTGCCTGCTTCTTTTTGGATTGTAATAGGGCTTTGAGAATATGAAAGTCTACAAGGAATTTGAGAAAACGACTGTACTTCCTCATCTTTAGTTTTCTTTGTAACTGGGTCCTTTACTGGTATGTATTCGTATATATCACATCTACCATCATACAAGAGCTCCACTGCTTTTCTGAATCTGTCTAACCTCATACTACCACCTCAACCTTCTAAAAGCATGTAGGCTTTCTTTACCATAGCTCTTATAATATTTAATAGTGGTCTTTATGTTATTTGAGGAATCAGAAAAGGAGACTGTTACGTCTCCCTCTGTGATTTGTTTTATGCCTTCGCCAGTTTCCATGTTTGCAGATGTAGCATTAAGGTTGTTTTCTAATATTTCCCCAAACACTCTATTTGCAACTACATATATAAGCTCTTTCGGTAGTTCCTCTATATTGCAGTAGTTTAGAATAGACTGTGTATGTTCTTCTATCTTAAATTCTAAAAACTCATCATCTTCATCACTTACTGGAATTTTATATCTATTCATGTAAGCTTTTATTACTTTTTTGATATTATCTAAATATTCCTCATTCATATCTCTAGCCCTGTGATACTATTCTAGCCATTGGTATTGCTTTATGGCTTATATACTCTCCGTTTCCATCATTTACTAGAGTCCAGTTTGAAGGATTTTCTAGTTCTTTATTAGTTGGAGATAAAGAAGCTTGATTTTTCTTTTCGTAAGATATTCCGTATGGTGCTATATAATTTCTCTTTCTTGAATATAGATAGTCCTGTCCACCGTTCTTGCTAGGATTTCTGTCAACTTCATAAGCTACTTTTACCGGTAATTCTCCAAATTCAATAGCTCCTGACCCCAATACATAAGTAGTGTATTGTGTGATAGATTTTTTACTTGGTGCTCCCCCTTCTTCTCCTGAAGGCTCTGATATAGTAGTTGTGTTAACTGGCATGCTATCGTCAACTAGAACTGTTTTTCCATTCCATGTACCAAGTGTTAGCTCTCTTGTTAATCCGTTTGCATCAGTTTGAGTCCATCTCTTCATTAGGTTTAAATTTTCTAAGTTAGTTGCAACTTGTGAATGCATTATAACAAGGGAGAAAATATTTTTATTGTCTCCACAAGCCTGCTGTATTGCGTTATTTAGCGTATCTTCCTGTATTTTTCCGTCAACTACTAGAGTGTGATTGTCTACAAATTCCTTATTCTGTTTAGGCGCACTCATTGAGAATACTCCATTAAGTACAGATAAAAGTGTTGCTTGATCTATTTTTTCCCAATAAGATGATACTTGCTTTCCTATTTGGCTAATAAAGTCAACTCCACTTGTTACATCATATGAGAAGTCTTTTTCTGTCCAAGCCTTAGCTCTACCGTACGCAAGGACTCCTCTATCATATGTATTTATGCTATCTGCCCCAATATCAGTCATTCCGTCATAATTTAGTGCTTCACCACCTATTGTTCCATACATTGGTATTCTTCCGTAGTAACTGTTTACTTGCCCTTGAAACAAATTGTATATATCTTGATTAGACGCAACTGCTCCTGATTTTAATAGCTCTGTTTTTGTAACTTGTGGTAATGAATTTACATATTGCCCAAAAGCTTCTTCATTAAATATTTTTCCGTTAAATACTGTTGTCATAATTAATCATCCCCTTCTATTTTCTTTAAAAAATCTTCATATGTTTTTGGTTCTGTCACCTGAGTTTGTCCACCACTCGGAGGTTCTACACCTTTAAATCCACCTTTTGGCTCTGGCGTTCCCTCGCCATCAAATAAATATGAATCACTTATCTTTAGACTGTTTAATCTGTCGGCTAGTCCTTTTATTTGACCGTTATCGTCAAATTCTATAGCATCCATATCTAATTCTAATAGTGCTTTTACAGCTTTGATATTCTTTGCCTTAGAGCCTGTTAATGCTAATTCTATTGCACTGTTTGCCTTAGTTTCTTTCATAGCTTTTTCATGTGCTATTTTTTCATCAGCATAAGTTTTTTCTAGCTCCTCTATCTTTGCTTTTAGTTCATCAGGATTAACTTTCTTTAATTCCTCTAACTGTGTATCTCTTTCAGTTATTTGAGTCTTTAAAGTTTTGTTTTCCTCGTTTTTATCGTTAAAGTCAGACTTGCTTACAAAATTCTCTCCTATTCCTTTTTTAATCTGTTTTATAATTTCATCTTTACCTTCAACGTCTTTTAGTATTTCATTTAACCATTCCATTTAATCTACTCTCCTTTTTATTCTGGTCGGTACCAGTTTGTAGTTCCCTGTTTTATTCTCTTAGAGCCTGAGTATTTTTGCATAAAAAATAGACCTTTTAAAGTCTTATCTAGGACGTTTTACTGCATTAAAAAAGCACCTAAACTCTAATTGTCTAAGTGCTTCTTATAATATTTCTATACTTTCTATTTCAGATTGATTAATTAAATAATGTTTAAATTCAAGCATATATTCTTCTTCGTCATAATCTTCTGGTTGGTGACATTGAATACATTTTTCTTCTAAATATTTGCCATTAGTAAACTTAATTTTCACATTTTTACCTACTGCGTTTTTCATTAATTCTAAACTAACCATATTCTACTCCTTTCTAGGAACTATATGTGTTCCTTTATCTTTACTATATGATATCGAAAATCTTTTTGTCTTTTCCTCTATTTCACTATCTACGTAGTAACCTATAGCTGTATCATGTGAACAAAATTCTTTATTTGTCCAATTGCCATTGCTATCTCTTTTTATTTCTCCAGTACCAGCATATTTATTTACAAGTTCTTGAGGGTCTATATTTTCTAATAGATAACTCTTTCCAGTATAATTATTATATCCTTTTATATGCTTTCCTTGACGTCCGTCATGAACCTTTAAATTATACTCTGTCTTTATCTGATATTTAAGCTTTGTATCCTTCCACCCTATATTATCATTATACTTCATATACTGGAACTTATCAAAGCTTTGAGGGATGTCTTTGCCTAATATTTTTCTATATTCCTTATGTTGCTCTCTATCAGAAAATCTATTCTTCCATTTCTTCTCTTTTGCTAGATATTCAGGGTCACTCTTAACATACTTGTCATACCACTGCTTATAGCTCATATCAGCTACTCTAACACTCTTGCCGTGCTTATCTCTAGCCATACGTTCTACATCTTCCATATCATCAAAATAAGGAGCTGTAGTGGTTCTACATCTAATGTGAAATGGTGGAGCATTTACTCCTACCTGTCTATCCTTTTCATCAAATACCTTATGGTCTAGACTTCTACAAAGTTCAGATGTTTTTATATCAAGTGTTGCAACTATCTGATATTTTTCCACTTCTAAATCTTTAAAACACATTTCTTGTGCCTTTTGTTGGAAGTGCGCAGTTTCGGTATATAAAAGTGTTCTAGCATGGTCTTTTTTTACATCAAAGGCCTTTGCAAGTTCACTTACTAACTTTTTAGGATGCTTACCTTGTATAAGGCTTTGAGTTAGTTTTTTATCTAGGAAATCAACAAGTTCTGGTCTGTGTCTGCTCCATATCCTTTTAGAAAACTCTAATCCATCAGGTGTCCAAGGTTTATGGATAAATTGTTTTAACATATTATTATCAAGCATATACAAATCAGTAACCACGTTAGTTCCCTTTGCTATTTCATAAGCATTTTTATAATAACTTTCTTTCAAGTTATCTATTATATTCTCGCTTATTTCCTTTTCTTCAAGTGCTACAAAGTTCTCTGTGTAATTCCTTAAAGCTGTCTGCATGGCCTGCAATCTTGATATATGATATCTACTACTCATATTGATTAATTCTTTTTGCCAGTTTTCGTGAACTGCATTTTCTTTGCCCATTTTAATGTAGTCTGCTACAGTATATTTAAATTCAGCTAATTCTTCACTGTTGAGTAACTTTTTGCTTTCAGCGTAGTTTAACTCATTATTATCAGCAAACTTCATAAGATGGTACCACATATCTTTTTGTAGAGATACTTGTAAACCTTTATTGATTTTTCTTATTCTTTCAGCAGTATTTGTGGTGTTTTTATATAGCTGCTCTTCTAAGGCTTTCATTCTGTCAGCCCAGTATTTACTATTTTTCAATCGCACCACCACCAAGCTGTTTTTCATAGTCTAGTTCCGCTTGAGTTTGTATATCTTTCTTTTTTTCTTCTTCAATATTTTGTATTTCTTCATCAACGTCTTCAACATATGGATGATTTTTAATTAATGTATTATTCGATATCACTCCTACAGAGTTTTTAACATCTGCTATAACTTGACTTTCATTTATTAGCACGTCTTTATTAAATGTTATTTCAATATCTTTATCGCTATTTTCAAATTCTGTAACGGATTCAAGATATACCCTAAGCAGCTTCTGAAAATACGAAAAGCTGCCCTTGTATTCTACTTCTATTCCATTTGCATCTAGGTCTATATCAGAGTACATTGACTGTATGTTCATCTGATTAGGCTGTCCATTTAATCTATCGTCCTTAGCATCATAGCACCTTGCATTTTCAATAAGTGCATTTTTATATAGATCTAATATTGATTTGTAATTCTCTGAATTAACCTCAACTGTAAGAGTTTCAACTCCACCATCATCAGATACTTTAATAGCTCCAAAGTTAGCAAGGTTATTCTTAAATTCTTCTAATCCCTGTCCTTCATAATTTTTAATGACTAATATTGTATTTCTACCATCTTGCTCCATGTTATTGTTAAAGTCTGACATTAGCTCATTAATGGCATCTTGTAGTGACTTAACTCTCCTTATTAGTGGTATTTCATCATCATTGTATTTAAAAGCAACTAAAGGGATTCTATCATTCCAATTGTAGCTATTTCCCTTGATATCAGTGATATATGACTCTTCGCCTATTTTATTTAGAGTCTTTCCATCAAGTTTATACTTTTCAATACTGTTTTTAGTGTACACATCAACGTATTCTACTGTTTTTTCTGCACCATTAATAAATTCTGTATTTGAATATAATCTAAATGCAAAGTTGAGTCTTGTATGTTCTTCATCTTCCCATATTGGACATATCTGATGTGCTGGTAGCCTTTTGTATTTCATTTTTGATTCGTTATCAATATAAATATATAGCCACGATATACCACAATTTAGAGAGTCTTTTAGTAGGTTTTTTAGTACCTTGTGAAAGCTAACATCTAATACAGCACTTGCTTTATCTAAATAAGTTGTGTCCTCACATTCATACATTGGAATTTTACCAAGCATATAATTAACCTTTTGGTCTACTGCTTTTGCATATTGATTATCTATTCTTTTATTATTAGGAACATTAGTTAATTCTTTTTTTACATTATCTCTCATATGTAGATATTTCTTTCTATGTAGGATATCATGTTCACCTTTGTAGTATTTCACTCCAGTAATCTGTTCTTCTCTTATCTTTGAGCCTTTGAAATTATCTACCAAATATTCTAAGTAAGTCAAATTGCTAGGGTCTTTACTTTCAGGTTTGTTTAACATATTATTCAGCTTTGCCACCCCCTTTTTTATCCATTTAAACATTTGTTCACCTCCTACCAATCAAATGATATAGCGCCTACATTTCTCCAACCTTGTACTCCATATCTAAGTGCTGCCATAGCGTCATCAAATATGTTTACTGGTTCGTCAATGTATTCATTTGTCTTAGGGTCTTTTTTATATTTCCATTGATTGATTTCTGATATAGTATTTTTACAACTCGGATGTATCAATATCTTTCTTTGTTTTAACCAGTCAATCTGTGCATTTACACTTCCTGCACCCTTTTTAACTCCTTTTGCTCTATAACCTTCTTTTTTCCATTGCTTTATTCTATCAGGTTCAGCGCTATCACAATACATTAGGATGTTCTTAGGTATTTGTTTTACTCTTGCAATATCTATTATTTCAGAGTTATCTTTTTCAAATTCATATATTTCATTTAACACATACACATCTCCGTCTTTATATCCAAGTGTAAGCATTGCAGTAGCATGGTTGAAACCAAAGTCAACTCCTATTGCTACGCTGTCATAATCATCTAAGTTTGTTGATATGTTTTCAACTCTAAAGTTAGAGAATACAAGTCCTCCAAGTTCTCCCCATTCACCTAATCCGTACACTCTGTAGCCGTCTGGATCTACTTCACGTCTTCGCTCCATTCTTCTATGGTAGCCTTCATCAATAAATCTATTGCCTAAATAAGTACTATGATGCGTCATTACATCTTCATCTTCTCTATCAAAGTATACTTTCTTAATCCAGTGACTGCTTGATACTGGGTTAAATGTCATTTTAATTTGATAAAAAAGACCCTTTGGGAGTTCACCTCTCAAACGGTCATCTATGATTTCAACATCATCTTGCATAAGCTCTGTTGCTTCTTCTATCCAAACATCAGTTAGCTTTCCAGTTGTAAATGTTATTGATTTAAGCTTTTCTCTTTGCCTTTCGTCATTCATTCCACGAAATATAATGGTGTTACCATTCCTACATTTAAGCTGTAAGGGACTTTGTTTAACTTCCCAGTGCATTGCAACACCTAGTCTATTAATCGCACCTAGTAGCTCAGAGAACGTACTATCACGATTGGTAACATCAGATTTACGGACACAAACAAGGTTTCTGCCCTTGTCTTTCATCAGTCTTATTATATAATTTTGTGCAGTGTCTACACTTTTTCCTGAACCTGCAGAACCTTTCATTACTACATATCTTTTTTTACATTCATGAACTGGTTTAAAAGAAGGATTAAATTTTGCTTTTACTTTCATTTTTATGCTCCTTTTATTACTTCTGTTTGTGGTATAATAATTTTATCACTATCATTACATTGAAATTCTATGAAAAGAGGTCATATTATGAATAAAAAAATTGCATTACAATTCGTAGCTGCTATTAATAAGCATGATATCGTTTCAATAACTGATCTAATGCATGAAGACTATATATTTATTGACACATGGAACAATAAGGAAAACAAAGAAAAGATGATAACCGGTTGGGAAGGATATTTCAATTGGTTTCCTAATTACCATATTGAAGTTACAGAAATTTTTAATAGTGAAACTTCTATCGGTTTGCTAGGATATGCTAGTGGTAGTTTTAAAGGAAGCAAAGATAAATCATGGAAACTCCCTGCTTTTTGGAAAGTAATTGTAGTTGATGAAAAAATCAAACTATGGCAAGTTATTTGTGACGCTAAAATTCCATTTGATATAATAAATGAATCAGAAAATTAAATTGTTAAAAATCTTAAATGAAATATTTGAGCAATCCATTAATTAGGTTTGCTCTTTTTTTTATTTTTTCTAACTATTCCCTAAATACTCCTTTTCGGAATAGTTATCTCAAACCATTGGTATTTCTACATTTATTTTTACACTTTATTTATATTTGTTTCACTTTAATTATGTGAAGTTAATATAAATAAACTAATTTCATTTTATCAATATATACTTCTAAAGTTTTGTGACAATTAATATCTATTTTACTTAATATTATTTGCTTTCATCTTCTCCATAATCTAGGGCAATATTTACTTCTAAATCTCCTGTTAAATCTACTTTATCTACCCAACCACCGTATCTTTTTCCTATCAGTTCCATGGCTTTTTCTTGGTCTTTTATAGATACTCCTTTTTTGACCACCTGTCCTGTAGCAGTAACTACTTCTTCATGTATTTTATCATTTGCTATTAATGTCAATCTTTGCATGACTTCTTCCATTGTCATGATATTACTATTATTAATTTCTTTCATTTTTCCATCTATATAATTTTTAACCTTATCATTTCCTAGTAATCTAACAGCATTTGCACTCGCAACTTCATTACTTGAACATTTATATCCCGCCTTCTTATAACTCTCTGTAGCATTTCCACTGATGATATATTCATCAGCAAACTTCTGTTGTTTAATTGTCAGTTTTTTCTTGATGATATATCACCTCACTTTCTTTCCAATCACATAAATATTTTAGTATCAACGCAATCTATTGCCCTTGTCTACTCATGGTAGATGGATGATTTGTTGCAATAAAAAAGAGCCTTATTGGCTCTTAAATATTATTAACTATTTTTTTATTTCATCACTAAATTTTTTTATTTTTTCGTCAAATTTTTTCACAATCTCTTTATACTCCACTAACACTTTCTCTAACATTTCTCTGTCTTGATCTATTGCGCCACTATATGAATTTAAATTTATATAAATTCTTTCATCTACAAAAGATCTAGGGATACTTGTTAACATGTTTATCTCGCTATATAGATTTTTATAAAAATCATTCAAAGTTGTTTTTTTTGAAATTTCTTTTAAAGATTTCTCTATCTCGTCAATTTTTAATTTAATAATCTCTCTTTCTTTCTCAAATACCTCTTTATTTATCCTCAATTCTTCTATCTTAATTTTATATTCCTTTTCTTTATTCGACATTCTCTTTCCTCCTAATATAATTAATACTTTAATTATACCAAAGGAAAACATTATCTACAACCCACATAATTAAATCAAATAAAAAAGAGAACCTAAATTAATAAGTTCTATAATATAAAATATTTCTATCTATTTCTAAATTTAACCTTTCTTTTTGCTTCTACTACTTATAAGACAATATATCACTCCCACAAAGCCTACTAAAAAGGCTATAGCTGATGGAATTTTATATCCTAATATAGTGCCTATTACTCCAGCTAATACTAATATCTCAAATATAGTAACTCTTAATTCTTCTTTTATTTTTTTCATAATATATTATTTAGAGCCTTCCTTTGTTCAATCAATTTATATTAATAATATCAAAATAAATTATTTTTAACAACAAATTCCGTAAAAAAGAGACCTAAATAAATAGATCCCTTTTCTGCGAAATGTAATTAAATTAAAAAATATCTTAGGAGGAAAACTGGCTTTTCAGTTTTTCCATAATACAAGTATAACACCTTTTTTAATGCTTTTTGTCCAGACTTTGTCCACTTTTTGTCCAAAATTTCATTTATTCCGTATATTTAAACTGTTTTTCTATAAATTTTAGTGTTCTATCAGGATTTAAACTGTAAAATGTACTTCGTATAATATCGTCCCTAATCTTATACAATCCACTTCTACTAATATTCATTTTATATGAAATGATATCCATGCTTATATCCCCTTCTACCTGTGCAAATTCATAATCAAACAATCTTTTTTGAACTGAATTAAAATTATTAATAGCTATATCCATCTTTTCCTTATGTATAATTAGCCTTCTTTTTTTCACTTCTACTTCTTTAATTTTTTTATCTCTATCTAGAACTTCATTTTCTACTGGCTTACTTATATTGTAAGTAGGCGCTAGTTTTTCACCTTCATAACATATTCCACTACATCCAATTATATCATTTTTTATTTCTTCGATATCTAACTCGTATTTTTTGATGGCTGGTTCAAGCTTTCTATACTCTTTCAGCCAATCCTCGATCATCTTATATTCTTCATCTTTGATTTCAGCCATCTTTTCACCTACCTTTTTAAACAACTCTATACAACATCACATTATTAGCAAATGATTCTCTAAATTTATTTCCATTCACAATTTTTTCAAATAATAAATGATGCTTGTATTCTCCTACTAATTTACCCTTGTACACTGTTGAATCTATCTTTCCATCTACTAGACTATGCACAGTGTATTTCTTACCTATTTGTAAGTTTGTAATTCTATAGTCACGCCTTCCTCTTTGTCTTCTACCTTTTTTATTGCTACCTTCTTCCTTCTGTATATTATCTTTTTTGTATTTCTCCAACTCCTCAAGTATTATAGCTGTATCTTTAGGTGGGTAATAACAATATCTTGATGTGAAATTATCAAAGTTTACCGCCTTTACTTTGCCTTCATTTCTTAATTTATTTATATATCTCTCAACTACAGATTGTCCTAGCTTTGTTTTATTCATAAAGTCACTTTTCTTGTAATGAGACTTCATTTCCTTATACTCTTTTCTAAGTTCTCTCACCGTTATTTTATGTATAAAATATACTCCATTAACATATTTTCCTAGATTATTTCTAGCACAAACTTTCCTCATTCTATCTACTTTAATGCCAACATATTTAGCGCATTCATGTATCGTCATATAGTCTTTGCTTGGTCTGTTGTTTTTAACGTCTTTCATTGGTCTAACATTCTCCTTTACCAATCATTTCTCCAAAGCCAACCTACTATCATCAAAAGAATAACAATAGTAGGTATTAATAATATTCTAAAAAGATAGTATGCCATAACCCTCACCTTTACTTAGATTTATTTACTATAGCCTCGCCAGTCTGAACTTCAACCCAACCATGCTTTAATCTAGCTTCAGCTTCCTTCAATTTAATTACTTCAGGTGTTATTGATTCAGATAGTTTTTTGTTAGCTTCTCTTTCACTTTCTGCTTGCTTTACTTTTTCATAGTACTTAGCATCTGCTCTAGTCTTTAATGTTTCTGATTCTAGCTTAGCCTTTTCATTTTCTTGTCCTGCTTGAATTATTGAATCTATTGATTTTTGAGTTTCTTTGTCAACTTCAGGGACACCTACTGTTACATCTTCAACTACAAAACCTTTTGTTTCTACAGACTTAGAAAATTGTTTTAAAAGCTCTGATTCAACAACAGATGATTTTCCTGATAGAATTTCTAGTAAAGTGAATTTTGAATATACCTCTCTAGCTTCTTTTTGCAATTTAGACTTTAACCACCCTTTTTCAATATCCTCACTTGTTATATTCCCAAACTCCTTGTACATCTTTGATGCTTTTGTTGCATCCACTTTATAATCATATTTAATGCTTACTACTGTTTTCTTGCTGTCTTTTGTTGATACTGCAATATTCTTTGAATAGATAGTCTGTAGTCTTGTTGGATATTGAGTTACATAGTCAAGCCCTACAAATTTTACTCCTTGAGTCAATACTTCATCTCTCACTCCGCCATTCATTGAGTATCTAACCCCAACATATCCATTATCTATTCTTTCAAAAAATTTAAAGCTACCTACTGTAAATACAATTAACACTATACCTGTTGTTATTGCTAATCTTATGCCTTTATTCATTTTATTTTCTCCTTTTATTGTTATTTTATTTTTTATTAAAATGTCTATTTAGCTTAAATGTTTTTCAATCTAATTATTTTTGTAGCATATCTATCTCTCCACTGTATCGAAGGAAAATTAGTTATAAATAAGTCTGTTGTTAATAAAAAGCCATTATCGTCTCCCACACACCAAACTCCACTTTCTTTTACAGGCTTTTCCTTATGTAAAAAAACAAATCCTTCTTTATCTCTAGTGATCCAATTATAAGTTTTTGATATAATTTTCATTGTTGCCAATTCTTCATTATTGCATTATTTATTAAAAACTCTTGTCGCTTCATGATCAATTGTTTTTTCATAAACATAAACTCCATTTACTTCATAACGAATTCTTTTTTCCAGAACCCCTTTTTCTATTACACATTCAAATATTCTAAAAAGATGATTATTGAATATGATAAATTCACCTACTTGATACAAGGGCACCATATTAATCCCTCCTAAAATGGCACGTCGTCATCTTCAACAGCAGAATACTGCGCTTGATCACTTCCTGTGCTTCCTCCATTACTACCTTCATTATCGCCACGTTTCTCTAACTTCTGAACATACATGCCTGCTACCTTTGTAAAGCTTCTTTTCTCGCCGTTTGGAGTTTCATACTTATCTACTCTAATTGACCCTTGAACCCCTACTAGAGTTCCTTTAGATATATAATTAGCTGCAAACTCCGCAGATTTCCCCATTATCTCAACTGGTATAAAGTCTGTTGTAGTAGAGCCGTCTTTGTTTTTATAATCTCTATCAATAGCTATCGTAAAACTTGCTACTGGTGTTCCTGAACCTGGAATATATTTAAGCTCAGGATCTCTTGTTAATCTTCCAACCAAAACTACATTATTCATATATTTACTCCTTATATTTCTTTAAATATATATTCACTATATTTTTTTAGAAATAATTTCTTTTTCAGTGAATACACATCTGTTTTCATTCCCTTAACATCTTCCACGTAAATTGTGCCTGCTCGTACATACATAAAGTCTGCTACGTACTCAATCTTTCTAATTGTTTTTCCATTATGTTTGAATTTATCTTGAAGTAAAAACCTAGGCTGCAACTCTAATTCAGTTATATCTCCGCATCTTTCTAATAGCTTTAATTCAGCATATCTATTAGCTTCTTTTCTTGAATCGAACTTTATTCCATCTATTTCAACTTTCTTATTTCCGTACTTGCTATATCTCATATACTCACCTTTTACTAAATACAAAGGGGCTTTCGCCCCTTATATTATGAAATTATAGTTATTCCTTTCATTCCTTCTAATTCTTTTTCTAAATACTCTTTAATGTTTTTCATAGCTTCATTTCTCCATGCTCCTCCATCTGCTTCAAATAACGCACAAGAAGGACCATCCTTCATTCTGAATATAAATTTACTTTCAGGCTGCTCAACCTCGTTAAATGTTCTCATAGGCTTTAATTTTGCAGGATTAGGAACTACTACATCTTGTACTGTTGCCACTCCTGATTTAATAGTTGCAACTTGGCTCACTCCATCATCTCCAGTAGTTTTAATGGCTTCCTCTTTAATATTTCCAGCTACTTGTAATAAAAGAGCCTTATCCTCATTGTCTAAAAATGCTGATTGTAACAATACATTAAATTTTTCTGTGTCATAATAATCATTAAATGCAATGTGAGGGACTATTGCTTCACTTCTTAATACTATAGGCCTATCTCCATCTGAATTTATTTCCAAACTAACAGTTACTTTTCTTGGTGTTTCAACAGTTATAAGTATGTTGTCATCCTTGTATCCATCTAAATCAGATTTTATATAGTCAACCAACCCACTTAATGTATTTATATTTAATGTTTCTAATTCTACATTTTCTTTGACTCTGCTTATTCTATCTTTTGTATACATCCTTCCGTTAATTTCTTCTGCTGTTATATATTTACTTTCACCTAAATCTACTAAGTATTCTAATGCTTCTCTAATTTCCATTTTTATATTCTCCTTTTAATTTTTATATTTTTTTATTTACTTACTTGCTCTTAAATCTATAACTTTCTTTCCTTCGTCATTTGATTCTTCTTCAATCTGCGCTATGTCAATTTGACCTTTTATTTGCTTGTTATATTCTTTTGCTGATACCTTGCCAGTGCTAAAATCTTTATCAACAATTATTGTTGTAGGATTTGTTTTAACTGGTGCTAGTGATGTTTTAAGTGCTGGATCAAGCTCTACCATTTCATTATTGCCATTTGGCTTAAATTTCAATGTAATTGTTAAGCTTCGTACTTTCTTTTCATCTGTGTTTGGATCTTCTATGTTTTCAAATATCTTCTGTAGTTCATAGCTTATTCTTTCGTCTAATTCGCCGTTTTGTAATTCACTTATTTTCATTTTCTATTCCTCCTATTAATTTAATATTTATGCAATATGGTCGTCATAACCACAATTACCTTTTTTATAAACCAATGCCATATCTGAAGCTTTTTGCGTTAGTTCTAGTGATTCATGTCTTATCAATTCTTCTATATTTTCTGAAGCATATGGGTATATTTCACAATTAGCAGTTGCTAAATCTATCAACGTTAAATTTCCTTCACTTGCTTCAAGACCAAGCAAATACATATTCCCCTTATTATCATTTACTAAATCTCCTATCTCTATTTTGTTCTTGTTTGGTTTTATATCTATTCTCATTTTTTAAGTCTCCTCTATCCCTCTAAATAATACTTATGCTTGTGTAACAGCAACATCTTTTTTCTTTTCGACAAGTTGTTTTTTCTAATAAATTTTGTATGCGTTATAGTCCCACAATTAGGACACTGGACAAGATAACTCCCTTGCCTGTTGCCAATGGCGAGCATATCAGACTCACAGTACTCGCACCTGTTAAAAGCAACCTTGTAATCTTTATTTTTCATAGTTTTCACCTCTTTTAAGATCCCTAAAACTATCTCTTTTGCAGCTTTCTCACCATTTCATTGAGTTCCTCGTCGCTTTTTTCTCCATGTTCTGATTTAAAATTATGAAATGCTGTTTTCTTAGGAGCCGGAACACTTGCAGGTTTATTCGGCTTTGCCTTATCTTCGTAATTTCCCTCGAATACCTTTAAGAAATTCGCAGGCTCTATAAACCAGTCAAAATTCGCTTGCCAGCCTCGCTCTGATATGTAGCCTTTTAGGTATGATGAGCGTTCAATACTGTGGACGCATTCCAAAACTTTATCAATTCCATATTCTGATATCCTGCCCTTTAACTTGTTGTATCTCTTAGTATTAGCTGATATCTTTTTTATATTTTTTAATTCACTAATAGAGTTCCATGCTTCTATCACACGTTTAAAATCCTCGCTTAGCTCTTTATCTCCACTGCTATTTTTACTAGGAGCAGAGCGTATAATATTAATACTTTTATTTACTTTACTTTCCTTTACTTTACTTTGTGTATTATCAACTACATTTATCGAGTTAATGTATACATTAACTAAGTTATTGACGACATTTATATCAAGAAGTAGATATTCCTCAATTAATTCAACACGCTTTCTTTTGCTTGTTGCCTCCAAATATCTTTTTTGGATTCCGCTTGAAGTTAATATTTTATACTTCTCAAACATATCACTATCAAAAAATTCTACTTGAACAGCCTTATTTACAATTTCTGTTACTAGACCCTCGCTAACCCCAATTTCATCAGCAATTAGAAAAGGTATATCATTATCCCACACGGTGTAATACCCATGATCTTCATAGACGTTACCCAGCAGGCTGATTAGTACAGCAATTGACTTTTCACTGCATGCTCTTATTATTTTTCTGACCTTGATATTTCTCATAAAATTAACGTCTAAAGGAAAGTAGTCTATACCTTTCTTTAAAGGTCTTGCCACTTTATCACCTCCTAAATAGCTAATCTGTTATAAATATATCTCTAAATCTTTTTTTGCTATTTCTACTGGATGTCCTATAGCTTTTTCTACTTCACTTTTAAATAATTTTTCATCTGAATTACTGCTAGATAAATGAATTAATGTAAGAGTTTTTAGCACCGATAAATCACTTGCTTTTAAAAAATCAATCACATTGTTTAATTCAAAATGACTTTCAACGATTCTATTTCTTAAAAACATTTTATCTTTTAGTGTTTCGTCAATTATTTGTTTTGAGTAATTGCATTCAACTAATATATGATTAATCTTATTAAATTTATATTTGACGTAGTATGTATCAGTTATATATAAAAGACTTCCTATGCTTTTATGTTTTACCAAAAATCCTACTGGCTCTACTGCGTCATGTTCTACCATAAAGGGCAGTATAGTGAAATTACCAATCAAACAAGGTTTATTTGCCTTTATAATATTAGTCCTATGATTTTGTATATCTAGGCTTTCAAAAGTTCCCTGTGTGGCATATACATCTATTCCGTTGTTTGCAATTTCTTCAACTGCCTTTGAATGATCTTTATGTTCGTGAGTTACTAAAGCACCAACTACCTTATCTAATTCATAATTTACAAATTCTAGTATTTTCTTATAATTAAATCCTAGATCTAAAAGTAATATCTCGTTGTCTACATTCAGGGAATAACAGTTTCCGCTACTCCCTGAACCCAGTATTTTAATCTTATTCATATTGCTTAAAATGGAACAACTATATCATCAGAAGCTGTTATTTCTTCTTGTTCATCTTCTTTGACTTCTACAAAATCATCAATATCAATAACTTCTGAATTTGCATTATTCTCTATCTCTTCTTTCACAGTTATGTCTATTGATTCTTTTTTTACTTCTTCAATTCTTTCTTCATCAGAACTCGCAAAAGAATCTCCTAGCAATACATCACTATCATCACTAGTATTTATAAATAATTTACAAGCTCTGCTTATAACTGTCTTTTTAGCCATTTCATCATTAAAGTTATTATGAGCTTTACTATTACCCTTACTTGCTCCCATAGACCATGCTGCTTTTATTTGTGGCATTGTCATTAGTTCTGTGTGAATGACTCCTTCTTCTCCAATTATTACAGCGAACGCACCTTTCATTTTAGAGGTGTCTACATTCCCAAAATTAGGTTTATATTTAGACACTTTAAGAACTCCACTTTCGTAGTCATAATCAGTTTCAAACTCATCTCCTTCATAAATGCAATACGCTTTAATATCTCTTATATCTTCTTGCCTTTTAGCAATTGCCATTGTTCCCATATAACTCCTCATTAGAGTTAATTTCTTTCCGTAAGCTACAAAGTAGCATTGATTTTTAGATGGTGTTAAACCTTGTATTCCCATATCTAATAACGCCTGATATATTGATTCTTTTGAGCAAGTTTTCAAAACTGAATTGCCATCTTTATCTGTAGTCTGTTCTAGTGTTAGATAGGCTGATTTCATGGCATTTGATATTGAGTAATTTTGAGGTAAATGCAATACCCCATCACTTACATATTTATTAATTGCATTTAGTGCTTTATCCGTTATATTTTTCTCCGCCACCACTTCTTTATTTTCTGTTTTTTGAACTTGATTAGTCATTGAATTTCCCTCCTGATATTTGTAATTCGTCTATATTATCAACCATTAAATTAATCACTTGCGTATCTACTTCTTCAAGCAGTATTACTGATTCTCTATTGTCTATAAATATTGGCATTTTAACCTCGTAAAAGTCGCCTATAGTCTTTATGATACTTAGTCCTGCATTTATCTTGGACGCTGTATTTGCATTGTTAAACGGAACTCCATCAATCAATGCTTCGCAAGTTTCATTAATTCCACCGTTTACTTGCTGTTCAAATAACTTAAATTTAACTCCATTAAATTTCTTATTGATATTTTGCTCTAAAAGTTCTACCTTTGTTATTATAAACTTTTCGCAAAGCATTATTCTTTTTTCAATGGCCGCTATTTTTGATGCTATTTGTTTTTCTTCTAGTTCTAAATCTGTTACTCTAGCCACAGTTTTTTCATTTACCTTATTCATTCCTAGATCTTCAGTAAACTTTTTAATATCGACTTTTAGTTCTTTTATCTTAACTTCTATTTCTGACTTATCTTCTGTATTTTCATCATTTTGAAGTTCTTTTATCTTTTCTTCAATTTCATGTATTCGTTCTTTTATAACTCGTTGTTCTTGCTTCATTTCATCAGTATAATAATCTTTAGATTGTATATTTTTTAGTTCTTCTTCTAGTTTTTGAACTTTTAAATAAGCGTCATTTACAGTTTTAAATTTCTCTGTTTTTTCTTTTTTCAATTTATCTATTTCTAGATTTTTACTTTCTAGGTCGTTATTGCACTGACTTCCTTCGTTTTTTATAAACTCAAGTTCATCAGCCTTGTTTTGATTAAAATTACTTTCCAGTTCTTTTCTTTTGCTTTCGATATCTTCTGTGTCAAATTCTCTCTTACAAGTAGGACAACAAGTTGTTACCTCGTCTCTGTCAAACTTGCTATTAAATAACTCTAGCCATCTATTGCCAAGTAAATCTTTTTTATTTGAAATATGTTCTATCTCTTTTTGTAAAAACTTGATCTTATGGTCTAAATCATTCATCTGCATTCTGTTTTCAGATTCAATATTTTTCCAATCACGTATTTTTAATTTGATTGCACTTTCATCTTCTGATTTCTTTTCGTTAGCTTTTATATCTATGTTTTTGAGCTTTTCTTTTAGATGATATGCGCTTTCTTTAAGCTCAAATATCTCACCTGAATTACTTTTAAATCCTTTTAAGCTCTCTTCTAGCTTAGTTATTTCATCTTCTTTATTTTTTATTTCTTCGTTAATTGACTTTTCGTCAATCTCAACAATGCTTTTTTGTAGTTCGTCAATTTTTACTGGGATATCAGCTTTTTCTTTTACTAACTTTTTTGAACTTGCCTTAGCTGATTTTAGTAAATCGTCTATACTTTTATCTTGCAAATCTTCTTTTAATTCTTCTAACTCGCTACGGTTTTCAATAACTTCTTCATCTGTTATATCGCCTGATATTTTTAGGATCAACTCTCTAGCATCTTGCCATTTAAGATTATTACTAAAAAATAATGGATTAGTTAAAAGTTTAAACAGATCTTCATCTGTAAATTTTTCTTCGATTATTTTTTTATAATCGTTCTTTTTAACAGGTACTCCGTCAACTTCGTATATAGTTTCATTCCCTGTAAAAGTTTCTTCTGTGTCTCCTCGTCTTTTAGTCCACTTCTCTTTATATTGCTTTTTAAGTACCAATTTCTTTCCGTCAATCTCAAAGACTCCTTCAACTTCAACGTCTACTCTAATAGGCTTATTATTTTTATCTAATGGTTTAATCTCAAATTTAGTCTGATTATTACTATTTTTGTCAAACAAAAGCCATGTGAATGAATCAAATATTGTTGTTTTACCTGATGCGTTAGGACCACTTATATATACAGTGTTTTCAAGGTCTATATCCAATTTCTTAACTCCTTGAAAATTATTTAATATTAGTTTTTTTAATTTAATTGTTTTCAATTTGCCCCTCCAATGTTATAATATCCGTAATAATGTTTTGATTAGTCGACGTGCCAGTCGGCTTTTTTTCTGCCTAAAATCATGCATTCCCTCCTGCTGTCATCACTTTCTTAATTCTAACCTTGCTCCTATCAAAATAATGTGTTTCATATCCTAAAACATCTGACTTCCCATCATTATTAATAAAAATCAAATCATCAGGTAGATCACCATTGTTGTTAAGCTCAACATCTTTAATTCTGATTCCATCTTCTAACATATAACTATCTGATAAATTTCTAAGTTCATTTATGTTCATTTTGCCTTCCTCCTTATTGATCCAATCCCATGCGTTCATTAAAATATTTTCTTGGAACTTTACCTCTAGTTGTTATAAATCCCTTTTTTTTCAATTCTTCGTTCATTTTTTTTATTAGTTGGTAACACCACGCTTCTTTCCTGCCTGTTATTTCCATTATTTCATGTACATTTAAATAATAATTATTCATGTTTTCACCTCCTTAATATATTTCTTTCTCCTTATGCTATAATCTAATTACAGGCTTTGCAGAGCCAAGTATTTAGAAAGGAGATTAATTATTATGAAACTAAATCCTGATTGTATTAGAGATATCCTTATCTTTGCTGAAAACATTGAGTATAACAAAGAATGCACTATAAATGCTATGCATAGCAGTCTTTCTAACTATTCCGAAGAAGAACTGGATTATACTTGCATAAAACTTGAAGAAGCTGGCTATTTAGAAGCAAGTTTTGTATCAATGCCACGACATGTTAGTAAAGTTACAGCTCGCATTCAAGGTTTAACTTGGGAAGGGCACAAATTTTTATCAGATATTAGAATCAATAAAGTGTGGAGCAAGCTGAAAGACACTTTGCTTGAAAAAGGACTTTCAGGTTCTATGACAGCTATAGCATCATTAGCTCCAAAAATAGTAGAAAATTTCATTAAGTAATTATTTAATCTTTATCTTCAAAAAGTCTTCAATATTCTTTTTCATTCCTACATTGAGGGCTTTTTGTATTTCATCTTTTAATTCTTTATCGCTCCACTCTCCATATTTCATTTGCATGTTATACATTAGTCCTATAGACATTGAATAATATGTAAACCAAAACCATAATGATATAACATTTATAATTAGAGATATTGTTAAAGCGTATATCATATTCTCACCTCCCTTATCTTCCTAACCACAAACGTACTAAAATAGTTGTTACAGAAGCAGTAATAATTGAAACTGTTCCGCTTATTATTTCTATTTTCATGATATAATTTATTCATTAATATAATTTAAAGGAGATTTTAATATGTCTATAGAAAAACCACCAAAAAATCCATTTACTCAACCTTCTGTTTTCCCTAACATTACAGATAACTCTATGGGAGATATACTTAATAATAATAAGATATTGGGTTTAGCTATTGGAAATAATCAGCAAATCCAAGAAGATAAAGAAAAATCAAAGGCTTTTTCTAAATCTCTTCAAGAATCAATTACAAGGCAAGCTTCAATTCCTACTCTACTAGAAATTCAAATTGACAAACATGATGAAGAAATTGAATGCCATAAAGAAAAAATATCTTTAATGAAAAAACAAATTGAGGATGCTAATGCTGATGCCAAATCGGCAAAAAAAGCAACATTTTTTTCAAATACTATAGCTGTAATTTCTCTTATAATTGCCATCGCTTCATTTGTTTACTCAATAATTAAATAGATTTTACTATTCTTATAATTAAAGCCAGTATTGATATAACTAGTGCTGATATAGATATTATTAATGCTGGCGTAGGTTTAATTGGTTCTTTCATATTCTCGCCCCCTTTCTTTAGTTTTCATTTCGTGTACTTATTTTGTAAAAAAAAGCTCTTCTACTCCTACCCCATAATATTTGGCTAACCTAATTTTTATCTCATCACGAGGAACTCTTTCATCTCTTTCATACATTGATAATGCTGATTTTGTTACTCCAATATCATCTGCTACTTCAGCTTGCGTTTTATCGCCTCTTAGCTTTATTAATTTATAACCTATATCCATTTATTCCTCCCTCCTTTTGTTTTCATTGTGTGTACTTTCATTGTATTATATTATTTTTATCTTGTCAACACTTTGTGAATATTTTTATTGATAAAAGTAAACATATCGTGTATAATTGCATTATAGGATGGTGATTTCAATGTTTGGAACAATACTGAAAAATTTAAGAATAGATCATGAATTAACACAAAAAGAGTTTGCTGATATTTTAAAAATAACTAAGAGTGCTGTATCTAACTACGAGGCAGGCAGAAGAAAACCTGATTATGAAATGTTAGAACAGATAGCAGACTTTTTCAATGTAGATATAGCATATCTAATGGGAAAACAAAAAAAGAAACATATTGAGATATACGACAATATGCAAACTATCAAAAGTTCACCCTGTTGCACATATGACCAACTACCACTTTCAGTGGCAGCAGGTTCTCCTTGGGATTACGAATCTGGAGACAAATTTGATAAGATAGAAATACCTGATGTATTACTTGGTAAATATGCAGGAAAAAAGACAATTGGGGTTGCTAAGGTCAATGGCGAAAGTATGAATAAAGATATTCCTAATGGCTCGTGGATTATTATTGATAGAGCTAAGAATGAATTAAACATGCTAAAGAATAGAGATATAGTGTTAGTTAGAGATTCAGCTGGTTATACAGTTAAAAGGATTATAATAAGCCATAACGAGGTTATATTAAAGCCTAATTCAACATTTGATGAGTTTAGAGATATAGTTGTCAATGAAACAAATAAACATGACTATAGGCTTGTTGGCAAGGTAGTGAAGGCACTTATAGATTTTGATGAACAATAGGAGGATACTATGAATAAAGAGAATTTTAGCCTTAATAAAATAGTAAGTAGTAAAGCTTTTTTGATCAGCTCACTTATTTTAAATATGATATTAGCAATTATTTTTATTAAATTGCTTTTTAATTAATTAATTTTATTATTGAAAAGGAGAATTTAAAAATGGACGTAAAAGAATTTACTGGATACATGCAGTTAAACATGAAAAACTATGAGCTTTTTAGATAAAAAGCAATGGAGTTTCAAATAGAAGCTAACAATAAAAGAAAAAAGAAATGGAATGAATACAGGCTTGAAAAAGAAGTAAAGGATATGTGGAATAAAATGATGGAAAGTGCATACAATCAAGTATTGGCTGGTGCAGGAAACAAAAAAACTATTCAATCATATATTGAAAATAATAACGTTGTTGAATTTTTTGATGAAGCAATGAGAGATCTTAACTTCGGAGAAGAATAAAACATGCTAATTTTTACAAAAAAAAGAAGTAGCTACCAGTTTGGCGACCGTACTACTTCTTCCACAATAAATAACACAGATATCTGTGTCTATTCACTATACCTATTTTAACATAAATAAGGAGGTTTAACAATGCCACAATATAAAGATGAACTACGTAACACTTGGTATTCTTCATTTTATTGTAATGGAAAGAAGCATACTAAACGTGGGTTTAAAACAAAAAAAGAAGCAAAAGAATATGAAATACAATTTAAAGCAAAAAAGGAAGGATCTTCTGATATTATTTTTTCTATACTTTGGGATGAATATATTAAATCGTGTGAAGGAGTTTTTAAAACTAGCACTCTGATAGCTAAGCAAAATTATTATAAATCGCATATCGATAAAAAATTAGGAAACATGAAGGTTATAGATATTACTAATTTGACAATTAAAAACTTCATTGATGATATGTTGGAGGATGGAAGAAGTAAAAAAACATGTAATAGAGTTATACAGCAGATAAATGCATGTATAGCATGGGGAAAAAAATACTATAATATAAAAGAAGTAGATAAGTTTGATACTTTTAAGGTAACTGTAAAGGAAAGAAATATTTGGACTATAGATCAGTTTAATACTTTTCTATCAAGAGTGGATAACTTTGAATACTATGTTGCATTTTCTATGTTATTTTATCTTGGTATACGTGTTGGAGAATTATTAGCAATAAAAGTAAGTGATATTGATGGAAATGTAATCTCAATAACTAAAACTTATTCATATATCCACAGGCTTACTCACACACCTAAGACCAATTCAAGTATTAGAACTGTAGTTATGCCTGAATTTTTATCAGAAATGATACAAAATTTGATTTCTCTAAAATATAAGGTAGAAAGTGATGATAAATTATTGAGCTTTGATAATCCATCTAACTTTAGATATTATTTGAGTAAATATAGCTATGGACTTCCTGAAATCACTGCTCATGATTTAAGACATTCTCACGCAACTATGCTTATTAATAATGGTGCAGACGTTATAAGCGTTAGTAAAAGACTTGGACATAGTAATCCTAGTATCACGCTTAAAACATATTCACATTCTTATAAAGGATATGACAATGTAGTAGCTGATCTACTAGATGATTTAAAAGAAAATAATGATGAAAAATATAAAAAATAGATTATTTTTAGTATCATGTTAGTATCAAAGATTTTTTTTAAATCTTATAATTATTGATATAACTGAATTATATCTATAATTCACTAACATCATTTCAATTAATGTAAAACCTCTTCTCTTTTTTAATTTAAGAGTAGTGTTTTTTTGTTTTTCTACCTCTTCGTTACCACAAGATTCGATATTTTTATTTACTCTTGTATCTTTATTAAGTCTTCTTATTTTCATTTTAGTTCCTCCATAAATTAAGAAATTCTTGATATTACGTCAAACATAGGAGATAGAATAAGTATCATCATAGATCCTATTATTATCCCCATAACTACTATTAGTAATGGTTCTATCAATTTCATCATTTTGTCTAATTCACTATCAAGTTCTTTTTCATAATAACTACTTATATTTTCTAAACTCGTATCAAATGTGCCCGACTCTTCTCCTGAAAGAAGCATAGAAGTAAATATTTCTGGAAATAGTTTAGTCATTTTTAGGGATTTTGTGACACTATTTCCTCTTTTTATATATTCTCTTGCAATTTTCATCCTTGAATCAACATAAGTATTATCAAGTATTTTTGTTGATATATCTATAGACTCACCTATATTGATTCCACTACCAGATAAGATGCTCATTGACCTAGAAAATTTATCCGCAATTATAATATAATTCAGTTTTTTTATCTTTGGTATGTCGAACTTAATTCTATCAAACCACCGCTTTATTTTATAATTTTCTTTAATCCATTTGATTAAAATACAAACTATGGCTATAAACGATAGTAATATAGGTATAAAATTTTTCCTCATAAATTTTGATAAAAAAAATATTATTCTTGTAGACCGCGGGAGTATAATATCATCCATCTGAAACAGTCCTTCAAAATTTGGAACAACAAACAACAGCATAAAATTAAATACCACCACTGATGCTATGATTAATATAACAGGATATATTGATGCACTTATTAATTTAGATTTCACACTTGCCTCTCTATCATAATACTTAGATAGCTTTTCAAAAATATATTCAATTTTTCCACTCATTTCTCCAACTCTGACCATGCTAAGAAAAAAGTTAGAGAATCTATTTGTCATATAAAATGATTCTGCGAGTGTTTTTCCTGATTCTAAATATCTTTTTACGAGACTAAGTGTTCTTGATGTATTAGGTGATGAAGTTTTTATTAGTGTCTGAAATATAAGAATAATATCACATCCAGACTTTGTCATATTAGAAATTTGACTGCATATTATTTTGAGTTCTTTATCCGTTATTTTTTTCTTCAATAGACTCTTCATAAGTTATCATTCCGCTTTTAAGTGCTATTTTTTTCATACTTTCTATACTTCCATTATTTTTTATGCAGTCTCTAATTTCATCGTTCATGCTAAGTATTTCATAAATCAAAGTCCTTTCTTCTTCTGAGTCACCCTTTACTATCATTTTCTTTTTAACTAATCGCTGTGATATTACTCCTAGTAATGCTGCGTTTATTAGATACGAGTCTATCCCAATATCTAGCAATCTTACAATTGATGATAATGCATCGTTTGTATGCAATGTTGTTATCACCAGATGACCTGTTATCGCCGCTCTGAATGCAATCTGCGCAGTTTCGCTATCTCTTATTTCTCCTAACACGATACAATCAGGATCTTGTCTAAGTATAGCTCTTAGTCCATTATCAAACTTAAGTCCAGATTTGTAGTTTACTTGAATCTGATTTATTCCTTCCATTTTATACTCTACAGGATCTTCTATAGTAGTTATATTAATGTCCTTACTTTTTAACTCTTGAATCAATGAGTATACTGTAGACGATTTTCCACTACCTGTCGTCCCCGAAATTATAATAATCCCATTTTTATTTTCAATAATTTTATCTATCGTATTTATTGCTTTATCAGAGAAACCCAAAGTCTTCCTGCTTCTTATAAAATTACTTCTATTTAGAAGTCTCATTACAATTTTTTCTCCGTATACAGTAGGAATTGTACTTAATCTTATATCCAATAAATATTTATTTTTTTTATATGTAAATCTACCATCTTGAGGGATTCTTTTTTCAGTAATATCACATCCTGAATTCAATTTTATTACGGTGTTTAATTCTGAATACTCGGTTATTGAAAATCTATCGATAGCAACTAAATCTCCATTAATTCTAAATCTTACTCTAAGTTCTGATGAAAATGGTTCTAAATGTATATCACTTGCGTTAAAATCAGCTGCTTTTTCAATCAACTCATCCATTGTTTCGCTCACTTCTTTTTTACTATTATTTAAGTTACTTTTATAGCCTTCTTTAATATTTCTTCTAATTTCTGAACCTGACTTTTTTTCTATTATCACCTCTCTATTTGACATTGCCTTTAGAGTATTGACAACATCTATGTTAAATTTTTCCATCTGCACTACTAGTTCTGTCTCACTAATATTTACTGGATAGACACAATACTTATTAGCAAACTTTTCCGATACTAATGATGATAGTATTTTTTCCATTTTGCACCTCACTTTGCTTTTAAAGTTATAGTCATTTTTAAAATATTTTAACCCTGATAAGCTATCATATTTTCCTAACAAAAAAAAGACTTCTAAAAGTCGTTTAACTTAACTTTTAGAAGTCTTAAATCTCATTGATTTATTTCAATTTAATTTTTTATTCAGTCGTCTTTTCATAGTTGATCTCATATCCATGCTCTTCATAGCTTTCAACTATACTATCCCATAGTTGAGAAAAACCTATTTTCTTTGAAGCTGATGTCAGTATTACTTTATCATTACTATCCATCTGCAATTTTTTTCTAATTATACTTACATGCTTTTGGTATTGTCCTCTTGAAATTTTGTCTGCTTTTGTTGCAACTACTATACAGTCATATCCAAAGAACTTAATCCATTCATACATTAGCTTATCATCTTCAGTTGGCTCATGTCTCACATCTACTAGCAAAAGAATAGAACAAAGTTCTTCTCTTGACTCTAGATATTGCTGCATTATGCCTCCCCATTTTTCTTTTTCAGTTTTAGAAACTTTTGCATATCCATATCCAGGTAAATCTACAAAGTAGAACTCATTATTTATTAAATAAAAGTTTATTGTTCTCGTTTTTCCTGGAGTAGATGATGTTCTAGCAAAGTTTCTTTTATTTAACAAACCATTAATTAATGATGATTTTCCTACATTAGATCTTCCAGCAAGAGCTATCTCTGGAACACCTTCACTTGGATACTGTTTTTTTGAAACAGCGCTCATAGTAATCTCTGCATTTCTGATCTTCATTTTTTCTTCTAAGTTTGCATTGTTAGTATTCTTTTTTTTATTTTCCGACATAAAATACACCCTACTTCTTTTCCATCAAAGCTACATCAAGTACTTGACTCATATGTTCAACTAAGACAAATTCAATATCTTTTCTTACGTTTTCAGGAATTTTTTCTAAATCCGCTTCGCAATCTTTTGGTAATATGATTTTTCTAACACCCATTCTGTACGCAGCTAGAACTTTTTCTCTTACTCCACCTACAGCTAAGACTCTACCTCTAAGTGTAATTTCTCCAGTCATCGCTATATTTCCTGGAACAGGTCTTCCTGTCAGTGCAGAAATTGTTGCTAGAGTCATTGTAATACCAGCAGAAGGTCCATCTTTAGGAGTCGCTCCCTCTGGAATATGTATATGTATATCTTTTTCTTTATAGAAATCTGGCTGGATTCCTAGTTCATCTGAGATAGATCTAATATATGAAATTCCAGCTCTAGCTGATTCCTTCATTACATCTCCCATCATTCCTGTCAGTACAATATTTCCCTTACCTGGCAACACGCTTACTTCTACTTCTAGTGTAACTCCACCTACAGCAGTCCATGCAAGACCATTTACTACTCCTACTTGTGGTTTTAAATCTAGTGGATCTTCTTTAAATTTTTCAGGTCCTAAATATTTTACCACCAATTCTTTAGTCATTGTAATTGGTTTTAAATCTGGATTTTCAGCCATTTCTTTTACTACTTTTCTACACAATTTAGCAATTGTTCTCTCTAGTTGTCTAACACCAGACTCTCTAGTATATCTGCTTATTATAAATTTAATTACATCATCGTCTAATGTGATAAAATCTTTTGCTAATCCATTTTCCTTAGACTGTTTTTTCAAAATATATCTTTTAACTATTTCTAGTTTTTCTTCTTCTATGTATCCTTCTATTTCAATTACTTCCATTCTGTCATACAGTGGTCCTGGAATTTGTCTCAAATCATTGGCTGTAGTTATGAACATAACCTTTGATAAGTCAAAAGGAAGTTCTAAGTAATGGTCAACAAAGTACTTGTTCTGTTCTGGATCCAAAACTTCAAGCATTGCTGATGTTGGATCTCCCTTGAAGTCACTTGACATTTTATCGATTTCATCTAATAGTATTACTGGGTTTTTAGCCTTAGCTTCTTTTACAGAGTTTAGTATTCTACCCGGTATTGCTCCTATATACGTTCTTCTATGACCTCTTATTTCTGCTTCATCTCTTACACCACCTAGAGAAATTCTTACAAAGTGTCTTCCTATAGATCTTGCAACTGATTTTGCAATAGAAGTTTTCCCTACACCTGGAGGTCCAACTAAACAAATTATTGGAGATTTAAGATTCTTAGATAATTTTCTTACTGCTAAATATTCAAGAATTCTTTCTTTAACGTCTTCCAATCCATAATGATCTTCATTTAGTATTTTTTCTGATCTTTTAATATCAAATCTATTTCTAGATTCCTTATTCCAAGGAAGTGAGAATATTACATCTAAATAGTTTTTTGAAACATTGTAATCTGGTGAACCTAAAGGAGTTCTTTCAAATTTTTCTATTTCTTTCTCTATCTTTTCATACGTTTCCTTAGGCAATTTCAATTCATTTAGTTTTGTCATATATTCACTAGCTTCACCTTCTTCTCCGATGTCGCCGAGTTCTTTCTGAATTGCTTTTAATTGCTCTCTAAGGTAGTAATCCTTTTGAACTTTATTCATTTGTCTTCTTACATCTTGATTTATCTTCTTGTCGATTTTAATTACTTCCAACTCTTCTAATAAGTGAGTGTAAAGCATTTTCATTCTTTCTTCAACGTCAAGTGTTACTAATATTTTCTGTCTATCTGCAAATTTTAGGAAAAGACTTGAAGCAATTATATCAACCAACATTGAATATCCTTCTGCATCACTCAAATCCATCGATGCATCTGAAGGCATATCAGCTGCTATGCTTAGATAATCTTCAAATCCACTTACTAGTCTTCTTGAATATGCTTCAAGTACATTTTTTTCTTCTGCTTCAAAATTCTCTTCATTAAATTCTATAGGCGTTATTTCACCAATCCATGCATCATTTTCATCTATTCTCATAGACTCTAACCTTGCTCTGCTTATTCCTTCCACCAATACTCTTATTGATGAATCTGATGTTCTAATTACTTGTTTAATGCTACATATAGTACCTATAGAATAGATTTCTTCTACAGAGGGATTTTCTACACCTGAATTAAACTGACTAACTAAAAATATCTTTTCATCGTTAATCATTGATAATTCAAAGCTCTCTATAGAGTTTATTCTGCCTATATCAAATGTTTGTAGTATACATGGGGCTATAGAAATTCCTCTAAGAGGTATCATTGGCATTTCTAATTTTTCGCCATATGTAATTACGTCATTATTTGTATTCTCTATTTTCTCATTGTTATCTGTATTGTTATTCATTTTTATCTCCTTTCGCTACGCTATAATAAAAATTGAATGCTTTTTGTGTTCATTTTTAATAAACTCAATTTATTTCTATGTACATTATATTATATATTTGTATATACCTATTTTCAACTCATTTATAACAAAAAATTGTTTCTTATTTGTATTTTTTGTAAAAAATACTTCATTAATATATATTTCGTGCAAAAAGTGTCATATTATTTTTAGTTTATAATTATTTATTAATAATCATTTTCTAAAAATTTTATATAAAAACTCCTAGCTTCTATCTAATATATATTAGATAGATTACTAGGAGTTTCACTCATTTATTCAGCGTTTCCTATTATAGGATCATCATTGACAATTTCTCTATTGTCTCTGTAGACTATAAGAGGTTTACTATCATCATTTTCTATACTTTCTTTTGTAACTACAACTTTTTCGATATTTTCTGAAGATGGAACTTCATACATTGTATCCATTAATGAATGTTCTATTATACTTCTCAGCCCTCTTGCTCCAGTGTTTCTTTCTATAGCTTTTTTAGCAATAGCTAGAAGAGCATCGTGTTCAAATTCTAACTTAGTATCATCATATTCAAATAATCTTGAATACTGCTTCACTAGTGAATTTTTTGGTTCTGTAAGTATCTTTACTAAAGATTCTTCATCTAATAAATCTAGAGTCGCTAATACAGGTATTCTACCTACAAATTCTGGTATTAAACCAAATTTTAATAAGTCTTCAGGTATAACTTGTGAGTACAATTTACCTAAATCTATATCAGACTTACTTTCAATCTTAGCACCGAATCCCAATACCTTTTCTTTACTTCTCTTCTGTACAATCTTTTCTATTCCATCAAAAGCTCCACCTAAGATAAATAGTATATTAGTTGTGTCCACTTTTAGGAATTCTTGATGAGGATGCTTTCTTCCACCTGATGGAGGAACATTAGCAACAGTACCTTCTAATATTTTTAGAAGTGCCTGTTGAACTCCTTCACCACTTACGTCTCTAGTTATTGAAGGGTTATCTGATTTTCTAGAAATCTTATCTATCTCATCAATATAGATTATACCTCTTTGAGCCTTTTCTATATCAAAATCAGCTGCTTGAACTAATTTCAATACAATATTTTCAACGTCTTCTCCAACGTATCCCGCTTCTGTAAGAGAGGTTGCATCAGCAATTGCAAAAGGTACATTTAGTATCTTTGCCAAAGTCTGAGCTAATAATGTCTTTCCAGATCCAGTAGGTCCTAGTAATAATATATTACTCTTTTGAATCTGTACATCATCAGATTCTTTTGCTCCACTATATATTCTCTTATAGTGGTTATATACTGCAACAGAAAGTGCTTTCTTCGCTTTATCTTGTCCAATTACATAATCGTCCAAAATATCCATTATTTCTTTTGGCTTTGGAAGTTCTCCCTCAACCAAATCTATATCATCTTCTATTTCTTCTTTAATTATTTCACTACAAAGCTCAACACATTCATCACAAATGTATACACTTGGCCCTGCAATTATTCTCTTCACTTGATCTTGACTCTTTCCACAAAAAGAGCATTTATATTGTTTACTGTTTTCTTGCATAGGTATATTATCACCTCTTTCCTAAAAAAGTTATCTCCTATCAGCAATTACTTCGTCTATTAAGCCAAATTCCTTTGCCTCATCAGAAGTCATGAAATTATCACGTTCTGTCTTCTCTTTCATTACATCAAGAGATTGTCCAGTCCTTTCTGATAAAATCTTATTCAATTTTTCTTTTGTGTCCAAAAGAAATTTAGTATGGATCTCTACATCTGTAGCTTGACCTTTAGATCCTCCAAGTGGCTGATGAATCATTATAGTACTGTTTGGAAGAGCAAATCTCTTTCCTTTAGTTCCTGCAGATAGCAAGAACGCACCCATAGATGCAGCCATTCCTATACATATCGTGCTCACATCTGGTTTGATATATTGCATTGTATCATATATAGCCATACCAGCTGTAACGCTTCCGCCAGGTGAATTTATATAAAGATGTATATCTTTATCTGGATCATCAGCTTCAAGAAATAACATCTGAGCTACTATCAAACTAGCTGTAGTATCATTTACCTCATCACCTAAAAAAATTATTCTATCCTTTAGAAGTCTTGAGTAAATATCATAGGATCTTTCTCCTCTACCGTCTTGTTCTACTACGTAAGGTACTAACGCCATTTTAACCCTCCATTTACTTTATTTTTGTAAAAGCTAATTTTAGATAAAGACCACATACAATGTGGTCTTTATAAAAAATTATACTTCTATTTTACATTGTATACCTAAATTTAACCTGTATTAAACAAATTTATTTTTATTTGCAAATACTTATCATCTATTTCTACTTTAGAACTGCTTTTTCTAATAATAGATCTACTGTCTTATCCGCCTTAATTCTTGAAGACATTCCTTCTAATTCAGCTTCTCCAATAGATGCTTTTATCTTTTCTACTTCCATATTGTACATTTTTGCGAAGTTTTCTAAATCTGCTTCTAGTTCAGCTTCACTTACTTCTACATTTTCTAATTCAGCAATTTTTTCTACAATTAAAGTATTTTTAACTAGTTTTTCAGCTTCTTCTTTTCTTGAATTTCTAATTTCTTCTATACTCTGTCCTGATAGTTCAGCAAACTTTTCAAGATTCCATCCCTGATAGCTTAACTGCATTTCAATTTCCTGTATTTGTCTGTCAAGTTGAGCTTCTATCATTGATTCTGGTATATCTATTTCAACGCTTTCAGCAATTTTTTCAATTACGCTGTTTTTCATTTCATTCTTAGCTTCTTCTTCTGCTCTGTTAACTAAGTTAGTCTTTATATCATTCTTTAATTCTTCTAATGAATCAAATTCTGTAGTATCTTTTGCAAAATCATCATTTAATTCTGGAAGTTCCTTAACTTTTACTTCGTTAAGTTTAACTTTGAATACAACTGGCTTTCCAGCAAGTTCTTCAGTTGGATAATCTTCTGGGAAAGTTACATTTACATCAAATTCTTCTCCAGCTGTTTTTCCGATTACTTGTTCTTCAAATCCTGGTATAAAAGTTCCAGAACCTACTTCTAATGAGTATCCTTCAGAAGTTCCTCCGTCAAATGCAACTCCATCTAATAGACCTTCAAAGTCTATCACTGCTATGTTTCCACTTTCAACAGGAGTATCTACTGTTACCATTCTAGATTGTTTTTCAACAAGTGCTTTTAATTCATTTTCTACTTCTTCATCACTTATTTCTTTTTCAATCTTTTCTATTTCAACACCATTGTAGTTCTCAACTGTAAATTCTGGCTTTACATCTACTTCAGCTATTAATACTATTGATCCATCTTCCTTTATGTCTTTGATGTCTAAACTTGGTTGGCTTACTACATCTATTGACAATTCTTCTACTGCTGCTGGATATACTTCTGGTAATACTATATCTAAAGCATCATTAAAGAATATGCCTTTTCCATAATTTAATTCAATGATTTTTTTAGGAGCTTTCCCTTTTCTAAATCCTGGTATATTGTATTTAGACTTAGTTTTGTTATATGCCTTGTCTATAGCCTTTTCAAATTCTGCTGCATCTACTATTATTTCAAATGTTACAGAATTTCCTTCTCTCTTAATCAACTCTGGTTTCATAAAAATGTTCCTCCCCAATTTATATTCTATAATTTCCATTATTATTTTATGTTAATATTTTAAAGCACAATTTAACCATTTAATTATACTATAATAACTATTAAATTACAACGGTTTATTAATATTCATATATAGTATTTTCAATACTTATAAAATATCTACTAATGTTTTGTACTTTTTACTTTTAAAAGTTGTCTTAATTGTATTTTAAGAATATAAAATTTATTAATTCTATAAAAATCTAAACTCATATTCGTAGATTCCATTTTCTAACTTCATTATAACATAGCTTTTTTCAATTCCATCTCTTGGAATTCTTAAACTACCTGGATTGATTAATTGAATCCCATTCATAATACTTTTTTCTTTTTCGTGAGTATGACCAAATATTACAATATCTACGTCTCTTCTAGATCCCTCCTGTGCTATCTTTTCAAGTCCGTATTTTACTCCATATTTATGTCCATGAGTTAGAAAAAATTTTATGCCTTCAAGTTCAAATTCTATATTTTCTTCTGAGTTTTCAAAATCACAATTTCCAACTACTGCCAATACTGGAACATCTGTCATATTTTTTAAATACACAGAGTCCCTAAAATTATCCCCAGCGTGTATTATTAAGTCAATATCGCTTTTTATCATTGGCACCAAATTATCCATATTTTTTTTAGAACCGTGAGTATCCGATAATATAATTATTTTCATATTTACCTCTTAGCTTTATATTGTTCTAGAATCCATTGTCTTTTTCAACTTTATTTTCATATCTTCAAGTGCTCTACCTCTATGACTTAAGCTATTTTTTATATCTGATGATAATTCCCCAAATGTCTTATTGTAGCCTTCAGGGATAAACATACAATCATATCCAAATCCGTTTTCACCCTTTTCTTCAAGGTCAATTTTTCCTTCTACAACGCCTCTAGATAATATTTCTTCTCCATCTGGAAATACTACTGCTATCACACAAACAAATCTAGCTTTTCTATTTTCTAGTTCTATGCCTTCTAATTCTTCAAACATTTTTTCTCTATTTTGAGCATCTGTAGCATTTTCTCCTGCATATCTAGCTGAGTAAACTCCCGGCCTTTTATCAAGTGCATCTACTTCAATTCCACTATCATCTCCTATTGCTATTTTACCTGTTTTTTTAGCTATAGTTCTGGCTTTTATTAATGCGTTGTGTTCGAAAGTTCTTCCATTTTCTATAATTTCTATGCTCTCTAAGCCTACATCTTTTAATGAATCAATCTTAAAATCTATATCAGAAAGCATCTCTTTTATTTCTTCTAATTTATGCTTGTTTCCTGTCGCCAAAATAGCTTCTTTTTCGTATTCTTTTCCAATAATAGAATTTGAAGCTTCACCTAGAGCCTCTCTTTGCAGTCTCATCAACTCTCTATTACCTTTTTCTGCATATTTTAATATTTTTTCAAGTTCTTCCTTTTTAAAAGGTCTTTGTTCTCCAGTTGCCTGTATCTCTATAAATTCACCTCTATTTGTCATTACTACATTAGCGTCTGATTCCGCTTTCGAATCTTCTTCATAACACATATCTAGTACTACTTCTCCATCAACTATCCCTACACTTATTGCGGATAAAAATGAATCTATAGGCATCTTTTTTATTATTTTTTTCTTATACAATTTATATAAAGCATCTACGAGTGCCACAAAAGCACCTGTTATCGATGCGGTTCTTGTTCCACCATCTGCCTGAATTACATCACAATCTATCCATATAGTTCTCTCACCAAGTAAATCCATATTTACAGTTGACCTTATTGATCTACCTATTAATCTCTGTATCTCTTGACTTCTTCCGTCCACTTTACCTTTAGTAGAGTCTCTTTTCTTTCTTTTTTCAGTAGCACTTGGAAGCATTGAATATTCCGCTGTTATCCATCCACTGCCACTTCCTTTCAAGAATGCTGGTACTCCTTCTTCTACAGATGCTGTACAAATAACTTTTGTATTTCCAATCTCTATAAGTACTGAGCCATCTGCATATTTTGTATAGTTCCTTGAAATTTTAGTTTGTCTTATTTCATCCATACCTCTTTCATCAATTCTTACAAATTTGCTTTTTTCAATATTATTTTCTTTTTTCATAGACTCACCCTCTAAATTCTATAATTTTTCTAAAACTTCTTCTTCTGTTCTATATTTTAAAAATTCCATAAAAGATTCTTCATCAATCACTTTTACCCCTAGGTTCAATGCTTTTTCAAGCTTTGATCCTGCTTCTTTTCCGGCTAAAACAAATGTCGTAGCCTTGCTAACACTAGAAACAACCTTCGCTCCACATTCCTCTAGCAACTCTTTTGCTTCATTTCTTTTTAGTGTAGGAAGAGTTCCCGTAAGCACCACCTTCATGCCTTCAAATAACATAGGTTTATCACTAAATTCTTTTTGTTTTGACTCAAAATTCACTCCTGCGCGCCTTAATTCTTCAATCATTTCAATATTTTTTTCTTCCTTGAAAAATTTAACTACACTATCAGACATGATTTCGCCAAATTCATCTATCCTTATCAAGTCTTCTACGCTTGCAGATATTATTTCGTCTAAATTATTAAAGTTTTCATCTAATAATTTGGCACCTTTAACTCCTACGAATTTTATTCCCAATCCATTTATAAGTCTCCACAAATCATTAGTTTTAGATTTTTCAATTGAGTTCATCAAATTTGATACAGATTTTTCTCCCATTCTATCAAGTACAATTAACTCATCAGCATTCATATAGTACAAGTCTGATATTCTGTCAATTATTCCATTGTCAAGTAAAGATGTTATTATAGATTCTCCCATACCATCGATATCCATCGCATCTCTAGATACAAAATGTATTATTCCTCTTCTAATTTGGGCAGGGCAAGATATATTTATGCACTTAACAGCAGACTCACCTTCCAATCTTACTGTTTCTTCTCCACATTCTGGACAATTGCTAGGCATTTCAAATATTTTTTCAACCCCTGTTCTATTTTCAATAGATACTTCTACTACTTGTGGTATTATTTCACCTGCTTTTTGTACAACTACCGTATCTCCAATTCGAATATCTTTTTCTTTTATATAGTCTTCATTATGAAGAGTCGCTCTGCTCACAGTGGTACCAGCTAAAGATACCGGCTCCAATATAGCAGTCGGTGTAATTGTTCCAGTTCTACCAACTTCTACCTCTATATCAATAAGTTTAGTTTTCTTTCTCTCTGCAGGAAATTTATAAGCTGTTGCCCAACGAGGGCTTTTTGCAGTATATCCTAATTCGTCTCTTTGAGAGAATGAATTTATTTTGATTACCATTCCATCTATATCAAAGTCTAGGTTTCCCCTATTTTCTGTCCAGTAATTTATAGTTTCAATAACACGATCTATAGTATCACACACTTCGTATTTTTCATTTATTTTTATGCCTAGATTTTTCATGTATTCAAAGGCTTCGCTATGCAGTTTAAGCCCTAAATCCTCTGCATTTTCAAGATTGAAAACAAACATATCTAAGTGTCTCTTTGCTGCCAATTTTGAATCCAACTGTCTAAGAGACCCTGCTGCAAGGTTTCTAGGATTTGCATATATTGCAAGATCATGTTCTTCTTGATATGAGTTTACCTTTTCAAAATCTGCCTTTGATATAAATACTTCTCCCCTTACTATTATTTCTCTTTTGTCATTTATCTTTATAGGGAGAGTCTTTATCGTTTTTATATTTTCTGTTACATTTTCTCCTACATAACCGTCGCCTCTTGTGGCACCGACATCTAAATATCCATCTTCATATGTCACCCCAACAGACAATCCATCTATTTTGAATTCAACTACATACTCTACTTTGCCTGAGATAATCGACCTAATTCTTCTATCAAATTCTCTAATGTCTCCCTCAGAAAATACATTTGATAAACTCATCATAGGTTTTTTATGAACATACTGTGTGAATTTATCCAGAGCTACACCTCCAACTCTTTGTGTTGGTGAATCTACCTTCTTAAATTCAGGAAAAATCCCTTCCAAATATATCAATTCATTTAATAGCCTGTCATATTCTAAATCACTAATCTGAGGCGCATCATCTCTATAATATTTTTCATTATGAAAATTTATTTCACTTGTAAGTTCATCGATAATTTTTTTTGCTTTTTCTGTTGTTAATTCTTCATTTTCATATTTTTTTTCTATTTCCATTGATAAATTTCCATCCATTTGATCACCTCAATCAATTTTTTTATTCTATGTTTAATTTTACCACATTTACCTCTTCATTCATATTTTCCATTTGCTTTTTACTCATATTTTACATTTTCTTTTTATTCATTATATTCATCAGTTGTATTTTAATCTCTAAATAAAAATAATGGGGATAATTTTCCCCATTATTTAGTCTTTTTATATATGGTAATTACTTTTTATATGAATTTTATTTCAAAAACTCGCCTGCTAATATATCTTCTGCATTAGTAGAGGCCTTCATTCTTTTACCATCAATTTTATCTATTATAACCCCGTTTTCATCTATTAAAAAAGTGGTTCTATTTATACCCATAAATGTTTTTCCATACATTTTCTTTTCTTTCCAAACTCCATATTCTTCAATTACTTTTCCGTCTGGATCAGAAAGTAGAGTGAAAGGAAGTTCATATTTTTCAGTAAAGTTAGAGTGTTTTTTAATACTATCTTTACTGATACCAAGAACAACAGCATTCTTTTCCATTATCTGTGGGTAATTATCTCTAAAGTTGCACGCTTGTTTTGTACAACCTGGAGTATTGTCTTTTGGATAAAAATAAAGTATCACTTTTTTACCTTTAAAATCTGATAAACTAACTAAATTTCCATCCTTATCTTCAAGCTTAAAATCTAATGCTATATCTCCTATATTCATAACTATTCTCCTTTTAATACTATGTTGCTAGTATTGTATATTTCAATTACACTATAGACGTTTAATTACAGCACTTTTTGATTTTGTTCTGCATATGTTGTATATTAAGCTTCCTCTGTTGCTAGGTAGAACTCTTCATACAATGCTTCACATACTTCAACTGCACTTGCATTTTCAATGTAAGGAGCTTTATATGTTTTTACATAAAGAACTACAGGGTTACTGAATTTATATACGTCGATTTCTACAAATTTTTCACCTGATTCATCCAATTCTTCTCTGTAATTAAATACAAATGTACCTATTTTATACCCATGTAACTCATAGTTATTTACTTCGAATTCATTTCCTATATTTTCCATATTTTCTCCATTTAATATTATAATTTTCTATGCTTCTGGAACTTCCCAATTGTGATGTACATTTTGAACATCATCATCATTTTCCAACGTATCAAGCATCTTTTCTAAGGACTTTATCTGAGCTTCATCATCAAGAACTGTAGTTGTTTGAGGTATTAACTTTACATCTGCCAATACAAATGAATATCCTTTTTCTTCTAAACCTTCTCTTAGTTCGTTGAAATCTTCTGGTGCTGAGATTATTTCAAATCCATCTTCATCTGCTATGAAATCTTCCGCACCTAAGTCAAGTGCTTCTTCCATTAATTTTTCTTCATCAACTCCATCTTCATTTAGAATATAGATTTGACCTTTTCTATCGAACATAAATGACACACATCCCTGTGTACCTAAATTACCATTGTTTTTGTCAAAGTAATATCTTACGTTCCCAGCTGTTCTGTTTTTGTTATCTGTAAGAGTTTCAACTATTACTGCTACTCCCCCAGGACCATAACCTTCGTAAACTATTTGTTCATAGTTATCTCCATCACCGCTGCCTGTACCTTTTTTTATTGCTCTATCTATATTATCATTCGGCATATTATCTGCTTTTGCCTTTACTATAGCTGCCTTTAAAGAAGCATTGTACTCTGGATCTCCTCCACCTTCTTTTGCTGCCACGGTAATAGCTCTCGCGTGTTTAGTAAAAGTATTAGATCTTGCTGCATCTTGCTTACCTTTTCTCGCTTCTATGTTATGTATACGTCCCATAAAATCATCTCCTCAATAGATATTTTCTATTATTTTTAATATAAATATATTTAATACTTTTTTACAACAATATATTTTATCATAGCTCTTCTAATAAGTAAACCTAAGTACTATGACTTAGCTTTTTACTCTACTTAAAAATAGGAGGTGTAGGAACAGTACTTCTCTTATGATTGCTTACTCTGTGTAATCTTTCTATGATCTTTAAATCTTTTTCTGGAACCAAGTCTTTTTTTCCTTCTACTACCATATCGATGTATCCATATGTAGTTCCCATTTCATCCTCATCAGTTTGATTTTCCCATAAACCTGCTGAAGGAGCTTTGTTAATAATATCTGAATGTATTCCTAGCTCTCTTGCCCATTCAAATACTTCTCTCTTTGTTAAATTAGCTATAGGCAGGAAGTCAACTCCACCGTCACCATACTTTGTAAAATATCCTGTATAAAGCTCTGCAGCATTGTCAGTTCCAGCTACTAGATATCTTTGATTGTTTGCAACTGCATATACCGTAGCCATTCTCATTCTAGCTCTTAAATTTGCATCTGTTATTTTTAAACTTTCTTCATTGTATAATTCTTTTTCTTTTAGTTTACCAGTAACCATATTTAATATGGATTCGTGTTCTTTATCTAGTGACAAGTCTAAGTACTCTATTCCACACCCTTCTATTACCTTCATAGCATCTTCTCTATCTTTTGGATTGCTTCTTATTCCCATTATTACTGCCATTGAATTTTCTGGAAAAGCTTCTTTTATCAAATAAGATACTACTGCAGAATCAATTCCTCCAGATAGTCCAACTACAACACCTTTGCAGTTTGCCTCTTCAACTTTTTCTTTTATCCATTCTACAGTTTTATCAATTTGCTCTCTTATATTCATCTCTTTGCTCCTTTTATTAATAAATTATTTTTCCTTCTATAACAGATAAATAAAATTCTTCTTTTTCTATTATATCTACATTATTATTCGTAATATCTATTATTAGTGATTTCAGCTTATCTAATCTTTCAATTTCACAATATACTATTACATTTACATTTTCAGTGTATTCTATTTCTTTTATATTATACGATTCATTAGAAAGCTCATTTTGAATTTTTCCTAATAAAGTATAATCTATAGAAATATCTACCTGTACAAATGCTTTTTTTTCTACTATTTGCCCTGCTACTAGACCTATTTTTGCTCCATTAGTATATGCTCTTACAAGCCCTCCTGCACCTAATTTAACACCTCCAAAATACCTAGTTACAACGACCACAACATTTCTTAAATCCTCTTTTTTTATTACTTCAAGCGTTGGAATCCCTGCTGTACCTTGAGGTTCGCCATCATCACTATATCTTTGTATATTCATATTTTCACCAATTGTATATGCCCATACATTGTGAGTAGCATCTTTATGCTTTTTCTTTATTTCATCTATAAAAGTCCTTGCCTCTTCTTCATTTTCAACTGGTTTTGCATACCCTATAAACAATGATTTTTCCACAGTGAACTCGTCTTGTCCATATTTATGAAGTGTTTTATATGTTTTCACTATACAGCCCCCTGATCTTAATAATTCAATTCAAATATATTATATCACAAATAATTTACAAAACTAATTACTATGTCTTTTTACTATAAAAATTATTATAAAAATATGCCTTGATACGTATCAAGGCATATTTTTATAATAATTTTTTATTTTTTTGATGTAAATATATTTCCACTATCTCCATTTTTTTTATAATTCTTATACTTTTTATAAGAAACGTCCACTAAAGATTTTTCTTTGCTATGTGTTAACATTTCCAGAGCATCCGCTACTTTATAAAAACCACCATTTGCAAATTCATTTGAAATATTAGTATCTGCAGTCTCAGCTTCCATTACATACCACATAACAGCATTGCACACTCTTTGATTTCTACTTCTAGAGAAGAATTCATAAATAGTATCTCCAGCAATATCGAGTATTTTTGGTTCTACTCCTGTCTCAAGTTTAACTCTCTGAATAGCACTTTCATGAGGAAGAGCTTCACCAATTATTTTACCTTTTGGTAAAGTCCATTCGTTTTTATCATTTTCTACCAATAAAACCTTATTTGCATAAAAAACAACACCACCAGAACAACGTCTCACTATCATTTTGAACCCCTCCATTTTCTTTAGTAAACTAACTCCACGCACCTACGCAGATTTATTTTCTGATTTCAAATTTTAAATAGAGTTTTTCTAAAGAGTCTTGTGCCGCTCTTAGAACATATTCTTTTTCAAAATCAGCTTTCTTTGTAACAAGGTTTTCAAGAATCCTTATGCTACTCTTACTACCGATATTACCAAGATATCTTGCACAATACTGTCTTACTTGAGGATTAGTATCTAACAAACCTAATTCTAGTATACTTACACTTTCTTTATCTCCAATTTTGCCGATTGCCGAATATGCTATACGCCTCATGTTAGAGTGTTTCTTTTCAGTGAGTGGATAAATTAATTTCAAAAATTCACTGTCTTTTAGTTCACCCGCTGTCCAAACTAATACAATCAAATCATCGATATTTTGTAAATCTAATATTCCACGATGCACATCTTTCTTAAAGTTTTCATACTCGTATTCAGACATATTTTTTATATATTTCAGCCTATCATCTTTTGAAAGAGATAAATAATATTCTATGATGCTTTCTACCTTAGTTTCTTTAGACTTGTTATATTCTCTTATCGATAGCTTTGCTTTTATCAAATCGTCATTTACATCTTCCACAGACTTGTTTCTTATTTTTGATATCTGCAAAACAGTGCGGGACTCTTTATAAAGGAGATATGTAATATAGTAATCATCAAGGTTATCAATATTTTCCCATCCTATTACCAAGTTTATCCCCTCCTTAAATTTAATAATCAGCTAATAAATATATATTCGCCTTAATTTTAAAAAAACCTCTTAATAAATTATTTGAATTTTAGCATTTTTTTGAATTAGCTAACTATATACATTATATCATTATAAGCAGATATATAAAATATTATAATACAATTTTGTTAAAATATATTTTCAAAAATAATCTATTAAATTTTTTATTTTTTGTAACTAATTCAGTTATTATATTAGTGTTATAATATAATATATACTTGTTATATCTATTTGTAAGATATGTTTTATCAATATTTGTTAATGTATGCACAAATTAAATTTAATAGGAGGATTTTATAATGAAAATTTCTTTAAACAATGGCAGACAAAAAGACTTTTTAATAATACTTTTAGGAATAGTTCCTATGATAATTTTTTCGTATTTACTTGTAAATTTTTTCAATAATATTACTAGATATACGACACAACCTCCTCTTTTATATGTATTAATATTATTTTTAATAATAGTTTTATATGTTAGTTACTTAGAAGCTAGAGATAAAGATGATTTTGTTACTGGAAAAACGCAAACATTAGGAGTTAATAACAGTTTTACTGGTGCATTAGCTCTTTCCATATTATTTGCAAAAGACTATAAAACAGCTTTTATTGCATATATTACCATAAGTATATTAATATTGATCGTAAGAGAATTTGGTAGATATTCTTCAAAGAGAAAAAATTTAAAATATTTAAATAAAGAGGGAATACTCATAACGCCCCTAAATAAGAACAACAGGGGAAAAGCTTTAATTAATGATATGGAAGTAAACGTTTATTCACTTGAAAAAATAGATCCAAATACTAAAGTATACATCTCCGATATAAGGGGAAACTATCTTTTTATATCTAAGGTAAAGTGATTTTTACAATATTTAAATTTTCAATATCATAAAATTATATTTGTTAATAAAATAAAAAAAGACCGTTGTAAATAAAAGTATTTACAACGGTTAAATTTAAAAATTTGATTTTTAATTTTTTCTTATAATGATGATTTTGAGTAGAACTCAACTACAAGAGCATCATTTATTTCTATTGGAACTTCTTCTCTTTCTGGTAATCTAGTTAAAACTCCAGCAAAGTTAGCCTGATCCTTAGTTATATATGAATTTTCATTTAAAGCTGCTGCTTCGAAGTTAGCCTTGAATAATTCGTTTGTTCTAAGCTTTTCTTTTAGAGATATTTCATCCCCTACACTTACTATAAATGAAGGAATATCTACCTTCTTGCCATTAACAAGAATATTTCCATGAGCTACCATCTGTCTAGCTTGCTTTATAGAATTTGCAAGACCCATTCTATAAACAAGGTTGTCTAGTCTACACTCAAGAGTTCTTATTAGGGCAATACCTGTTGCTTCTCTAACCTTCTGAGCTTTCTTTACATAAATTCTCATTTGCTTTTCTGATACACCATAGTAAGCTCTTAGTCTCTGCTTTTCTAATAACTGCTGTCCGTATGGAGAAAGCTTCTTATCGCTTCTTGCAGTTCCTCTTCCAGCTCTGTTCATTGCTTTTGGATGTCCACAAACGTTTAAACCTAGTCTTCTAGATAATTTAAACTTTGGACCTCTAGTAATTGATGACATATTTTTCTCCTTTTTAAATTAATTTTTATGGATGTGCACTTTACACATTATCCACTTGCGTTTGAATGGATGTGCGAAAACTAAAATAAAATTTTCAGAATAACACACCTTAACTTTTATTCTGCGTACTTCCTTTAGTTCCACTACATTGTCCATTTAAAGGCAATGCCTTAGACATACTGTACACAGCATGACTTGTTTATTATACTATAATTTTTTATTAGTGTAAAGAAAAATATCTACTTAATTATTTTCATATTTAAATTATATGTTATAATCAAGTTAATAATAACTTACAAACACTTATAATCACAATGAAAGGAGTTGTTTGTTATATATGAAAAATATGCTAAATGACTTAAGTGTAAACAATCACAAAATTGATAATGAACCTGAAAAAGCACTTTGCGTAGGTCTAAATATTACCTCAAATAAAAATTCTTCAGATGTAAATATAGAAGACTCAATGGCTGAACTAAAAGAACTAGTTCTTGCTGCAGGAGCAGAGGTAGTAGGAGAAGTAATACAAAATAGATCCTACATCGAAACTTCTACTTACTTAGGAAGTGGAAAAATAGAAGAAATAAAAATATATGCAGAAAGCCTAGATGCCACTATGATAGTTTTCAATGATGAATTATCCGGTGCACAGATACGTAATATAGAAAATATTATAGGCAAAAAAATAATAGATAGGACTATTCTAATACTAGATATTTTTGCTCAAAGAGCTCTTAGCAAGGAAGGTAAGTTGCAAGTCGAACTTGCTCAGTTAAAATACAGACTTCCTAGACTGTATGGTATGGGTGGACAAATGAGTAGAACCGGTGCTGGTATCGGAACAAGAGGTCCTGGTGAACAAAAGCTAGAAAAAGATAAAAGACATATACTAAACAGAGCTGCCGTAATACGAAAAGAGTTAAAACAAGTCGTTAAAAATAGAGACATACAAAGATCGCAAAGGAGTAAAAATAAAATTCCTATTGTAGCTCTAGTTGGATATACGAATGCGGGAAAATCCACAATTTTAAATGAAATTATAAAAACACATCCTGACTACGAAAGAGAAAAAGAGGTTTTTACAAAAGATATGCTTTTTGCTACTCTAGATGTAACTCTTAGAAAAGCTAGCTTACCAAATAAAAAAGAATTTTTAATAGTAGATACAGTTGGATTTGTAAGCAAATTGCCACATGATTTAATAGATGCTTTTAAGGCAACTTTAGAGGAAGTTTTATATGCTGATTTAATATTACATGTAATTGATTCTACTAACTCTAGCTCTAATATACAAAAAACAACAACAGAAAGTGTCTTAAAAGATTTGGGCGCTGATGATAAAAAGACAATTACTGTTTACAATAAAATTGACAAATTAGACCTTGATATCTATCCGAAGAATCATGACGATCTCGTATATATTTCTGCTAAAAAAGGCATAAATATGGATAAATTAATGAATTTAATTCAAAATTGTTTAATGGAAAATACATACAAGGTGAATTTATTATTACCATTTGACAAGGGTAATATTTTTAACCTTATCAAAGAAAAATATCATATAGATGAATTTGAATACACTGAAAAAGGAATCGATCTAGTTGTATCACTAGACGAGGAAGACTACAATCTTTACAAAGAGTATATAAAAATCAAATAAAAAATAATTTACTAATTAAAATAGGGAGGTAATTATGGATAATCTAATAATTTCGAATAAAGACACAGCCGACTTTGAAGAAGTTGCCCTTACCTTAGCTGTAGTTGAAGGACAAACTATTCACGCTACAAGTGTTGAAGAATCCATGATTGAGTTAAAAGAATTAGTTCAGTCAGCCGGATCAGAAGTGAAAGCAGAATTAATACTACATCAAAAAATAGATGAAAATTACTACCTAGATAGGCCTACTCTAGATGAACTAACTGTACAAGCAGATGAACTTGGCATAAATATAATTGTTGTAATAGATGAATTATCCGGAACACAGATGAAAAATATGGAGCTTGTCACTGGAAAAAAAATAGTAGATAGAACTATACTTCTATTAGATATATTTTCATCAAGAGCAAATAGAAGAGAATCAAAACTTCAAATTGAAAAAGCACAACTCAAGTATAGACTGTCAAAACTTGAAGCCTTTCAAAATAAATATAAATATTCAGATGGAATTGGTGTAAACTCTCCAAACGGAAAAAGGCTTTTAACAGATGAAAATAAAATAAATAGAAAACTATCTGCTCTAGACATTGAAATCAGTATAGTTGTTAAAAATAGATTTGTTCAGAGAACAAAAAAATCTAGCTCTGATATACCTCTAGTAGCATTCATAGGATATACAAACTCAGGTAAATCTACTCTAATAAATAAACTAATTGAAAAGGATCCTTATCACTCAAAGGAAAGTGAAATATTGGTTGCCCATAAAATGTTATCCACGCAAGATGTGTCTCTTAGAAAATCTAGATTGATGAACGGCAAATATTTTCTTCTTGTAGACACGGTTGGATTTGTTAGTGATATACCTAGAACAGTTAGAACAGCTTTTAGATCTACTTTTGAAGAAGTTGCAAATGCTGATTTAATCGTGACTGTATATGATGCTAGCTCTAATGGACTAGATGCCCAAAAGAGTATTATGGAATACACTTTAAAAAGAATTGGTGTTGAAGACAAGAAAAATATTTCTATCTATAATAAAGCAGATAAACTTGACGAAATACCTGAAGGTGATAATGATACACTTTATTTATCTGCCAAGACTGAAATGAACTTCAATGAATTTTTAGAGATGCTTCAAGATAATCTGTATCCTTACGATATGTATACTAAACTTCTTATACCTTACTCTAGATACGATGTTTTCAATGAAATAAAAGAAACTGAATCCTTGAAAATGGATGATTTTGCTTTAACAGAAGTAGGTATTGAATTAAACATTTCTCTAAGCCCAGAAAATTACGATAAATATAAAATTTTTATTAAATAACATTAAACGGCTACTGAATTCAGTAGCCGTTTAATTCCATTTTAATACTATAAAGTAATTATTGGGTATTCATTTGTATTTTCATTGTTTCCTGTAAAAAAATTGTATATTGAAGTAAATGTAATGATTACTCTTTTTTCAAATGGCATATCACTTATCGGAACATCCGCATATAGATTTGACTCAGCAACAATGTTTCCAAAAGAGTCTTTTACTTCTAAATGTCCTAATGATCCATCTTCACTATCGATTATACTCATTTTTTTAAACTTAACTTCATATGTAAATTTTTCTGTATTTTTTTTAATTGCATATAAATCCTTTTCTGTTGTTAAGTTTACTTTTAATCCTTCTATGCCATTTATATTTGTGCAAACTACACTATTTCCACTAGGAGCAATATTTTTCGTTTTATAATTTTCTGATATATATTTTAAAGCTTCAAATGATATTTTTTTTCTATCTTCCTTGCTAGGAGCTCCCATACTCACTCCAATCAATCTATTTTTTCCATCATTTCCATTCGTCTTGTCTACTGACATTGAATACGCAAGACAATAACCTGCTTGAGGCGTAAACCCCGTTTTTAGTCCATCTACTTCTCCAATTAATGGCAAAAGTGGATTCGTATTTTCTTTATCGATATTTTTTTGTGGATATACAAATTTCATCTTGTCAGTAATTTCAGTAGTTTCCTTTGGGTAATTTTCGTAAAGCCACTTTGAAAGAATCAATACATCTCTTGCTGTAGTGGTATTTTCAACAGAGGTTTTTTCTTTCTCATCAGAAAGAGGTAGTCCATTTGAATTGTAAAAGATAGTGTTTTCCATACCTATCTCTTTAGCCTTCTCATTCATCATTTCAACAAATTTATTATAGTCTCCACCTACATGATGTGCAATAGCAAGAGCGGCATCGTTTGCAGATACTATCATCATTCCATCCATTAAATTTCCTAAAGTTACTGAATCTCCTTGCTCTAATAGCATGTTAGTACCATTCCTATCTACATCTGTAGATAAAATACTCACTGTGTCATCTTTACCAACCTGCTTATTTTTGATAGCATCAAATGTCACTAGCAAAGTCATCATTTTTGTTAAACTCGCCATAGCAACCTTTTTATCAGGATTTTTTTGATACACTATTCGCCCTGTTTTCATATCAGAAATTACCGAGGAAACAGAGTATGAATCATTGTATCTTTGTGCATTAACAGAGGTAACAGACGGCATCAGAAAAAATATCGAAAGACAAACCGCTGCAATTTTTTTAATTTTTTTAGTCTTCAATTTTTTAAACATTATGCCCCCCAAATACATTTTTATTATATAAAGTAATAAAGTAAAAAATTTTATTTCATCTGACATTTCTTTATTCTATAGATATTGTTTAAAAATATAAATTTAAATTTTAACGCTCAATTAAATTTCTTCTTACAAACATTATAATTGTAACATATATTGAGTGAATATAATATATCTTTTTGATTTCAAAAGGTTACATTATATTAATATATAGATTGAATTGTTTACAAAAATTCTACAGATTCAATAAATATTGGTTATAATTTATTTTTGACATTATTACTTTTTTTTAATAAAATCAATTATATAATACTTTAAATAAAATGCTTTCGAAGGAGGCCAAATTATGATTAACAACAGCACAGATGATTTGATTTTAGAAAAACTAGTCATTTTATATACTTTAAATAATACAGATGATGGTATAACTGATTCACAGCTTATACAAATTATTCTTGGAACAGATGTTATGAACTACTTCACTTTACTGACATTACTTCCAAAAATGATAGAATCAAAGTTCATTACAACCTATACAAAAAATGACACTACACTATACGCAATCACTCAAAATGGGCTAGAAGTACTTGTTTATTTTCAAAATAGAATTCCTGACTATTTTAAAAATACAATAGATGAGTATATAATCGATAATGGAGAAGATCTTTTTTCTTCTCAGATCAAGCGTCAGTCCAACTACTCTCTTCAAGGAGATACTACATATGTTGTAACTTTGATAATTGTCAAAGGCAGAAAAAACATCATGACTCTTAATTTAAATGTTGACACAGAAGAAGATGCTAAAGATCTTTGTGAAAAATGGAATGAAGGCTACATGGAAAAATATACTATGATAAAAGAAATACTAGGAATATAAATTTTTATAATATTTTCTAATCAAAAAGAGACTATTCTCCTCAAAACAGGTACATAGTCTCTTTGTTTTTATATATTTCTTATATAGTTATCTTCTTTTAGATAATACACAGACTGTATCATCTAATTTTTTAAATTCAATATCTGTTTTTTCAATAAATCCTTGTATAAAGGCTCTTCTCAATGGTAAAAAATATTTATTAAAATCAATGTCCAAATAAGTCCAATATTTTTGAGTAGTAGACCTTTTTCTCTTCCATACGATTTCATCATCATTTTCACTTATTATTTCATTTATTTCTTCACTAGCAACACCATCTAAAAGCAAGTTTCTAATCAAATTATATGTATGTCTTACTGGAAGATCTTTATAATCTGGCTCCCACGTTTGCCCTAGCTCATAAATTGCTGTCTCTAGATTTAACATTTGACTTTCATCTTTTTCTATTACTTTCTTTACAGCATAAGCAAATCGTCTTTCAACTATCTGAACGTTATCGCAAAGCCACTTAGGATCCTTGAAATGATTCTTAGTGATTTCATCTACATCACCTTGCTCTAATACTCCAATATTTTCATCCAAATCATTTTTCAAGTCTAGGTCAAGCATCTCCTCTTCAGATACTCTTATAATGGATTCAACAAATTTTTCTTGTTGTAACATCCTAATATAAATTTGTCTAAACTCTCCTGCTTTAATTTCTTTCATTACCAACACCTCGATATCTTAATATTCTGTATTATCTTTAAATACTATTATACATTATTTAACAATCAATTTACAGTATAAAAAACTGATTTGTCAAAATATTTTATTTATAAATAAAAAAGGGACGGTTTTGCACCCGCCCCTTTCTTTTCATCTACTCTATAGTTTTACTCTAGTTAAAAAATAAACCAAGATCTTCTTCAACTGTTGAGTTTTTTGCTATTCCAAATTTTTCAACTAATACATTTGTTACCTCTGGTGATAAAAATGCTGGTAAAGTTGGTCCTAAGTGTATATTTTTCACTCCTAAAGCTAATAACGATAATAGTACTATTACAGCTTTTTGTTCATACCAAGCAATATTGTACACTATAGGTAAATCATTTATATCTTCCAACCCAAATACTTCTTTCAGTGTAAGTGCTATTACAACTAATGAGTATGAATCATTACACTGTCCAGCATCTAAGACTCTAGGAATTCCACCTATATCACCTAAATTCAATTTATTATATCTATACTTTGCGCAACCTGCAGTCAATATTACACTATCTTTTGGAAGAGCTTTCGCAAATTCTGTATAGTATTCTCTGCTTTTGTGTCTTCCATCGCAACCCGCCATTACTACGAATTTTTTAATTGCTCCTGTTTTTACTGCTTCTACTATCTTATCTGCTAAGGCTATTACCTGATTGTGTGCGAATCCACCTATTATATTTCCTTCTTCGATCTGAGTCGGAGAATTCAGATTTTTAGCAAGCTTAATTAATTCAGAAAAATCTTTATTTCCATTTGAATCAGCTTCAATATGCTTGCATCCTGGATAACCTGACGCTCCTGTAGTAAATAGCCTATCTTTATAGCTATCCTTAGGAGGTACTATACAGTTTGTTGTCATTAGTATCGGCCCGTTGAAACTTTCAAATTCATCTTTTTGCATCCACCAAGCATTACCATAGTTACCAACTAAGTTAGTGAATTTCTTAAACTCTGGATAATAGTTTGCTGGCAACATTTCTGAATGCGTATACACATCTACGCCTTCTCTTTCAGCTTGCTCTAATAATTGCTTCATGTCTTTTAAATCATGACCTGATATTAGAATTGCTGGATTATTTCTCACTCCTAAATTAACTTCACTAATTTCTGGATTTCCAAATGTCTTAGTGTTCGCTTTGTCAAGAACTTCCATTCCCTTTACACCTGCATTTCCAGTTTCTATAACAAGATTAAATAATTCTTCTGCTCCTAAATCTTGAGTTGTCTTGTATAAAGCTTCTTGTAAAAAAGCGTCTACAGTTTCATCTTCGTATCCTAATACATTTGCATGTTTCATGTAGGCTGACAATCCTTTTAATCCGTATAAAACCAAAGTTTTTAAACTTCTTATATCTTCATTTTCTATTGAAAGAATACCTATAGTTTTGGCTTTCTCATTCATTTTTGAAGGGCATCTTTCATCCCAAATCACAGCTTCTCCTAAATTTTCTGAGTTTGATAATTCCTTTAGCAATTCCTTTTTTGCATCTAGTGTAACTATTAACTTATTGAATATCATTTCTTCGTCAAAGTTGGCATTAGTGATCGTTGTAAATAAGTTGTATGTAACTAAACTATTTACTTCCTTTGAAATTGACTTACCTTCTTTTCTTAATTTCGTAGTTACTTCAGATAGTCCTTTTGTAGCATATATTAATAAATCTTGCATCAAAGCTACTTCCTTAGTCTTTCCACATACTCCTTTTATACTGCAACCTACATTACCTGCTGCTTCTTGACATTGATTACAAAACATTTCAATATTTTTCATTGTTATTTCCTCCATAAAAAGTTTATATTTATTATTTAGTATTTTTCGTTTTTGACTACCCTGTATGATTATTATATTTTAATAAACAAAAAAAAGATGTTGCATATGCAACACCTTCCTAATTTTATTTATTAAATTTTTCTTTTACTGACTTTCTTACATTCCCTACTAAATACAATGACCCAGCACTAACAACCATGTACTTTTCTTTTTTATTATCGTAATTTTTTATTTTTTTACCTTTTTGTTTTTTATTCTTTTGATTTTTTTCAACTTTCTCCTTTGAAGTTTGATTAAAGATTTCTTCTACATATTTTAAAGAATCTTCAACATCTTCAATACATACTATATCGTCACAATACATACCTACTCTATAAGCGACCTCTTCTACAGCCATAGCTCTCGGATTGTCCGGTAAAGTCACTACTACTTTGTCAAAGCTTGGTACTAGAGTCTTTATAATTCCATCTACATCCTTATCTTTTAAAAGACCTAATATTAGTATTTTTTTATACTCACTTGGAATTAACCTGTTCACCTCTGTTGCCAAGAATTTAGCAGCATCTAAATTATGTGCACCATCAATTATAAAAAGTGGTTTTTCTGAGATGACTTCAAATCTTCCAGCCCATCTAGCATCTAACAATCCATCATAAATAGCTTCTTTACTTATTTTTTCTAATTCTCCTGATTCTTTTAAATACACTAATACATCTATCGCCAAAGAGGCATTAAAAACTTGATGCTTTCCTATCATTCTTATTTTGACATCTTCAAATAATTCACCTGAATAATCTACAAAATCAAACACTTGATTATTTATATTTGATTTTTTTATAATGGCTTCCAAATTTTTTGATACTCTAAGCTTTGCGTGATTAGAATCGCATACCTCTTTTATTATATCAGTAACAGACTCTGATTGTTCATATAAAAATACATTTCCATTATTTTTAATTATTCCTGCCTTTTCATATGCAATCATCTCTACTGTATCTCCAAGAACACCTATATGATCTAATCCTATTGAGGCAATTACACTTACAGTAGTTGATTCTACAGCATTTGTAGCATCATATCTTCCTCCTAATCCAACTTCCAGTACGACTACTTCCGCACCTATTCTTTTATAAAATAATAAGGCAACTGCTGTTACCACCTCAAATTCAGTAGGCTGTCTAAATCCGTCTTTTAACATTTCTTCTATTGTATTTCTAACATATGTAGCACATTCCGCTACTTCTTCATCTGTTATATCTCTTGAATCTATTTTAATTCTTTCATTGAATTTTTCAAGATATGGAGAAGTATATAATCCAGTTTTATATCCACTTTTTACAAGCGTGTTATATATATATGACGATGTAGACCCTTTTCCATTCGTACCAGCTACATGCACAATTTTATAATTTTTTTCTGGATTTTCTAGTCTTTTTAACAACTCTTTCATTATATCTAGCCCAAGTACCATTCCAAATCTGCCTATTCCATGTATATATTCTAAAGATTCCTTATAATCCATATTAATTTCACCATCTATAAAATTAAAGATAGCTACTCCCCTTTCAATTTTATTTTATATATTATATTATACAGAAATATGAGTGTATATTGTAGCTTTTATAATCTATTTTTTGAGATATTTCATTTCAATTCCACTTGTTTTTTCAATGTAAATATTGTACTATGATTATTAGAGAGTATAGTTATTATTTTTTACTTTATTTTTTATGAATATCATACATAAATAAAGTTTTTTATATTTCTTTATTTTTTAATATAAAATAAAGTTTTTTATTCGCAATTATACTTATTTTTAGGAGGTAAACCACAAATGAATAACTTAAGCAATCTTGAACCAAAAAACGTTTTTAAATGGTTTTATGAACTAAACCAAATACCAAGAGGTTCTGGCAATGAAAAAGAAGCTAGTGAATTCTTAGTTAAATTTGCAAAGGACAGAAACTTAGAAGTATATATGGACGATATATACAACGTAATAATTAAAAAACCAGCTACTCCTGGATATGAAAATTCTGAAGCTGTAATTATACAAGGTCATGTAGATATGGTTCCTATAAAGGCAGATACTTCTAACCATAATTTTGAAACTGATCCAATAGAGATGATCGTAGAAGGTGATGTTCTTAGAGCAAACGATACTACATTAGGTGGAGATGATGGTATTGCAGTTGCTTACGGGTTAGCAATACTTGAAGCTGATGATATAGCTCATCCTCCAATAGAGCTATTAATAACTACTAATGAAGAAACTAGTATGGATGGAGCTATGCAATTGACTGCAGATCACCTTTCAGGAACACGTTTGCTGAATTTGGACACAGAAGAAGAAGGTTTTTTTCTTGTAAGTTGTTCAGGTGGATCTAATATAGACACTACATTTGTACTAGAAAAAGAAAATGTTGCTGGAGATGCTTATGAAATAATTATTTTTGGGCTAAAAGGTGGACATTCTGGAGCTGAAATACATACTCAAAGAGCAAATGCTATTAAAGTTCTTGGAAGATTATTGAGTTCAGTTAAAAAAGATATTACTCTATCTTCTTTAGAAGGTGGAATTAAACATAACGCTATACCTAGTTATGCAAAAGCAGTAATAAAAGTAGATGATTTTTCTAAAATAGAAGAAAAATTAAACTCTCTTTCAAAAGAGATTATAGAAGAATACAGAGTTGAAGAACCAAATTTCAAAATAGAAATCAACCCTACAAAAGCCGATGAAGCTTACAAAAAAGATCTAAGCAACAATGTTATAGACTTTTTAATGATGCTTCCTGATGGCGTAAGATTTATGAGTAAGGATATTGAAAACCTAGTTCAAACTTCTCTTAATAACGCTATAATAAGCGAAGTAGATGGAAAGCTAACACTTGTAACTGCTGCTCGTTCTGCATCTTCAAGTTCTCTTAGAGAAACACTTGATATAGTAAACACTATCGCGGAAAGAGTCGGAGCTGCAACAAAGGAATATTCAGCATACCCTGCTTGGCAGTATGAAGCTGAATCAGAGCTAAGAGATATTTCAGTAAAAACTTTTGAAGAACTTTATGGTAAAAAGCCTGAACTTACTTCTATTCATGCCGGTCTTGAATGTGGACTTCTAAAAGGAATTCTACCAAATACTGATATGATCAGTTTCGGCCCAGACATATTTGACGCTCATACACCAAAAGAACATATGATTATATCTTCAGTTGGTAGAGTATGGGAGTACACAAAAAAATTATTAGAAAACCTAAAGTAAATTTTATTCGATAATTAAAACAATATATAAATAGATCTCAGTTTATATTTAAATTGGGGTCTTTTTTTATTTTAGAAAATATTTATTTTTTATAATAATAATGATTATTATTAATGTTTCGTGGTATAATAATTACTAACAGATAACTGTTATTAATTATTATAATAAAAAAGGAGAATTATTATGACTTACAAATTACCAGAATTAGGATACTCATACGACGCATTAGAGCCACATATAGATACTAAAACAATGGAGATACATTATACTAAGCACCATCAAGCTTATGTAGATAAGCTAAATGCTGCTATAAAAGATATTGCTGAACTTCAGGATAAGAAGCTATCGGATATACTAAGAAATATCGATAGCGTTCCAGCCGAAATAAGACAAGCTGTTATTAATAACGGAGGGGGGCATTATAATCACTCTCTATTCTGGAAACTATTAGCTCCAGGTGGAAGCAATGTTCCAGTAGGAAATTTAAAGAAAGCTATCGAGGACACTTTTGGAAATCTAGAAGAATTCAAATCTCAATTCAATCAGGCAGCTGCTAATCGTTTTGGTAGCGGATGGGCTTGGCTTGTATATGATGGTGAAAAGCTATCTGTAGAATCATCTGCAAACCAAGATTCTCCAGTAATGGATTCTAAGAGAGTTATAATAGGGCTAGATGTATGGGAACATGCATACTACTTAAATTATCAAAATAGAAGACCTGATTACATAAGTGCATTTTGGAATGTAATCAACTGGGATTATGCTGAAGAAAGATATAATTACGCGATAAACACTTCTAAATAAATTACAAAAATAAAAAACTGTGTAGAGCTTATGTTCTACACAGTTTTTTTATTAAATCATTTTATTAGCTAAAACTAACTTAATTTTGATAGTCTTTCTTCAATAGTTTTCAGCATATCTTCATATTTTTCTTTTTTAGCTTTTTCTTCTTCAACAAGTTTTTCTGGAGCTTTGTTTACGAAGTTAGGATTATTTAATTTTCCTTCTACTCTTTTTATTTCAGATATTGCCTTATTTTTTTCTTTGTTTAATCTTTCTATTTCTTTTTCTATATCTACTAATTCGTCAAATGGGATAAAAATTTCTACTCCATCTATTACTATAGATACTGCATCTTCTGGAATGCCCTCTGTAGTATCTTTTATTTCTACTTCCGATGCAGACGCTAATGACTTGAAGTATTCTTTACCATCTTCCATAGCTTCTCTCTTATCAGGAGTCGAAACTATTATAGTCTTAGCCTTTCTTGATGGCGGAACATTCATTTCACTTCTTACATTTCTTACACTTCTTATTCCTTCCATTATAAGGTTCATCTTTTCTTCTTCTAATTCCATATTATCTTCTTCTTTATAGTGAGGGTATTCAGATACTATTATATTTCCCTCTACTGTTGGAAGATAACTGTATATTTCTTCTGTAATAAATGGTGTAAACGGATGAAGTAACTTCAATATTTTTTCTAGAACATATGTAAGAGTATAAAGTGCTGCTCTTTTGGCATCTTCGTCATCGCCATATAATCTAGGCTTAACTATTTCTATATACCAGTCACAGTATTCAGACCAAGTAAACTCATATGCTTTTTGTAGTGCAATTCCTAATTCAAATTTTTCCATATTGTGGGAAACTTCGCCTACTACTCTATTTATTCTTGATATTATCCACTTATCTGCAAGAGTTAAATCCTTCTCAACAACATCTCTATTTAGATTACTTACATCTTCATTTTCTAAATTCATAAATACAAATCTCGACGCATTCCAAAGTTTGTTATTGAAGTTTCTAGCAAATTCTACTCTCTCCATATAAAATCTCATGTCATTTCCTGGTGAGTTACCAGTTGCAAGTGTAAATCTAAGTGCATCTGCACCATATTCATCTATTACTTCAAGAGGATCTATTCCATTTCCTAGTGATTTTGACATTTTTTTGCCGTCTGCAGCTCTAACAAGACCATGTACAAATACATGTTCAAATGGTTTTTCATCCATACAGAACATTGCACTAAACACCATTCTTACTACCCAGAAAAATATAATATCATATCCTGTAACTAACACACTTGTAGGATAGTAGTAATCTAATAAATCACTTTCTTCTGGCCACCCTAGTACTTCAAATGGCCATAATCCAGAAGAAAACCATGTATCAAGTACGTCTTCATCTTGTTTTATATCTGTAGAACCACACTTAGAACACTTAGTTGGAGAATTCTCCTGTACCATTACCTCTTCACAGTTTTGGCAATAATATGCTGGTATTTGATGACCCCACCAAAGTTGTCTAGATATGTTCCAGTCTCTTATTTTTTCTAACCACTGAAGATAAGTCTTATCAAATTTTTCAGGCACAAATTTTAACTCACCATTTTTTAATACATCAATTGCAGGCTTCGATAGCTCATCCATTTTTACAAACCATTGCAATGATAATCTTGGTTCTATAACTGTATGACATCTATAGCAAGTACCTACCGCATGATCATGCTTTTTAATTTTAATTAAGTATCCTTCTTCTTCCAAATCTTTTACTAGCTCTCTTCTGCATTCATATCTATCCATGCCTTCGTATTTTCCCGCTAGTTCGTTCATTGTAGCATCATCATTCATTACATTTATTTCTTCTAATCCATGACGCTTTCCTACTTCAAAGTCATTAGGATCATGAGCTGGTGTCATTTTTACTGCACCTGTTCCAAAATCCTTATCAACATAGTCATCTGCTACTATTATTAACTCTCTTCCAACTAAAGGAAGTATTGCAGATTTACCTACAAGGTGAGCATATCTTTCATCTTCAGGATGTACTGCTATTCCTGAATCCCCAAGCATTGTTTCAGGTCTAGTAGTAGCTATTTCTAAAAATTCGTCACTATCTTTTATTGGATATTTAATATGCCAGAAACTTCCTTCTTTATCTTCATGCTCTACCTCAATATCCGATAAAGTCGTCTTACAATCTGGACACCAGTTTATTATTCTATTGCCTCTATAAATATGTCCCTGTTTATGAAGCTCTACGAAAAACTTTGTTACTGCTCTATTACAGCCTTCATCCATAGTAAATCTCTCCATATCCCAGTCACATGATGCACCCAGTTTTTTTACTTGATTTACTATCTTTCCACCGAATTCATCTTTCCATGCCCAAGCACGTCTTAGAAATTCTTCTCTTCCAGCTTCATACTTAGTCTTACCTGTCTCTTTTTTAATCTGATCTACTACCTTTACTTCAGTGGCAATTGACGCATGATCTGTTCCAGGTATCCATAGTGCTTCAAATCCATCCATTCTCTTCCATCTGATCAAGATATCTTGAAGTGTATCATCCAATGCGTGCCCCATATGAAGTTGACCAGTAATATTAGGAGGAGGCATTACAATTGTAAAAGGTTTCTTGTTTTTATCTATCTTAGATTTAAAGCACCCCTTGTCAACCCACTCCTTATAAATTCTATCTTCGAATTCTTTAGGATCATAATTTTTTGGTAAATTTTCTCTCATATCATTTCCTCCTAATTAATATATTTTTATTCTAGGCGTCACACTTATTACTTAATCCGTAAAATAAAAAAACTCTTCACCCACAAAAGGACGAAAAGTTCGCGTTACCACCTTAATTCCAGTTTAAATTTATATAAACTGGCTCTTGAAATCTTTAACGGAACCACCCGAATTGTGCTACACATATTTCTACTTCACACAATTAGCTCAAAAGCTACCTTCAACACACCATCTTTAAAAATCTTCCACCTACGATTTTCTCTCTGTAAAATAGATATGCCTACTCCTCTTTGTCTTCGCTATATATATTGTATAAATTATATAATAAAAAAAAATAGTTTGCAACAATATTTAAAAACATATTTAAAATTATAGATGCTATTTTTTAGTCAATGATATTTTATATTTTATTAGGTATCTCTCGTATATAGCATTACTTGACATATACAAAGTTTTTGTATATATTATAATTATTATATACAAAATATTCTTAATATTTTGTTGTTTGGAAAGTGATTTATTTTCTAGTTTTTGATTCAAATTAAATCTAACAATTTATATTGGGGAGGTACTCGAATGAATAACAGTAATTATGTAGAAATTTTGAAGTATGCAATGAATATGGAACAAAAGGCATCTGAGTTTTACAAAATGTATTTGGACAAAGTTCAAGAAAATTCAAACAAAGAAATTTTTAAAGAATTAGCAGATATGGAAGATGATCACTATAATATTTTAAATGAACAATGTCAAAAGTTAGAAAATAATGGTTCTTTTGACCAAGTTGACGTATCTAAACTTAAAGGTGGCGAAGACATCTTCAAGATAAATGAAAGAGATATTAAGAGCATGGACTTTAACAAAGCTGTAGATGATTTACCAATATTGAGAATGGCTTACGCAATGGAAAGTGACTTCGCTAAGTTCTATGATGAGGCCGCTAAAAAAGCTGAAGATCCTAATGCAAAAAAATTATTAGAAACTTTAGCTTCTTGGGAAATTGCACATAGAGATTCTTTTGATGCAGAGATTAAACTAGCTACTGAAAATTCTTGGTTCAGCAACAGTTTTTCTCCATTCTAAGCTAGAAATTTTATCTAGAAAATCTACAATAATTTTAGACAAACTACAATGATTTATTTACACCAAAAAAAGTACCAAGCTTCGGCTAGGTACTTTTTTATAATTAATATATAATATTATTTATTTCTTTTTTAATTCAATTACATTAATTCTACTAGCTCTCCAGTATTTAGGTATACTGTAGTTTCACAGATATTTACAATATAATCTCCTATTCTTTCAATACTCTTTGCAAGTAGCAATAATTTTGAAACCTTCTTTATATGTCCTGGATCATTTTTCATTTCTTTTATTACTTTTTTCAGCATTAGAGAAGATAATTCATCAATATCATCATCGCCCTTTGCTATTTCTCTTGCTGCTACACTATCCATATTTTGGAAAGCATCCATGCTTCTATCAAGTCTTTCTACAAGTAGAGCTAATGCTTCTAGCATTACTTCAATAGAAGAGTTTACGTCTAAGCCTTTTACCGATGGAAGTACTTTTGCTATAGCTTTTGTGTGGTCTCCCATTCTCTCAAGATCTGGTATTATTCTTATAATTGATACTATTAATCTTAAATCTCCTGATATAGGCTGCTGCAATGCAATAATATTATAAGCATGCTTTTCTAAATCTATACATAGCTTATTAATATGTTCGTCATCTGATTTAATTTCTTTTGTCAATTCTAAATTATCTTCAGTAATAGCCTTTTGAACTTTTACCATAGATGCGCATACAAGTTTTTCAATTTTTAAAATCTCTTCACTCATATTCTTTAATTCATTATTTAAAACTATTCTTCCTTTTTTCTCTACTCTTTCCACAACAACTTCCCCCTCTACAAATTTTTTTCTTAACCGAATCTACCTGTAATATAGTCCTCTGTTTTTCTCTTTGCAGGATTAGAGAATATAATATCTGTTCTATCATATTCTACTATTTCACCTAGATGAAAGAACGCTGTTCTGTCTGCAATTCTTGCCGCCTGTTGCATATTGTGTGTAACAATTATTATTGTATAATTATCTTGTAATTCAAAAATCATATCCTCAATTTTTGAAGTAGATATAGGATCCAGAGCACTAGTTGGCTCATCTAATAAAATCACATCTGGCTTCATTGCAAGGGTTCTTGCTATACATAATCTCTGCTGCTGACCACCTGATAATGCTATAGCACTCTTTTTTAAATTATCTTTTACATCATTCCAAAGAGCTGCTTGCTGTAAAGAAGTTTCTACGGCTTCGTCTAATGTAGTTTTATCCTTTATACCATGACACTTCAATGCAAATGTTATATTATCATAAATGCTCATATTAAAAGGATTCGGTCTCTGAAATACCATTCCTATATTTTTTCTGATATCGTATATATCGATATCTTCTCTGAGTATATTTTCGCCTTTATATAGTATTTCTCCTTCTAATCTACAATCTTTTACCTCTCTATTCATCAAATTTATTGATCTTAAGAATGTAGACTTACCACAACCAGAAGCACCTATAAGAGCTGTAACTGAATTTTTTTCAAATGCAATATTTGCACTTTTAATAGCTTTAAAATCACCATAATATATATCTAAATCTTTTGATTCTATTATAATATTTTCCATAATTATCACTCTTCCTTTTTATTATTATTTAGATGCTCCACCTGTCATCTTTTTGTATAGTACTTTTCCAAGATATCTAGCTAATATATTAAATATTAGTATTGCTATTATTAAGACTGCTGCTGATCCGTTTGAAATATCAACTGCATCTGGTGTTATTCCTTCACTATTTACTTTCCATATATGTACAGCCAATGTCTCAGCTGGTCTCATCAAGTTCCATGGATTGCTTGGAGAAGTTATATCTAAAGATGTGAAATCCAGTGCTGGAGCACTCTGACCTGCAGTGTATATTAGAGCAGCTGCTTCACCAAATATTCTTCCCGCACAAAGAATTACACCTGTTATTATTCCTGGTAATGCTGAAGGAATCAAAATATATTTACTGCATTCCCATCTTGTAAGGCCTAGTGCAAGAGTTCCTTCTCTTTGTGAATCCGGAACACTAGCTAGTGACTGTTGCATTACTCTTACCAATGTTGGAAGATTAAATATAGTAAGAGTTAAAGCACCTGATAATATCGAGAAACTCCAACCAAAATATATTACAAATAGTAAAAAACCAAATAAACCAACTACTATTGAAGGAAGTGAACTCAGTACTTCAACTGAAGTTTTTACCGCGCTTGTCAATTTGTTTTTAGGTGCATATTCGGTTAAATATATCGCTGAACCCAAAGAAATTGGAATACTGATCACTAATGTTATTACAAGTAAGTATAGTGAGTTAAATATCTGGGGTCCTATACCTCCACCTGCTTGAAAAGATTCTGCTGGTTTTGTTAGAAATCCTAATGAAATGCTAGGTAGTCCTTTTATTAATACATGAGCTATTATAAACAATAAAATTGCACATATAATTCCAACTATACCATATATTACTCCTGTTGCTATTTTATCGGCTCGCTTTGGCGACATTTAACATCCACCCCCCAATTCTTCTAAACATCTATCTATTTTATAAAAAGTGTTATTTAAAACTATACTAATCATCCTTTTTCTCCCTTCCAATCATGTGAATCAAAGCTATAAAGAATAATGACATCAACATCAATATAAGTGCTAAAGTCCATAATACGTTATTTTCTAATTGTCCTGGTATAGTGTTACCCATACTCATAGTCAATATACTTGTAAGCGTACTTGCTGGAGTAGTAAGTGATTCTGGTATTATACTTGTATTACCTATAACCATTTGAACCGCCAACGCCTCACCAAACGCTCTAGCCATTCCCAATACTATAGCTGTTAGTACACCTGGAAGTGCTGCTCTAATTACAACTTTATATATTGTCTGCCATCTAGTCGCTCCGAGACCTAGTGAAGCTTCTCTCTGGCTATTATCTACAGATGCTATTGCATCTATACTTAGAGATGTTATAGTTGGAAGTACCATAATTGTAAGTACTATTGTACCTGAAAGTATTCCAAATCCCGTACCACCAAATATATCCCTAACAATAGGAACTACTACTGTCAGACCAATCATACCATATACTACTGAAGGTATTCCCACTAAAAGTTCAATAATTGGTTGAAGGTATTTTTTACCAATTTCAGGTGATATTTCAACCATATATATAGCTGCTCCTATAGCAAATGGAGTAGAAAACAATATTGATAAAAATGTCACCGCAAATGAACCTAAAATCATAGGTAAAGCTCCAACTAGTGGTCTACCATTTTGATCGACTGAAGTAGGTTGCCAATCCGATTTAAATAAAAATTCTCCTATTGAAACTTTGTTGACTACAAAAGTAGACATCCCCTTCACCGTAACCATAGCTATTATAGTTACAACTATCAACAACATCAATAGAGTACATATTAATGTTATTCTTTTTCCTCTTTTTTCAAGAGAAGCTTTGTTTTTTAAATTAAATTTCTCCGCTAGTTTACCCATTTTTACCTCCCACACATAAAAAACTATGACAAAATACTTAGTCACAGTTTTTTGCGAAATATATTATCTATTTAAGTTCTGTAATTTCTCCTTGTGCATTTCTTTCAACTTTCATCACATTTATTGGTATATACCCTAATTCAGCAACTACATTTTTCTGAACTTCATCACTTCTTACAAATTCAATGAATTCTATTGTAGCTCTATTAGCATCTTTTCTAGTATACATATGTTCATAAGACCATATCTTCCAATCATTTTTTCCAACGCTTTCAGCATTGGGCTCCACTCCGTCTATTTTCAAAGCTTTAATAGTGTCATTAAAATATGAGAAAGATAAATAACTTATAGCTCCGGGAGTCTGAGCAACAATTTTTTGAACTGAACCTGAATTATCTTGTTCCTGTGCTTTAGCGGATTTTACTCCACCTAGTCCAAATTTTTCAAATGTGCTTCTCGTTCCAGACCCTTCTGCTCTATTTATAAGTACAATATTTAAATCTGGTCCCCCAACTTCTTTCCAATTTTTTATTTTTCCTGTAAATATATCTTTTAACTGCTGTCCAGTAATGTTGTCTATTTTTATATTTTTATTTATAACAGGACCTACTCCTACAACAGCTACTTTATTGTCTTTAATTTCATTATTTGTTATGTTTTTTTCTTCTATAAATATATCAGAATTTCCAACTTCTACAGTTCCGGCTATTATTTGACTTAGTCCTTGACCAGAACCTCCACCTTGAACATTAACAATCACATCTGGATGTATCTTTGAAAACTCTTTTCCAGCGGATTCAGCAAGTGGCAATAATGCAGATGATCCTACCGAAGTTATATTTCCCTTTATTTCATTTCCAGAATCATCATTATTTTTCTTAGAACATCCTACTAATACAGAAGTAGTAAGTACAACAGCCAAGGCTAGTATACCAATTTTTTTGTTTAACATTTTCTCCTCCTATGAGTTCCCTTTAATACTAAACTACGCACTCTTATAATAATTTTACTGTCACTTAAAATTATATTTTATAAATGTTAAACACTAATTAATTAAATGTAAAAAAAATTAAATTAATGTTAATTCTATATTAACTTTATAATTTCACTTTCTTGATCCCTTATCTAAAACTCAAATATTTTTAATAATGCTATTATTTTATAAAAGATAACTACAGTTTACTTAATTTTTAACAAATTCGAAAGATTTTACTATTTTTAAAATATTTATAGTCTTGACAGTATTGCTTTTTTAATAAATTTTACTTGATTATCACTTAATATAATATTGTTTTTTCCATAAATAAACTGGTTAATATTGTTTATTTTTACACATTTATATGGTATACTTTATACGACTAAAATATAAATAATATTCGGAGGTAAAATTAATGAGTTTAAAGGGTATTTTTACCGCTATTGCTAAAGTTCGTAGAGATGTATTCACGGAAGTTGCAAGATTTGCTTACGATGGAGATGATAACTATAATAAGTTAGAAGAAATTCCATATAACATAATACCAGGTGAAATCGCTTCTCATAGAGAAAGTATTTTCTTAGAAAGAGCAATTGTTGGTGAAAGAGTTAGATTAGCAATGGGTATGCCTTTGAGAAAGGTTTCTGAGCATGCTCCATTGTACACTGATATTGATGAAGGTTCTGTAAAAAATACAATATACAAAGCACCTTTTGTAAATATAATCAAGTTTGCATGTAATTCATGTCCTGACAATGTTTATAAAACTACTGATATATGTAGAGGATGTCTAGCAAGACCTTGTATAGAAGTCTGTCCTAAGGATGCTATTTCAATGGTAGATGGGAAATCTTTTATAGATCAAGAAAAATGTATTAAATGCGGAAGATGCCAATCAGTATGTCCATATTCTGCTATTACAAAGCTAGAAAGACCTTGTGCAAAATCTTGTGGAATGGATGCAATTACTTCAGACAAGTATGGAAGAGCTTCTATCGATTACGATAAATGCGTTTCATGTGGTGTCTGTATTTCTTCATGTCCATTTGGAGCAATCGCTGATAAATCACAAATATTCCAATTGATTAATGAAATGAAATCTGGAGAAAAAGTTATTGCAGAAATAGCACCTGCTTTTATTGGACAATTCGGACCAAAGGTTACACCAGAAAAATTAAGAGCTGCACTGCTTGAATTAGGTTTCTTCGATGTTGTTGAAGTTGCTATAGGTGCGGATTTATGTACAATTGAAGAAGCAGAAGACTTTATGACAAATGTTCCTGAAAAACTTGATTTCATGGCTACATCGTGCTGCCCTTCTTGGTCAGTAATGGCTAAAAAGTTATTCCCTGAATTCAGAGATAATATCTCTATGGCAATGACACCAATGGTATTTACTGCTAGATTTATTAAGAGAAGATATCCAGACACTAAGGTAGTGTTTATTGGACCTTGTGTTTCTAAAAAACTAGAAGCAACAAGAAAATCAGTAAAGAGCCACGTTGATTTCGTTCTTACTTATGAAGAAGTAATGGGTATGTTTGAAGCTAAAGGTATCAACTTAGAAGAAATTGAACCAGCATCTACTGAAAAAGTCAACTATGGAACGGGAGCCGGAAGAGGGTTTGCAGTTTCTGGAGGAGTTGCAAATGCAGTTGTTGACTTAATTAAGAAATCTAATCCAGATATGGAAATTCCTATAGATAAAGCAGATGGTCTTAAAGAATGTAGAAATATGCTTTTACTTGCAAAGGCAGGTAAAAGAAATGGATACCTTCTTGAAGGAATGGCTTGTCCTGGAGGATGTGTCGCTGGTACTGGTACGATACAACCTGTTAAAAAGAGTGCTGCTTCAGTAAACACTTACAAGAAAAAAGCAGAACTTCAAATAGCAAATGAAAGTAAGTATACAGAGTTACTTTCTCAGCTAGATGATACATGGTTTGATGAATGGGATATAGAAAAATAAATATTTTTTATTCGTATAATAAATTATATATAATTTATATTTTCATGTTATAAATGATTCATATTATAAAAAAGGAACTTGTTTAATTTAACAAGTTCCTTTTTTTATATCAATTTTACTTAGTTTTTTTATATAAATTTTATTTAGTTTTATTTTATGTAATATATTTAAACTATTTTTGTTGTAAAGTCTTCTATATTCCATACATCATCTACAATATCGTTATAAAATTCAGGCTCATGGCTTACTAATAACACGGTCCCTTTAAATTCTTTAACTGCTTTTTTTAATTCTTCTTTTGCATCTACGTCTAAGTGATTTGTAGGCTCATCAAGTACTAAAAAGTTTATATCTTTCATCATTATTTTGCATAATCTTACTTTAGCTGCTTCTCCTCCTGATAAAACTCTCATTTGACTAGTAATATGATCATTTGTCAGACCACTCTTCGCAAGCGCCCTTCTAATATCTATATTATCTAAACCTGGAAACTCGCTCCACACTTCATCTAATGCGGTTTTTGTATTTTCATGAGAACTTTCCTGCTCAAAATATCCTATTTCCAAATAGTCACCTAGTCTTACATCACCTTTGTATGGCTTTGTAATTCCTAAAAGAGTCTTTAAAAGAGTTGATTTACCAATTCCATTCATACCCTTTAGAGCAATTTTCATGCCTCTTTCCATTCTAAAATTAAGAGGTTTTGTAAGTGGCTCACCATATCCAAGTACTAAATTATTAGTTTCAAAAATTAGTTTTCCAGACGCTTTCCCACTATTAAATGAAAAACTCGGCTTAACTTTTTCACGAGGTCTTTCTAATATTTCCATCTTGTCCAATTTCTTCTGTCTAGAATTTGCCATTCCTCTTGTTGCTACTCTGGCCTTATTTCTTGCTATAAAATCCTCTAATTTTTTTCTTTCTTCTACTTGTTTTTCATAAGCTTGTTCTTCTTGACGTTTTTTAATTTCATTTCTTCTTTCAAATTCGTCATAATTTCCTTTATATCTATTCAATTCTCCATTTTCTAAGTGATATATTACGTTACAAGTGTTATTTATAAAATCTATATCATGTGATACAAGCACAAATGCATTACTATATTCTTGAAGATATCTAGTAAGCCAAATAATATGTTCCTCATCTAAAAAGTTTGTAGGCTCATCTAAAACCAATATTGTTGGGTTTTCTAATAGCAGTTTAGTCAGCAGCACTTTTGTTCTTTGGCCACCTGATAGGTCAGATACATCCTTGTCAAGTCCAATTTCACCTAGACCTAAACCATTTGCAACTTCCTGAATTTTTGCATCTATCATATAAAATCCACTGTGGTCTAACATTGTCTGTATATCTGCTGTATCTTCTAGATATTTCCCCATTTCTTCTTCTGTGGCATCCCCCATCTTATTGTAAATATCTAACATTTCTTTTTCTAGTTCATACATATGCTTAAATGCATCTCTAAGAACCTCTCTAATAGTCTTTCCCTTTTCCAATACTGTATGCTGATCTAAATATCCTACAGTTACTCTGTTTGACCATTTTATATCCCCTGCATCAGGCATAAGCTTTGCAGTTATTATATTTAAAAAGCTTGATTTTCCTTCTCCATTAGGTCCAACAAGTGCAATATGCTCACCTTTTCTAATTCTAAACGAAACATTTTCTAATATTGTTCTTGCTCCAAATCCATGACTTACTCTATCTACGACTAACATTAATTTACTCCTTTATTTAATAATAATTGTCTTCTTTTCTACCTATAATCATATTATTAATTAGTAAATTATTCAAGTATATTGTTGTAATATAAACACATATAAAGTATAATTATTAATTAGTGAGGAGGTTAGAATCTATGAAAAAAGGAAAAACTGAAGACAAGAGTAAGATAAGAAGAAAAAAGGTCAACTCTAATAAAAGAGCAACTACACAAACTTCTAATCAAAAGTCTAGTTCTAGACCTGACAATAAAAGAATGACTTTGCCATCAGAGAGGCAAAAAAATTCAAGTGCTAGCAATACTAGGCCAAGTGGCTCTTCTTCAAGAAAAACTTCTACATCCGAGAACCCTTCGTCAAAAGTTAGAGCTGTCGGATCTTCAGCATCAAGCAACTCTAAAACTAACAGAAACGATAACGCAAACAATAATTCTATTCAAGTAAATAGAAAAAATAAAGATAAAAATAATTCTAAAGTTAGAAGTGGTTCTAAAGCGTTGCAGAAAAAACTAAGAAGCAAAAAAAAGAAAAAAATAATAGGTGGTATAATAGCTTTTATGATCGTATGCTTTGCCATAGGATTGGGCTTTGTATTTGCCTCTTTAAAAGATGTTAAACCAGTAAATGAAGCATTATTAGATAAATTGACACATCAAACTACTACAATAAAATATTCAAATGGTGAAACAATGTCAACGGCACCGAGTGGATTTAAAAAGACACCCGTTCCTCTGAGTGATATGTCACCGTATCTAAGAAAGGCTATCGTCTCTATAGAAGATGAGCGTTTCTACTCTCATAGTGGTGTCGATTATTGGGGACTTGGACGTTCTGTTGTTAAGACTCTTCTAGGCCAAAGACAAGGTGGTAGTACGATTCCTATGCAGGTATCTAAAATACTACTTACAAGTAGTGATCAAACTATGAGTCGTAAAATAAAAGATATTTATTATGCACTGGAAATGAGTAAAACCGTGAATAAGGATAAAATATTAGAAACATACTTAAACAACTACTTTGTTGGTAAAAATTTATTTGGTGTTGAAGCTGGATCTATGGGATACTTTAACAAACATGCCAAAGACTTGACTTTAGGTGAAGCGGCTATATTAGCCGGTGTAACGAGAAATCCTGCAAGATATGCTCCATACACTACAGCAAGAATAACTGGAGATGAGACTAAGTCAGATTTAGATCACAAACTTTTATTCTTCATTCCGACAGAAAAATTGGAGGCTGCAAACAGCGTAGAAAAAGATATGTATGAAAAGCTAGCTGAGTGGGATTTAGTAGATGATGATACATATAAGCAACTAAAGAGTGGGGATCTTCTTGTCAGAAAGGCCATTTCTAACCCAAATGCAAAGGTAAGACAAGAGGTTGTACTGAAAAAAATGAGAGACTTAAATGTAATCACTGAAAAACAATATGTTGCAGCTTTAAATGAAAAAATAGACGTAAAATTACCAGACTCTAAAGATGAAATAACAAATTCAGTAGAAAGCCTAATTGAAATGGACGTGGTAACTTCATTAATGGAGCAAGGAAAGACAGAAGAAGAAGCTAAAAAAATGTATTATAACGGTGGTTTGATTATAAATTCTACAATAGATCCTAAAATACAGGAATCTATAGAGATAGAATATGAAAACAGCTCAAACTTCCCTAATGATACTATTGCTGCAAACGGATTGAGTCAACCTCAGTCTGCATCTGTAATAATAGATTATAGAACAGGAAATATAAAGGGATTGATAGGTGGACGTAATATAAAGGCTAAAAGAACGCTTAACCGCGCGATCACTCCTTACCAGCCCGGTTCGACTATAAAACCTCTGTCTGTATACACTCCTGCTATTGATACAAGAAAAGTAACACAATCTACTTCTATATCAGATGTGCGAGGTGGATACAGATTTAAAGAAAACACAGCAGACAACCCTGATACTACTACAACAGGTCAAGGATCAATGAGTTTGAGGCATGCTATGGCACTTTCATCTAATACTATAGCATACAAGACTGCAGAGCTTCTTGGACCGACTTACGATGATTCTATAGATGTAATGATGGATTATCTTAGAAACTTTGGAATTACCACTTTACTTGACTTCAAGGAAGAAAATAAAGCTGGTATGAAGAGAAGTGATAGACACTTCAACTCATTAGTTCTTGGTGGTCTTACGAAGGGTATTAGCCCACTTCAAATGGCTTCTGCTTTCGGAGCTCTAGCAAATGGTGGTGTTTATGTAGAACCTGAAATATTTACAACAATTACAACTTATAACGGAGAGCTAATTGTAAAAAATACTCCTAAAACTCATAAAGTTGTAGATCCTGATGTAGCATATGTAGTCACTGACATGCTAAAGGCGGTTGTAAATGAAGGTATCGGTAAGAACGCTTCATTGAGTTCTGGAATACCAGTAGCAGGTAAAACAGGATCAACTAATAACTATTTAGATACTTGGTTTGTCGGCTATACACCTTATTATGTTGGTTCTACTTACATAGGTGATGATGCTGGTGTCAAGAATGAAGATGGCACTACAATGGCAAGACGTAGAATAGAAGGTGGAGGATCTATGGTATCTTCTAAGCTTTGGGGTAGAATAATGAACAGAGTACACCAAAGTCTAGAATACAAGACTTTCACTAAGCCGGATGGCGTATATATGACGACTATTAACTCAGTTGATGGTGGACGTAGCTCATATGGAGTTCTAGCTGCATTTATAGATGGAACAGCTCCAGATAGATATAGCTATACACCTGCTCCTATTACACGAACTACTAAACCAGCAACTACTACTAATCGTAATACTACAGGTAATACTGGTACTACGGGCAATAGCGGTACTACTAATACTGGTAATACTGGCGTTAATGGCGGATATACTGGCAACGCTGGTGCTAATAACGGATACACTGGTAATACTGGCGTTAATAACGGATATACCACTAATAGAAACAGATAACTAAATAATGAAAATAAATAAAAATCCATTGAGAATTTATAATAAATTTATCTCAATGGATTTTTTTATATAATAAAACTTTGACTTCAATATTTTAAATACAAATTCTAAATATAAAAAAAGCCCTGAATCAATTTGATTTAAGGCTTTTATAGTCTATTTTTTTACTTCTTATTTTTTTTACGAGCTTTTTTATTTGCTTTTTCGATATTAAGTTTATTACCTTTTATCTTTGCATTCATCATTCTATCAATAACAGTCTTCGCTTTGTCTTTATCTACATCTACAAATGAGTATTTGTCATATACATCAATATTTCCAATGTGCTTTCCTTTAACTCCAGATTCACCAACTATAGCTCCAAATATGTCTTTTGCTTCCACTCTTTGATTTCTTCCTACGTTAAAAAATAATCTACTAGTCTCAAATGATTTAGTTCCCTTATTTTTTCTTCTGTTATCTCCTGATTTTTCTTCTTTAATTTCTTCTTTTTCTTCGTCTCCTAATGTTTTTTTTACAATGGCAGCACAAATGTCAATTATAGAAAAATCTTCTTGATTGCAAAAATCTTCAACCCACTGTAACTGTCTTGAGAAATTACCTTCTTCAAGAGTTGCCTTTACAGTTTCAAAGAATTGACCTACTTTCTTTTGTTCTACATCATCTACTGTAGGTATTGTGTGCTTTAGAACTTTAGACTTTGTAAATCTTTCAATGTCTTTTAACTTTCTCATTTCTCTTCCGAATACAAATGAAAAAGCAATTCCATCTCTTCCAGCACGTCCAGTTCTTCCTATTCTATGAACGTAATATTCTTCATCTTGTGGTAATTCATAGTTTATTACACATTCTACATCATCAATATCTATACCTCTTGCAGCCACATCTGTAGCAACAAGAATATCTATAGTACCAGATCTAAATTTATCCATTACAATATCTCTTTGTACTTGCTTTAAATCCCCGTGTAGAGAATCCGCTCCATATCCTCTTGCCTGTAGGTTAGATACTAATTCATCCGCACCCTTTTTAGTGTTTGTAAATACAACAGTTAGCTTTGGATTATAAACATCTATTAATCTAGTTAATACTTCTAATCTATTTGAAAATCTAGTTTCGATATAAAATTGCTTTATATTTGATACTGTAAGTTCTTTTCTTACTACTTTAATATGAACAGGATCATTCTGATATTTTTTAGTTAGTTCTAAAATTGCTTTTGGCATTGTTGCAGAGAAAAATGTAGTTTGTCTTTCTTCTGGTACATTACTAACTATAGTCTCAATATCTTCTCTAAATCCCATATCAAGCATTTCATCTGCTTCATCTAGAACTACCATTTTTACGTTATTCAACTTTAAAGTTTTTCTGTTTATGTGGTCAATTACTCTTCCTGGAGTACCAATTACTACCTGCACTCCTCCTTTTAACGCTCTTATCTGTCTATCTATTGGCTGTCCACCATATACTGGTAATGTCTTTATTCCCTGCATATACTTTGCAAGCTTTCTCACTTCTTCCGATACTTGTATTGCCAATTCTCTTGTAGGACACAATATAATAGCCTGTAAGCTTCTATCTTGTGGATCCAACTTTTGTAATAAAGGTATACTAAACGCAGCTGTTTTTCCCGTTCCTGTCTGCGCTTGCCCTATTACGTCTTTTCCTTCTATAATAGTTGGTATAGACTGTGCTTGTATTGGAGATGGCTGTTCATATCCCAATTCCTCTATTGCTCTTTTTATTCTTTCATCGATCTGTAAATCACTAAATTTTATAACTTCCATATAATTTCCTTTCTATTCGCATATCTTTCTATTATAAGTGCAAATATAGGTATCTGTAAACTATTTTTTTGATTCAAGGCGTAATAGTTCTTTTTTTAACTCGATACCTCCAGCATATCCATGCATTTTTTTATCAGTTCCAACCACTCTATGGCATGGAATTATAATAGGATACTCATTCTTATTTAAGGCATTTCCAACGGCTCTATATCCTTTTGGATTGCCTATCTCTTCTGCTATTTGTGCGTATGTTTTTGTCTGTCCATATTCAATTTCAAAACATGCCATCAAAACTTTTTTCTTAAATTCACTCATTTCGTTAAATATTGCATAATCAATATCAAACTTTTTTCTTTTTCCAGACAAATATTCATTAATTTGTTGCATCATTGATTCATCCAGTTTAGATTTTTTAGTCATTTCCTCTAACATCTGCATTAATTTTTCATTCATATTTTCACCTCTAAAAAAGAACTATAGAGTCAGTACTCATAATAGTTCTTTTTAAAAAAAATAAAATGTTACTACTTTCATCGCACAACATAATATTAACTTTATAATTTTATTATGTATTACTTATTATTAAATACAAATTCTTTCCAACGATCTAAATCTTTATTACCTATTCTATAACCTTGAGAGTACATTTCATCCAATTTTTTCTTATCGCCTTCCATGTTACTTATGCTCATATCTTCAGGATATACAACATAAGCTAAATTTTCAGCTTCTAATCTTTCAATTTGCTCGCATATAAAATTATATACATAATGTCTATTTATCATAGCTTTAGCAACTTTTGGATATTTTTTAAATCTTGCCTTTATTATTTTTTTGTATTTCATAGGCTTTTTTCTATAAGATTTTTCTCTCGTTCTGACTATAAAAAACTTTTTATATCCATCTTTTATCGCTATATCTAGTGGTATGCCTCCTGTAAGACCTCCATCATAATAAATATTTCCATTTATTTCTGTAGGTGGCATAAGTATTGGCAACGACGAAGAGGCTCTTACAATCTTCATTAAATCCCTTATTTGAAATACATCCTTTTTTGAGAAATTCTTGGCTTGACCATTAATCGCATCATACGCTACCATTCTAAAGTTAGCTGGATTTTTCATTAGTTTCTCAAAGTCGAGTTCCAAGCACTCTCCTGGTAGTGAAGATCTCTCATATATATACTCTGAATTAAAAAATCCGTTGCCTTTTAAAAAACTCGCCCATCCTCCCATATTAGGATCATCCGCAAGATCAACAAAAGACTTCCTTGTTCTCTCTATATCTCTGGATAAATAATTTACTACTGTACCAGCACCTGCTGAAATACCCGCCGCATAATCAAAAAATATTTCATTTTCTACCAACACATTTGATATTCCAGATGAAAAAGATGCTCTCATCCCCCCACCTTCAAATATCAATGCAATATCTTTTACATTACTATTCATATATATTTTTTCCTCCACAGGCAATAAAGCCATCACTAATAAATGTGAATTACTCTATATACATAAACTTTGCTTCATGAAAATAAAATTTGCATAATCATTAATTGGCACCGATACATCTGTCCTTATGTATACCCAGCTTTTGAATATTATTCACATTTTTATTCGATTTACTTAAAATAAATAAACCACATCAAATCTATTTTTTTAGTAAGAAATCACTTCCATAACAGATTCTTCTATTGCTTTTTCGATCAAAGCATCCACATCTAATTTAGACTCTGATTTTTCTATCTTCTCTAACCTTGGCTTTGTAACAGGCTTTTTAGGAGAAAATAAAGCACAACAATCTGTCTCTGGTATTATAGATGTTTCATACGTACCAATTTTTTCAGCAGTCTTAATAATATCTATTTTATCTTCTGCAATCAAAGGCCTAAATACAGGCATTTTTACAGAATCATTAGTGCATACAATTCCCTGCATAGTTTGAGAAGCCACTTGTCCGATGCTCTCCCCTGTTATCAAAGCATCACAATATCTAGATTCTCCTATTTTTTCTGCAATTCTCATCATAAACCTTCTCGATAATATAGTAGTTTCTTCATCATTACACTTTTGTGCTATTTCTTTTTGAATATCTAGTATATTTACCATATGAAGCTTTATAGGTCCACAATATTTTGATAGTATCTTTGCAAGTTCTTTCACTTTTTCTTGTGATCTCATATTTGTAAACGGATAAGAGTGAAAATGTACTGCCTCCACATCTACACCTCTTTTAGCCACCATCCACGTTGCTACAGGACTATCAATACCTCCAGATAATAGTGTCATAGCTTTTCCATTTGTTCCTAGTGGAAGACCTCCAAATCCTGCCACAGAATCTGAATACACCAATGTGTGTTCATTTCTATACTCACATGTAATTACTACATCAGGATTTTTTACATCTACTTTAACTTCTGGATTATTTATGTTTTTAAGCACATATCCACCGATATCAATGCTCATTTCTTGAGATGTCATTTTAAAACTTTTGTCACCTCTTTTTGATGCTATTTTAAAACTCTTTTTACCCTCATCAATCTTGTGTTTAAGAACATATAGAGCTGTTTCTTTTAATATATCATAATCTTTTTCTCTTTTTACAGCAGCTGACACACCTACTATTCCAAATACTTTTCTAACTTCTTCTATTACTTGCTTATAATTAGTATCATCTACATCTATATATATTCTTCCGTATTCCTTATAAACATTAAACTCACCAATTGATTTTAACATAGTTCTAATGTTTTTTATCAATTTGTTCTCAAATATATATCTATTTTTTCCCTTAACTCCTATCTCTCCGTACTTAGCTATTAAAACGTTATACATTTATATTTCTACCCTTCTATAATTATCTCTTCTTTTTTGAAAAAATTCTAATCATTTCAATATGCTGTTTTAGCTTTTCTACAGCATAATCAAGCTCTTCAAAAGTGTTCATTTCGCTTAGGCTAAATCTCACTGCTCCATCTGCCAAATCTGGACTCAAATTTATAGCATTTAGCACTGAGCTTCCCTTTTTCTTTGAAGAACACGCTGAACCTGTTGACACATAGATTCCATCTTCTTCTAAATAATGAAGTAGCACTTCTCCTTTTACGCCTTCAAAAGAAATATTTAACACATGGCATACTCCATTTTCTATATCAGAATTAACTTTAATATTAGATATATTCTCTACTATTTTTTTATAAAGATAATTTCTTTTTTCTCTTATCGATTCAATATTCTTATCTATATCTTCAAATAGTATTTCTACTGCTTTTCCTATTCCATATATCCCTGCTACATTTTCCGTGCCGGCTCTCAAGCTGTACTCTTGTCCTCCACCTGTCATAAACGGTTTGAACTTATTTACATCTTTAATATACATAAATCCTACACCTTTTGGCGCGTGTATTTTATGGCCACTTACACTCAAAAAATCAACATTCATTTCACTAAGTTTAAAATTGACTTTTGCATATCCTTGTACCGCATCTACGTGAAATAAGACTTCTCCATTATAATTAGATATTATATCTCCAATTTCTTTTATTGGCTGTACACACCCTATTTCATTGTTCACATACATTATACTCACTAGACAAGTCTTGTCGGTGATTGCGTTTTTCAACTCTTTCAAATCTATGTAGCCTTTGTCATCCACGCCTAAAACCGTAATTTCAAAGCCTTCATCCTCCAAGTCCCTCACTGTTTTCAATACAGCAGGGTGCTCTATAGCTGATGTAATTATATGATTTTTCCTTTTCTTATTGGCATGTGCTACACCTCTTATTATAGCATTGTTTCCTTCTGTTCCTCCAGAAGTGAACACTATTGTCTTCTCTTCAACACCTAATGTATTCGCAATATTTCTTCTTATTTTTTTTATCTTTTTTTCTACAATTAATCCTTTATTATATGCAGCAGATGGATTTTCAAATTCTTCCGTCAATGCTACAACCACTTCGTCTACAACTTCTTTAAACGGTTTTGTAGTTGCACTGTTATCTAAATAAACTTCCATGCAATCATCTCCTTTTCAAACTTATATTATACCATATAAATAATTTATATAGTATATATTATCCACAGAAAAAGTATTCAATCTTTACATCATAAAAAAATAATATATTTTGGAAATCTGTAACTCCTTATTTATATAGTGTGTCTTTTGCACTATTTATATGATAAAATAGTGGTGTAGTTATATTTTAAGGAGGATAAAATGAAAAAAATAATTTTTACTCTAGTTGCATCAATAGCGCTAATAATGTCTTTGCTATTTTATACAAAATCCTATTCAGATGATAATAGCGAAACTTCAAGTAAAACATTCGTAGTAGCTTCTGCTTCGTCCGATAGTGATTTAATAGTAGCAGCACCTCTATCAAACTTTTTTAATACAGACCTTATCACAAACAACAAAGGAAAAATAAATACTTCTAAGATAAATAAAAAAACAGATAAAGTAATAATCATTGGCGGAGAAAATTCAGTTAGTTCAAATTTATTAAAAGGATACAATACAGAGCGATTATCTGGTAAAAATAAATATGAAACTGCTTTAAAGGTATTCAAATACAGAAATAATATTGAGAAAATTGATTCTGTCTACCTTACATCTGGCAAAAAACCGTCAGATGCAGTAGTAGCAGCAGCAAATTCTATACCTGTTCTTCTAACCATCCCAGAACCTATAGATACTGTGCAAAAAAGAGAAACTCTTGGCAATTTAAAAAAGGAAACCAAAGATTATAAAAAAATAATCATTGGTGGAACAGCATCTGTATCTGATAGAATGTCAAAATTTTTAGATGCAGACAGAATCAGCGGTATGAATAGATTTGAAACAAGTGAAAAATTCAACACCACTTTGGATAGGAAATCTAACTTAGAGTCATACTCCGATAAAGTATCCGAAAATGTAAGACTTGCAAATATAGCCTATCTAGAAGATAAGGGCTTTTTGCTAAAAAGAATGAAAATAGTTGAAAACAATAAAGTTATAGCTAAAAATTTTAGCCCAAACACTACTCCTAAACTCAGAGAAATCAGTGAAAAGATATCATCTATGCCAATTACCGGTCCTGATGATGAAAGCGGATTGAATACAAGAATATATGATGATGGAACAGCATGTAACATATCTTTAGATGATGTGATTTCAGCTTCTAAAAAAAATAGCATAAAAATAAATATACACGGCGAAGGATCTATTACTCTTACAAAAAAAGATAAACTATACCAGGAATTTATAGATGTAATTAATGAAATTTTGAGAGAAGAAGGATACAAAAAAGTGGTTTAAGTTAAAAAACTTAAACCACTTTTTCTTTACTTTTTATTTTTATTTGTTTCCAAGTATGTAGTTCATTACTACTTCTGGTACTCTATTTGCCTGTGATAATACTATCGGATATCTGTTTTTTGCTGCATACGATGCTCCTACTATTGCATCTGGGAACACTTCTCCACTTGCTACTACTATATGTTTTGAGTCTCCATATACATTATCTGCTATTTTTACAGATGTTTCATATCTGTCTTTACCTGCTACTCTCGTTACAGTTGCTAATTTTTTCACTTCATTTTCAACTGTTTCTGATACAGATCCTCCACCGATAGTAACTTTTGTCAATCCCCAGTCTTTTATTTTATTTGCTGTGAATTCTTGTAACTTTAATGGATTTGTTAGCATTATTGGTATATTTCTTTCTACCCCCATACTTGTCATTGCTATTGCGTCTGGGAAGTTTGTTCCATCTACTAGTATCGCTTCCGTATTATTTCCTGTCAATGCTCTTACTCTTTCTCCTAATAGTATTGCCGTATCATACCTGTCTACTCCACCTATTCGTTCAACTTTATAATCGGCTAACTCTTTTTCAATTTTTTCATTTATTGAATTTTTTCCACCTACTAATATTACTTTGTTCGCTCCAAGTCTTTTTATTTCAGACTTAATCTGAGTATCCAACTTGTCTTTTGATACTAATATTATAGGTGCATTCATTTTATTTGCTAGCACTGTTGCAGTTAGCTCATCTGTGTATTTTTCGCCACTTGCTAATAAGACTGTATTTGAGTTGTCATATTTTTTTGATACTTCTATAGATGTTTTGTATCTGTCTTCACCTGCTACTCTATACTGCGTAAAGTCTTTTAATTGGTTTTCTACGTTTTCTGTCAATGCAGATTTTCCACCTATTAAACCTATTTTCTTTTTCGAATCTGGTTGTATCGGTGATATTGGTGACGGTGTTACTGTATTTTCTTTTTTTAAGCTTGTTATTGCTGTATTTAAATCACCTACTGCTTTATCTACTTCAGCTTGTGTTGCATCGGCTTTATCCTTTACTGATTTTGCCTTTGCTAGTTCTGTTTCCAAGGCAGTTACTGTTTCAGTTGTGTACTTCTCTTTTTCTTTTAACTTTTCTTCTGCCTCTTTTATCTTTGTATCTAAAGCGTTTTTATTTACTACTGGTTTTTCTTTTAAGCTTGTTATTGCTGTATTTAAATCACCTACTGCTTTATCTACTTCAGCTTGTGTTGCATTGGCTTTATCCTTTACTGCTTTTGCCTTTGCTAGTTTTGTTTCCAAGGCAGTTACTGTTTCAGATGTGTACTTTTCTTTTTCTTTTAACTTTTCTTCTGCCTCTTTTATCTTCGTATCTAAAGCTGTTTTATTTACTACTGTTTTTTGTTTTAAATTTGTTATTGCTGTATTTAAATCACCTACTGCTTTATCTACTTCAGCTTGTGTTGCATCGGCTTTATCCTTTACTGCTTTTGCCTTTGCTAATTCTGTTTCCAAGGCAGTTACTGTTTCAGATGTGTACTTCTCTTTTTCTTTTAACTTTTCTTCTGCCTCTTTTATCTTTGTATCTAAAGCTGTTTTATCTACTACTGGTTTTTGTTTTAAATTTGTTATTGCTGTACTTAAATCACCTACTGCTTTATCTACTTCTGCTTGTGTTGCATTGGCTTTATCCTTTACTGCTTTTGCCTTTGCTAGTTCTGTCTCCAAGGCAGTTACTGTTTCAGCTGTGTACTTCTCTTTTTCTTTTAACTTTTCTTCTGCTTCTTTTATCTTCGTATCTAAAGCTGTTTTATCTACTACTGGTTTTTCTTCTAAGCTTGTTATTGCTGTATTTAAATCAACTACTGCTTTATCTACTTCTGCTTGTGTTGCATTGGCTTTATCCTTTACTACTTTTGCCTTTGCTAGTTCTGTTTCCAAGGCAGTTACTGTTTCAGCTGTGTACTTCTCTTTTTCTTTTAACTTTTCTTCTGCTTCTTTTATCTTTGTATCTAAAGCTGTTTTATTTACTTCTGGCGTTACTGATTTTTTATATGTAAATGCTAGAGGAGCAACACTTCCTAACTGATCACCATTGTATACCAAAAATATCCAATATCTATTTCCATCTATTAATTTTGATACATCGTAATTTTTAATTAATATTTCTTTTTCTTGTTCTGATTCTATTCTAAATTTATCAGTCGAAAATTGCATTATTTGGTTAACTGTTCCATAATCTGCAACGATTGCAGTAAAAGAACCTTCTACTAAACCTTCTGAAGCAGTAGCTTTAACTGCAATATTCAAATCATCTGGATCGCTTACTATTTTATCTTCAGCACCTTCTTTAAATCCTACATTCAAGATTTCTAATTTTCCATCTACTTTGTTCTTAATTTCGACATCAATTCCATTATCCAAGTACTCATATACACCTGTAGATATGTCTTCTTGGGTATTACCTTTGTTATATAAAATTTTAGCAGTGTAGTTTCCTGCTGGAATATTCGCATCACCAACCTTCAAATCATCTACTATATTAATAGTTTTAGCCTCTTGTGGTGAAATAACAACTTGATTTTTTCCTACAGTGTATTTCGCTCCATTTTCTTTGTTTTGAAGTTCTAAGTACACTAGTGAGTTATATTCTTTATCGCTGTTATTTTTAATAGTAGCATTAAATTTACCTGTGGCACCGGAATACAGTTCCCAACTAGAATCTCTTTCTAAGTTATTTAGTGAAAGTTTTATAAAATTTTCATCGCTTAAATAATATGTAACAGAATTTCCTTGTACTTTTACTTTTATTACATCTGACTTGTCAGTTTTACTTGGAATTTCAGTGTAATCCGTTTCTCCTGTTCCTTTTTTGTACATTCTGAATTCATATTCTCCATCAGGAAAATCGCTTAAATTATGCCAAATAAAAGATTGAGAAGAGCTAAAATGTCCTGCTTCTGAGCCATAAGACAATTGTGATGTTCTTAATTGCCCATTAACTTTAGTTCCTAAACAATATTCTCCCTCAAAACCTTCCATTCCCTCTACATAAATATCCCACATACTTAATATTATCTCATCTTTAGTAGTTTCATATGATGATTTATTTAAATTTCCGACTTCTTTTTGCTCAGGATAATTTAATAATTTTCCACTAAAAGTCGATCTTATTTTATTAGCACTTTTATTTTCATCTGCTGGTTTAATTCCAACTAAAATTTCTTGATTTAAATTATATGAACCACCTGCTGCTCCTGTTCCAAGAGCTGTAGGATTCATTGCATCTAGGGCATAATATCCATTGGCCATTCCACCCCAACCCCAGTTTACATGGTATAAATTCTTTTCGTTGAATCCGTCAAGTATGAATTGGTGTCCCCCACCATCTCCTGAACCACCATAAAATACAGGTCTTTTTGCAGTTAATTCTTCTTTAATTATATCTTCCCATTCACTTTCTTCATAAGTAGAACGATATAAATTTTTTAATCCTGAATCATATCCAAAATTGTTTACAAAAGCTTGTCCTGCAAATAATGAGGCAGTACCACTACTTTCACCATATTCCATTTTAGTAGCAACACCGGCATCATACATTAGTTGTGCAACATTATTTCTCTGTTGTTCATCTGTTACTCCTATATAATCTTTTGGCATATTTTTCCAATCATACGTGTGATTGGAAATATCCGAAGATAATGTTTGTTGATCTCCAGTATAAGGATTTGTCCAAACATAACTAGAATCTGCTTCTCCTTTTTTTGGATATTCATAATATTTCATTACTTGAGCCATTGCAGTGGCAACACATCCTGTCGCAGATTTCTTGCCTTGTGTATATTCAGGTGTCATAAGATTGTATGGATCTAATTGATTCCATTTAATATCGTTTAAAAATGGTGATACCTCTTCAACTTTTATGTTTAACCCATTTAATCCGCTTCTAAGAGCTAACTTTTCTTCGACAACATTTTCAAATTTTTTGGAATTATTTCTAATATATTCTATCTGCTTTTCATATTCTGAAATCCAATTTTTTAAGTTTTCTGGAGCATTTTCCATTGAAAATTTATTATCATCAGAGTAACCAAGTATATCAGTCCCTCTCTTATCCCCTGATACTATAATAAATCCACCATTTTCTCTATTGAATATATATAGATTTGAATCTTTAGTGGAATCCCCACTTCTATACAATTTATTTTCGTTGTAGGGATATACCAACTCTAGGTTTTCATCTTCGTTTAAACTTCTAAACGATACTTTTGTTTTACTAAGAAAATCTTTTGCTACTTTTTTAGCGTCATCTTTCGTTCTTGAAAAACCCGAATTATTCAAATCATTTGCAACATAATCTATTGCATTGCTCTTTATGTTAACCTTTTCCTCAGCATGTGTGCCAACACCCGTACTACTTATAGACAAAAACATTACAACTGCCAGTAATACCGAAATAATTTTATTAAGTTTTTTCATTTTTTCTTATTTGCCTCCTTTTTAAATTATTGATTTAAAGTCTATTCGCTATATTTTTTTCTACCACTACACTATATTTTTATATCATTATATTTACCAAATAAATAATGTATCCTTGATTTCAACGTTTGATAATACCTGCAAGCTCCTCAGCTTTAAGTTATGATTTTCAATCCTCCATTTCTTTTGTTTTAATTTTAACATTATTTAAATATTGTATTTTGAAATGTATTTTTATTGTTTTTTCTTTATTTATCTATGGTTGATATTATTATAACATAATATTTGTGGTTTTGTTACATAGTTTAATTTAATTTTGGTTTTAAATATAAAGTAAATTTTTTATAATATTTTTTACTTTGGGTTAATAATTCGCGTTTTTTCTATTTAAAAAGTCCTTCTGCGATAAAATTCTCATAGAAGGACTTTTTAATTCATTGACTTTTTTTATATACTCATTTTTCTAGTATTTCTATAAACTTATTATTCGATCACAGTATTTTTTTACAACATCGTCGTGTGTAACAATTACCACTGTTTTGCCTTTTTTATTTTCTTCTTTCAGCAATTTTAAAACCTTATCTCTATTTTCACTATCTAATGAACCTGTAGGCTCATCTGCAAGAAGAATGTCATATTCTTTTAATAGCAGTCTTGCAATGGCTACTCTTTGCTGTTCTCCTCCAGAAAGTTCTTTTACGGGAATTTTAAAATCTGGCATTATATCAACACTTTTCAGAGCTTCTTTCATTTTTTCTAACTTATCCGTTTTTTTTATTTTTTTATATTTAAAAACAAGATCTAAATTCTTATAGATACTATCATCGTCCATCAGAGCATAATTTTGGAATAGATATCCTATTAAATTTCGTCTTATATACATTGCCTCCTTACTATTTATTTTAGGAATTATTTTATTATTAAGATATACGTTCCCTTTATTAAAGTCATCAAGTAAACCAAGTATATTAAGTAAAGTTGTTTTTCCAGAACCACTTTTCCCCGAAATGGATACCATTTCACCTTCTTTTATAGACATATTTAAATTTTCAAATATATTCCTGTCACCATATTTTTTTACTAAGTTTTCCACTTTAATCATATAATACTCTCCTATAATCTTTTATTTACACCCATATCATTTACATTTATACTTTTTGTAAATTTTGCAAGCATCCATATAATTAAGCTATTCAAAATAATATATACAGCAAATATTTTTATAAAAATCATTTCATTAAATATTGGAAGCCATTGAGTGGTATATTTATATACTTCAATTGAGACAACTTCCTCGTTTTTAAGAATCATATATAAAGCCAGTGCAACTGCAATATACCGTATTAGATATTTAATAATAAACACTTTGTAAATATTGAATAATCCAAACCCCAAAAATTTCTTTATGCTTATTGATTTTATATTCATTAAAACATAATTTTTTAGTTCGATTAATTCTACAAAAATAATGCCTATTATAAATATTATTGAAAATAAAAATAATATTTTTTTGAATTCTTGTATATTTCTAAGATTTATATTATTAATCGAATTGCCTAATTCATAATAAATATTTCTATTTGAAATGCCAACTTTAGATAGCCACTCTAAAAATTCTACATCAGGATTGTCCATATCGTTAAATACGTAATGCATATATCTATTATTAATTCCCTGTCCATATAGGTTAGTTAAGCTATAGTCATTATTATATGTATTTTCATCTAATATGTATAGTATTTGATTTGTAGAGTAAGGTCCTATATAGTCTAAAGTTTCTGGATTATTAGGGAACATTTCTGAAAAAGAAAAAATTTTCTGGTTATTTTTTATATAAATTATATTTATATTTAATTCACCTCTATGTCTAACGATAATATTATGAGTTTGCGTATCAGTATCACTATCATCAAGGTTTATTTCATCTGAATACGAATACCAATAACAATCTTCTTCGATAGATTTGAGTAAGAGTGGTCCAAATTTTTTGTATTCCTCGGGAACTAAAACGTTTATTGATTTAAGGCTTTCTTTTAAATCAACAATTTTTTTACCATCTGTAGAAAATATTGGATTTTCTTTTAAATAATTATTATTAACATATGCCTTTTTCCCATAAAAATCGGGAAGCTTGCCATTTTTATTCCCATATACATGTATATTGTTGGGGAATGAATCTTTAGGGAGGCTCTTTACATAGGGGTATTTTTGTTTAAATATCTCTAGGTTCATATTTGACCCAGTCATAACATCAGATGGATAAAAGAATATGCCGCCAGCTTTATTAGCAATACTCCACATCTTTCCTAGCTTTAGAAAGAAAGATCCTTCATTTTCGTAAGCATTTACTGTACTTGCTTCATTTAAATCTGGAATAGTTATTTCAACACTGCTTTTATACTTATCAAAAATTTTAGCTAATTTTTGATATTCCATTGAATAATTGACGTTATTAAACATAACACTAACTGTTATAAGTACGATAGTCGTGTAAATAGGTATTAAAAAATCATTTAATGTTATGTTTTTTAAATATTTTTTTCTATCTATTTTAATAAATGCACTTATCAGTATGAATATATTTATTAAATATTTTATGCATACAAATAAGATTGCTTTTTGAGATATAATACCTAAATTTTCTATAAAAACACCCATATTTAATATCAATAATACAAATGTGCACGCAAGTGTAAATATATCTGCTAAAAAGATAAAAATAAGATCTTCTTTAAAAAAACTCAATATCTTATCCATAAATGAAAATCCAAATACTGTATAAATATTATACTTTTTCTTATTGGAATTAAAAAAAGACTTTAGAGTTATAAAAAATAGAGATAATAATACTATGCAAAAAAATAATAAAAATGATGTTCTATCGGAACTCATAAACACTCTATCTTTGTAATCATTTAAATCGTATTCGGTCCTATCCGTTACTATAAAATTCAGATCTTTTAAGAATTTTTTTATATCTTCATCTTTAGTGTATTTAACTATATATTGCGTACTTAAATTTTTTTCTTTAAGATAATCAAAAGCAAAAATATTTATATCTATACTTTTATTAATGTTCTTTATTTTTCCAACTCTTTTTAGAGCACTCTCTTTATTCGAATAAACATTAGATATGTATTCCTTCGACTTCATTTCATTTATATTTTTATTTATTTCGATATTTTTATTGTATTTATACTCAAATTCATTACTGGTTAAGTACGGGTATAAATCTAATTTAATTGTTTTTCCATTATAAGTACTAAAATTAAATGCTTCAATATTAATATTATTTTTTTCTGCAGATTTTTTGATAATATTTATTATTTTAGAGTTATCTACATCCTTCTTAAAAGTCAATTGTTCAACTTTTACATTACTTCCAGTTCCAAAAATATAGGTAGTTAATGCATTTTTTTCATATGAAAAGTACAAAAATAAAGAAAATACAATAGAGGATATAATTGATACTATAATATATAAAGTTCTTTTTTTCATAAAATCTCCTTCAATTAAAAAAGAAGTATCACATCCTGTTTTTAAGTATCCTAGCATAATTAAATTAATAAAAACTAGGTAAAATCAGCAATATTTTAATTTTATAATGATTTCTTTTTTAAATTTTAAATTTTAATTCGATATTAAATTTATATTACCACGATAGTCAAAATTAAGTCAAGAATATATTTCATTACTATAATATATAAATGTTATATATATTTATAGTAATAAAATTAATATTCTAAAAACAAAAATAGAGCAAACATAATATACATTAAGTTGCTCTATTATACAGTATCTTTTTTAAAATATTATTACTTCATAAGTTATTTCATTTTATCATTTTGTTTTATATATTAAAAATTTGATAAAATGCTTTCCACTGCTTCTTCTAAGATTTTAGGAGATGTTGCTAAATTAAGTCTTATATAGCCTTCGTATTTTTCACCGCCAAACCATTCTCCATAGTCTACAGATATTTTACATTTTTTTTCTAATATCTCATGAATATCTCTATTCCCTGTAGCTTCTCTCATATCAATCCACATTAGATAAGTACCTTCTAACTCTGATACTCTAATTCCTTTGTAATCTTTTAACTTATCTTTTACGAATAAATAGTTATTGTATATTATCTCTTTAACTTCTTCTAGCCATTCACCTCCAAATTTATAAGCTGCTTCTACCGCAATATATCCCATAGGATTTCCTGATTGCATCCTGATTTCCAAAGTGAATTTATCAAATATTTTTCTCATGTCTTCATCAGGAATCATTAGAAATGAATTTGCAGTCGCTGCTAAATTAAAACTCTTGCTTGCCGATGTAGCTACTACTATTTTTTTATATTTATTTATATAGTTAATCAAAGAAATATTTTTTAGACCATTAAAAGTTAAGTCTTGGTGTATTTCATCTGAGAAAATTATTACATTATGTTTTTCACAAATTTCTACTATTTTTTGAATTTCTTCTTTTCTCCAAACACGACTTACTGGATTGTGTGGATTACATAGTATATATAGCTTTACATTGTTGCTTACTATTTTTTCCTCAAAATCGTTAAAATCAATAGAATACACCATATTGTCTTCCACCAAGCTTGATTCTACTAACGTCCTGTTATTATTTATTATCGCATCAAAAAATGGATAGTATACTGGAGAGTTAATTATCACTCCATCACCTTTTTTCGTAAAAGATTTTATAGCCCAATTTATAGCCGGAACTACACCCGGTGAAAATCTAATCCACGACTCATCTACATCAATGCCATGCACTTTTTTTTGCCACTTAATAAATTCTCTATTGTAGCCTTCACTTGGAGAAGAATATCCCATTACTCCAAATTCAACATAATTTTTTAATGCACTTATTACTTCTTCTGGACATCTAAAATCCATATCAGCAACCCATAGACCTAATAATCCTTTTGATTCGTATTTACCCCTAAAATTATTCCATTTGTCAGAATTACTATTTCTTCTATCTACAAATTTTACTAGACTCATGACTACCTCCTTGGCGTATTTTATAACATTTCTATAAATGCTGCTATTCTTGTCTCAATTTGTCCGCTATCTGATGTAGAGTAGTCAGTTTCAAGTTTCATATATGGCACGCCCTTATCTTCTACAGCTCTTGACATATTATACGCTTCTACATTAAATGTGTGACAAGCTTGAAGCACAAGTTCTATTACTCCATCTACTTTATATTCTTCAACCATCTGCAAAGTGTTTTTTATTCTAGCATCGTTTGGAGTAAATACAGAGCAATTTATTTCTAAGTATCTATCAGAAATAGCTTTCATTATATCATCTGCATTTTCATCAATTAGCTGCGTATTAGTTCTTTCTCCAGCACAGTCATCCTTACAAACTATTACCCCACCACAACTTTCAACTACCATTCCTACTTTTTGAATTACACCTCCAGTAGGACAGCCTGTAATCAATATTCTCTTTTCTTTTTTCGATACAGGTCTCTCGCCTCTTTCAAAATAAGCTTCTTTAGCAGAATTCATTAATTCTTCTATATTTTTTATTTGAGTATCTACATCTAAAGCGAATGTACCCTTTTGCATAGTCAACATTATATCCGTACCCTTCATTACTGGAGGAACATTCTTTTGCAATTTATATAGTTCTACTGTCAATTTTCTAAGCTTGTTTCTTTTCTTAGCGGCAGTTCTGAGATTTTCTTCTGTTATTGTAATATCAAATTTTTTCTCTAATTTTTCTTTTAATATATTACATTCTTCCTTCCAGTTTTCATATATATATGGTCTGTCCTTGCCTTGAGGAAGATGCATTACGTGTACATCTTTTATTTCTCCAAGTAGTTCGTACATTTTTTTCTTACCATCACAAGTAGTTTCTCCTATAATTATATCTGAAAAATATGTGTAAGGACATTTATCTGTGACAGCAAATCCATATGTAGATTTAATTAATGGACAGAGATTTTTAGGTAATATTTTTTCTGCATCACCGATTGTTTCATTGCTCGTTCCACAAAGACCAACGTTGGCTATCCCACCAGCATCTAGTATTTCCTGAGGTGTGTACGTACAAAGACACCCTGCAATTTTACCACCGTTTTCTTTAAATTCCATAGCTCGTATAAAACCTTGCTTTCTCGTATCTATATATTCATCAAATTTCTCTGGTAATGTTAAACTCATTTTATAATCTCCTTTTTTATATATTTCTATAAAATTAATGTGTGCACCTTATTATTCTATTTCTGCAGAATATATTGCCGCACCGATTGCACCTGCATATCTAGCCTCTGGTTTACTTTTCACTGGAGCTTCAAGTCTCTCCGAAAGTTTTTTGATAAAATAATCGTTTTCACAAAATCCACCTGTAAGTATATAATTCTCTGCAGGAATCTGTCCTGCAAGCTGAGATACCTTGCTGACTACGGAATCTATAACTCCATACGCTATATCCTCTCTTGGTGTTCCTTGACCTATTAGGCTTATTACCTCTGACTCGGCAAAAACAGTGCACATTGAACTAATTACAGTTTCTTTTCCATTTCTCGCCAAATCCTCAAGCTCTTCTAAAGTAAGACCTAATCTATCCGACATCACTTCTATGAATTTTCCAGTACCCGCTGAACACTTATCATTCATTATAAATTTCATGACCCTTCCTCTTTTTAGAGATATAATCTTTGTATCTTGACCTCCGATATCTATTACCGTTGCATTTTCATTAAAAAGATGATACGCTCCTTTTCCGTGGCAACTAATTTCCGTCAAAACTTCATCAGCATAAGGAACAGACACCCTTCCATACCCAGTAGCAACTATTTTAGAATTCTCAATGTTTATGGATTGTCCTTCTAGCATCTCTTTTATTTTATCTGCTGTTTTTCTTGAATTATATCCTGTAGCTATCATCATTGTATTTTGTATTATTCCATCTTTCATAATACATACTTTTGCACAGCTCGAACCTATATCTATACCAATATTACACATACCAACCTCCTCTATCCATCTACTTAAAATTATATCACATTTTTTTGCTTAAATTTTCTATCCAAATTCTATTATTTTTTTCTATACATACTTATGTTTCTATAGTAAATAACTATACATAATATGCTTATTTAGTATGATTTTTCTTGTTTTTCTGATATACTTTTAAAGTACATTTCATTTTTTAAAATATAATTTAAAGGAGATTCAAAATGAAGAAAAAACTAGCATTACTTTGTTCTCTTATTTTAGTAGTAACTCTTAGTGGATGTTCTGCAAATAAGACACAACAAAATACGCAAAATACAAGTTCAAGCAGTGATAGCTGTTGTGAATAATATGTAATTATATATTTATAATTTTTTAAAAAAGTCTATGATTTCTCATAGGCTTTTTATTTAGATTTATTTTATTTTTAGTCAAATAAAAAGAGCTCTACGAAATAAAATTTCATAAAGCTCTTTAATGATATTTATATTTATAGATTCACTACCTATTTATATTTATAGAATAGTTTACTATTAATTGCTTTTTACAGCTGCCTTTTCTTTCTTAGCAGTCATACCTTTTAATATAACTAAAACGATTGAAACAGCCAATAATATCCAACAGTAATAGTTATTCACTGTTAAACTCATAGTTGAAACATCACTTTGAGTAAGCTTTTTAGCCAATAATATTTGTGCACCATATGGAATTACACCTTGCATTACACATGTAGACACACTCAATAAAGTAGCTATTAACGCCTTACTTATATTAAATCTTTCACCTAAAGACTTACCTAAGTTACTAATAGCTAATACTGATACTGTATTATTAGCTGTTGCAGCATCAGTCACTAATCCCATACCTAATATTGCAAATAAAGTAGATGTTGCACTTTTTGTTACCTTGCTTATTTTTTCTTTTAGGTAATCTATACCACCATTTGCTTCAACAAAGTATGCTATACCACCCATAAACATTGTAAGCAAGAATACTTCTGTCATGTTTGCAAAACCATTGTATATATGTTCACTTAAACTCATTATTGTAATTGACCCTTCAATTAATCCAATAGCTGAACCACATAGTATTCCTATCAACAATACAATAAAAACGTCTAATCCAATACTTGATCCTATAATTACAACTAAGTAAGGTATCATATGTACCAAGTTAAAAGACTTGTCTCCAGATATAGCATCTGCTGATATATCAAGTGAACCACTGATCATTATATATACTACTGTAGTTATTACAAATGCAATTATAGAGAATACTAAGTTAGCTCTAAACTTATCCTTAGCTGATACTCCTATTGACTCCGTTGCTGCAATATTTGTACCTGATATTACTGACAAGTTATCACCTAGCATAGCTCCACCAATTACAGCTGCTACTATCATTGATTCATTTATTCCAGATGTTACAGCTAGACCTGATGCAATTGGAGCAACAGATATTATTGTTCCCATTGATGTACCTATCGCCACTGACATAAAACTTGCTATTACAAAGCATCCAACTACTAAAAATTGTACTGGAATTACTGAAATACCTAAATTTACCATTGAATTTACAGCACCTATATTTTTACAAACTTCATTAAATGCTCCTGCAAGCAAAAACATTACGCACATTATAAGCACATTTTTTCTACCCATACCTTCTAGGTATTGGCTTACTTGCTCACTATATGGTATTTTTGATTTAAATGTTGTAAATATTATTGATATAATAATTGCTGCAATTGTTATTACAACTGGATTAATTGCTCCAAATGGATTATCATTTCCTGTTACAGATAATAATAAACCTATCCCTAAAAAACCTATTATAAATATTATAAAGGGCGCTAACGCCATTTTTTCCTTCTTCATTTGACACCTATCCTAACGATTTGAATTTTAAATTAAATTTAATTGAATTTTTGGTACTATTGTATAGAACTGACTGCTTTAATCCATTCGTACAATATTCTTCTATATTTTCTATTTCATCAAGGTCATCTATATACAAAGTTGCCTCAATTTCATTTATTCTTACCTCTTCATCACAACCTACTACTCCAAGATATGATAATGGATTGGATAATATAAAATCAAATTTTCCTTCTATATCATATATATAGTTACCATTCTTTTTATCATAACTTAAGATAGAAAAAATAATTGATGTTCCTAAAGCTATATTAAAATGATCCAAACTAGTAAGTTCTTCATTTTTTATGTCGAAACTAAGTTCACTTGTTACATTTAAAGAAAGGTAGTTAGAAAATATTTTTATTCCTTCCTTCCCTTTTGTAACCATTCTATAATCATATTTGTATAGTCTGCTTTCTTCAATCATTAATATTCTCCATACTCTTTTCTCAGACTAGCTGCAGAAGAATTCAATACTTTCAATTTTTTTCTTATGATTTCATCTGCACTTACTGGTCTATTTGCAAACGTTGCAAAACCACAATCTGGATTCAACCATAATTTATTTGGAGTAGTGTAATTTAATGCTTCTTTTGCCTTTTCAATTACAAAATCTTCTCCTTCAACACTCTCTGTTCTTGGGTTGAGTACACCTAATCCCAGTATTTTGTCATTTACAGCTTCATCAGATAATACCACACCTACAGAACCTGCTCTAGGTGTAGAAAACTCAAGTAATAATGCGTCTGCATTAATATTTTCAAATATACCAAGTAGAGGATTATAAGATCCTGATAATAATATACTCTCGTCCTTACTCCAGTTTCCACGACATATATGAAGCCCTGCAAATATATTTTTTTCATTTGCATATTCAAATACTTGTTCTAAAAGATTTTTTGCAAATTCTAATTCTTCTGTAGGATCTTTCTTATCTGAAAGAGCTGCACACATAAATGTTCTTGTTTTACCAGCAGAAAAGACAACTTCTGTAAGTACAGGCTCATCAAACTGAACCATTTCAACTCCTAATTCTACCAAGTTATCTATTTCTTTTTTTAATACTTCAATAACATCCTTGCTTAGATCTTCTTTGCTATCATAGTATTTTCCTGATAAATTTGGAAGCCACATAGATCTAGTCAGTAGATAAGGTCCTGGTAGGGTTATCTTTACTGGTTTATCTGTTAATTTTTTCAACATTCTAGCTTCATCTAGGGCAATTCCATCTTTATAAGTTACTTTTCCAGCACATATAGCATTCCTAATACTCATAGAAGGCACATCTAGAATTGATAATATTTCTTCAAAAGCAGCTTTATCCTCTATGTATTCAAGCATGTCTCCCATAGTCAAAGAAATTACTCCATTTAACTTTTCTGATACAAAAGATACATAGTTATCTCTACCTATCTCACCACATGTGATTATATCTATTCCTTCTTCAACCTGTGTATCTACTACTTTTTTAGTTTCTTCAAATACCAAAGAATCTAGCTCTGATTTATCTATATTTCCTGATCTAAAATCTCTAAAGGCTCTCAAAACCTTTTTACTTCTTGGCCAACTACCGATTAATGATGTAGTAAAATTTTTTGTTTTTAATTTACTCATAGTTATCCTCTCAACTTTCAATATACATAAGATTACAGTAATCTATTATCATAGATTACTGTAACCAAAAAATATTACTATCAATTATTCTTCAAAACCTACGTATTTTATAGCTCTTCTTACTTGTTCAAATCCTTCTAGACGTCCATCTACCCATTTCTTTAGACCTTCTAAGTCCATCATTTCTTTGTGTTCTGGGTTATTGTAATCCATCTTTGATAGTAATTCTTCCCATTCTTTTAGTAATTCTGGGTCAAATCCCTTTCTAACTGTGAATATACAGTGATCATATGGATCTGTTAAGTCTAATTTTTCAACTACATTAGGGTCTATAATTCCGCTAGCAACCCAAGAATCCCAGTTCTTATCCATTGTTAAAGATGCATCTACTTCCCCATTTACAAGTGCTATTAAAGCATCCTTTTCTCCACCTTCATGATCTCCATGTAGACCTACACCAATATTGAACTGAGTTTCAATGTAGTCTTTTCCAAATTCAAGACCATTTTTTCTTAAATATTCAATTGGAATTAAACGTGACTGTGGAGAGTCAAATGCACCAAATCCAATATTTTTACCCTTAAGGTCAGCTATACTCTTAAAGTTGCTGTCTTTTCTAACTATAAACACAGTTCTTCTATCTCTATCTGTATCTCTCATATAGCTGTATCCACATTCTCCGTTTGATTTTATTTCAGCCATTACCTGTGCAAGTGGTGAGTTCCAAGCTATATCTATCTTTCCTTCAACTAAATAATCTACTTGATCTTTATAGTTACTAAAGAATATGTTATTTATTTCTATTCCACCTTCTCTGAAATAATCTGCAATTATATCCCATACTACTTTTACTTGTGGAGAGTACATAACTGCTCCTACGTTTATCTTCTTCATTTTCTATTCTCCTTCTAGTTATGTTTTTTTATAATATTTTTTAGTTATTTTATAATTTCTATAAAATTCATTTATTTTATCTTAGATATTATCTAAATATATCTATATATGGTAGATCAACTAGTAATCTTCCTAACCAAATTCTTAAAACGTCAATTCCTGGTGCCATTATCTGACCAGCATATGCATCTCTCATTAGTCTTTCCATTGGAAGATTATGTCTAACATATCCCTTACCACCGAATAATCTCATTCCTTCTGTAGCATTTTCTAATACTGCTTTTGTTGAGTTAACTCTAGCTGCAATTATGTGGTTGAATGAATCAGAATCTTTATCTATACCAGATTGAGCGGCAGCATAAATTGTTTCTCTTGCAGCATATGCTCTAGTGTACATATCAGCTAAATGCGTCTGTACAGTTTCAATGTTAGCTAAATTTGATGCATGAGAATATGTTCTGCTCTTAACATATTCAGCACTTGCATCTACCATATGCATTGCTAATCCAGCACAAACAGAAGAAAGTCCAACTACGAATATTTCTCTGTCTCCATCTCCATTACCTACCATTTTGTAGTAGTTATCTATTTTTATGTTGTCAAGAACCATTGGCTTAGATTCATTTCCTCTCATACCAACTCCGTCCCATACATCTTCTTTAAAAGAAAGTCCTTCAGAGTTTGCAGGAACTACCCAAACATTTGCTGTATCCTCTTCAACATTCTTAGCTAAAGTTAGGTAATAATCAGCCTGTCCTGCAGCTGTTACCATACTCTTAGTTCCACTTAATATTGAATAATCGCCTTTATTTTCTTCTGTCATTTCTGGTATATAGAAATGTGTTCCAGTTCCAGTTTCACTATAAGCTAGTCCTAGTGTAATTTCTCCAGCAGCAATTTTAGGAAGTAAATCCTTCTTTAATTCTTCAGAAGCATACATAGAAATAGTTCTAACTCCAACGTTGTGCATCATATAGCATAATGCTGAAGAAGCACAGCTTTCTGAAAGACCTATACAAACTTCTGCATGTTCTACAATATCTTTACCCTGTCCACCAAATTCTTCTGGAACTACTAATCCCATATATCCGTTTTCTCTTAAAGCATTATATGCTTCTACTGGGAATCTTCCCTGTACATCGATGTCTTTAGTAAATGGCTTTAAATGTTTCTCACCAAACGCTTTTGCGTCTTCATAATATTTTCTCATTATTCTTCTTATTCCTCCAAAATTACCTTTAATTATTATTTATAATAAAATACTATTTCACAAATATGTAAAACCAGTATTTTTTATCAATATATAGTTTCTTTATCTTTCACATCCAGAAATCACTCTTTATTTTTTTATAATGCAATTTCTTTTTATACCAGCGTTTTTATTTATTAAAATTATCTAAATCTTATTTTTTTAAACTTTTTCAATCCACAAACCATAATACGCTCTTTCTTTTACCTTGTCAATATATCGAGAAAACGTTTTGCTAAAATACATGCAGATACTATATATTGATTTTAAATTTTATTTTTAAATATAAAAAATATTTTTATTTACTAATCACACATAAATTATATTATAAATTTACTATATTCATGATATTGTATATAGTTATAATCTATACATACTTTTTCTTTATGTTTTGCAATTTCAGTATTCTTATAATCATTACTTATTCTGCAATATTTTTTTTAATAATTTAAACTTATTTTTCAAATATTTCTTGTTTAAAGTCAAAATTACTAGATATGGAGGTGTTTTTCATGATAAATTCATCATTTTCTTTTAAAAAATAAATATAAAATTATAAACTTTCTATATTAAGTGACTATCATATAGAAAATAACTATATTTATTTAAAAAAACTTACTCAATTTGATATTTATATTTATATTTAATATGTATAGTATTAAATATTTTAAAAATAAAAAGACCTATGATTTAACATAGGTCTTTTTATAAATGGAATTTATTAGATATTTTACTGTCATATTATAACTTAGATGAACTTAAAAAGTATTAAGTCACCACTAAACTAATATTTTATCAAAAAAGTTCTTCGCTCTTTCACTCTTTGGATTATTAAATACTTCTTTTGGAGAGCCTTCTTCCACAATTACACCTTCATCTACAAAGATTACTCTATCTGCAACCTCTTTTGCAAATCCCATCTCATGTGTAACTATGGCCATTGTCATACCTTCAAATGCCAATTCTTTTATTACATCTAGAACTTCTTTTACCATTTCTGGATCAAGGGCAGATGTGGGCTCATCAAATAGCATCATATCTGGTTCCATTGCAAGAGCTCTTGCTATTGCAATACGTTGCTGCTGGCCACCCGATAATTGCACTGGATACGAGTCTCTTTTCTCTGATAATCCAACTCTATTTAAAAGTTCTTCCGCTTTTTTTATTGCATCTTCTTCTTTTAAGCCCTTTACCTTTATTGGTGCCATAGTTATATTTTCTAATACTGTTTTATTTGGGAAAAGATTGAAATTTTGAAATACCATTCCTATTTTTTGTCTTGTCTGGTCTATTTTATCTTTATTGGATAAAATGTTATTCCCTTCAAATATTACTTCTCCTGAAGTAGGTTCCTCTAAAAGATTCATACATCTTAAAACCGTACTTTTTCCAGAACCTGATGGACCAATTATTACTACTATTTCTTTTTTATCTATTTCAAGATTTATGCCTTTTAAAACTTCATTATCTCCAAATGATTTTTTTAAATCTTTTAACTCTAATAATACTTCACCTGTACTCATTTATCAAATCCTCCTACCTTGTAACAGTCAATTTTTTTTCCATTTTCTTCACTAATCTAGATAAAGTAAATGTAAGTATAAAGTATATAACAGCCGCTATTAAGTACGGAGCTAACCCTCTGTATGTAGAGTTTTTAACCGTATTTGCCACAAACATAAGCTCTGTAACACCTACGAAAGATACTACTGCAGATTCTTTTACTAGTGTAACAAACTCATTTCCAAGTGCTGGAAGTATATTCTTAATAGCTTGTGGTACAATTACATACCTCATAGATTCTATATAACTAAATCCTAGAGATCTACTCGCTTCCATTTGACCCTTATCTACTGCTTGAATCCCTGAACGCAATATTTCTGCAATGTATGCTCCAGAGTTTAAAATCAAAGCTACTACTGCTGCTGTAAATGTAGATTCCATACCAAACAGCTCTGGAAATTTAATTCCGACTTGAGGCAATCCAAAAGCAAAAATTGATACTTGAACAAGTAAAGGTGTTCCTCTTATAACTTCTATATACACACTTGCTATAGCATTTAATACCTTTATCTTAGACATTTTAGATATACAAACTAATAGCCCTAATACAAAACCAAATACTAATCCAAATAATGATATCCCCACTGTTGTGAGTGTTCCTGACAGATATGCTTCATAAAATTTACCAATAAGATCCATTTATTTCTCCTTCTTTCTTTTAATTCTTTAATTATTTTTCTTCTTTTGAAACTAAGTCAACTGCATTAGCCAAAATCTTATCATATTCTCCACTATCCTGTAGTGATTTTATTTCTTCATTTAAAACCTTTAATAGAGCTTCGTTATCTCCCTTTTTAAGTGCTACTGCCATTGCTTCTTCTTCACCACCGCTAGTAAGTTTTAAGTTTTCTAGCACTTTTATCCCATCATATTTTCCTTGGTTGATATTTGCAACCTTACTATTTAATACAATTGCATCAAGATTTCCATTTTTCATATCCATAATCAAATCTGGAACAGAAGTAAGCCCCTTAAAGTCTGTTAATTTCAAACCATCTCTTACATATACTTCTTGAGTAGATCCCTTTTGAACACCTATCTTAGATTTTTTCAAATCATCTTCAGATTTTATTTTATCAGCGTCTTCTGATTTTACAAGTACTGCATTTTCACCCTTGAAATATATATCTGAAAAATCTACAGATTTTTTACGTTCTTCATCCGGTGTCATTCCTGTAATTACAGCATCAACATTTCCAGACTGAAGTGCAGGTATTAATGCATCAAAATCCATCGCTTTAATTTCAAGTTTTACGCCTAGTTTATCTGCTAATTTTTGAGCTAAGTCTATATCAGCACCTACAATTTTACTCTTTCCATTTTCAGATATCACAAATTCAAATGGCGGATAATCTGGTGATGTCCCAACTATTAACTTTCCACTTTCCTTGATTTTATCAAGAGAAGATTCTTCTTTTCCACAACCAACTAGACCAGTTGTTGCTACAACTGCTACAATTGCAATTGCTGCAAATTTTTTAAATACATTTTTCATTTTATACACTCCTTTTTAAAATAATTTTAATAAAAAAAAGTCCCTTGGCCAAAACCAAGAGACGAATATACCGCGTTACCACTCTCGTTGACACTCCAATCAGCCAATAAAAATACTTAATATAAAAAAATCCCTTGGTTTAAAAAACCAAGAGACGAATATACCGCGTTACCACTCTTATTGACAGTTAGATACTGTCCACTCAAATCCTTAAGGCGGAAAAACCTACTATCATACTCAAATTTCCTATAGTAACCTCAAAAGTTCTCTTCGCACTAAACTTCAATACTGGGCTCACACCAAATCCCAACTCGCTGAATATTCATCTAATCTACTCTCTTCATCAAAGGCTTTACTTTATTTATTTGTTTCATTAATTATACGATTATACTCAAAAAATGTCAATACATTTATTATTTTGTTTTTTTATTTTTAATCTCTTTATAGTCATTCCTTTCAATCTCATCTAAAAAAGTTGATCTATCTATCTTTTTTCCAAACCTTCTTATTGGAGAGCTAATTGATAAATTATTCTTTGCACGAGTGATTGCCACATAAAGTAGCCTTCTTTCCTCTTCACAATCCCTCTCTAATACCTCTTCTTTTTCTTCTGAATTATCTTGACTTTTATAAGGTATTACTCCTTCATTTACTCCTGCAACATACACATTATTAAACTCCAAGCCTTTTGCACTGTGCATAGTCGTCAATACTACACCACTATCCATTATAGAATCTATTGATTTTTTATTTATATCCTTAGAGTTAGTCATACTGCGCTTTTTAATCTCTTCTCTTACTAGATCAATATGTTTAAAAAAATCCAATATTGTTTTATATGACTTTGAAGAAGTTTCTAGCTCGTCTAATATTTCTACAATTTGATTGGACTTTATCTTTCTTTCATGACAATATTCTAGTATATATCTATCATAGTCTAATGTACTCCTAATATATGAAATTGCATATTGAGGTGATAATCCTCTTATATAATTTAAGTCTTCGTAAAGATCATTTAAATCCTTTTTCTGAAAGTCTTTAATATCAGGATTAGAAAGCAAAGATTCTATAAAGTCGCTGCTATCACTTGCTTTTTTTACAGCATTCTTAGATATGTATCTAAATGGCTTGTTTATAATTCTCACCCATTCTGAATTCGTAGCAATATCCATAGCCGCCCTTAGATATGCAATTATATCTAGACTCACCCAATGATCATAAATACTTTTTGCAGAATCTTTAAGTATAAATGGTATTCTATTATCCATAAAAGCATCCACAAATGCTCTTGCTTGTCTATTTGTCCTATATATTACAGCAAAATCACTGTACTGAGCACCTTCTTTGAAATTTTCATCAACTACAGAATTTGTTTTATTTTCTTTTCTAGTATTTTCATCTTTTTCTACTATGTTTTTAATTTCTTTAGCTATTATTATCGCTTCATCATCAGAATCTTTTGGTGTTATATATTTAATTTTTCCATCTGTGCTTATAAAAGATTTTATTTCTTTCTGATATCTTTTTTTATTATTTTTTATTAAATCTTGCGATATATCTACAATATTTTTTCTGGATCTATAATTTGTATCCAGCGTAATCAACTCTGACTTACCAAAATATTTTTCATATTCCATCATATAATCAGGTCTAGCACCTCTAAATCCGTATATACTTTGATCTTCATCCCCTACAGCAAATACATTGTTTTTAGGTTCAGAAATTAATTTAATCACTTCAAATTGCACTCTATTGATATCTTGAAACTCATCTATTAATATATATCTGTACACTTGACGGACTATATTTAATACATTTTCATTTGCTCTTAGAAAATTATATGTCCTAATTAACATATCATCAAAATCTATTTTAGAATATTTCTTTTTCTCACTCTCATATAATTTAAATATATTTTGAAATTCTTCATTATCGAACGTTTCAGAATTAAATTCCCTATAATCCATCAATTCATTTTTTACAAGTGATATTTCACTCAATACATCTGACACATCTTCATCATTGTAGTTAGTTATTTTTAGATGTTTAAGAATTCCCTTTATTAAGTTGTATCGATCAGTTTCGCTTATTAAATCTCCCAGACCTACTCCATCATATCTCCTAAGAATTCTAAAAAAGGATGAGTGAAAAGTACCGAAGTTTACTTTTTTTATTTTTTCATCTTTCCCAAGTTCTAGCGTTCTTTTTTTCATTTCAACTGACGATGCTTTTGTAAAGCTAATAGCAAGTATTCTAGTAGGAGGTACGCCTTGATTTTTTATCATATTTACTATTCTATGAGCAATCACCTTAGTTTTTCCAGATCCAGGCCCTGCTAACACTAAGCAAGGTCCATTTAGATGTTGTACTGCTTTTTTCTGATTTTCATTTAGCTCTGCGATATCTAATCCCCCCTCACTTTAATACTTCAATTTAATATTTCACATTTTTTATATTTTTCAATATTTTAAAATTATATTTATATAAAATAATATTCTTATACTTAGTAGTCAATTCTACATAAATATAAGAATGTTATTTAAAAATTTACTTTAATTCATTTATCTGATTACAAGCTTTCAATACATGTCTTGCAAGTACTGATGTAGTTACAGATCCTACTCCTCCTGGTACAGGGGTAATCATAGACACTTTATCAAGTACATTTTCCGTATCCACGTCTCCACACATATTTCCATATTCATCAAAATTTATTCCAACGTCAACTACTATTGCATTATCACCAATATAATCTCTATTTATCATATTACCGACACCCATGCAAGATATTAGTATATCAGCTTTTTTTGCCACCTCTTTTAAGTTACTTGTTTTTGAATGGCATATAGTTACCGTAGCGTTTCTATTTAGCAATAACATTGAAAGCGGCTTTCCTACTACAAGAGATCTTCCAAGAACCACTACATTTTTACCAACTAAATCTATTTCATAATAGTCTAATATTTCTATTACACCCATTGGAGTACAAGGTGCAAAACCCTTCTTATCATTTGAAACCACCTTGACTAAATTCATAGGAGAAAAGCAATCTACATCTTTTCTCTCATCTATATGGTATTTCACAACATCTTCATCTATATGTTTTGGAAGCGGTCTAAAACACAGTATTCCATGTATCGATTCATCTTTGTTTAATCTTTCAATTGCCTGTATATATTCGTCTTGTGTAATATCAGAGGGTAATTCCACTACTGTAGTTTCTATTCCACATTTTTTGAATCTATTTGTAGCTCCTCTTTGATAGGATAAATCACTTTCATCATTACCAACTCTGACCATAGCCAACTTTGGAAATATTCCATCTTTGTTTAACTCTTCAACTTGCTTAATTATATCCTCTGTAATGTGATCTGCAACTGCCTTGCCTTTCATTAATTTATTTTCGCTCATTATATGCTCCAATCAATTTTATATTATATTTGTCTATATTCTACAATTATTAATACTTTTTCTTAAAGTTGTTTTAATACTTCTTCATAAATAAAATCACATTTGTTAACTACAGATTCTACCAATGAATCCATTTCAACTTTATATTTATTCTTAAAGTCTTCATCATTTATACTATTTAAGTTGATTAAAATATTAAGCTTTGCACTTAGTGCTGATGCTCTTAAAAATTGAACGCCTACACCTACATCGCTAATCAGCATTTTTGATCCTTTTTCTAATAATTCTTCATGAAGATATAATATTTCATTGCATATCTTTAATAGATCCATAGGAACTTTTGCCGCATTTTTAAGACATCTTTGTAGTTCTAATTCTTTCTCTTTTTTTTCATTTTCTGTAGTAGACGGCATTTTATACGCATCTGCTAAAGGAAGAAATTGTCTAATATCCTCGTCTACTAAGTCTATAACTTTATCGTTTAAGTTTTCTGCTTTTTCAAGTATCTCTTTTATATCATCGTCAAACTGTGCATACTTTTTCTTCCCGACAGTAAAATTAGCAACCATTGAAGCCAAAGAATTAGCAAGCGTTGCTACATAAGCTGCTGCACTTCCTCCACCAGGCATAGTTTTCTTTGCACCTAAATCATTAGAAAATTCACTCATACTACAATCTATATAATTTTTCCCTGACATAATTCCTCCCAAAGTAAATATTATTTTTTTTCATATTCACGCTTCTACCATTATATGTTATTAAATTACGGATGTAAATATTTATACAACAAATAAGAAAAGCATATATAACACTTTTCTTATTTGTTTTTTATCACTATTTTATTCTATATCTCACTTATTTTAAAATTTTACAAGTATTTATTTGCATATTGTAACATTATAAACTTGTTAAAAATAGAGTAAGTCACTTTTAAAAATAGTTCTTTATCAAAATATTATTCAATTTAGAATAGTCCTGATATTACTCCATTTTCATCTGTATCGATTTTTTCTGCTGCTGGAGCTTTTGGTAATCCTGGCATCTTCATTATAGCTCCTGTAAGTACAACTATAAAGCCTGCACCAGCTGATACATTTACTTCTCTTACATTTATTCTAAATCCTGTTGGTCTTCCTAATAGCGCTTGATCATCCGATAAAGAATACTGTGTCTTTGCAACACATACTGGAAGATTTCCAAATCCAAGATCTTCTAATTCCTTTATTTGCTTGTCTGCTTCTTTAGTATAGTCCACTCCGTCAGCACCGTATATTCTAGTTGCAACAGAGTTTAATTTTTCTTTAATGCTAAGATTTTCTTCATAGCAATACTCGAAGTTGTTTTCGCCTTTTTCTATTAATTTTAAGACTTCGTTGGCAAGGTCAATTCCACCTTCTCCACCTTTTTCCCATACTTCTGAAAGGGCAACATTTACACCTAACTCATTACACTTTTCTTCTACTAATTTTAATTCAGCTTCAGTGTCTGTAGGGAATTTATTAATAGCGACTACTGCAGGTAGTTTATAGACTCCTGTTATATTTTCTATATGTTTTAAAAGGTTTGGAAGACCATTTTCTAGAGCTTCTAAATTTTCATTATTTAAGTCTGCTTTAGCTACACCACCATTGTATTTTAATGCTCTAACTGTAGCTACTATGATTACTGCATCAGGTCTAATACCCGCTCTTCTACACTTTATATCCAAGAATTTTTCTGCTCCTAAATCAGCTCCAAATCCTGCTTCTGTCACAACATAATCACCCATGTGCATAGCCATCTTTGTAGCTATTATTGAGTTACATCCATGAGCTATATTGGCAAAAGGTCCACCATGAATAATTGCTGGTGTTCCTTCCAAAGTCTGTACAAGGTTTGGCTTTAGGGCATCTTTTAATATAGCTGACATCGCTCCATCAGCCTTTAAATCCCTAGCTGTTACTGGTTTAGAATCATAAGTATATGCAACTACTATATTACCTAAATTTTCTTTTAATTCTGCAATATTATTTGAAAGACAAAAAGCAGCCATTACTTCAGATGCAACTGTAATATCAAATCCATCTTCTCTTGTAACTCCATCTACCTTCTTACCCATACCATCAACTATATTTCTAAGTTGTCTATCGTTCATATCTACACATCTTCTCCAAGTAACTCTTTTTGGATTAATGTTTAGAGAATTTCCTTGGTATATATGGTTATCTAACATAGCTGCTAGCAAGTTATTAGCAGCTCCTATTGCATGCATATCTCCTGTAAAATGAAGGTTAATATCTTCCATTGGAACTACCTGCGCATATCCTCCACCAGCAGCTCCTCCTTTTACTCCAAATACAGGTCCCATTGAAGGCTCTCTAAGTGCCGCAATTGAATTTTTGCCAAGCTTAGAAAGTGCGTCTGCAACTCCAATAGATGTAGTTGTCTTTCCTTCTCCAGCAGGAGTAGGATTTATAGCAGTAGTTAGTATCAATTTTCCACCCTTGCTCTTTGTTGTATTCAGTATGTTGTAATCAATCTTAGCCTTATACTTTCCGTACAATTCAATAGACTCTTCTGAAAGATTAATTTTCTTTGCAATTTCTCTTATATCTTGTGGTGTTGCTTCCTGTGCTATTTCAATATCTGACTTAAATCCCATAAATACATCCTCCATTTTAATATAATACCATTGTTAAATTATAATATAGTTCGCTATATGACGAACATTAATCGTCATCTTCTTACTAATATTATATTTAATTTGCCTAAATAAGTCAATAGAGTAAAATATGGTAAAAATATAAAATTATCGATAAACGATAATTTTATATTGACAAACAATAATTTTGTTTCTATAATTAGATTAAACAAATCTTTATCAAATTGCTATGGAGGTAATATCTATGTTAAAAAGAAAAGTCAGTCTCAAAAGAAGTGAATTCAATTTAATGAGTATTGTTAATTCATTTTTAAGCTTAGTTTTAATTCTATGTATCATGGTATTTATATTTACGTCAATCTATCATATTGAAAGTTTTTTCCCTCATATTGGTAGCCCTACTACATTAAAAAAATATATTCACCCTCATTTTACTGAAGCAGTTTTTCTAACAACCTGCTCAATAATTTTTTTCTGCTTTATAAGATTATTTTATTTACTAAAAAATAATCCTTTCAATAAAAAAATTGTAAAATACTTCAGTATAATTTCGCTTTGTTTTATGATTTTAGCTTCTACAGAAGTTTATATTTTCAGCGTTGTTTTTAGAAATAGTGAAAAAATATTTTTAAACATTCTAGATCTCAATTTTACTGTAACGTCTGTTATGTATTTTTCATTAGTAATAATTTTTTCATACCTAGCACAATTTTTTAAAGAATCAATTAGTATAAAAAATGAATCAGATCTTACAATATAGGACTTTTAATACCAAATTGATTGCTACCAAACTAAATATATTTATATTAAAACTCTAGTTATTTATTTAAATTATTTTTACTTTTATAAAAGATGCGTTAGTATCTATCTTTTACTTATAAAATTAATCCATAAAAATTATGGATGTTACAATATAAAAAATTATGGATGTTACAATATAAAAAATTACGGAGGTCACATTATGTTTAATAAAAAAGAAAATTCTATTTCTACAATCGAAAGAATCTACGATGTTAGAGATTCATTTTGTTCATTTTTAAATTTCATGTTAATTGTTTTTTCTATTTTCTTTATCATCTCTTTTCTACAAAAAAGTTGGCAAATTATTTCTCATGTATTTCTAAATACACCTTTAGAACAACCTGCTTTTTTGTATGCAACACAACTTACTTATGCATTAACATATATTATTATATTTTTTTACTTTAAAAGAATCCTTTTTACAATTAGGTACAACCCTTTTGATAATACACTTATAAAATATTTCCATAAAATTTCTATTGCCTTTTTAATCGTTGCATTTATTCAGCTGTTTGTAGATTCTTATATGGGTGATAGACTTACAAATGGATTTGATCTTATAGATATTGGATATCTTAAGATTTCACCTACAGTAATTTCAATAACTTACTTCACTCTTTCACTTATATTTTCTTATGTAGCTCAATTTTTTAAAAAATCAATTAGTATAAAAGATGAGTCAGATCTTACAATATAGAGGTGAATTTATGTCAATTAAAGTAAATTTAGATATGATGATGTTGAAGAAGGGAATCTCTTTAAAGGATTTAGCCAATGAAATTTCAATCACTAATTCTAATTTATCTGTTCTAAAAACTGGTAAAGCAAAGGCAATAAGATTTTCAACTCTAAATGATATATGCAAGGCCCTTGATTGCCAACCAGGTGATATTTTGGAATATGTTGATGATGGTGAAACCACAGAGATATTATAATCGTAATATTTAATAGAATTAAAAGACTAGGTAAAATATAAAATTTCACCTAGTCTCTTTTCGTATGATTAAATTTTTATATGGTTTAATTTACCTATTATAATATACTACTTTTTAGTCTTTATTAAAAAATAAAAAGATGTTGATTCATAATAGTTCTATATAAACCAAACTCCTAGTCATCACAGAACTATTTAAAATACAACATCTTTTTTATATTATCATTTCTTTTTGTTTATATTTTTTATTTCTACTTAGAATTTTGCAAAGGATTCTCCAAATCCTATACACTCTTCTACAGCATCATCATCAGGAGTTTCGTTTACTACTAAACCTTCTCCGTTGAATAAATCAGCACCTTGATCAGATACTCTATCCTGCCAGTTTCTCATCCATTCACCGTCTCCCCATCCATAAGAACCGAATAGAGCTACTTTCTTACCAGATATTGACTTTTCAGCTTCTTCAAAGAACGGTTCAAATTCTGCTTCTTCAAGAACTTCCATTCCCATTGAAGGGCAACCAAACATTAATTTCTCATATCCATTAACATCTCCTGCTCCATTTGTGATGTTACACAAATCAAATTCAACACCAGCTTTTTTTAATCCTTCTCCAATAGCTTCTGCCATCTTTTCTGTGTTTCCACTTCCACTCCAATAAAAAACTCCTACTGACTTCATTACTCTAATCCTCCCTATGCAATAATTACTTCTTTTTGATTTTGACTTAGTATATTTTCCAAACACTCTCCACTGTTTAACTTATCCATCATAAAAACTCTCATTTTATCATATAAATCAAACAAGGATTTTGCCTCTTCTATATCGCTATAAACCTTCCAATATCCACAATATTTATAGTCTTGTCCCTTTTTATTAATGAACTCTTCTACATCTTGGATAGGATAGCCTAAAAAAACACCTATTTCATGTGGAAATTTCGAATTTTTCATTCTCATCTTCAAAACGTTTACATAATAGTCCAGACTACGTGACTTTTTGTAGCCACAACGTTCCAGCACACTGAGTACGTTTTCATCTTTAAGGTGTTTTTGAAGTAGAGTTTGTTTGTAAACAAGTAACAAATTTCTCTCACCGCATTCGCATATAGATTCAATAGTAATTGAATATTTTTCTAGCAATTTATTATAGTGGGTAATATTTTTTTCTATTTCTGGTATATCTTTTTTAGAAACTGATACTAGATTTGAAACTTTTTTGTTTAGCAATGCAGGCGAGCAAAAATACGCGAGAATACTCTCAAATTTTTCACTTGTCATAAAACATACCAATCCTTTCAAGTATTAATAAGTACTGAATTTTATTATCAGTAATTATCTTTTTTCATTATAACAAGTTAAAATTTTTATGTCAATATATTTGATATAAATTTTCATTTTTATATAATTTTAATTACCATTTTTATTATTGTTTTTTCTTATCTCATTTATTTATTCTTTTTTATTTTCTTTTATTAGGCAAAAAAGTTTTTTTGTAATAATATCTAAACTAAATATTAAATGTTTTTTTACTGATAATATAGTTTCCTATACTGTTACAAACAAAAAAGTGCTGGATAAGTATATTTAACTTTTTCAGCACTTTTTTGTTTGGTATTTTATATTTGGTATTTTATGTTGGCTAACTTATATTTACTTTTAACTTTATTATATTTTTGCACCATGTCTAGTAAATTTCACCTTATCTATATTGTTTCAATTTTATGAAGGATTCAATTGACTCTATGTTAACTTTCACCTGTTTAGAACTAGTCGCCCCCATAGATATTCTGTTTTCCATGCAGTTAAATACATCTATTGTATCATATATATCTTCTTCAACAAGATCACTATATTTCTTATATTCCTCTATAGGTAATTCATCAAGCGATATATTCTTATCTATACAATCCAGAACTATCTCTCCTGTAATTTTATGTGAGTCTCTGAATGCTACTCCCTTTTTAGTCAAATAATCCGCCAAGTCAGTCGCATTGCTAAAACCTTTTTTTGCATCTGCAAGCATTGTATCCTTGCAAACTTTCATAGTTTTTAACATTGGAATCATAATTTTTATACACTTTTCCCATGTTTCTACTCCATCAAATAAGCATTCTTTGTCTTCCTGCATATCTTTGTTATAGGCAAGTGGTAATCCCTTCATTACAGTCAATATATTATTCAAATCACCATACACTCTACCCACTTTTCCCCTTATTAATTCTGCAGCATCTGGATTTTTCTTTTGTGGCATCATCGAACTACCTGTGCTATATGCATCATCTAATTCTACAAAATGAAACTCTTGTGTAGACCAAATTATAATTTCCTCACACAATCTACTAAGATGCATCATTCCTGTGCTAGCTGCTGATAGTAAATCTATTATATAGTCCCTGTCGCTTACACCATCCATTGAATTTGCACAAGGTCCATCGAACCCTAGTTCGTTCGATGTCATATATCTATCTATTGGAAATGTAGTTCCTGCTAAAGCTCCACTTCCCAGAGGCATCGTATTATGAATTTCCATCCAAGAGGACAATCTTTGATAGTCTCTCTTTGCCATTTCTGCATGTGCCATTATAAGGTGTGCAAGAGAAATAGGTTGTCCTATTTGCAAATGTGTATATCCTGGAATTACTGTATATATGTTTTCTTTTGCTACCTCTACTAGTGCTTTAATCCAATCCAGTAAAAGCCCTTGAATTTCTTCCACTTTATCTCTAGAGTACATTCTGACATCTAGTGCAACTTGGTCATTTCTACTTCTAGCAGTATGTAGTTTTTTACCAAGATCACCTATTTTATTGGTTAGTATATTTTCTATATTCATATGAATATCTTCATGTTTTACAGAAAATTCAATATTTCCCTTATCTATTTCACTCTCAATCTCCTCTAGAGCAGAAATTATTATTTTAGACTCATCTTCGCTTATTATTCCAGTTTTTCCAAGCATTCTTGCGTGTGCTATACTTCCTTTTATATCATATTTATATAGCTTCCAATCATAACGTATAGAGGCATTAAACTCATCCATTATCTCGCTTGTGCTATCTTTAAACCTTCCTCCCCATAACTTTTGCATTTAATTCCTCCTAATCGTATTATAAATTATTTTTCTTTTTCATCTTCGCATTTACTTTTAAAGAAAGTCCAAATAAATTAATAAAACCTTCCGCATCTTTTTGATCGTATATATCATCTTCTCCAAATGTTGCTAACTCTTCGCTATATAGTGAGTATGGAGAATTCATTCCAACACATGTACAGTTTCCTTTGTACAGTTTCATCTTAACTTCACCTGTGCAAGTTTCTTGAGTTACATCAATAAATGCATCCAAAGCATCTTTCAAAGGTGTATACCATAGACCATTGTAAACCAGTTCAGAGTATTTAATTGCTATTTGTGATTTGTACGAAGTAGTATCACTGTCTAGAGTCAAACTTTCTAGGCACTTGTGAGCTTCCATAAGAAGCGTTCCACCTGGAGTTTCATATACGCCTCTCGACTTAATACCTACAAGTCTATTTTCTACCATATCTAAAATTCCAACTCCATTTTTCGCAGCTATTTCATTTGCTTTTTCCATTAATTCAAGAGCTTCCATCTTTTCACCATTTATTGCTACAGGTATTCCTTTTTCAAATGATATAGTCACATATTCTGCTACATCAGGAGCATCTTCTGGCCTTGTACATACTAAACATAAATCCTCTATTGGCTCATTTTCAGGATTTTCGAGATCTCCCCCTTCATGACTTAAATGAAATAGGTTCTTGTCCATACTATATGGTCTCTTCTTCGTTACTGGAACTTCTATGCCGTGTTCAACAGCATAGTCAATCGCATCTTCACGTGATTTTATATTCCACACTCTCCATGGTGCTATAATTTTTGTATCAGGGCTAAGAGCTTTTATTGTAAGCTCAAATCTAACCTGATCATTTCCTTTTCCAGTTGCTCCATGACAAATATAATCTGCATTTTCTTTTTCGGCAACCTCTACTAGAGCTTTTGATATTAAAGGTCTTGCTATAGAAGTTCCTAAAAGATATTTACCTTCGTACACTGCAGATGATTTAATTAGTGGCCATACAAAATCTTCTACAAATTCTTTTTTCAAATCCACAACATAACACTTGCTTGCTCCACTTTTTATAGCTTTTTCGTATACATCATCCACTTCTTTTCCTTGACCAACGTCACCGCATACTGCTATTACTTCGCTATCTTTATAATTTTCTTTCAACCATGGAATTATTACTGAAGTGTCTAGACCACCTGAATACGCTAATACTATTTTTGTCATTTTTATTTCTCCTTTGATTTACATATATTTTCGTTTAAATTTTTACTTTTATATTTTTTATAACTTGCGTTTTATTTATAACTTAGCTATCTTTATAACTTAGAGTACCTTTATAACTTAGTTTTTATTTTTACTTGCTAAGTCTATATTTTTTTCCATTATCTTATCGTACTCACCGCTGTCTTTTAGATCTTTTATAGTTTTGTTAAGAGATTCGATGAAATCTTTATTTTCACCCTTTTTAATAGCTACTGCTGATCCTTCACCATCTTTAAAATCTTTTAAATCTATTTTTTTATCAACTTTTATACCTTCATAGCTTTTTTCATTTATCAATGCAACTTCTGTACTAAGAACTACTGCATCAATATTTCCATTTTTAAGATCTGCTACAAGATCAGGAACAGATACCAATGATTTAACTTTATCTGACTTCAAAGTTTCAATCATAAAAGTTTCTTGAATTGTACCCCTCTGAACTCCTACTTTAATATTTTTTAAGTCATCTGATGTTTTTAAATTTTTATTGTAATCGCTTCTAACAAGAACAGAATTAGTTGCATCCTTATATACATCTGAGAAGTCTACAGATTTTTTACGATCTTCAGTTGGAGTCATACCTGCTATTATTACATCTATTTTTTCTGCCTCCAAAGCTGGTATTAATGCATCGAAATCAAGTGCTTTTATTTCTAATTTTACGCCTAAATCTTTTGCAATATTTTCTGCTAAATCAATGTCTGCCCCTACTACTTCACTCTTTCCATCTTTTGATACTACAAATTCGTAAGGTGGGTATCCTGGTGCTGTTCCAACTACCAAAGTATCTTTTTCTTTAATCTTTGCGAGCATTGATTCCCCTGCGTTTGATGTATCTTTACTGTTTCCACAAGCTGCTAGAGTAGCTGTAACTGTAAGAATTAGTGCTATAGACATTATTTTTTTTATTAAACTTTTCATTTTTGACCTCCTAAATTATTCCATACTATTATTTTTTGTTTTCTTTTTTTTAAAATTCACTTGAATATTTTTATTTGTTTTTAGATAGTGGTAATAAATTTTTGTATAAAAAAAGCCTCCTGGATTTAATATCCAAGAGACGAATTCACCGCGTTACCACTCCTGTTGGTAGTTATTTATATCAAAAAAGAGTATTAGATCCAATATTCCGGAATTTAGGATTCAATATAATTATAAAATTCTTCATTACTCTATAATTTGTAATTGATGAAAATATAATTAGGTACTGGAATTTTTTATATAAAAAAAGCCTCTTGGATTAAAATCCAAGAGACGAAATTCCGCGTTACCACTCTTATTGATAGAAAGACTCTACCCACTCAAACCCTTAAGGCGGGAAACCTGCTATAATACTATTATTTCCTATAGCAACCTCAAAAGCTCTCTTCACATCAAACTTCAATGTTGAACTCACACCACTCTTCAACTCGCTGAAAATCCATTTGCGCTACTCTCTTTATCATCGGCTTGTTTTTTTATTTAATGATAATTATATTGCATAAAGAATTTTCTGTCAATAAGTTTTTTGATTTTTTTTAATTATTTTATAATTGTCTCATACATGCTAATGTTATTTCATCAGTCGGATCAAGCTCATATGCTCTTTCTATATAATATTTAGCATCATCATAATCTCCATTATGAAGATACGCCATTCCTAAATTACAAAGTATTTCTGGATTATCTTTTCTAAGCTTTGCAGCTCTGGATAAGTAGTCAATAGCACTACCCAAATTTCCTTCTTCTGCTACAAGAAGTGCCATTTCTACTAGAGTATCTACTTGTGTTGGCTTAAATATCAATATCTTTTCTAAATATTTTTTTGCCTCACCTACTTCTCCCAGTGATTTGTATCCTAGACTTATTATAAATAAAAGATTCCACCAATCTGGATGATTTGATTCAAGAGGCAGTAGTTTTTCTAAACCTTCTTTTGCCTTACCTTGGAAAACTAAATTGTATCCTTCTTCATATTTAACTTTATAATCCATTCTTTCTAGATTTTCTTGTACTTCTGCAGCTAAGTCCTCGTCTAATCCCAATTCAATAGCTCTATCCCATATCAGTTTAGACTTTACAAATTGTTTTTGATTTGAATAGTGGAATCCTAATTGATAATAAGCAAGTGCAAAATCATCTTCAATTTCTATAATTTTTTCTAGGCTGTGTAAGGCCTCTAGCAAGAAGTCGTTCATCGCCTTCATATCTTCGTCTTTTTGATAATTTAGGCTTAATTCTTGACATATAATTGCATATTGATATAGACCCATTACATCATCAGAATTTTTTCTTAAAAACGATCTTATATAAACTAATGAATCCGTTATTTCACCTTCTGTATATTTTTTATTAGACATATATGCAGAATATTGTTGTGGATCGAAGTCTGCTTTTTTAGAAAAAGCCTCTATAAATCTATCATATTCATCATTGTACACAAAATTATTATCTATCCCTTGAATAAATATCATAGCATCTACAATTGATATAGTGTTCAATTCTTCTTGTGCTTTTTTATCTTTTATCGACTTTACTAATACCTCGCTTTTTACAGGTACTTTTATCCCTTCTTTTGGAACTATAAATCCTGGTAGATTTAACTCACCAGTCTCATTTATAGTAATGAATACAAGCTCTTCAGCCTTATCTAGTAAATATTTATCTATATTATTCATACTTTCCTCCCTCGAAAAATAACTCTATCTTCCTATAGTTTCACTCTTTTTTATTCAGTCATATATAATTATAACCCTTATTTTATTTTTAGCATACTTTATATTTATTTTATATATTTTTTACCTAAAAACAAAATATTTTAATTTCGTACAGAATATCTAAAGTCGTAAAATCCCGTTTTAGTAGAAATTTTTATAATGAACTTATCACCTTGTTTTTCTTTTGATATTATCTCAATATTATTTAATATTGGATCTTTTATTTTATCTCCAATATTCATATTTAAAAATATTCTTGGACTTGATTTTCCAATGTATTTATTCGTAGATATTTGACCATACCTTATTTTATTTAGATATTCAGACATTGCTTGTACAAAATCGTCACTATAAGTACTTCCTTTTACGTCCTCACCTCTTAGAGTAAGTATTGTATTGAATACAGATTTTTCTCCATCATCATGTATCGCAGTTATATTATTTTCGTAAATACTTTCTATAATTCTAAATATCGTTACACTAGAATAATCTTCTGCTTGTTCACTTGACTCTTCTTTTTCATATTTTTTAATTATTTCATGGATCTCTGATATATATTTTATCTTCAATTTTTGAAACTCTAAATATGTTATTTTTTCATTTATCGTTGGATTATACTTAACTATTTCATTTTTTATATCAACCATAATATCTTCTAATTTTGAATCTTTATTTACAAGAAGATTTCTAATCAAAATATCATAACAAAATATATCTAAAATATATCCACATTTTTTATCTTCGCTTTTGTAAAATCTACAAATTTTTTCCACTAAATCCACAAAAACACCTGAATAACTATCAAAACTTCTATTTGACAAAATAAGTGGCAGAAAAAAATTAAGTAAATATATATATTCGCTATTGCTATAGTACTTTAAGTATACGAATTCATCGTACATTCTATCTGAATCTATCGTGACTTTTCTGCTTTCATTTTCTTTAAATAAAATTTTCGTACAAATGTTTATTAAGTATGAAATATTATTAGAAACGCCCATAAATGCACTTTTATATGCTTTTTTTATTATTTCTCCATCTTTATCCTGAATTTTAGTAAGACTCATTTATTATATATCGCCTTTCACATTATAATTCTATCAAACGTTATAATACCCTTAAATGTTTCAATTTAAAGATTCACACCCAATTTATAATTTTTATTATATAAAAATAATAAAGCGTTGATGGCAATATTTACCTCCAACGCTAATATTATTAATTTATTACATCTGTTTTGGAGCTTTCATTCCAAGTAGCTTAAGTCCATTTTCTAAAGTTTGTCTTGTGGCTTCTACTAACGCCAGTCTTGCTTTTCTAAGTTCTGGATCATCTACTAGAATTGGACTATTATGATAGAACTTGTTGAATGCTTGAGCTAAATCTAGCACAAATCTAGTAACTATATGTGGCTCATTTTTTGACATAGCAAGCAATATGCTCTTATTAAATGTCTCAATTACCTTCAAAACATCTGATGCATCTTCATCTGATAAAAGTGTGTAATCAATATCAGATGTGATTTCTTCGTTTGCTTTTCTTTCTACTGCACAACATCTTGCATGAGTGTACTGAACATATGGTCCAGTTTCTCCTTCAAAGCTAAGAGTTCTATCCCAAGAGAAAGTGTAATCTTTTATTCTACTATTTGATAGTTCTTGGAATACTACTGCTCCAACTCCTACATCTTTTGATATTTCATCTAAATCTCCTGCATTAGGATTTTTTTCTAAAATTATTTCTTTTGTTTTTTCTGCAGCCTGATTCAATACGTCTTCTAAAAATACAACTCGTCCTCTTCTAGTAGACAGTGTACCTTCTTCAAGCGCAACCATTCCAAATGGAACATGAATTAAATCTTTATACCAAGGATAACCCATCTTCTTTATTACAGCAAAGTACTGATCAAAGTGAAGAATTTGCTGTGAACCGACTACATATATACATTTATAAAAATCATATGTTTTCTTTCTGTATATTCCCGCTGTAATATCTCTAGTAATATACAGTGTAGATCCATCTTTTTTCTGTATTAATGCAGGTGGAAGATTTTCATCTTCTAAGTCTACAATCATAGCTCCCTTGGATTCCTGAAGCAGTCCCTTTTCTTTTAATTCTTCTATTACTGCAGGCATTTTATCTGAGTAAAAACTTTCTCCAGCAAGAGAATCAAATTCTATATCTAATAAATCATATACTCTCTGGAATTCTTTTAAGCTTTCATCTCTAAACCACTGCCAAAGTTCTTTCGCTTCTTCATCTTCATTTTCTAATTTAGAAAACCACTCTCTTGCTTCATCTTCCATTTCTGGTTTTTCTTCAGCTTCCTCATGGAATCTAACGTACAGCTTTAATAGTTCTTGGATAGGATTTTTTTCAATTACTTCTCTATCCCCCCAAAGTTTGTATGCTACTATTAGCTTTCCAAACTGCGTTCCATAATCTCCTAGGTGATTTATTCTGATAGTGTTATAACCTTGAGATTCATATATCTTATATAATGCATTTCCTATTACAGTTGTTCTTATATGTCCAATATGAAATGGCTTTGCAATATTTGGAGAAGAAAATTCTACAATTACATTTTTTCCCTTACCTGTATCACTTTTACCATAGTGTTCCTTTTCAGATAAAACTTGTCTAATAACTTTTTTTGCTAATTCATCCTTGTTTACAAAAAAGTTTACATATCCACCAAGATTTATAACTTTAGTTATACTATCTGTTGTCTCTATTTTTTGCGCCATTTCTTCGGCGATCAAATTTGGAGACTTTCTGAATATTTTAGCCAACTTAAAGCAAGGGAATGCATAGTCTCCCATTTCTTTATTTGGCGGAACTTCTATCAGGGATTTTATGTCTTCTACAGTCATATCTTCTATTTCTTTTTTCAAGCTTTCCGATATGACATCTTTAAAATCTGTCATTATTTACTCCTCCTATAATACGTTATATTATTTATTTAAATACTTACTTATATACTTTCAAAATATTTATTTCTTTCCAATACATAATAGTATATCAAAAAAAACTATTTTTCAATAATATTTTTTAATATTAGCAATAAATTTTTAAATGATTTGGTAATATTTCTATTTCAACTGGTAAATAGTCTCCCCTGTCTCCATCTAAATCCGTTTCGATGTTTTTTTCTTCAGAAGTTATTTTTATATTTTTTGCTCTTATTCTAATTACCTTGTCACTTTCTTCTACACTCCCCTTAATTATATAAGGAATCAAGTTGATTTTTGATATTAATTTTGAATCGACTAAAATCATAATATTGGCATAACCTCCGTTATCATTTCCACCGACTAATTTTATATCTCCAAAATAGTCAGAAAGAAGAACTATAACGTGACTTGCATTCCCAATATAGTCGCCATTTTCTGTCTCTACCTTTATTCTGTGTACATCATCATTTAGTACTCTTTTTAAAGTCATTGTAAGGTATGCTAGTGGTCCAAATTTTGCCTTCTTATCTGTATCAACTTCATGTATAGCTTTTGATATACTTCCCATACTGAATATGTTCCCAAAGTATTTATCATTTGCTTTGCCGATATCTATTTGCCTCGTTTTTTCAAAATCAATATTTTCAATAGAAACATCTATATCCATTGATATGCCTATTAAACGAGCTAATGCATTTACAGTTCCCAAGGGTATTATCCCGAATTTCGGCCTATAATTTTGCTCTGCTATTCCAGAAATAATTTCATTTACAGTCCCATCTCCTCCTGCAGCAAATACACACTCATACTTTTCTTTTGCCGCTTCTTGAGAAAACTTTATAGCATCTTTTTCCTTTTTTGTTATTCTTATGTCTACAACATCAAAATGCTTTTTAAACTTTTTATCTATTTTATTTATAAACAGCTCCCCTTGATTCATTCCAGCTGTAGGATTTATTATAATCATAGCTTTTTTCATAGCAATATCACCCACATAATCCTTAAAATTTCATTTTTAAATATCAGATTCACTTATTACACATATATCGTACTTTTTAAGAAGTGCAGATGTAACTCCCATTCCCATCTTTTTTGTGTTTTCAAATTTTCCATTATATATTTGCTTAGACCCACAAGAGGGACTTGATTCCTTTAGTATAGCTAATTTCACATCGTTCTCTAGAGCAATTTTTAATGTTTTTTCTGCCCCTAAAATAAATTCTTTGCTCACGCATTTTCCATTTTTGTCATATACTTTAGCTCTACTGTCTAATATATCTTTTCCTTCAAATCCATACTCTATTTCTGATGGTATTCTAGGCGTACTCAAACCCCCAAATTGTTCTGGGCATACTGGTATGATATTATACTTATCTAAATATTTCATTGTATTTTCATCATGGTTATTTTCGCCATTATACTTGCAATTTATTCCTATCAAACATGCTGATACTATTACGCTCTCTTTCATAATAATCCTCTATTTTACTTTTACAATCGTAACACCTGCACCGCCTTCTCCATACTCTCCTGGTCTAGCCGATTTAACGTGCGGATTTTTCTTTAGCAATTCATTTATTCCCTTTTTCAAAACTCCTGTTCCTACTCCATGAATAACTGTTATTTCTTCATGACCTGCCATGCTAGCATCATCTAAATACTTCTCAACTTCCATCATGGCATCTTCTAAATTCATTCCCCTTAAATCTACTTCTCTCTTTACCTTTCCAGATTTAGATTTCATTATTTTTCTAGTAGATTTTGTTACAGTTTGCTTTTCTTTTTTATTTACAATATTTAGAGCTTTATAAGGAAGAGTCATTTTTACTATACCAACTTGAACTATTGCTTCCTTTTTATTGTCATCTGCTGATATCACTACACCGTCTTGTCTCAATGTTATTATATTTACATCTTGACCTGGCTTTAGTGTTTTTATCTCTTTTTGAGAAAATTTAGGGACTACCATACTCTCTATACTTGGTTGAAGATGTCCCATAGACTGACCAATTTCTCTTCTTATATCTTCAAGTCTTCTGTCTTTTTCCTTTGATGATTTTTCTTGTTCAATCTTTTTAATTTCTTTTATCATCTCTTCTGTAGTATCTTTTGCCTGCCTAATAATAGAAAAAGCTTCACTCCTCGCATCTTCCATTATTTTTGACTTTGATCCTTCAAATTTTTCAACCATTTTATCGTATTTTTCTTTTAAAAATTCTGCTTCTCTTCTTAGTATTTCAGCCTTATTTAATTCTTCTTCAGTCTTGAGTCTGCTTTTTTCAACATTTTGCAATACATCTTCAAGCTCTATATTCTCACCTGTAAGATAATTTTTTGCATCCTCGATTACATTGTCACTTAAACCTAATTTTTTAGATATTTCAAATGCGTTTGACTTTCCTGGAACACCTATTAAAAGCCTGTATGTTGGAGAAAGTGTATCCATATCAAATTCAACAGCAGCATTTTCTACATCATTTTTAGCCAATGCATATTTTTTAAGCTCACTATAATGTGTGGTAGCTATACATGATGCACCTACTTGTCTAATATTTTCTAATATTGATATCGCTAGAGCTGATCCTTCTTCTGGGTCAGTTCCCGCACCTAATTCATCAAATATTACTAGTGAATTTTCAGTGACATTATCGAGTATATTAACTATTCTTGTCATGTGAGATGAGAACGTAGACAAACTTTGCTCTATACTCTGTTCATCTCCTATATCGGCAAATATGTTGTCATATACACACATATTACTACCATAATCTGCTGGAATATGAAGACCACATTGAGTCATCAATGCAAATATACCGACCATTTTAATAGTAACAGTTTTTCCCCCTGTATTAGGTCCTGTTATTAAAAGCGTGGAAAAATCTTCTCCTAAATATATCGTATTAGCAATTACACTTTTTTTATCTATAAGTGGATGTCTACCATTTACTATTTTAAATTTTTGTTCTCTATTCAAATTAGGTTCTATAGCCTTCATATCAATAGACAATTTTCCCTTTGCAAATATAAAGTCTAACTTTGCCAATATTTCTTGATTTGATATTAATTCCCTGCAAACTTCTCCAACTCTAGATGACAATTCTGATAGAATTTTTTCTATTTCTTCTACTTCATTTAACCTAAGCTGGCGTAAATCATTATTCATTTCTACTATAGACATAGGCTCAATGAATAAAGTCGCTCCTGAAGATGATTGATCATGTATTATACCAGAAATCATAGACCTATATTCTGCTTTTACAGGAACAACAAATCTATCACCTCTCATTGAAATTATTGCTTCTTGTAAATATTTCTGATATGTAGTCGAAGAAATGATTGAGTTTAATTTCGATCTTATAGATTGATTCTTCTGCACAATTTTTCTTCTAATATTTCTCAATTCTGAAGATGCGTTGTCAGAAATTTCCTCCTCGCCTATTATTGCATTGAATATAGCCTCTTCAATATCTCTATGCAAATACAATGATCTTGCTAACGACTGAACTATTGGATATGACTCCAATTGCGTTTCATCAGTTTTTGCATTTTCAGCATTTCCAAATGTCTCTGTTTTAATTTCACCACTTAGTAAATTTGATAATATTCTTGATACCCTCATTGTCTCTGCAATTTTTATAAGTGATTTTGTATCTAATGTAGCACCTATATCTGCTCTTTTTACTTTATCTATAATATCATGTAACTCCTGTATAGGAACATGACCTCTTTTAATTAAAATAGACTGTGCTTCGGTCGTTTCTTGAAGTGCAGTCTTTACTTGTTCAAAATCGGAGAACGGATTAATTTTTTCAACCATAGACAATCCCAATTCAGATGAGACTTTTTCTTTTAAAATATCTATTATTTTTTCTAATTCGAGTGCTTTATAATATTTATCGTTCATATTCACCATCCATTCTTTTTGCGTATCTCTAATAATTATACCATACTATTACAAATTTAATTTAAACAAAATTTTTCATACTAATAGTAGTAATCGTGTTATAATGGTTGTAAGTAGGCTTTTTACTGCAATTATTACTATCTCTTGAGGAGGTGCTAGATAATGGTTAATATTACCAAGGGATTGTTTCCCGAAATTGTTTTTAAGAATTTCGAAAATATATCACAAATACCTCGGTCTTCAGGACACGAGAAGGAAGTTAGTGATTATATTTTTAACTTTGCAAAGGAATTGGGTTTAGAGGCATATCAGGATGAAAGCTACAATTTAGTAGTCAAAAAATCCTCGACTAATTCTTCTGAAACCCCTTCAACACTTATGTTACAGGCTCATATGGATATGGTTGCTGAATCAGATCCAAGTACTGAACATGATTTTCAAAAAGATCCAATAAAGCTAATAGTCAAAGATAACATTTTAAAAGCTGACAAAACTACATTAGGAGCTGACAATGGTATAGGAGTCGCATATATGATGTCAATATTAGAAAGCGACGATATCATACATCCTAATTTAGAATGTGTTTTTACCGTGAATGAAGAAAATGGCCTTATTGGTGTAAATGCTATGAGTCTATACGGACTTAAATCTACAAATGTAATCAATTTAGATTCAGAGGAAGACGATTCCATTTTAGTTGGTTCTGCTGGTGCTGTAAATTCTACAATCACGCTTAGAAAAGAATATAAACCTTCTAACACAAAGAATGTTGCTTTGGAAATAAATGTTAATGGTCTATTAGGCGGACACTCTGGAATGGATATCGAAAAACAAAGAGGCAACGCAAATATAATAATGGGTAGAATACTTAATTCAATTACTTACCCTTATGACTTGTTTAATATAAGTGGCGGTTCTAAAAGAAACACTATACCTAGAAGTTGTGAAGCAATTATATCTATAAATAATGATGAATTAGAAAAAATTGTTCGCCAAATACAAAAAGCCTCTGCAAAAATTCAAAAAGAATTTTATGCGGTGGATCCAAAATTAAAAATCGAACTTAGAAGATCTGCACCTACTGAGTTTAAGGTTTTTACTGATAACTGTAAGTCAGATATAATAAAACTCTTAACACTTATTCCAGATGGTGTAATGTCATGGTCTAAGTCACTAAAAAATACTGTTGAATCATCAACTAATTTTGCTGTTGTCAGAGAAACAAATACTCACGTGGAATTCATTAGTATGACTAGAAGCTCTGTTCAATCAAAGAAAGATCATATAAAGGTTATTCTCTCTACGATAGCTAGAACAACAGGCGTTCCGATTGAGTTTTCCGATGAGTATGATCCTTGGGAACATAAGGTGAAATCTAAGCTTGAAAAGTTATCAGTAGATATATACGCTGAATTATTCGGTGTATATCCACATGTAGTAGCTATGCATTGCGGACTCGAAAGTGGTGTTTTGATTAATAAATTAGATCAGGAGGCAGAAGCAATTTCTATAGGCCCTAATATGTTTGATGTTCATACACCAAACGAATATGTTGAAATCGATTCAGTCGGTAAGATATGGAATTATTTATTAGAACTTCTTAAAAGTTTATAATTTTAAAAATTGTTAGTACGTACTTATTCTTAAACAATTACAATTAGTTTCTAAAATTTTTATTTTCATAATTTAAATAAAAATAACGCGATTGAAAGACAATAGATAAAGTAATCTGTCTTTCGATCGCGTTATAATTAATTTAAAATTTTATTTCTATCTATAAATATGTATCATTCCTTATTATATAGGTTACTATTCTTTATAACAGATAAACCCTGTTGTTCCAGGACCTCCATGAGTTCCTATTCCACTTCCAATCATAAAATATTTTATTTCTTTTGGATTAAATTCTTCTTCAATTTTTTTTGCTAATACTTCTTTTTCTTTTATATTATCTGAATAGCCAATATACACAATCTGATCACTCAAATCCTGTACATTATTTTTTCTTGCAACTTCAATTAGCTTTCCAGCCACATTCTTCTTTCCTCTTGCGTTTGCAACATTTTCTACCAATCCACCTCTTATTAAACAAATTGGCTTTATTCCAAGTACAGTACCTAAGACTGCTTGCGTACTCGAAATTCTTCCACCTTTTCTTAGGTATTCAAGATCGTCACAAGAAAACGCAACAAATACTTTTTCTTTTATTCTCTCAAGTTCTTCTACAATTTCTTCCAACGATAGACCTTGCTCTCTTAGTTCACAAGCCCTTATTACAAGCAAAGAAATTCCAAAACATAAAGAGTTAGAATCTACTAAAGCAATATTACCACCCTCTATATCATTTTTCGCAAGATTTGCACTCTGATATGTACCCGTAGCACTTACTGCCGCTGAAATATATAATATCGACTTACCTTCTTTAGTATATTTCTCAAATACATTATAAAAATCTGAATATGATACTTGAGATGTTTTTGGTACTATTTTTTCGTGTTTTATTATTCTGTAAAATTCTTCACCGCTTAAATCTATTCTATCTTTGTATTGTCTTCCATTTATGCTAATATTTATCGGCATAAATTCAATATCATATTTATCGATATACTCTTGTGTAATATCGGATAGGCTATCACACACTATCTTTATATCATTCATAAAAGATCCTCCAACCAATTTTATTAATATTATTTTAAATCTTCGTATCCTATTTGACGAATCGCTTCATAAAGAACTATAGCAACTGCATTAGAAAGATTCAAACATCTAGCATCCTCCAAATCTTTCATAGGTATTCTGATACAAGTCTCTAAATTTTGTTCAATCAAATCTTTAGGAAGACCTTTTGTTTCCTTTCCAAATACTAAAAAGCAACCTTCTTCATATTTAACATCAAAGTGCTTTTGCTGTGTTTTAGTTGTCGAAAAGAAAAATTTTGCTTCTGGATTTTTTTCTCTTAATTCATCAAAACTATCATAATACTTTATATCTGCAATATCCCAATAATCTAGGCCACATCTTTTAAGATGCTTATCATCTAGAGAAAACCCTAAAGGTTTTATCAAATGCAAAGTTGCTCCTGTATTTGCGCATGTTCTAATTATATTCCCTGTATTATGTGGTATTTCTGGTTCAACCAACACTATATTTACTGACATAGTTTCTCCTTTATTTTTTATTTTGAATATCTGTTTTGTAATAATTACAGTAGTCTGTTACATTGCAACTATCACAGTCTGGTTTTCTAGCCTTGCAGATCCTTCTTCCGTGAAAAATCAACAAATGATGACTATTTGTCCATCTATCTTTTGGTATAGCTTTCATCAATGCAAACTCCGTTTTTTCAGGTGTAGATTCTTTTACTATACCTATTCTATTACTAACTCTAAAAACATGAGTGTCAACTGCTATAGCCGGTACTCCAAAAGCGTTGCTAAGTACTACACCTGCTGTTTTTCTTCCTACTCCTGGCAGTGTCACCAACTCTTCAAGCGAATCCGGAACTTCGCCCTCATATTTATTAGATAAAATAATAGATGTTTCTTTTATTTTTTTTGCTTTACTTTTATATAATCCACATGTTTTTATCATATTTTCTATATCTTCTATAGATAAATTTTTAAAATCATCTGGAGTATTATATTTTTTAAACATCGCCTCTGTCACTATATTTACCCTAACATCAGTACATTGTGCTGATAAAATTGTCGCTATCAAAAGCTCAAATGGAGAGCTATGTACCAACTCACAGTGTGCATCGGGATGTATTTCAGATAACAAATCTAAAATCTGTACGACTTCTTTTTTTGTCTTTTTCCTAGGCATACTTTCTCCTCAACACCTACCTTTATTAAATTTTATTATTTTTATAAAATTCTACTTCCTCCAATAAACTCTCTTATTATCGATGTAGGTCCTATGTCACCTAAATCTTCTATTTCATAAAAATATTGCAACAGTTCTCTAAGCCTGTTTGCTTCTATTTGATAGTTACTATTTTCATTTATTTCGCCTAATATTTTCTTTGCCTGTGTTTTTAAAACAGACAGCTCAAAAACACTAGCTGAATTAAACATAACGTCAGCCTGCTCTTGATACGGAAATATATTTTTATTTTCTCCTCTTCTTACTGAAGGCCATTTTTCAATTGTTTTTTCCGCACTATAACCTCTAAAGTTATAGTCACGAACCATTCTTCTGATTAATCTCAAATCTGTAGTAGGAATTCTATTATGGTCATCTAAGTTTATTTGCGTAATTACGCTTATATATATTTTAAATTTTAGTTCATCATCTATAAACTCTGTCAAAGATGGATTAAGCCCATGAATCCCCTCTAAAATAATAGGTTGATTTTTACCTAGGTATATTTTTTCATCTGTAACTACTCTTTTTCCTGTCAAAAAATCAAATTCTATTTTATTTATTTCTTTTCCTTGAATCAAATCGTTTATATCTCTATTAAATTGTTTTATATCAACAGCTTCAATAGACTCAAAATCGTGTTCTCCATCTTGATCAATTGGTGTAAACTCCCTATTTAAAAAATAATTGTCAATGGAAATCGGAAGAGGCTTAAGACCGTTAACTTTTAACTGAATGCTGAGCCTGTGTGCAAAACTTGTTTTTCCAGACGAAGATGGCGCTGCTATTAAAATCACCTTGCTACCACTTTTGACTATTGTATCAGCAATTTCAGCTATTTTCTTTTCGTGAAGAGCTTCAACCGTTCTTATCATTTCTCCATATTCATTTTTTTCTATTATACGATTTAAATCTACAACAGAATCTATTCCTAAAGTCCTAGACCACTGTTCAGACTCTCTGTATACATCTGATAACTTTTGCATTTCTTTGAATTCAGAAATATTTCCCTTTAAACCATTTTTAGCACCCATTATTACCATACCATCTGCCATCTTTTCTACATCTAAGTCCGACATATATCCTGTAGAAGGAAACATATTTCCATAGAAGCAGTCATAGTAGCCATTGCAACAATAAACTTTTATAACATCTTCTTTTCTATACTTTAAAAGATTAGCTTTATCTAACCTTTTTGATTTTTCAAACATATCTATAGCTTCATCAGTAGGCATATATATTGTTTCTATTTCATAATCTTTTCTGACATATTCTAACATTTTATTTCTTATAGCATTTATCTCTTCTTCTTTCAAAGTTCTGGTTTCTTTAAATACGCAATATAATCCACCGCTTATCGAGTGCTTTACATATACTTTTCTATTAAATAATTCTTTACATGCCATTGCTAGCATTAAAGATAATCCTCTGAAATATACTCTATTACCATCTTCATTAGTTGTATCTACAAATGCTATTGTCTCATTGTCATACAACGTATGATTCAAATCATATAATCTATTGTTTATTATCCCTGAACATATCTGCCCTGGATATCTATCCTCTACAATTTTTGCAATTTCACTTAATTTCACACTCTGTTTATCTATTTCTATATTTTTACCATCTACAATAAATTTCAAACCACTCATATATAATCACCTCATAAACCACTATAAATAATGTGCCGCAAAGCCTTGATATTTTCCTCTTATAAAAATAAATTCAAGGAGACATCCCCTTGAATTTACAACAAATACCCTTACTTTACAAAGTTATATCAAAATCAAAATAATTACAGATATGATTCAACTCGGAATTATGATGCTATTTTCTATTTTATACTTCCAATATGTTCCAATGGCAACAAACGTATCAATACCTTTCCTACCAATTTATCTTCTGGTACAAATCCTACTTCTGAATACCTACTATCTAAGCTCCTCATTCTATTATCGCCCATACAGAACAAACTTCCCTCTGGAACCACTGTGTCTATATCCCCATCAGTATAATTGTCACTGGAAACATATTTCTCGTGCATTTTTTTGCCATTAACCTGTACTATTCCATTTTTTATTTCTATATGATCTCCACCTACAGCGATCACTCTTTTTACTAAGTCTTTAGTATTACTGTCATCTTGCAGTATGAAATCTATCACTTTTTTTACTCCGCTTTTTTCACTCTCTGTTGAGCTAATTGGCATAGAGCTATCAAATACTACAACATCGCCTCTTTTTACACCAGTGTATCTGCTAATTCTATTTATGATAAGATAGTCATTATTATCCAATGTAGGATACATAGAAAGTCCGTCTACTTTTGTAGGTCTAATCACTTGAACCAAAACGGCAGCTAGTATTATAGCCATTACAAAGATTTTTATAATTTCCCAGATTTCATAAAGAAATCCTCCTTTACTCTCAGGTCTCAATGCAGTCTCCTTTCTCAGCAAGCTGTTATTTTTATTTTTCCCCGAAATATTTGCTTTTTAGTAGTAAACAAATCAAGTTACAAGTCTACTATTACTCTACCAAAGAAACCTTTAATAAACTTTAACCGATGGTGTATTTTTAATAATAAAAATAGCTATTACTAGCTTCACAAATTAAAATTTTAATCTTTTCATTTGTAGTTTCTCTATAATCTGCTATTAGGAGATTTATTTCTTGATCGCTTAAATCAATTTTTTGTTCGCTTATAAGAGTTATCTGATTTCTTTCTAATAATATTTTTACATCGTTTTTATCTGTTTTCAGTGTATATTCAAGTATTTTTTTTTCTTTTATATCATCTTTATGACGTTCATAAAAATTTATTTTTCTTCCTGTTTTTATAGCATCTAGTCCGATTGCTTCTTCGCTTCCTTTAAATACTCTCTCTCCTGTAACGGTTTTATTTATTCTCTCCATCTCTTCTTCCATAGTATCTGGATCAAGACCATATCTTTGCATTAATTTTTTTTGCATATTAACAAATTTTTCTTCTGAAATATTGTTTTCTTTCATGTAATCTGCTATTTTGCTAGAAAATTCAAACATACTTACTTTTCCTGATACTACTTCATCATACATATTGTAGATATATTTTTCAAATTTATCTAAATCAGAATCCTTTATTTTTTCTTGTAAGTTTTTAAAATCTATAATTTTTTCATCTGACATTTAAAAGCACCTCCAAATTATAAATACTTATTATAATACAAATTGTATATATTCTACTAAAAATATGTTTTCTATACAATATGTTATTTTCTTATACAATTACTCTATAGTATATTCTATCATAAATTATAAAATAAATATATATTCCTATATCTTATAAGAAATGAGTTTAAGGAAAAGAGTGTAGTTAACTTTCCTATATAATTTATTTTTCACAAAAAAAACACAGCTTTAGATATTCTCTAAAGCTGTGTTTTCAAGTATCTTATATCAATTTAATTATTGTTCTTTATCTTCTTCGTTATTTTTAATATCTTCTTTTTCTTTTATTTCTTTAATTTCTGCTTTTATTTCTTCAGCTTCATCTTTTATTTCTTCAGCTTCATCTTTTATTTCTTCAACTTCCTCTTTTATCTCTGTTTCTATTTCTTCAGATATTTTATCTGCTTCGTCTTCTATAGCTTGAGTAACTTCTATAGTATCTTCATCAACAACTATTTCTGTTACATCTTCTTTGTACGTTCTATATATCTGTTCATATTCACTATCAATAACTCCCATTTCACGAGCAAGTTCTTCTTTATCTTTTATTACTTCTAAGAAGAAGTTTGCTAATGTTATATTCATGTATGGAACAATCCACAATAATCCTATAAATGCAGTTACTACTGATAATATAGTCCAACCTACAAAAGTTAAGTATATTTTGAATAGATCCAACTTATGACCTTTCATCAACTTAAATGAATAGCTTATTGAATCAATTGTACCTATATCATCGTGATCTCTTACAATTAAATATGTTGATGCAAAAAATAGAGTTTCTATAAATATACTAATGGCTGTAGTCAATATGATTAATAATAGAATTACTATAACTAGTTGAAACCCTATATTTCCCATAATCTCATTGAACATCGCTCCTTCTGGGCTACTTACTCCAGCACTTATATTTGTAAAAGTCATAGAAAGAACAGCGAATATCGCTATAGTAAAGAATATTATATAAGGTATTGACTGTACTATAGTTCTTATTATACTTAAAAATATTCCTCTTAGATATACTCTAGAATTTGCTTTCATCTCTTCTAAGCTAAATTCTCCTCCATTTGCTATACGTAAGCTAACCTTCAGCACTCCTATGCTTAAAAGAAATGATACTATAGATACTACAATTTGTGCTATCATTGAAGTTTCACCTAGTATCTTAGCTAGAATTCTACCCAAAATTACAACTATCAAGAATATGCAAAGTGTCAATAATGCCATCTTTCCCCATTTTCCAGAAAGTTGTTTTATACTTAGTTTTTTAATCTCTTTATTTGATAACAAAATAACTCCTCCTTAATGTATAAAATATAATATTAAATTATATTTTTAAATGAATATCTTTTACCGATATTATAACACTATATATATTTTTTTAAAAGCATTTATTAAATTCTAATATTTTATAGCATATTTATCTTTTCTCATATGTTTTAATAAAGGTAGCTGATCTCTTATATCAGATTCTAGCTTTGAATCTATTTGTGCGTATATTATTTCTTCTGATTCTCTGGCTGATGATATTACTTTCCCCCAAGGATCTACAATTAATGAATTTGCATATGATACGTAGTTAGCTTTTTCATCTCTTGCAGGTGATGCTCCTATCATATAGACCTGGTTATCTACTGCCCTCATTCTAACTGACATTTCCCAATGAGCAGGACCTGTAGTCATATTAAATGCAGCTGGCAGTACAATTAACTCTGCCCCTTCTAAAGCTAAAATTCTAAAGTATTCTGGAAATCTTACATCATAACATATAGCCATTCCTATCTTTCCTAATTTCGTATCTACAACGCTAAAATCATTTCCAGGGGTCAAAACATCACTTTCTTTAAAATATTGCCCCCCTTCTATATCTATATCAAATAGATGCATCTTTCTGTGCTTTTTCAATAAATTTCCTTCATCATCAAAAAAATAAGATGTATTGTAAATCTTATCTCCTTCTTGCTCTGGAATTGAACCCGCCACTAAGTGAATTTTGCATTTTTTAGCCACATCAATCATAGCTAGTGAAGTTTCTCCTGGATAAACTTCTGCATAAACGGGAAAACTTTTATTGTCATAAGGGCTATTGAATATTTCTGGCAATACAACCAACTCCGCACCGTTTTGTGCTGCTTCTTCTATCATTTTTATAGCTTTTTCTATATTCTTCTTTTTGTTATCACAAGTCTTAATCTGGCAAACTGCTACTTTAAAATCTTTCATATGATCAACTCCTTTTTATAATTTTACAAAAAAGGCATAATAATTTTATAAATTAAAATTATTATGCCTTTGAATTAACAATATCTATCTACTTACTAACAACATCTGGCATAAACGATTAAACATTTATATCTGCTGTATCTATAGATTCTTCATTTTTCAATACTGGTCTTACTTCATTTTCTAAGAATTCATCAACCTGCATAGGAGCACAACCAACATATAGTTCTGGTTTTAAAACTTCTAGAATTTCTTCTTTACTAATTCCAAAGTCGCTATCTGCAGCTATTCTGTCTACTAGATCATTTTCTTTACCTTCAACTTTTACCACTCTTGCGGCTTCTAGTGAATGTACTCTGATCTTTTCATGAAGTTCTTGTCTATTTCCACCCTTTTTAACAGCATCCATCATTATGTTTTCAGTTGCCATAAAAGGAAGTTCTTTCATTAATCTTTGTTCAATAACTTTTGGATATACTACTAATCCATCACTTACATTTGCACAAAGGTTCAATACCGCATCAGTTGCTAAAAATGCCTCTGGTACTGATATTCTCTTGTTTGCAGAATCATCTAAAGTTCTTTCAAACCATTGTCCTGCAACTGTCATAGCAGGGTTTATCATATCTGCTATCACATATCTTGAAAGTGAAGCTATTCTTTCACTTCTCATTGGATTTCTTTTATATGCCATTGCAGAAGATCCAATTTGATTTTTTTCAAATGGTTCCTCTACTTCTTTTAAATTTTGTAAAAGTCTTATATCATTTGAAAATTTTGTAGCAGACTGTGCAATACCTGCCAATATATTTATAACTTGGCTGTCTACTTTTCTAGAGTAAGTCTGACCAGTCACTGCAAATACATCATCGTATCCCATTTTCTTAGCTACCATTTTATCAACTTGTTTTACTTTTTCATAATCTCCATCAAATAGCTCTAAGAAAGATGCCTGAGTTCCTGTAGTACCCTTAGCTCCTCTTAATCTCTTTCTCTTTAAAAAGTCTTCTATAGCTTCTAAATCTAGTAAAAAGTCTTGAATCCAAAGAGTTGCTCTTTTTCCTACAGTAGTAGGCTGTGCAGGCTGAAAATGTGTAAATCCTAAAGTAGGTAAATTTTTATACTCATCTGCAAATTTAGATAAAGTGGCAATTACTTTTACTAATCTTTTTTTGATTAACTCAAGAGCATCATACATTATTATTAAATCTGTATTATCCCCTACAAAACAAGATGTAGCACCTAAATGTATTATTCCTGCTGCCTTTGTAGCTTGAGTACCATAAGCGTAAACATGACTCATAACATCGTGTCTAACTATTTTTTCTCTTTCTACTGCAACATCATAATTTATATCATCTTTGTATTTTATTAATTCATCAATTTGTTCTTGTGATATATCAAGCCCTAACTCCATTTCAGTTTCTGCCAAAGCTATCCATAATTTTCTCCATGTTCTAAACTTTACGTCTGGAGAAAACAACTCCTGCATCTGATCACTTGCATATCTTGAACTTAATGGTGATTCATATCTATTTTTCATCAACTTCCTCCTAAAATCAACTATATTTTCATATTACTTCATTACTATATATTGTTCTCTTTCTGGACCTACAGAAACGTATTTTATTTTACAATCAACAGCTTCTTCTAGGTATTTAATATAATCAATTGCTTCCTGAGGTAATTCTTCAACTTTTCTGCAACCAGAAATATCTTTCATCCATCCCTTTTTATATTCATAAACAGGTTTAGCCTTGAAAAGTTTTTCTCCTATTGGGAAGTCCTTTAGAAGTTCTCCTTCAAATGTATATCCTACACATACCGGAATTTCTTCTAAGTATGACAGTACATCTAGCTTTGTAAGTGCTATCTCATCCGCTGCTTGAGCCATTACACCGTATCTAGATGCTAAGACATCAAATCCACCTACTCTTCTTGGTCTACCTGTAGCAGCTCCATATTCATTACCTGCTTTACGTAGTTCTTCAGCTTTTTCTCCAAACATTTCCGCTGTAAAAGGACCTTCTCCTACACAAGTAGAATATGCCTTCATTATTCCAATAGAGTTAGTAACCTTTAAATTAGGTACACCTGCTCCTATTGGTGCGTATGCAGAAATTGTTGAAGATGAAGATGTGAAAGGATATATACCATAATCAATATCTCTAAGAGCACCTAATTGTGCTTCAAACATTATCTTCTTACCATTTTTATGAGCATCATTCAAATATACGCCTGTATCACAAACGAAATCTTTTGCTATTGATCCATATTCTTTTAGATATGCCCACATTTCATCAAAGTCTACAGGACTATCCCCATAACCTTTTTCTATAGTTAAGTTCTTCCACTCAATTATTCCTTTTAATCTATTTTTAAGATCTTCTTCAGAATCAAGAAGTTCTCCCATTCTTAATCCTTTTTTCATATATTTATCGCCATATACTGGCCCAATTCCTCTTTTAGTAGAACCGTATTTAGCATCTGCAAGTCTTTCTTCCTCTAGACAGTCCTGTCTAACATGATAAGGCATCACTATTATTGCTCTATCACTTATTTTTAGGTTATTAGGAGTGATTTCAATTCCCGCAGCCTTTAATTTATTCATTTCTTCAGCTAAGTGCTTGATATCTACAACTACACCGTTTCCTATTACATTGACAACATCTGAACGTAAAATTCCAGATGGTAAAAGGTTTAATATAAATTCACCTCTTTCATTGACTACAGTATGTCCTGCATTATTTCCACCTTGGAATCTAATAACAATATCGTAATCTTCTGACAGTAGGTCTACCATCCTACCTTTTCCTTCATCTCCCCAGTTTATTCCAGTAATCGCTGTTAACATAAAACTGTTCCTTTCTCAACCTAAATATAATTAATTAATCATTATCCAAAAAAAAATAGCGCTCAATATGGATATGAAATTTTATATCGCAACAAACAAAATTTCCCATAAGAACACTGCTTATTACCTATAGATTATAACATATAAAAAATCAAAAGTCCATGAAAATGTATTTAACAAAAACATATTTTTTTAAAAATTTTATAAAAAACATTCGTATTTTTGCTAGTGCATGTCTTAATGAAATAAAAATCTTCAATAATTTTACCTTTTATTGTATAATAGTAATATTGACCAAACCGATATAAAATATTAATGGGGGTAAATTAAAATGATATCTAGTAATAACTTTAAAAAATTCATTAAAAATGGAACAGTTCTTTCTATATGTTTAATATTAGGACTTTCTTCAGTAGGATGTAGCAATAGTTCATCTTCTAAAAATGCATCTAATAAGGAATCTATCGAGAGTGTTTCTGATATAAGAAATATGAAATTTGTCACACAACAGCAGGCTATTCTAAGGCTTACTACATCTGAAAAAGCAAGTAGTGTTTACTCAATTACACTATCAGAAGTGGAAAGCAAATACATCTATTCAATAGACGGATTGACTAAAAAAGGTGAAAAAATTTTAATGACCGTAGACGCTAAATCAGGTGATGTTATAAAAAAAGAAATTAAAGGTGCAGCAAGCGCTGAAGAGAAAAAGAACTTTATAGACTTTGTTCCTGTTTTAGATGTAGACAAAGCCGGCTCTAAAGCAATTTCTCTTTCAAAAGAAGACTATAATCATATATTATCTTATACTCTATATGCGAATAATGGTAAAAATATTTATAAATTCACTCTAGGAAACCCAGAAAATTCTTCTTCAAAAACGGAAGATATCTACATTGATGCTGTCACTGGAAACCAAACTGATAAATCAGCAGGAAGTGATTCGACTTCAAGCAATAAAGCATCTGGTGATGCTACATCAAATAGCACGACATCAAATAGCGAATCTTCAAATGGTTCGACTTCAGGCAACTCAGCCTCTGAAAATATTAGCTCAAATTAAGGGGATGATTTTATGAGCTTAATTGCTGTAATTGGAGCTTCTATTGGCTTGGGAGTAGCCGAGTTAATTAGTATAAGCGTGGCTCTTAGTATGGATGCATTTGCTGTTTCCATATCTAAGGGGCTCTGTCAAAAAAAGATGAACTGGAAAAACGCAGCTATAGTAGGTCTATACTTCGGATTTTTCCAAGCTATTTTCCCCCTTTTAGGTTATTATTTAGGATCTACTTTTTCTTCATTTGTAAATGCTTACAGTTCTTGGATAGCATTTGCTATTTTATTTATTATTGCTCTAAATATGATAATAGGGTCTGTAAAAAATAAAAACGATGAAGATAATCTCTGTTCGGACAGCGGAGAAATGTCCTTACACTTTAAGGAAATGATTTTTTTATCTATAGCGACAAGTATCGATGCATTTGCAGTAGGAGTATCCTTCGCATTTTTAAATGCAAATATGGCTGTAGCTTCTATATCTATTGGAATAACTGCATTTACTCTATCTACGATAGGAGTTTATATTGGTTTTAAATTTGGTTCTAAATTCAAATCAAAATCAGAGATTTTAGGTGGATTAATTCTTATCATAATAGCATTTAGATATCTTATTGACGCTATAAATTAGTTTTTTTTAAAAAAAATAAAAGGGTATTCGAACAATAAATTCGAGTACCCTTTTTAATATTTATTTTACTTATTTTCTAATATATATTTTTCTGCTGCATGAACTGCTATTGCACCATCTGCCGCTGCTGTTATTATTTGTCTAAGAGACTTAACTCTAATATCACCGATAGCAAAAATTCCTGGTACACTTGTTTCACAATCTTCATTTGTTATTATATAACCCTTTTCATTTTGATCTACCAAACCTTTTACTAGGTCAGAAGTTGGTATTCCACCAATCGCTACAAATAGTGCATCTACATCTATTTTTCTTTCAAATCCATCTGTTTTATCAACTGTAACAATTGCAGATACTTTATCATCTCCTTGGATTTCTTTAACAGTACTATTCCAAACTATTTCTACTCCACTTTCAAATAGTCTAGTCTGTAATATCTTACTTGCTCTAAGTTCATCTCTTCTGTGAATTAAATATACCTTTGATGCAATTCTAGAAAGATATAATGCATCTTCTACAGCAGTGTCTCCACCACCATTTACAGCTACGACCTTTCCTTTATAAAAACCGCCATCACATACTGCACAATATCCTACACCTCTACCAGTAAGTTCTTCTTCTCTATCCAAACCTATTTTTCTAGAAGTAGCACCCATTGCAAGTATAACAGTTCTAGTCAATATTTCTTCTTCGCCACAAATCAGTTTTTTGATGCCATCTTCCATTACTTCTATAGAATCAACACCCTTATATTCTACTTTGGCTCCGTATTTCTTAGCGTGCTCTAACATATCATTTGCTAGTTTTATTCCATTTGTTTCATGTATAGCTGGATAGTTTTCAATTTCGTTTGTATATACTATCTGACCACCATGAAAGTTCTTTTCTAAAAGAAGAGTATTCAATTCCGCTCTTCCTCCATATACTGCTGCAGTCATTCCTCCAGGACCTGCTCCGATTATAACAATATCATAAATTTCTTTTTCACTCATGTTTTTTCCTCCCTCATCAGAACAAATATTAATTATTTTCAATAGGTCCCTTAGAACCCGGTTCATAAAAATATAATTTATTTGAATACTTTTTATACGAATCGATTAAGTCATTTATATAGTGCCAACTCAATTCAATTTGTTTCCATTGTGAAAATAAGCTCCTATCAGATTCCATACACGATTTAATCAATCTTTCATATGCCTCTGGAGTATTTTCTCTATTGTCCAGTATACAACTTTGACAAAAATCCATGTTTACTTCTTCAATAACATTACTTGTTCCTGGTTTTTTAATATTGAAATTCAACTTAACACCTTCGTCAGGTTGTATTTTTATGATTAAATTATTTCTGTGTGCATTCTCTGATGTTGATTTAAAGCTTACTATTACTTCGCTTTCTCTTTGGCTCAACATTTTTCCAGTTCTTAGATAAAATGGAACACCCTTCCATCTATCATTTTCTATTTCTACCTTCAATTGTGCATACGTCTCTGTAGTAGAGTCCTTAGACACTCTCTCTTCATCTCTATACCCATTATACTGTGCTAACATTAAAATTTCATCAATTTTTTTAGAATTAATTTTTTTCAGTTTTTTGAATACTTTTTGCTGTGCAGACTTTATTGCCTCACTTGAAGAATCTTCAGGCTCTTCCATTGCAACGATAGACATAATTTGAAATAAATGGTTTTGTATCATATCTGCAAGAGCACCACTTTTGTCATAGTAGCCGCCTCTGTTTTCTACACCAAGTGTTTCATACGCATTTATTTCTACTTTTTCTATAAAATCTTTATTCCAAACTCCCTTGAAAATAGAGTTTTCAAATCTCAAGGTCATTATATTTATAATCATTTCTTTACCAAGATAATGATCTATATGATATATATTATCCTTTTTAAAATATTTCTTTAAATCCATATATATCTCTCTCGCAGAATCTAGAGTTTCTCCAAAGGGTTTTTCAATTATAACTTTTGCACTTTTTCTATTTATATTAGTCTTTTTTAGACCTTTTGTAATTGGAGAGAATAACTCTGGAGATACTGCATAGTAATAAATTACGCCTCCATCTAGCTCTAGGGAATCCATATATGTAGACAATTCTATGTATTCATCTGAATTTTTCATATCCATTTTATAGTATGAAATTCTTTTTTGAAAATCAGAAAAATCATCTTCAGTATATTTTAACCTAGAATTTTCTTTTGTCCAATTTTTTACTATTTCAATATATTCGCTATTTGAATATTCTCTTCTTCCAATACCAATAATTTTATAGTTGCTAGGAAGTTCACCTAGGCAATGTAAATTATATAAAGCAGGAAACAATTTTCTATACGCTAGATCACCAGTTCCCCCAAATATAAGCATTCCCTTATTATTCATTATTTCCTGTCCAGTCATAGTGGAAATGTCCCTCCTTGTCAGTCATCTCAAAGGTATGTGCTCCAAAATAATCCCTTTGGGCTTGTATTAAGTTTGCACCAGAATCAGATGTCCTATATGAATCTATATACCCTAAGGCTGCTGACATGGCTGTTACAGGTATTCCCTCATTGACAGAAGCAGAAACCAATTTTCTAAGGTCTTTTAATCTTGAATTTATTTCATTATAGAAAAATTCCGTCATAATCAAATTGTCAACTTCTCCAGAATCCTTAAATGCTTTTGATATATCGTTTAAAAATCTCGCTCTAATTATGCATCCACCTCTAAATATCTTGACTAGCTCTGATAAATCTATGTTCCAATCATATTTTTTAGAAGCTTCAACCATCAATTTTAAACCTTGTGCATATGCTACTATCTTTGCAACATACAAACTATTTTTAGCTAGTTCAACCAACGCTTCCTTATCGATTGATACACTATTTACATTAGAATCTATTATATTACTTGCTTTTATTCTTTCAGATTTAATACTAGACATAAATCTTGCATTTATGGCAGCTGTTATTACAGATACGTCTATTCCTAACTCTAAGGCTTCCATATTTACCCATTTTCCAGTACCCTTCTGTGACGCTGTATCAAGTATTTTATCTAGTAAATACACTCCTTCATCTGTCTTTACCTTTAGTATCTCCGCTGTTATTTCTATTAAATAACTCTCTAATTCACCTTTATTCCACTCTTCAAATACTTTTTGTATTTCGTCGTTATCCATTTTACCTACGTGCTTTAAAAGCGTATAAATTTCTGTTATCATCTGCATATCAGCATATTCTATACCATTGTGTATCATTTTTAGGTAGTGTCCCGATCCATCTTTAGATACGAATTTGCAGCATGGTTCTCCGTAGGCTTTTGCAGATATATTTTCAAATATATCCTTTACTCTACCATATGAAGATTCATCTCCTCCTGGCATTATAGCGGGTCCAAATCTAGCTCCTTCTTCTCCGCCTGAAACTCCTACTCCTAAAAAGTTTATTCCCTTTTCTTTTAAATACTTATCTCTTCTTATAGTATCCTTATAAAAAGAGTTTCCTCCATCTATTATTATATCTCCTTCATCTAAAACTTCTATCAACTGTTCTATAAGAAGATCAACAGGTTTTCCTGATTTTACCATTAAAAATACTGCTCTTGGTTTTTTTAACGAATTTACAAAAGACTCTATACTATACGTAGGAGTCAATTTTTCATACTTACTTGCCACTTCATCTACAACTGAAGTAGTTCTATTAAAAACAGAAACCTTATATCCATTATCTGCCATATTTAGAGCCAAATTAGTCCCCATTACAGATAGTCCTATTACACCTATATCATTGTTCATATTTATCCACCTATTTTCTTTTTTTATAAACTAAATCACCTTTTTTTATTAATAAGTTATATTTCAATTATACACTATTATCAATAAATTTAATCATATTATAACATTTAAACAAGGCCTTGGTCACAATATTTAAATAATATAACTAAAAAAAATAATTTTGCTTATATATTTTACAGATAGACTATTCCGTCCTTTTTTTTCTTAGATTTATTACCTTCCATGTGTCTAAATTCACTTTCTAAAAAGCTCGCCCTTTTTAGGGAATCATCTCCATATTTATCTCTTATGTCATCTACGGCTTTATACAGTTTTTCTTCTTTTGAGAACGTGTATTCAAAAAAATTCAATTGATCTTCCTCTTTTGACTCTACTTTACTAGTTCCTACACCTATATGCCTGATTGGTTTTCCATCCCAAATATCCAAAAAAATCTCACATGCTGTAGAATATATAGCATTTACTGTATTCGATCTTCTTTTAAGCTTTTTTTGAGCACTGTTTTTTTTAAAATTTATATCTACAATTTCTAGACTTACTACCCCTGCCATCATATCTTTTTTTCTTAATCTTGCACATACTGTCTCGCTTAAAGACAATATAAGATGTTTAGCTGTGCCTAAGTCTGATATATCAAAAGCTGTAGTAGTAGAGTTTCCAACAGATTTATTTTTTGCTTTTTCGCCTAAGAAATTATATCCGTCTAAACCATTTGCATGATTATGTATTACTTCTCCGTGTTTTTTTAGTTTTCTTTTAATATAATTTATATCCATCTTTGCCAAATCACCTATTGTTTCAATTCCCATTTTTCTCAGCTCTCCGGCTGTTTTTCTACCTACAAAAAATAGCTCTTCTATCGGAATTGGCCACATTTTTTCCTCTATTTCATTTTTGAACAAAGTGTGAGTTTTATCTGGTTTACTAAAATCTCCCGCCATTTTAGCCAGCACCATATTATCTGATATACCTATATTTATAGTAAATCCTAACTCCTCTTTTATTTTTTCTCTCATTGAGTTTGCACAAGTTATTGGGTCGCCGAACAACCTTTGTGTACCTGTCATATCTATAAAAGCTTCATCTATTGAATATTGGTATACGTGAGGAGAATATTTATTCAAAAATCTAATCATAGCATTTGATGATTCTATATATAAATTAAAATCTGCTGGAACCAAGTATAGTTCCGGACATTTTCTTTTAGCTAAATGTACAGGCTCTCCCGTTTTGACTCCAAACTTCTTTGCAATAGAGCTCTTTGCTAAAATTATTCCGCTTCTTTTTTTAGGATCTCCTGATACTGCAGATGCAATATTTCTTAAATCTATGGAATCACTGTTTTCTTTTATTCTTCTTGCCGCTTCCCAACTCAAAAAAGCAGAATTTACATCAATATGAAAAAAAACTTTATTACTCAACATTATCCCCCCTATGCATTCAACCATTAAGAACATATGTTTATTATAGCATTTTATGCTTACTGTAGTAAAGTAATTATATACAAAAATACACCCACATAGGTTTTTTGACAACCTCCGTGAGTGTATTTATTTACTATTTATTTACTATCTTTTTACTTATTTAAATTTTATTTTCTAACTTTCTTTCTGTATTTATCCTTCTATTTTCATATTCTTCAAGCTTATATCTAACACTTTTACAGAATGTGTTAACTCTCCACATGATATAATATCAATTTTTTTACCTCGATACTTGGATATACTGTCAATGGATATATTTCCAGATACCTCTATCATTGCCCTTGAATCAATTAGTTCAATTGACTTATCAATTTCTTTCTCGCTCATATTATCAAGCATTATAATATCACATTTTGATTCAATGGCTTCTTTTACTTGTTCAATATTTTCCGCTTCTACTTCTATCTTAGTAGTAAAGGAATTATTTTGTCTAACCTTTTCAACCGCGCTTTTTATTCCGCCGGCTCCACTTATGTGATTGTCTTTTAACATTACTGTGTCAGATAAGTTGAATCTATGGTTACTACCTCCACCTACCATTACAGAATACTTATCAAAAATTCTAAGCCCTGGAGCAGTTTTTCTCGTATCTGCTAACTGTATAGATCTATCACCAAGAGTTTCCACCATTTTTTTTGTAGCAGTTGCAATTCCACTCATTCTCTGTAAAAAGTTTAAAGCGGTTCTTTCTGCCAACAACATTTCTTGAGCCTTACTTTTTACTGTAGCTATCAACTCTCCCTTAGTCAAAATTTCCCCTTCTTTTTTGTTGAATTTAAAATCAGAGTCTTTATCCAAAATCTTAAACACCTCTTCAAATACTTCAACTCCACACAATACTCCATCTTCCTTTGCTATCAAATCTGCAGTTGCAATAGATTCTTCATCAAATATTCCCTCTACACTAGCATCTTTATATGTTATATCCTCTAAAAGGGCTTCTTTTATCTTATCATGCATTTTCAGCTTTAAGCCAGTATTCATAAAAAGTGTTATTCCTTTCCCTTATATTTTCTATCAAAGCATTATGATATCCCTGCATTACTTGTTCTATTTTTCTTTTTTCATTATTTTCTTTTATTTTACCGTAAAATTTAATCAGTTCGCCATTTATATCTTCCGCTGATTTTATACCACATAGACATGCTTCTAAAAGTGAATTAGATGCCAATCTATTTTTCCCATGAAATCCAGTGCATGCAACCTCTCCAATTGCATATAATCCATCAAGACTAGTTCGTCCATTTACCTTTGCCTTTATACCTCCCATGTGGTAGTGCTGGCTCGGACATACTGGAATCATCTCTTCTCTTATATCTATTCCCTCTCCTTTGCAAGCATCAAAAACCGTTGGAAATTCTCTATAAATTTCATTTCTGTTCTTTATATTTTCAAGAGACAAGTATACAAACTTCATATCATCTTCATCCATCTTTTTCTTTATGGCTTGACTTACAATATCTCTTGGCAATAGTTCATCTATAAATCGATTGCCTCTATTATCTAATAATATACCACCTTCACCTCTTAGAGCTTCAGTAATTAACATTTTTCTGCCATCAATTTTAGTATATAAAGACGTTGGATGTATTTGTATACAATCAATATTTTCTACTTTTATACCGTGCTTTAAAGCTATAGAAATTCCATTACCCGCAATAGACTTATAATTTGTAGATGAGTTAAATAATCCACCTATACCTCCTGTTGCAAGTACTACAGCTCTTGAATATATGTTTTTATATTCTCCATTATTATATACTTTTATACCTACTGCTCTCTGATTTTCTATTATTAAATCGTAAAAGGTTGTATCCTCACATATGTCTAAATTAGGTCTTTTGCCTACTATTTTAGCCATTGATTCGCATATCGATCTGCCTGTATAATCCCCGACATGGTATACTCTAGGAACTTTATGTCCACCTTCTTTATGAAGACTATATTCTCCTTTATCTGTTTTATCAAATAAAATGCCGTAATTTATAAGTTCTTCAATTACTTTTGGAGATCCTTTTAAAATTTCTTCTACGACTTCAAAGTCATTTTCGTAGTGTCCAGCTTTTAGAGTATCTTCAATATAATCTTGTAAGTCTTCGTCTTTTCTCTTTATTGATATTCCACCTTGTGCTAAATACGAATTGGCCTCGTCTATAGTCTTCTTTGAGATCAAGCATACATCATATCCTGAATTAAGCTTCAACGCACAGCTCAATCCAGCTGCACCACTTCCAACAACAATAACATCGTAATAATTTTTCATATCTATCCCAACTCCATCATTCTCTTTAGAGGAACTAATGCTCTGCTCGCTAAATCCTCTCTCATATTTACTTCTGGACCTTCATTTAATAAAGCATAATATAGCTTTTCTAAAGTATTCAACTTCATATCCTTACACTGCTTCATAGATTTAGGCGTTATAAATTCACTTTCACTAGAATACTTCTTCATCTGATGTATAATGCCTGATTCTGTACATACTATATAACCATCTTTTTTTGTTTTTCCTACATACTCCAACAATGCTTTTGTCGAACCTATATAATCTGCTAAAGAAAGTATTTCAGCTGGACATTCCGGGTGTACTAATACATCATAATCTGTGTCAGTTTTAAGTTTCTTTACTTCGTCGTAATCTACAAAGTTATGATATTTACAGTACCCTTCATGAAGTATAAAGTTTTTTTCTGGTAGCTTTGATGCTATATAAGACCCTAGATTTTTATCAGGTAAAAAATATATATTTTTATTAGGTAAAGATGAAACTATCTTCACTGCATTTGAAGAAGTTACACATACATCACTTTTTGATTTTATATCTGCAGTAGTATTTACATATGATACTACTGCTAAGTCATCGTATTCTTCTCTTAGCTTATCTATATCTGAATCCGATATTTTTGCCATATCCGCCATAGGACATCCTGCATTATCATCTAGAACTATTACCTTTTTACTAGAATTTAGTACTTTTGCACTCTCTCCCATAAAATTAACACCACAAAAACATATAATATCGTTTTCAGCGTTTTGTGCATCCTTTGCAAGCTGAAAAGAATCTCCTATTCTGTCAGCAACATCTTGTATCTCTCCACTCACATAGTAATGTGCTAAAATAAGCACGTCTTTTTCTTTCTTTAATTTCTTTATTTCCTCTATATAATTCATGAGAACCCCCTTGTATATATACATATGCATATACATAATACTATACTACGAAATCATTAGCAATACAAAAAATATTTTTTTAAACTGTTTCTACACAATGTGAGGTCTTTCATCAAAAACAAAAAAAGAAAAGCAGCCTAGTATTCTCTAGACTGCTTCTCTTTTTTTGTTTTTAGACTTTTATTACGCGCTTTAAATAACATAGTATATTATAGCATTTTATAGATATTATTTAAAGATAGTTTTGTATTTATTTTTTACCAGTTGATCCAACTCCACCCACTCTTTGTGAATCTTTCGGATCATCATCATCCACTACAAGATATTTTGAAAATATTCCTTGAATAACTCTTTCTCCTGACTTGATTATAACTTCTTCATCAGTCAGATTTCTAAGCATAAATCCTATATTACCGTCATTATCTGGGTTTGAATAGTAATCTGAATCTATTATGCCTGTTGTATTCGCTAATACAAGACCTCTTTTCATTCCTATAGAACTTCTTACATGAGTACATAATACTTCATCTTCAAGCATGTACGCCTTTATATCTGTAAATATAATCTTAGAACAACCTCTAGGTGGTATAACTATGTCTACAGGAGTACATATATCGTATCCAGCAGATTTTTGAGTTCCCCTTTGAGGCATTACAATTTCCATATCAGGAAATTTTCTATATTTATCTTCAACTAATTCGAATCCTCTTTTCACTTTATCAAACAGCTAATTAATAGCTGACTCCTTCCAAACTATTTTTCCTTGATTAACTCAGCCATTTCCTTAGCCATCTGTCTTAAGCTATCAACGTCTTCTTTTTTAGGAGTACCTTTTGTTTCAACTATTGTAGGTATTACATCAAAAGATCCACCATCTGAAATAAACTCAGTAAGTTCTCTTACAGAACCTCCATTCCATCCATATGATCCAAATACACCTACTGCATGGTTTGCTAGCTTATTCATCTTTAATGTGTAAAGTAGCTGATTCATCTTAGGATATACTGAATTATTATAAGTACAGCTACCTAGAATAAATCCTTTGTACTTCCAGATTTCACTAAGTATATATGATTCATGAGTTTTTGATACGTCAAATACCTTTACGTTTTTAACTCCTTCTTCAGCTAAAAATCTAGCTAGAATATCAGCCATTTTTTCAGTGTTACCATACATAGAACCGTATGCAATAACAACTCCATCTTCATGTATCTGATTTGCATACTTTACATATTCTTCTATTATTCTTTCAGGATTAGTTCTCCACACTACGCCGTGTACAGGACAAATAATGTTTATATCAAGTGTTTTTACTTTTTCAAGAGCCTTAGCTGCTTGCTTAGAATATTTTCCAACTATATTTGAATAGTATCTACGCATTTCATCTTGGAAAAATTCGAAATTCATTTCATCATCAAAAATAGTTCCGTTTAGTGCTCCGAAACCACCGAATATATCTTGTGAGAAAAGAATTTTATCTGTCATTTCATAACTTACCATTGACTCTGGCCAGTGAACCATTGGTGTATTCACAAATGTAAGTTTTCTTCTTCCTAAGTCTAACACGTCTCCATCTTTTACTTCTAAGAAGTTTTCTACATCTAAATCAAGGAAATCTTTAACCATTCCTCTAGCCTTCTTATTTCCAACTAAAGTAACATTTGGGAACAGGTCTATAACTGTCTTATAACAACCTGAATGATCTGGTTCCATATGATGTATTACTAAATAATCTAAATCTCTTCCATTTAGCTTATCTTTAAGAGCATCTATAAAACCATCAACCTTTGTTATCTTAACTGTATCCAATAGAGCTGTCTTTTCGTCAATTATCATGTAAGAGTTGTATGCAACTCCTTCTGGAAGAGGCCACATATTTTCAAATAGTGACGTTTCTCTATCGTTTGTTCCTATATAGTGTAAACCATCTAAAATTTCTACAGAAACTGTATTCATATTAATCTATCCTCCTATTATGTCAATAAATCTAACTAATCTATCTATTAGTGTGAATTAGCATCAATTACTATTATACAATAATTAAATATTTATAGCCATAAAAAAGATATAATTTAGCTCAATTTTATACAATTTATCTATAGTATTTTGAAAAGCTGTTCAGAAAATTTAAAATCACCTTACGCTTTCTAATATTTAATATTTATAAAGTTTTCCCTCTTCTTAAATCATATCTCATCTTTTGTATTATTTTATCAATTTCTTCTAATTCTATTAATTTCTTTTTTTCTTCTGGTGTTGTATTTATTACTTTAGATATTCCACCATTTTCTATTACTATTCTCCTATCTGCTAAAAGAGCAAGAGTAGGATCATGAGTTGCCATTAATACTATTTTGTCAGAAGATACTAATAAATCGAGAGCTTTTTTCCTATCTATACCTGCATTTTCTATTTCATCTATCAAAACAATCGGAGAAGAAGAAAGTATAGCAGTATCCGCTATCATCAAGGCTCTAGATTGACCACCACTAAGAGCTGTTATCTGCGTATCCATTTGGAATTTTTCTCCAGCTAGTTCATTTGCTTTTTCTAATATCGTATCTACTACTTTATCAATATCTTCTACCATTCTGCTCTTTGCATGAAGTTCTAGAAATTCTTTTACCGATAGATCCATTACAAAATTCATATTTTGTGATAGCTGTGCTACTAGCTTATTATTAGAAGAAAATCTTTGTTTCTTATCAGGAAACTCTGAGTTTATCATTATAGACCTACTTGTTGGAGTATCTTCTTTAGCTGTCCATTCAATATCTGCAAGTAGTCTTGATTTTCCTGATCCAGTAGGACCTACTATTGCTATCATCTCAGATTTTTTTATATCTATTCTATCAAAATTTTCTTTTTCCCCAGATTTATTGTGACCTGGAAGTATACTCATCATCTCTACCGACGAACTTTCCTGTATTCCTAAAAAAGATTTCATCTGTTTTATATACTCTATTAGATCCAATTCTATTTTATTCAAATCCAGTGCTTTATCTTCAATTTGCTCTGCTGAAAAACTCTTCAGATATTCTATAAAAGATATATTTTCAAAGCCATCTATATCTAATCCATTCTCTTCAAAATATACTTGAACAAATGGATATTTTTCAAGTACTTCACTTATTTTTAAAATTTCTAATTCATTCAAAACTATTTTTCCTCCATATCCATTTTTCTAATATTTCCCATCTGATACTCTTCTCCTATTCTAGTTTCGCCCAAACAATAAGAGCAAAGTGCAGAAGGCATAGGGAATCTAAGTTTCATTCCTTTTACTGTATTTATTTCATTTTCTTCATCTACTAAAAGAGTGCTTAATTCATATGCCCCTTGACCAGTAAGTCCATTTACGTGCATAGTCACTGCTGTAGGATTTACTGAACTAACCTTCGATGCAAATACTTCTCTTTCAGCTTGAGAAACTATATCTCCCTTAGTTATTATTACTATATCAGCAGATTTTAACATAGGTCCAATTTTTTTAGGTGTATTTATTCCCGATAAATTATCTATCACACAAATACCTGTTATTTCCTTTATATAAGGTGAACATCTATTGCAAAGCCCTGCAGACTCCGTAACTAATATATCAAGCTCATTTTTAACTCCCCACTGTACCACTTCTTCTATATTCGATACAAAGAAGTGATCTGGGCAAAGAGCTCCTGAAAGTCCTTTTCTCACTGGAACACCTGCTTTTTCATATAATGCATCATCATCTGTGTAAAGGCAATCAAATTTTACAACTCCCACTTTTATTCCCTGCGTTCTAAGCGCATCAATCATTTTAATTATTACACTGGTCTTTCCTGAAGACGGAGGACCAGAAAAAACTGCTAATTTCATATTTTTATCTCCTTAATCTACTATCTCTTTAATCTACTATCTCTTTATTAAAATTTTCCTCTAATGTTCTCAATAGACTTCCTATATCTGTATTATGTATAAAGTCCCATCCAACCCACTTGAATTTTTTATCTTTAGATAGATAGTTTTCAACATTTTTATTGGTAGAAGGAAACTTTCCATTCGCAGAGAAAATTTTACCAACCTCTGTAGACATAAAGAAATCTACTACTTGTGAGGTTTTCCCCTTCTTTGACATTAAAAATATAGGACTCATAATAGCTCCATCTTTTGGCCAAACTGCCTCTACGTTTTCTCCTTGAGACATCTGAGTAAAGAAATATGGTATTATGCTCACAGCTGGATTCATATTCTTTTTCAGCAACTGTGATTTCACCATTTGAGCTGGGTGCAAGTTTTTCATGTATGACCTTGCTAAATTACTGATTCCCTCATCACCATATTCCCTGTGTATATTGACAAGAATCGCATTGAACAAATCTAAATCCCCCATAGGTATAGCTACAGAATTTGAAAACTCTTCACTTAATATATCCGCCCAAGTTTCAGGCATTTTTCTTCCGTTTAATTCATTTTTATTCACTAAGAAAACAGCTGGAACAACGCCGATAATTGAGTACTTATTTTGTGGATCTCTAAGATCTATGTTTTCATTACAAAAATCGCTATTTATATCACTTCTTTTTACTTCAAATATATCTTTATCTAAATACTGACCCATCAACTCTTTATCAAAAAACAAATCAAATCCCGCAGATATCACTACATCTGGAACATCATCCACATTTCCTGTCTTTACTTGTTCTTTTATCCAATCTAACCCCCTATTAGCTGATTTTAAATTGTAAGAAATTGTCGTATCAAAATTATTCTTGTTATTTTCTAACCATGATTCAAAATTTTCTAGCAGAGGTATTCTAATTGGGCAAGGAAGCACTCCTTGTATATTTACATCTGCATTTTTGTTTTCCTTCTTTTCTATTAGTGTTGTATCAACACTGCTAGTTGATTCTTCTAGGTAAGAAACCAATCTTTCTTCATACAAGTCCACATTAATTTTTTTTAGTTTCAGTGCCATAGAAAGACTTATATTCTTAGACATCTTTTCAAATATATCCTTATCTGAAAAATGTTCAAATCCGTTTGATATTAAAAAATCTATTGCTTTTGGGTTTTTATTCACCATATCATATATTTTATCTTCTACTGAAAAATATTTATTCATCGTCAACCTCCTAAGTTTACCTATTATCTATTATTAAAAATTGTTTTTGCTTTTATAAATTTCTTCTTAAATACATTTATACACTTTTAAGTTTAAATTATCCATTGCATTTGCAACAAAAATTTATTTTTTTGAATTTTTATTTACAAAATGAGTTTTTACACATAAAAAAAGCATCTCACTTTTGTTTTACGTCAACACATGAGATGCTTTTTAAAAATTCAGCTTTATCTTTTTTGTTTTCTATTTCTTTACTTTTTCAATCTTTGAATTTACATTGGCCAAGAACTTATCATTATCTATAATAAATCTTTCATGCATTCCTTCTCCGATTTCATCGATTTCATCGTAGCACTTTGTCTTAAAGACAAGTCTAGATCTATCTATTTCCACTAGTTCACAGTCACATCTAACTTCCATTCCTAGAGGTGTCGCAGCCTTATGGTTTGTAGATATAGATATTCCTACAGTACCTTTACCTTCTTCTAAATGAGGTTGAACGCTTTCTTTACAAGCTTTTTCCATAAGTGCAATCATACACGGAGTTGCATATACATCTAATCCTCCGCTTCCAACAGCACCTGCAGTTTTACTCTTATCTACAATTTCTTTCACTACATGTTTCATTCCTACTTCTAACATATTTTACCTCCTAGTATAATACTATTAACAAAATATTAAAAATCTTTACTCTTAAATAATATCATTATAATATAGGCATTGTAAATATGTATATGATATATATACTTATTTTTAATTGTATCAATATACCATTTAGTTTTTTGTTTTAAATTTATGCAACGAAACAATATTTATAAACTGACTTTATACCTTCTATGTGGTAAAATAAAATTATATGTTCGTAAATAAACTTTTTATGGAAGGTGATAAGATGATTTTATCTGGAAAAGAAATTCTAAAAAATGTAGAGTTAAATAATATTATTATAGAGCCATTTGACAAGAAAAAAGTAAATCCAAACAGCTATAACTTATCGTTGAGTGATGAACTTTTAGTATATGAAACTGATGTATTAGATATGAAGGTTCCAAACAAAACAAAAAAAATTAAAATACCTAAAGACGGTCTTTTGCTTGAACCTAATAAACTGTACCTAGGCAGAACAAATGAATTTACTAAGACTGAAAAATTCGTACCTATGTTAGAAGGTAGATCATCTACTGGGAGACTTGGTCTTTTTATTCATGTTACAGCAGGATTTGGTGATATTGGGTTCGCAGGATATTGGACTCTTGAAATATTCTGTGTTCAGCCGATAATTATATATCCAAACACAGAAATATGCCAGATATACTACCACGATATACATGGTGATTTTGACCTTTATTCAAGCGGCAAATACCAAAATAATACAGGAATTCAACCGTCCTTAATGTATAAGGACTTCGAAAAATAATAAAACCTATTAAAAATCATAGGCAATCATCTTGACTTAGATAGAAATTTATACCTAAGTCAATATGATTGCCTATGATTTTATAAATTAATTATTTTATTAAATAGCATTAATTAAATTAATCATTTCTATTGCTCCAACAGCAACGTCAAATCCCTTATTTCCAGCCTTTGTTCCAGCTCTTTCTATTGCTTGCTCGATATTTTCTGTAGTAAGTACACCAAACATTACAGGAATATCATTTGATAGAGAAACATGCGCTACTCCTTTTGTAACTTCGCTGCAAACATAATCATAGTGGCTAGTACTTCCACGAATTACAGCACCTAGACATATAACTGCGTCATATTTTCCGCTTTTTGCCATTTTAGAAGCGATTAGTGGAATTTCAAATGCACCTGGAACCCATGCAACATCTATATTATTTTCATCTACATTGTGTCTTGTCAAAGCATCTAGTGATCCTGAAAGTAGTTTTGATGTTATGAATTCATTAAAACGAGCCGCTACTATTCCTATCTTAACATCTTTTGCTATTAAATTTCCTTCAAATACATTTATGTTATTCATTATTATTCTCCCTTAGTAATATTTTTTCGTATTTATAATTTACTTTTAACCTAGTAGTTTAATAAGTGTCCCATTTTAGACTTCTTTGTCTGAAGGTAGAACAAATCGTGTTCAGTAGGATCCATTTGAATTGGAACTCTTTCTACTATTTCCATTCCATAATCTTCAAGCTGATATACTTTATCTGGATTATTAGTAAGTAATTTCATTGTCTTGACTCCAAGATCTTCTAGAATTTGAGCTCCTATGAAATATTCTCTCATATCTCCTTCAAATCCTAAAGCTAAGTTCGCTTCTAAAGTATCCATTCCATCATCTTGTAGTACATAAGTTTTTAGCTTGTTTATAAGGCCTATTCCTCTTCCTTCTTGACGCATATAAAGAATTACTCCTCTACCTTCCTTATCTACCTGTTCCATGGCTGCAGCAAGCTGTTCACCACAATCACAACGAAGAGATCCAAACACATCTCCAGTCAAGCATTCTGAATGTACTCTACAAAGGATATCCTTTCCATCTGAAATATCACCTTTTACTAAAGCCAAGTGATGTTCACCGTTTAACTTGTTAGTGTAACCATAAACCTTAAAATCTCCATGTCTAGTTGGAAGTTCTGTTACAACAGATCTTTCTACTAACTTATCATGTTTTTTTCTATAACTTTGTAAAGCTTTTATAGTAGTAAATTTTATATCCCATTTTTGAGCAAGTTCTATTAATTCAGATGTTCTCATCATCATTCCATCATCTTTCATTATCTCGCAACAAAGTCCACACTCTTTTAAACCTGCTAATCTCAATAGATCTACTGTAGCTTCAGTGTGACCATTTCTTTCAAGTACTCCATTTGGCTTTGCTGTAAGAGGGAACATATGACCTGGTCTACGGAAGTCACTTCCTTTAGCATTGTCATCTACACAAGCACGTGCTGTAAAACCTCTTTCTTCAGCTGATATTCCTGTAGTAGTATCAACATGATCTATAGAAACTGTAAATGCAGTTTCGTGGTTGTCAGTATTATTTGTAACCATCTGAGTAAGATTTAATTTTTTACAATATTCTACACTCATAGGCATACAAATTAATCCTCTACCATGTACAGCCATAAAGTTTACATTTTCTGTAGTTGCAAACTCTGCCGCACATATAAAGTCACCTTCATTTTCTCTATCTTCATCATCCGTTACAAGGACGATTTTACCCTGACGTAAATCTTCAAGAACTTCTTCAACAGTATTAAATTTAAACATAATTCCTCCTAAAATATCTATTTATAAAATAATTAAAATCCATTTTCCAAAAGAAAACTTTTTGAAATACCCGACTTTTTTGTCGTGTTACTCAATAATTTTTCTACGTACTTTCCTATACAATCGTTTTCTAGGTTTACAACATCACCTATTTTTTTAAATCCTAAAATAGTATTTCCTACAGTATGAGGTATAATCGACACACTAAAGCTATTATCAGTCAACTTTGCAACAGTAAGACTTATTCCGTCAATTGCAATCGATCCTTTTTCAATTATATATTTTAGTATATTGTCAGTTGTACTTATCTCATACCAAATTGCATTATCATCTTTTTTTATTGATACTATCTTTCCTATTCCGTCTATATGACCTGATACTATATGTCCTCCAAATCTTGCATTCACATGCATTGCTCTTTCTAGGTTGACTTTTGATCCTTGACTCAAACCGTTAAAAGATGATCTAGAGATCGTTTCATGCATCACGTCTACGGAAAATTCATTATTTGAAAAACTTGTAACAGTTAGGCAAATACCATTTACTGCAATACTGTCTCCAATATGAACGTCCTCTAATATCATATTAGCCGAAATAGATAGAATAGCCGATTTTGAACCTCTTTTAATTGTTTTAATTTCACCTACTTCTTCCACTATTCCTGTGAACAATTTACTACCTCACTCTCTATTAATATATCTTCTCCTAAATAAACTATTGTCGGATTAGAAAGCATAAATCCTTTTCCAGGTTCATCAACACCTTGACCACCGATTGGTGATTTTGCATTTTTCCCTCCAAATAATTTCGGAGCAATATATGTTTGAACCTTATTTACTATTCCAGATTCTAGAGCTGACCAATTTAGAGAGCTTCCACCTTCTAGCAATATGCTATCAATTCCTATCTTTCCTAGTTCAACAACTAAATCTTTTAAGTTTATCTTTTCATTGTACTTATCTTGTTGAATAATTTTGCAACCCATATTTTTATACTTTTCTAACTTCACTTTATCATCACAACATGTTGCAATTATCGTTTCAATTTGATTAGCTGTTTTTACTATATTAGAATCCAAAGGAGTTTTTAATTTAGTATCGCATATTATCCTAGTTGGATTTTTCCCTCCTTCTTTTCTGCAAGTAAGCATCGGATTGTCTTCAAGAACAGTTCCTATACCTACCATTATCCCAGAGTATCTATTTCTATCATCTTGAACATTATTTCGTGCCGTCTCACCTGTAATCCATTTTGATTTACCTGAATAAGTAGCTATTTTTCCATCCATAGTCATAGCGTATTTCATTACAATATATGGAACTTTTTTATTTATATAATGGAAAAAAACTGTATTTAATTTTTCGCATTCTTCTTTTAAAATTCCAGTTACAACTTCAATTCCATTGTCTTCTAAAATTTTTATTCCTTGTCCTGCTACTAGTTCATTGGGATCTAATGAACCGACTACTACTCTTTTTATTCCACTCTCTATTATAGCTTGTGTACAAGGAGGCGTCTTTCCGTAATGACAGCAAGGTTCTAAAGTTACATATATAGTGGCTCCAAAAGGTGATTCTTCACAATCTGCCAGAGCTACTCTCTCAGCATGAGCTTCACCACACTTTTTATGATAACCCTTACCTATGACCTTATTATCCTTTACAATTACAGCTCCTACCATTGGATTTGGATTTACCCATCCACATCCTTTTTTCGCAAGCTCAATTGCCATACTCATATAATTCTTATCAGACAACCTATCACCTCCCAAGAAATATTTCCTTCAAAAAAAAAATAGAGAGTCCAAACTAAAAAGTCAGGGCTCTCTAACATTTATTTAACAAGTAAATGTTTAAAATAAAAAGCTCTGAAATGATTTTTCATTTCAGAGCAAATATACATACATAACATATAATCTAAATTATTATATATTTTCATCTTCTTTCATCCAGACTTTACTGTCGGCTTTGGAATTTCACCAAATCAGCTTTCGCTCGCGGGCTATACCGCCGGTAGGGAATTTCACCCTGCCCTGAAGATATTATTTAATTATCTAAACTAAATTTAACATACAATAAAAAGATTGTCAACAATATAATTATTTAATTTTAATTATTCTTCTGTAGAAACTATTGTAACACCTGTTAAATCTTTTTCGGCAATTATATCTTCTATAGTTTCTTTTGCTTCCATTAGTTCTTCTAAAGACATACTATAAAAATCAGAATTGTTTTCAGAAGATATATTAAATCCATGTTCATTTAAAAATGAATTTACAGCATCCTCATTTTTCTTATAAGCTACATAACCTACTGCACAAACCCCTACACCAATTGCAATACCTTTAACTAATTCTGCTCTCTTATTAAGCATCCACATAATACTTCCTCCTTTAATATTAAATACTTTTTTATATTGAAAGAATAATACTTTCTTCTTTCTTAAATTTTAAAAACTTCTCTTTACACTTGCTCTTTGATATACATCAAAGTATGAAGACATAAATTGATTAAAGAAAGTTGATTTATCTTCTTCTTTAACAATTTTCAATTCTCCGTTTTTTAAAACAGTACCTATTACAATAGATCTATTTTTTCTTCTAAGTATATGTCTACCAAAAGTCAGTCCCCATGCAATAGCTGGTGCGTACATCCCTTCTTTTGATCCAACTGGAGCCGTATTTGCTTTATTAATTGAGTTGACCAAATACATTATAGACATTACTTCTGGGTCAAACGCTCCATTTTCATTTAGTTCCATATATCCATGTTGAAAAATTGCTCCTATTGTAGTACCTACAGCACACCATCGAATAAATGTCTTATACGGAGAAGTATTCGTTCCAATATCTAAGAAATTCATTCCTAAATCAAGGATTATAAATCCTAAAGATACTAATGCTGTGTAACCTATGGAATTCTTTTTAGATAATTTATAATTAACTTTGATCTCACTCTTTTTCAAATCTTTAGAGTAGACTCCACAAAAATTCAAAATCAATTTATTTAAATTTATAACATCTTCATCATATTCTAGTACAAAAGTTTTTGTAACACTACAGTATGTACCCTTTTTAATATGTGATTCTTCTTTTATTGAATTCAATAAAAGCAGCGGATCATTAGGATACTCGTGTACTCTCAACCTTAATCTACCAGAAATAGAAAACACAACATCAACTTCTAAATAATTTTTTTTATTTTTTTTTGTCATTATATTACTCCTTTTAACGACTTATCAAGAAGCACTCTACAAGAGTTTCCTACTACAAAAATAGTACTCATATTATGCATTACTGCACTCCAAAATACAGAAATATTACTAGTTGCGCCCAATACTAGACCAACTGTATTTATACCTATTACTAGCGCAAAATTTTGTTTTACAATTTCCATTGTCTTGTTTGATAGTCCCATAACTCTTGGAATCATCATAGGATCATCAGCATTAATTACTATATCAGAAGTTTCGATAGCTACATCCGTCGACTTGCTACCTAGAGATATACCTACATTAGAATATGATAGCGCTGGAGCATCATTTATTCCATCTCCAACCATTATCACACCTGTTCCCTCTGATTTCATTCTCAGTATCTCATCAGCCTTGTCTTCTGGCAGAAGCTCTGCTCTATATGAATCTGCATTTACTTTACTAGCTACTAACTTTGCCTGTTTTTTCATATCTCCAGTAAGCATTACAACTTCATTTATTCCATTAGATCTCATCATATTTATAGCTCTTTTAATATTTTTTCTAGGTTTATCAAAAGCAGATAATACCCCAATAAAATCAGATCCATATGATACGTATATAGGTGTAGATCCACTTGCAAAATCTATCGCCTCTTTACTAGGATAAATTCCATTTTCATTCATGAACTTTAGATTTCCTACTCTGACTATTTCTCCATCTACATCAGTATATGTACCTCTTCCAACAACAGTTTCTATTACACCATGCTTTGGTATTTCTATTCCCAACAATTTTCCATATTCCAAAACACAATAAGAAAGTGGATGTGAAGAAGATTCTTCCGCTGCACATGCATATCTAACCAGTTCTCTTTCTGTATATTTTTCATCTACATATGTGTCTTTTATTTTTGGTTTTCCCTCTGTTATTGTTCCTGTCTTATCAAATATAATTGTATCTGTCAGGGTAAGCTGTTCTATAAACGCACCACCCTTTATAAGAACTCCATTTTTAACAGAATTATTAATAGATGCTGAAAACGCAGTTGCAGTAGATAGTTTTATACCACAAGAATAGTCTATTACCAACATATTAAGAGCTTTTGTAGTGTTTCTAGTAACGCCGTATACCACTGCACTAAGCAAAAGATTCAGCGGTACTAAATAATTAGAAAATTTATCGGCATACTTCTGAATTGGAGCCTGCTGTGTTGCACTATTTTCAACTAAATCTATTATTCTAGAGATAACTGTGTCATCTCCTACCTTTTCAGCCTTTACAGTTATTGTTCCATTTTTAATCAGTCCACCTGCAAAAACTTTTTCTTTTTCCTTTTTTATGACAGGTAAGTATTCACCTGATACAGAGCTCAAGTCTACAATAGCTTCTCCATCTACAACTTCTCCGTCAACACATATCTTTTCTCCAGTATGTATTACTACCAAGTCATCTTTTCTTACCTTATCAATACTACACTTGTTTATACTTCCATCTTTTTCTATTTTCCAAGTAGTATCATGTTCTAAATTCAAAAGATCTTTTATAGAACTTCTAGTTTTTTCAACTGTATATGCTGTCATAAATTCAGCAATATCAGATAAAGCTATTATTGTAAGCGCAGATATGCTATTTCCTAGCATTAAGCTTGCAAGAATTGATGTTACTGTCAAAAAGTCTGCGTTAGGTCTTTTTGTATCGACCAATCCATCCCATGCCGTCTTGAATAATGGTGAAGTAAGACCTAAACTAGCTAATGCAGGCACAGTCAAGAATTTGTCATATATTTTACCTGTTGGAATCACAGGAGCACTTCCAAATATTTTTGTTCCAAGCATTACAGTTCCATTAAAAACTAATCTTGCTAACAGCTTTTTTGAGGAAGCCTCTTCTGTATCATATTTTCCTTTTAACTCATTATTTTTTTCTTCCACATAATTTTTATAAATGTCTAGCGAAAAACCTTCAACGACATTGTCTATTACTTCTATTAAATCTGAAATATTTTCCGTATCGTCTACTTCATCATATTTAACTAAAATTGTTTCAGTAATCGAATTTATTTCTACATGATTAATATAATATATTTCTTTTATTTGATTTACTAGTTCCTTATATATAGCTTTTCCATATCTAAGACCACTGTATTTTAATCTCAATCTACCTTTTGTATTAGATATGCTTATACCATTTAACGTAAAAACATTGTTTCCTGATTGAATCAAATATATATCCTCCTTATTAAAGTATTATATTTAATTTTTTCCTTCAATATGTTTGTCTAGTATTCCAAAAAGAATTTCTTTTGCCTCTTCTTCTGATTTACCAGTCAAACTATTTATAACAGCCACATTAGTAACTACTAAATTTTTTATACTCTTAATCCAATTTATAATTTTTTGCGAACTGGTCTTTTTATTATCATATGTTATCAAAACAGTTCCTATTACAAAATTAAATTTCACATCTTCTATTCCGTCTAATCTCTCTATTGCTTCTATAGCATATTGTTGATAATTTGCCGCCTCTTTGGGCAATTTTTTATAATTATTAACCTTCAATCTAAGTCTTCCAGGTAAGTCTGATAGTACTTCAAATTTAAAAAATAAGTTAAAAATAGCCGCTTTCAAACTAAACATTAATTGATATTTCTCCTTTTATATTGATTTTAAGAATTTGTATCTATAGAATTTGTTATTACTAATTTATTCTAAAAATAACCTTGAACTCCACCACAATAAAGTTGGATATCCAGGAGTTCTATTTAATCCAAATCTTTTTATATCATAAATAGCTCCTACTATAAAAAGTACTGCTACTAAAGATTTCACATCAAATAATCCACCTGTAAAATCATACAATCCATTATTAACTGCAGACATAAAAGAATCCGACTCTTTTTTTACAGTAGAAACTCTACCTTCATCGATAAACTTATCTATACCTAATAGCTTTATAACAGCACCTTCAATAGTTTGAGCATCTACCTGAGAGCTATCATATTCTATCAAAATAGTTCCTGTGATTATATTTATTTCACATTTTTTAATGACTGGTATTTTTTTTATTTGAGAAATTAAGCTTTCTGAAACAGCTTCATTAGATTTTACTATAGGAGCAAAAAATCTAACTCTTCCTTCAATTGAGCTTTTGACTTCTAGTGCATTTTTAAAAGATGGTAGCTTTAATGTGTTTCCATTCTTTGTATTTTTTAACTCCTCTTTATTTCTATTCATAGAATTTAGAAATAAACAAAGCGTCAAAAAAATTGATGCTCTTCTGCTTATCAATGTCATAATAGTACCTCCTTATTTTATTAAACTTCTTTAGTAAGTTCATTTAAATTCCGTCCAATAACTTTTTTTATTTAATATTCATGTAATTATACCATTTTTTATTATCAATTGTAAATATTATTTTTATTTTTCTTTTGAAAAATCAACATCTCTTATTCTCAATTGAGTCGATATATATTGAAATATTATTTAATAAATAGTGTAATATTATTCATCATTAAATGCACTCGAAAATCATTTCTATTATAATAATTATAACACTGATTATAAACTTTTCAACAACTCGATTTCTTTTTTGTAGCCTTCAAAATCATTAGGTGTTTCTAAAATCATAGGCAGATTTTTTAAATACGGATGATTCACAACTTTTTTAAAAGTGTCTATCCCTAAATACCCTTCTCCTATTTTTTCATGTCTATCTTTATGCGATCCAACTGGGTTTTTACTATCATTAACATGGAGAGCTTTCAACTTTTCTATACCTACTACATTATCGAACTCTTCTATTACTTTATCCAGATCATTTGCTATATCGTATCCACCATCACTTACATGACAAGTATCTAAGCATACTCCTATTTTTTCTTTTAGATTAACTCTTTTTATTATCTCTGCAATTTCCTCAAAATTTCTTCCTACTTCCGTACCTTTTCCAGCCATAGTTTCAAGAAGAACAGTTGTAGTCATATCTTCAGTCAATACTTCATTTAACATATCAGAGATCAACGCTATTCCTTTTTCACTTCCTTGTTTTACATGACTTCCAGGATGAAAATTATAGTAATTCCCCGGTATAAGTTCCAATCTCTCCAAGTCTTCTTTCATGGCTTGAAGTGCAAATTCTCTAGTCTTTTCTGTAGCACTTGCTGCATTTAATGTGTACGGTGCATGAGCCACAAGTTTTGCAAAATTATTTTCTTCTAAATATTTATTAAAAGCATTTATATCATCCATATCTATTTCCTTTGCTTTTCCACCCCTAGGATTTCTAGTGAAAAAAGAAAATGTTGTTGCATTCATAGCCTTCGCTTCCTCTGCCATTGGCAAGAATCCTTTCGCTACTGAAAGGTGTGCCCCTATATCTATCATAATTTTACCTCCATATATATTAAGCTTATTTTTTTATGTATTTTTTGTTTGATACATTTTTTTCTATAGTTGTTTTAAATACCCATATTTATGTTATTTAAGTAAAAAAATAAACTTAAAATAAAGCAAATTTTCTAGAATTTTTTTTAAAAAATGAATATTGTCTTTTCTCTTGGGTATAATTAGTATCATAAGAAATTAAATAAGCCTAGCAATAACGCTAGACAAAAATATAAATGATAACTTGGAGGAAATAATATGGAAAAGAGATCGGTTACAACTTTTGCAGGAAACCCTGTAACATTACTAGGAAAAGAAATAAAGGTAGGAGATAAGGCTCCTGATTTCACATGTCTTAATGCTGACTTAAGTCCTTTTTCTTTAGCAGATGTTGAAGGAAAGGTTAAGCTTATAAGTGTTGTACCTTCAGTAGATACTGGCGTTTGTGAATTACAGACAATCAGATTTAACAAAGAAGCTGCAGAACTGAAAGACACTGCAATAATAACTATAAGCTGTGACTTACCATTTGCTCAGGCAAGATTTTGTGGTGCAAAAGATATAGAAAATGCAATTGTAGTTTCTGATTATAAGGATACTTCTTTCGGAGTTAACTACGGATTTTTAATGGAAGAATTCAGACTTCTTAACAGAGGTATTGTAGTAATCGACAAGGATAATGTTGTTAGATACGTTGAATATGTATCAGAAAACACTAACCACCCTGATTACGATAAAGCATTAGAAGCTGTAAAATCACTTTAATCTTAAGACAAATACATATTACCAAATTAAAAGCCAAAATAAATAAGAAAAAAATGATGGGTATGCCCCATCATTTTTTTTGTACTTATTTTGATTTTTATGCTGATTTATATTTGTTGTATTTATTTATATTATTATACTAATTTGTATTTTATTTTGATATTTTTTTAAAAAATCTTCTAAGTCTAAATGAACATATCAAGCAAAGCAGTAAAAATAAAACTAATATCCCTACAATCATAGGTATTGCACCTATTGCTTCTGCCAGAACAATAATCATTGTAAGTAGAAAAACAACAACAAATATCGCTGGTAAAATTATTAGAAAAGTAGTCGTCTTACTCATTCTAGAATTTATCTCAGTAATATTTTGCCAATCTGTCAATACATTGTTATAATCATACATCAACCACTGTGATGATATGAAGAAATAAGTAGTCAGATAAATAACTATACTTATAACTATACTCATAACATCAACTCCAAGGTAAATTAATGCTCCTAATAAAAGTAACACGGGTAGTATAGATGAAACTACAACAGAAAACTTTAATTTCTTTAAAAAATAACTTTTCCTATCCATAGGTAAACTCTTTATATAGTCATAATTTTTACCATCCAAAGATATCATTATACTCGGCAATCCCGTTGCACCAAAACTTAATAGTATCGCGATAAAAAATCCAATAGCTACACCTACAAGCAAATTATTCTGTGCTATAATTTCCATAAATTCGCCGCCGTCACTTCCTCTGCTTGCAGAAAATACCATAATAGCTGGGAATAAAAGAGGCATAAGCATCGATTGAGTGATAACATTATGATCTGAAATCAGCTTAAAATTATACTTCAAAAATGTGTTTTTAATCTTTGACCCCTTATTTTTTGGTGCCTTACCCTGTTTTTTATCATTTGCTTCTTCTTTTTTAATATTGTTAGTAGTTCCACCGCTTTTCTGAATTAAGTTGATATACCTATAGAAATGACCTTCTAGCCTTCCTGTAATTAACTTATACAAAAGCAGTGACACTAAAAGTATGCCTACCATAAGTAATATATGACCTATATTAGATAGAAAAATACTAGATAATAATCCGTATTTTGGATCGCCTCCACCTACCATTTTTTCCACAAAATCTGATGCAAAATTCTGAAGCCATAAGATAACGCCGATGTTTAACACTAATACAACCGTGTTGATAACTGTCATTATACTCGTTTTAAATTTGGATAATACGGCAACTTTTGATAAAATATTTAAAAGTATCATATTCACAACAACTACTAAAATAGTGCATATCAAAAAGTCTACTATTCCATATAGAAGAGATATCGCCCCATATCCATTTTTAAAAAAGAATATAGTGATAAGAGGAACTATTGGTACTACTAGTTGCATTGCAACAAAGGACACCACTGCTAACTTTGCAGTATATACAGTCTTTTCATTTATTGGCAATGGCATATACCACTGTGCGTCTTTGCTTTCATAAAATATATTAAAATAAATTGTAAAAGTCTGAAAAACAGCCATCACTATAAAAAATGCTAACATATAATCCAACATAAATGGCGCCTTATCAAATGGTATCGGGAATAAAAATAAACTATATAAACCTAACACCAGTATCATTCCCAACATATAAGACTTATAAAATAAAGCCTTATACAATGCAGATTGATTTCCTTTGTATTTTTCAGATTGCTGCAGCTGCCTCGTTGCCATAGGATTTGCATATAGTAAATTTATAAAAAATATCTTTTTAAAAACTTTATTAATTTTAAACATAAGCACACCTACTTTTCATTTTCTGGTTCGTTGACAATATCTATAGTATTTTCTGCTGAATTTACCATGCCCAAGTAAATTTCTTCTAGAGATCTTCCTGGATGTATTCCTCTTAACTCGTCCATTGTTCCAACAAACAGTAATTTCCCTTTGCTCAATATTCCAATTCTGTCACATAATTGCTCAGCTACTTCTAAAACGTGAGTTGAAAAAAGTACAGTATTACCCTCTTGTGCATGTTTTTTCATAAGCTCTTTTAGATTATATGCGGACTGTGGATCCAATCCAGTCATAGGTTCATCGAGTATCCAAATTCTAGGATTTGGTAAAAGTGCTGCTATAAGAAAAGTTTTTTGTCTCATTCCGTGAGAAAAATCTTCAATTATACCATTAGCATTTTTTTTCATATCAAACTCTGAGTAAAGAAATTCTAACCTAGAATCTACTTCATTTTCTGGAACTTCATATATATCAGCTATAAATCTCCAAAATTCCAAAGCTTGCATTTTTAAAAACATATCTGGTGAATCCGATACATAACCTATCATTTTTTTAATTTCATTTCTATTTTTAGATAATTCTTTTTCATCTATCCAAATCTCTCCAATAGTAGGGTCTATAATACTTACCAGGGATTTGATAGTTGTCGATTTTCCTGCTCCATTATGACCTATAAGACCAAAAATTTCACCATCTTTAATGTCTAAACTTATGTCATTTAGTGCCAACTTATCTCCGTATTTCTTAGTTACATTTTTTATTGATATCAATTTTCTCACCTCTTATTCAAAAATTATTTTTTCTATTTTTATATCGTGACTTTCGACTGGTACCTTGTCTATCATCTGCTTTTTTCTAATCAAAATTACTTTTTCTGCGTTTGAAACTTCTAAATATCTATCATAATATCCTCGTCCAAATCCCAGTCTATTTCCTTGTAAATCTACTGTACAACATGGAACGATTATTAAATCAACTTCTTCTCTTTTTACCTCTTCCAATTTTTCTGGATCTGGCTCTGGTATGTCGAATTTACCAGGTCGTAAATCATCTATAGAGTTAATCTCATATGTCAGCATTGTTTCTTTGTCAATGCAATAAGGCACGCATATTCTCTTACCTTCTTCTAATGCTCTTGTTATAAATTTTGATGTATCTATCTCCGGATATACACCTACGTAAGAAAATATAGTGGATGCATTTTTGTATTCTTCGCTGCTACAAAGTTTTTCTATAATTATATCTTCCGCACTTATCATATAATTCTTATTAAGACTTTTATTCAAGTCGTTCATGCTCTCTCTTATTTTTTTCTTTTCTTGTTTTATTTCTCTTATCTCTGATTCCCTTTTTGAAAATACACACCCGCAATAATCCTGTCTATATAAGCCATAATTTTTTGCAATTTCACATGATCTCTTATATCCATTATTCTTCTTAAAATCAGATGGCAAATGATTTACACCTACTATTTCTCCAACTAATTCGCCTATTTCATTTAACTTTTGTGAATTTTTGTGAGGGCTGATTGTAAGAGTCGTTGTAAAATAGTCAAAATCAAATTCTTTTGCTATTTTTGCTGCTTCTTTCAATCTCATTTCATAGCACTTGATACATCTTTTTCCACCTTCTGGCTCATGTTCCAACCCTTTAGCCATTTTGTAGAATTTATCAGTTTCATACTTCCCTTCAATCATTCGTATTAGATTTTTTGCGTCGGTTAATTCTATTATTTTTTGCTGTTCTTCTACTCTATACCAATACTCATCAGAAGGATAAATATTAGGATTATAATAAAAAACTGTTATTTCAAAGTAATTTGATAAATACTCTAAACAGTAGCTGCTACATGGTCCACAACAACTATGTAACAACAGCTTTGGTATTTTACCAATTTCTCGATTGATATCTATTATTTTTTCTAATTCTTTCTGAAAATTTTTTTTAATCTTATTCACTATTATCTTCCTACCTTTTTGAATCAAATTTATATTAGTTTCTATATCTAGTGGAATCAATCGCCCAGATTTAATGGAATCAATCACCCAGTTAAATTCAATTGTAGAATACTATCTTTCGCCTACATTGCTAATTTAATATTAATATCTAACAATTATAACACATAACATATTTCATAATATATTCTTGCTTAAATAAATTTAAACTTTTATTTCACAAAATACATCATTTTGTTTTATAATTTGGTATAATATTTAATGTATAAGTTTTAAAAATAGAAGGGAGAAATTTAATATGAGTCTATTAGTTTTCGGTCATAAAAATCCTGACACAGATTCTATCTGTTCATGTTTATCAATGACTTATTTAAAAAAATCACTTGGAATAGATGCTATTGCTTGTTGCCTAGGCGAACCTAAAAAGGAAGCCGCATTCGTTTTAAATTACTTTGGAGTAGAAGCACCAAAGATAATTAACTCTGTAGAGGAAGGTGACGAGTGTTGTCTTGTCGATCACAATGAATTTGGTCAAAGTGTAGATGGACTAGAAAAAGCTACAATAGTAGAAATCGTGGATCACCACAAACTAGGAGGAATGACTACTTCTACTCCTCTTTCAATGAATTTAAAGCCAGTAGGATGTACTAACACTATACTTTACTCAATGTATAAGGAAAATGAAATTGAAATACCAAGAGAAATTGCTGGATTAATGTTGTCAGCGATATTATCAGATACTTTGATATTCAGATCTCCAACTACTACTGAATACGATATTTCTGCTGCAAAAAAACTAGCAGAAATTGCAGGTGTTGACATTGAAGAATATGGAATGGAAATGTTCAAAGCAGGAACATCTCTTGATGGGTACTCTATTGAAGAAATCGTCAATATGGACTTTAAAGCATTTGATATGGGAGGAAAAAATGTAGGAATCGGTCAAGTAATGACTCTTGACATAGATTCTGTGATGGATAAGAAAGAAGATTTCTTAGATTATATAAATAGTGCTGAATTTGATATGCTATATCTAGTAATCACTGATATTATAAATGAAGGATCTTACTTACTTTACAAATCACCTGATCACATTGTCGGTAATGCTTTTAATGTTGAACCTTCTCAAGGTGTATACGTAGACGGTCTAGTTTCTAGAAAGAAACAATTAGTACCTAACCTTACACCAGAAGTTGAAAAAATTTAATAAAATATATTTTACGAGGTGAAAAAATGCAGCAAAATAATCCAATAGTTACAATAGAAATGGAAAATGGAGACATAATGAAGGCAGAGCTTTATCCCAATATCGCTCCAAACACAGTAAAAAACTTTATCTCTCTTATAAATAAGGGATATTATGATGGATTGATATTCCACAGAGTTATCGAAGGATTTATGATACAAGGAGGTTGCCCAAACGGTTCTGGAATGGGTGGTCCAGGGTATTCAATATCTGGAGAATTTACTTCAAACGGATTTACAAATAATTTAAAACATGAAAGAGGAGTTCTTTCAATGGCAAGATCTATGAGTCCAAACTCAGCTGGATCACAATTTTTTATAATGCACAAGAACTCTCCTCACTTAGATGGTCAATATGCAAGCTTTGGTAGAGTTATCGAAGGCATAGAGACAATGGATGCAATAGCAGAAACTAAGACAGGACGTGGAGATAGACCTCTTGAGGATCAAAAAATTAAAAAAATGACTGTAGATACATTCGGTGTAGACTACGAAGAACCAGAAACAGTATAGTATAAATAAGGAGCATCAAATTTTGATGCTCCTTTACTTATTTTTGCTTGTGTTGAAATGGTAAAAAAGGTAGAGTTTTCTTATTTTAATTTATACAATTATGTAGGTTTTAGGATTTCATTGTAAATAAAATTAGAAAGATTTATTCATTTTAAAATGTAATATGTATTTTTAATTTATTATTTTTATATTCGGCATATATAAAACCATCCATCTGTTCAATAAGCGCCTTTGTAATGCTTAGTCCCATTCCAGTAGAATTTTCTCCTGATTTAACTGTATAATATCGATTAAATATTTTTCCAACTTTTATTTCATCCATCTCTGAAGTTGTATTAGAAAAAATTAATTCACCTGTTTCCAGTAAGTTTATATCTAAATCTCCATCAGTATATTTAATTATATTCTCCAATACATTTGAAAATACTCGAATTAAAGCTATCCTATTAAGATTTCTGACTACCTTCTTTTCGGGCATTTTTATATTGGGTACAATATGATGCTCATTTAGTATTGTATAAAATCCTGCAATACTTTCTTCTAATATGTCATTAATAATCACTTTTTCAGTATTTTGATCTATTTTAGGTGTTTTTGATATTGAATAGTAAAAAAGCTCTTCTGAAAGACTTCTCATCACTCTTACTCTTCCATTAATTATATTTATATATTTTTCAACCGCAGGTGTTTTTTCTTCGTCTTCTAATAGTTCTAAATAACTACAGATAGCGGTCAATGGAGTTCTTAAATCATGAGAAATATTAACAACAGAGTCTCTTAAATCTTGGTTTCCACTCAAATATTGCTGTCTTTGTTCGTGCAATAATATTAGTTGCTCATTTAGTTTCATTACTATACTTCTAACTTGTTTATCTCTTGAGTTTGTGGATAATAAGGTATTGCTTTCATTTATAATAATCTCCTTAAACTCGTTTTCTATGCTTTTAATATCTTTTTTAATAAGAGTAATTTTAAGTAAAAATACAACTATTATTATTAGAAATATAATTAATAACAAATGAAGAGCCATACCATCACCACCTCTTATTTTAAATCTTTTTTTCTAAAAATAATAAGACCTACGACAGTTGTTATTATAGATAATAATATGGCGTAACTTATTAATTTCCAAGGAGATTCCATATTTATTTTAATTCCTTCTAATATTTGCCCCCAGGGATTAAATTCATATAAAAATACATAAATTTTATTTAATTTTGGACTAGAAAGCTTGTTTGTTACATATATTCCAAAAAAAATCGTGAAAAATGATATTAACAAAGATATAATTGAAGAATTTGCTTTACTCAACGAAATCATACCTACTAGATTAAATATAGAGATATAAGAAATACATGCAAACCAGATTACTATTCCTGCAGCTAGTATTTTTTCTATACTATAGTTAAACTCTCCCCCTAATAAAAGTCCCATAATTAATCCCACTAAAATTATAAGTATATACATAATAGTAATACTTAATATTCCAGTTATTAGATTTGCAAAATAAATATTTTCTCTTTTATGACCAATAATAATTTTATTTCGTACAGTACCATCACTATATTCTGTCCCTAAAAATAAACTGAAATAAATTGCAATAACAATACTAATTACCTGGAAAGTAATAAATAAGGTAAATTCTATTGGTGTAGAATTTGCGCTTAATTTGAAACAGGCAATCACTTCGAAAATTGAAATTATAAAAAACATAATCCAAAATATCTTATTTATCATAATCCTTACAAGGTTTGCATAGATTAACTTACGCATATTTACCACCCCCTACAAGGTTTATGAAATAACTCTCTAAGCTTTCATCTTGTTTATATATTGTTTTTACATTACAGTTAAATTTTTCTAACTCAATCACTATATCTGAAACATTAATTTCTGCAAAAATTTCTACTTTTTGATCAGTGAGTATTTTATATTCAATATTTCTTTCATCAAGTATTTTTAAAAGAGATTTTACATCGCTTACCTCCATACAAATACATTTTCGACAAATTTTATCAAGGTCATTTGAGCTTATTTCTTTTACTATTTTTCCATTATCTATAAATCCGTAGTGAGTTGCAAGTTTTGAAAGTTCATCTAGAATATGACTTGAAATCAAAATAGTTATTCGCATCTCTCTATTTAGCCTTAAAATCAATTCTCTTATTTCTATAATGCCTTGTGGATCTAGTCCATTTATTGGTTCATCTAATACCAAAAAGTCAGGATTCCCTACAAGTGCTATTGCAATTCCAAGCCTTTGTTTCATACCTAGAGAGAAGTTCTTTACTTTTCTTTTACCAGTATTACTTAACCCTACTAGTTTAAGCAACTCTTTTGAATTTTTGTAATTTGGTAGACCTAATATTATATATTGCTGTTTTAAATTTTCTTCTGCTGTCATATTCATATAAATTGATGGTGTTTCTACGACTGCACCTATTCTTTTTCTTGACTTAACGATATCTTTATTTGTATTAGTTTTACCATATAGTAAATATTCACCTGATGTTGGGTTTTGCAATCCACATATTAGTCTAATAAGTGTTGTCTTTCCAGATCCATTTTTACCCAACAATCCATATATAGCCCCTTTTTGTATGTGCATGTCAAGCCCATTCAAAGCCTTAAAATCCCCATATTTTTTACTTAGTTTATTTGTTATAAGTACATAGTTCATATAGTTTACCTCCTCTGTAATATATAGTTATATATTACTAACTTACTGTAAAGAAATTGGTAAACAAATTGTAAATAAATGGTAAAGATTTATAATTATACTAACTTGTAACCAATTCCCCAAACTGCTTCTATATAATCTCTATCATCTATTTTACGAAGTTTTTTTCGTAAGTTACTAACATGTATTTTAAGAGAGCTTTCCGTGCAGTCTGGAGTATCATAGCTTATGCTATCTAATAATACTGATTTGGCTACTACTTGTGTTTGATTTTTCATAAGCACTTTTAATATAGAGCTTTCTGTTCTTGTAAGATTTATTTCCCGTTCTTCAACAGATGCAGTTTGAGTATTGATATTTAGTTTTAGATCTTTAAAAATTAAAATTGAATTTGCTTGAAAAGAGGTTGAACTTCTAAGATGGACGCAAATTCTAGCTAAAATTTCTTTTATATCAAAAGGTTTTGTAATGTAATCACAAGCACCTCCCAGTAGTAAATCTACTTTATTATCCATATCAACTTTAGCACTTACTATAATTACAGGTATATCTTTAATTTTTGGTAAAATATCTTCTCCATTTAATCCTGGTAACATTAAATCCAACAGGATAAGATCTGGATTGAATTCAGATAAAACTAATAAAGCTTCCGTTCCTGAATATGCAATTAAAACCTCATATCCTTCTCTGCTCAAAACTTCAAATAGCACGTTTGATATATATATATCATCATCAACTATCAAAATTTTTCTCTTAATCATTTTAGACCCTTCTATTTTATTTTCACTATAATATAATCTTACAGTCAAATCCATTATAATTTTTTATTATATAAACATTTTCTGTAAGAATCCTTTTTTCTGTTCTTTTAGCAAATCAATCTTAATATTATTCAAATAAATAAGATCATCAATAGACCTAAAAAAACTTCCTATACATCTTTGTTCGTTGATACTTTTAGGGTAAGACACAATTGTTTTCTGTAAATTACTTTTGCTAATTGATGAAATTTTTGTTCCCTGTATTAATCGCAAAAGTTGTCTACGATAGTTATATGAATTTATATAATATCCATAAAAAAAATCGGCTATTTCTTCTTTTGGTCTCGCAACTATAGTATGAAGTCCCGAAACAAGAAATTCATCATGTAATCCATGTACTTCAACTGCCTTTCCAACTGTTTTATCTTCCGCAGCATCAGCAAATATCAAATCCTTATTTTTAAGTAAATTGGTTCCATACTTTTCTATCTTTCCATCAGTTATATAAGGAATTTCATCTTTTGTAATATCAAGAACTGAGTCATAATTTACTAGAATATCTCCATAATGAACACTCTTAATTTCTCCATAATCATAATTTAATTGTGATCTTGATAATGAATTTGTTGAAACAGGAAAATCAAATATATTTTCAAAATAATCACTTTTCCAATCATCAGTAAATCCTTTAAATCGAATTTCTGGTACAGTTTTTCCCTTTTTAGGAAACATCTTTTGCAATAATCCTTTTTTCTGTTCTTTTAGCAAATCTAACTTTCGCTGATGAAGTGATATAGTATCATCTATTTGCTTGAAAAATTCACCTATTTTTTTTTGTTCTTCAATTCCTTGTGGAATTGAAATTAATATATTTCCCATAACATTATTCATTAATTTAGGATTTCCAACATGTGAAACCCACTTCCATGCAACTTTATTTATTGCTTCAGCAATTGCCTTATTTGCATATCCTTTTTCTGAAAGCAATACACCATTAACATTTGTACTATAAAATTTTCCTTCTCTATAATTGACAGTACCTGCATTTGCTCCATCAGTTGTCCAAGTAATTGCCGTATCAAATAAGAAATCTTTATAATATCCCATAAGACCATTATTTTTAGTTTGAGAGGAATATACTGGATATGGATTTTCTTCAGTTTGTTTTTCATTTGTTTCTATTGCAGCAAGAACTTACCCACGTGTAATAGTGAAAATTTCTTTTACTTTGCATTGTTCCCAATCATCTTTAAATCCCTTAAATCGAAGTTTAGGAGCCTTTTGTTTCTCTTTCACTACTACACCCCCAATTCATCAAAATACACTTGAAGTTTCTTATTTGCTAGTTCAATTTCTTTGTCAATTTCTTCTAGCTGTCTTTTTATATCATCTAAATCAATTTCTGTCTCTTCTTCAAATGTATCTACATAACGAGGTATATTTAAGTTATAATCATTTTCTTCAATCTCACTCATTGGTGCTACGTAGCTATACTTATCAATTGTTTCTCTATTTTTATACGTGTTTACTATTTTTTCAACGTTGGCATCAGTTAATCTGTTTTGATTTTTGTTTTTTTCAAATTCATTTGACGCATCAATAAATAATATATTATCTTCTTGTTCTCTACACTTTTTAAATATTAAAATACAAGTTGGAATACTAGTTCCAAAGAATATATTAGCAGGCAACCCAATTACAGCATCTAGATAATTATACTTTTCTATTAATACTTTTCTGATTACTCCTTCTGCTGCACCTCTAAACAATACTCCATGAGGCAGTACTACCGCCATAACTCCATTATCATCTAAGTGATATACCATGTGCTGAATAAAAGCAAAATCTGCTTTTGATTTAGGAGCTAGCTTACCATAGTTACTAAATCTAGGATCATTTATCCATTCTGGTTTTGCCTCCCATTTTGCACTGTATGGAGGATTAGCTACAATTATTTCATATTTTGAAGTCCCTGCAGCGTCTGGTTCAGTTAGTGTATCAACGTTTTTTATATCAAATCTATCATATTTTACACCATGTAATAACATATTCATTCTAGCTAGGTTGTATGTTGTTGAAGTCAATTCTTGACCAACGTAGTTAAATACTTTAGCTTTTTTACCTACACGAAGAAGTAAAGATCCAGATCCACACGTTGGGTCATATACACTACGTACCTTATCTTTTCCAAGTGTTGTAATGCGTGCTAGAATTTCAGATACCTGTTGAGGTGTATAAAACTCTCCAGCCTTCTTTCCAGCAGTGGCTGCAAATTGAGATATTAAATACTCATAAGCATCCCCTATAATATCAATTTCAGCATCTTCAAAGTGAAAGTCTATAGCTGCGATATTGTGCATTACCTTAATAAGAAGTTTTGATTTTTCCTCGTTAGTTCTTCCAAGTCTCGAGTTTTGTAAGTCCATATCATCAAACAAATTATCAAAATCGTCTTCTGACTCTTGACCTAGAGTAGAGCTTTCAATTGCCTTGATTGCCCTTTGTAAATCCTCTACTGAAAACTCTCCTGTTTTATCAAGTGCTAGTAGGCTAGAGAATAGATTTTCAGGCTCTATACAATACCCAATATTTTTTATAAGCTCTTCTTCTAGTGCGTCTCTAAGTTCATTATCTTTCCAAGCTTCAGCATATGTAATACCATCTTCTTTTAGCAAGTTATTTGCGTAATTTTCAGTTTTTGCTGATAGGTATCTATAAAATATAAGTCCTAGTATGTAGTTTTTAAATTCACTAGCTTCCATATTGCCCCTAAGATCATTAGCTATATCCCATAGGCGTTTATTTAGCTCTTTTTGTTGCATTGCTTGAATTTGTTCTGTAGTCATTTTTTAATCATCCTTTTATTCAAAATCTGTAACAATTTTATTTAATTTATCTATAAAAATCTTTTTCTTTTTAACTTTAGATAAAAGTGTTCCCGTTATATCCTCATTTAGTCTCTCATCACTTATGTAGTTACTAAATATTTTATCCTCGATATATGTATATATACGGTCTCTAGTTAAGTTAAACTCTTCTGCTAACTCTCCTACTCTTTGAGATTGTTTTGCTTGTTCAAACTTTTCATACTCATATTGTAAATCTGAAGATTCACCAAGCGTTGGAACTATTTTTAATAAAAATTCTTCAATCAGTTCTGACTTACTTCTTAAGCGTTCATCTGTTGTAGAAGATATAGCATCTAGTATCTCTTGTATGCTTTTATCCTGACGCTCATTTTTTTCATTAGGCATTTCAAATATAAGATTTAATATATAGCTTACATTTATTTTATCTTTTTGAAGCAGTTCTACTTGGAAATCAAATTCATCTAATACACTTATTTTTTCTCTTTCTGTACGAGTTCTAATAGCTGCATATTTTCCTGCATAATCTTCATATGTTTGCTCGTCAATATTAATTAGATCCATCTCAAACTTCATATATGCTTTTAATCTAATCATAAGACGTGCAACAGTTCTAAATGTTTTAGCAAACTCTGCTATGTCTTCTTCTTTTTCTAAACTGTCTACATGATCTAGCGTAGGTGCTATTTTTCTTAGTTTCGCTATAGCAAAGTTCATATCATCTACCACATCTTCTAGAGGCTTCATGAGAAGGGTATCTGATTCTTCTCCATTTGAAAATAATCTTAAAGCCTTATCTACATTTGGCTTTAGATTACGAAAACACACTATATTTCCCTGCGTTTTAAACGACTTATATATTCTATTTGTCCTAGAAAAAGCCTGTACAAGTCCATGATATTCTAAATTTCTATCAACGTATAATGTATTTAGTGGTTTTGCATCAAACCCAGTTAAAAACATATTTACAACTAGTAATATATCAATTTCAGTCTTTTTAAATCGTTCACTGACATTTAAAAAATATCCTGAAAAATTATCAGTTGAATAATTTTCATCAAACATCTCATTGTAGTCTTTTATTACTTCTTCTAGTATATCCCTGTGGTGGGCTGTATTTCCCTCAACTTCTGTTAGTGGATCATTTGCACCAAAAGAAAAGATAGCTGCTATCTTAAGTGGATTTTTAAGCGTTTTATTATATTTTTTAAATGACTGATAGTACTTACTAAGCATTGGTACTCCACTTACACCAGAGTTTACAGTCATTAATGCATTCATCTTTCTTCCATGTGTCATTGCATCATGGTGAGTAGCTATAGCCTTAACTATACCATCAATTCTCCCATCAGAGAGTAAAATTTCTTCTTTATCAATTCCAGGTACACTGCTATCCGCTGTAGCTCCTGTTTCTTTTCCTTCAAGAGTCTTATAATATTCTATGCTAAAAGGCAATACGTTTTTATCTTTAATTGCATCTTTTATTAAATACTTATGAAGACACACTTCAAATATATCTGCAGTAGAACGACCATCTGCACTTTGATTTTCTTCCATAATAGGAGTTCCAGTAAACCCTATATACTGAGCTTTAGTAAAGAATCTTTGTATACTTTGGTGCATTGATCCAAATTGACTTCTATGACATTCATCTATTATAAATACAACTCGCTGATCTTTTAGCTCTTCAAATACCTTAGAGTATTTTTCTACTGCCTTACTCATTTTCTGTATTGTTGTTACTATTATTTTTCTGTTTTTATCCTTTATTTGAGATACGAGGTTATTTGTGGAGTTTGTCTGATCTATACTGTCTTTACTAAATGCGTTAAATTCTTTTATAGTTTGGTTGTCTAGATCTTTTCTATCGACTAAGAAAAATACCTTTTCAACATCAGCTAAGTTACTGACTATTTGAGCTGATTTAAAAGACGTTAAAGTCTTTCCTGAACCTGTTGTATGCCAAATATATCCATTATTTTGAGTCTCTTTTACACGATTTATAATAGCTTCTGCAGCGTATACTTGATATGGTCTCATGATCATTAGTTGTTTATCGGCTTCGTGAAGTACCATATACCTCGCTATCATCTTCCCTATATTACATCTATCTAGAAAATACAGGGCAAATTCATCTAGCTGGCTACAGTATTTATTATCTATATCTGTCCAGTAAAAAGCATATTCTAAAGATAGATTCTTCGATGTGCTATTGGCTAAGTATTTGCTATCTGTTCCGTTACTGATTACAAATATCTGTAAAAATCTAAATAGCTGTGAATACTTATATGAGTGCTCACGATAACGTGTAATCTGGTGGAAGGCTTCTTCTATATCTCCACCACGTCTTTTTAGCTCTATTTGAACTAGTGGTAATCCATTTATAAGGAGTGTGACATCATATCTATTTTCATATTTTCCTTTGACAGTTATTTGATTTGTAACTTGGAAAATATTGTGACACCAATCTCTTGTATTAAAAAGCTGTAGATATACAATTTCACCATTGTCTCTCTCTAAGTTATGAATATCCCTTAGAGCTTTAGACGCATCAAATACACCTAATCCAGATATTTTAGTAAGAAGGTGGTTAAATTCTCTATCAGATAAAGGTGTTTTATTTAATACATTTTCATTATGCTTGTTTAATTGTTTTCTAAAATTATTTATAAGGTCATCTTCGTCTTTAATTTCAACTGACTCGTATCCATTATTAACTAGTACCTTTACAAGGCGACTCTCTAGCTGTGCTTCACTTTCATGCATTTTATAAAGCTCCTTTTTATTTATTTAATATTTATTTAAAAATCTATAAATACGGTTATAGACTAAATTTTTCAATACTGTTTTTTTATTGTATAATATACAGTTATATATATATTATACAATAAAGTTAATTATATGCACCAATAAAAAAACTGATATACATCTAAATTGATATAATCAGCTTTTTTAGTCTTTTTATTTACATAATTTCTCTTAATTCATTCTCTACATTCTTTGACACAGAATTAGCTTCACTTACTATTATTACGTTTTTTGCATCATTATTTTTCTTAATTAATTTAAGTTTTATTAACTTTATATGAATAACATTGGAACTATTGCAACTATGTTATTCAGTATGTGAACACTCATTGAGACTTCCAATCTTTTTGTTTTATAATATACAATTCCAAAAACAGCCCCCATCAATGAATACATAACAAGACTAGTTATATTTGTAGCAGTATGTATTGAACCAAATATTAGAGAACTAATTATAATGCCTAATATAGGTTTTTTCTTAAATATGTGACCTATTATATATCCTCTGAATAAAATTTCCTCTACTATCGGTGCGAAAATCACAGAAGTAACTATAACTAAGTACCAGCTAGTATTTTTATACACATCTATTATCAGTTTATCATTAGCAGTCTGATCGATTCCTTGAAAATTTAAAATTGAAATGCCAGAATAAACTATAATACGCATAACAATAAATCCTATTATAATATAAACTATATTCTTTTTATTTATAAATGATAAATCTATCTTTTGTATATTTAGTTTTTTAGATAAATAGATAAATATAAATACAAACAATATTGATACTATCATTGGTACAATTGCATCAATACCTGTTAATGAAACATTTAAATAATTCGTACCTTTAACATTTTCAAAACCAAAAACATTCATCCTCGCGATGGCTTCTACTATTGATGGTATTAAAAATAATATAATCATTAAAATTATAATTAAAATCTCTTTAAAAAAACTTTTCCCTTTTGACAAAATTAACGCCTCCCTTAATATTAATAATTTCTACTCTATTATATCATATCAATTTGGAAAAATGATTTCCTATTAATGTTTTGTAGTAATTTATGTTATAATCATATACAAATCTATTTAAAATTATAAAATGGAGGTCCAAGACCTTGAGTTTCAATAAAAATATAAAAAAACAATAAAGAATCCATAGGTATCGGCTTATCATTAGGACTTCTTCTAGGGCTTTTAATTGAAAGTATGTCATTAGGAATGCTAATAAGATTTATTATTGGTTTAGCTGGTGCTTTTTCACCTACAAAAAAATAAAAAAGAGCTAAGACACAGTAGTTAGTGAATTATCCTCTTTTTTATTTTATAATAACTATTTTGGCTATCATAAAAACGTACGTAAAATATATTCAATTTTGATTTATAAACGCAAATAAACATTCTGACCAAATAATACGGAAAACAACAAACATAATTAATATAAATTTATAAAAAAATCGCAAAAAATACTGAAATAATTATACTTAAACCTAACTCCGCATATGAAGATTTTAATGATATTACTCATTACCTAAGAGAATACTCCTAGTTATAAGTTAGTTAGAAAAGTAGTTAAAGTACTTGTGGATATTGATTTACGACAGCATATATTTATTTAATTCGAATTATTGTTGTGCAATTGACTTTATTATAAACTTCATGTTTTGAAGTAAAATATTTATCTTTTGGCAATAAATCTTCAATAAATGGTAGGGAAGGGGCATATATGAACGCTCCTCCTAATTTCAGAGAATTTATTATTTTCATATATGTAATAGCATATATTTCAATTAAATTGCTATTATTTAAATGATGATGTAAAAAATGGCTACAAAATGATAGATTTGATATTATAGTTCCCCACTTATTTACACCATATTTAAAATCAAACCAATCTTTATTTGAAATTTCCTTGTTTTTAGCGTTTATATCAAATCCATAAATCTCTATCCCTTTTTTGTTAAAATCATTAACTAAGTTTCCTTCAGAACCACAGCCTATGTCAAGAACTGGTTCATTTATTTTTATATAATTAAGATTTAATACTTCTTTAATAAATGATGATGAATATTCACTACAAGCAAATTTTTGAACATATATTCCTTTATCTCTATTTATATTATATATAATTGGATTTGTATTTTTAATCATCATTTTAATACTATTAAAATGATTTTCTTCTATTTTCTCTAACGTTAATGAAAGGTTTGATAATAAATCTAATAATTTATATGCTATAAATTTAATGATTTTCTTTGAATTTTTACTAAAATATATATATTGATTAACAGAATAAAATCGCATTAAAAATGATTTTAAGTAATAATTACAGATATTTATTTTCGTTGTTTCATTAAGATTTTTAATTTCATTCCTAATAACTGAAACTCGATTTATCGTGTATGTATCAAATAAATCAAATTTTGACTTAGAATAAAAAATATTCATGTCCATATTTTTATACAATTGATAATCTATTATGTTTATAAGCTCTTTCATAATTATATTATCTAAATTCATTTTAATCTCCTTTTTTCAAATAAATACCATTGTAATTCCATAATTTAAACAGTTAAATCCGACTTAGAGCTTATCTTAAGTATATAAGTTTATAACATGTAATTATTCGCTACGATTCCAAAAAATCTAATACTCTTTCATTAAAATCAATGGCCTCTTCACTTACACCATGACCTAAGTTATCATATATTATTAATTTACTGTTATTTATTTTATCTGATATTTCCTTTGATGCATTAATTCCCACAATTTTATCTAATCTACCGCCTATTATTAAAGTCTTTGATTTAATTTTATCTATTTCATTATATGAATCATGACTAACACATGCATTAGCTTCTGTTATAAATCTATTAAAATTATTCGGTTTTCCAATTATACTTATAATCGGATAGCATTTCCTATATCTTTTTAATTTTTTCCCCGTATAAGTTTTTTCAATTGTATCCGTTATTATACTTTTATAATCACCTTTTTCAGCCATATATATCCAGCTACTTATGATTTTTTTAAGTACATAATTCGGTTTTGATATAGTAGCGGATAATATCAATTTATTTACATAATTTGGATAATCAATTGCTATGTACTGTGCAATCATTCCGCCTTGGGAAATTCCCAGTATATTTGCTTTATTTATTCCTAAATATCTCATAGCTTTCACTTGATCTTTTGCCATGTCTTTAGTGTTGTAGCTTGATGGAAGATTCTTTTTTTTATTAAAAATATAAACTCTATATTTTCGTGCAAAATCAATATAATTAATTGTTAACAAAAAAGAATTTCTTTTAACAGAAGAAAATGATTCGCCTAATCCAGGTATCATTATTAAATTTTCATTTCCCTTTCCAAAAGACACATAATCCATTTCTATATTGTCAATTTTTACTGTCCCTTTATTAGATTTAAACCACATAATACTCACCTCTTTTATTTTCAAACAAATTCTCTTGCAATTCTCCAATATACCATGTTAATCTGGCTGAGAGCTTTAAGTATAATTTTAACTCTTGTTTAGAGTCAAAATAAATAAATTCTGTCGTTCACTCGTCACTACGCGTTCAATAATATAATTAAACGGCCCCTAATATCATCAATTAACTTTTCACTTTGCCAACATTTCTGATTACTGCTCACCAATATAATTTATTCATCGCTCATATCAACCTGACTGACATATTAATTTGGGTTGTGTTGTAAATATATTGTATCATATTAATATAGGAAAACAGTTTTCTATTAATATTTTGTAGTAATTTATTTGAAATAAGATAATAAAAAAGAGACTTATACACAAATTGGCGTAATAAGTCTCCTTTAGTATCAATTAAATTTTTTATGGGTTACTTTATTTATGAATTATATTTATTATTTGAAGATTGAATTTCTATTTTTCTTTCAAGTAAGGTTTGTATCTTTGAGAAAAAGCTGATTACAAGCCAGTATATTATTACAATAGCTAGATATATTTCAATATATCTATATGATCTAGATGCCTCAATTTGACCTTGACTCATCATTTCTACCACTCCTATTGTAAATCCAACAGCACTACCTTTTATTAAATCAATAAAACAATTTGATAGTCCTGGTATAGCAACACGCAATGCTTGGGGAAATATAACTAACCTAAAGGTTAATAATCTAGTCATACCTAATGAACGAGCAGCTTCATACTGACCAGCGTCTACTGATTGAATTGCACCTCTTATTATTTCTACCATATAGGCAGAACTATTAAGAGACAATATTAACACCATGGCGTATAGCGGTTGCATATCCTTAATAAAAGTAGAAACTTGAGCAGCACCATAGTAGAATAAAAATAACTGAGCAATAAAAGGCGTGCTTCTGAAAAATGATGTAAATATTTTAACTACATTATACAATATTTTTATTTTCAGCTCTAGAATAACTGAAAAAAATGTTGCTAGCAACATTGCCAACAGTAATGATAGTACTGCTATTAGCAATGTTATTGGTAGTTTAGTTAAAATAATTGTAAATGCATTAATAAAATAATCTAATCTGAAATCCATAATTAATAACTACTTTATAGAACTTTTAGTAATATCTTGATCAAAGTAATTTTTAGAAATTTTAGTTAACGTTCCATCTTCATGCATTTCCTTAATTACTTTGTTAATTTCATCGTAAAGTTTAGAGTCTACTTTTTTTGAAAAAGGATAAGCATTTTTTTCTTGATACACTACATCTCCAACCTGTTTTAAATCATATCCACTTTCCGATTTTTTAATTGGGAATGTAACTATAGATTCAAAACCAGCATCAGCTCTCCCCAAATTAACTTCTCCAGACTCATTTCCATCCATAATTACAATATCAATTTTCTTATCTTTATCAAAATTCGATATAAACTCTCGCTCATATCCTGTTGAATTACATACAAATTTCTTTCCATATAGATCTTCCAAACTATTTATATCGTTACGATCTGATTTAACATATATTTTATATGGATTATAAGCATATATTTCTGAAAACTTGTATTTTTCTTCTCTTTCTGGAGTAATAGACATTTGGTTTGCAATAACATCAATTTTTTCTGAGTCTAACATCCCCATTAAACCATCAAATGATGTCACTTCCCAAACAACTTTTTTATCTAAGCGTTTACTAATTTCATTCCAAACATCAATTTCAAATCCTTTCTTTTTACCATCCTCTTCATAGGTAAAAGGAAAATGTTTTAAAGATGTTCCAACTCGAATTACTTCCTCTTTTGTTGTTTTTGCATCATTTGTAGTATTGGTTGTCTGGCAACCAACCATAAGTAGAGACATTATGCAAAACATAATAATAATTTTAATTTTTTTCACTTTTTAAAACCTCCGATTTCTTATTATTTTGAATTAGTAGTGGCAAAGAATATTCGTATAATTTATAATGATTTATAAAAATAATGTTGCAAATAACACATCTAATACTTGCTCACTAACAATCAGATGATATCATATATTAAAATTAAAAAACATCATAGTTTTGCAATATAGCTTGATTATAGAGTTTTTCAATTCTATAATCAAGTTGTATTGGCATTTATTAAATAGACATATAAATATATCTAAATCGTGAAAAATATATGAAATCTATATCAAAGTTAATAGAAAATATTGTTATCTAAAGCTATTTATTATAATAGATATATTTTAGTATCAATTATTCCATAATAATATACTCACCCACGCTTCAACTCTATATTCAAAAAATCTATATCATTCACCCTAATTATTTAATTAATAAATAGTTATATCATTTTTTATTTATTAATTTATACATTTGTTTTAAAATAAAGTATATTCTTTACTTTGAACTATTACATGATTAAAAATATGGTATACTTATATTATATGCAAATATTTTTAAAATAAAATGACTGCGTTCGAAATGTACGATTATAATAATATATTTACATTGTGAATATACTTTAAAAATAAGTTTTATTGAAAGGAGATTTTTCCTATGATTGATATAGAAAATAAAATATCAAAAGACTGTATACACTGTGGTCTCTGTACACAAAACTGTGATTTTTTAGAAAAATACGATATGTGTCTACAATCTTTTGAGGACAAACCAGAGTTAGCATATAATTGTTTTTTATGCGGAAAATGTAAGATTGTTTGTCCCATGGACATAGATGGCAGAGAAATTGCCCTAAGTATGAGAAAAGATCATATTGAAAATAATTCTGGAAAGATTAATAGCAAGGGATATTCTGGATTAATCGCTGAAAAGCAAAATTATATATTTAAAAACTATAAAAAAGTTGGTAAAGGAAAAAGCGCACTTTTTACTGGATGTAATCTATTATCCTATATGCCAAATACTGCCAATAAATTGATAGATGAACTTCATAAGCATGATATAGGTGTTATTTTTGATTGTTGCGGAAAACCTATTGCAGAATTGGGATTTGAAGAAAAGGAAAAAATAATTTTAGAGAAGCTAAATGACAAATTCAAAAAAAATAATATTGAAGAACTTATAACTGCATGTCCAAACTGCTATTACTATTTAAATGGAAAAGTCGATGTTAAAATCGTTGATATATATACAAAACTTCACGAATTAGGAATTGGAAATGAAATTGAAAGAGAAAAAATATACCTATTTAGACCATGCCCAGATAGAGAGACCGAAGAAGTGAAAGAAAAACTATACTTGTTTGCCAAAAATTCTAAATTAGTGGATCTAAATGAGCAATGTTGCGGTGCAGGTGGAGTTGCTTCAGTAAAAGAGTCTGAACTTGCGCAAGGATTTAGAGATGATATAAAGAAACAATCTAAAGACAAACAAATACATACATACTGTTCAACTTGCACGGGCTTTTTTAGAGCTGAGGGTATAAATGTTACGCACATATTGACTGAAATACTAGGAGTTGATGAATCAAAGCCGGGTATCTCACTATTAAATAGATTAAAATATAAATTTTATTAATAATTTATATTTTAGTAAAAATACTTATATGTGATTATGTTTTTTCATTTTTGTATACTTAGAAATAATGTTTTATTGACATTAGATTTTTAATTTAAAAGGAATAAGTAGGATAATAAATCCTACTTATTCCTTTTTATTGTTTTTATAAACATTAAAAATCAGATTAGTTATTGTTTTTTGTACGAGTTTTTATGCTTTACCTATTGGTTCTGCTAAGTAAAAAAATATAACTTTCTTAACTGCCCATTTGTAGTGATTTGCAAAAGGAGAGTTAGAATTCTCATCTTTTACAATATACATTGTTTTTTTAGAATCATCTTCAAATTCTTCTATATCCGACAGTATAAGAGGGATTGAGTCTCCAGAAAATATAGTTAGCAGTTTTGTCCTAATAGCCATCTCTGGAGTAATATGGCTAAATAGAAAAATACTAGCGACTACTATTAATAAATATATTATTTTTTTTGTATTTTTCATAAGAATACCTCCTTACGGGTATCTTTGCTATTTTGAGATGGTGCACTTAATTATAAAATTCAGCTTATAATATGATATTTCTCTTATTATGATATTTCTCTTATATAGATGCGTTTTATATTTGGTAAAACCTATAAAAGCTTTCATAGTACATTCTATAATCCTCTACATTTGCAAGCTCCCTCACAGAATGCATTGCAAGTATAGGTATCCCGACATCGACAATCGGAATAGATAATCTTGATGAAGTAATTGAACCAATAGTTCCTCCACTTCTTTTATCGGATCTATTCGCAAAGTCTTGACATTTTATATCATATTTATTACAAAGTTCTCTGTAAATTGATGCGGTGTACGAATCACTCGCATAAGCCTTACCTGCATGAATTTTTATAGCTGGTCCTCCTCCAAATACTGGTTTATTCGTTGGATCACTTTCCTCCGGCTTATTGGGGTGAGTAGTATGTGCTAAATCAGCAGAAATCATAAAAGATTTTTTTAGACTTCTAATTGTGTCTTCTCTATCTTTATTCAAAGATAGACATATTCTTTCTATAGTATTTGCTAAAAAATCTGAGTCAGCACCTTCTTTAGATTGGCTACCGACTTCTTCATTGTTAAATATAGCAATCATATTCACACCGTTGAAATTTGACATATCTTCATTATCTTTTTTGACATCTTCTTCCTGTAATGAATCTATAAATGCAAGTGTGCTAGCATGTACACTCGCTAGGTTGTCTAGTCTTGCACAAGATATAAATTCATCTTTTTCACCAATTATAGACCCTTTTTCATATTCGTATAAAAATAAATCATAATCCAAAATATCTTTGGTATCTATTTCTTCGTTTAATATATTACCAATTTCGTTTGATATAAAGTTTTTAAAATAACCTTTTTTTTCTTTTATTCCACCATTATTTAAAATTAAAGGCATCACATCATTTTGTTTGTTGTAATTATATCCTGTGTTTATATCTCTATTCATGTGTATTGCCAAATTTGGAATAATACAAATTGGTTTATCTATTTTTATTATAACTTCTCTTGGATTAAATACATCATCTTCATTTCTTAGAAACACTCTACCTGCTATAGCAAGAGGTCTGTCAAACCAACTACTAATTATCATACCTCCGTATGGTTCTACATTTAGTTTTATTTGTTCTCCAATTTTCACCTCTGGATTTGACTTGATTCTAAATGTAGGGGAATCACTATGGCTTCCTATTATTCTGAATCCATCTTCTTCAACACTGCTTCCTTTGATATTAAAAGCTACTAATGAAGATGATCCTTCTGACACAAAATATCTTCTACCTACTTTTAAATCCCATTTATCGCTTACTTTTAATTCTTGAAATTCATGATTTTCCAACCACTGTTTTGTATTTTCTACTGCATTGTACATTGTCGGACTATCATTTATGAAATCAATTAAATTGTTAGATATTTCCACTGAATCTTTTCTTAGCATTCTCTTCCTCCAAAATATAGTTATTTTGCAATTAATTTATAAGTTAATATTTTTCAACTTCGATTGTAGTATATTCTAGATTTATTTTTTTTACACCCTTTTTATTAAATGCAACTGTTATTTCTGCACCCATTTTTGATATTATTGATCCTTCACCAAATTTTGGATGTACTATTTTTGATCCGATTTTAACCTTAGGGATACTATCTGCATCGTAAGAATCATATCCAGCACCTTCTCCTTTTGGCACTGATTCTTTTGTTTCATCTCCATCTTCTGTATTTGATTTTTTATTTACTATCTTTGCACCCATATTTTTTGCAGCTGATATATTCATGTTATTTTTGTATTTTTCTGCATATTTTTTTATTAAGCTGTAGTCTGCATCAGAATATTCTTTTACTCTTACAGGAGAGTCTAAAACTTCTACAGTTTCTTCTGGTAATTCTTTTAAAAATCTTGACTTCATATTTACAGAAGTCTTTCCATAAAGTGTTCTACTTGCAGTATGAGTAAGGTAAAGTTCCTTCATGGCTCGTGTAATCCCAACATAGCACAGTCTTCTTTCTTCTTCTATATCCGACTCGCTCAAATTAGCTATAGCTCTTGCAATAGGGAATATTTTTTCTTCCATTCCAACTATAAAAACTACTGGAAATTCAAGTCCCTTTGCTGAATGCATCGTCATCAATGATACTTTTGCCACATCTTCTTCATCTTCATCGCTTACATCGCTCGAAAGTGATATATTAGCTAAAAAGTTTTCTAAGTTTTTTTCTTCTTCGTCAACTAGATCAGATTCTTCATATTCAATCGCAATAGATATAAACTCGTTTAAGTTATCTATTCTGTCCTGAGCCTCTTCTGCTTTTCCGTTTTGAAGCTTCTCATTTTTCGCTATAATTTCTTCTAATTCATTTGTATATCCTGTCAAATCTAGTATTTTTTCGACCATCTTGCTAGGGGAATATGTTTCTGAAATACTTCTAAATAATCCTACTAAATCTATAAAATCATTTATACCTTTTTTTGATCTAGTTGATATATCAGAGTTATTATCAATATCCAAAAGAACAGAATACACGCTTTCTTTCATCAATCCGGCTCTATCCTCAAGTTTTTCTATTGTTCTAAGTCCAATTCCTCTTCTAGGAATGTTAATTACTCTCTTTACAGAAATATCATCTTGTGGATTCACTATGACCCTTAGATACGCCAGTAGGTCTTTAATTTCTTTTCTCTCATAAAACTTAGTTCCTCCATATATATTATATGGTACTTGGAACCTATTCAAAGCATCTTCAACAGCTCTTGCTTGGGCATTTGCTCTGTATAAAACAGCATATTCGTTATATGGTCTTCCAGTGGTTCTAGAATTTTCATATATTTCATTTACAACAAAATTGGCTTCTTCTACTTCATTTTGCAAAAGTTTTATTTTTACAGGTGCACCCTCTTTTTTATCACTCCATAATTTTTTCTTTTTTCTCTCTATATTATTTGATATCAAGTGATTTGCCGTATCTAAAATCACTTGTGTCGATCTATAATTTTGTTCTAATTTTACTACAAATACATCTTCATAGTCTTTTTCAAATTCCAAAATATTCCTTATATCTGCGCCTCTCCAACCGTATATACTCTGATCATCATCTCCAACTACGCAAATATTTTGGTGTCCCATTGCAATCATTTTTATAAGTTCATACTGAGCTCTAGATGTATCCTGGTATTCATCTACCATCAAATATCTAAATTTACCTCTATAAAAATTCAACACGTCTTCATTATCTCTTAACAACTCTACTGTCTTAACGATAAGATCATCAAAGTCAAGGGCATTATTTCTCTTTAATCTGTCTTGATATATTGAATATACATCGGCTACAGTTTGCAACCACTTATCGCCTGAGGCTTGTCTTGCAAATTCTCTAGGACCCATAAGCTTGTCTTTAGCAGACGAAATTTCAGATATCATACCTCTAGGTTCAAACTTCTTATCATTTAGATCCAGTTCTTTTATACACTCTTTAATTAGAGTCATCTGATCTGCAGAGTCGTATATTACAAAACTTCTGTTATATCCGATTTTATTTATATCTTTTCTAAGTATTCTCACGCAAATTGAATGGAAAGTAGATATCCACATATCCCTTGAGTTTTCACCAATTAGTTTTTCTACTCTTTCCCTCATTTCATTTGCTGCCTTATTTGTGAATGTAATTGCAAGTATATTGCTTGGATTCACATCTTTATTTTCAACTAAATATGCTATTCTAGTAGTCAACACTTTTGTTTTTCCAGATCCAGCACCAGCCAGTATCAGTACCGGTCCTTCTGTTTTTTCAACGGCTTTTCGTTGATCTGGATTTAAATCATCTATATTCATAACAACCTCCAACTTCTAAACAACTATGCTTATATAAACTTTTTTATAATAAAATCAATCTTTACAAGAGCTTTAATTCAAGCTCTCATCGTCTTTTAATTTATATTTTTAATCTTAAAATAATATTTCTTCACTCACCGTTATATTATACCATGTATTGAAAGCAATATAATAATTTAAATTCCCCTTTATTCATAATTATTATCTATTGAAATAAAAACGCAATTATTCTATAGTAAAAATATACTATATGATGGTATAATAAGTAATATCGTATTTCTGTATTAATTATGCGATGCTATTTTTTAATAAAGGACGTGTTGATTTGGAAACTTCTAAAATGAATTTGTTCGCTAAAATAATGAAAAGTACAATAGGTTTGTGGCTAATATCTTTGGTGATTCTTTTTGTGTTTTTTTTTAAGCCACTCTATTATTTTGATATTCGCTATCTAAATATACCTCAAGAATCTGGATATAGTGAACACATTATTAAAAAAAATTACAATTACATATTAGATTATAATTTGAATTTTAAGGATTCAAATTTCGACTTGCCAGATATTAAATCTTCCACAAATGGTAAAATACACTTTGCCGATGTAAGAAACTTGGTACAGTTATTGATTAAAATTGCTATTTTATTTACTGTTACTTCAATAATAGGTATTTTTTATTGTATTAAGCACAAGTACTATAAAATCTTTCTTGAAGCTGCACTACAACTTATTTTCTTACCAGCAATACTAGCTTTGCCTTTTGCAGTTGATTTTACTAGTAGTTTTGTCATTTTTCATAAAATTCTTTTTAGAAATGACCATTGGAGCTTTGATGCAAGTTTGGATCCAGTAATAAATATATTACCTGAGGCATTTTTCTTTCACAGTGGAGCCTTAATAATTTTTTTATTATTTATTTTATCTTCACTTTTTTTTGTATTTTATGCTAAAATAAAAAGAACTAATTTTACTAAATCTATAAAATAGCTTTTGAATTTTTTAATAAAGCTTTTTTTATATGAAATAAAAACAAATAAATTTGAAAGGAAGAAATATATAATGTATGATGAAATTATCGAAAAACTTTCCCAAGTAGCCGAAAATAAGGCTTCTCGTTGTAAAGAAAGCAAATTTAAGTATTTACTTTCTTCTGCTTTAGCAGGCTGCTATGTCGGACTTGGTGTTTTATTTTCCTTTACCACTGCTGGTATACTTTACGGAGCAAATAGCCCATATTATAAAATAGCTATGGGCATAGCTTTTACAATTGCCCTTGTATTTGTAGTATTTACAGGTACAGATTTATTTACAGGGAATAACTATGTAATGACTGTTGCTAAATTAAATAAAAGAGCTACAATGTCTGAACTTCTATCTGTTTGGGCTACTAGTTGGATTGGTAATTTAATAGGAGCACTAATATTATCACTGATATTTGTAGGAAGTGGATTAGTAAATAACTCAACCATGGAATTTTTCGCAAAAGTAGCTTTAGATAAGTCCAGTTTGCCATTTATTCCTCTATTTTTGAGAGCTGTACTTTGTAACTTTGTTGTTTGTCTCGCAATGTTTTTTGCTTACAAACTAAAAGATGATACAGCTAGGCTAATTCTAGTAGCAATGTGTTTAGCTACTTTTATTATCACAGGTTTCGAACATAGCATAGCTAATATGACGGTATATGCAGTTGCTCTAATGTCAAGCAATATCACTACAATAAGTTTTTCAAGTGCTGCATACGCTTTAGCTGTTGCAACTCTTGGTAATATAGTCGGTGGAGCTTTCTTTTTAGGATTTAGTACATTTGCACTTAGAAGCAAGCAATTATCATAAATAAAAATACATAATAAATAATAAAAAAAGATAGAAAGTAAAGCTTTCTATCTTTTTTATTAAAATATTTTAATTTTTCCACATACACTTATTTAAACCGTCTTTTTTATTCAATCCATATTTTTTACATAGATATTCATAATAAGTGAATCCACTTTCCGTTAGTGAGTATTCTTCTCCCAATTTATAAATTAGGCTATCTGAAATTAATTTTTCTGATATTATGTCTACCTCTTTTATCTTCCAATTAAGATGTATATTTATCTGGTCTACTTTGTTTTCATCTTTGCTTCTACCATCTCCCATATGATTTCCTATATGGAATATGAACATCTCTTTTTTTACATTTTCAAGGGTCTTTCTTTTTTGTATAAATTTATATACAACACCTTTTTTATGCAAAAATAATATAATTATAAATACTACCATACCGACTACTGCACACATTCCCGTCATAGATGCATTTAAATTAATTGCAATCCAAGAGCCTATGCTACAATTTATAATCGCTATTATCGCACTCCATAAAAACATGCTTTCTAAATCGTCTGATATCATATGTGCACTAGCCACTGGAGCTATAAAAAATGATAATACCAATATACTACCAACTGCATCAAATGCCACCACAGCAGTTATCGATGTAAGTGTCATAAAGCTATAAAAAATAAATCCTATAGGAATTCCAATCAAAAATCCGTACTCTTGATCAAAACTAGTAATTTTTAACTGTTTATAAAAAATAATTATAAATATCAAATTTATTATAAACATAATCCCCATTTTTACAAAGCTATATGGTAAATCAATCCCAAATATGCTGATTGAATCTAATGATGCAAAAATAACTTCTCCCATCAACACCATGTCTGTGTCTATATGAATATTTCTAGCATATCTACTTATCAAAATAACTGCAATAGAGAAAAACATTGGAAATACAACACCTATTGCATCTGATCTTTTAACTGTTTTACTTTTCCCCAGAGCCTCAATAAATGCGACGGTAATCACTCCAAAAATACCTGCTCCAATAATTAGCAATGGCGAACTTATATCCTGTGTTATAAAAAATGCAATTACTATACCTAGTAGTACAGAATGTGATATAGCATCTGCTACCATCGACAGGTTTCTCAATACTAAAAACACACCTATCATGCTACAAGTTATCGACGTTATTAATAATACCAAGTATGAACCAATCATAGCAATCTCCTCAACTTCATAGTTTTATTTATAATTCCATATCGACCAAATAACATCGATATAATTGTAATTATACCCATCACTACAATTATTGTCGGACCTGTGCTAAGACCTCTATATACAGAACTAAAGTAAGTACCAATAAGCGCTGAGAAAGCTGCAACTGATGATGCAATCAAAATAACTTTTTTAAATTTTTTTGACCACTGGTTTGCTGTCACGCATGGCAAAATCAAAAAGGAACTTATCAATATAAATCCAACTGCTTTAAGCCCAATACTTACCAAAGCTATTGTCATCACCAACAGTAATCCTTCTACAAAGCTTGCTCTAATTCCTTGACTGATCGCAAATTCTCTATCAAATATATAATAAACAATTTCTTTTCTAAATATAAAAAATATGCATATAACTATAGTGGATACAACTACAATTAATTTTACATCACTTTCCATCATGTATGCAGCTTGTCCAAAAATATAGTTATTTAGACCTGACTGTGAAGCTCCTTGAAAATCTGGATTTCCTTGTATAATGCTTTTTAGTACCATACCAATTCCAAAAAATCCTGACAAGAACACTGCCAATGAAGAGTCTAATTTTATTTTGGAGTATTTCGATGAAATCTGTATTATAAAATAGCTAAGAGATCCAGTAAGCATCGCTCCCACAAACAAAATCCATGGATCTCTAGTCTGAAAAAGCATAAATGCCAGTATTATACCTGGAAAAGTAGAATGTCCTATTGCATCACCAATCAAACTTTGCCCCTTATATAAATTCAGTGAACCAATAATCGCTGAAGATATCGCTAAAAATACAGTGCCCATAGAAATAATTTTAAATGTATAACTTTGAATTATCTCCATTGCTTCACCTCCTTGATAAATACTCCATAGGAGTCTTATCTTTAAATACTTCGAAACATCTACCCTGTGCTTGAATTGTTTTGTTAACTATTACAACGTGGTCAAAATAGTCCTCAAGAGTATTCATATCGTGGTGTACTGCTATTACTGTTTTATTATCTTTTTGAAATTCTTTAAACTTGTTCATTATTATCAGCTCTGTCGCTTTATCTACACCTGCAAGCGGCTCGTCCATGATATATAAATCTGCATGTTGATTTATTGCCCTTGCTATAAACACACGCTGCTTTTGACCACCTGATAGATCAGATATATGTCTGTCATGAAATTCATGCATCTGCATTTGTTCTAAGGCTTCATATGCCATTTGCTTTTCTTTTTTACCCGGTCTGTGAAATAATCCTGATTTTTTGTATTGCCCCATCATTACGACATCTAAGACTGTAATTGGAAAATCCCAGTTTACAGTTTCTGTTTGAGGCACATAGGCAATTTTTCTTCTAACATTTTTGTGAGGTTGCCCCCAAAATAAAACATATCCCGTTATAGGCTTCATAAGACCTAATATGCCTTTTAGAAGTGTTGACTTTCCCGCTCCATTTGGTCCAATTATTGCAGTTCTAGATCCTTCTATAAAATCTATATCCACATCCCATATAACTGGATTTTCATTATAAGCCATAGTCAAGTCTTCTACTCTTATTATTGATTTTTTATCCTCCAAATATTATCCTCCTATTCTGATTTTAATTAAACCGTGTTTTATTAAATCATAACACTATTTAACTAGTCTTATGATAATTACTTTAGATTATTATATATTAAATCTATATTGTGTTTGTACATTTGTATATATGTACTACCTACTTCTCCTTTTGGAGCTAGTGAATCTGAAAACAACTCATTATCGCTACCTGAGACAACCTTCACATCAGATCCCTTTGCTCTTACAATTTCTCTTATTTTTTCCATTCTCTCTGGATTTGTCGTGCTTTCTGAAAATATAGATTTTATGTGATTTTTTATAATAAAGTCAGCTGCTTTATCTATATCCTTATTTGAAATTTCTGAGTCTGTTCCTATACCTTGAGGAGCAACCACTTTTATATTATACGATTTAGAAAAATAATTAAATGCGTCATGCGGAGTTACTAAATATCTTCTATCAGATGGGATCTCATTTATTTTTTTTCTGTTTTCTTCATTTAATTTATCTAATTTCACCTTATATTCTCTAGTATTTTTTTCAAATAAAGCTTTATCGTTTAGTGAAAGTTTTACTAATTCTTCACAGGCTACGTCTACAGCTTTCTTATATAAATCTATATTAAACCAAAAATGTGGATCTACAATTTTATCTCCATCGCTATCCATTGTACCTAAATTATTTTTACTAAAATTTTTTGTTACTGCCACACCTTTTTTTTCTAGTGCACTTATCATCTTTCCTTCAAAGTGAAGTCCTTGATAAAGTAATAAATCCGCATCGAGTATTTTATCTACATCTTTCGGTTTAGCAACATATAAATGTGGATCCTCTCCTGCTGGTATAATCAAATCCACTTTAAATTTATCACCAGATATTTGGCTCACCATATCTGCTAAAAAAGAAGTCGTTACTGCTACACTTTTCTTATCCGAAATTTTACTAATTACTTCTCTCTTTTCATATTTAAATACATATCCAGCTATAGATATGAAAAAAAAACATAAAATTAAGACTGGAATTATTTTCTTTTTCATAATTTATATCCTCTATTCTTATTGTTAATTTAATTATACAACTATAATATATAATATCACATTAAATTAAAATGTAAACATCTTACCGATAATAACTTTCATTTTCTATTGCTAATTTTATTTTATTTTTTCCGTAATATAATTGTAATTTATATTACAAAGGCGTTGGTAATTCAGTCTACCAACGCCCTTTAGTGGATATGTAATATATTTACCCAGATTCACAGTGGTAAAAATAAATTATATGTTTTTTATAAAATTCAGAGCGTTTTCCATGTCGTCTTCATTTGGATGTCCTTTGCTAAGACCACCTATTAACTTCCAAGGTCCATAAGTATCATATCCTCTGCATTGATAAAACCCTGAAGAAACTAGATCTCGTACATCTAACTCCTTATTAATGGTATCTTCATACTTGACACTCATCAAACCTGATGTTATCATTGTAAATATTTTTTTCCCAGAAACATGCTCTTTATTTTCTTCGATAAATTTATATATTCTACTATCCATATTTCCATAATAAATCCCAGATGCAAATACTAAATTATCATATTCAAACAACGCTATGTTGTCTTTATTATCTAAAATATTTATTGCCTCAACATCCGTTTTTTCTAATATATAATTAACTATCTTCTCTGTGTTGTTATGATGTATCGAACAATATATTATTAGTGTTTTCATACAATATCCCCTTTTTTGTTTTCAGATTTAATTATAAAAAACAAATCCCACTTTTTATCCAAAGATTATACTTTCCTCTATTTCAGAAACATCGTGTACTACTCTTTGATAATCTATAGTCTTTCTTTTTATCACAATTACAGGTATTCCCAATTCTTCACAAGCAGAAATCTTATCTAAATATCCACCTGCGAATCCGCTTTCTTTTGTTATTACCACATCTACCTTTGCATGCTTCAATAGTGCAACATTTATTTCCTTATTAAAAGGTCCTTTTATCGCAATGATATTATCCGCATTCAGCCCAATGGCTTCACAATTTCTAAGGGTTTCACTTGTTGGAAATACTCTTGTTACTATATTTCTTGATTTTAATAATTTGACATATGTACCTAAATTTTTATTACCTGTAGCTATAAATACATTTTCCCACTCTTCATTACTTAATACCATTCCACAAGCTTCTTCAATTGTATCTACAATGTATTCACCCTGATATGTAATATTCTCCAACAGTGATTTTCTTTCAAATCTTATATACTTTATATCCGTTTCTTCACATGCGTCCATTGCATTTCTAGAAACATCAATGGCATATGGATGCGTCGCATCTATAACTTGTCTCACTTCATTTTCTATTATATACTTTTTCATTTCTTTTTTATCCATTTTTCCGTTTATAATAAATTTTGCATGAGACTCAGCTAGTTCCTTACCAAAATCTGTAGCTACTGACAATACAAAATCACTTATTCCTATTTCGTAAAGTCTATCACAAATTTTTAAGCTATCAGAAGTTCCTCCCAAAACCAATATCATAAAAATTATTCCCCCAACCTTTATTTCATCTGATATCAAACTTAAATTCATATTTATGCACAAATCATATAACTATTTGAAAATCATATCTAATACCAGTCATTATTTTTCTATATAGTTTGATAGTGTTTCTTGTTTTATTTTGTCTGCAACTTCTTTTCCTCTCAAATACTCTATTATCTTATATGCAAAAAGTGTTGCTGTTGCAGGACCTCTAGAAGTTATAACATTTTCATATAATACTACTGATTCCTGAATATGTTTTTTATATTTTACCATATCCTCCATTCCTGGATATATAGTACCTTCTATTTTGCTAGCTATCTCAGCCTCTTCTAAAACTAATGGACTTGCACATATTGATGCTACTAACTTTTTTTCTAAAAAGAATTTTTCTAATATATTTAATACATCTTTATTGCTTTTAAGCATCATTGTTCCTGGATATCCTCCTGGTAAAACAACTCCATCATAACTATCCAAATCTACGTTATCTACTTTTTTATCCGTAATTATTTTTATATTATGGTCACCTATAGTTTCAAGCTCGCCTGTTATAGATACCATATCTATTTCTATATCAGCTCTTCTACAAAAATCTACAACTGTCAGTGCTTCGATCTCTTCATATCCGTTTGGCATTAGTATCATAATTTTACTCATAACAGTTTCTCCTCCCTATTATAAAAAAATACATCATAGATATTTTACGCTGTTTTTTAATGATTAATATCCTTTAGATAGTCCACCTTCAATTATTTTTTTGAAATACTTCCTAGTATATATATTAGAAGCATTCGATTTTTTTATTTCATGCAATAATTTATCGTTATCTGTACTCGAATCTATTACTAGCCCAACTACAGTCCCTGTATGTGATATATTTAAGAATGCGCAATTACATTCTTTTGATATACTCAATAATTCCCTTAAATACGGAGTGTTTTTTATTTTTTCATTTGCGAGAGCGCTATTCTCACATGCTCTTGCTATTAATGAGACATCATTTTGCTCAAATCCTGACTTCAAAAGTTCAAAAGCTCTTTTGGTAAAAGTTTTATTACTATTTAAATATCTATAATATCCTTTTTTATCCCTTGTTTTTATTGTGCTTATTTTAGAAAATGGTTCTAGTATTAGCACTTTTTCAAAGTTTAATTTACCTAAATCTTCTTTTTTCTCACCATGTATAGGGTCAAATATACACACGTTTTCATGAAAAATAGCATCAGTCGGTTCAATCTTAGACACAATCTTTGATATTTCATCTGCATCTAAATTTTCTCCTAAGAAATCTAGGGCCGCCATTATGCTCGCACCTATATCTGCCGTTGAACTCGCCATTCCCTTGCTTGTAGGTATCTCCGATTTAATACTCAAGCGTATATTTTGCATTTTAGATTTATCTATTCCAAATCTTTCAAAAACGTATTCAATCGCTCTGAGTGATTTTATCTTATGAGTTTTATAGTAATTTGAAGAACTATGACTCTCGGATACAGTTGCTCTTGAATACATATCTACACAATACGAGCTTATATATTCATTTTTATCTATGTATCCTTGTACTAATTCTCCACAAGTACCTGGGCACATTCCATATCCTTTTTTCATATCATAAACAGTCCTTTACAGTAATTTAAAACATCTTTCAACTCAGTTTCATTTTAACATTCATTTTACTTGGGCTACTTCTTATAAACTACAAACAACTCTTTCTTTATTTTTTAATACTTTCTCACATCAATAATTCTATCCCTACATAAAGTTATTTTAGTTTTACTTTATATTATATGGCGCCATTAATAAAGATTTATCATATGGCACATATCCTAATGTTTCTAACACAGGAATTTTCTCAGTAAATTCGACAACTGTAATAGTCGCATTTAGCACTTTGAAATTCCAATGCAACTTATGACTTCCAATAATCAAATATGAAAGTATATTTCTGATTGTACCCATATGCGAGCAAATCATTATATTTTCAGATTCCTGATTTTCCTTCATCACATTATCAAGAGATTTTATATTTCTTTCATACATCTCCGTCAAACTTTCACCTTTAGGAAATTTATAAGTAGCATCATGTTTAAGTAATTTTTTTGCTTCCTCTGGATATTCGTTTCTAATATCTCTAAAACTTCTACCATCAAATAGGCCAAAGTTCATTTCTCTTAGTCCTTCAATTCGATGTATATCCTTATTTTTGTATTCTGCGAAATCATTTATAGTGTGTACTGTTCTTTTCAAAGTAGAAGTGTATATTTTTTCAACTTTAATATCTTTTAAAAATTCGTTTAGTTGTTTTGCCTGTTTTTTACCTACTTCACTAAGTTCACAGTCATTAAATCCAGAATATAACATTTTTTCATTATCGACTGTGTGACCATGCCTTATTAAATATAATTTTTTCATTTTCTCCTACCTTAAAATATAATAGACTTACTAACTAGCATATCTATAATTATCATTTTACTTATTCTAAATCCATTGCACTGTTGTACGCGTATGTTGCAGCATCAATAACATTCATAGCAAGTGCAGCTCCTACTCCTTCGCCCAAAGTCATATTCATCATAAGAATTGGATCTAATTTTAACATTTCAAGTGATTTTTTAGCACCTAGTTCATTTGTCAAATGAGATGGTATTAAATATTCTACACTTAAAGGGTTGATCCTGTATGCAATTAATGCTGCTGCATACGTTATATATCCGTCAAGCACTACAGGGATTCTATTAGCTGCACATCCAAGGATTACACCAACTACTCCCCCTATTTCAAACCCACCTACTTTTGAAAGAACTTCTATTCCATCTGTAGGATTTGGGTTGTTAACTTCTATAGATTTTCTTATTACTTCAATTTTATGTTTCATCTCTTTATCATTTAAACCAGTGACACTATCTGTTATTTTATTCGGATCAATTCCAGACATTACAGATAATATAGCTGTCGCCGATGTAGTGTTTGATATTCCTATTTCTCCAACACCTATAACCTTATATCCATCTATTATGCAGCGTTCTGCTACTTCAATCCCCATTTCAATTGATTTAACAGCTTCGTCAACACTCATTGCTGGACCTTCTGAGATATTATCCGTACCTTCTCTTATTTTATAGTCTAGAACTCCATATATAGGATTTTCACCTTTCATTCCCATATCTACAAATATTGTATCTGTATTATTAAAAGTAGAAATAGGAGAAAGTATTCCTCTTTTGTTTGAAGCTTCTATCATTAATTCTCTTGTCATTTCCTGAGGTTGAGAAGATACTCCTTCTGCATACACTCCATGGTCAGCTGCAAATGTAATAATACATTTTTTTGGTGAATTCTCTAAGTTAGAATTACCATATACTCCAGCCATCATGACAGTAATATTTTCTATTTTTCCTAGCATATTCAATGGAAATTTAAATTTCTCCCATTCTTGTCTAGCTTTTTTCATACTCTTTTCATCTAATGAGTATATATTCCTAGATATACTTACCAAAAGGTTCATATATTTCCTCCATATCTATAATCCCCATCTAAATAAATTCTTCACGACAATTTTCGTTTCATACAAATTGACTAAGTATAGCTAACTACTTTTTAGCTTCTCTTTCAAATACTCTACAGCTTTTTGAAGTTGTTCATTGCTATTTTTTACTTCTATAGTCGGTTTTATTCCTTTTTTATCAATATAATTTCCGTTAGGTGTAAAATACTGAGATGTAGTAAGTTTATAACCGCTTCCATCCCTTAGTCCTACAACGCTTTGAACAAGTCCCTTACCATAAGTAGTTGTTCCTATAGAAATACCTGCTTTATTGTCAACAATTGCTCCTGTCAAAATTTCAGATGCAGAAGCAGAATGTTCATTAGTTAATACTACCAAAGGAAGGTTAATTTTTTCTTTATCAGTGCTTTTTAAATATACTCTATCTTTCTTATTATCTTCAGTATATACTATCACGCCTTCTCCCAATATCTGATCAGAAATTTTTTCTACTGAGTCTAAAAGACCACCACCATTATCTCTAACATCAATAATTAAAGCCTTCATATTATTCTTTTTCAAATTTAAAATTGCACTTCTAAAATCCTTATCTGTATCTTCATCAAAACTTTCAATTTTTACATAACCAATATTATCTTCTTTCATTTCGCTTTTTATTGATTCTATTTTTATTTCTTTTCTAGTAAGCTTTTTATTGATTATCTTTTTATCTCTCATAAAAGAAACGTCTACTTGCGTACCTTCTTCGCCTCTGATATTCTTTGTAGCTATATCAATATCTTGATTAGCATAGCTTTTCCCATTAATTTTCAGAATTTGATCACCTTTTTTTACTCCAGCTGTCTTTGCAGGACTGTTCTCAAATACTCTTTCCACAACTATCAATCCTGATGATTCTTCAGCTTTTAATAACATTCCTATTCCTACATACTTGCCTGAAGAAGACTCCATCAACTGGCGCATCTCATCTTTTGTATAGTATGCCGAATACACATCCTCTGTACCATAAAAAAGACCTTTATAAATTCCTTCTTCAAGTTTTTCTTCATTTGGTTTTTTATAGAAATCCTCATGTATAGCTTCATTCAATCCAATTAGCTTTTTATATTTTTCATATTCTGAATTAGGCAAAAATGCTACTATATTAAATTGAGTCAACACAAATGTTGTAACAATAGCTGTAGCAACTACTAATCCCATATTTTTTAAAAATTGCTTTTTATTAAATTTCATATTATATCCTCTTTAATACGTATATAAATGTCAAAAATATGTATCTTAATGCTATTTCCTTTTGATTTTATTCCCACTCTTTGTTTAAAATATCAATAGCCTCTTTTACAATATTTTCGCTTGTCAAGCCAAAGTATTTATAAAGTTCATCTGCTTTACCTGACATTCCAAATTTATCGTTTATGCCGATTCTTTTCACGTATACCGGGTAGTTCTCTGAAACAACTTCACTAATTGCAGATCCAAGACCTCCAATAATACTATGATCTTCTACCGTCAAAATTTTTCCGGTTTCTTTTGCGCAATTAATAATTAGTTCTTCATCTATTGGTTTTATAGTAGACATATTTATAACTCTTGCATTTATTCCTTGCTCTTTTAATATATTTGAAGCTTCTAATGCTTCATATACTAATGGACCACATGCAAATATTGACAAATCATCACCCTCGTTTAATATATCGCCCTTGCCAAAATTAAATTTATACTCTTCATTATATATGTCAGATACATCTTCTCTAACCATTCTAACATATGATGGACCAATATCATTTGATATATATTTTATTATTTCACTAGCTTCTTTTGAGTCCGCTGGAACAAAAACTTTCATATTAGGTAATACTCTCATTATCGAGATATCTTCTATACTTTGATGAGTTGCACCATCTTCTCCTGTCATTATACCTGCATGAGTAGAGCATATTTTAACATTTAAATTTGCCATACAGACCATATTTCGTATTATCTCATATGCCCTTCCAGTTTCAAATACTGCAAATGAACTTGCAAAAACAGTTTTTCCTGCAGATGCAAGGCCTGATGATATACCAATTAGATTTTGTTCTGCTATTCCTACATTAAAAAATCTATTTGGGAATGTTTTTTTAAAATACATAGTTTTTGTAGATTCTGATAAATCAGCATCTACAACAATAACATTCTCATCATTATTTCCAATTTCAACCAAAGTTTTTCCAAATGTTTCTCTCATCGAATTCTTTTGCATGTATTCCACCTACCTCAGCTCTTCTAGAGCTATTTTATACTCTTCTTCATTTGGTATCTTACTATGCCATTCATAGTTATTTTCCATAAAAGATACGCCCTTGCCTTTGACAGTTTTTGCTAAAACTAGCACTGGTTTTTCTTCTACCATATCAAATACATTGAATGCGCTGAAAATCTGGTCAAAATCATGACCATCTACTTCTACAACATACCATCCAAAAGATGAAAATTTCTTTGATATAGATCCTAAATCCATTACATCCTCAGTTTTTCCATCTATCTGCAACCCATTCATATCTACTATTGCCATTAAATTATCTAATTTATATTGATTAGCAAGCATAGCTGCTTCCCATATAATACCTTCTTGTAATTCTCCATCTCCTATTAGCGCATATACATTGTAATTCAAATTGTCTATTTTAGACGCCAGTGCCATTCCGCACGCTGCAGATAATCCTTGCCCAAGTGAACCTGTTGTAATATCTACTCCACTTACCTTTATCATATCTGGGCTTCCCTGTAGATTTCCATTTATTTTTCTATATTGGTTTAGCTCGTCATCTAAAAGGTATCCTTTTTCATACAACGTTGCATAAAGAGCTGGAGATGAATGCCCTTTTGACATTACAAATCTATCTCTATCAGCCTTATCTGGTTCTTCAACGTCTATATTCATTTTTCCAAAATATAGAGAAGTTATAATATCAACACAGGATAGAGCTCCCCCTGGATGACCAGAACCTGCATTGTATATCATCTTTATAATATTTCTTCTTATTTTTTTTGCCTTATCAGCTAATATTTCATAATCAGTCATTTTATAACTTCTCCTTTTTACTCAATATTTTAAAATAAAAATCATAAATACAGACCTTTTTTCTAATATACTGTCCTCTTACCGAAATCAAATTGTTGAATTTACTACCTTTCTAATTATACTACATAAATATACTATGTACAATATTCACTAGATTATGCTAAAATTAATATTATTTACGAATATTAAAAAAATATATATAAAAGCAATAAAACTATAAATAATAGAGGTGTTTATATGATATACGGAATTGGAACTGACATTATCGAAATAGATAGAATTAGAAATTCAATTAATAAAAACCCTAAACTCTTACAAAAACTTTTTTCTGAAGATGAATTAGATCTTCTAAGCAGTAAAAACTTTAAGGCCGAATCTGTCGCTGGAAATTTTTCAGCTAAGGAAGCAGTTATAAAGTCTGTAGGAACTGGATTACGCGGCTTTAGTATAAAAGATGTCCAAATTTTAAGAGACGATTTGAATAAACCTATAGTAGTTTTTTCAGGTGAATTCAAAAATTTTTGTGAGTCAATAAATGTAGAAAAAATATTAGTTTCTATATCTCACTCAAAAAATTATGCAGTAGCGAATGCCATCGCAATCCTATCTAGTAATTATGTTGAATAAAAATATAAATAAAAAACGCTTAAGAATAGTCTTTATTCTTAAGCGTTTTTTATTTATATATAGATGCGTAAATAGTTTAATTTATCTGTTCAAATTTAGCTATTTTCCAAGAACCATTGTTCAGTTTTACCATCCATACTTTTTCTTTTTTGTTTTTAAATACTTTATTATCAGTTTTTTTATAATTTTTATTATTATATTCGCTGTACATAACGGATTTATCTTTTGTATCAAAATATGTCACATCGTATGTTACTTCATATAACTGAGTATCGTCTAGAGGGAAAGACTCAACACTATTGTCTCTTCTAGGAAATTCTATTTGTTTTCCTGTATAATCAATTTGTTTTATATTATTCACTTTGATGTTTTTCATATTTTTCATCATTTTAGCAGTTAATCTCGCCTCTACTCTATTCTTATCATCATATAGATACCATCTTTTATACTCTTCGTATGGCATCATTCCATTTGGAACATTTCTACCATCTCTTAGTTCTAGTAACTCATAATACTGTTCCAAAACTTTTTCAGGGTACGTATCATCGATTTTAACAGTATCTCTATGATGCTTTGAATTCAAATAGAAACCTGCAAAAATTGCTAGTACAATAAATACTACTATAGAAAGCCAATGTTTAAATTTCAATTATTTTTCCTCTTGATCATTCCAAACAGCTTTTTCAGTTACTAAAACAGTGTCTGTTTTTCCATCGACTGTAACAAATCCATTACCTATACTAGCAAGTTTGAATTTTCCGTCTATCTTTATTTTTAATTTTCCCTCTTTAACTCCAGCCACTATAGGAATATGACCTTTTAATACAGCTCTATCCCCTACTGTCGTTTTAAATATTACCATTTCAGCTTCTTTATCAAAGAAAGTCTTATCAGGAGTAACCACTTTTAATTTAAACACTAGTTAGCACTTCCTTTCGCCTTTCGTATAGCTTCTTCTATCGTTCCTACGAATAAAAATGCAGATTCAGGAAGATCATCATGCTTCCCTTCAAGGATTTCTTTAAATCCTCTTATAGATTCTTTAACAGGTACGTAAGCACCCTTTATTCCAGTAAACTGTTCTGCTACAGTAAATGGTTGTGACAAGAATCTCTGTATTTTTCTAGCACGTGATACTATTATTTTATCTTCATCAGACAACTCATCCATACCTAATATCGCTATTATATCCTGAAGTTCTTTATATCTTTGAAGAATTGATTGTACTTGTCTTGCAATATCATAGTGTTCTTTTCCAACTATTCTTGGATCAAGTACTCTGGATGATGACTCTAATGGATCAACCGCTGGATAAATACCAAGCGAAGATATCTGTCTTGATAATACAGTTTTTGCATCCAAGTGCGCGAAAGTAGTCGCCGGAGCAGGGTCAGTAAGGTCATCCGCAGGCACATATACGGCTTGAACAGATGTTATTGATCCGTCCTTTGTAGATGTGATTCTCTCCTGTAGTGCACCCATTTCTGTAGCAAGTGTTGGCTGGTATCCAACAGCAGAAGGCATACGACCTAAAAGTGCCGATACTTCTGAACCAGCTTGAGTAAATCTAAATATATTATCAATGAATAACAACACATCTTGATGTTCCTTATCTCTAAAGTACTCAGCCATAGTAAGTCCTGTAAGGGCAACTCTCATTCTAGCACCTGGTGGCTCATTCATCTGACCAAATACCATAGCAGTCTTTTTTAATACTCCAGATTCAGCCATTTCACCATATAGGTCATTACCTTCTCTAGTTCTCTCTCCTACTCCAGAGAAAACAGAGATTCCACCATGTTCTCTTGCTATATTATTTATTAATTCCTGTATTAACACAGTCTTACCAACTCCAGCACCACCAAATAGTCCTATTTTACCACCTTTTAGGTAAGGAGCTAGTAAGTCAACTACCTTTATTCCGGTTTCTAATATTTCAGCCTTAGTTTCAAGCTCGTCATATTCTGGAGCATCTCTATGAATAGGATAGTATTCTACACCTTCAGGAGCTGGTTCTAAGTCTATAGGCTCGCCCAAGACATTGAAAACTCTCCCTAATGTATTTTCTCCAACTGGTACAGATATTGGAGCTCCTGTATCAATAGCTTCCATACCTCTTACTAATCCTTCAGTTGCACTCATAGCTATACATCTAACTGTATCATTTCCAATATGCTGAGATACTTCTGCTATTATTGTTCTATCTTTATCTTTTATCTTTAATGCATTTAATAGGTTAGGTAGATCATTTTCACTATCAAACCTAACATCAAGTACAGCTCCTACGACCTGTACAATTTTTCCTACATTTGCCATCTTTTCCTCCTTACTTTAGAGCTTCAACTCCTGCACTTATCTCAGTTATTTCCTGAGTTACATCGCTTTGTCTTGCTCTATTGTAGCTAAGTTCTAAACTTTTAATCATTTCGTTTGCGTTATCAGTAGCAGATTCCATTGCCGTCATTCTAGCACCGTGTTCAGATGCACATGACTCAACTATACCACCATTTATAGTACCTGATATATATGTAGGTATTAAAAATTCTAATACTTTTTGCGCAGAAGGTAAGTACTGTACTTTTGATTTCGTAGCACTCATCTTACCTTTCATTTCATTAGCAAATTCTTCAGCTTTTTCTTGCTCTTTTCTTCTAGCTTCTTCTCTTTCCCTTAAAATTTCTTCACTAATATAAACATCTGGATCATCAATATCAATTTCCTCTTTATATCTTTCTGATCCATATTCAAGTGGAACATCGAATACAAGAGGTAGAATCTTAATAGTTTTTGCCTCTTGAGAAAGAGCTGAGAAAAATTGTGTGTATGTAAATAGAACTTCATCAATTTCACCGTTTAAAAACATGTTCATTAATTTTTCAGTGATTTTTCTTACATCTTCATAATCATATTTTTCAACGGATTCAATTTTATCTATTATCTCTATATTCCTCTTCGAAAAGTATTCAAAAGCCTTCTTACCAATTGTTACAACACAATCACTTTCAGGGCTTATATATTTTTCAGCTTCCTTAAAAGCATTAGAATTATATCCACCAGCAAGACCTCTATTACCTGCAACAACAATGTGACATCTTTTTTTCAGCTCTCTTTCTTTCAAAAAATCGCTGTTCACACCTTTTGTATTCATAGATATTTCTACAATGGTTTCATATAATGTGTTGAAGTACTCACTCGATTGATCAGCTGCAATTTTAGCTTTTCTAAGTTTTGAGGATGCAACAAGATACATTGCGTTGGTAATTTGCTTTGTACTGTTTACACTGGCAATACGATTTTTTATTGCCTTTATTCCAGCTCCTGCCATTTACTTACCCCCTCCTATGTTATATCTCGTCTTTAAATTTAACTTTAAATTCTTCTATCGCCTTAGTAAGTTCCTCGTTAAAATCTTCTCCCTTTAATATCTTTTTAGTTATTTCGGGATGAACGCTATCTATATAATCATATACTTCTAATTCAAAATCCTTTATCTTGTCTAGACTTATGTCAGCAAGTAGATTATTTATAACTGCATATATTATAATTACTTGATTTTCAACAGGTATAGGATTGTTTTCATCTTGTTTTAATACTTCAACAATTCTCTCACCTTGAGATAATCTTCTTTTAGTATCCTCATCCAAGTCAGATCCAAACTGTGCAAATGCCGCAAGTTCTCTATATTGTGAGTATGCAAGTTTTAATGTACCCGCAATCTTTTTCATAGATTTTATTTGGGCTGAACCTCCGACTCTCGAAACTGATATTCCAGGGTCCACGGCTGGTCTAACACCTGCATAGAACAACTCTGGTTGCAAATAAATCTGTCCATCTGTAATAGATATTACGTTAGTTGGTATATATGCTGATACATCTCCTGCCTGAGTCTCAATAACAGGAAGCGCAGTCATAGAACCTCCTCCTAGATCATCAGAAAGTTTTGCAGATCTTTCAAGTAGTCTAGAATGAAGATAGAATACATCCCCAGGATAAGCTTCACGACCTGGTGGTCTTCTAAGAAGTAATGACATCTCTCTATAAGCTACCGCTTGTTTACTTAGATCATCATATATAATTAAAACATCTTTACCATTATACATAAACTCTTCACCTATAGAAGTTCCAGTATATGGTGCTAAGTACTGAAGTGGTGCAGATTCAGAAGCTGATGCAGATACTACTAATGTATAGTTCATAGCTCCGTATTCTTCCAAAGTAGACACTAACTGTGCCACTGTAGATCTCTTCTGACCAATCGCAACGTATATACAAATTACATCTTTTCCTTTTTGATTTATTATTGTATCTGTAAGTATAGATGTTTTTCCTGTTTGCTTATCACCAATTATTAGTTCTCTCTGTCCCTTACCAATAGGAACCATTGAATCTATAGATTTAATACCTGTTTGTAGAGGTTGATACACTGATCTTCTGCTCATTATACCAGGAGCAGGAGACTCTACGGGTCTAGTCTTTTCTGTTTCAATAGGACCTTTTCCATCGATTGGTTGACCTAAAGCATTTATAACTCTACCTATCATCTGTTCCCCTACAGGAACTTCTGCTACTCTACCTGTTCTTTTTACGACATCGCCTTCTTTTATTCCGAAGTCCTCTCCCAGTATAACTGCTCCAACAACTTCTTCCTCAAGGTTTAAGGCTAAACCATACACATTTCCAGGAAACTCAAGCAGCTCTCCAGACATTGCATTTTCAAGTCCGTACACACTTGCTATACCGTCTCCAACATTTAAAACACTACCTGTGTCCGTAAGTTTTATTTTATTCTCATAATTTTTAATTTGACTTTTAATTATGGAACTTATCTCTTCCGGCTTTAAATTCATGGGGTCACCACCGTTTCTATGATATTACTTGAAATAAACTCTGTTTTAAATCATCTAATCTAGATTTAACACTTCCATCTATTTCTTCGTTTCCTATTCTTACAAGGACTCCACCAAGAATATCCTTGTCTATTTTATTTGTTAATACTACTTTTTTATTATACATAGCAGAAAGCTTTGTCTCTAATTTAGAAATATCTTCAGAACTCAAAGCAATTGCACTCGTAACAGTTCCTTCTAGAATATTGTTTTTATCATTAAGTAATGTTTTATATTCAACAACAATATCAGACAGTTCTGAAGTTCTAGTATTCTCTATCAAGACCATAAAGAAATTGTATGATATCGATGATACTTTACCATAAACTATTTCCTTCATAACATTTTTCTTTTCATTCCTTGTTACAAAAGGAGATCTTAATGCGTCATACAAACTTTCATTAGAATCAATAAGATTTTCTAAGTCTAATATTTCAGAGTATACTTGTGAAGTAATTTCCTGCTCATCTGCCAGTTCAAATAGTGCTTGTGCATATCTACTTCCTATTTGGCTAGTCATTATTTAGCATCTCCTACCTCTTTGATAAATTCATCTATTAAATCTTCGTGCTTTGACTTGTCTATATCTTTTTCTATAATTTTAGATGCAACCATTACGGCCATATCTGATATTTCATTTTTAACATCTACAAAAGCTTGATTCTTTTCTTTTTCAATATCGTCTGCTGCTTTAAGTTTCATAGTTTCAACTTCTTTTTTAGCAACATTGATCATTTCTTCAGATTTTTCTTCAGCTCTTCTCTTTGCAAGTTCTACAATTTCTTGTCCCTTGCTTCTTGCTGTTCCAACCTTAGTTTCATACTCAGACTTAAATTTTAACCCTTCTTCTTTAGCTTCTTCAGCAACTTTTATATCATTTTTTATTATTTCTTCTCTTGATTCAATTATGTTGATTACAGGTTTGAATAAAATTTTTCTTAAAATCAAAAATAATATAAATGTGTTTGCCAGAGTTATAAAGAGTTCATAACTTAAGCCTATTAATGGCTTAAACTCCATAATTATCCTCCTATTTCAATCGCTTAAAATTACCTTTCCTTTAAGGCTACTTAACCAAGCTTTATCCAAGGATTTACAAATATTAAGATTATTGCTATTACTAGTCCATATATTGCTGAAGACTCCGTTACAGCTTGACCTAGTAGCATAGTTGAAATTATATCACTCTTTGCTTCTGGCTGATTTCCTACAGCTTCCGCACCCTTACCAGCAGCATATCCTTGACCTGCTCCTGCGCCTATACCTGTAAATACTGCTATACCTGCTCCTATTGCTGATCCTGCTATCGCTATTCCTAAACCTAATCCTTCTAACATTTTTTTCCTCCTAGTTAAATCATTTTAATTTAATTTTATTTATAATAAGTATTTATTACTAAATTACTATCTTTATTCCTCTGCCACGCTTCCAACAAATACCATAGTTAACATTGTAAAAATAAATGCTTGCAATGCACCCGCAAAAAGGTCAAAATACAAGTTCAACGGAAGTGGAATTAAAAACATTCCAACTGGAACTTGCATATTTGGTATAAGTGTTGAAAGGTAAGCCAATAACTGCATAAATAGTGACATTATTATAGTTCCACCAAGTATATTACCAAAGGGACGGAAACTTAATGATATTGGCCTTGCTATTTCTCCTATTATATTAAGCGGTGCTAATAGTGGAGTTGGCTCAATAAGAGTCTTAAAGTATCCAAGACCTTGGAATTTAACACCCATTACATACACCATTAAGAATGTAGTTAACCCCCATGCTACAGTAGTATCCAAGTCTGTAGTTGGTGATTTAATACCAAACACTGTTATTAAATTTGAACATAAGAAAAATAAAAATATCGTTCCAATATACGAAACTATACCTGGAACCTTATTTACAAACTTATCACCCATTGTTTCCCTAACCATTTTTCTCAAAAAATCAATGGCGTACTCAAGGAAAAGTTGTCTTTTTGTTGTTGGTATTTTCTTTAAATTTCTAGTAAGTATTAAAGATACAACAATCAGAAATAACATCACCAACCACTGAACAATAATTGTTTCACTTATCTTTAAATCTCCAATATACAAAAGATATCTAGATTGATACAACGTCTACTCCTCCTTTCCAAGTTTTTTTGTTACTTTACTCAGTATTAGCTGCTGAACTCTTATTACAATACTAGTGCTCAACAATCCTACTGCTACAGTATAAATATTTATACTTTTGTTTACTGCCGCAAATATCAGTATAGCTGCATACATCGCAAATCTAATCCCGTACCCAAATACGGCAGCAAAAACAGCTTTATTTTTCTGCTTTCCCACAATGGATGTGATATCTCGAGCCAACATAAAAAGTGCCAACATTGATATCAAGCTTCCTGCAATGACACCTCCTATGGTCGACAAACTCGCCTTACCAGCTAATGCCAGTAATGCAAGTGCTACAATATCGTACACCACTATCCCTAAATATATTTTTTTTAAATCCTTCAAAAGCTCTTTATCCAAAGCCTCACTTCCTTTTCCCGATATATGATTTTAAGGTCTTGTATATACTTAAAAAAGCACTCAAAATCCCTAAAACTATAAATATTATAGAAAATACAGGAGAAGTTCCTATTTTTTTATCGATAAATATACCGACAAATCCGCAACCAAAAATACATATAACCGCTGTCATACCTATTTGAGTTATAAGCGAAAAAGATTTCATTGCATCGACCCATACCTTTTTATTTGACATAGTTCACTCCTTATTTAAATTCTTTTTCTTTAAAGTTATTGCTCGAAACTTCCACTATGGTATATTTTACCATTTTAAAATAACTTATTCCACTAAATAATTAAATTTGAGCAAGGTATATATTTCTAAATATAAACTGTTTTTTTAAATATTTTCATTATATTTTTTATTATTTAGTCAGTTTTTTCTATTTTTTTAATGTTTTTTCTTTTTTTTATTAATGTATATATATTTTATTTTTTTGTTATTTTTTTGCACTATAACTATTTTTTTTCTTACTAAGCACATTTTTGCCTTTAAAACGTTTGCATAAATAATCTTTTATTTTTTTTAATAAAGACAAACATTGAGATTGATATAAATGCTACATCAATCTCAAAAAGCTTACTTAGTTCCAAACAATCTATCTCCTGCGTCACCAAGACCAGGCACTATATAATTATGATCATCCAAACCTTCATCAATCGATGCAATATACATATCAACATCAGGATGTAATTTTTGAATGTACTCAACTCCTTCAGGTGAAGCAACTAAATTTACCATTTTAATGTCAGTCGCACCTCTTTTTTTCAATATTTCTATAGCAGCAGCTGCCGATCCACCTGTTGCCAGCATTGGATCTAATACAAATATTGTTCTCTTCTCTAAATCTTCAGGCAACTTAGAGTAGTATTCAAATGGCTCTGATGTTTCCGGGTCTCTATAAAGACCTATATGCCCTACTCTAGCAGAAGGTATAATATTTGTAAATGCTTCAACCATTCCCACTCCTGCTCTTAGAATTGGAATAAGCGCTAATTTCTTTCCAGATAGAACTTCTGCTTTCATCTTTTTTAACGGTGTTTCGATTTCAATTTCACATAAATCAAGATCTTTAGTAGCCTCATAACACATCAACATCGTAATTTCAGTCAATAATTCTCTGAAATCTTTCGAACTAGTGTCCTTCATTCTCATCAGTGTTAATTTATGCTCTATTAGAGGATGTTTAATAACTGCCACATTACTCATAAATCTTCTCCCTATATATTTTTTATTTTTTTGCTTAAGCGTATTCATATGTATAGCATATAATTATATACTATACCCCGTAATTCACTATAATATACTTTTTTTTATTTTTCTAATGCAGATATTTTATCTACTCTTTTCTGATGTCTTCCACCTTCAAAAGAAGAATTCAAATAAGCATCTACTATATCTATTCCAAGACCAATACCCGTTACTCTTTCTCCAAGAGCAATCATATTTGCATCGTTGTGTGCCTTAGTCATTCTAGCAGAAAAAGTATCTCCCAAAGTAGCACATCTTATACCCTTAACTTTATTTGCTGCTATTCCAATTCCAATACCTGTTCCACAAACTAATATTCCACATTCAGTTTCTCCACTAGCCACGCTTTTTGCAGCTTTTTCAGCGTAGTCCGGATAATCCACAGACTCATTTGAATTTGTTCCAAAATCAATTACTTCGTAATTATTTTTTTCAAGGTATTTTTTAATTTCATTTTTTAAATTTAGACCACCATGGTCACATGCTAATGCTATTTTCATAATTTCCTCCAGTTATAATTTTATTATTTTATACCCAGCTGATTTTTTCAGCCTATTCATTATAGTAATACCTAAGTCCTTCTCTTCATAACTTTCGGCATATGCTATATCAATTCCTTTATTATCCAATTCTATTAAACAATCAAAAAGGTTCTTTGCTACATCTTCGTAAGTTTCTCCTAGCGTAAATGTTTGAGCGTTGTACATGGCTTTATTTTTATTTAGACACAACACTCCTGTTTTTAATCCCTTTTCTTTGTTTTCATCGTTTAGCTCGTTAATTTTTTTTGCAACTTCTTTTTGATCGCCTTCAACTATAAATACTTCCGCTTTCGGAGAGTAGTGAGTGTATTTCATACCCGGAGCTTTCGCTTTTTGATTATCATCTTTATTCATAATAGATGGATCAATCTTCACCTCTCCCAACACCTCAGACAGCATTTCTAGTGTTATGCTTCCCGGTCTAAGAATTACCACTTCTCCTCCAGATAAATCTATTATCGTAGATTCCACACCAAAGTTACAAGCCCCACCAAGAAGTATTCCATCAACTCTGCCATTCATATCTTTTAATATGTGTTCTGGCTTAGTTGGTGACGGTTTTCCGGACAAATTTGCAGAAGGCGCTGCAATTGGTACTCCAGAAGCTTTTATCAAAGACCTTGCTACCTTATCTGAAGGCATCCTAATAGCTACAGTATCCAATCCGCCACTGGTTACATTAGGTATTGACCTTTTCTTTTTAAATACAATAGTGAGTGGCCCTGGCCAAAATTTTTCCATCAGAAGCTTTGCTCTACCATCTACTTCCTCTACCAAGTCATGTATATCATCTACTTCTGCAATATGTACCAATAATGGATTATCACTTGGTCTTCCCTTAGCTACATATATTTTTTTTGCAGCAGATTCATCTAAAGCATTCGCTCCTATACCGTATACCGTTTCAGTTGGAAATATAACTGTCTTTCCTTCTTTTAACATTTTTCCAAAAATATCAATTATTTTGTAATCAATATTTTCAGAGTCAATATTCATTATAATCGTTTCCATTGATTATCGACCTTCCATTTTTATTAATTTCCGTTTTTACAAAAAATAAAGAGACTTCGGATCAACCAAAGCCTCTTTATGGCGTATCCATTTCACACTATCTTGAGATTTACTGTATACACACCTAATTTATAAGATCAACTAACTTCTATCAAAAATACACCTTATTACATAATTACATAATAAAATATGTTTATTTTTTTATTGTTCTACAGAAGACATCTTTTCAGTCTGATCAACTGTTATTAAAGCATCTATCATTTCGTCTAAATCTCCATCGATAAATGAATCCAACTTATAAAGCGTCAAGTTTATTCTATGATCACTTACTCTACCTTGAGGGAAATTATATGTTCTAATTCTCTCAGATCTATCACCCGTTCCTACTTGGCTTTTTCTTTCTGCAGCAATATCTTTTTGCTGATCTGCTAAAGCCTTGTCATATAATCTTGCCTTTAAAATCTTCATAGCTTTTTCTTTATTCTTTAGCTGAGATTTTTCATCCTGACAAGATACCACTTCACCAGTAGGTATGTGTGTAAGTCTAACCGCAGAGTCTGTAGTATTAACACTCTGTCCTCCATTACCCGAAGATCTAAACACGTCTACTCTTATGTCATCTGGATTTACATCTATTTCTACATCCTCAACTTCTGGAAGTACCGCTACGGTTGCAGTAGAAGTATGAACTCTACCACCTGATTCTGTAGTAGGTATTCTTTGAACTCTATGAACACCTGATTCATATTTTAGTCTGGAATATGCTCCCTTACCCTTTATCATAAAAGAAACTTCTTTGTATCCTCCAACTCCTGTCTCATTTGAGCCTAAAAGAGCCGTTTTCCATCCATTTCTTTCCGCATACCTACAATACATCCTAAATAAATCACCTGCAAACAATGCAGCTTCATCGCCACCTGCTCCACCTCTGATTTCAACTATTACGTTCTTTTCATCATTAGGATCTTTTGGAACTAGCAATACCTTTAAGTCCTGTTCTATTATCGCGATACTTTTTTCAGCCTCTGATAATTCCATCTTCGCTAATTCTCTTAAATCTTCATCACTTTCTTCTTCCAATATTTGTTTTGATTCAGATATTATTTCATCGGCCATTCTATATTCTCTATACTTCATGACAATTGGTTCTAATTCTGATGTTTCCTTCATTAGTTTTTGCCATGTAGGTTGGTCGCTTATAATATCTGGATTTGCTACTTTTTCACTAAGTTCTTTATATTTATCTTCTAAAACTCTAAGCTTATTTAGCATTAAAATCCACCTTTCTGTTTTTTATACACTCTTTAACAATTCAATTAAATTCCATCTATATTTTTAATATATGCCAATCATAAATTATACCATATTTAGCTAATTTTCTCAATAGAATTGAAATTAAATAGCTAGCTTTTTTGAGCTGCTACCAATCTATCAATTCCTTGAATATCTTTATCTTTACATATGTTTTTATACCCGCATTCTTTCAATTTCAAGCTTATTTCATCCGCTTGATCATGACCTGATTCAAGTATTATAATTCCATCTTCACTCAAAAAGTCTCTTGAATCCTCTATTATCCTGTTGTAGATATCCATGCCACTTTTACCTCCACTGAGAGCTAGATGAGGCTCATATTCCTTAACATCATCTTGAAGCATTGGAATTACGTCCTCTTTTATGTACGGCGGATTTGAAACAATTATATCCACCTTTCCCTTGAGCGAAATCAATTTTTCTGATTTAAATAAATCTGACTCTATAATCTCTATATTTTTTACGCCTAGATTTTTAGAGTTTTTCTCAATTACCTCTATTGCTCCTGGTGATATATCGACAGCGATGAAATTTGTGTTTATTTTTTTATCATCTACCATCTTAGATATGCTAAGTGCTATTGCTCCCGATCCAGAACACATATCGATTACTGTCAACGATTTTTTTTCCGTCGATTTATTTTTTAATGTATCTATTGCATACTCAACTATCAGCTCTGTATCTGGTCTTGGTATAAGCACATTTTCATCAACATAAAATTCAAATCCCATAAATTCTTTTTTATTTAAAATGTATGCAATTGGCATTTTTTGCCTTCTTTTTTCAAACAGCTCTAAAAAGCTATTTATTTGATTATCATCTAATTCTAAATCATAATTCATCATTAATTTTATTCTATCATCATACCCCAAAACCTTGCATAATAGGATTTCTACATCCAGTCTAGGAGTTTCACTTATTCCTTCTAATTTATCTGAATACGCAATAATTATATCTTTTATTAAGGTTGCCATAGTTAAAATTCTCCTTTTTTACTAAAGTTTATTATATCACATCTTGCACTCCTTACATTGTTAATTTTTTTTTGAAATGCTATAATATAAGATGTTTTATATTAATAAATAAATGGAGAAATTTATTATGAGTAAAAAGAAAATAAAAAAAATTATAATTAACTCCCTTCCTATAGCTTTGGGATATATATCTTTGGGTTTTATGGGAGGAGCAATGATTCAAAAAAGTGGATTTAATTTGATAGAAATAATGTTGTTTTCCGTTCTAGTTTTTTCTGGGAGTGCTGTATTTATAGCTGCTAATGTGCTTCAAGCTGGTATATATCCGCAAGTTGCGATTACTCTAACAGCTACTATAATCATTATGAACTTAAGAAATATATTATATAGTTCTTCCTTAGCTTGCGAAAATTTACCTCTAAAGGGTTGGAAAAGGGTTCTTTTTTCTCAATTTGTAGCAGACGAAACTTTTGCACTAAATAAAATTATGTTGCATAAAGATCCTGAATGGGACTCTGATTGTGCCTTATATATTAATATTTTAGGTGGAATATACGGTCTAATTGGAAATGCTCTCGGTGGATATTTTGGTGAAATAATAGATATTCCGCTTGATTTAGGTTTTTTTATGATGTCTAGTATGTTCGTAATACTATTGGTACTGCAAATCAATAATAAATTAGACGTTTTTATGATTGCAATTTCAGCTATTATATCATATTTGATTCTAAGCATCTACCAAGGTGGTCTAGATTTAATAATTATAGCTTTAATTGTAACTACAATAGGATATTTCTTAGATAAATCAAATGAGAAAAGGATGGTAAGTAAAAATGAGTGATAGCATATTAAAATTTGGAATTATTTTTACATCTTTTATATTTATGTTTCTTATGAGATATTTACCATTTGCTATTTTAGGCAATAAAAGTACATCTCGTGAATTTGATCGTTTTATTAAATACATCCCCACAGGAGTATTTACAGCACTGATTGTAAAAGATGTTTTTTTCAAAGATGGAAAAATATTTCTTTCTCCTGAAAATATAAAACTATTACCTCTTTTAGCTGTAATTTTAATTTCTCTGAAATTTAAAAATATCGGTCTCTCTGTAATATCCGGAGGAATAATAATCTATATTTTTATGATGATATAATTTTTTATTTTGTACAAAAAAAGACTCTTTAAAAGAGTCTTTTTTATTGTCTTTATTAATATTTTAAAAATACGATATAAATTTGTTCTTTTGACTTAAACAAAAAAGGGCAGCACAAAGCTGCCTTTTAATCATCAGTTAACCTGTAAATTAAACTCTAAATGTTTATTTACAAAAGTCCTACTCCATGTTGAATCTCTTCTTGAACTTATCGATTCTTCCACCCTTTTCAACATTCTTCTGCTTACCAGTATAGAATGGATGGCACTCAGAACAAATTTCAACTTTAATTTCGTCCTTTGTCGAACCTGCCATAAAAGTATTTCCACATGCACAACGAACTTCAACTTCATTGTAGTTTGGCTGTATATCCTTCTTCATAGCTATATAACTCCTTTCATCGTAAAATAATGAATTTATTCCATCCTTGTAATTTCAACTTCCTTATTATATCATAAGAAAAATTCTAATTCAATGATTTTATAAATTCTAATTAAAATTTATTTTTTTTGTTAAATCAATAAACTCTTTATTGCTTTTTATTTTTTTTAATTCTTCAATTATTCTATCTACAAAAATTTGAGAACTTTCATCTCCAAATGCTCGCCTCAACTTATATACAACTTCCATCTCTTCACTAGTCAACAATAAGTCTTCTCTTCTAGTACCCGATTTATATATATCTATAGCTGGGAATATTCTTTTTTCTGCGAGAGTTCTGTCTAGATGAAGCTCCATATTACCTGTACCCTTAAATTCCTCAAATATAACATCATCCATTCTAGACCCTGTATCTACAAGTGCTGTCCCCAAAATTGTCAATGATCCACCGCCTCTAATATTTCTTGCAGCTCCAAAAAACTTTTTAGGTCCATGAAGAGCACCAGGATCCAACCCACCAGACAAGGTTCTTCCTGTAGGATTAATAGTAAGATTGTATGCTCTTGCTAGTCTTGTAATACTATCTAAAAGTATTATTACATCTTTTCCATGCTCAACTAACCTCTGAGCTCTATTCAGCACCATTTCTGCTACTTTCACATGATGAGACGCAGCTTGATCGAAAGTTGAATATATTACTTCGCCATTAATAGACTCTTTCATATCAGTCACTTCTTCCGGTCTTTCATCTATTAACAGTACTATTAAAGTCATCTCTGGATAATTTTGAGATATGCTATTTGCCACTTTTTTTAGCAAAACAGTCTTACCTACTTTTGGAGGCGCAACAATAAGTCCTCTTTGACCTTTTCCTATAGGTGAGAATAAATCTATAATCCTAGTTGAAAGAGGTTCATTTCCAGTCTCTAATTTCAATTTTTCATTTGGATAAATAGCTGTCAATTGTTCAAAAGGAACTCTGTTTCTTGCAGTTGATGGATCTTCATCATTTACTTTGTTGATGTACATAAGTCCTTTAAATCGCTCATTTGAGTTTTCCGGCTTTGTAAGTCCTGCAACTAGGTCGCCGGTCTTCATTCCAAATTTTCTAATTTGATTGGGAGATACGTAAATGTCATTTTCTGTAGACAAATAGTTGCTTCCTCTCAAAAATCCAAATCCATCTGGCAATATTTCCAACACTCCTTGAACTTTATTCTTTTCGTCATTGGATAAATTACCTACATATGATTCTGTTTTTTCAGTGCTATTCGAGTTTAAAGAGGTTCTTCCTTCATGTCTAGAATTCATTTTTCTTGCTTCTTGTTGTTCACTTTTTTCATTTGAATTTTTTTCTTCAAAATTTTTAGAACTATACTCATCTAAATTCCGTTTTTCTTTCATTTCCTTTAAGTCAATTTTTTCTGAATTCATTTTCTCCACTATTAAGTCTATTAATTCACCCTTTTTATATTTAGTTACTGATTTAATACCTAATTCTTTTGATATTATTCTAAGTTCAACTATACTTTCTTTTTTTAATTCTTCACTATTATTGATACCTGCCATAGCAACCTCCGGGCATTAATTATTAAACAGTATGCTGATTGTAAATGCAACACTTGATATTGCAAACATCAGTGCGATTGAAATAGCAACTATTTTTTGCATGTATTTCTTTTTATTTTTTGACATCTTATTTCTCCTTGGCATTTTCTTTTTCACATACGCTAGTTATATATTCCAAAAATCCATCTCTCAACTCTGGTCTCTTTAGAGCAAAATCAACTGTTGCCTGTAAAAATCCTTGTTTGTCTCCCAAGTCATATCTACGACCTTCAAATACATATGCATACATATCATTTTTTTCACTCAATTCCTCTAATGCATCAGTAAGCTGAACTTCACCATTTTTACCTGGAGGTAAATCTCCTAGAATATCAAATATTTCAGGAGTAATTATATATCTTCCCAGTATTGCCATATTTGAAGGGGCGCTATCAGCATCTGGTTTCTCAACAAGAGATTTCACTTTATATGTGTCCCCAGCAACTTTTTCTCCATCTACTATTCCATACTTATCGGTATTTTCTCTTTCCACTTCTTGTACCCCAAGAATAGTCGTATTGTATTTATCATACGCATCAACAAGCTGTTTTAAACATGGTTTCCCATCGCCATTATCCACTATGTCATCTCCAAGCATAACTGCGAATGGTTCGTTACCTATAAAATATCTGGCACAATATATTGCATCACCTAACCCTTTAGGCTCTTTCTGTCTTATATAATGTATGTTTACCATGTTAGATATATTTCTAACCACTTGTAATAATTCTTCTTTTCCCTTGTTTTCAAGCTCCAGTTCTAGCTCTACAGATTTATCAAAATGATCCTCTATAGATTTTTTATTTCTTCCTGTTATTATTAAGATTTCTTCTACTCCAGAAGCAACTGCCTCTTCTATAATATATTGTAATGTAGGTTTATCTACAATAGGTAACATTTCCTTAGGTTGTGCCTTTGTAGCTGGCAAAAATCTAGTACCTAATCCAGCTGCTGGTATTACGGCTTTTTTTACTGTAGTTTTCATAAAAATCATCTCCTGTTCACTTTGTTTGATTCTATTCAATCTATGATATATAAATACTTCACCTTATTTATTTGAAACGCAGTATAATACACCTTCTAGGTTATCATATTCGCTTATCTTTATGGAATTAATACCCAGTTCTTTCATTATTTCTTCTAATATCAACTCTCCAGGTAATATAATTTCCGCCCTTTTAGGCTGCAGACCTATAATTTTTCTTCTATCTTCTATTTTTTTTGAGTTTATATATTTTATTTGAGATTCAATATTTGAAATTGTTATTGTGCTCTCATGAATTTTGTCCATTGAATATGTTTCCAACTTTTGGTTTATAGCTGAAACAGAGGTTATAGTTCCACCTATTCCCACTGTTGTTAGATTGTAGTTCTTTGATTTGATATAGTCAATTGTAGGCATAATTTTATTTTTAATATATTCTCTCATTTTACCCATTAGTTCTTCTGACTCAGGTTTATCTGAAGCAAATATTTCTGACATAACTAATGCGCCTAAATCAATGCTTTTTTCGTAATATATTTTCTTACTATCACCAAGAATCAACTCTGTTGACCCTCCGCCTATATCTATTACTAGAATTGTATCCGTATCATCTAATGTGATTCCGCCTACAACTCCTTTATACCCATAATAAGCTTCTTTATCTCCATCTATTACATCTACATCAATTCCTGTCAGTTCTTTTGCCATGGATATAAACTTATACTTATTTTTAGCGTTTCTAAGCGCTGCGGTCCCGACACATACAATTTTTTCACAGCCATATGTATCGCAAATTTCTTTGAACTTTCTTAACGCTTCTAAGTTTCTTTGTATGGCTTCTTCGCTTATATTACCAAATTCATCAACACCAAGACCTAATCTAGTCGTATCAATTATTTTTTTTCGCTCAATAAAATTACTACCTTCCATTTCTGAAAGCAATAATCTCATAGAGTTTGTGCCTATGTCAATCGCTCCGTATTTCATGTCTTCACCTATATTATCTCGTATAGCTCTTTCGCCTCGTCTTTTAAAACGTGTTCTTTAATAGCTGCAATTTTATATTCCACTATCTTTTCGCCAAATGTTATTTTTAATATATCTCCTATTTTTACTTCTGAAGATGATTTTGCAACCTTACCATTTATTTCCACAAGTCCTTTTTCACATGCCTCTTTGGCTACAGTTCTTCTTTTTATTATTCTTGATACTTTTAAATATTTATCTAATCTCATTTTTTAACCTCTTTTTATTTCTCATAAATTTCTAACTATTAATATATATACCTCTTGATTGTATCATATTTTGATTATATTTAAAATAGCGTAGGATCTGACGTAAAGTCCGCGTACGCTATTAAAAGACAACTTTATATATTCACTCATAAATTATTGTAAAAAAAGATAGCATCGACAATTTTTAAAAATGCCAATACTATCTCAGTAGTTTTATCTATTTGTTCACTAGCTCTTTAAGACCTTTTCCAGCTTTGAACACAGGTGCCTTTGAAGCAGGAATCTGAATAACTTCTTCTGGCTTTCTTGGGTTTCTTCCAGATCTAGCAGCTCTTTCTCTAGTTTCGAAAGTTCCGAATCCAACTAACTGCACTTTATCTCCTGCAACTAGAGTTTCTTCTACAACCTTCATGAACGCGTTAAGAGACAGTTCACTTTCCTTCTTAGTTAGGTTACTCTTTTCTGCCATTTTAGCAACTAATTCTGCCTTGTTCACAATAATTACCTCCTGTAGTGATATATTTTTACAACTTAAATTTCTTAGAATTTATTTCTCGTTGACAACATTATTATACATAAGTTTTGGCTATATTTCAATGTTTTTTATTATTTTTTATTTTTAATGGCTTCCAAATATGCATTTATTATTACACTTTTCGAATCGTTTATGCCTTTATCTTCTTCAATTCGCTTATTTTCAATATCTTCAAAGTTTTTTACGAATTTATCATTAAATGAATTTAAAGCTTGTTCTGAGCTAATATTCAGCGTTTTTGCTAAGCTTATGACATAAAAAATAAGTTCACCTACATTGTCTTTTGCTGTATAACTGTCCTCATTTTCTATAGCATTTAAAAACTGCTTAAATTTTTTAATTGTTTTTTCAAGTATTATATTTTTTTCTAATAAAATACCTGATTTTTCTATTTTACTTTGAATTTTTTCAGCTTTCATCAATGCTGGTAGGGATTTAGGAATCCTATTTAGACCTTCAGAAATTGTATTCTCATCCTTTTCATTCATCTTGAGTTCTTCCCAGTTTTGTTCTTTATTTTCGAATTCTTGAGAACTATCTTCAAATACATTCGGGTGTCTGTATTTCATCTTTTTAGATACCGTGTCACAGACTTCATCAAAATCAAAATAACCTTCCTCACTTCCGATTTGAGAATGTAGAACTATTTGATATAATACATCTCCTAATTCTTCAATCAACAAATCAATATCATCATTTTCTATGCTATCCACTACTTCATATGATTCTTCAATTAGATACTTTATCAAAGATTCATGAGTTTGTTTTTTATCCCAAGGACATCCATTATCTCCCCTTAACTCTTTTACCACTTCAACGAGATCATATATATTTTCATATTTCTTATTTGATGACTTCTCAATAAAAAGACTTGTCAAATGGTCAAATTTATTTTCTACTCTATCCAAATCACTCAATTTAACCTTTTTCTTTAATTCTAAACCTTTCACTCCCGCAGAACTAACTATCCATATATCCTGATCATCTGTATAATACTCCATCAAAGCAAGCTTTATATTTGATGCTATAAATCGATCATAGACCTGAGTAATAATTATATTAGAGTCGCAATCTAAGTCTTTTTTTACTATTTTAAATGCATCTAAAAGCCTGAATCCTTCAGATGGGTCAAACCCTAAAAAGTTAAACATCGCATCTACAAAACTCATAGAAGGTATGACTTCCAGCTCTATATTTTCCTTATTTGCTAATTTTTCTATAATTGAAACAGCAATTTCTGCTACTCTAGGATGTCCAGGAACAGCATATACTATATCTTTATCTTTTCCTTCTGCTATTATTTTATGTGCAATTTGCTCATACACGTCTTCAAAAGTTTTTCCTTCTTCATAATAAGAGTCAAAGCTTTCATATTCTATATCTAATTTTTCTACTACAGGATGTTCCTTTGTCCTCAAATAATTTTTCTCTGAATTCATTAAAGCTTCTTTAGCTCCAAAACTTATTTGAGATATATCTCCTGCTCCCAAACCAACTATTTTAACACTCATTTCTTACCTCGCTTAATATCTCTACATATATTTTTATACAGTTTAAATAATATTTTTTATTTTATTCTCTATGATGTTTACACAAGCTAACTTCAATATTACATCAATTGCCTTTAATGTTTGCATAATATATTCTTGAATTTTTTAAGATTTTATATTTCATCACACTGTATTCATTATATAAAAAAAGAGGGCTTTATACAAATAATAATTAAATTTGCAAAAGCCTCTCTAGCATATATTTTTATCGTTTATCTATATGTTTTTATAGCCTAACTAAGTTTATCTTACTAATTTTATTTTTTGTAACTTACTATACACCTTAGGACCCTTTGGCATTGCTAGAATTTCTTCTTTTGTTATTCCTCCTATTAAAAGAAGAACTGCTACATAAACTATTCCACCTATCATTACAGAAATCAACGTTGTTATTTTTCCAGTTACAATCATGTTTAGACCTGCATACGAAAGTCTAACACAAACAAACATAATCATTACCGTAATAAGAGGTTTTATAAAGAATTGCATTATATTAAGCTTTAGATCGAGCGCCTTTTTTATATACACAAATTCTATGCAAGCGGCCACCATATAGGACAGAACCGTACCCAAAGCTGAACCTATAATATTTATTTGAGGCATAGCAGTCAATGTATAACTCACTACGACTTTTACAAATATACCACACAAAAGTGCATACACTGGTACCATCGGTTTTCCCATACCCTGAAGTATACCATTAAATGTATACAATAATCCTAAGAAAACACATGCTGGTGCTAGAGCAAATAACATCAAGCCTACCACGTTAGATGGCTGTTTTGGGTAAAGTAATTCCATCAAAGGTGATGCAAGTGATGCAAGCCCAAAAGCACAAGGTAAAACAAGAAGAAGTGTTATCTTAAATGCAATTTTTGCATTACGTCTAGCTTCATCATATTTTTTCAATGTATATGACTCAGAAATTGCAGGCACTAAACTCATACCTATTGCAGTTGTGAATATCATAGGCATAACTATAATAGGCATTGCCATACCTGTCAATTGACCTAGCATTGAGTTTGCAGACATCCATGTATATCCAGCAGCTTCTAGCCTAGATATTACGATTACTGTATCAACAACGTTGACAAGTGGCATAACACAAGCTCCTATACTTATTGGAACAACTACCCAAATAATTTTTTTAATTATAGAAGATGTACTTTGTTTTACATATCCTACACTGTTTTTTATTTGTTCTTTTCTTTGTTTTGTATCTTTAAAATATATCAGTGCCAAGAATAAAAACGAGCATAAAGCACCTATTGTAGCTCCAGATATACCACCGGCAGCACCGTATTTTGCTCCCATACTCTTCATTAGAATATAAGCTAACGTCAATCCCAAAAATACTCTAAACATCTGCTCTACTATTTGAGATATTGCTATTCTAGACATTTGTTGATATCCTTGGTAGTATCCTCTATATGCAGACATTGATGGCACAATTAAAAGCGCCGGTGCAATAGCCCTCATGGCTGTTACTGCGTTTGGATTATGTTGTACATTAGTAACTATGTATTCAGCTCCAAAAAATAGGACTAAAAAGCTAATTAAGCCAGTCAGAAATAACATTATATGAGTAATTTTAAATATTTCATTTGCGCCCTTATGATTTCCTAAAGCAGCCTGCTCTGAAACCAGTTTTGCTATAGCAGTCGGAAAACCAGCTGTTGCCAACGTCAAAAATAAAGCATAAACAGGATAAGCAGTCTGATAATATCCCATTCCCTCAGCACCTATAAAATGCCCAAGCGGGATTCTAAAGACAGCTCCCAAAATCTTTATTATAACTCCGGCAGCACCTAAAATTAACGTACCCATCAAAAAGGTGTTCTTTTTACTACCTGTTCTCATTGTTTCCTCCAGTTCAAGATTCTTTCAAATCATAATTTATAGAATTATTATAACACAACAGAGTGCTTTAATACATAACTATACCCAATTATATTTACAATCAAAACACCCTTTATTATTCGATGCTTTGCAGCGTTAAAATAAAATAGCCTACATCGATATCAATTGATGTAGGCTATAAGGATTCACTTTACTTTTTATCTTCTGTCTTTTTTTCAGTAGATTCTTTTGTATCTTTTGTGTCTTTAGATTCATTTGAATCTTTTTTATCTTCTGTCTTTTTTTCAGTCGTTTCTTTTGTATCCTTTTTATCTTCTGTCTTTTTTTCAGTAGATCCAGTTGATCCAAAAGGAATTTCCTTTACAACATCGTCAAACTTTTCTATACTTGCAGATTCTGTTATTTTTGATATCATTTCCTGAGCTTTCTGTTCAGTCAATTCAGTTTTTAAAGTATCTTTAACTTTTTTGTAATCTGATTTTGTCTTTTTGTTTAACTTGATAATATGATATCCATATTCTGATTCAACTGGCTGCGAAATTTCTCCTTCTTTTAGAGAAAATGCAGTATTTTCAAATGCTTCTACCATTGAACCTTTACCAAATTCTCCTAAAGATCCTCCATTTTCAGCAGAGCCAGTATCTTGTGAATTTTCCTTAGCTAGAGTGGCAAAATCAGCTCCGTCTTTAGCCTTTTTATATAATTCATCAGCCTTTTTCTTAGCTTCCTTCTTTTTGTCTTCAGATAAAGCCTTACCATTTTCATCAACTGTTGAGATTAGTATGTGAGAAGCATCTACTTTTTCACTATTTTTTTCATAGTATTCTTTTAATTCCTTCTCTGTTGGGGCACTTTTTTTCTTGATATAGTTTGTGAACCCTGTAAGAGTTGCAACTTGTTCTGCATATCCATCCATGAATTCTTTACTTAGTCCAGTTTTTTCATAGCTTTTTTTAGTATCTGCATTTTCAAACATCTTCTTATTCTGTTCTTTAAACTGCTTTAACTGTTTTGCATCTGGCTCTATGTTATTCTTTTTCGCATAATTCATATATACTTGTGTCTGAACAAGAGATTCCAATACCTGTGTCTTTAAAGTATCTTGATAGTTGGCATCTTGTTTTTTCATTTCTGTCCATATTGAATCTCCATATTGAAGTTCCATTACCCATTTATTGAATTTCAACTGATTTTCAAATGTTTCTTTAGTTATTGATTTTGAATCAACAACTGCTACTGAGTTATTTGTACAAGCAACCGTAGAAAAACCGATTACTGCCGCAACTAAAACTGCTAATAATTTTTTCAAATTTTATATCCTCCTATTTTGTTTTTATGTTCTTGCAAAACCCTTCAAGCATGTCTTCAAGCTCCATTACTATTTCATATCCACTGACTTCTTTTGTTTCATATTTAGTCACCGGTTCTAGTTCTATAGTTTGACCAACACGCTTTACTTTATCTATTTTCAATCTCTTACAAAGAGATTTTATATAGGCAATATTTAATAATGTTTGAGTCTCTTTAGGAATATCAGAGAATCTATCTTCTAATTCTTCCTGCACTTCATACATATCTTCTTTGCTTTCTATCGTTGCAATCTTTTTATACATTTCTAATTTTGCGATTTCATCTTCTATATATTTACTTGGAATATATGCGTTTACAGATAGTTCTATCTCTACTTCAACATCTTCAAGTAAATCCTCACCCTTGATTTTAGATATTGCTTCATTTAACATCTTTACGTATAATTCATATCCAATTACAGCCATATGACCATGCTGCTGAGCACCTAGCACATCACCAGCACCTCTAATTTCAAGGTCTCTCATAGCCACTTTAAATCCTGAACCAAATTCTGTAAACTCTTTAATCGCCTTTAATCTTTTTTCTGCAACTTCACTTAATATTTTATTTCTCTCATACATCAAGTATGCATATCCTTGTCTAGAACTACGTCCTACTCTACCTCTAAGCTGGTATAGTTGAGATAATCCCATTTTATCGGCATCATATATTATCATGGTATTAGCATTTGCTATATCCATACCTGTTTCTATTATTGTTGTACAGACTAATACGTCGAACTCTTTTGATAAAAATGATAATATCGTATTTTCTAACTGCTTTGACGACATTTTGCCGTGAGCAACTCCTACATTAGCATCAGGTACTAAGCTTTTAATTTTAGCTGCAAACTGTTCTATACCTTCGACCCTATTATAGACTAAAAATACTTGTCCTCCTCTGCCCAATTCTCTGTATATCTCATCTTGAATTATACTTTCTTTGGCTTCTGTTACATAAGTCATAACAGGATATCTCTCTTGTGGAGGTTCTTCAATTATACTCATATCTCTAATTCCACTTAAAGACATATGTAAAGTCCTTGGAATAGGTGTAGCAGAAAGCGTCAAAACATCAACATTTGCTCTTATTTTTTTCAGTGCTTCTTTATGCTTTACTCCAAACCTCTGCTCCTCATCTATTACAACTAATCCTAACTTAGGCATGTCTATATCTTTTGATACTATTCTATGTGTACCCAAAAGTACATCTACTTTTCCTTTTTTTGCATCTTCTATTATTTCTTTTTGTTGCTTAGGTGTTCTAAATCTACTTAGAACTTCAACTCTAATAGGGTAGTCCTCAAATCTTTCTACAAACGTATTGTAATGCTGCTGTGCAAGTATAGTAGTCGGAACTAATACCGCTACCTGTTTTCCATCCATTACAGCTTTAAATATAGCTCTTATTGCTATTTCCGTCTTTCCATATCCAACATCCCCACAGACAAGTCTGTCCATTACCTTTGAAGATTCCATGTCTTTTTTTGTTTCTTTTATTGCTTTTAGCTGATCATCTGTTTCCTGATAAGGAAATTTATCTTCAAACTCGTTTTGCCAAACACTATCCTTTGAAAATTTATATCCTTTTCTATTTTTACGCCTTGCATATAATTCCAGAAGTTCTTTGGTCATATCTTCTATTTCTTTTTTTACTTTTTTCTTAGCTTTTGACCACTCTTGACTTCCTAATTTATTTAATTTAACTCTTTCTGCATCTGCTCCTATATACTTTTGAACCTTGTCCATTTGCTCGATAGGAACATATAAAACATCATCTCCTTGATATACAACCTTTAGGTAGTCCTTTTTTATATTATTTACGCTTATTTGTTCTATACCAGTGTACTTACCTACCCCGCTGTTTTCATGTACAACGTAGTCGCCTACCTTTAGATCCATGAAAGTTTCTATCTTTGCAGATTGTTTTCTTTTTTTCTTTTTCTTTTTTATACCTGATTTGTTAGCACCGACCATTTCTTTGTCAGTTATAACTTGATATTTTATAGATGGAATCTGAAAACCTTGACTTATATTTGCATTTATCAATACAATTTGTGATGCTGCGATTTGTACATCTCTATTAGATGAGTATATATTGTCAATATTGCTTTCAGTTAATATAGAGCTTAATTTTTTTGCCCTATCATTTGTTCCAACTGCAACTACAATTTTATATCCTGAATGCCTTAGTCTCTTTACCTCTTCTACAAATAGATCTATTCTACCATTGTAACTCGGTATATCTCTACTATTTAGTTCTATAGTAGATTGAATATTCATAGTATCTTTTGTTTTTGGAAGCATTGAATTTAATATTACTTTTTTGTCCTTTATCCAATACTTTACTTCTTCATAAGAATATATTAAATTTCCTTGAGACTTTATAGCAAGACCTCTTTCAAGATTCAACAGATAATTCTCTCTAAACTCAGAATTATAGTTTTTCAGCCTTTCTTTATATCTAGTGATATCATCAATAAACACAATTGCATTTTCATGAAGATACTCAAAAATACTTTTATCTTCGCCGTCGTATAAGTAATCAATATAATTTTCTAGTCCATCAAAGTATTCTTTTTCTCTTATTCTTTCAATGTTTCTGAAAACATCTGGATCAGATAAATCACTTGTTTCACTCTTTATTTTTTCAATAGCATCATCAACTTCTTCAGGATATATAAAATCCCTTGAAGGAGTTATCGTAACTGTCTTCATTTTCTCAATAGATTTTTGTGAGTATACATCAAACGATCTGATTGAATCTATTTCATCATCAAAAAATTCTATTCTAATTGGATTATCATATAGTAATGTTGATATATCTACAATCCCACCTCTAAGGCTAAACTGTCCAAACCCCTCTACTTTGCTTACTCTTTGATATCCCAGTGCCACTAATTTTTCTATAAGTTCTGTAATATCTTGTATCTGTCCAACTTTTAACTTAAAAATATTTTCTTCAATTATTCTTTTAGGTATATATTTATTGGCAATTGAATCCACATAAGTAACTAAAATTATATTTTCTTTTTTAAGAAGTTTTAAATATGTCTTTAATCTTCTCGCATCAGACCTTCTATCTCTAGCGTCAAGATTATAAAACAAAATTTCATTTGCATCTAAAAATTCAACTTTATTTTTAACGTATACGCTCAGTTCTTCATATACTTTTTTTGCTTCATACTCGCTGCTGGCTATATAAAGCATCTGTCTAGAAGTCGACTTATAAATTGAATATGCAATATTTGTTCTAGCAGATGGAGTTAGACCATTTATTTGAATATTCCCCTCTAAGTCCACGGCTTTTTCTATTGAATTATATTCTAAACTATTTTTTAAAGGATCTATTAATACATCCAGCATCTTTTTGCACCTACTTTAACCATTATATTTATTCATAGCAGAGTCAATATTTGAATTTATTATTTCCTCTACAGTACTTACTGCTTTATCAATACCTTCCATCATATCTATTTCTTCGTCTTTGCTGACTCTTGACAACACAAAATTCGCAAGATCTCTTCCTTTATCCGGTTTTGATACTCCCACTCTAACTCTTGGAAATTCTACTGTTCCAATGTGTTTTATAATAGATTTCATACCGTTATGTGAGCCCGCACTTCCCTTTTTTCTAATTCTCAATTTTCCTACATCAAGATCTATATCATCGTATATTACGATTAAATTTTCTAAATCAACCTTATAAAAATTCAACACTGATACTACCGACTCCCCACTTAAATTCATGTAGGTTTGAGGTTTTACAATGATAACTTTCTCATTTCCTATTCTTCCCTCTCCGATAAGTGCTTTGTGTTTTATTTTATCTATCTTAATATTATTTTTACTTGCTAGTTTATCCACTACGTCAAAACCAGCATTGTGTCTAGTATTTTCGTATTTTTTACCTGGATTTCCCAGCCCCACTATTATATACATTTTTTCTTAATCCTTCCTAAACTAACATTATTATCTCATTTAAAGCTATAAAACCAATAGAAATAAACGGTGTGAAAGATATCAGACCGTCTTTGTTTCCTTTTCTAATTATCATCACTACGCAATATAAAGCTGATGATAAAAATGATATTAAAATAATAATTAATACACCATGTAATCCGTTGACTAATCCTATAAGCGCAAAATATAAAACATCTCCTGCACCCATAGATTTCGTTAGGATAAAAATAAGTATTGAGATTACAAATAAATATAGCATTCCTGCAGAAAAATTTACTATAATACTCCAACATTCTATCCCGCTACATACAAATACTGTGCATTGAATTAAAATTATTCCCACCTGTATCATTATACCACTAATAATGTCTATATCAAATATAAATCTTTCTTTAATATCAACTATTACAACTATAAGCATCGATGGAATAAAGTATATAATCATAAGTCTATTTAAAAAACTGTATTGAAATATTTCATTGTATTGAATCATTGCACATACTATAAAAAAAAGCACTATTTTTTCAGTATAGCAATAAAATATACCCCTATTTTTTAAAATTCCTATTACATATATCGTTATAAATATTGATGTAATTCCAAAATATATTAGACTTCCCATACTTTGCTCACATCTTTTCTTATCCCGACTTTTCTCATCACACTTTCTTTATCAATGCAAGAACCTTGCAATGTATTAATGTCTATTTTTTTTGATTTAAAAAGCGAAATAATCTGTTCATCCATAGATACCATTCCCTTAGATTTATTAGTCAATACATAGTTGTCTATTTGATTACACTTGCCTTCTCTTATCATATTTGATACAGATTTATCTACATTTAAGATGTCAACCACAACAAAGACTTCTTTATTAGTATGAATAAGTTGTTGTGATAGTACACCTTTTAATACATAAGAGAGTTGTATTCTTACTTTGCAGGACTCCGAAGAATCAAACATATCTATAATTCTTTCGATAGCATTGCTTGCCCCCAGTGTGTGTAGCGTACAAAAACACAAATGCCCAGTTTCAGCTGCCCTCATAGCAATTTTCACTGATTCTTCATCTCTTAACTCTCCAATTACCAATACATCCGGATCCTGTCTGAGCGAAAACTTCAGAGCATCATTAAAATTCTTTGAATCCCTATCTATTTCCCTTTGAGTTATTATAGATAGTTTATTAGAATATATGTATTCAATAGGATCTTCTATAGTAATTATATGCTTTTTATGGTTCATGTTTATATGTTCTACCAACGCTGCTAGAGTCGTTGTTTTTCCAGATCCTGTGGGTCCGGTGATTATAATTATGCCAGAATTTAGCTCTGTAAATCTCTCGACTACCTTTGGTATGCCAAGAGATTTTAAATTTAGTATTTCACTTTTTATATTTCTAAAGACCATACCAATTTTCCCATTTTGGAGAAATATATTTCCTCTAAATCGCCTTTCTTCCTGCTCAAAAGAAAAATCAATCTCTTTATCTGAGTAAACTCTCTTGAACAGCTCTTTTTTTCCAATGCAATTCAAAAATTTTTCTATTTCAACTTTATCTACAAATTCATCTGATTCTTCAATAAAACCATTCTCTCTTATATAGATATTCTCATTTTCTCTTATATGAATATCTGAAAAATTGATATCCCCGATAAATTTAATCAATCTTGTTATTTTATCCATACTACTCTCCTAAAAATTACGATATTATCTATATTAAAAGCTATCTTTTTTTGAAAGATAATAAGCTTTTAATATTATAGTCAATATCAATTTTATTTAAGTCGTATATGGTTATGTTTATAAGGTTTTTCAAAAGGAAAATCCCCGTGCAACCTATATCAGATTGTACGGGGACTAGATAATTTTCATTTTTAATTTGTCTTAGTTTTAACTCTTTATCTTTCAAATTTAATGTTTTATCTACTAAAACTAAGATTTAAAAGATAATATAACACCTAAACATATTGATAATAATGCCGCAAATACTACTCTAAACTCTCCTGGTAATAGGAATGTTATTGTATGTGCCGGAATCCAAAATGTTGGTATAGTTCCTATAAGCACATTTTTAGCGTAAGCATAGTAGTCTACGTTGTCACATACCTTTTTAAGCGTAATTTTTTCTCCCTTAGAGTTATACTTCAAATCTAAGTATGTATCTGTGTGCTTGTGCAGCACCATGAATACCGGACCAAATGTGAAGTTCATAACTAATGAAGTTAAAAATGCAAACATAAAAGTCGACTTCATTATAGTCGAACTAGCCTTTGCAAGTTTCATTCCCATAGCATCTGCAAACACACCCATCATAAAGGCAATCCATACACCAAGAAGACCCCATATCAACATTCTATATCCTACAGAATGTGGTATAGTCAATTTCTTGTTTTTTATACTTAGTGCTAGAATTTCCCCAAATGTGGCAAGTATTGCAAACTTTATGAATGATAGTACATAATGATTTGTAAAAAAAGCCATATTTACCTCCAAAAAATTTTCATGATATCCTTTTCATTATACATTAGAAATATATAAATTTCAAACATTACAACAAAAAAAACCAAGATTTCTTGGTTTTCTCTGTTGTTGATATGAATTTCTTTATTTCAAAAATAAACTGAAATACTAAAACAGTTTACTTACTGAATCAAATGTATATATTCTATTTATTGCGTCCGCAAAAATCTTGGCTACGGACATAGTTTTTATTTTTTTGATTTTCTTTTCATCCGATAATTCAATTGTATCTAGTACAATTAATTCTTTTATATCTGAATTTTCTATTCTCTCTATTGCTGGTCCAGATAAAACAGCGTGTGTACAACAAGCATAAACATCTTTTGCACCAAATTTCTTAAGTGCTGAAGCCGCATTTACAATTGTACCTGCAGTATCTATCATATCGTCAAGTAATATAACATTTTTACCTTCTACTTCACCGATTATATTCATTACTTCACTAACATTTGGCTTTGGTCTTCTCTTATCGATTATTGCAATAGGAACTTCTTTGTTTATTTTGCTGCTTATTTCATTTGCAAACTTTCTAGATCTTGTAACACTACCTAAATCAGGTGATACAACTGTCAAGTCATCTAAATTTAAATCAGCAAAATAATCTGATAATATCTTTCCTCCCAATAGATGATCTACTGGTATATCAAAATACCCTTGAATCTGACCTGCATGTAAGTCCATTGTAAGAACTCTATCAGCACCTGCTGCAGTGATTAAGTTTGCAACTAATTTTGCAGTGATTGGATCTCTAGCCTTAGCTTTTCTATCTTGTCTTGCATACCCATAATATGGTATAACGGCTGTAACTGATCCTACAGAGGCTCTCTTAAGAGCATCAATTAATATCAGCAATTCCATTAAATTATTATTCACAGGGCTATTTGTGGACTGAATTAAAAAGACGTCACAGCCTCTTACAGTTTCGTTTATTGTAACTGCTATTTCACCATCGCTAAAAGTTTTTACCTGGCAATCAACTAAGTTCATATCTAAGCAATCTGCTATTTTGCTAGCTAGTTCTTTAGATGCATTACCAGCTATTAGCTTCATCTTATGGTTATTATAACAACTCATAAAAAAACCTCCTAAAATGTAAATATTTTCTCTTCCTGTTTATATTCCGCTAATCATTATAACACAATTTTTACTTTTGTTCATCTCTTTTTCTTTTATTCTCTACCCAACCAGGTTTTAAAACCTGTCTTTGTCTAGCAATAGCTAAATTACCTTGAGGAACATCATCCGTTATAGTCGATCCTGTCGCTATATAAGCGTCTTCTTCAATTACTACTGGAGCTATTAGATTAGAGTTTGACCCAATAAAAGCATTGTCTTTTACTATAGACTTAAATTTATTTTTTCCGTCGTAATTTACAAATACTACTCCACAACCTATATTAACATTTTTGCCAACCTCTGCGTCTCCTATGTAGGATAAGTGAGAAGCTTTTGATCCATCTCCTATTTTAGCTTTTTTGACTTCAACAAAGTCTCCTATTTTACAGTTATTACCAACTTGAGATTGAGGTCTTAAATAAGCAAAAGGACCTACTTTTGTATTACTTCCTACTTCAGAATCCAGTATTTCAGATTTTTTAATAGTTGTATCATCACCTACAGTAGAATTTTCAATAGTTGTATCTGGTCCTATAGTACATGATGATCCTATTTTTGATTTCTTTGTAATCATGCAACCAGGCATTATCACAGTATCATTACCTATTTCAACATCTTTATCAATATATGTAGAATCTACATCAATTATTGTTACTCCATTTTCCATATGAGCTTCATTTATTTTTCTTCTCATTATTTTTTCAGCGTTTGAAAGTTGAACTCTTGAGTTTACACCCATTAATTCTTCGATTGTTGCTCCTTCGCATGCTCCAGCTTTACCACCAGATAGTCTGATTAGTTCTATTGTGTCTGGAAGATAGTATTCACCTTGAGCATTATCATTACCTACTTTTGCCAATGCTTCTTTTAAATATTTTCCTTTAAAGCAATATATCCCAGAATTAATTTCCTTTACTGCTTTTTCTTCATCGCTAGCATCTTTTTGTTCAACAATTTTTATTAAATGTTTATTACTATCTCTTATTATTCTTCCATATCCTGTAGGATCTTCCACAGATGTAGTCAATACTGTCACTGCAAAATCTCCATTTTTATGGAAATCAAAAAATGAACTTAAAGTTTCAGATTCAATAAGAGGTGTATCTCCGCACAAAACTACAACAGTATCATCTTCACCTATATAATCATTTGCCATCATAACAGCGTGTGCAGTTCCAAGCTGTTCGTTTTGCACCACAACTTTCACATCTTCGCTAAGTGCTGATTTCACTTCATCTATACCATGACCTAGCACTACTATATTTTCATCCACTCCCGCTTCAGCAGAAGCATCTACTACATGATTTACCATTTCTTTCCCACATACTTTATGTACAACTTTTGGGTGGGAAGATTTCATTCTCGTTCCTTTACCGGCAGCAAGTATTATTGCTTTTTTCATATTCCGTTCCTCCAAAATGCTAATAGAATGTTTTTTCATTCTTATTTCATAATTAATATTTTATTATGTATTTTAAACATCAATTCATTTCAAAAATATTATATCATATAATTACGGCTCTTTGCCCCATTTGATAATATAATTTTATAAACTGTACAAAGTTAACGCTTCTTTTTCCTTGAATTGGGTCAATTATATAAACTTTGCCTTTTCCGACACCTTCAACAACTACACAGTGTAGATTTTTATATAAAGGTAGCTTTTCTCCTTGTAAATTCGTATAATACCTATCCCCATATTCTGGTGACTTATCATCTATTGTATACCATACTGCTACAGGTTTTTTGTCAAAAATAACATTATTTAAAACACCAAAAACACTCATCCCAGTCTTATCCTCTGCTCGCTGAGATACACCTAGATTCTCAAAGTATCTGTTTGCACAATCTGCAATAGGCTTTGCGTAGCTGTAGTAACCACTTTTTTTGTATGGATTTCCTATATAATATTCTTCTGGATCAGTATTATAAAATCCACTTTTTTTCAAAAAGTTATCATTTAAATATTCCTTGCTTACATCGTAGCCACTATATTTCATCAGCATTGAAAGAGAAGTAATCTCACAGCCATTTGGCATATTTGGAAATTGATTTTTAGACTCAACATTTAAATATCTTGTCGGAATAAAGTAAAATCCCATGACTACTATTGCTATAACTACAAAAATTTTTATTAAAGTCCACAATTTTTTCATAACAAATTATAACGATTTTTTTATCGTGTTTCCTCCTTTTCTATATACATTATTCTGCATATAAATATTAATAATAAATAACAATATGATAATATATCAAAATAAATTATAGCTTAACTGCACAATAAAAGCCGCTGCATAGTATCGCAACGACTTTCTAAAATTTCATTTACATATATGCTAACGCTTCTTCTTTACTCATCCAAAAGTGAATACCATGAGTTGACTCTAACCATCTATCATCATTAAATTCATCTGCGTATGAATATTCACCCAATCTATAGGAAAATTCTCCATCGACAAATGAAGTCGCCTCTCTGTAAAATCCTGTACCATCGAGATTGGTTATAGATACAGTCTTAGCCTTATCACATCTACATGCATTAGTAGTTCCTGAACATCTCTTTGCATCTTTTGGTATCAATAACTTTACAAGCCTATCATTAAAACATTTTTTGTATCCAAAAAAATATCCTGTTTCAGGGCAAGACATTTTAAAATGTATAGTCTTATCAGTATAGATTAAATTTTCTAAATTTGCCCCTTCTAATAAAGCTCCTGTAAAAACTGTTTCATCACAGTTGGTATTAGAAAGATTAGAATTTCTAAAATCTCCATTTTCTAAGTTGGCTCCTCTGAAATTGCTGCCACTAAAATCAATCCCTTTACACATTGTATTTCCAAGAACCGAATCCTCAAAATTTGTTTCTATGAATTTCACATTTACAAAATCACTCCACGAAAAATCTATTTTGCTTAAATCCATTCCGCTTAAATCCATGTCAGAAATAGAAATTTCACGCATATCTATAATTTTTTCATCATTTTTTTTATTTTCTCTTAAATACTTGATTCTTTCTGTCAGCTCATCAAAGTTTAAATCAATCATAAAAAATACCTCTCTAAAATACTGCTACAAGAAATATCTGTTTTGAACATTCAGTTATTACAAATCCTATACAAAGGTTCATTTTTGGTATTAGAAATACCAATCAAAAATTATTAATTCATTATATTAGTAATTCTATTCTCTATACTCATAGTTGAAAGTCTTTAAATTCGGATGTACCGATATCTGGCTTCCATCTGTGTCTAACTCTAAAAGTGAAATATAGTTTGATACCAACTTGTTTTCCGGCTTTACAGTCGATATAAATACACCTGCCGCAACTACCTCTGTATCGAACTCCTTCATAAGCTCTGTCATACCTTTAATAGTTCCGCCACCTCTCATAAAGTCATCTATTATAATGACTTTGCTACCTGGTTTTAAAGCTTTACTCGGTAAACTCATCGTTTCAATTTTTGAAGAAGAACCCGTAACATATGTCATGCTAATAGTCGGACCTTCAGATACTTTTGTATTTTTTCTTATTATTACTAAAGGTAGGTTCATAGCTTTAGCTGTCATCAGCGCCATAGGAATACCTTTAGTCTCCATAGTTACAACACAATCTATTTCGCTATAATCAATGTTTGATGCAAATATTTCTCCTATTTTATATACAACGTTTGGGTCGTATATTAAATCTATCAAGTACAAAAATCCACCTGATAATATTCTTCCCTCTTCTTTTATTCTATCACAAAGCTCAAATAAAAATTTTTCATTTTCTTCTTTTGATGTTTTAGGAATATATTTTACTCCTCCAGCTGCACCTGATATTGTCACAACTTTTCCCAATTGTAATTTTTCAAATACGTTTTTAACTACAATTAAATCTTCACTAATAGTAGACTTTGCTGCATTAAATTGATTTGTAAAATAACTCAGTGTATAAATTTTGTTAGGATTATCAGATAATATCTTTACAATAGCTCCTATCCTTTCATTTCTTTTGAACTTTTCCATACTTCCTCCAAATATATAGTCATATTATTTTTTAATTATTTTTTAGTTTATTTCAGCATTTTATTACTTAATATTATATAATTGCTTTAAAATCTTTTACCAATATACCCAAGCTAAACATCGCACTTTATGATATAATATACTTTGGTTAAAATAAATTTACGCACTTTAATACTGAACGTTTTATTATTATACCACATATAACGTTCATATTGTGTCTTTAAATCTGATTTATTACGAAAGGTGGAAAAAAAATGAATGTACATTTTATCGGAATCGGCGGAATTAATATGAGTGCTCTTGCAGAAATATGTATAAATAAGGGATATAAGGTTACAGGTTCTGATATGCAAGAATCTTATTTAGTTGACCGCCTTAGATCTTTAGGAGCCACAATATATATAGGTCAAAAAAAAGAAAATATTTCAAAGGATACTAACTTAGTTATATATACAGCAGCAATCTCTGATGACAACGAAGAATTTCTAGAAGCTAAAAATAACAATATTCTAATGATCAACAGAGCAGCTTTTCTTGGACAGATTATGAGAGAATACAAAAATTCGATAGCAGTTTCTGGTACTCATGGAAAAACTACTACTACTAGCATGTTATCTTCAATTTTTAATTATGCTGAGAAAGATCCTACCATACTAGTTGGTGGTAACCTTAGCTCTATAGGTGGAAATGTAAGAATTGGTTCATCAGAAAACTTTATTACTGAAGCATGTGAATATGTAGATAGTTTTTTGAACTTCAATCCTTTTATTTCAATTGTCTTAAATATTGAAGAAGACCACCTTGACTATTTTTCTGGAATAGAAGAAATTAAAGCTTCTTTTAATAAGTTTGGTAAATTGCTACCGGAGGACGGTTTTTTTATTATAAACGGAGATAATGAAAATACAAAAGACATCGTATATGATGTAGATGCTACTATAATTAGATTTGGACAAAACGAAGATAATGATGCTGTAATTTCTGATATAAAATATGATGAAGATGGATTTGCAGTATTTAATTTAAAATATAATAAAGTAAACTTGGGAACTTTCAGACTTTCAGTATACGGAGTTCACAATGTCTACAATGCAACAGCTGCCATTATAGCATCGATTGTATCTGGAATAGATGTAGATACAATAAAGAGTGCAATAAAAACATATACTGGTGTTGGTAGAAGATTCGAAAAGAAGGGTAATTTTAATGGAGCCGTAGTTATAGACGATTACGCTCACCATCCAACAGAAGTAAAAGCCGCTCTTTCAGCCGCTAAAAACTTAAAGAAAAATAAGCTTTGGGTAATATTCCAACCTCACACTTATTCTAGAACAAAAGCTCTATTAAATGAGTTTTCAGAAGCTTTTTACTCTGCGGATAATGTGATTATAACAGATATTTACGCTGCAAGAGAAAAAGATCCTGGCGATATTAGTTCAAAGGATTTATGTGATAGATTGTACCAGAATAATGTCGATGCTAAATATATACAAACATTTGACGATATTGTAGATTATCTAAAGGATAATGTCGGAGAAGGTGATTTAGTCATTACATGTGGTGCAGGTCCTGTAAATAAAGTCGGAGAAAAATTACTTTCAGTTTAATTCAAAAGACACCTAAATATTTAGGTGTCTTTTTATTTTAAAATTTAATCTTGTACTTACTTAAAAATTTTCTTTAAATACTCATATAGTTCTGGATATACTTCATAATAAGCTATATTATCTCCACATACCACTTTTATAAAGTCTTTCCCCATAGTTTGTATTGTGATTTTCACTCCAGATTTATCAATTTTTATTGTATAGCTATCGGATTTATTCTTTGAAAATTCTTTTTCTGGTTGTATTTTACCGACTTCTCTTTTGTAAAGAATCTTATGCATCAAATCATCTTTTTTCCATGGCCATACTCCCTTTTCTTCATTACCATGAAATATTTTTATATCTCCTAAATTCTTTTTGCTAGTTATAAAATCAAGAGAAGTATACATCATTTTTCTATAAGTAGTTTCAAAGCTTTTTTTCATGGACACAGGAACTTTGTAGTATTCAGTCTTATTTTTTTTTTTCACTCTAAAATAATTGAAATCTGTTTCAAATTCTACTTCATTGTCTGTAACTCCCTTATTTAAAGGCTTGAATCTATCATCTATGCTTCTTATTTTGACAAACATCTCTAAATTTCTTTTGAACGATTCTAGCGAATCGCCCTCTATCTTTATGCTATCAACTTGTTCATCTGATATATATATTTTTTTACTCGATTTTAATATTTCAAAAGGACCTTTTTTTAATTCTAGGGCTTTTTTTCTTTCAATCTCTTCTTGTATAACATTTTTTTCGCTACCAGTATCCACACTCATTATATCTGCATTTGTATTATTTGCTAAATGTGCTCTGAATAGTTTAAAGGTAAGTAAATATATCATAAAAAAAGCAACTACAGACATAATAATTATTAACATTTTATTGTTTTTTTTCTTCTTATTATTGCCACTCATTGCTATACCTCCCCTAATTTTTTATTCATACAATTTGCTAAAATAGCGTACTCATCTAAGCTAAGAGTTTCTCCTCTTCTTTTTTCTTCAACTTGAGACTCTTTTAAAATTTTTCCAATCTCCACTTTATCCAATATTCCCATACTTGTCAATGAATTTAAAAGTGTTTTTCTTCTTTGACCAAAAGCAGCTTTTACAATTTTAAAGAAAAGCTCTTCATTGTCCGTCTTATATTTTTTTTCTGGTCTTACTCTAAGAGCTATTACTATTGAGTCCACATTTGGCTGAGGTACGAATAAATGTCTCGGTACTTTTGCCACTATTTCCGTATCACAATGATACTGAACAGCTACAGATAGTGCCCCATAATCTTTTTTCCCTGGATTTGCATTCATTCTTTCCGCTACTTCTTTTTGAACCATTACAACTATATCAGTTACATCTACATCTTCTTCCAAAAATCTCATGATTATTGGTGTTGTTATATAATACGGTAAATTCGCAACCAATTTAAATGGTTCTCCGTCAAAATATTTATCAGCTATTTGCTTTATATCCGCTTTCATTATATCTTCATTTACAACAGACACATTTTCTAAATCGGATAATGTTTCATCTAAGATAGGTATTAGATTTTTATCTATTTCTATTGCTACAACTTTTTTGGCTCTACTAGCTAGTTCTCTTGTTAGTGTCCCAATTCCTGGACCGACCTCAATTATATTATCTTCACTTCCAGGGTTTGCCCCTGCAACTATTTTATCTATTATATTATCGTCTATAAGAAAGTTTTGCCCTAAAGACTTCGTAAATTTAAATCCAAATTTCCTTACTACTTCCATTGTCTTACTATGAGACGAAAGTCTATTTCCCATATTTTTTCCTCTTTCTTTCTATAATTTTCTAAATAATTTATTAAATATTTTTACCGAATTCTTCTTCATATCTTTTGAGAGCCTCTTCATATTCTTCTCTTGTAACACCGTAGTTATTTAGTCTATTTAAAAACTGTTTTGCATTTCCATAACCGATCCCAAGAATTTTTCCTATTTCATCTCTCTTGCTTAAAGACCCTTCTACACCTACTAGCCCATTGTTGATTAAATCAAAATGAGAAAACTCTATTCTGCTGTCAGTACTTTCTGTTCTAACTTTAGAAATTGCATCTCTAATACTTTCAGGACTAGCATTTTCCACGCCTATATCTCCATTTTTAATGGCTTTTTCTCTAGGCAAAAATGCATGTTTACATCCTTTTACTGAATCTGATATTTTTTTTCTTATTTTTTCACCTGCAAAGTCCGGATCTGTAAGTATTATTATTCCCCTCTTTGAGCTTGCTGTTTGTATTCGTTCCATTACCCCTTTAGGAAATCCAAATCCTCCAGTAGCAATAACTTCACAATCTAAAGCTCTCTTTACAGCCGTTATATCATCTCTTCCTTCGACTACAATCACTTCTTTTATCATATCTATTCCTCTTCTCTAATTATTGTTCTAGCCGCTTCTCCTAATAGATTCGAATAGTATGATAGAATCAAAACATCCAAAAGTTTTTTTTCAGATATCGATATATCATCATTTTTTAATTCAGAAAGTATAAAATCTATCTTTGAACTTATTTTATTGTTCATTTCGGCCTTCTTTATAAGATAACTATCATAAACAGCTTCCACTTCACTTCCATTGATATTATCTTCTACATCTATCTCAGATATTTTATCAAATACTTTTTTTATATCAGAAAGACTCATATTTCTTTTCAATATGCAAATAATCACTATAGTCAATATATGCTCCTTGTTGTATTTCTTTTTTGAAGGAGGTTTTATTATATTTCCCTTTGCATAATTATTTACCATAGTTTTTGTAAGTCTTTGCTCATCGTCATTGTATGGAAAATATTTATCGAACAAGCTAAGAATTTGATCCATATAAATATCAATATTGGGTATATCATCTGTTTTAATATCATCTTTTTCCATTAGTTCATCAATAACTCTTTTTAAATCGTACATAATTATTCTCCAAACTCTACTATTTATTGTTATAAACCAAGTTATAAGTAATTTACTTCCACTTGATTTCATCTTAATTTAAAACATAATTTCCATCTCTATACATTCAGTGAATAGAGTCCACTTTTTATTATACCACCTATATAGCTTACATCAAAGGACAATTTAAGAGTAAAAAATATTCTTTTTTTTCAAAAAAAGCTTGATAAATATTTTCATTAGTTTTATAATATGACTATAAGTAGTTTTGTAAACTATGTATTAAGTCTTAGAAAACGAGGTGTAATAATGAAAGCTTTAAGAGATCCGATAAGTTCTGTCACTCACCTTATCGCAGGTGGTTTATCTGTAATAGCTCTAATTTTATTAATTGGAAAACAGCTATTGATAAGTAATTTTAATTTGGCGTTATTTGTTTCCACTATTATTTTTGGAGTGTCTATGATGTCATTATATTTTGTGAGCGGTATATACCATGCCATAAATGAATCAAAGAAAAAAGCTATTGCTGTTATGAAAAAAGTTGATCATTCTATGATATATGTACTGATAGCAGGCTCATATTCACCATTTTGTCTTTACGTTTTACCAAAAAAAGTTGGAGTACCCGTATTTGTTGTTCTATGGGTAATAGCATTAATAGGTATAATACTTAAGATTTTTTGGATTAATATGCCTAGGATATTATCTACGGCTTTATATATAGCAATGGGATGGGCAGCTATATTTGTAATAAAAGACCTATATATAAATTTGGTTCCTATAGCTTTTATGCTATTGACACTCGGAGGAGTATTATATACAATCGGTGGAGTGATTTATGCAATTAAAAAACCAAATATAAAAAATTGGAATTTCCACGATATTTTCCATATATTTATTATGCTTGGTTCACTTTGCCATTTCCTTTTAGTTTTCTTATTTTTAATATAAAATAAATTGTTTACATTTTAATATATTATAAAAATATAAATTAAAAATATCTTAACAATATAAAAGGTGTATCTATATGAAGTTTAAAATTCATATAGTACACCTTTTTATTTTTCATTATTTTGTTTTTTTATTATTTTTTATTTTACTTTTTTGACATTTCTATAGATTTGTTTACGCATGCCATCTGCCCTTTTATCACAGCATTTCTAAATCCATATTTTTCCAATGCTTCTACTGCCTCTATTGTCGTCCCACTTGGTGAACAAACCATATCTTTTAATTCACCTGGGTGCAATCCAGTTTCTAAAACCATTTTTGCTGCACCTAGTACCGCTTGTGATGCAAAAACATATGCTTGTTTTCTTGGCATTCCCGACAATACAGCTGCATCTGCCATAGATTCTATCATCATGTACACATATGCAGGAGATGAACCACTTACTCCAGTAACGGCATCCATTAATGATTCGTCCACCAATTCAGCCTTACCTAATGACTTAAAAATATCCATTACGATTTGTTTTTCATCTTCAGATATATTTTTATTTATAGAAACTGCCGACATAGCCTCTCCCACCATTGCTGGAGTATTTGGCATTACTTTTATAATTTTTTTATCATTTCCTACTACTGACTCAATATCTTCTATTGATATTCCAGCAGCTATTGATACAATTATTTTTTTATCATCTATAAACTCTTTTACATCTTTTATTACTTCTTTTATTACTTTAGGCTTAACAGCAAAAATTATTATATCACCTTTTTTTGCGCCTTCTTTTGAATCCAGTGTTGTCTGTACACCGTATTCATTTTTTAAGTTGTCGAGCACAGATTGATGTCTGTTTGTAGCGATTATATAGTCTGGATTTACAGTTTCTGACTTTACTAAGCCACCAATTATGGCTTTTCCCATATTTCCTGCACCTATAACACTTATTTTTTTCATAACATCCTCCATAAAATACAATCCGATGCTTTTAGTTTTCTTTTTAATAATTTAGTTATTTTCTTCTAACCAATCAATTACTTCAAATAAGTCATCGCAAATTGCTATTGTTCGTTTTTTCATTTGCTCTGTAGGCTTTTTCATGTCTACTACATTTATACACTTAAATCCGCCATTATAAGCTGCTTCTATGCCTGATGGAGAATCTTCTAAAACTAAACATTCACCTGGTTCTAAGTTAAGCATTTGAGCTGTTTTCAGAAAAATTTCTGGATGAGGCTTAGATTTTTCTACTTCGTCTCCGTACATAAATGCATGCATATGATCATATATATTTTCTTTTTTCAATCTTTTTTCAGCTCTAAATTTTCTAGTAGAAGTTGCCACTCCCATTTTATAACCTTTTAGCTTTAAATATTCAATTATTTCGTATATTCCAGGCAAAGTAGGTATAGGATTCTTATCAAGTTGCTCTACCATTGCTGCAGTTTTTTCTTCTGATATTTTTCTAAAATCGATACTTGGATCTTTGTATATACTCTCAAGACCTTCGATTACACCTTCTTTATTTCTTCCCATGACCTCTGAGTATATCTCATCATTCATTTCATGACCGTACTTCGCCATAGTTTTTCTCCAAAAATCAGATGACATACTTTCAGTGTCAAATATTACACCATCCATATCAAATATTACACCTTTTATATTAGACATTGCATACCTACCTTATTCCAAAAAACCTTTTAGCATTTTCTTTTGTAGCATTGCAAACTTCTTCATACGAAATACCTTTTTCAAGTGCAATTTTCTGAGCTACATATTTCACCATAGAAGGATCATTTCTTTTTCCTCTGTATGGAACTGGCGTCATATATGGAGAATCTGTTTCAATAAACATCCACTCAAGTGGTGTTTCCTTTACTACGTTTACAGTTTTTTTGTTATTTTTAAAAGTCACTGTACCAGGTATTGAAATATGACACCCTAACTTAATATATTCTTTAGCCATTTCAGCAGATGCACTAAATGAATGAAGAACACATCCAGTGTGTGGTGCTTTGTATTTTTTAATAATATCAAAAGTATCCCCATGAGCATCTCTATCGTGCACTATAAATGGTAAATTCAATTCGTTTGCAAGTTCAATTTGCTTTATAAACCAGTATTTTTGTTTATCTCTAGGAGATAAATCATAGTAGTAATCTAGACCTATTTCACCTATGGCTACAACTTTATCATTAGATTTTGCAAGTATTTTTAGCTCTTCTAAATCGGATTCAGTCATATTACTTACATCATGTGGATGAACTCCTACAGCAGAATATATAAAATCATACTTATTGGAAAGTTCTACTGCAGATCTAGATGTTTCCATGTCAGCACCTGGGTTTACAACCAAGTCTACATCTTTTTCTCTAAGGGATTTAATGAGTTCATCTCTATCCTCATCAAATCTTTCATCATTTAAATGTGCATGTGAATCAAATAGCATTACTATCTCACCTCAGCTCCACTTTTAGCTCCTATTGCCTGCGGTATTACTAAATCGTCACCATCATCTCCAGCAGCTAGTATCATCCCTTGCGACTCAACGCCTCTTAATTTAACTGGCTTTAAGTTGCATACTACTACTACATCCTTGCCGACCATATCTTCTGGAGAATACCACTGAGCTATTCCGGATACTATTTGTCTGATTTCAGATCCTAATTTTATTTTTGATACTAGTAATCTATCAGCTTTAGGGTGTTTTTCACATTCAATTACTCTCCCTACTCTAAGTTCTACTTTATCAAAATCGTCTATAGTTATTGTTTCTTTATGCTCCAATTCTTTTTCCTCTTCTATCTTTTCATCATTTGTAGACTCTTGATCTACAATTCTTTCAGCAAATAAGTTTTCTAAAATACTTATTTCTTCTTCAACATCTAGTCTTGGGAATAGTAATTCTCCCTTTTGTACCTTTGTTCCACTTGCTAATAGCCCAAATTCATTGCTGCTTTCCCAATTAGTAAGTTCTTCATTGCCTGTGATTGAAAGTCTTTTAAATATTTCTTCAGAAGTATGTGGTAGTAGAGAACTGATCAATGCAGATATAAGTCTAATAGACTCACAAAGATTGTATAATACTTTGTTTAACACTTCTTTATTTTCTGGATCTTTTGCCAGTATCCAAGGTGTAGTTTCATCAATATATTTATTTGTTCTTCTAACAAATTTCCATACGCTTTCTAATGCCTCATGGAACATCAATGTATTCATATGTTCTTCAAAATCTTTCCTTGCTTCTTTATACGTTTCAATTAAGCTTTCATCAAATTCAGTAGTCGAGTCATTTTTTTCTAATATTCCGTTGTTATATTTTTCTACCATTGAAATAGATCTGCTAACTAAGTTGCCAAGATCATTTACAAGATCTGAATTTATTCTATTCACAAAATTTCTATGAGTGTAGCTACCATCTTGACCAAAAGAAAACTCTCTAAGCAAGAAGTATTTAAGTGCGTCAACACCATATCTCTCTACCATTGGTCCAGGATACACTATATTTCCCTTAGATTTACTCATTTTATCATCGGCAAATAAAATCCACCCGTGTCCAAAAACTTTTTCTGGAAGAGGTAAATCTAGAGCCATCAATACTGCTGGCCATATTATTGTGTGGAATCTTACAATTTCTTTTGCAACCAACTGTACATTTGCAGGCCAATAAGTCTTATATTTTGTATCGTCTTCTCCCATATATCCTAATGCAGTAATATAGTTGCAAAGTGCATCTATCCAAACATAAATTACATGCTTTTCATCAAATGGAACTTTTACTCCCCAGTCAAAAGAAGTTCTTGTAACAGACAAATCCTCTAGACCTGGATCTAAAAAGTTTTTTATCATTTCATTTTTTCTGCTTTCTGGCTCTACAAAGTTTCCATTTTCAAATAAATCTCTAATTCTATCTTCATATTTTGATAGCCTAAAGAAATATGATTCTTCCTTTACCAGAGTTGTTTCTCTACCACAATCTGGGCACTTGTTTCCATCTATCATCTGAGATTCTGTCCAAAAACTTTCACAAGGGACACAATAGTTACCCTCATATTCGCCCTTATATATATCTCCCTGCTCATAAAGCTTTGTAAATATTTTTTGTATAGCTTTTTCGTGTCTAGGTTCAGTAGTTCTAATAAAATCATCATTTGATATTTCTAATTTTTTCCATAGAGCTTTTATATCCGCAATCTGCTCGTCTAAAAATTCTATTTCTGTTTTATTAGCTTCCTGTGCTTTTTTTTGAATTTTTTCACCATGTTCATCTGTACCTGTCAAAAATCTTACATCATATCCACAAAATCGCTTAAATCTTGCAATTGCATCCGCTGCTATTGTAGTGTAAGCATGACCAATATGAAGCTTTCCACTCGGATAGTAAATTGGTGTTGTTACATAAAATGTTGGTTTTTTTGTCATTTAATTTTCCTCCTGTTTATTATATATAATTTAATTTTTAAAAATTTCCGTGCTGAGATGTTTTTCATTTTATTTAAAAATTTCTACAAAAAAATACTCGCCCCCTATAAATACATAGGGGCGAGTATAAATTCACGGTACCACCCTAATTATCGTTATTTATAAAATTGTAAACCCAAACAATTTTACAAAAACAATGTCTCTTTACTTTAACGCGTATTTCACGCATACCATCATTTTTCAACTTTGGTATGAGGCTCCAAGTCCATGTTCAACATTTTTACTGTATTGGTTTCCAGCTAACCCAACTCTCTGTGACATTATTATATGCCTACTCTTCTCTTCACAGCCTAATATGTAGTTTTATATATTACATTATAATTTTATACTACATTTTTTAATAAGTCAACTTTCATAAGATAGACTTTGACTGAATTGGTGTCGATAGTATTACAGAAGTCTTTGTTCTACCAAAGTCCTTAAGACCATCAATTACATTTTCCAAATCATCCATGTTTTCTACAATTACTCTTAATAGAGAACTATCGTCTCCTGTGATATGGTGACACTCCACTATTCTGTGGTCATTTTTAACTTTGTCTAAAAATGCATCATATGCTGTTCCTGGTAATGAAACGTTTATAAACGCCTTTATTACTCTTCCCATTGAATCCGGATTTACTATAGCTTTGTATCCAGAAATTATTCCAGCTTCTTCAAGTCTTTTAACTCTTTCTGATACTGCTGGAGATGTTAATCCCACAGCCATCCCTAAATCCTTCATCGAAATTCTACCGTTTTCCTGAAGAATTTCAATTATTTTTGCATCTGTTGAATCCATTCTTTCTTCGTATGATTTTTTTGTCATTTTAATTCACCCACTTTACATAAAATATACTAATTTTTCTTTTTAGATGCCACCATGTTATTTTTCAATGTCCATAATTTTTCGGACAAATCAACCTTGTATACGTGAGGGTTCTTTATTCTCTTATACTGATCCCAGATACTATTAAGTTCGTTCTTAGTATACTCTTTGATTTCATTTACAGTCTTATGAGTTCTTACACATTTACCATCTATAAATAGTGGTTTTAACATTTCTCTTATTGTGTAATTGTAATAAGTCTTTCTTTTCCAAGTGTATACTGGATCGAATATTTCAATAGGATTTTCAGTATCTATATTTTCATCAGAAAGCATTATTAAATCTGCTTCTGCCTTTGATGTAGTGTTGTTATAAATTCTTATAACTTTTTTTAAGCCAGGATTATTCATCTTTTCAGGATTTTCTGACAATTTAATTTTTGGTTCTAGATTACCATTTGAATCAAATACACCTGCTAATTTATATACGCCTCCTAAGGAAGGATAGTCAAATGAAGTTATCAGCTTCGTTCCCACTCCCCAAGAGTCAATTAGAGCACCTTCTTGCTTCAATGCCGTAATCGTATATTCATCTAAGTCATTTGATGCAGTTATTTTTGCATTTTCAAATCCTGCTTCATCCAATCGTTTTCTCACCTCTTTTGATAGGTAAGTCAAGTCACCAGAGTCTAATCTGACTCCTAGTGGCTCATGTCCTGAAGCTCTTAACTCATTAAATACTGTTATTGCATTTTCAACTCCACTGTTCAATACATCATATGTATCTATCAGAAGAAGACATGTATCTGGATATGTCTTTGCATATGCTCTAAATGCATCTAGTTCTGTATCAAATTTCTGAACCCAGCTGTGCGCATGTGTACCAGAAATATTAACGTCAAACATTTTGCCTGCCAAAACATTTGAAGTTCCATTGCAGCCGCCTATTATTGCAGCTTTAGCTCCATATAAACCTGCTTCAGGTCCTTGAGCTCTTCTCAACCCAAATTCAAGTACTGGGTCTCCTTTCGCTGCATTACATACTCTGGAAGACTTAGTTGCTATCAACGTCATAAAGTTAACTATTGTAAGCATAGCCGTTTCAATTAGTTGTGCTTGATACAGCGGAGCCTTCACTGTTATTATCGGCTCACCAGGAAACATTATAGTTCCATCTTCTACAGCACATATATCACCAGTAAACTTAAATCTCTTTAAAAATTCTAAAAACTTTTCATCAAATAAATTTAGACTCCTTAAATAATCTAAGTCTGATTCTTTAAATTTTAAATTTTCTATGTATTTAACAATCTCTTCAATTCCACATACTATTGTGTATCCACCCTCACATACATTTTTTCTAAAAAATATATCGAATACAGCTATGTCTTCATGAACATTACTTTCATAATATCCATTGATCATTGTCAACTGATATAAATCTGTTAACATTGTTAAATTATGCATGTTTTCATTCTCCTTAATAATAACTAGGCTACTAGCAAGTATAAACTTTTTTTTTACTTAAAAATATAAAGTTTATCTAGATATACTTATTTTATCATAATTATATAGAAAATACTATTTTTATTACAATTATTTATTTTTTTTATTAGAAAATTAATATAACTTTTCTTTTTTTAACAATAGATGTTTATTTTATTAGAATAGAATCGCTTTTTAATGTTTTTTATTTATTTAAAAATGTAATTTTATCCGAATTAACAAAAGATAATACAAAAAAACAACACCTTTTTAGTAAGTTTATTTACTAGGTGTCGTTTTTTGTTATCTTCTTTAACAGTATATTTTTTATTATTTCGTCTTTACTTAAGATTTATAGATCTAAAGTCAATTTATAGACTATATCTTTTTTAAGACCTCTTTTTTTTGCAACCTCTTTTACTGCATCTTTTTTTGTATAGCCTTCTTCAATTAGATTTTCTACATATTCTCTTTCATTCAGTTCTTCGTATGTATTTTGTTCTTCACTAAAAGTTCCGCCTTCAATTATCAAAATATATTCTCCTCGTGGAGAGTTTTGTTCATAATGTTCAATAGCTTCTTGCACTGTTGTTCTAAAATAGCTTTCATATTTTTTTGTAAGTTCTCTGCATATAGCTATTTTTCTATTTCCCAAAATATCATTCATTAATTTTAAGGTTTCTTTTAATCTATGAGGAGATTCATAAATAATAAGAGTTCGCAGTTCATTTTTTATTTCTTCTAGTCTTTTTTTCTTTTTCTTTTTATCTCTATCAAGAAATCCTTCGAACACAAATTTATCAGTTTGCATTCCAGATCCAACGAGCGCAACTACAAATGCAGATGCCCCTGGCAGCACTTCTACCTCTATATTTTTTTCAATGCATAGCCTTATTAAGTCTTCACCAGGATCAGAGATTCCAGGCATTCCAGCATCGCTTACAAGGGCAATAGTTTCGCCATTTTGCAATCTTTCTATTAAAATATCACCTTTTGATTTTTTATTATGCTCATGATAGCTTGTTAGAGGCTTGCTGATATCAAAGTGATTAAGTAGCTTAATTGTATGCCTTGTATCTTCAGCCGCTATTAAATCTACTTCTTTTAACACTTTTAGCGTCCTAAACGTAATATCTTCTAAGTTACCGATTGGCGTAGGACAGATATATAATTTAGATTCCATCTTTACTCCTCCACGCTTTTTTTGAATATATTTCTAGAATTTCATCAGTATAAGATCCATCTTCTTTATAGATATATAGAGGTTCTAATATTTTTACTTCTGCTTTTGCGCATTTTACATACTCTATCAATACTAATTTTGGAGCCTTTGAATGTTTAGAGTGCACGAACCTGATTTTTTTTGGCTCTAAATTGTATTTTCTTCCAAACACCATCATATCCACTAATCTTACCGGCCTATTCACCATGAAAAATTTACCATTTGGCTTTAGTAGATCCGATGCAACTTTTATTACATCTTCAAGGTCACATTTTATACAGTGTCTAGAAATAGTCTTTTTATCGTTTTTATTCTTCACACCATTTGGATTCATATAAGGAGGATTTGATGTTACAACATCGAATGTGTTTTTTTCCAATAAGTTGCAAATATTTTTTAAGTCTTCATTTATTATCTTTACTCTATCTTCTACTTGATTGAGCGCTACAGACCTTGTAGCCATTTCTGCTACTTCTTTTTGTATTTCAACTCCTATTAATTCCTTGGCTCGACTCTTTCCTGAAAGCAATAAAGGAATAATGCCTGTCCCAGTACCTAGATCGACTAAGCGATTATCTTTTTTTACTTTCGTAAAATTAGCCAACAATACCGCGTCTATTCCAAAACAAAATCCATCTGTGTTTTGTATTATTTTCATATCCTTGAATTGAAGGTCATCTATTCTCTCATTTTCTAACAGTTTAATGCTCATTATTATTCCTGTTCCAATCTCTTTAGTTCCTCTAATGCATCTCTATCTAGAACTTCATCACCATCAGAATTTCTATTATTTTCTTTTTTGAAAGATTTTATTACTTTATAATCGCCTTTTGCTAACACTCTTATCTCTTTTTCCTTACCTTCGCACTCTACTTTAATCGTTTCTAACAAGTAATTAGTTTCTATTATTTTTCCAGTTTTACCGTCAAATAAATCCTCAACTAACCATCCAGTCGCAGGCATCCTTTTAATAGCTTCTGAGTAGCCTTTTGCTTCGTATTTTAGGCAACAAAACAATCTTCCACATACACCAGAAATTTTAGAAGGATTTAGAGACAAACCTTGTTCTTTTGCCATTTTTATAGAAACTGGCATAAATTCACCTATCCATGTAGAACAACAAAGAGGTCTACCACAAGGACCTATAGCATTTAGTATCTTAGCTTCATCTCTCACTCCAATTTGTCTTAGCTCTATTCTCGTCTTAAATATAGCTGCCAAGTCTTTTACTAAATCTCTAAAATCTATTCTTCCTTCTGCTGTAAAGTAAAATATAAGCTTATTTCTATCAAAAGTATATTCACAATCTTTCAAATGCATCTCTAGCTCATGTTCTTTAATTTTTTCTGTGCAAATTTCAATTGCCTCTTTTGTTTTAATTTTGTTCTCAACATAGATTTCACTATCTTCGCTTGTTGCCATTCTTACAATTGGCTTTAAAGGACTCACAATATCGTCCTCATCTACTGATTTAGGACCTGTAACTATCATTCCATATTCCAGCCCTCTAGCAGTTTCTACTATTACATCATCACCTACAGATAGTTCAAAACTTCCAGGATCAAAGTAATATATTTTTCCAGCAGGTTTAAACCTTACTCCAACAATTAATATCATATATTTACCACCTCATATATATTTAAAGCCATAGTTTGTACAGTACTATTAAAGTTTGAATTACTCGAAATTTTATTTTCGCTACACTCCAGAATAGATATAATCTTGCCTAATTGTGCTATACCCACAGAGTATGCAAGTTTTCTAACAATCTTAATACTGTCAATATTTACTAGCAAAGACTCATCCACTCCTTCTCTTAGCAAAATAGCATCTCTAATATAAACTTTAAGCAATTCTATAATTTCATTTATTTTATCATTATATTTTTTTAAGTACTCTGACATCCTCGTCACTTCAAACCTATTTTTTTCTATAATTACCATTTCTAAAAAATTTTCTACCTCTAACCTCAACTCATTAAAATCTTGACTTTCACTCATTTCTAAGGCCCTGCTTGCACTTCCCTTAGAAAAAACTGAAACCATTGTAGCTTGACTCTCATCTACACCTCTGTCTATTAATATATTTTTTATATATTGATTGCTCAATGGTGCAAACTTAATCTCAATACATCTCGACCTAATAGTTTCTAATAAAGCTTGATCATTTTTTGTTACAAGTATTATTATACCATAAGCAGGTGGTTCTTCTAATGTTTTTAGCAATGCATTTTGTGCCTGAACCGTCATTTTTTCTGCATCATTTATCAAATATACTTTATAATCACTATATGGTTTTAAATTTATACTTGTATTTAGATTTCTTATTTGATCAATTTTTATGCTATTTTCGCCACTTTTAGCTTCTATTAGATTGTAATCTGAGCTGTTTTCTATATTAATTTTTATTAATTCACTAGCAAATTTTTCTGCTATCTTTTTTTTACCTATACCTTCAGGCCCTGTGAACATATATGCATTTGTTATTTTATTTGACTTAATTGCTGTCGCTAGTTTATTTTTCGCACTTTCATTTCCCAGTATACCTTCAAACATATTTTTCCTACTTTCCTTTAATCACATTTACTACTTTTGAGTAAATTTCGTCATGTATATCTTCAATATTTCTCATGGATTTATTTTTATCTACACAATTTATTATATCCCATTTATATTTACAAGCTATGTACTTTGAATTTTCATATGTTTTTTTCAAATACTCGTAATCACTTTCATGAATGTCTTTTTCAGATTCATGAGTTATTTTATTTTTTCTATTTTTTATTAGTTCGCTACTTACATCAACTGGCACGTCTAAAAAAAATACACTATCTGCTCTAGGAATTTTATATAAATTGTATTCATAGTCATCCATCCATTTTAAAAATTGTTCTCTTTCTTCTAGGTCATCCATCTTTGATGCTTGGTGTACTAAATTTGAAGTAGCATATCTATCTGCTATTATAGTTCCACCAGACATATAAAAATCTTCCCATTCTGTTTTATAAGTAGCATACCTATCTGCTGCAAAAAAAGTGGATGCAATATAAGGATCAACATCGTCTGCTTTTTTCCCGAAATCACCTCTTAAATACATTTTCACAAGAGAAGATGACTCTGAATTATAGTTTGGATACTCTACTTTCTTTACTTTGTATCCATCAGATTCTAATCTATTATATAGTAATTCGCTCTGCGTTGCCTTTCCAGATCCATCTGTTCCACTCTCTATAACAAATAACTTTCCTATCATCTATTTTCCTCAACTCTCTCCTACATATGTATTTTAATTGCGTACTCTTCTGCACAACATAATTGCTTATTATATCACGCAACATTATTTTTATTTAATTGCTTTATTTATTCAAATATATGTACATTTTTAATGCATTCATTTTTTAAAATCATCTTGTTTTCTTTTAATATAATCATTTTTCTTTTAATATAATCATTTTTCTTTTAATATAATCATTTTTTTTAATACAGTTTTCTTTTTTAATAGATTTATTTATATTTTAATTCACTTATTTATATTTTAATACATTTATTTTTTCAAAATTCCTACTCTGCATACCATTTATATCAACATCAAACATTTTAGCATTTTTAACAAAATCAATTACTTCCTGATTTATTATTTCACCAGGTGCTATGATACAAATCCCTGGAGGATAAGGTATTACAAACTCTCCACAAACTCTATTCAAAGAATCTTTTAAATCTATCATTTCCTTGTCAGAATTAAATGCTTCATTTGGTTCAACACACTTAACCGGAATGCTAGTAGGATATTTTAACTTTATTTTTTTACTATGGTGTGACGATATTATATCTCTTTCACCCATATTTGTATTATCAAAGTCATCAAAAAAATCTATTTTTCTGCTAAACAATTTCTTTTCTAAAACATCTTTTAAAGCAGCTGCCATTTTATCAAAATCAGACTTAACATTTGCTATAGAGCAAAGCATTAAAACTCCACTGTAATTTGACATTTCAACCTGTATATTGTAGTTATATCTCAAAATTTTTGCAAAGTCGTACCCATTAAATCCTTTGTCTATTGTATTAATAAATATCTTAGTTGGATCGTCCATTATTGAAATATCATATGCTTTTGCGTTCCTTCTAAATACATATATACTATTTAACAGTCTTTCCATCAAAAATGTTCCATATTTTTCATAAATATCAAAGCTTATTTCCAAACTCATCATCATAAGATATGAAGGGCTGGATGTTTCAAGCATTGACAATAACCTTTTTAATCTATTTCTATCAACTGACTCTTTCTTTGCCAGAAGGATAGATGTCTGAGTAAAAGAGGGAAGAGTTTTGTGTATGCTTTGTATCACTAAATCAGCTCTTAATTCTACTGATGATTTAGGAAATTTGTCACTCAATCCAAAGTGTGCTCCATGCGCTTCATCCACTATTACTAGCATATTATGTTCATGTGCTTTTTCTATGATTTTTTCTATATCCATGCACATACCATAGTAAGTAGGTCTTGTCAAAAATACAGCTTTAGCATCTCTATTTTCCTCTATTTTAGCTATGTACTCGTCTTCATATGACCCCATGAAAATACTATTCTTATAATCAATTCTTTCATTTACAAAAATCGGATGTATATCGCCTATTACACATGCATTATATGCGGATTGATGACAACCTCTATTTATAATCAGTTTATCGTTTGGTCTGCAACACGACAATATAGAAGCTATAATACCGCACGTACTTCCATTGACTATATAATGTAAATCTATCTCTTCACAATTTTTCTCTGATAGTAATATTCTTTTTGCATTTTTTTCTGACTCTAATATTACTCCCTTTGGATCATGCAAGTTATCTGTTCCTATGATTTCAGTTGTATCTAGTTTATAAAATTGTTCAATTTTGTCACTGTAACCTAATTCTTCGTATATCTTTCCATATTTATGACCCGGCATATGAAACGATACAATCTCAGAATCATATATATCTTTTAATCTATCATATATAGGTGTACTCATTTTTTACCTCACATATTTGTTTATGAATATTTTTAATACCTCTGTATTATTTGTCTTCATTATTTATAAATATATTTATATACTTTTCATAGTGTATTTTAAAAATAGCTCTATAGTATTTATATATTTAGTATTTATATATTTTTCGTAATTATTTATCTACGTTATTCTTAGTAAATTTAAAAATATATTTATATTATTTATCTACGCTGCTTATTACATATTATCAGAGAGTATACATGTCTAATTATATCATATTTCTCCATGTCTTTTTATAAGCTTTTTATTTTTAAAATAGATCTCTATTTTGTATATAATATTTATTTTTATGAATATTTTTGACTTTTTATATAAACAAAAAAAAGACTCTAGCTAAATGCTAGAGCCTATCACGTGGCTATGTCCTATTCTCCCAGACAGCTTCCCATCAAGTACCTTCGGCGCTAAAGAGCTTAACTTCTGTGTTCGGAATGGGAACAGGTGTATCCTCTTTGCTGTAATAACCACATATTAAATTGAAAGTTTTGTACTCTCAAAACTGAATATATTAGTGTATTTTTATTGGTCAAGTCCTCGATCTATTAGTATCAGTAAGCTACATACATTGCTGCACTTACACCTCTGACCTATCAACCAGGTAGTCTTCCTGGGATCTTAACCTTACGGTGGGAAATCTTATCTTGAAGTGGGCTTCGCGCTTAGATGCTTTCAGCGCTTATCCTTTCCATACATAGCTACCCAGCCATGCCCTTGGCAGAACAACTGGTACACCAGAGGTATGTCCATCCCGGTCCTCTCGTACTAAGGACAGATCTCCTCAAATTTCCTACGCCTGCGACGGATAGGGACCGAACTGTCTCACGACGTTCTGAACCCAGCTCGCGTACCACTTTAATGGGCGAACAGCCCAACCCTTGGGACCAACTACAGCCCCAGGATGTGATGAGCCGACATCGAGGTGCCAAACCTCCCCGTCGATGTGGACTCTTGGGGGAGATAAGCCTGTTATCCCCAGGGTAGCTTTTATCCGTTGAGCGATGGCCCTTCCATTCAGAACCACCGGATCACTAAGTCCGTATTTCTACCTTGCTCGACCTGTATGTCTTGCAATCAAGCTCCCTTTTGCCTTTACACTCTACGTACGATTTCCGACCGTACTGAGGGAACCTTTGAGCGCCTCCGTTACCTTTTGGGAGGCGACCGCCCCAGTCAAACTGCCCACCAGACAGTGTCCCAAGACCAGATTCATGGCCTATGGTTAGAGTCCCAATACTACAAGGGTGGTATCCCAAGGATGACTCCATCAAAACTGACGCCCTGATTTCGTAGTCTCCCACCTATCCTGTACATGTAGTATCGAGACCCAATGTCAAGCTACAGTAAAGCTCCATGGGGTCTTTCCGTCCTGTCGCAGGTACCCGGCATCTTCACCGGGATTACAATTTCACCGAGTCTATTGTTGAGACAGCGTCCAAATCGTTACGCCTTTCGTGCGGGTCGGAACTTACCCGACAAGGAATTTCGCTACCTTAGGACCGTTATAGTTACGGCCGCCGTTTACTGGGGCTTAAGATCACTGCTTCGATTACTCTAACAGATCCCCTTAACCTTCCAGCACCGGGCAGGCGTCAGCTCCTATACATCGTCTTTCGACTTAGCAGAAACCTATGTTTTTGATAAACAGTCGCTTGGACCAATTCTCTGCGGCCCCATTTCTGGGGCACCCCTTATCCCTAAGTTACGGGGTCATTTTGCCGAGTTCCTTAACAATAGTTCTCTCGCGGGCCTTAGGATACTCTCCTCACCCACCTGTGTCGGTTTGCGGTACGGGTACCTTTAATCTCGATAGAGACTTTTCTCGACAGTGTGAAATCAGCTGCTTCGCTACTTAGTTTCGCTCCCCATCGTATCCCAGCCTTAGTAGCTAGACGGATTTGCCTGTCTAGCCAGCCTCAATACTTAGACACACATAACCAACAGTGTGCTCAGCTTATCCTACTGTGTCATCCCATCTCTCAAACGATTATCGGTAGTACAGGAATATCAACCTGTTGTCCATCGCCTACGCCTTTCGGCCTGAGCTTAGGTCCCGACTAACCCAGGGAGGACGAACCTTCCCCTGGAAACCTTGGGTTTACGGCCTGAAGGATTCTCACCTTCATCTCGCTACTCATGCCAACATTCTCTCTCCCATACTGTCCACGACTCCTTACGGTATCGCTTCAACCTGCATGGGAAGCTCCCCTACCCATCACTATGTGATGCCGTAGCTTCGGTAGTATGTTTTAGCCCCGGAAATTTTCGGCGCAAGATCACTCGACCAGTGAGCTATTACGCACTCTTTAAATGAATGGCTGCTTCTAAGCCAACATCCTGGTTGTCTGTGCAATCTCACATCCTTTACCACTTAACATACATTTAGGGACCTTAGCTGACGGTCTGGGCTGTTTCCCTTTCGACTATGAACCTTATCACCCATAGTCTGACTCCTGAATAAAAGATAATGGCATTCGGAGTTTGATAGTCTTCGGTAAGTGCAATACCCCCTAGGACATTCAGTGCTCTACCTCCACATCTCTACATTCAAGGCTAGCCCTAAAGCTATTTCGGGGAGAACCAGCTATCTCCGAGCTCGATTGGAATTTCACCGCTACCCACAAGTCATCCCCGCACTTTTCAACGTACGTGGGTTCGGACCTCCACGAAATTTTACTTTCGCTTCATCCTGCTCATGGGTAGGTCGCCCGGTTTCGGGTCTACGTCATGTGACTAATTCGCCCAGTTAAGACTCGCTTTCGCTTCGGCTACACACCTGAAGTGCTTAACCTTGCCACATAACGTAACTCGTTGGCCCGTTCTACAAAAAGTACGCGGTCACGCGAATAATGCGCTCCCACAGCTTGTAAGTGTAGGGTTTCAGGTTCTATTTCACTCCCCTCCCGGGGTTCTTTTCACCATTCCCTCACGGTACTGTTCGCTATCGGTCACTAGGTAGTATTTAGCCTTGGGAGATGGTCCTCCCTGCTTCCCACAAGGTTTCACGTGTCTCGTGGTACTCTGGATCATATCAAGAGCTTTCTTGGCTTTGTATACGGGACTATTACCCTCTATGGTTGAACTTTCCAGCTCTATTCTACTCGCAATATCTTCTCCTTAAGATATGTCCGCAACCCCGAACCAGTAAACTGATTCGGTTTGGGCTCTTCCGAGTTCGCTCGCCGCTACTATCGGAATCGAATTTCTTTCTCTTCCTTCAGGTACTTAGATGTTTCAGTTCCCTGAGTTCCCCTCCATACACTATGTATTCATGTATGGATACTTGGACATTACTCCAAGTGAGTTTCCTCATTCAGAAATCTCCGGATCAAAGTGTATGTGCCACTCCCCGAAGCTTATCGCAGCTTATCACGTCTTTCATCGGCTCCTAGTGCCAAGGCATCCGCCCTACACCCTTAATAACTTGACCTCGTTATTAATTTGAGTTTTAATAGTGTCTTTCGACAATATTAATAGCTAATTTGTTTTTATGAGTTGTCTCTCAGATTTTTATGAGTTTACTCTCGTGTTTTAGTGAGTTGTCTCTCATTCTCGATTGTATTAATCTATATAATTGATTATCCAATGGACAATCAATCGATGTCTTTAATATCACTAATATATTCAGTTTTCAAAGTACAAAGTTGAAAGTTAAATGAACTCTCAAAATTAAACAGCAGGTAATTTTCCTTAGAAAGGAGGTGATCCAGCCGCACCTTCCGATACGGCTACCTTGTTACGACTTCACCCCAGTTATCGACTCCACCTTCGACGACTTCCTCCTTGCGGTTAGACAATCGGCTTCGGGTGTTTCCGACTTCCGTGGTGTGACGGGCGGTGTGTACAAGACCCGGGAACGCATTCACCGCAGCATTCTGATCTGCGATTACTAGTAACTCCAGCTTCATGTAGGCGAGTTTCAGCCTACAATCCGAACTGAGAGTAGCTTTAAGGGATTAGCTCCACCTCACGGTTTGGCAACCCTCTGTACTACCCATTGTAGCACGTGTGTAGCCCTAAGCATAAGGGGCATGATGATTTGACGTCATCCCCACCTTCCTCCAGGTTATCCCTGGCAGTCTCTCTAGAGTGCCCAACTGAATGCTGGCAACTAAAGACAAGGGTTGCGCTCGTTGCGGGACTTAACCCAACATCTCACGACACGAGCTGACGACAACCATGCACCACCTGTCACCTCAGCCCCGAAGGGAAGGTGTGATTAAACACCGGTCCGAGGGATGTCAAGCTTAGGTAAGGTTCTTCGCGTTGCTTCGAATTAAACCACATGCTCCGCTACTTGTGCGGGTCCCCGTCAATTCCTTTGAGTTTCACACTTGCGTGCGTACTCCCCAGGCGGAGTACTTAATGCGTTAGCTGCGGCACCGAGGGGGGTAACCCCCGACACCTAGTACTCATCGTTTACGGCGTGGACTACCAGGGTATCTAATCCTGTTTGCTACCCACGCTTTCGTGCCTCAGTGTCAGTTACAGTCCAGAAAGCCGCCTTCGCTACTGATGTTCCTCCCAATATCTACGCATTTCACCGCTACACTGGGAATTCCACTTTCCTCTCCTGCACTCAAGTTTTCCAGTTTCAGCGGCTAACTACGGTTGAGCCGTAGCCTTTAACCGCTGACTTGAAAAACCACCTACGCACCCTTTACGCCCAGTAAATCCGGATAACGCTAGCCCCCTACGTATTACCGCGGCTGCTGGCACGTAGTTAGCCGGGGCTTCCTCACAGGGTACCGTCATTATCTTCCCCTGCAACAGAACTTTACGACCCGAAGGCCTTCATCGTTCACGCGGCGTTGCTGCATCAGGCTTGCGCCCATTGTGCAATATTCCCCACTGCTGCCTCCCGTAGGAGTTTGGACCGTGTCTCAGTTCCAATGTGGCCGATCACCCTCTCAGGTCGGCTACTGATCGTCGCCTTGGTAAGCCGTTACCTTACCAACTAGCTAATCAGACGCGGATCCATCCTATACCGCTAACACTTTGATGATTCCTTGATGCCAAGGTATCATGTTATCATGTATTAGTAAACTTTTCAGTATGTTATCCATGTGTATAGGGTAGGTTACCCACGCGTTACTCACCCGTCCGCCGCTTGCGCATAGAAGTAAACTTCTAATTGCTCGCTCGACTTGCATGTGTTAGGCACGCCGCCAGCGTTCATCCTGAGCCAGGATCAAACTCTCTTTAAAAAATTTGTCCGCTCAGATCTATCTAGTATTATCTCGAAATATCTGGCTTGGTTTGTTGTTTGTGGTTTAAACCTTTATGGTTTAAACGATTAATCAATTGTTTATAAAAACAANAGCCAGGATCAAACTCTCTTTAAAAAATTTGTCCGCTCAGATCTATCTAGTATTATCTCGAAATATCTGGCTTGGTTTGTTGTTTGTGGTTTAAACCTTTATGGTTTAAACGATTAATCAATTGTTTTGAAAACAATATGAATTAACCTGCTGTTTAATTTTCAAAGTTCATTTTGTTTACCTGTCGTTTTTGACGACTAGATAATAATAACATCTTTAATTTCTTTTGTCAATAACTTTTTAAAAACTTTTTTAAGTTTGTTTTGAGTTATTTTTGTTTTGCCTCTTGTTGAGGACAAGTAATACTATACTCTCTTTTTTTATTAAAGTCAATACTTTTTTTATATTTTTTTCAAAAAATATATAAGAGACCGTAAACCTTCTAATAATACAGTCTCTTACATTTATTATTTTTATTTATATGTAAATATTACACATACTATTTAATATTTATAAATTAATATATACAGATTAATTTATCCAATAATATGGCACTTAATATTTACAATAACTCGTTATAAAATTATATGATTTATGTAATTACGCTTTTATTCCAAGTTCTGCGTATTTACTTGCTATTCTAACAACAAGCTTTGCACCTGCTTCAAGTGCCTCTACACTTACCATTTCATTTCTACCATGGAAGTTTATTCCACCAGCAAATAAGTTAGGGCAAGGTAATCCCATAAATGATAGTCTGGCTCCGTCAGTGCCTCCTCTAATAGGTATTACTTGAGGATCTACACCAATTTCTTTCATTGAATCCACAGCAATATCCACTATAAACATTTCTTTTTCTACTATTTCTCTCATATTATAGTAGTTATCTTTTATTTCTACTGATATTCTTCCATCATGTTTATCTGAAAGCTCTTTTATTTTCTTTTCAAAAAACTCTTTTCTTTCATTAAATATTTTCATATCATGGTCACGGATTATGTATCTCATCACTGTCTGTTCAGCGTTACCTTCCATTTCATTTAAATGATAAAATCCTTCGTAACCTTCTGTAGTCTCTGGCCTTTCTGATTTTGGAAATGCTTCCATTACATCGGCTGCCATATATATAGAATTTATCATTTTATTCTTTGCAGAACCTGGATGTACGTTTCTTCCTTCTATTGTAACTACAGCTGCTGCTGCGTTAAAGTTTTCATACTGTAATTCACCCATTTCTCCGCCATCTAAAGTATATGCATATTTTGCTCCAAACTTCTCAACATCGAAGAAATCTGCGCCTCTTCCTATTTCTTCATCCGGAGTAAATCCTATCATTATATCTCCGTGTTTTATTTCATGGTGATTTTTTAAATATTCAATACCTGTCATTATTTCAGCTATCCCTGCTTTGTCATCAGCTCCTAAAAGCGTATTCCCATCTGTTACTATTACAGTTTGACCCTTGAATCTTTCTATTTCAGGATAGTCTTTTAATGTTGTGACAATTCCTTTTTCTTCATTTAGTATTATATCTTTACCATCATAATTTTCAATGATTCTAGGTTTCACATCTTTTCCAGTTATATCAGGGCTAGTATCCATATGCGCTACAAAACCTATAGGTGCTATACCTTCTGTATTAGCCGGCAACTTTGCCATAATATAACATTTTTCATCTAGCGAAATATCTTCTAATCCCATTTCTTTCAACTCTTCTACAATAACTTTTGCTAGGTCGAATTGCTTCTCTGTAGAAGGACAGCTTTCTGAATACGGATCAGATTCCGTATCAATAGAAACATAATTTAAAAATCTTGATAAAACCTTTTCTTTCATAATACCCTCCTGTTTTTGCTATTTAAAGTCAACTTATAAATATATAGTTATACAGCGTTCAATATTATTATATCACTAATATGTTCTACATTTTAGTCATTTTATAAAATATTTTAAGAATTTTGCACTTTCAATTCTTATTTTTATGTTATAATAATTTGTATCGGTATGCGCCTATAGCTCAACGGATAGAGCTGCAGACTTCGGATCTGTGAGTTGTGGGTTCGAATCCTACTAGGCGCGTTTATTATTTTTAGAGGTGAAATTATGTACGTTATTTTTAGAGATGACATGATATCTAGTGATGATATTATTAAAAAAATAAATAGTGAAACACTATTTAAAGTAGAAACTAATCTTACAAAAGCAACTAAAAGAGAAGACGTGATGAGTTTTAAACTGTCTATTCCTGTTGATTCTATAGGAGCTAAAGATGAATTTTATTGGGAAAACAACGATTCTGTGGAAATGTATTTTAAATCTGCAGAAGAATTGACAAAAGATATTCTTAAATTTTTTCCAAAATATACAATTCAAGCTTCTCGTGCATATAAATGGGATGAAATTGAAAATAAAATACTCTTAGTTGTAGTTATATCAAATATAGACTTGAAATTGAAAAAATTAGAACTTGATATTTTAAAAAGAATGATGAAACAGGTAGATTGATTTTTTTAAGTCAATATTACTTTAATCTACAAATAAAAACGGATGATTGCGCCAGTTGGCGTTCTCATCCGTTTTTTTATATCTATTATATTTTATTAATATTTATTACATAAAAATCATCATTTCCTATATTTACTAATGATATTAATATAAATATTAATCCATTTCAATTTGATCAAGAGCCATCATCTTAGTTAATTTATTTCTGATTAACAATAAGATTACACCGAATACTATAACTATTATAGCTATATATTTAAATACTGCTCCATAACCCATGTTTTCTGTAAAACCGGCAACTTTACCAGATATTATACTAGCAAAGAAGAAGCATAAGTACCAAGCTCCCATTGCAAGAGAAGCGTATTTAGCTGGTGCAAGTTTGTTAAACATCGCCATTCCTATAGGTGATAAGAATAGTTCTCCTATAGTTAATATGATATATGCAATAAGAAGGAATCCTAGACCCATTTTTGCACTACCATCTTCAACACCACCAAGACCTGCTATTCCAATTATTAGAATTACGAATGAAGTACCAGTTAGTATCATTCCTAGACCCATTTTCATTGGTATACTCAAATCTCCATACTTTGATCTTTCTAGTCTAACCCATAATCCACCTAAAAGTGGAGCTAATATAACACATAAAATTCCATTAAATGATATCAACCAAGGTACTGGGATTGTAAATCCAAAAACATTTCTATTTACTAACGTATCTGCAAGTAATGTTACTGATGTTTGTGTTTGAAAATATGCTGCGAAGAAAAGTGTTACGAAACCAAACACTATAGCCATTGCCAACATTCTGTTTTTTTCTAACTTTGTAAGCTTAGGTCCTTTTTCAGTTCCTTTTTTCTCTTTTTCTACTTGTAATGCAGGCTTCTTACCAATATCTTTAAGCCACTTTGGAGCTAGGTATAAAAATAAGAAAAATGTTATGAACATTACTATAGAAGACATTAAAAACGCTTGCTTATAACCATAAGATGCTATCGTTCCGTCTGCATTAATCTTTGCAAACCAAGAATCTGTCATAAGTCCAGCAACAATTGGTCCCATTAAGCTTCCTAAATTTACAGCCATATAGAATATACTATAAGCGGCATCTTTTTTTGATAATTCCTTTTTAGAGTATAACTCTCCTACCAAAGCACTTACGTTTCCTTTAAAGAAACCACCACTTATTATCATAACTGCTAGACCAATCCAAAGTCCAGTAAGAGTAGATCCTAATAAGAATATTGTTAAATATCCTACTGCTGCCAAAAATGCACCTAATAAAATGGCCTTTTGAAGTCCCAGATATCTATCTGATAACCAGCCTCCTATTAATGGTGTCATATACCCTAAACCTGAGTAAAGACCCATGATACCTGTTGCTTCTTTTATTCCTAATCCCAACCCATTTTTACTTGCTGATGCAGTTAAGAAAAGTACCATAAAAGATATTACAGCGTATCCAGCATAACTTTGAAGTGCAATTGAAATATTTAGCAATTTTAAGCCATCTGGATGTTTAATTTTTGTAGCTTTTGTACTAGAACTCATTATAACCCTCCCTAAAACCGTTTTTTTCAGTACTTTTATTAAGCACTGCTCAAGGTTATTATATAATTATATATGTTTTTTTGCAATGTCTAATTCTTTTTATTTTTCTTTAAATTCAATAAAAAGTTTATTCAATAAAGCTAGGACCCTTTTTATTGCTTATTTAAACAATATTGTTATTTTTTTGAGAATCTTTATTTTTTAATTTATCATAAAACCTTATTTTTTTCTTTAGTATATTCAAATAAAAAAAGATAGCATGAATTATTTCATGCTATCTTTTAAATAAATGTATTTTTATTCAAAATTATTTTATTTAAATTTTAAAAATTATTCATTATATAATATATTTTCTTCTGTTTCAACGTCAAAGAAGTGTACTCTGTTCATGTCTAATGCAAGAGTCATTTCTTGATTTCTTTCAACATCAGTTTTTCCATCAAACTTTGCTATAATTTCTTTTCCAAAAAAGTCCAGATAAACTATTATTTCAGATCCCATAAGTTCTCTAATAACAACTTTTGACTCAAACTTACTTTCTGGGGACATATCGATAAAGACTCTTTCTCTATGTATATCTTCAGGTCTAACCCCCATAACTATCTTTTTACCAGTATATCCTTTTTCAATCAAGTAAGCAGCCTTACCCTTTGGTATCAAAAATTCTACTTCTTTTCCATCAACTTTTGCGAATGTATCTTCTCCAACTGTTTTTAACTCTACATCTATAAAGTTCATCTGTGGACTCCCAATAAAACTTGCCACAAACTTATTGACTGGATTTTCATAGAAAGCTTTTGGCTTGTCGATTTGTTGAACTTCACCATGGTTCATTACAACTATTCTATCTCCCATTGTCATTGCTTCTACTTGATCATGAGTAACATATATAAATGTAGCATCTAATTTCTTATGAAGTTTTGATATTTCAGCTCTCATCTCTGTTCTTAGCTTTGCATCCAAATTAGATAATGGCTCATCCATTAAAAATACCTTTGGGTTTCTAACAATTGCTCTTCCAAGAGCAACTCTCTGTCTTTGACCTCCTGATAATGCTTTTGGTTTCCTATCTAATAAATTTTCAAGTTGAAGTATTTTGGCAACTTCCCTCACCTTTTTGTCTATCTCACTTTTACTTACTTTTCTAAGCTTTAGTGCAAACGACATATTATCGTATACTGTCATATGAGGATATAATGCATAGTTCTGGAAAACCATAGCTATATCTCTATCCTTTGGTTCTACATCATTTACTACCTTATCACCTATGCTCAGTGTCCCACTAGTAACATCTTCCAATCCTGCTATCATTCTAAGTGTAGTAGATTTACCACATCCAGATGGCCCTACCAAAACTATAAATTCTTTATCTTCTATATCTATATTTACATTTTTAACTGCATTAAATCCATTATCGTATGACTTTGACACGTCTTTTAATTGAACTCTTGCCATTTCTATCACCTCTTCATTATTTTTTACGCTCGTATATTTACACTATACTTTAGTACTCTACATACATTGAGGTACTATTTATTATCTAGTATTGCTATTATATCTAAGCTTAATTCTCTTGTACTCTCTAATCTTAAATCTGCATCTACATTTATACCTATGCTTCTCATGTTACAAGATCTCATAGCTTCTACACCCGCATCTGCATCTTCAATTCCTATTACATCATCAATATTGAGATTTATTCCTCTTGTAGCTTCTATAAAAATATCTGGAGCTGGCTTTCCATTTTTTACAGCATCAGGATCTGCTATATAATCTATCTTTTTACCTAGTCCTAATTTTTCTAAAATCATAGGTGCATTTTTAGATGCAGAAGCCAATCCTATTTTTATGTTTTTTTCTTTCAATTTATTAATAAAATCCTCTATTCCAGGCAAAATATCCTTTTTATCTAGATTTTTTAAAAGTTTTTTATATTCTTCATTTTTTATATCAGCCATCTCATGCATCTCTTCTTCTGAATAAATATGTATGGCATTTCCATATTCTAATATTAACTTTAGAGATTCTATTCTCGGTATACCTTTTAATTTTTCATTAAATTCCTCTGTTAACTCTATTCCCATTTTTGAGGCAAGATTGTTCCATGCAATATAATGAAATTTTGCAGTATCGGTTATTACCCCATCTAAATCAAAGATAACTCCTTTTATCATGCTTTTACTCCCTGTATAACTCTCTATTTTAGTAGTTTTTTAAAATTATAGCCTCATATGGTTTTAATTTTATAGTATTTTCATACTTATTATATTCATCATAGTTTGATAATACTAAAGTATATTGATCTAATTTGAATTCATTTCCTATTTCAAATTCTATCTCTTCTTCATAGAAATTAGCTACAACTAGAAGACTCTTTTCATCTAATCTTCTTTCATAAGCAAATATAGATTTATTATCTTTGTCTATAAGGTTAAAGTCTGCTTCTGTTATCAAGTCATCAGTATGTCTTAGTTCTATCAATTTTTTATAATGATAAAATACAGAGTTCTTATCTTTTAAAGCCTCTTCAACATTAATTTCATCGTATCTAGGATTTACCTTCAACCAAGGTGTACCTTCTGTAAATCCTGCGTGTTCCTTTGAATTCCACTGCATTGGTGTTCTAGCATTATCTCTAGATATCGTATGTACAGCCTTCATAAATTCATCTTTAGTTAGTTTCTTTCTATCTAATACTAAATCTTTATATGCATTTCTTATTTCAATATCTTGATATTCATCTATTTCATAATACGCATTTACCATTCCTATTTCTTCGCCTTGGTATACATATGGAGTTCCTTGCATCATATGAAGTATAGTTCCAAACATCTTTGCACTCTCTACTCTATATTCTCTATCATTACCCCATCTAGATACCACTCTGGCTTGGTCATGGTTTTCAAAGTATAGTGAATTCCACCCTTTTTTGTGTAATCCTTTTTGCCATAGATTTAAAGTTTCTTTCAATTCAACTAAGTCCAATTTTTCTAAGTCCCATTTTCCAATGCTGCTACCTTTTTTTGCATCTAAATCCATATGGTCAAATGTAAATATCATGTTCAATTCATCTCTGTCTTTATCACAGAATAAAAGTGCATTTTCAGGAGTAGATCCAGGTGCTTCCCCCACTGTCATGCAATCGTATTTTGATAATACTTCATTGTTCATTTCTTTTAAATATTCATGTAATCTTGGCCCGTTAGTATGGTAATCTCCAATATAATTTTCATCCGGAGATACTTCTTCATAATTAGGAAAATCTGTGTATTTAGATATAGAGCTAATTACATCCATTCTCCATCCGTCTACACCTTTGTCCATCCAAAATTTCATAATGTCATATATTTCTTTTCTTACCTTTGGATTTTCCCAGTTTAAATCTGGCTGTTTTTTTGAAAATAAGTGTAAATAATATTGTTCTGTTTTTTCATCAAATTCCCAAGCTGTTCCACTAAAATATGATCCCCAGTTGTTCTTTTCATCTTTCCAGAAATAATAGTCTCTATATGGGCTATCCTTTGATTTTTTACTTTCTTTAAACCATATGTGCTCATCGCTTGTATGATTAGGTACTAAATCCATAACTATTTTAATACCTCTATTATGAGCCTCTTCAATCAGCTCATACATATCTTCATTTGTGCCAAATGTATCCCATATCTTTCTGTAATCACTAATATCATAGCCATTATCATCCTGTGGTGACTCATATACAGGACTAAGCCAAATAACATCTATTCCTAGTTCTTTTAAATAATCTAATTTACTTGTAACACCTTTTATATCTCCTATCCCGTCGCTATTTGTATCACAGAAACTTCTAGGATATATCTGATATATTACGGATTTTTTCCACCATTCCATATTATTCCTCTTTCCGCTATATAAGCTATTTCAATTTAATTTTCAGTTCTTTATCTAATTTAAAGCATTTGTCATATATTTTTATTTCAATTGGATTACCAGTTCTCAACTTTATAATAACTTCTTCTGCTGTTGTTTCGAGATTTATCAACCTATCTCTGTAATTAATATTAAAGCTGTATCCTTCCCAACCATCAGGAACTAATGGAGAGAATGACAATTCTTCATTAAACGTCCTCATACCTGCAAAACCTTGAACTATTGACAACCAACTTCCAGACATACTCGTGATATGAAGTCCATCATCTGTATCGTGATTATAGTTATCCAAATCTAATCTAGATGTTCTTTCATACATATCTACTGCCTTTTTATCCAGGCCTATTTCACAAGCTAATATAGAATGTATACACGCTGATAAACTAGATTCATGAACTGTCATAGGTTCATAAAACTCATAGTTCTTCTTTTTTTGCTCTAAAGTATACTTGTCATTAAAAAAATATATACCCTGTAGAACATCTGCTTGTTTTATAAAGCAAGATCTAAGTATCTTATCCCATGACCAATGTTTATTTAGAGGCCTTTCAGACTCATCTAATTTCGATACAGACATCAACTCTTTATCTAAAAAAGTATCGTGCTGCACAAATACATCTAACTCTTCGTCATATGGGTAATACATATTATCTGTAATATCTTTCCACTTGTCTATTTCATTCTTATCTATATCTAACTCCAATAGTTTTTTATCCAAACCTTGTCTCTTTATTTTCTCAATCATTTCAATAGTAAAATCTATTGTCCATGCGGCTACAGTATTCGTATACCAATTATTATTTACATTATTTTCATATTCATTAGGACCTGTAACACCGTGCATCATATAGCATTTTTTCCTTTTATTGTAGTGAACTCTATCAGCCCAAAATCTACTAATCCCTACCAATACATCTATACCATAACTATACACGTACTCATAATCTCCGGTATAATTTGCATAATTGTATATTGCATATGCAATAGCTCCATTTCTATGAATTTCTTCAAATGTTATTTCCCATTCATTATGGCATTCTACTCCTGTAAAGGTAACCATAGGATAAAGAGCACCTTTTAAACCTTGCATTTGAGCATTGTGATAAGCCTCTTTTAGTTGATTATATCTATACATCAAAAGGTTTCTACTTACTTCTTGAGGTGCTACTGAAAGATACATTGGTACCATATATGCTTCTGTATCCCAATAAGTAGCTCCACCGTATTTTTCTCCAGTGAATCCCTTTGGACCAATATTCAGCCTCATATCTTCTCCATAATAAGTCGAAAATAGTTGGAATATATTGTATCTAATTCCCTGCTGAAGCTTCTTATTATTCTTTATTACAACATCTGCAATATCCCATCTTTCAAACCATTTAATCGAATGTTCTTTTGCTAAAGACTCATATCCTTTATAACTCGCTTTTTCAGATAATGTTTTTGCTTTCTCTACAAGTTCTTCTTCCTTATAATCCCTTGATGTAGTAACTGCTATAATTTTTTCTACTCTAGCAGTTTCTCCTTTTTTAATTGATTTTTTTAAATTACAAGCAATGTATGATTCATCTTCTATAGGCATTAATTTTTCACCTTCAAAGTTGATATTCATATAATTACATATTGAAAACTGTTCTACTCCAAAGTCATTTTGAACTGTCTTTGACTGTATATATCCGCTTTTTTCATCTACATTTTTTGATTTTATATCCCAAAATTTTTCATTGTAATTAGAGTCCTCATTTTTAACATTTGCATCTATATATGGTACAAATTCAACTATACAGTCAGTATCTACTGAATGGACCTCATAATTAATTGCACAAATTTCCTTTTGGGCTATACTTACAAATCTACTTACTTTTATTTCAAATCTATTATTGTTTCTCTTTATTGTAAAGTTTCTATGTAAAATACCTTCTCTCATATCTAATTCACGATAAAAAGATTCTATTTCTTCCTTATTTAAATCTATCTCTATTCCGTCTATTTTCACTCTTAATCCTATGAAATTAGGCGAGTTTATCATCTTTCCGAAGTAATTTGGGTATCCATTTTTCCACCATCCTACACGAGTTTTATCTGGAAACCAAACTCCTCCAATATAAGTACCTTGAAGGGAATCACCTGTATATTTTTCTTCAAAATTCCCTCTCATACCCATGTATTCATTACCAATAGACATTAAGCTTTCAGAAAGTCTAAATTCATCTTTATTTAAACTTTTTTCTATAATTTTAAATTCATTGTACTCGAATCCCATACTACCTCCGTATTTTTACTTGGCCGGCAAAGCCGACCAAATATAATTTTAAATTTTGCATTAGGAAATATAATTATTTTACCGATCCTGCTGTTATTCCCTTTATAATTTGCTTTTGAGCTATAAAGTAGAATATTATTACAGGTATTATTGCTATAGTAAGGCCTGCTAAAGCTAGGTTCCACTGCTTTGTATACTCTCCAAAGAAGAAGAACATCTTAAGTGGAATAGTTTCCATTCCAACTTGATTTATTACAAGTGATGGAAGCAGGTAATCATTCCATATCCATATTGTATTTAATATTGCAACGGTTACAGTAATAGGCTTTAGTATAGGAAATATGATATACCAAAATACTTGAAATCTATTACATCCATCTATAATTGCCGCTTCATCTAATGATTTTGGCAAAGTATTAATCGTTCCGTGATATAAAAATATCGAAAGACTTGAACCAAATCCGAGATATAAAAATATTATTCCCGCTCTGTTTAGCATTCCAAATTTACCAAACATAGACACCAAAGGTATCATAACCGACTGGAAAGGTATCAACATCGCTGCAACAAATGCAAAGAATACTATCGTGCTTACTTTGCTCTTGACTCTTGAAAGTGCATACGCAGCCATTGATGAAAAAACTATTATTACTACCACACTCACAACTGTAATTATTAGAGAGTTCATTAGAGTGTGAACAAAATCCAAACTTTCTACAGCTTGACCATAATTTTCTATATTAATATTTCCAGGTAACTTTAGAGGTGATTCAAATATTTCTTTTTTAGTTTTGAATGAATTTGCTACCATCATATAAAATGGGCTAATCCAAATAAGAGCTAAAATTGTTCCTAAAATTCCCAAAAAAACATTTTGCTTTTTTATCTTTTTCATTACATTTCCACCTCTCTCTTTTTGTTGTAATACACTTGAGTCAATGAAATTGCAGCTACTATAATAAAAAATATAACTGCCTTCCCTTGAGCATATGCCATATTATTTTCGGCAAATGCTGTATTATATATATTCATGGCTACCATCTGAGTTGAATTAAATGGAGCTCCTCCAGTAAGAGATAAGTTTTGATCATACAGCTTAAATGAGTTAGAAAGTGTAAGGAACATACTAACCGTGAAAGCTGGTGCAACTAGTGGAAATACAATATGTCTAAATCTTTGAAATACGTTAGAACCATCGATTTGAGCCGCTTCAATTAATTCTTCCGGTATACTTTCAAGATGTGCTATATATATTATCATTACATAACCTGCCATCTGCCAAGCTGTAAGAATTACTAGCCCCCAAAATCCAGTAGACGTAGTAGACAACCACCCTTGAAGAGCTTCTACTCCTATTGCTTTTCCTAAAGTATCAAATCCCTGTATAAAAATAAATTGCCATATAAAGCCTAATATTAGACCACCTATTAAGTTTGGCATAAAAAATACTGTTCTTAAAAGATTGCTGCCCTTTATTTTTTGTGTTACTAAAAGTGCTAACCCTAATCCAAGCGCATTAATAAGTACAATTGAAACTACAGCAAACTTTACTGTAAACCATAGAGAATTTCTAAAACCTTCATCTCCTAAAAGTCTTGCGTAGTTTTCAAGACCTACAAACACAGGTGTATTTATTCCATCCCAATTTGTAAATGAATAATACACTCCATATAAAAGGGGTACTACTACCACCATAAACAAAGCAACTACAACTGGTGCTATAAACAACCAGAAGTATAATCCCTTTTTCTTAACTTTTTTCTGCATAACATCCTCCTAATGCATATTTAATGAAAAACAAAGTGCTGCCGGTTAAAATTAACACGACAGCACCTTTTATTTAACTACTTTCTAGCCTGTTCCCAAGCCTGTTGTGCATTTTTAATTATATCTTCCCAAGAAGATTGTCCACTTACATATTTTTGTATATCTGCTCCTAAAGTATTCTGTCCCCATCCTGATGGATATCCCATGAATATCCAGTCAGAAGTATTTCCAGCTTTAGAGTATTCATATACTACCTTAGAAAGAGGATCTTGTATCTTGCTTGAATCATATCCCTTGTATGCCGGTATAAACTTAAATTCATTTAATACATACTCTTTTCCTTGATCTGAAGTATACATCCACTCTAAGAATTCCTTAGCTGCTTTCTTAGTAGCATCATCTTTGTCTTTGTTTACTCCCCAGTACATTGGAACACCAACTGGTAATTTACCTTCTGATACACCTTCTACTGGAATAGGTATCATTCCAATATTTTTTGCAAGTTCACTATCAACTTGATCAATTGAGTTGAATACCCAGTTACCCTGCTGTATTATTGCTACTTTACCCATAGAGAATAGCTTTTCTACCTGCTGAGAATAATCTAAGCTGGCTGTTGGCTGTACTGAATACTTATTTTGTAAGTCAACAATATCTTTAAACTGCTTTGAGTATTTAAAATCTATTGTTTTAGACTCGTATATTTTATTTATATTCCCTTCAAATTCTGGTGAAATAAATACATTTGAAAGGTGAAGCCCTGTTACCCAAGTTTCTTTAGCTGGAAAGGCTATCGCAGCATCTAATCCTAAGTTAGATTTTTCTGCATCTATTTTTTTCACTGCTTCAGAAAGCTTTGCGTATGTAGTTAGCTCTTCTGCATTTATACCTGCCTTTTTGAATATTTCTTTATTATATATAAATCCGTAACCTTCTTGGCTATATGGCAATCCATAAACTTTACCTTCTTTTGTAACACCGTCCAAAGTCTTTGGAAGAGCTTCATTTACCAATTTACTACTGCTTAAATCTTCAAGCTTATTCTCCCAATCCTTTACATCCTGTGGTCCACCAATGTTGAAAATCGCAGGTTCGTTTCCTGATGAAAACTTAGATTTTAGAGCTGGTCCATATTCAGTACCACCACCTACTGACGTAATATTAATTTTTACGTTAGGGTTTTCCTTCATATATTCCTGAGCCAACTTTGTAAACTGATCCTTAAATTCAACCTTAAATTGGAATATATCTAGTTGAACTTGTTTATCACTGCCTGATTTACTAGAATTTCCACATCCAGCTAGTAAAGACACTGATAATAGTCCTACTGCTGTTAAACTCATTAGCTTTTTGAACTTCATAAAAATACCTCCTATTTTCTTTAGCCCACACATACTTTTGTGGTGATATATATTATTTGATCGTATAATCAATAATATCTATTAGATTAATTTGTTTCATATCATTTTTATCTAGTTTTTTATTTTCTAAAATATCGATTAATTTTTCGCAGCTTTGCTCTCCTATTTTTACACTATTTACATCAGCATAAAAAACTTTTATATTATCTGGATATTTTTGAACTCCAGAACCAAAGGTAGCGATCGCAAGATTGACTCTCGGCTCTTTTCCAAGCTCATATAAATATTCTATAGCCCCATTAAAAATTAGATCATCGGTAATAACAATTCCATCAATATCTGAATCCGACTCTATGATAGCTTTCATTGAAGCATATCCATTTAATTCATTAAATTCGTTTTCCTGAATGATATTCTTGTTTACTTCTAAATTATTTCTCTCTAATTCATTTAAATATCCCCTATATCTATCTATTGTAACTACGGTATTGCTATCTCCGCCTATAAATCCTATTTTCTTACAACCTTCTTGTATTAATAGTCTTGTCAACTTTTCTGAAGCCACAACGTTATCAGTATCCACTGTGTATACATCATCATACTTAAGCGATTTCCCAATGAGTACAAATGGAAAACTTTTGTCTCTTAAGTAATTTACTGCTGAATCATTTATTATAGATCTCATAAGTATTGCACCGTCTATTTTATTTGCATTTACTAGCCTTTCAATAGATTTTGTATCACCTGATTCATCATAACTTATAACTACGTCGTAACCTCTTAAGTTTGCTGTCTTGACTATTGCTCTAAGCCCTTTTTGAAAGAAAGGATTCAAAAAGAAATCTTCATCTGAAGGCAAAACTAGCCCAACATTTTTAGATATTCTATTTGCCAAACTTCTCGCTATTGCACTTGGGTGATAATTTAGCTCTTCCATTACGCAAATTACTTTCTTGCGAGTTTTCTCACTTATTCTAGGGGAGCCACTTATTACTCTGGACACAGTAGATTTGGCAACACCTGCTCTATCTGCGACCATTTGTATTGTAACATTTTTATTTTTTCCCAAAATAGTCAACCCTCCCTTTAATCTTTATTTCCATTCCAGACATTAATCATATTTTAAATATTCTATAAATTCAAAATAAAAAATATTGAAAAGAATCTAATTAAGATATTTAAATAGTATCGAAGAAATATCCATTTGCATATTTATGCAACCGGTTTCTTTCTTTTTACAAATTCAATATATCATATATATTTATAGTTTACAAGCTTTTTATTAAAAATATTGAAATTTATATTCAATTACATTATACTTAATGTGAATCGCAGTTATTGTGATAATATAATAACTCTTTTCAATATTATTCAATGAAAAGGTAAGGTGTAGTAATGAAAAAGTACATTTGTTTTGATATAGGTGGCACCGGAATAAAATATGGAATTCTTGAAGAAAATGGAAATATTCTTCTAAAAAACGACGTAGAAACAGAAGCAAGAATCCATGGTGGAAAAGGAATTATAGAAAAGTTATTAAATCTAATAAACAGTCATTCTAAAGAATACGAATTATCTGGCGTAGCAATATCTTCACACGGAATGATTGATTCTAATAGCGGAATTATAATGCATGCAGATGAGCATCTAATTCCCAATTATACAGGTATGAATATAAAACAAATTATAGAAAATGAAACAGGCCTATTATGCGAGATTGAAAATGACGTAAACTGTGATGGTCTTGGTGAACTATGGCTAGGTAGTGGCGGTAATTCAAAATATACTGGTATGATTGCCATAGGAACAGGAATAGGTGCTTGTCTTATAGATGACGGTAATATTATAACTGGACATTCAATGTGTGCTGGAGAAATCGGGAAAATAACTATACCAGGCGGTGTTTTTGAGGATGTTGCATCCTCTTATGCTCTAACTTCAAATCTAGAAAAAAAATTAGGTATGGAATCCGGCTCTTTAAACGGAAAATTAATTTTTGAAGGTATAGAAAGCGGAAACAAAATGTATATAGAAGCTGTAGATGATATGATTGAAAAATTATCAATTGGTATTTCTACTTTCTGTTATATATTTAATCCTGGGACTGTTATTCTTGGCGGCGGTATAATGTCTAGAGATGACTACTTCTCCCCTAGAATAAATGAGAATCTAAAAAAATATCTTAAACCCCTAATATATGAGAACACGGAAATAAAATTTGCTAAACTAAAAAATAACGCAGGCATCGTCGGTGCACTTAGAAATTATCTTAATAAACATTAATATAATTAAGTAGCATTTATTTAATATGAGTTAAATAAATGCTACTTTTTTCTATTTTCTTTATTAAAAAGTTTTTATATGATTTCGCTTAATTATTCTAAACGAAAAATATATTTTTAACAATTATGCTTTTGGAATTTAACTAAATATTTTTTTGATTTTACTTTATTAATATTTATATATTCCACTCAATCCCCTTTATAAAATATTTCATAAAAGGTGTTGACCTTTATTATTTAAGTGTTATAAGAAAGATAAAAAAATAACATTCAAGGACGGAGGTATTGAAATGAAAAAGAATTTAAGAGTGGACAACATCAAAAGATCAAACGGGGAAGACATTACTATTGAAAAGGATATTAAAATGGAAAACTTAGAAAAGAATATCTTCTATAGAAGATTAATGCTTTTTAGATAGTTCTCAAGAAAAGTACTAATTATTAATAAAATTATATTTCTAAATGAATAATTTTTTAATCCATATTGCAATTATATTCAAAATTTAATAAGGTCATAAGTCCATAAAAGAATCACAGTTGAGCTAAATCACTGTGATTCCCTTTTTATTTCATAAAAAGACTTTGTTTATTTAAATACAAGTATTACTGCATTATTTATTTAATCTTGCATGATTAACTTCATAATTAAATATTAATACTATAAATCTATGATTTATTCATATAAAATGTATTTTAGAACTAAAAAATCAACTTATATTTATTTTATTAAATTTACACATCACTTTTAATTAAGAAAATGTATTTTTTATATTTTTCTTAATTAAATATAATTGTAGGTATTTTTTTAACAATCTAATTAATTTAACTAAGTCAATTTTAAGATGATTTAATTATATTAATTTAAGTAATTTTATGTTAATCTCCTTATAATTATTTTACCAAAAAGGTATTGACCTTTGTTTTAAAGATGTTATAATGATATTAAAGAAAGAGATAAAAAAATAACAATCAAAAGGTAAATTTCTAACAGGGGGTGCATATTATGAAAAAAGTTTTAAATGAAAATGAAGTTTATACAACAAATACAGATACACATGATTTAGTGGAAGAAAATCAATTAGATAACTTGAAGAAAAATTCCTTTTATAGAAATTTAATGCTTTTTGATTAAGTTAAGTATTACAATATATTTTTTATAATATAGTAAGATAAATCACATTCGCTAAAATTACAAATAACATCTTTTAGATAAATTTGTTAATATTTTATTAATTAGAAAGGAGCAGCTATTATGATGATGTATGGACAATTGACAGTAAATGAAGAGAAAATGTCAGGTAATAACTCTTATATAGATATGAGCTTTTCCGCAGATCTTGATTACACTGACAATGAATTAAAACTTATACGTGAAAAAAACTTAAAAAACAGCCCATTATATAGAAGAATAATGATGATAGGATAGTTTAATAATTTTTTTTAGAACTTAACGGAATTATACTTAATTTATAGGAAACACATTTTATTTAAAGCAATTATAATCATTTAATAAAAAATTAGTGATATTCACTAATATAAACAGGAGGTAACTACTATGATGATGTATGGACAATTGACAATAAACAGAAAGAAGATCGATTCTGAAAACAGAAACACTACAAACAATGAATTTACTTCTAGAGAATTAAATTTACTACGTGAAATAAACATGAAAAAAAGCTCTTTATACAGAAGAATAATGCTTTAATTTAAATACTATTCAATACAAAAAATATTGAAAATAATTACGAAAGATTGGTGGAATTTTGGATAATTTATCGGATAGTTTTTCGGAGAAATAGGTGAGTTACTTATGAGACGTCATTTGGAACTCACCTATTTTGTTTTTTTGTTATGTATAAAATCAGGTTGTGTTGCAAAGTTTGAAAAAACAGCATACTTCACCAATTTCTTAAATTTCTAGCAAGCAGTTTTAAATAATCTTTCAATTTCGTCCCATGGTGAAAAACCGAAGAGAGTAATTTCTCTTCGGCTAATTTTATACATAGCAGATACAACTTCAATTCCTTTTATAGTAGACGCTGCAGTATAAGTTGACTGAAAACTATTACTATAGGAGAGCTTAGATTTCACCTTACGGTGATCCTGTTCTAAAATATTATTAAGATATTTAGATTGCCAATGATTGACTGATTCATCTAAGAAACCTTCTGATTTCAACTCATTTATAGCTTTAATTGAGGGGGCATATTTATCTGTTACAATAGAACGAGGCTGCCCATAATCTCTAATAATTCGTTTAATAAAAACCTTTGTAGAGACAGTATCTCTATGGTTTCTTAGCCACATATCTAGAGTTAATCCATTGGAATCAATTGCTCTGTAAAGGTAGCAATACTTCCCTTTGACTTTTATATAGGTTTCATCAATTCTCCAAGATTTAGATAATGCTCCACGTCGATTTTTTCTTTTCCATAAATGATATAAAGTCTTTCCATACTGTTTATTCCAACGATAAATTGTAGTATGATCAACCCCAATGCTAAATTTACGCATAATCTTCTCACAATCACGATAACTTAAAGAAAAATGATAATAAAGTCCTAAGGCTTCAATTATTATTCTAAAATCATATTGCTTTCCTTTAAATAATTTTTTCATGATTGCGTACCCTCCATTTATATGAATTATACAAATATTATATCGTAAAATTAGGATAATTTAAACTTTGCAACACAACCGAAAAAACAACATATACTCAGAATTAATGAGTATTGAAATATTAGATAATTATGACGTACTGTATACATTTGTGAGAAATATACATATATATTTGTTTTATATTTTGGCTATTATAATCTCCTCTAGTTATATTAAACCTATGTTATTTAATATTGATGAAAAAGTATATATTAGAAAAAAAATAATATTAAATAATTATATAAAAGTATTGCTTTTTTCGCTTGTATTTTCAATTATATATGTATTAGTGCATTTTTTTATATTTTTATTATTCTCAAAATTGAATAATTATATTTATATAAGTAAATATAATTATCTTATAATAATAAGCTTATTTATTATTATATTTACTTCAAATTTAATAAATATGTATATATCGTATTATATCAAAGAAGGGTTAGATATATATGTTATGAATTTTTTTTTAATACCAATATTTATGTTAAAAAATTATTGGATTATATATAATAATAGTTTTATATATTTCAATACAGTCATTAAAAATATATTGAGTAATGTTTTTTTAATAATTGTTATATCTGTATTTTTATATATGAAATACAACAATACAGATATACTTTAGTAAAAAGGAAGGAACTTATATGATGGAAAAAAAATATATTGAGTTGGAAAATGTTTCAAAAACTATAAAAAATAAAAAAGTTCTTAATAATATAAGTTTGACTTTAAAAAAAGGAAAGATATATGGATTAGTAGGAATTAATGGATCTGGAAAAACTATGCTACTAAGGGCTCTTGGAGGATTAATAAGTATAGATGGAAAAATATTTATTAATAGAAAAAGGTTGTTTTTTAATAAAGAATTACCAGAAACAATAGGAATAATAATAGAAAATACAAATTGGATTCAAAATTATACGGGATATGAAAATCTAAAATATTTAGCTGATATAAAAAAGAATATAGATCAAGATAAAATAAATGAATATTTAAAACTATTTGAGCTTTATGATAAAAAAGATTTAAAGGTAAAAAAATATTCTTTAGGAATGAAACAAAAATTAGCGATAATACAAGCAATTATGGAAGATCAAAATTTATTGTTATTGGATGAGCCTACAAATGGTATAGATGAAAAATCTGAAAAAATATTTAAAGAAACCATGTTAAATCTTTCTAAAAAAGGAAAGACAATTATAATAGCTACACATAACAAAGATTTAATAAAAGATATTTCATATAAAACAATAAAAATATCAGATGGTAAAATAAATGAAAAGGTAGAGGATTAGCTATGAAAAAAAAATATATTACAAAAATAATAATCATAATACTTTTATCATTTTCCGTAGTAAGAGTTATACATGTAAATTTAAACAAGCCTACTTATAGTAAAGATTCAATAGTGGGAAAATATACAGAAGTTCGAAATGGTAAATACTACTATGAATTAATATCTTCCAAAGAAATAAACGATAAAGATAAGATAAAAAAAATATCTGAAAGTTTAGATAAAATTCGAGATGCAGCCCTTGATGATAAAAAAATCATAGAAATTAAATTTCGTACGAATGATATTAATCTAGATAAAGAGCTACAATTATTTAGTGGTAATTATTCTACGAAAGCGAGTTTAGGAGCAACTGAATATGACAATGAAAAAAAAATAATGACTATTATTTTTGCATATAATACAAACTGGTATAATAGAAATGAAAAATTTTATATTTCAACTCCGACACCTTATTATAAAAAAGATATATTTGATGATATCGAAAACCATATAAATAAATTGTATGATGATTCGACTAAAAAAAGATTAATATTTGAATTCAATATTTAAAAAGACTGATTATACTATTTACTGTGCTTTTCAGTCTTTTCTTTATTTAATCTTCTCCAAAATTAAGTTCTCCCATAGCTTCATCAAAAAATTCAACAACATTATTATTCTCAATATAAGATTTAATAGTTTTCTTATTTCCTGCACCAGTCAATATTTACCAGTCAATATTTGATTATAAGCACTTTCCATCATCTTGTTCCACATATCTTTAACTTTTATTTATAGCCTATGTTCATTCAATTTCTTTTTTCTTTTGTTGTTAGTTTCAATTTGAAACTCCATTGCTTTTTATTTAAATAGTTCATAGTTTTTAATGTGTACGGCATGTATCCTGTGAATTATTTTACGTCCATGTTACTTTTTATCTTTTTTAATCGATAGCATATTCATTATAGTAACAAAAGCGAATCCAATAAATAATCCTATAGGTATATTTTTAATTCCTAAAATAAGACCTATTGGAATCCCAATACTAGATAAATAGATTGTGATGCAAAGTTAAAAAAAAGACATACTCCACCAATTTATTTCAATTGTATGTTATGTATAAAATAATTGGTTGAAATTTTATAAATTCATTTTAACGGGTAATACTCGCAAAAAATAGAGGCTCATACACTAGTGTTTTCAATGGTTGTAATTAAGTATATAAAATACGTAAAAAGTTTCAATTTTATATGTGTTTAGTACCTATTTTTAACTTATTACACTAAAAATTTTCTGCCTTGTATACGTGAAGTAACCTACCAATATTTTTAACTCAAATTATTAATGAATCAAGATAAGTACCCCCCTATATATTGGTATAAGCAAAGGAGATGTAGCTACATCTCCTTGTTTTGTTCTTGTTCATACTTTTTAATTAGTTTATCAAGTGTTGGTCTTGATATTTCATATAAATTAGCAAATTCTTTTTTTGTAATCTTTCTATTCATGTATTGATTATATAAATCTATAAAGTTGCCTTTTATTTGTCGACCTTCTTTTTTATACTTACCTTTTTCTTTAGCTATTGCAATTCCTTCTGCTTGACGTTCTTTTATATTTGCACGTTCAAATTCATTGATTGCACCTATCATAGTTAGCATTAATTTTCCAGTATGAGTACTTGTATCTATATTTTCTTTAATACTAATTAAATTAACCTTTTTAGAGTTTAATACATCTATTATATCTAATAAGTCCTTTAAGCTTCTAGCAAGCCTACTGAAGTCCAATATAACCACTGTATCGCCATCTCTAACGTAGTTTAGCATATTCGTTAGCTCTATCCTATTCTTATCCTTACCAGATACCTTTTCAGTATATATTTTATCTAAATCATATTTTTCTTGTAGTGCTTCTATCTGCCTATCTAAGTTTTGATCTATACTAGAAACTCTAGCATAACCGATAAACTGACTTTTCAAGTAATCACCTCTTATACAATTTATTTAGTCTTAACCATATAACAAGTATACCATTAAAGTAAAATGAAGTATAGAGTTTGATTTACTGAAAGTAAAAGTATTTTAATAAAAAGCAGATATATACATTGTAATATAACGGATAAAACCGTTGTATATATAGCTTGTATTCAACCTTGATTTACACACAAGAAAACGATATCTTAAAAAGTTAAATATAGTATACTTTAGTTTACTTTTTGAGAAGTATGAAATTATCTTTTTTCTATTTCTAAAAATCTCCAATTAATTAGATCAAAGTCAGTAATTAAGTCATTCATAAAGTTTTTGAAAAAATAATCGTAAATAGCATATCCCACAGCTGTAATATATATTGAATTATCAGCATTATGTTCTGATATTATTCCAGTTGAATACAGCTTTCTTAAACTTTTTTCCATTGATTTAGAAACATTGTTTTTTTCAACTATTCCATCTGAATATTTTACTTCTTGATAAAATAAGAGTCCATTATTCGTTCCTATGAATAATGGGTTATTTACATCTAAAAATAAATTTAAATTTCTATATTCCATATATTTAATGCAATTTAAAGTATACATATCCTCGTATATACATTTATACCATTGTGTTTTATTAATATAATCTCTTATTTCATTTTTTATATGTTTTTTACTTTTTTCACTATAAAATGTTCTGTTAGAATAATATTGAGTTGTTTTATGATCACTTATTCTAAAACAAATGTATTCACTTTGGTTATTGGTTATGCCTACATATATAGATTTTTGATTTCCAGCAACAGAAAATTCAACTAAAGTTTCATCTTCTTTTAATAAATCATATATGTATTTTTTAAATTCTAATTGTTTTTTTATATCCATATAGAATCCTTTCTTTAGTTATTATTTTTTTAAAAAAGCTATATTATAACCAGTTCTTTGTATACTTATATCACTATATTCTTGTAACAATTTCTCTTCGATAGCTTGCATTAGGATCTTTTTTGATATTGTATTTAATATTATTATTCTCTAAAATAAAATTTATATTATCATTACTATATTTACAAGTTAAAGTGTTTAGTTTTAACATTTTTTTAAAAGTTCCTTGAAAAGTACATTTTTTACCTTTTGCATAAACAGTTGTACCTTTTTCTTCATAGTCTTTTGCCCATTTTTCAAGTTGATTTATAATATCAGCTTTTTCTTTTTCACTAAAAATAATATCTTTTAATATATTCTTAGTATTTTCTTTATTAAGTTCTATTTTAGTTGTTTTTCCAATACTATCTATTAAATCTCTGTCATAAAAATAATTAGAAATATGTTTTGCTAGAGAACCTTTACTTTCAATATAACCATGATGTTCTTTAAGATACTCTAGCTCTGCCTTACACACATTTTTAACATATTCATTTGGCAAAATGGTATACTTATCATCCACATAAAAATAAGGTTCGTGTAATTTTTTAGTATGTCTTTCTACAGTGTTATTATCATAAGATTTATATGTTTCCTCTATTTCTTGAAACTTTTCAATAATATTCTCATAATTGAAAGCTGTTTTTTTCAGTATGTATATATTAACATTTTCTGTTTCATCTATTCTTATTCTACCTATTTCTTGTCTTAATGTTATAATATCGTTTTCTAAAATAAAAATATTTTTTATAGGAATATCATTAGGTTTATTAGATTGCCGTACATTTATACCATTATCAAGTATTTTTGTTGAAAATAAGATTTCTTGGTCAAATCTACTATTTTCTATAATTTCATTATAGGTATTTATAGTATTTTTATTTTCAGTGTGTTTTTTTTCAAATCTATCCAATGATTTTTCTTTTTTTATAAGCTCTTGCCATTCAAAAAAGTCTAAGTTATTAGATTTATACTTATAATTTAAATCCTTAACCTCACTATATAAATCTCGAATTTCTTTTTTTATTGCAAAATATTTATCTATTTGTTTTCTATCAATAAAAATAGATAAGCTATCAATAAACTTAAAAATGCTTTTTTCTTTTTCTTTCTCAATCTCTTTTAGTTTAAATCTATTACTTTCATTCTCAATTTTTTTATTTATTTCATCTAAGCTTACACCTTTTTTCTTTATGATATCAATAATATCTTTATTAACAAATTCACTATCAATACTATTAAATATATATTTTCTTATGTTTATATACTGCTCTTTAGATGTAACAAAAACTAATGATTTTTCATTATTAATAATTTTTTCTATTAATACTTCTGCGATTGCTTGAGATGACTGACATTCATAAAAATTATAATTATCATAATTTCTTTTAAGTTTCTTATCAAGATTCCATTCATATATGCGAAGATCATACTTACTATCTCCTTCCCTATGCAATTTAAGAAACACTTCAGGTGTTGCTGATAAGAGAATTTTTTGTTTTTTATTAAGATGGTTAAACAAGTAAAAAAATGATAGATGTACATATTCGTTAAACGAGTAATCAGAAGTAAAATAGTGAACTTCATCAAGAACAAGATATTTACTTTGTTTTATGTCATCAGTTAATTTTAATATATCTTCGCTATTATAATCCTCATTATTTTCTTTAATTGAACTAGCTATTTCTTGATATGTCTTTACAATAATATTTTTGTCAGATGTATCTTTCTTTATCTGATTTTTAAGGACACTTCTATTGCAAATATAGAATACTTTTTCATCCTTCGCCAAACTATTAGTTATGAAGTAAGTTTTATCTGCTCCAGTATCAGCTCTAATTAGTAAGTTCAAGCCAGAATTCTTCCATGCATCGAACATATTTTCTTCACTTCCATCTTTTTTAGATATGATTGCATTATTAATAATATCGCTTATAAACGCTTTTTTCATGGTATCAATTTACCTCCTAAATCCATTGAATTGCTATTAAAATTCAGAAAATTAGGACTTTAGCGAAAATACTATATATATAGTGTTTATGAAAAAGGACTAATTGACTAATAATAGTTTATCATAGTTCTATATATTATTAAATGACACTAAGTAAATAAAGAGGAGTATATATATATATTTAAAATAAAACAAATAACTATATAATTTTTTGGATTATCACTCACGTTTTTAATTAACGTGATAATCCTATTATATACTTATTTATTTTTTGTGTTAGGTTTTACGAGAGTTATTATTATATAGTTAGAGAGTAAAAAAAAGAAAAGATCAAAACCATAAAACCAACTCAAACCATAATCAAGATACTAATAAGGGTTTTGAAAGAATTTTGAAAGGGTTTTGAAATGCAACTTCAATTTTTCGTGTAAGTAAAAAAACATACTATCTAAAGTACCATAGATTAGCTTGTTTCAAGCTCGTAATTAATATGTATAGTGAAAATTGACATATATACTATTATATAATTGATAAAAACGTTAATGATTTATTAGATAAAAGCAGTGTTTTATAAAAATTAAACGAATTATATTATAGAATAAAAAATAATATAGAGGGAGAATTCTTATGTATAAATATTTTTCAGAAGCAGAAAAAATTATAGAAACAGCAATAGAGAGTTTTGGTGTTAAGAAAGTTAGTAGTGAATTTTATAGAAGTAGAATTAGACGTTTCTTTGAAGAGTATATGTCTTTAGAAGAAAATGAATCAAAACCATTAAATACATTAACATATTATGATATAAATATGTATTTAGAAAGATTGGAGTGTAGTGATTCACAAAAAGATAATGTATATAATGCATTAAAGCGATTTTTTCAATATACCTACGAAAAGCGAATAACTAGTGAAATCATTAGTCAAGTAAAAAAACCAAAAACGATAAGAAAACCTAAGGAAACTTTAAATGATAATGACTATTTGAAATTAAAAAAATTTATAATAAGTAAAGAAAATGATTTAAAAGATAGATTACTATTAGGTCTATTTATTTTCACAGGATTAAGCCGAAAGTATATTTCAAATTTAAAAAATAATAATTTCAAGTTTGATGAAGGTGTATATAAATTAAGTATTTATAAAAATAAAAAAATGATAGACTTACCATTAAAAGCAGAACTACAATTAGTTATAAGTCAATATTGCTCTACATTAAATAATGAAGATAAATACAATGATTTTTTAAGTATGGATGAAAATTCGATAAGCGAATATGTATCAAAAAAATTGCTCAATATAATAGGAAAAAAAAGTACGCCAACTATATTATCTAATACATTTATATCTAAAGTACTTTCTAATGGAAATCATGTATATGGGATTAGTAAATTAGCATTAGAATCAATTACCACAATAGAAAATCACGTAAAAAAAGATGATGTTGATTTGGAAAATAAACAAACAGCAATACTAAATAGTTTTTAATACAATTTTTTGAGAGGAATTATATATGAAATACAATAAAGAAAATAAAAAATATACATTTGAAGTGAATAATGGTTGTGTTGCAAATTTTAAAATTCTCTAATTTTGAGATATAATATTACTATAATCCATATAAATGGAGAATACACAATCATAAGATATATATTTAGGTAGGTGAATTTAGATTTATGGATAGAAAACAATTAATCAATAAAAGTATTGATTATATCATGCAACATTTAGATGAAGAACTATCGCTTGATATTATATCTTCAAAATTATATATATCTAAATACTATTTTAGCCGCATCTTTAAAGAAGAAACAGGTGAAAGTGTATATTCTTTTATTAAACGATGTAGGATAGATCAAAGTGCAATAGATATGAAATTAAATCCTACTAGAGCAATTTCAGACATTGGTTTAGATTATGGATATAGCTCCTCAAACTATAGCTCTGTATTTAAAAATCATTTTGATATTTCTCCAACTAAGTTTAAAAAATCAATACCAACCTATAGTATGCCTGTTCCATTTACGCCGGAACTCACTATTAATTTTAAAACAGCAGAAGAATATGCAACTCACATAGAAGTTCAAGAATTCGATGACTTTTTTGTAATATATGAACGCTTCATTGGAAGTTATTCGGATATCGAAAAGCATTGGTATAAATTTTTAGATAAGTACTCATCTTTTACTAATGAAAAAACAATCTTATTAGAGCGTTTTTTTAATGATCCAGCAATTACCAATTCATCACAATGTATTTGCGATATTTGTATGACAATAGACCAAAATTGTGATTTAGATAATGTAATGAAAATCAGTGGTGGTAAATGGATTGTTTATCATTTTAGTGGAGAAATAAAAAATATTTTTGAAACATTACAAGGTGTTTTTAATATTTGGTTACCTAAAAGTGGTTATATAATGGGGAAACGATATGGATTAAATATTTACCATCATATTGACAGAGACAATCACAGAGTTGATATGGATTTATGTATTCCAATTTAATAAAAGCAAGAATTCAGAAGTTAACAAGGTGATTTTCTTTCTATAATTAAAAGTATTTAAAAATACTTTTAATGGAAGGGAGGCCACCTTTTATGATTAATAGCAAAGAAATAACTACTATTATTTGGAATGTAGAATATTGTACACCGCCTGCTATATTACGGTACTGTAAAAAATGTGGAAAGAAAAGAGAATATGTTTGTTCTGGGGAGTTTCGGATAAATGCACAGCAAAAAGTACTAGATGTTTGGTTGATTTATAAATGTGTTCAATGCAATACAACTTGGAATAGCAGCATTTATTCTCGAGTTTCTCCACAGAGTCTGGGAGTTGATTTGCTTGAACGATTCCACAACAATGATGCATTTCTAGCCTTGCAATATGCAATGAATATTTCCATTTTGCATAAAAATGGAGTAGAAATCAAAATGCCTGCTTATAATATTATTGGAGAAGATACATCCTTAGAAAATTCGGTAATCATAAAAATTAAAAGTCAATATATATTACCACTAAAAATATCTTCTGTTTTACGCACTAAGCTTAATCTTTCACGACGTGAATTTGAAAATCTCGTTTCAAACAATAAAATTCAAAGTATTACAGATCAAAATCTAAAAAAGGGAAAATTATTGTCTTCAGAAACTATAATTTTAATTTCAAATACTTGATTAATGGGGTGAAAAAATTAATCGATGAACATCATGAAAAAAGAGCATAAGAACTAAAAGTAAATATTTTAAAGGATGAAAATGATGTAGATAATATGGTTGTGTTGCAAAGTTTAAATTATCCTAATTTTACGATATAATATTTGTATAATTCATATAAATGGAGGGTACGCAATCATGAAAAAATTATTTAAAGGAAAGCAATATGATTTTAGAATAATAATTGAAGCCTTAGGACTTTATTATCATTTTTCTTTAAGTTATCGTGATTGTGAGAAGATTATGCGTAAATTTAGCATTGGGGTTGATCATACTACAATTTATCGTTGGAATAAACAGTATGGAAAGACTTTATATCATTTATGGAAAAGAAAAAATCGACGTGGAGCATTATCTAAATCTTGGAGAATTGATGAAACCTATATAAAAGTCAAAGGGAAGTATTGCTACCTTTACAGAGCAATTGATTCCAATGGATTAACTCTAGATATGTGGCTAAGAAACCATAGAGATACTGTCTCTACAAAGGTTTTTATTAAACGAATTATTAGAGATTATGGGCAGCCTCGTTCTATTGTAACAGATAAATATGCCCCCTCAATTAAAGCTATAAATGAGTTGAAATCAGAAGGTTTCTTAGATGAATCAGTCAATCATTGGCAATCTAAATATCTTAATAATATTTTAGAACAGGATCACCGTAAGGTGAAATCTAAGCTCTCCTATAGTAATAGTTTTCAGTCAACTTATACTGCAGCGTCTACTATAAAAGGAATTGAAGTTGTATCTGCTATGTATAAAATTAGCCGAAGAGAAATTACTCTCTTCGGTTTTTCACCATGGGACGAAATTGAAAGATTATTTAAAACTGCTTGCTAGAAATTTAAGAAATTGGTGAAGTATGCTGTTTTTTCAAACTTTGCAACACAACCAGATGGGATANGCCGAAGAGAAATTACTCTCTTCGGTTTTTCACCATGGGACGAAATTGAAAGATTATTTAAAACTGCTTGCTAGAAATTTAAGAAATTGGTGAAGTATGCTGTTTTTTCAAACTTTGCAACACAACCTGATTTTATACATAACAAAAAAACAAAATAGGTGAGTTCCAAATGACGTCTCATAAGTAACTCACCTATTTCTCCGAAAAACTATCCGATAAATTATCCAAAATTCCACCAATCTTTCGTAATTATTTTCAATATTTTTTGTATTGAATAGTATTTAAATTAAAGCATTATTCTTCTGTATAAAGAGCTTTTTTTCATGTTTATTTCACGTAGTAAATTTAATTCTCTAGAAGTAAATTCATTGTTTGTAGTGTTTCTGTTTTCAGAATCGATCTTCTTTCTGTTTATTGTCAATTGTCCATACATCATCATAGTAGTTACCTCCTGTTTATATTAGTGAATATCACTAATTTTTTATTAAATGATTATAATTGCTTTAAATAAAATTTGTTTCCTATAAATTAAGTATAATTCCGTTAAGTTCTAAAAAAAATTATTAAACTATCCTATCATCATTATTCTTCTATATAATGGGCTGTTTTTTAAGTTTTTTTCACGTATAAGTTTTAATTCATTGTCAGTGTAATCAAGATCTGCGGAAAAGCTCATATCTATATAAGAGTTATTACCTGACATTTTCTCTTCATTTACTGTCAATTGTCCATACATCATCATAATAGCTGCTCCTTTCTAATTAATAAAATATTAACAAATTTATCTAAAAGATGTTATTTGTAATTTTAGCGAATGTGATTTATCTTACTATATTATAAAAAATATATTGTAATACTTAACTTAATCAAAAAGCATTAAATTTCTATAAAAGGAATTTTTCTTCAAGTTATCTAATTGATTTTCTTCCACTAAATCATGTGTATCTGTATTTGTTGTATAAACTTCATTTTCATTTAAAACTTTTTTCATAATATGCACCCCCTGTTAGAAATTTACCTTTTGATTGTTATTTTTTTATCTCTTTCTTTAATATCATTATAACATCTTTAAAACAAAGGTCAATACCTTTTTGGTAAAATAATTATAAGGAGATTAACATAAAATTACTTAAATTAATATAATTAAATCATCTTAAAATTGACTTAGTTAAATTAATTAGATTGTTAAAAAAATACCTACAATTATATTTAATTAAGAAAAATATAAAAAATACATTTTCTTAATTAAAAGTGATGTGTAAATTTAATAAAATAAATATAAGTTGATTTTTTAGTTCTAAAATACATTTTATATGAATAAATCATAGATTTATAGTATTAATATTTAATTATGAAGTTAATCATGCAAGATTAAATAAATAATGCAGTAATACTTGTATTTAAATAAACAAAGTCTTTTTATGAAATAAAAAGGGAATCACAGTGATTTAGCTCAACTGTGATTCTTTTATGGACTTATGACCTTATTAAATTTTGAATATAATTGCAATATGGATTAAAAAATTATTCATTTAGAAATATAATTTTATTAATAATTAGTACTTTTCTTGAGAACTATCTAAAAAGCATTAATCTTCTATAGAAGATATTCTTTTCTAAGTTTTCCATTTTAATATCCTTTTCAATAGTAATGTCTTCCCCGTTTGATCTTTTGATGTTGTCCACTCTTAAATTCTTTTTCATTTCAATACCTCCGTCCTTGAATGTTATTTTTTTATCTTTCTTATAACACTTAAATAATAAAGGTCAACACCTTTTATGAAATATTTTATAAAGGGGATTGAGTGGAATATATAAATATTAATAAAGTAAAATCAAAAAAATATTTAGTTAAATTCCAAAAGCATAATTGTTAAAAATATATTTTTCGTTTAGAATAATTAAGCGAAATCATATAAAAACTTTTTAATAAAGAAAATAGAAAAAAGTAGCATTTATTTAACTCATATTAAATAAATGCTACTTAATTATATTAATGTTTATTAAGATAATTTCTAAGTGCACCGACGATGCCTGCGTTATTTTTTAGTTTAGCAAATTTTATTTCCGTGTTCTCATATATTAGGGGTTTAAGATATTTTTTTAGATTCTCATTTATTCTAGGGGAGAAGTAGTCATCTCTAGACATTATACCGCCGCCAAGAATAACAGTCCCAGGATTAAATATATAACAGAAAGTAGAAATACCAATTGATAATTTTTCAATCATATCATCTACAGCTTCTATATACATTTTGTTTCCGCTTTCTATACCTTCAAAAATTAATTTTCCGTTTAAAGAGCCGGATTCCATACCTAATTTTTTTTCTAGATTTGAAGTTAGAGCATAAGAGGATGCAACATCCTCAAAAACACCGCCTGGTATAGTTATTTTCCCGATTTCTCCAGCACACATTGAATGTCCAGTTATAATATTACCGTCATCTATAAGACAAGCACCTATTCCTGTTCCTATGGCAATCATACCAGTATATTTTGAATTACCGCCACTACCTAGCCATAGTTCACCAAGACCAGCACAGTTTACGTCATTTTCAATCTCGCATAATAGGCCTGTTTCATTTTCTATAATTTGTTTTATATTCATACCTGTATAATTGGGAATTAGATGCTCATCTGCATGCATTATAATTCCGCTATTAGAATCAATCATTCCGTGTGAAGATATTGCTACGCCAGATAATTCGTATTCTTTAGAATGACTGTTTATTAGATTTAATAACTTTTCTATAATTCCTTTTCCACCATGGATTCTTGCTTCTGTTTCTACGTCGTTTTTTAGAAGAATATTTCCATTTTCTTCAAGAATTCCATATTTTATTCCGGTGCCACCTATATCAAAACAAATGTACTTTTTCATTACTACACCTTACCTTTTCATTGAATAATATTGAAAAGAGTTATTATATTATCACAATAACTGCGATTCACATTAAGTATAATGTAATTGAATATAAATTTCAATATTTTTAATAAAAAGCTTGTAAACTATAAATATATATGATATATTGAATTTGTAAAAAGAAAGAAACCGGTTGCATAAATATGCAAATGGATATTTCTTCGATACTATTTAAATATCTTAATTAGATTCTTTTCAATATTTTTTATTTTGAATTTATAGAATATTTAAAATATGATTAATGTCTGGAATGGAAATAAAGATTAAAGGGAGGGTTGACTATTTTGGGAAAAAATAAAAATGTTACAATACAAATGGTCGCAGATAGAGCAGGTGTTGCCAAATCTACTGTGTCCAGAGTAATAAGTGGCTCCCCTAGAATAAGTGAGAAAACTCGCAAGAAAGTAATTTGCGTAATGGAAGAGCTAAATTATCACCCAAGTGCAATAGCGAGAAGTTTGGCAAATAGAATATCTAAAAATGTTGGGCTAGTTTTGCCTTCAGATGAAGATTTCTTTTTGAATCCTTTCTTTCAAAAAGGGCTTAGAGCAATAGTCAAGACAGCAAACTTAAGAGGTTACGACGTAGTTATAAGTTATGATGAATCAGGTGATACAAAATCTATTGAAAGGCTAGTAAATGCAAATAAAATAGACGGTGCAATACTTATGAGATCTATAATAAATGATTCAGCAGTAAATTACTTAAGAGACAAAAGTTTTCCATTTGTACTCATTGGGAAATCGCTTAAGTATGATGATGTATACACAGTGGATACTGATAACGTTGTGGCTTCAGAAAAGTTGACAAGACTATTAATACAAGAAGGTTGTAAGAAAATAGGATTTATAGGCGGAGATAGCAATACCGTAGTTACAATAGATAGATATAGGGGATATTTAAATGAATTAGAGAGAAATAATTTAGAAGTAAACAAGAATATCATTCAGGAAAACGAATTTAATGAATTAAATGGATATGCTTCAATGAAAGCTATCATAGAGTCGGATTCAGATATTGATGGAATTGTTATTACCGATGATCTAATTTTTAATGGGGCTATAGAATATTTATATGAGCTTGGAAAAGAGCCGAGAGTCAATCTTGCGATCGCTACCTTTGGTTCTGGAGTTCAAAAATATCCAGATAATATAAAAGTTTTTTATGCTGATGTAAATAGTGTAAAAATAGGAGAGCAAAGCTGCGAAAAATTAATCGATATTTTAGAAAATAAAAAACTAGATAAAAATGATATGAAACAAATTAATCTAATAGATATTATTGATTATACGATCAAATAATATATATCACCACAAAAGTATGTGTGGGCTAAAGAAAATAGGAGGTATTTTTATGAAGTTCAAAAAGCTAATGAGTTTAACAGCAGTAGGACTATTATCAGTGTCTTTACTAGCTGGATGTGGAAATTCTAGTAAATCAGGCAGTGATAAACAAGTTCAACTAGATATATTCCAATTTAAGGTTGAATTTAAGGATCAGTTTACAAAGTTGGCTCAGGAATATATGAAGGAAAACCCTAACGTAAAAATTAATATTACGTCAGTAGGTGGTGGTACTGAATATGGACCAGCTCTAAAATCTAAGTTTTCATCAGGAAACGAACCTGCGATTTTCAACATTGGTGGACCACAGGATGTAAAGGATTGGGAGAATAAGCTTGAAGATTTAAGCAGTAGTAAATTGGTAAATGAAGCTCTTCCAAAGACTTTGGACGGTGTTACAAAAGAAGGTAAAGTTTATGGATTGCCATATAGCCAAGAAGGTTACGGATTTATATATAATAAAGAAATATTCAAAAAGGCAGGTATAAATGCAGAAGAGCTAACTACATACGCAAAGCTTTCTGAAGCAGTGAAAAAAATAGATGCAGAAAAATCTAACTTAGGATTAGATGCTGCGATAGCCTTTCCAGCTAAAGAAACTTGGGTAACAGGGCTTCACCTTTCAAATGTATTTATTTCACCAGAATTTGAAGGGAATATAAATAAAATATACGAGTCTAAAACAATAGATTTTAAATACTCAAAGCAGTTTAAAGATATTGTTGACTTACAAAATAAGTATTCAGTACAGCCAACAGCCAGCTTAGATTATTCTCAGCAGGTAGAAAAGCTATTCTCTATGGGTAAAGTAGCAATAATACAGCAGGGTAACTGGGTATTCAACTCAATTGATCAAGTTGATAGTGAACTTGCAAAAAATATTGGAATGATACCTATTCCAGTAGAAGGTGTATCAGAAGGTAAATTACCAGTTGGTGTTCCAATGTACTGGGGAGTAAACAAAGACAAAGATGATGCTACTAAGAAAGCAGCTAAGGAATTCTTAGAGTGGATGTATACTTCAGATCAAGGAAAAGAGTATGTATTAAATGAATTTAAGTTTATACCGGCATACAAGGGATATGATTCAAGCAAGATACAAGATCCTCTTTCTAAGGTAGTATATGAATACTCTAAAGCTGGAAATACTTCTGACTGGATATTCATGGGATATCCATCAGGATGGGGACAGAATACTTTAGGAGCAGATATACAAAAATATGTAAGTGGACAATCTTCTTGGGAAGATATAATTAAAAATGCACAACAGGCTTGGGAACAGGCTAGAAAGTAGTTAAATAAAAGGTGCTGTCGTGTTAATTTTAACCGGCAGCACTTTGTTTTTCATTAAATATGCATTAGGAGGATGTTATGCAGAAAAAAGTTAAGAAAAAGGGATTATACTTCTGGTTGTTTATAGCACCAGTTGTAGTTGCTTTGTTTATGGTGGTAGTAGTACCCCTTTTATATGGAGTGTATTATTCATTTACAAATTGGGATGGAATAAATACACCTGTGTTTGTAGGTCTTGAAAACTACGCAAGACTTTTAGGAGATGAAGGTTTTAGAAATTCTCTATGGTTTACAGTAAAGTTTGCTGTAGTTTCAATTGTACTTATTAATGCGCTTGGATTAGGGTTAGCACTTTTAGTAACACAAAAAATAAAGGGCAGCAATCTTTTAAGAACAGTATTTTTTATGCCAAACTTAATAGGTGGTCTAATATTAGGCTTTATATGGCAATTTATTTTTATACAGGGATTTGATACTTTAGGAAAAGCAATAGGAGTAGAAGCTCTTCAAGGGTGGTTGTCTACTACGTCTACTGGATTTTGGGGGCTAGTAATTCTTACAGCTTGGCAGATGGCAGGTTATGTAATGATAATATATATAGCACATCTTGAAAGTATACCGGAAGAATTAATTGAAGCGGCTCAAATCGATGGTTCTAACGTATTTCAAAGATTTAGACATATTGTATTTCCACTAGTTGCACCAGCTTTCACGGTTAGTATGTTCCTTACACTTTCTAACTCATTTAAGCTGTATGATCAAAACTTATCTCTTACTGGAGGAGCTCCATTTAATTCAACTCAGATGGTAGCCATGAATATATATAATACAGCATTTGCCGAAAATAATATGGCATATGCTCAAGGGAAGGCAGTTATATTTTTTATTATAGTAGCTGCAATTTCATTGACTCAAGTGTATTACAACAAAAAGAGAGAGGTGGAAATGTAATGAAAAAGATAAAAAAGCAAAATGTTTTTTTGGGAATTTTAGGAACAATTTTAGCTCTTATTTGGATTAGCCCATTTTATATGATGGTAGCAAATTCATTCAAAACTAAAAAAGAAATATTTGAATCACCTCTAAAGTTACCTGGAAATATTAATATAGAAAATTATGGTCAAGCTGTAGAAAGTTTGGATTTTGTTCACACTCTAATGAACTCTCTAATAATTACAGTTGTGAGTGTGGTAGTAATAATAGTTTTTTCATCAATGGCTGCGTATGCACTTTCAAGAGTCAAGAGCAAAGTAAGCACGATAGTATTCTTTGCATTTGTTGCAGCGATGTTGATACCTTTCCAGTCGGTTATGATACCTTTGGTGTCTATGTTTGGTAAATTTGGAATGCTAAACAGAGCGGGAATAATATTTTTATATCTCGGATTTGGTTCAAGTCTTTCGATATTTTTATATCACGGAACGATTAATACTTTGCCAAAATCATTAGATGAAGCGGCAATTATAGATGGATGTAATAGATTTCAAGTATTTTGGTATATCATATTTCCTATACTAAAGCCTATTACTGTAACCGTTGCAATATTAAATACAATATGGATATGGAATGATTACCTGCTTCCATCACTTGTAATAAATCAAGTTGGAATGGAAACTATTCCACTTAAGATGTTCTTCTTCTTTGGAGAGTATACAAAGCAGTGGAACCTAGCTTTAGCAGGCCTTACTATAGCAATAATACCTGTAATAATATTCTACTTTATAGCTCAAAAGCAAATTATAAAGGGAATAACAGCAGGATCGGTAAAATAATTATATTTCCTAATGCAAAATTTAAAATTATATTTGGTCGGCTTTGCCGGCCAAGTAAAAATACGGAGGTAGTATGGGATTCGAGTACAATGAATTTAAAATTATAGAAAAAAGTTTAAATAAAGATGAATTTAGACTTTCTGAAAGCTTAATGTCTATTGGTAATGAATACATGGGTATGAGAGGGAATTTTGAAGAAAAATATACAGGTGATTCCCTTCAAGGTACTTATATTGGAGGAGTTTGGTTTCCAGATAAAACTCGTGTAGGATGGTGGAAAAATGGATACCCAAATTACTTCGGAAAGATGATAAACTCGCCTAATTTCATAGGATTAAGAGTGAAAATAGACGGAATAGAGATAGATTTAAATAAGGAAGAAATAGAATCTTTTTATCGTGAATTAGATATGAGAGAAGGTATTTTACATAGAAACTTTACAATAAAGAGAAACAATAATAGATTTGAAATAAAAGTAAGTAGATTTGTAAGTATAGCCCAAAAGGAAATTTGTGCAATTAATTATGAGGTCCATTCAGTAGATACTGACTGTATAGTTGAATTTGTACCATATATAGATGCAAATGTTAAAAATGAGGACTCTAATTACAATGAAAAATTTTGGGATATAAAATCAAAAAATGTAGATGAAAAAAGCGGATATATACAGTCAAAGACAGTTCAAAATGACTTTGGAGTAGAACAGTTTTCAATATGTAATTATATGAATATCAACTTTGAAGGTGAAAAATTAATGCCTATAGAAGATGAATCATACATTGCTTGTAATTTAAAAAAATCAATTAAAAAAGGAGAAACTGCTAGAGTAGAAAAAATTATAGCAGTTACTACATCAAGGGATTATAAGGAAGAAGAACTTGTAGAGAAAGCAAAAACATTATCTGAAAAAGCGAGTTATAAAGGATATGAGTCTTTAGCAAAAGAACATTCGATTAAATGGTTTGAAAGATGGGATATTGCAGATGTTGTAATAAAGAATAATAAGAAGCTTCAGCAGGGAATTAGATACAATATATTCCAACTATTTTCGACTTATTATGGAGAAGATATGAGGCTGAATATTGGTCCAAAGGGATTCACTGGAGAAAAATACGGTGGAGCTACTTATTGGGATACAGAAGCATATATGGTACCAATGTATCTTTCAGTAGCACCTCAAGAAGTAAGTAGAAACCTTTTGATGTATAGATATAATCAACTAAAAGAGGCTTATCACAATGCTCAAATGCAAGGTTTAAAAGGTGCTCTTTATCCTATGGTTACCTTTACAGGAGTAGAATGCCATAATGAATGGGAAATAACATTTGAAGAAATTCATAGAAATGGAGCTATTGCATATGCAATATACAATTATGCAAATTATACCGGAGATTATGAGTACGTGTATAGTTATGGTATAGATGTATTGGTAGGGATTAGTAGATTTTGGGCTGATAGAGTTCACTACAATAAAAGGAAAAAATGCTATATGATGCACGGTGTTACAGGTCCTAATGAATATGAAAATAATGTAAATAATAATTGGTATACGAATACTGTAGCCGCATGGACAATAGATTTTACTATTGAAATGATTGAGAAAATAAAGAGACAAGGTTTGGATAAAAAACTATTGGAGTTAGATATAGATAAGAATGAAATAGACAAGTGGAAAGATATTACAGATAATATGTATTACCCATATGACGAAGAGTTAGATGTATTTGTGCAGCACGATACTTTTTTAGATAAAGAGTTGATGTCTGTATCGAAATTAGATGAGTCTGAAAGGCCTCTAAATAAACATTGGTCATGGGATAAGATACTTAGATCTTGCTTTATAAAACAAGCAGATGTTCTACAGGGTATATATTTTTTTAATGACAAGTATACTTTAGAGCAAAAAAAGAAGAACTATGAGTTTTATGAACCTATGACAGTTCATGAATCTAGTTTATCAGCGTGTATACATTCTATATTAGCTTGTGAAATAGGCCTGGATAAAAAGGCAGTAGATATGTATGAAAGAACATCTAGATTAGATTTGGATAACTATAATCACGATACAGATGATGGACTTCATATCACGAGTATGTCTGGAAGTTGGTTGTCAATAGTTCAAGGTTTTGCAGGTATGAGGACGTTTAATGAAGAATTGTCATTCTCTCCATTAGTTCCTGATGGTTGGGAAGGATACAGCTTTAATATTAATTACAGAGATAGGTTGATAAATCTCGAAACAACAGCAGAAGAAGTTATTATAAAGTTGAGAACTGGTAATCCAATTGAAATAAAAATATATGACAAATGCTTTAAATTAGATAAAGAACTGAAAATTAAATTGAAATAGCTTATATAGCGGAAAGAGGAATAATATGGAATGGTGGAAAAAATCCGTAATATATCAGATATATCCTAGAAGTTTCTGTGATACAAATAGAGACGGGATAGGAGATATAAAAGGTGTTACAAGTAAATTAGATTATTTAAAAGAACTAGGAATAGATGTTATTTGGCTTAGTCCTGTATATGAGTCACCACAGGATGATAATGGCTATGATATTAGTGATTACAGAAAGATATGGGATACATTTGGCACAAATGAAGATATGTATGAGCTGATTGAAGAGGCTCATAATAGAGGTATTAAAATAGTTATGGATTTAGTACCTAATCATACAAGCGATGAGCACATATGGTTTAAAGAAAGTAAAAAATCAAAGGATAGCCCATATAGAGACTATTATTTCTGGAAAGATGAAAAGAACAACTGGGGATCATATTTTAGTGGAACAGCTTGGGAATTTGATGAAAAAACAGAACAATATTATTTACACTTATTTTCAAAAAAACAGCCAGATTTAAACTGGGAAAATCCAAAGGTAAGAAAAGAAATATATGACATTATGAAATTTTGGATGGACAAAGGTGTAGACGGATGGAGAATGGATGTAATTAGCTCTATATCTAAATACACAGATTTTCCTAATTATGAAGAAGTATCTCCGGATGAAAATTATATTGGAGATTACCATACTAACGGGCCAAGATTACATGAATATTTAAAAGAAATGAACAATGAAGTATTATCAAAATACGATTGCATGACAGTGGGGGAAGCACCTGGATCTACTCCTGAAAATGCACTTTTATTCTGTGATAAAGACAGAGATGAATTGAACATGATATTTACATTTGACCATATGGATTTAGATGCAAAAAAAGGTAGCAGCATTGGAAAATGGGACTTAGAAAAATTGGACTTAGTTGAATTGAAAGAAACTTTAAATCTATGGCAAAAAGGATTACACAAAAAAGGGTGGAATTCACTATACTTTGAAAACCATGACCAAGCCAGAGTGGTATCTAGATGGGGTAATGATAGAGAATATAGAGTAGAGAGTGCAAAGATGTTTGGAACTATACTTCATATGATGCAAGGAACTCCATATGTATACCAAGGCGAAGAAATAGGAATGGTAAATGCGTATTATGAAATAGATGAATATCAAGATATTGAAATAAGAAATGCATATAAAGATTTAGTATTAGATAGAAAGAAACTAACTAAAGATGAATTTATGAAGGCTGTACATACGATATCTAGAGATAATGCTAGAACACCAATGCAGTGGAATTCAAAGGAACACGCAGGATTTACAGAAGGTACACCTTGGTTGAAGGTAAATCCTAGATACGATGAAATTAATGTTGAAGAGGCTTTAAAAGATAAGAACTCTGTATTTTATCATTATAAAAAATTGATAGAACTAAGACATACTGATGACTTGATAACAGAAGCAGACTTTAACCTTATAGACAAAGATAATAAATCTATATTTGCTTATGAAAGAAGATTAGATGAAAAGAGTCTTCTAGTTGTAGCTAATTTCTATGAAGAAGAGATAGAATTTGAAATAGGAAATGAATTCAAATTAGATCAATATACTTTAGTATTATCAAACTATGATGAATATAATAAGTATGAAAATACTATAAAATTAAAACCATATGAGGCTATAATTTTAAAAAACTACTAAAATAGAGAGTTATACAGGGAGTAAAAGCATGATAAAAGGAGTTATCTTTGATTTAGATGGGGTAATAACCGATACTGCAAAATTTCATTATATTGCATGGAACAATCTTGCCTCAAAAATGGGAATAGAGTTAACAGAGGAATTTAATGAAAAATTAAAAGGTATACCGAGAATAGAATCTCTAAAGTTAATATTAGAATATGGAAATGCCATACATATTTATTCAGAAGAAGAGATGCATGAGATGGCTGATATAAAAAATGAAGAATATAAAAAACTTTTAAAAAATCTAGATAAAAAGGATATTTTGCCTGGAATAGAGGATTTTATTAATAAATTGAAAGAAAAAAACATAAAAATAGGATTGGCTTCTGCATCTAAAAATGCACCTATGATTTTAGAAAAATTAGGACTAGGTAAAAAGATAGATTATATAGCAGATCCTGATGCTGTAAAAAATGGAAAGCCAGCTCCAGATATTTTTATAGAAGCTACAAGAGGAATAAATCTCAATATTGATGATGTAATAGGAATTGAAGATGCAGATGCGGGTGTAGAAGCTATGAGATCTTGTAACATGAGAAGCATAGGTATAAATGTAGATGCAGATTTAAGATTAGAGAGTACAAGAGAATTAAGCTTAGATATAATAGCAATACTAGATAATAAATAGTACCTCAATGTATGTAGAGTACTAAAGTATAGTGTAAATATACGAGCGTAAAAAATAATGAAGAGGTGATAGAAATGGCAAGAGTTCAATTAAAAGACGTGTCAAAGTCATACGATAATGGATTTAATGCAGTTAAAAATGTAAATATAGATATAGAAGATAAAGAATTTATAGTTTTGGTAGGGCCATCTGGATGTGGTAAATCTACTACACTTAGAATGATAGCAGGATTGGAAGATGTTACTAGTGGGACACTGAGCATAGGTGATAAGGTAGTAAATGATGTAGAACCAAAGGATAGAGATATAGCTATGGTTTTCCAGAACTATGCATTATATCCTCATATGACAGTATACGATAATATGTCGTTTGCACTAAAGCTTAGAAAAGTAAGTAAAAGTGAGATAGACAAAAAGGTGAGGGAAGTTGCCAAAATACTTCAACTTGAAAATTTATTAGATAGGAAACCAAAAGCATTATCAGGAGGTCAAAGACAGAGAGTTGCTCTTGGAAGAGCAATTGTTAGAAACCCAAAGGTATTTTTAATGGATGAGCCATTATCTAATTTGGATGCAAAGCTAAGAACAGAGATGAGAGCTGAAATATCAAAACTTCATAAGAAATTAGATGCTACATTTATATATGTTACTCATGATCAAGTAGAAGCAATGACAATGGGAGATAGAATAGTTGTAATGAACCATGGTGAAGTTCAACAAATCGACAAGCCAAAAGCTTTCTATGAAAATCCAGTCAATAAGTTTGTGGCAAGTTTTATTGGGAGTCCACAGATGAACTTTATAGATGTAGAGTTAAAAACAGTTGGAGAAGATACATTCGCAAAAGTTGATGGAAAAGAAGTAGAATTTTTGATACCAAAGGGTAAGGCTGCTTACTTGATTGAAAAAGGATATACTGGTAAAAAGATAGTTATGGGGGTTAGACCTGAAGATATACATAGAGAAAGAGTCTTTATCGATATGTCCCCAGAAAGTAAGTTTGAGTCAAAAGTTGTTATTAGAGAACTTATGGGATCTGAAATAATAGTTTATCTGGACTTTTTTGGAAAAGAAATTATAGCAAAGTTTGATGGAAAAACTGATGTTGAAAGAAATCAAGAAATGACTCTTGCATTAGACATGAACAGAGTACACTTCTTTGACGTTGAAACAGAAGAAAATATATTATATAATGAATAATTTTTAAAATTTAAATAAAATAATTTTGAATAAAAATACATTTATTTAAAAGATAGCATGAAATAATTCATGCTATCTTTTTTTATTTGAATATACTAAAGAAAAAAATAAGGTTTTATGATAAATTAAAAAATAAAGATTCTCAAAAAAATAACAATATTGTTTAAATAAGCAATAAAAAGGGTACTAGCTTTATTGAATAAACTTTTTATTGAATTTAAAGAAAAATAAAAAGAATTAGACATTGCAAAAAAACATATATAATTATATAATAACCTTGAGCAGTGCTTAATAAAAGTACTGAAAAAAACGGTTTTAGGGAGGGTTATAATGAGTTCTAGTACAAAAGCTACAAAAATTAAACATCCAGATGGCTTAAAATTGCTAAATATTTCAATTGCACTTCAAAGTTATGCTGGATACGCTGTAATATCTTTTATGGTACTTTTCTTAACTGCATCAGCAAGTAAAAATGGGTTGGGATTAGGAATAAAAGAAGCAACAGGTATCATGGGTCTTTACTCAGGTTTAGGGTATATGACACCATTAATAGGAGGCTGGTTATCAGATAGATATCTGGGACTTCAAAAGGCCATTTTATTAGGTGCATTTTTGGCAGCAGTAGGATATTTAACAATATTCTTATTAGGATCTACTCTTACTGGACTTTGGATTGGTCTAGCAGTTATGATAATAAGTGGTGGTTTCTTTAAAGGAAACGTAAGTGCTTTGGTAGGAGAGTTATACTCTAAAAAGGAATTATCAAAAAAAGATGCCGCTTATAGTATATTCTATATGGCTGTAAATTTAGGAAGCTTAATGGGACCAATTGTTGCTGGACTTATGACAGATTCTTGGTTTGCAAAGATTAATGCAGACGGAACGATAGCATCTTATGGTTATAAGCAAGCGTTTTTAATGTCTTCTATAGTAATGTTCATAACATTTTTCTTATTTTTATACCTAGCTCCAAAGTGGCTTAAAGATATTGGTAAGAAGCCTGCATTACAAGTAGAAAAAGAGAAAAAAGGAACTGAAAAAGGACCTAAGCTTACAAAGTTAGAAAAAAACAGAATGTTGGCAATGGCTATAGTGTTTGGTTTCGTAACACTTTTCTTCGCAGCATATTTTCAAACACAAACATCAGTAACATTACTTGCAGATACGTTAGTAAATAGAAATGTTTTTGGATTTACAATCCCAGTACCTTGGTTGATATCATTTAATGGAATTTTATGTGTTATATTAGCTCCACTTTTAGGTGGATTATGGGTTAGACTAGAAAGATCAAAGTATGGAGATTTGAGTATACCAATGAAAATGGGTCTAGGAATGATACTAACTGGTACTTCATTCGTAATTCTAATAATTGGAATAGCAGGTCTTGGTGGTGTTGAAGATGGTAGTGCAAAAATGGGTCTAGGATTCCTTCTTATTGCATATATCATATTAACTATAGGAGAACTATTCTTATCACCTATAGGAATGGCGATGTTTAACAAACTTGCACCAGCTAAATACGCTTCTCTTGCAATGGGAGCTTGGTACTTATGCTTCTTCTTTGCTAGTATAATATCTGGTAAAGTTGCCGGTTTTACAGAAAACATGGGTTATGGAGCAGTATTTAAATATATAGCTATAATAGTTATAGTATTCGGTGTAATCTTATTGTTAATCAGAAATAAATTAACTAAGATGATGGCTCTTGATCAAATTGAAATGGATTAATATTTATATTAATATCATTAGTAAATATAGGAAATGATGATTTTTATGTAATAAATATTAATAAAATATAATAGATATAAAAAAACGGATGAGAACGCCAACTGGCGCAATCATCCGTTTTTATTTGTAGATTAAAGTAATATTGACTTAAAAAAATCAATCTACCTGTTTCATCATTCTTTTTAAAATATCAAGTTCTAATTTTTTCAATTTCAAGTCTATATTTGATATAACTACAACTAAGAGTATTTTATTTTCAATTTCATCCCATTTATATGCACGAGAAGCTTGAATTGTATATTTTGGAAAAAATTTAAGAATATCTTTTGTCAATTCTTCTGCAGATTTAAAATACATTTCCACAGAATCGTTGTTTTCCCAATAAAATTCATCTTTAGCTCCTATAGAATCAACAGGAATAGACAGTTTAAAACTCATCACGTCTTCTCTTTTAGTTGCTTTTGTAAGATTAGTTTCTACTTTAAATAGTGTTTCACTATTTATTTTTTTAATAATATCATCACTAGATATCATGTCATCTCTAAAAATAACGTACATAATTTCACCTCTAAAAATAATAAACGCGCCTAGTAGGATTCGAACCCACAACTCACAGATCCGAAGTCTGCAGCTCTATCCGTTGAGCTATAGGCGCATACCGATACAAATTATTATAACATAAAAATAAGAATTGAAAGTGCAAAATTCTTAAAATATTTTATAAAATGACTAAAATGTAGAACATATTAGTGATATAATAATATTGAACGCTGTATAACTATATATTTATAAGTTGACTTTAAATAGCAAAAACAGGAGGGTATTATGAAAGAAAAGGTTTTATCAAGATTTTTAAATTATGTTTCTATTGATACGGAATCTGATCCGTATTCAGAAAGCTGTCCTTCTACAGAGAAGCAATTCGACCTAGCAAAAGTTATTGTAGAAGAGTTGAAAGAAATGGGATTAGAAGATATTTCGCTAGATGAAAAATGTTATATTATGGCAAAGTTGCCGGCTAATACAGAAGGTATAGCACCTATAGGTTTTGTAGCGCATATGGATACTAGCCCTGATATAACTGGAAAAGATGTGAAACCTAGAATCATTGAAAATTATGATGGTAAAGATATAATACTAAATGAAGAAAAAGGAATTGTCACAACATTAAAAGACTATCCTGAAATAGAAAGATTCAAGGGTCAAACTGTAATAGTAACAGATGGGAATACGCTTTTAGGAGCTGATGACAAAGCAGGGATAGCTGAAATAATGACAGGTATTGAATATTTAAAAAATCACCCTGAAATAAAACACGGAGATATAATGATAGGATTTACTCCGGATGAAGAAATAGGAAGAGGCGCAGATTTCTTCGATGTTGAGAAGTTTGGAGCAAAATATGCATATACTTTAGATGGCGGAGAAATGGGTGAATTACAGTATGAAAACTTTAACGCAGCAGCAGCTGTAGTTACAATAGAAGGAAGAAACGTACATCCAGGTTCTGCAAAGAATAAAATGATAAATTCTATATATATGGCAGCCGATGTAATGGAAGCATTTCCAAAATCAGAAAGGCCAGAGACTACAGAAGGTTACGAAGGATTTTATCATTTAAATGAAATGGAAGGTAACGCTGAACAGACAGTGATGAGATACATAATCCGTGACCATGATATGAAAATATTTAATGAAAGAAAAGAGTTTTTTGAAAAGAAAATAAAAGAGCTTTCAGATAAACATGATGGAAGAATATCAGTAGAAATAAAAGATAACTACTATAATATGAGAGAAATAGTAGAAAAAGAAATGTTTATAGTGGATATTGCTGTGGATTCAATGAAAGAAATTGGTGTAGATCCTCAAGTAATACCTATTAGAGGAGGCACTGACGGAGCCAGACTATCATTTATGGGATTACCTTGCCCTAACTTATTTGCTGGTGGAATAAACTTCCATGGTAGAAATGAAATGGTAAGTGTAGAGGCACTTGAAGCAGGTGCAAAGCTTGTTGTTAGAATAGCAAGTAAATACGCAGAACTTGGAATAAAAGCGTAATTACATAAATCATATAATTTTATAACGAGTTATTGTAAATATTAAGTGCCATATTATTGGATAAATTAATCTGTATATATTAATTTATAAATATTAAATAGTATGTGTAATATTTACATATAAATAAAAATAATAAATGTAAGAGACTGTATTATTAGAAGGTTTACGGTCTCTTATATATTTTTTGAAAAAAATATAAAAAAAGTATTGACTTTAATAAAAAAAGAGAGTATAGTATTACTTGTCCTCAACAAGAGGCAAAACAAAAATAACTCAAAACAAACTTAAAAAAGTTTTTAAAAAGTTATTGACAAAAGAAATTAAAGATGTTATTATTATCTAGTCGTCAAAAACGACAGGTAAACAAAATGAACTTTGAAAATTAAACAGCAGGTTAATTCATATTGTTTTTAAAACAATTGATTAATCGTTTAAACCATAAAGGTTTAAACCACAAACAACAAACCAAGCCAGATATTTCGAGATAATACTAGATAGATCTGAGCGGACAAATTTTTTAAAGAGAGTTTGATCCTGGCTCAGGATGAACGCTGGCGGCGTGCCTAACACATGCAAGTCGAGCGAGCAATTAGAAGTTTACTTCTATGCGCAAGCGGCGGACGGGTGAGTAACGCGTGGGTAACCTACCCTATACACATGGATAACATACTGAAAAGTTTACTAATACATGATAACATGATACCTTGGCATCAAGGAATCATCAAAGTGTTAGCGGTATAGGATGGACCCGCGTCTGATTAGCTAGTTGGTAAGGTAACGGCTTACCAAGGCGACGATCAGTAGCCGACCTGAGAGGGTGATCGGCCACATTGGAACTGAGACACGGTCCAAACTCCTACGGGAGGCAGCAGTGGGGAATATTGCACAATGGGCGCAAGCCTGATGCAGCAACGCCGCGTGAACGATGAAGGCCTTCGGGTCGTAAAGTTCTGTTGCAGGGGAAGATAATGACGGTACCCTGTGAGGAAGCCCCGGCTAACTACGTGCCAGCAGCCGCGGTAATACGTAGGGGGCTAGCGTTATCCGGATTTACTGGGCGTAAAGGGTGCGTAGGTGGTTTTTCAAGTCAGCGGTTAAAGGCTACGGCTCAACCGTAGTTAGCCGCTGAAACTGGAAAACTTGAGTGCAGGAGAGGAAAGTGGAATTCCCAGTGTAGCGGTGAAATGCGTAGATATTGGGAGGAACATCAGTAGCGAAGGCGGCTTTCTGGACTGTAACTGACACTGAGGCACGAAAGCGTGGGTAGCAAACAGGATTAGATACCCTGGTAGTCCACGCCGTAAACGATGAGTACTAGGTGTCGGGGGTTACCCCCCTCGGTGCCGCAGCTAACGCATTAAGTACTCCGCCTGGGGAGTACGCACGCAAGTGTGAAACTCAAAGGAATTGACGGGGACCCGCACAAGTAGCGGAGCATGTGGTTTAATTCGAAGCAACGCGAAGAACCTTACCTAAGCTTGACATCCCTCGGACCGGTGTTTAATCACACCTTCCCTTCGGGGCTGAGGTGACAGGTGGTGCATGGTTGTCGTCAGCTCGTGTCGTGAGATGTTGGGTTAAGTCCCGCAACGAGCGCAACCCTTGTCTTTAGTTGCCAGCATTCAGTTGGGCACTCTAGAGAGACTGCCAGGGATAACCTGGAGGAAGGTGGGGATGACGTCAAATCATCATGCCCCTTATGCTTAGGGCTACACACGTGCTACAATGGGTAGTACAGAGGGTTGCCAAACCGTGAGGTGGAGCTAATCCCTTAAAGCTACTCTCAGTTCGGATTGTAGGCTGAAACTCGCCTACATGAAGCTGGAGTTACTAGTAATCGCAGATCAGAATGCTGCGGTGAATGCGTTCCCGGGTCTTGTACACACCGCCCGTCACACCACGGAAGTCGGAAACACCCGAAGCCGATTGTCTAACCGCAAGGAGGAAGTCGTCGAAGGTGGAGTCGATAACTGGGGTGAAGTCGTAACAAGGTAGCCGTATCGGAAGGTGCGGCTGGATCACCTCCTTTCTAAGGAAAATTACCTGCTGTTTAATTTTGAGAGTTCATTTAACTTTCAACTTTGTACTTTGAAAACTGAATATATTAGTGATATTAAAGACATCGATTGATTGTCCATTGGATAATCAATTATATAGATTAATACAATCGAGAATGAGAGACAACTCACTAAAACACGAGAGTAAACTCATAAAAATCTGAGAGATAACTCATAAAAACAAATTAGCTATTAATATTGTCGAAAGACACTATTAAAACTCAAATTAATAACGAGGTCAAGTTATTAAGGGTGTAGGGCGGATGCCTTGGCACTAGGAGCCGATGAAAGACGTGATAAGCTGCGATAAGCTTCGGGGAGTGGCACATACACTTTGATCCGGAGATTTCTGAATGAGGAAACTCACTTGGAGTAATGTCCAAGTATCCATACATGAATACATAGTGTATGGAGGGGAACTCAGGGAACTGAAACATCTAAGTACCTGAAGGAAGAGAAAGAAATTCGATTCCGATAGTAGCGGCGAGCGAACTCGGAAGAGCCCAAACCGAATCAGTTTACTGGTTCGGGGTTGCGGACATATCTTAAGGAGAAGATATTGCGAGTAGAATAGAGCTGGAAAGTTCAACCATAGAGGGTAATAGTCCCGTATACAAAGCCAAGAAAGCTCTTGATATGATCCAGAGTACCACGAGACACGTGAAACCTTGTGGGAAGCAGGGAGGACCATCTCCCAAGGCTAAATACTACCTAGTGACCGATAGCGAACAGTACCGTGAGGGAATGGTGAAAAGAACCCCGGGAGGGGAGTGAAATAGAACCTGAAACCCTACACTTACAAGCTGTGGGAGCGCATTATTCGCGTGACCGCGTACTTTTTGTAGAACGGGCCAACGAGTTACGTTATGTGGCAAGGTTAAGCACTTCAGGTGTGTAGCCGAAGCGAAAGCGAGTCTTAACTGGGCGAATTAGTCACATGACGTAGACCCGAAACCGGGCGACCTACCCATGAGCAGGATGAAGCGAAAGTAAAATTTCGTGGAGGTCCGAACCCACGTACGTTGAAAAGTGCGGGGATGACTTGTGGGTAGCGGTGAAATTCCAATCGAGCTCGGAGATAGCTGGTTCTCCCCGAAATAGCTTTAGGGCTAGCCTTGAATGTAGAGATGTGGAGGTAGAGCACTGAATGTCCTAGGGGGTATTGCACTTACCGAAGACTATCAAACTCCGAATGCCATTATCTTTTATTCAGGAGTCAGACTATGGGTGATAAGGTTCATAGTCGAAAGGGAAACAGCCCAGACCGTCAGCTAAGGTCCCTAAATGTATGTTAAGTGGTAAAGGATGTGAGATTGCACAGACAACCAGGATGTTGGCTTAGAAGCAGCCATTCATTTAAAGAGTGCGTAATAGCTCACTGGTCGAGTGATCTTGCGCCGAAAATTTCCGGGGCTAAAACATACTACCGAAGCTACGGCATCACATAGTGATGGGTAGGGGAGCTTCCCATGCAGGTTGAAGCGATACCGTAAGGAGTCGTGGACAGTATGGGAGAGAGAATGTTGGCATGAGTAGCGAGATGAAGGTGAGAATCCTTCAGGCCGTAAACCCAAGGTTTCCAGGGGAAGGTTCGTCCTCCCTGGGTTAGTCGGGACCTAAGCTCAGGCCGAAAGGCGTAGGCGATGGACAACAGGTTGATATTCCTGTACTACCGATAATCGTTTGAGAGATGGGATGACACAGTAGGATAAGCTGAGCACACTGTTGGTTATGTGTGTCTAAGTATTGAGGCTGGCTAGACAGGCAAATCCGTCTAGCTACTAAGGCTGGGATACGATGGGGAGCGAAACTAAGTAGCGAAGCAGCTGATTTCACACTGTCGAGAAAAGTCTCTATCGAGATTAAAGGTACCCGTACCGCAAACCGACACAGGTGGGTGAGGAGAGTATCCTAAGGCCCGCGAGAGAACTATTGTTAAGGAACTCGGCAAAATGACCCCGTAACTTAGGGATAAGGGGTGCCCCAGAAATGGGGCCGCAGAGAATTGGTCCAAGCGACTGTTTATCAAAAACATAGGTTTCTGCTAAGTCGAAAGACGATGTATAGGAGCTGACGCCTGCCCGGTGCTGGAAGGTTAAGGGGATCTGTTAGAGTAATCGAAGCAGTGATCTTAAGCCCCAGTAAACGGCGGCCGTAACTATAACGGTCCTAAGGTAGCGAAATTCCTTGTCGGGTAAGTTCCGACCCGCACGAAAGGCGTAACGATTTGGACGCTGTCTCAACAATAGACTCGGTGAAATTGTAATCCCGGTGAAGATGCCGGGTACCTGCGACAGGACGGAAAGACCCCATGGAGCTTTACTGTAGCTTGACATTGGGTCTCGATACTACATGTACAGGATAGGTGGGAGACTACGAAATCAGGGCGTCAGTTTTGATGGAGTCATCCTTGGGATACCACCCTTGTAGTATTGGGACTCTAACCATAGGCCATGAATCTGGTCTTGGGACACTGTCTGGTGGGCAGTTTGACTGGGGCGGTCGCCTCCCAAAAGGTAACGGAGGCGCTCAAAGGTTCCCTCAGTACGGTCGGAAATCGTACGTAGAGTGTAAAGGCAAAAGGGAGCTTGATTGCAAGACATACAGGTCGAGCAAGGTAGAAATACGGACTTAGTGATCCGGTGGTTCTGAATGGAAGGGCCATCGCTCAACGGATAAAAGCTACCCTGGGGATAACAGGCTTATCTCCCCCAAGAGTCCACATCGACGGGGAGGTTTGGCACCTCGATGTCGGCTCATCACATCCTGGGGCTGTAGTTGGTCCCAAGGGTTGGGCTGTTCGCCCATTAAAGTGGTACGCGAGCTGGGTTCAGAACGTCGTGAGACAGTTCGGTCCCTATCCGTCGCAGGCGTAGGAAATTTGAGGAGATCTGTCCTTAGTACGAGAGGACCGGGATGGACATACCTCTGGTGTACCAGTTGTTCTGCCAAGGGCATGGCTGGGTAGCTATGTATGGAAAGGATAAGCGCTGAAAGCATCTAAGCGCGAAGCCCACTTCAAGATAAGATTTCCCACCGTAAGGTTAAGATCCCAGGAAGACTACCTGGTTGATAGGTCAGAGGTGTAAGTGCAGCAATGTATGTAGCTTACTGATACTAATAGATCGAGGACTTGACCAATAAAAATACACTAATATATTCAGTTTTGAGAGTACAAAACTTTCAATTTAATATGTNACTACCTGGTTGATAGGTCAGAGGTGTAAGTGCAGCAATGTATGTAGCTTACTGATACTAATAGATCGAGGACTTGACCAATAAAAATACACTAATATATTCAGTTTTGAGAGTACAAAACTTTCAATTTAATATGTGGTTATTACAGCAAAGAGGATACACCTGTTCCCATTCCGAACACAGAAGTTAAGCTCTTTAGCGCCGAAGGTACTTGATGGGAAGCTGTCTGGGAGAATAGGACGTAGCCACGTGATAGGCTCTAGCATTTAGTTAGAGTCTTTTTTATACAAAGCTATTGTTTAATACACAATAGTGTGTTATACTCAATACATAATAATACCTAGTAGAGGTTGGTGAAAGATTTGAATACACAATTTAGGAAAGGTGCATTAGAGTTGTGCGTAATGGCTATGATATATAAAAAGGATATGTATGGATATGAAATTGTTCAAAATATATCTGCTAGCATAGAAGTTAATGAAGGCACTATATACCCAATACTTAGGCGGTTGACAAAAGATGGATATTTTGAAACGTATATGGTAGATTCAAGAGGAGGTCCTGCTAGAAAGTATTATGCAATTACAGAATTGGGGAAAGAATATTTTGAGTTGCAAAAAAAAGAATGGTATAGCTTTATAAAGGAAGTAGGTGCTTTAATCGAGTAGGAGGTACTTGTATGGGATATGTTTTTTTTATAGCTAAAATAATAATATTATTAACAGCAATAATTTCAATTATGATAGTTATTTTTAGGTACTATTTGAAACTTGAACTATAAATTAGAAATTTAGATGACCTAGAATGTAGTACTGTGAATATGGTACTGTAAAGCAATTTACAATTCAATATTATGAAGTTATCTAAAATTTAGTACTATGACTAGAGGATTGAATTTAAAGAAAAAATTAAAAATTAATTGAGATTTACATATTTATATATAGAGTGTTCTCATTATGTGAAGAGGGGGAGAAAGTATGAACAAAAGGCTTTTTATGGATGATTTAAGCTATTTTTTAAGACTTGCGTATTCAGACATCAGTCCAGATGAAGTTGATGATATTTTAAGGGATTATGAAGAATATTTTATGGACGGTTTTAAAGAAGGAAAGAACGATGATGAAATAACAGAGTCACTAGGTGATCCTAAAAAAATAGTAGATGAAATGATAGAAAACGATATTGAACTCGGAAAATATACGAAAGATGATTTCAAGAAGTATTTTGAGTATTCTTATCTAGGCAACAAAGTTGAGGAATATGAAGAAGTAAAAGATTTTAGATATTATTTGAATAAGATGATGAAAGCATTTGGATACATAATGATGATATTTTTTGATATTTTCTACTATCTGATGCTATTTAGTATAGGTCTGGGTATTTTATCTGTGTTTATAGTTGGAATGATTTCAATTCCTTATGGACATACGGCGCTATCTGTGGTAGGTGCTAGTGGACTTTTAGTTATATTCCCATTGATTTTAATGATAGGGTTATTTTTGCTATCAATAGTAGCTGTAGTACTTATGTTTAAATTAGGTTTTGTAATGAATCGATTAGTATTTGGTGTATCATTATCTCAATCGATGGAAGAAAAGTTTTTAAAATTCATAGCAATTGCAATGGTGGCAATAGTTGCTTTTTGCTTTATATTAAATGTAGTGCTAGGAATTGCTTTTGGATAGAGCGTGATTACAAAGCGGCAAAATAAATGTAGAAAGGAAGAACAATAACTATGAGCAAAATTAAAAAACTGTTAATAGCAGGGGCAGTAATGTTCTTAGTGGGATGTATTGGAAGTGCATATACCATAAATACCGGAATTGATAAACTAAAAATATATATGAATGAAGAAAAAAGAAATATGACTAGCGAAGAAGAGTTAATAACATCTAAGGATAAAGTAGAAACTTTGAAAATAGGAACTGTACCTTGGAATGTGAATATTAAGATACATAAATCTGAGGACGAAAACTCTCATGTAAGGATAAAATCACTTTATGAAAAAGGTATAGTTAAAGCAGAGATAAAAGACTCTATATTGAAGGTATATTCAGATAAAAAAAATACGGGATACAGCAGCTTATTTAATGCAACTGATTTAACTTTTAATTTAGGTAATAAGGAAAAATTAATAAAATCTGCAATTAACAATATGATTTACGGTGATGTTGTTGTAAATAATATATTTGATGGGTATAAGGCTAACAATGGAGAAAATAAGAGTGAAACAAATATTGTCGATATATATGTTCCTAATAACGTTAATATTGAGTTTGAGGCTACTAGCAGATATTCTCATGTTGAAACATATTCAGTAGATGATGGAGTAATAAAGGATTTTGTCACAGTAAATGATGTAAATTCGCTTTATAGAATTGAGTCAAATGATAAGATAAAAAAACTAATAATAAATGCAAAATACTCGGAAGAAAATAATTATTATGCAGATTCAGTAAATGATTTTTTGAGAGATTTGGCAAGGGGAAATGATAAAAGCTTGAAAATAGCTACTCTTCAAATCAATACTACTCCAGGAATATTTAATATAGGCAGCGAAGTCAGGAAAAAAATAGCTGATGAAATTATAGTAAATGTCGAAGGAGAAAAACCAAGTTATAATGATGAATATGGTGGAGATACATATCATGAAATAGATACTACTTTGGAAAAAGAAAATGATATTTTAGAAAAAATACATGATGAAATTGAAGGAAAAGTAGATGATTTAGAAGATACTGAAAGAGATAGTTCTGAGTACTATGATGAAATACTTAAGGGCATAGATAAAAAAGTTGAGATCAAAAAATATATAGAATTATTCAAGCCAGAATTAGACAGATACAATAGATATAATACGGGTGATAGCTATGATATCAACGAAGAGTATTTTAAAAATCTTGATTTTGGAATGATTGTAAATCAAAATATAGCTGATAAAATAAGCATAAATGCACCTGGTAAAAATGTAGTTTTGACATTAGATAACATAAATCCAGAAATGGATATTAAAACTAAGGAAGGAATTGACTTTAGATTCTTATTATTTGATAATGTAAAGCTAAATTCAATACCTAACGACGGTAAGGAAAAAGAATACAAAGGTAATTTATATAACTATATATTGTCTGTTGATAAAGATTCCAAGTATAAAAAATCAGTCAATACAAAACCTTCTTTGGTAATTAATTCAAATAAGCTAAAATTATTAGAGAACTAGAGAACTAGAGAACTAGAGAACTAGAGAACTAGAAAGTTAGTATTATAGAAAATGGAAAATTTTATAAAAATTGAATAAGTAAATATTCAAACTTTAGAGGTGAGCTGATATAAAGCTCATCTCTTTTTATATTGAAATATAAAGAGGAAATATAAATGATATAAATAGCCGCAAATAGATATATCTTATAAGCAGAGATACCTATAAGCAATTATAAATAACAGTATAAGTATTATGTTTTTTTCAAATACTATATAGTATTTGAAAATATTAACAACCATGTAAAATAATTAACTAAATAGAAAGAAGCTAAAGAAAAAATAAAGAAACTATTAAAAAACGAGTTTTTTAATGAAATTGTAAAATAAAGCTGCTATAATTTAGAAATGGAAAATTAGATACTAAAAATAACTCAATACTATTTAGGTGTATCTATGATTAACTAAAATGAATTTATAAGAAAAGGAGATAGAGATAATGACTGAAATAGTAAAAATAAAAAATTTGGGGAAAGTATATGAATCTGGAAAGAATAAATACAAGGCCCTTGAAAATATTAATTTAGATGTAAAAGAAAAGGACTTTATAGGAATAATGGGACCATCTGGTTCAGGAAAGAGTACATTATTGAATATAATGTCTACAATCGATAAGCCAACATCAGGTGATGTACTGATAGACAATGAGGACATATTAAAAATGAATGAAGGTAGGCTTTCTCTATTTAGAAGAGATAGGTTAGGATTTATTTTCCAAGATTTTAATTTGTTAGATACACTTACAGTTAAGGAAAATATTGCATTACCTCTAGCTTTGTCTAAAAAGAGCTCTAGAGAAATAAACAGAGAAGTATTGAAAGTTAGTAAGAAGTTAGGAATTGAAACAATATTAAATAAATATCCTCATGAAATTTCTGGAGGACAAAGACAAAGAACTGCAGCTTGTAGAGCTATAGTGACGAATCCTAGTTTGATATTAGCAGATGAGCCGACAGGAGCGTTGGATTCAAAGACATCAAAAGATTTCTTGAAACTGTTAAAAGAGTTAAATGAAATTGATGGAGTAACTATTGTAATGGTGACACATGATGCATTTGCTGCAAGTTTTTGTAAGAAGGTTATTTTTATAAAAGATGGTCATTTAGAAAATTCTATTGTAAAAACAGCTTCTCAACAAGAGTTTTTTGATAGAATTATTGAACACTTAGCAAAAATAGGAGATGAAGAAAATGGGTCTATTTAATTTATCAACAAAAAATGTAAAAAGAAACTTTAAAAATTATAGTGTTTATTTTATATCTATAGTATTTAATGTATTAATCTATTTTACATTTATGTCAATAAAATATAACAAAGAGTTTGGAGAAGCTCTAAAAACTAATAAGGTTATAAGTTCAAGTTTTGAATTAGCCTCTATAATACTAATAATGTTTGCTGTAATATTTATTGGATATAGTACCTCTTTCTTTATGAAAAAGAGGAAGAAAGAATTAGGACTATATTCTTTACTTGGTATAAAGAAAAGTCAGATAGGTTTTATGCTTTTTTATGAGAATGTAATAATGGGGATTTTGGCTATTATTATAGGGATATTCTTAGGAAGTCTATTATTTAAGGGATTTATTTTTATACTTCTAAAATTAATGGGGCTAAACATGGCAATATCTTTTAGTTTGAGTTTAGAAGCTGTTAAATCTACTGTGATAATGTTTGGGGTAATGTTCTTTTTCATATCTTTATACGGATACAGCATAATATATAGATACAAGCTGATTGACTTATTTAAGGCAGAAAAAGTTGTTGAAAAGACTCCTAAGTCGAATAAATTTATAGCAATTCTTTCAATAATATTTATTGTAGGAGGCTATATAATAGGACTTACTACAGAATCTAGTTCAGCATCATTTACTACACATGTTCCAACGACGTTGTTCTTTGTAGTAATAGGTACATATTTATTCTTTGGAACATTCCTAACATCGCTATTTAAGATGTTAAGGAAAAATGAAAGATTTTACTTCAAGGGTACTAGACTGATAGAAATATCAAACTTTAGCTATAAAATCAAGAGTAACTCTAGAATATTGTCGACAATCGTAATAATGACTGCTACAACAATTGTCACATTAGGTAGTGTGTATTCTTCATTTAATTTACTAAATAATAATATTGAAGATATGCAACCATTTAGCTATACATACATAAGCGAAGGTGCCGACATGGATAAAGAAGTGGAACGTATTATAGCAGGTCACCCTGATAATAAAGTTATAAATAAGTATGAACTTCAATATGTTGAATCTGATGTAAAAGCAGAAGGGGCAAAATCTAACAATGAAAAATTAAGTGTTGTTTCTGAATCAAATGCTAATAAGCTTTTGAAAGCGAGAAAATCTGATGTTAAAATTAAGCTGTCAAAAGATACAGATGTAACTGTAATGGATTTTGACAAGAAAAGAATTAAAAGATATAAGGACAAAGAAATTGAACTAAACTTAGAAGAAAACAATAATTATGAAGAAAAAAGTACATATAAAGTTGAGAATACTATTAAATTACCTATAGTTGATGCTGGAAAACTGATGACTACTGTTGTTGCAAAAGATGATATATATAATAGTATAGAAGAAAATAATGATGTAAAACGAGTAATGATATACAATGTTGCAAATGAAATGACTTCAGATGAATTGACATTAGATTTATTAAGATATTTACCAGTAGAGTCACAACTTGAAGCTTCATCAACAAATAACTCTATTAAGACATTAAATTCTCTCATGATATTTATTGCATTTTTCCTTGGATTAGTATTTTTAATATCAACAGGAAGTATAATATACTTTAGACAGTTGACGGATGCAAGCGAAAGTATAGAAAGATACAATATACTTAAGAGAATAGGTGTAAGTAAAAAGGAAATAAAAAAATCAGTAAATAAGCAAGTTCTTGCAATATTTGCTATTCCACTATCTCTGGGAATATTACATTCATTAATTGCCCTTGTAATGGTATCTAATATAATGCTACATGGAGCAGTTGCGATGGAAATGGTATATATCATACTTGCATACACAGTAATATATATGATCTATTACTTTATTACTGCAAGAGGATACAATAAAATAGTAAACAATTAATATTTTGGAGAATATAAAATTAATTTGGAGGTTAATATGAGAAAATTAGCGGCAGTTTTGTTATCAGGAGTAATATTACTAGGAGCAACAGGATGCTCTTCAGAAAAGAAAGATAGCGATGCAAAAGAAACAAAGGTTGCAACTACGACTATTTCAAAGTTTGATACAAAAGATGTTTTAACAGAAGAAAAAATAAATAATGAAGTATTTAAAGGAAGTAAATTAACTCTTGTAAATATTTGGGGTACTTTTTGTGCCCCATGTATGGAAGAATTACCATATTTACAAGAATTGAATGATGAATATAAAGATAAAAATATTGCTGTATTAGGTATAGTGCAAGATGGAGAAAGTGCTGCACCAGAAGCCATAAAAATTTTGAAAAAACTAAACATTACATTTAAGAATATAATACCAGACGAAAATCTTAATAAGGGAATATTATCTAATATAGATGCTGTACCTGTAACAATAGTGGTTGATGAAAATGGAAGTCCAGTTTCAGATATGATTTTCGGTTCAAAAACAAAAGAAGAATACAAGAAAATAATAGATGATTCACTAGCTAAGATAGAAAAAAAATAATTTTATATTAGGAGATTGATATGAAAAATAAGTTGAAATCTGCTCTTCTGATGTTGAGTATTGCTTTTATATTAATAGGATTTCACAGAGGAGAAGTGGATAGAGTATTGAGAAAAGCAACTAATATATGTCTGGAGTGTATAGGGATTGGATAAAAATATAAAAAAAAGAGATAAGATAAATTACAACAAAAAGAAAAGAAAATTTGTTCAAGTAGTTGCCATGGTTCTATCTAATTTGAATTTTAAAGGATTTGCATCGAGTAGAATATATAAAGGTGATTTCAAGCAAGTTTGTGTGCCGGGGTTAAATTGTTATTCATGCCCAGGTGCTGTTGGTGGATGTCCAATAGGTTCTCTGCAGGCTGTAATTTCCGATATTAAATATAAATTCTCATTTTATATAGTAGGTTTTTTGACACTTATTGGAGTAGTATTGGGAAGGTTTGTCTGTGGATGGCTCTGTCCATTTGGATTGATACAAGAATTATTGTATAAGATACCTTTTGTAAAAAAGGATATTTTTAAAAAATTTGATTTTTTGAAGTATCTTAAATATTTTATACTGGTAGTTTTTGTAATAATAATTCCAATGTTTTGGGTAAATGAAGCGGGAAGCGGCGGTCCTGCATTTTGTAAGTATATATGTCCGGCGGGTACTCTAGAAGCTGGTATTCCTATGGTAATATTAAATGAGGGATTAAGACAATCTATTGGCTTTTTGTATAATTGGAAGATGTTTATACTTATAGTTACAATATTGCTTTCTATAATAACATATAGACCATTTTGTAAATATATATGTCCTCTTGGAGCAATATATGGTTTATTTAATAAAATAAGTTTTTACAGATTGAATGTTGATTCTAATAAATGTATAAACTGTAAAAAATGTGTTAAAGTCTGCAAGATGAATGTAGAGCCTTATAAAAATCCAAATAGTGCAGAATGTATTCGATGTGGAGAATGTGTAGATGAATGTCCGATAGGTGCTTTGGAAAAGACTTTTATAAAAAAGGAAAATATAATTGACTTGAATAAGAAATCTGAAAAATACAAGGAAGTAGATCTAAAAGAATATTCTAAGAAAAATAAAAAACAAGAAGCAGAAAATTAAAAATAATAAACAATAATCTAGAGAAAATGATTAGTAATCTAGAAATAAAAAACAAAATAAAAATAATGATATTTAAATACTAAAAAAGCTTGTCGAAGTTGTTAAGCAGCAACTATTGACAAGCTTTTTTGTTGCCATTATGCGAAATATCCATTAGGTGCGACCTATTATCTAATATGATATAATTAAGGATGTGAACCTATGTTTTTTTAGGGGGATAAGAAGTAAAATTACTGTATAAAGGGGATAAAATTATGAACTTTACTGATGAATTATTTTCAGATAATGACTATATAATATTTGATACGAACTTAGAAGCAAGTATTATGAAAAAACTATATAAGGAAAATTCTAAAGTATCATATTTTGGAAAGTTGAATTTTTTGACGCAAGAGTCCTTTATGCTAGGAGAAATAGAATTATTTTGGCCATTAATAGGGCATGGAATTAAACCAAATATAATTTCGAGAGATATTTGCATATTTATCCTAAATAAAATAATAGAGGAAAGAAGATTATTTGATGGATATTTTCAAAGCATTAATTCAAATAATATATTTCTTTCATCACAAGTATATAACATAATGCAAAAAGCATCTAAAGAGAATATTCCAGTAGACGCAATTGCACATAGGATATACAGATTCAAGAGAGGAAGAAATAGTGTAAAAGTTTTTGATGATTTAAAAAATGTAATTGTAGAGTATAGATCAACTTTAAAGAAAATGAATTTATATGATAATGCAATGATTACTGAATTATACAATGAAAAACTTTTAAACAATGATAAATACAAAAAAATATATAGTAAATATAACTTTATATATATAAATAAAGAAAGCAATAAAATTAACTTGGTAGCAAATATTAAAAATATTGTAGAAGAAGAATTCAACTCATATTTTGATATGGTGTTTGGACTTGAAAATTTGTTAGGTGAGCTAAAAAGTTTAAATATATCTGTGAATGACATATGCATAGTAGTACCTCAAAAAAGAGAGTCTTTTAGCAGAATAATTAAAAGTGTATCTGAAAATATAGATATGAAAATTACTCCAGTATCAGAAAGTGAATCTATAAAATATTTAGATTCTGGTGTATTTGTGCTATCTGCATTAGCAATTTACAGTGACTTTGAATTTATATTAAATGATGACGAAAAGACAACTTTTGTGAAATATATATATAAAGATAAAAATATAATAGATATTAGAATTAATTTAAATAAGTATATTTCTGAAATAAGAAGCGATATTATCGAACAATACAATCAGTATTTGTATGGCAGTAATTCTTTGTCGGTCGGTAATGGAGAATACGCGAAGGGTGATTGTGAGTTTAGAGATGAAGAATTTATAAAATGGGTTTATAAAAGATATTTTCCAACAGATGAGCTAGGAGTAAATATAGTTAGTAAAGTATGTGAATTGATTAGAGAGATATCTTCAATTAAATATAATAATTTATTCAACGTAACAGAGGACATGAAGATTAAATATATAAAAAATTATTTAAATGTAAATAATAACATTAAGAGAAGAATTGAAAATATTGATTTAGGTGGAATTTTGCTTGTCGGAATTTCTGAATATGCATCAATGAACTTAAATACAAAAAATATTATATTATTTGACGCGACTTCTAAGCATTATGACGTGAGTATTGAGAGCGAAATAGATACGGATATTGCATATTTAGATGATGATTTACTTGGAAATGTAGACAAAAATAATTTAATAGAAATATATAATGAATTGAGATCTGAAAAAATTGATGAACGGATAAACACGCTAATAGGTGGTAATAATGAGAAGCTTTCAAATATATATATATTAAAATCAGATACATCTATAGGTGGGTATGATCAAGAGAATAGCTTTTATAATAGATTTTTAGAGCTTGCAAGGAGGTAATATGTCAGTAGTATATAGAAAAGATCAAAAAGATATTATGAAATATACATCTGGAACTATGGGGATTCAGGCAGTACCCGGAGCTGGAAAAACTTTTATAATAACTAATTTGGTTGCAAAGCTTTTAGAGAAGATGCAAAGTGAAAATAACGATAAGAAAATACTGGTCCTTACATACATGAACAGTGCGGCAAATAATTTTAAATCTAGGATTAGAAGTATTATTGAAGGCGAGGATATCCAAAAAAATAAATTTGAAGTAATGACAATCCATTCTCTTGCAATGAAGATAATAAAGGAAAATTCAGAGTTGATTTTTATAAATGATGAGAGTGAAATAATTGATGATTACAAAAAAAATATATTGATAAGTGACGCGATAGAGCGATTTGAAGAAATAGGCGAAAATGATAAAAAGATTCCAAGTTTTATAAAAAAAGAAAAAAGAAACGACTCAAAGACACTAGATATTTGGCGTAGGGAATTTACATCGATAGTACTTAATAGTATTAAGCTATTGAAATATGCTAATGTATCGGAAGAAAAATTGAAGAGTATAGTGGTAGATTCTGGTGATTATAAGGGAATTATGAGCATAATATCTCCGATTTACTCTTTGTATCAAGATATGTTAAGACAAAATGGACTTATGGACTATGACGATATATTGATATACGCATACAATATATTATTAGAAAATGAAGATATTGCAAGAGAGTATCAAGAAAAATATTATTATATTTTTGAAGATGAGAGTCAGGACTCAAATTCTATTCAAGGAAAAATAATCGATATTATATCAAAAAATACAGACAAGAAAATAAAATATAAATCAAATCTTGTCAGGGTAGGAGATGTAAATCAGAGTATAACTGGTACATTTACAGGGTCAGATCCAGCTTCTTTTATAGATTTCTGCAAAAATGCAGATTTTTCATACAATATGAACATGGCTAGTAGAAGCTCAATAGATGTAATTAACGTAGCGAATGACTTGGTAAAATATACTACAGGTGAGGCAGAATCTGATTTTAGTAAGTCTTTAGAACCTTTATTTATAGAAGAGGTTGAAAAAGAGCTTGGATATAAAGAAAATCCTAAAATAGATAAATACATGATAAATGCAAAAAAGTTAAAAAGCGAATTAGAAGAATTCGAAGCTGTTATTAAGATTATTAATTATATAAAAAAGAATTACCCAGAATACTCCATAGGAGTATTGTCTTTTTCTAATATAGATGTAGACAACCTCTCTGAAAAATTAGATGCATTTGAAATAGAATACGATAAGCTAGGCGCGGATTCAAAAGAGAGAAAAAAAGTACTATTTGATATTAAGTTGATAATAGACTTTTTAGTGAAACCTAATGACAACAATATTTTTGTAGATATGCTTATAAATGCGTTTATTAAAAGATTTTCAGATACTGAAATAAGTGATGAAGAATTTATAAATATATATGAAAAGCTAAAAAATGTTAGTGCAGAGAACTTTATTTATGATGATGAATATTTTGAAGAGGTCATAAATAATATTGAAGATATTTTAAATCAAGATAATAAAGACTTTTTTTCAAAAAAGATTAAAAAGACGAGAGATAAATTAGTAAAAATATGTGAGCTTTCTCAAATTAATCCTGCAAAGCTGGTAGAAAGTGTGTCAGAATTAATGGAATTGAATTCTAATGAGCGAAGTTTAGTTTATTATTTAGTTTTTTATATTGAGAATTTGGTAAAATATGAAGATGCTGATTTATCAAGGGTGTCAATATCTCTTGATGGTAGATATTCTAGAGTATTTGATTCAGCGATAGACACTATATATGAAATAGGAGAACATGAATCAGAACCGGGAAGCGTGACATTGTCGACTCTTCATAAATCAAAAGGAATGGAATGGGATGCAGTGATAATATGCGGAGTAAACAATTCTACTTTTCCTTCCAAAATCACTGACTATTTTAGAGTAGATAGAAGGTATTTAAGAGATGAGTTTAAGTATCCTGAAGCTTTTATAAATAGAGAGATAGATATAGTATCAGGTGCGAAAGTGAAAAATATGATTTACTATGAACTTGACTTAAAAAAGAGTCTGATTTCCGAAAGAGTAAGATTATTGTATGTAGGGATTACAAGGGCAAAAAAATCTCTAATGATATTAAATTCATCTGAAAAATATCTTGAGTATATTGGAAAAAATATTTATAGAAAAAATTCAGTGTTTTTCGATAGGATGCAATCGTATATAAACGAAGAGCGATTAAAGGAGAGAAACCTAAATGACAAGTAGTCTAAATTTAAGCAGTTATGATATCTCAAAAGAGGTATTGGAATATAGATTAGAAAATTTAATATTCAGTCAAAATATGCTGAATTCTTGGAAGAGAGATAAAGAAGAGTTTATAGAAAAGTATATTAGAAATATTTTTTGGAGTGACGACTCGCAAAAAGATAGAGATTATGAAGAAAATATGAGCTATGGTCGAGAGTTTCACTTAATGTGTCAGAGAATATTCCTAGATATACCGGAAATAATCGAGTTTGAAGACGAAGTATCTACATCAAAAAAAGAAGATAAAAGCAAAAACTCTTTTTATGAAAATCAAAGTATAAATAAATTCTCAGATACAGATAAAGAGAGTTTAAAAAAAATAAAGTCAATAAAAGAAATGTATATAAAAAAATATGGAGATAAAGTAGTATTTAAGCCAGAGTGTACAATTGAGCTAAAAAGTAATATTCTAGTTAATTTGGATTTGTTGGTAGAAGTATACGATTCTGAAAAACTAATAAAAATAGATATTTGGGACTGGAAAGTAGAAAAGAGAAAAACTGAAATAGACTATGCTATTAAAAGAATGCAGACCATGGTCTATATGTACGTGTGCAAGATGAGCCTTGGGGAGAATCTAGATTTTGAAGATATTACAATGCACTATTATCAGCCGATACACGATAATAACGTAGTAATAAAATACAACGAGCAACTGCATACAAAATTTGAAAATGAAATAAAAACAACTATATCAGAAATAAAAAATATGAAGTGGGAGGTGTAGTCTATGGGCGTTGGTTTTATTACTGGTCGAGCGGGATGTGATAAGATTGGAAAAGTATTGGACTTGTGTTTTGAAGAAGCTGAAAAAGATGATGTAAAACCAATATATATACTAGTACCTGAAAAATTCACCTATGAAATGGAAAGACAATTGAGTGAAAGGTTTTTGACTCAAAGCGATCCGAATTTCAGAATAAGAGTAGTAAGTTTTTCTACACTTAGCAAGATAGTATTTACAAATGTAGGCGGATTGAAAGAAAAGAAAATAACTAAAAGTGCGAGAAGTATGTTAATCTACAAGGCTATAGAATCCGTGTCTAAAGAGATGGAAGTTTTCAAATCTAAAAATGCTGGAATAGGTATTGTTGGTAAAATAATGGACGTGATAATTGAGTTCAAACAAAATGATATGTCCGTCCAAGAAATTTTAGAGATGTCTGATATAACAGAAGATGAGGCACTAAAGTTAAAATTAAAAGACTTAGCAAAGATATATGCAAGATACGATAATTTTCTTCATCAAAATTACATAGATACAGAAGACAATATGGAGTTTTTTGCAAAGAAGTTAGATGATTACGAGGATATTAAGGGCGCTACAATTTTTGTTGTAGATTATACCGGATTTACTCCGATACAGTATTTAGTTATTGAAAAATTAATATTACTGTCAAAAAATATGTATTTTTCATTGATTACTGATTTAAAAAACTTCAATGCTAGAAGAGGTGTTTTTTCTAAGACTAATACAACTTTTATGAAAATAAACGAGATTTGCTACAATAATAAAATCAAAAGATTAAAAGATATAGAGATGATTGAAAGTGATTATTTTGAGAGCGAAGATTTAAGATTTTTGGAAAAACATATCAATGATTTCAACCCAAAACAATTTGATAGCAAGCCAGACAATATTGAAATATATGAGTTTAAAAATACTCATATGGAAGTAGAGCATATAGCAGGTGAAATAGTAAAACTAGTGAGGGATAAAGGATATAGATATCGTGAAATAACAGTAGCTACGAGAAATTTAGATTCATATTCCTATTTGGTAAAGGCAATATTTAATGACTATAAAATAGGTTATTTTATGGATGAAAAAATTGCAGCAAAAGACAACTCTATAATAATGCTAGTAATGTCAATTTTGGATATGAAGCAAAAGAACTATTCTTATGGTGCTATGTTTAGGTATTTAAAGAGTGGATTGAGCGGTATAGATTCTGAGGAAATATCCATATTGGAAAACTATGTTCTAGCAAATGGAATAAAAGGAATTAGATGGTTTGATGATAGATGGAACTATTCTGTAAGGCATGGTGTAGATGAAGAGGATATAGACGGAAAATATTATGACAAGATAAATGAAATTAAAAATAAAGTTATGTATCCAATAGAGATGCTTCACAATAAATTAAAGGGAAGAAATACAGCGAGAGAAATATGTAGATATTTGTATGAATTTGCAATAGATATAGAGCTTCCTGAAAGAATAGATGATTTGATTGAAAGGTTTGAAAAGGAAGAAAATCTTTATCGTGCAAAAGAGTATTCACAGGTTTGGAATATATTTACTGATATGCTTGATGAAATGGTCGAATTTATTGGTGATGAAAAAATTGGGCTTGAAAAATTTATAAAGTTGATGGAAGCAGAGTTTGAAGCTTTTGAGCTAGGGATTATACCTCCTGCTAGAGATCAAGTCTTCGTAACAAGTATAGACAGAATGAAAAACCCAGAAACAAAGGTTTTATTTATGATTGGGGTAAATGATGGAGTATTTCCAAAAAACATATCGGATGAATCCGTTTTGACCGATGTAGAAAAAAGATCTTTACTTGAAAAAGGAATAAAATTTGACTCTGATGAAATTACTAAGATTTATGATGAGGAATTTTTAGTTTATAAGTCTATGAGTTCATCAAAATCTAAATTAGTAGTAACTTATCCAATTGCAGATTTTGAAGGGAAGTCAATGAGACAATCAAGGCTTATTAAGAAGATCAAAAGAATTTTTCCTAATATAGAAATAAAGGAAATATTGGAGAAAGAAGAAATTGACGACATTGATTTAATAGGAGATTTTATTACATCAAAAGAACAGCTTTTTGAAGATTTGTTAACTAATATAAATAAAGGTAAAAGGGAAGATAACCAAGCAAAGCCACAATATATATGGAATGCAATATATACATACTTTAAAAATGATGAAGAGTATAAAAACAAAGTGAAGATAATAGATAATGCTATCAAATATGATAATAATGCTGGAGTATTAGATAGAGATCTAGCAATACAGTTGTACGGAAGTGGAATGTCTAGTGTATCTAAACTTGAAAAATACGCAGGATGCCCTTTTTCATACTTTATGATGTACGGACTTAAAGCCAAGGAAAGGGAAGTGTATGAATTTTCTACCCTAGATTATGGAGTATACGCTCATAAAGTTTTGGATGATTTTTCTAAAGGTGTCGTAAAAAATCGTCTAGAATGGAATGAAGTAAATAGAGATTATATCCAAGAGGAAATAAAAAATATAAGCCAGAATATTGTTGATAAAAATGATAGCTATATATTAAACACATCTGATAAGTATGAATATATGACTAAAAGAATAAATGAAACACTTATTGATAGTGTAGAAATTATGGTAGACCAAATAAAAGCTGGTGAATTTTTGCCAAAAGGATTTGAAATTGAGTTTGGTAAAAAAAGCAAGATTGATCCAATTAGAATAAACGTAGACAAAGATATACACATAGATTTAGTAGGTAAAATTGATAGAATGGACTCTTATTTAGATGATGAGAGCAAAGAAGAGTATATTAGGGTAATTGACTATAAGTCTTCTAGACACAGTATAGATATGGCAAATATTGTATCAGGGCTTCAAATGCAGTTATTCGTGTATATGAATGCCGTGCTGAATTCAAGGGAAAATAAATCTGAAAAAACACCGATACTTTCTCCGGCAGCTGTATTATATAGTACTCTCAACAGCAAAATGTATGAACTGAAAAATTCGGGAGATGTAGAAAGACTAGATGAAGAAGATTTGAAAATAAAAATAATGGGAGAAAATAAATTATCTGGTTTTGTATTAAAAGATATAGATATAATAGGGAAAATGGATCGCAGTGTTGTAGATACTCCAGGATATTCTTATGTAATTCCGGCTAGAATTACAAAATCGGGTATTGGAGACACACATACAAATGGATTGAGTAAAGAAGAATTTAATACTGTTAGTGAGTTTGTTTTGATTAAAGCTAAAGAAATTTGTAAAAAAATATACGGTGGAATAGTAGATATAAAGCCATATAAATATGCTGATAGAACAGCGTGTGACTATTGTAGCTATAAATCTATTTGCCAATTTGATTCCACATTAGGAATGAATTCATATAATCTTATAAAGAAAATAGATAAAAAGAAATATCCGGACATATTAAAAGAAATGAAGCAAAAAATAGACTCAAACAAGGAGGAAAAGTAGTGGGTACAAAATGGACAGTTGAACAAAAACTTGCAATTGATAGCAGGGGCAGTAACCTACTTGTATCTGCTGCTGCTGGATCTGGAAAGACCGCTGTATTGATTGAGAGGATAATTCAATTAATACTTGATAAAGATAATCCAATAGATATAGATAGGCTACTAGTCGTTACATTTACAAATGCAGCTGCCTCTGAGATGAGAGAGAGAGTAGGAGTTGCAATAGAAAAAGAGCTAGAAAAAAATCCTGAAGATACACATCTTCAAAGACAGCTTTTACTTTTGAGTAAGGCTGATATTACTACAATAGACTCATTTTGTGGAAATGTTCTTAAAAATAATTTTCACGTTACAGATTTAGATCCTAATATTAAAGTAGGTGATCCTACTGAGATAAATTTGATTGCATCTGAAGTAATGAAGGAAGTATTTGAGAAATTATATCAGTCAAAAGATGAAGGCTTTTTAAAGATAGTAGATTTATATTCTAAAAAAAATAATGATGATGCACTAGAAGGTCTAATTCTTACTTTGAATAATTTTATCAATTCTTCACCATATCCAAATGACTGGCTAGATAATTCAGCAGAAGAATTTAATACAAGTTCAAAAAATGATTCTTACTACATTGAAAACTACATGATACCTGCTGTAGAAGATATGTCAAAGAATATAAATGCACATGCTCTGTTTTTTGAGAAAGGTTTTGAAGAATTAGCTCAAAATGAACTTTTATTAGACTTGTACAATATATTAAGTGAATGTGCAGAGGAGTTAAAAAATATAAAATCCAAGATTGAATTATTTTTTGAGAATAAAGATATAAGTTCCTGGGAAGAACTCAAAGATTCGGTAGATAAGGCAGTAAAAATAAAATCAGGAAATACTTCTTTTAGAAAAAAAGATCCAGAGGCAAAGGGAATATATGATGAAATAAAAAGTGAAAAAGATGCTTCAATAAAAGGCATTAGAGAAGAGTTTAATAAAATTGATTTCGATATTGACTATATAAAGAGGGAAAATGAAGTTTTATACCCTTATATGAGAGCAGTTTCCAATGTATGTAAGGAGTTTAGAAATGCTTTTGCAGCAAAAAAGAGGAGCATGGGATTAGTCGATTTTTCAGATATAGAACATTATGCCTTGGATATATTGACGGACAGAGATGATGAAGGCAATATAGTTCCATCAAAAATAGCTATTTCTTATAGAGAAAAATATGAGGAAGTATTTACAGACGAGTATCAGGATAGCAATTCAGTGCAAGAGTTGATATTATCAATGGTCTCAAGAAAAGAAGTTCCAAATAGATTCATGGTTGGAGATGTAAAGCAGAGCATATATAGGTTTAGACAAGCAGAGCCAGAAATTTTTATGCAAAAATATAAAAGTTATGAAGAGTATACAGATGATAAAGATATTCTGAATAAAAAAATAATGTTGTATAAAAATTTTAGAAGTAGAAAAGAAGTTTTAGAAGGTTGTAATTATGTTTTTAGAGAAATTATGAGAGAAGAAACTGGTGAATTAGATTACACAGAAGACGAAAGATTAAATCCAAGTGCTGATTTTAAAGAGATAGAACTGGATAATGCTTATGCAGGAGGACCGATTGAAATACATTTAATTGATGAATCAAAAGAAGATACAATTGATGAATTAAGTGATTCTGAGGATAACGAAATTTTAGATTTGTATGATGAGGAAGAACTAGAAGATATAAAGTCTTTTAGAGCAGAGTGTGTAAATATATCAGATATAATATATAAAATGGTATTAGCCGAAGATAGTGAAAATAAGTACATGGTATATGACAAGGATAAAGAAGATTATAGAAGAGTTGAATTTAAAGATATTGTAATTTTGATGAGATCTATAAAATCAAAGGCTACAATTGTGGAAGAAGTACTGACAGAGGCTGGTATACCTGTGTATTCAGAATCTGGTGGAGACTTTTTTTCGGCTTTTGAAGTAGAAATATTTATGAATTTATTAAAAATCATAGATAATCCTATGCAAGATATTGCATTAATATCAGTGATGAGATCCCCTATATTTGGATTTAATACAGTGGAGTTAGCTAAAATAAAAGTAAGAAATAAAGGTGTATCTTTTTATGAAGCTCTCTTGAATGAAAGTAAAAACTGTATAAAATCAGAAAACCAAGATGATGAAAGTATAGATAAAAGTAAATCCCTTGTAGGTGAGATTGAAGTGAATAGAAATGAAACTGTTTCAGATACTATTGAAATTGATGAAGATGAAATTAAGTTGAGATCTAAAATAGATGTATTTATTGATTCAATTGACAAATATAGAAAGAAATCCACCATTATTCCTATAGATGAATTTATTTGGTATCTATTTAAAGAAACTGGATATTACAAATATATTGGGATGTTGCCACTAGGTGAACAAAGGCAAAATAACCTTATGCTTTTATTTGAAAGGGCTAGAAAATATGAAAAAACTTCATATAAAGGTTTATTTAACTTTATAAATTATGTAGATAGAATAAAATCTAGGTCAGATGATTTTGGAGAAGCAAAATTAATTTCTGAAAGTGCGAACGTAGTCAGAGTAATGAGCATACATAAAAGTAAAGGTCTGGAATTTCCAGTAGTAATAGTTGCAAATTCAAATAAAAGATTTAATAAAAGTTCAAATAAATCAGATTTATTACTCCATCAAAAATTAGGTTATGGACCTAAGGTAGTGAATTTTGAAAAAAAGGTAACTTATGATAGTTTGTCTAGAAAGATAATAAAAAATAGAGAAACAAATGAAAGTTTGGCGGAAGAAATGAGACTTTTATATGTTGCAATGACTAGGGCAAAAGAGAAGTTGATTTTTACAGGAACTGTCAAAGACTATGAAAAAAGTGAGGAAAACTGGAAGGGTGTCAGAAGAAATTTAGATGGCAATTTAGATAGTGTTGCTATACTTTCAACAAAAAGTTATCTAGACTGGATAATGCCAACAATAATAAATATGTCCCCTAGAGAAAGTACTTTAGATGTTCGCCAAGAAGAGAAAAAATATATAGGTTATAAAGATTGCAAGTGGATAATAGATACTAGAAGTAAACAAAGTGCATATATAAATTATAAAAAAGCATGTTTTAAAAATAGCATAATGGAAGAAAGTTTAGAAGAAAAAATATTGGAACTTGATAATATCGATTCAAGCGATATAGAAGATATTGACTTAGATGAAAACCAAGAAAACAAGGAAAAAATTTACTTTGAAAAGATATCCAATCTATTAAATGATAAATTTGATTCTAAGTACAAATACGAATCGACTGCATTTAAGCCATCTAGCATATCCGTATCTGAAGTTAAAAAGTTGATTTCAGATGAAGAAGAGGAGCAAATGCATGAAAATCTATATTCCTCAAAAAATACTTCACAGCTAAAAATTCCTGAATTTATGCATTCTAAAGTAGAGAAAATGGAATTTAATTCAGCTGAAAAAGGTAGTATATTCCACTTGGTTATGCAATTAATTGAGTTTGATAAATTTGAAGGTTTGTTACAAATGGGAGATACAGATGCTCCAAAAAAAGAAAGTATAGTAGAAACTCAGAAAGAAGAAAAAACAGATACTTATAAAAAAGAAAATGCTAAAATTTACGATGAAGATTCATATATCAAAAAGGAAATAAGAAATCAAATTGAAAATTTAGTCAAAAAGAATATCTTATCTGAGGAAGAAGCTAGTACTGTAAATACATATTGGATTTTTAGATTTATAAAGTCTCCTATATTTAGAGAGATATTGAAGTCAAATCGAAAAAACAAATTATACAAAGAAAAAGCAATCAATTACAGCGTCAATATAAATAGTATTTATAAGAATGAAGGAATTAGAGACGGCGAAAGATTGATGTTGGTCGGGATTGTAGATTTGTTTTTTGAAGATGATAAAGGTGATATAGTATTGCTTGACTATAAGACAGATTTTGTAAATGATGAAAATTTTAATGAAGTAGTATCAAAATATGATATTCAATTAGAGTTATATAAAAAAGCACTTGAAGAAATTTCTGGAAAGAGAGTATCTAAAAAATACATATATCTTTTCAATAGATCTAAGCTTGTTGAATACGAATAAAGGGGGAATAAAATGAGAATACTCCACACGTCGGACTGGCATCTTGGGAAAAGTTTAGAGGGAGTCTCTAGAATAGATGAACAGGAAAAATTTTGCAATGATTTTGTAGAATTAGTTGAGAAAAATGATGTTGATTTGGTATTGATTGCCGGAGATATTTACGATACCTTCAATCCACCTGCAGCAGCGGAGAGTCTATTCTATAACACAATTGATAGACTCTCCGACAATGGAAGAAGAAGTATATTTATAATAGCTGGTAATCATGATAATCCTGAAAGGCTCGAATCTATAACTCCGCTTGTAGATAATAGAGGAGTGACGATTTTAGGATATCCTCTTAGCAGCACAAATACTGGTATATTCGAAGGTTTTGAAAAAGTAGATACAGAAGATGGTTTTACAAAGATAAAAATAAAAGATGAAGTAATAAATATAATAAGTCTACCGTATCCTAGTGAAAAAAGACTTAATGACGTAATTAAGAATTTTGAAGATGAATCAGAAATGCAAAAATCGTACTCAAAGAAGATAGGGGAGCTTTTTTCTAAACTAGAGGAAAACTACAAAGAGGATGAAATAAATATAGCGGTATCTCACATATTTGTAGTGGGAAGTGAAATTACAGATTCAGAAAGGCGAATAGAACTAGGTGGATCATTGCTAGTAGAAAAAAAAGATTTACCCAAGAAATCGCAATACACTGCGTTAGGTCATATTCACAAACCTCAGAGAATCTCAAAAAAATTCAACGCTTATTACTCTGGTTCTCCAATTCAGTATAGTAAAAACGAGAGAAATACAGCAAAATCAGTATATATAGTAGATTTAGAAGCAGGCAAAGAGGCGGATGTAAGACAAGAGTGTCTGAATAATTATAGAGAAATAAATATGTTTAGATGCTCAAGTGTTGAAGAAGCTATAGCTATATGTGAATCTAAAAAAGATGATGATATGTTTGCATATTTTGAGATAGAAACAGATGAAGCTATTAACGCTGAAGATATAAAGATAATGAAAAAATTGATGAGAAATATTTTGGAAATTAAGCCAATAATCAAAAATGCAGGATACGATGAAGTAGAAGAAATATTAGATATAAATAAGTCAAATATCGATACATATTTTGAGGATTTTTATAAGACTCAAAATGAAGGGCTAGAAGTAAGTAAAGATGTATTCAATTTATTCAAAAAGCTTATAAATGATGAGGAGGTGCATACTAATGAAGCCGATTAAACTAAGTATAGAAGGCATAAATAGCTATGCACAAAAGCAAACTATAGATTTCAGTCAATTGATATCAAGGGGTATATTTGGTATTTTTGGTAAGACTGGAAGTGGAAAATCAACTATTTTAGATGCAATCACATTATCGCTGTACGGAAATATTGCTAGAGGAACTAAAGAATTTATAAATTCAAGTTGTGAAAAAGCTACAGTTGAATATGAATTTGAGCTAGGATTAGGAAAAGAAAGAGAAGTATATAAGGTATCTAGGAGATTTAAAAAGAAAACTTCTGGTGATAAAGTATCCTCTGTAAGTGACTATGCAAGGTTGATGAAGAAAAATGAATTAGGTGAGTACGATGTTATAGATGACGGTGCAAAAAGTGTAAATTCTAGCATAAAAGAGATTTTAGGACTAGAGGAAAGTGACTTTTTGAAATCTGTAGTATTACCTCAAGGTAAATTCAGCGAATTTTTAACTCTTAATGGTAAAGACAGAAGAAATATGTTAGAGAGAATATTTAATCTAGAAGAATATGGTAGCGAGCTTAGCAAAAAACTTTATAGAGAAAAAAAGATAGTTGATAATAATATAAATGTATTAAAAGCACGTATATCAGAACACTCTGACGTCAATGAAGAGATGAGGGTGGAAACTAAATCTAAAATTGAAGAATTGACATCTCTAAAAAAAGAAGAAGAAAAAAAGTTAAAGATTGAAAAGGATATATATGATAAATATAAGTATCTAAATTCACTACTAAAAGAGCAGCGTGAAAATTCAAAAGTACTAGATGATTTAATAAAGAAAAAGCCAGAAATAGATAAGCTTGAGAATGTGTTAAATCTATCCGATAAAGTAAAAGATATTATTCCTGAAATTGAAAAATTTAAGAAAAGCACTTTAGAAGTAGAAAGACTAAAAAGAGATAGAGATGACTTAGAGACTAAGTATGCTAAGTCAATTGATGAAAGTAAACAGTTTACTAAAAGATTCAATGAAATAAGCTTAAAAAAAGATAAATTAGTGCATATACTTTCTTCTAAGAAGGATATAGAGAGAATAATAGAATTAAAGCTTGAAATGAAAAGTAATTGTAATGAAGAAGATAAAACTTCTAAGGAATTAGAAAAAAGAAAAAAGAACTTATCTGAGATAGGCGATAAAATTGTAAAAAACAATGAAAAAATAAATTCTATTAAGCTTGATATAGAATTGTTGGAAAAGAAAATAGAAGAAAATAAAGTAGACAAAACTTATAAGACTATAGTAGAAGAAGGATTTTCTCTAGAAAAAGAATTATCCAATATTGAACTTGAAAAATCTAAGCAAAAAAATAATATAAGTGCAGAAGAAAAATTGATTGAAGAATTAAATATTGAAAAAAACAATCTTAGCAAAGAAATAAATACTATTGGTGAAGAGGTAGCAAATCTTCAAACTAAATTAAAAGAAATAGAAAATATAGAAGTTCTTAGTGATGAAGAGATGAACTCTCTGTCTGATAAAATTATAAATTTAGACAAAGAAATAATTTTTGCAAAAGACATAGAAGACAATATAGATAAGCTAAAGTCTAAAATAAAAGAAAATGAAAAAACTATAAAAAATAGTGACGAAAATAAAAAAAATATCCAAGAAAATATAAATATGTTAGACATTGAGCTAAATAAACTAAAAGAAATCAGCGATAAATTTACGATAGAACAAATGTCATCATCTATAAGAAATATATGGATGGAACACTTTTCACATGGAGATTCTTGTCCTGTATGCGGTAGTAAAGTGGATAATTTAGTAGAAAGTGAAGAAGTTATCGGAGAAGACATCGAGTACAAAGAGCAAATAATACATTTGGAAAAAGACAGAGAAGAGTTAAATGCAGAATGTATTAAACTAGAAACAATTATTGAGTACAATAAAAAAGCTAAAATAGACTTAGAAGGCGAGCTTAAAAATCACGAAAATAATAAAGGTGAAAAAAGTGTAAAATCCTTAATGACTGATAAAGATATTTGCGAAAAGTACTATGAAGAGCAAAAGATTAAAAAAGATGATAAATCATCAAAAATAGATGCTCTGAAGGAAAAAATATCGACAGAAGAAAACAGGATTAAGGATTTAGAGAAAGAATCTTACGGAAAAGAATCATCAATTAATGCTAAAGAGGAGAATCTTGAAACTTTCTTAAAGATGGTTGAGGATATAGAAAGTCGTAGATATGACATACTGGATAAGATAGAGAAAATTAAGATCAAATCTAAGATATCTTCCTTTGAAGAAGAAAGAATATTAATAAAAGAAAAAGAGGAAATATTAGAAGAAACTCAACTGAATAAAAGTAATAAATCATCTGAATTAGAAGAAATACAAAATGAAAAAACGAAGTTAGAATCAGAAAAAAACTCTGAGAATACACAATGTGCAATTTTATCAGAGAAAAATTCCACTATCAAGAAAAAAATAGATGAAATAGAAATTTCACTAAAAAAAATAATGGAAATTACAGACTTTGATGACTTATTAAACACAGTATATGATGAAAAAGAAGATACCGCTACAATTATAAATACTCAAAACAACAATATATCCATAATAGATTCTGAAGTAAACTCATATAAAAAATTATTAAGTGATATAGATATATATTGCAATAATATAGCCGAAAGATATGGTGTTTTAAAATCAGATTTAGAAGTAGCGAATAAAAACGTAGAAACTTTAGATAAGAAAATTGGTGAAAATAAAGTAGAGTTGAACCTTAATGAAAAACAATCTAAAGAATATAAAGAAGTAGTAGATTTAAGAATAAAAACTATAGGTATTAATAGTGTGGAAGAAGTCGAAACCGCATATTTAGGTGAAAATATTTCTGAAGAGTATAGAGTGAAGATAAAAGATTATAATGATTTGATGATAAAAATTAAATTAAAAATATCTGATATTGAAAATAAACTCGATGGAAACATAATAGAGGATTTTACTCTTAGTGAAAAAGAAGATGTATATAAATCTATAGAAAAAGTATTAGAAAATCTAAGAAGTGAACTGACAAAGGAAACTTATAAGCTAGGTGATATTGAAAAGAGGCTTGAAGTTGTGAAAGAAATTCATAAAGAGTTATTGTCCAAAGAAAAAGAGATGGATAGTATTTTGCAGTTAGAAAAGTTACTAAAAGGAAATAAGTTTGTAGAGTACTTGTCACAAATTTATTTGAAAAATATTGTATTTGATGCATCACAGAGGCTGGATCAAATTACAAACGGAAGGTATTCATTGGAGATAGATTCAAACTACTTATTTGTAATTAGAGATAACTTTAATGGAGGTTTAAGAAGATCGGCAGACACCTTATCTGGAGGAGAAACATTTTTAACATCTCTTTCATTGGCTCTGGCGCTATCGTCTCAGATTCAATTAAAGGGAAGTGCACCACTAGAATTTTTCTTCTTAGATGAAGGTTTTGGGACACTTGATAGTGAATTGTTAGATACAGTAATGGAATCTCTAGAAAAATTACATAGCAAAACAATGAGCGTAGGTATAATATCCCATGTTGAAGAATTAAAAAATAGAATACCAATAAAATTAATTGTTGAAATGGATGATGCTAACTCAACATCTGTATCAAGGATAGAATTATCATAATGTAGGGGAGTATGTAATTATTACAATGCATCAAGAGTATAATTATTATAGTGTATTGAAAGCATAATTATCTTAACATTATAGCTCCATAGCAAAACAAAATGCCCTTACTAGACTTATAGTCTAGAGGGCATTTTCTATTGATAAATTTACTTTGTTCTATTTCTATTAGATCTTAATTCATTGGCTTTATAATCATATGTTTTTAAGAATTTCATGTAAACTCTATCCCAAAACTCATAGTCGCTAAGCCTTAAGAGTTTTATTTTTTTATTTGTCTGTTTTGTTATTATTTTTGTAACACCATTATGTTTTGTTTCTTCTCCGTCGACGACTATCAATATAGATTCATCGCTTTTGTATTCAGGATTTATTGATACTTCACAGTCATCTGCTGGAAGTATAATACTAGATGTGAAGCTTCTAAAAGCATTTGTACTAATTGGAGAAATAGGTGTAATCTGCATAATTTTTAGCCTGTTGTCTACTATACTTCCTCCGGCTGAATAATTGTATGCAGTTGAACCAGTAGAAGTAGAAATAATCAATCCGTCACCGCTGAACGTCTCCATATAATTGCCATTTACGAAAAGATTTAAATGAGCAGTTCTAGATTTATTCCCTCTTACGACGACTTCATTAATTGCATAATCGATTTGTACATCAGAATCTTCTCCATATATATAGAATTCTAACAGATTTAATTCGTTGACTTCATATTCAGAGTTTAGATAGCTATCTATAAAGAAGTCAATCTCCTTTTCATCTGGAAGTATTTCTGCAAAAAATCCTAGGTGCCCTGTATTTACACAAAAAAAAGGAACATCTGGAAAGTTTAATTCTCTGGCAGTTTTTAAAAAAGAACCATCTCCACCGACTGATATTACAAGTTCTGTTTCGGGAGTCAAATTTTCACTAGTGCTAAATCCTGCAGAGATAAATTTGTCTATCAGAATTTTTTTTATATTTTTTGAGATTTCTAGGTTGTTTGTTCTTAAAGTAATATTTTTAATCATAGACACCCTCCTTTTCTATGATTATATCACAGCAAATAATGACTTGGTAAAATAAACTAACATATTATAAAAAATAATATGCGTTAGTTTATACTTATTAAGCTGTATTTAAAAACCTTTGTATATAATCACTTTGTTATGATATAATTACTTAGTATGTCAAAAAAAATTAAAAGAGGTTTGAAACTGTGTTTATAGAAGGTAAACAAAAATGGGATGAATTTGTAATTTTATCCGAAAAAGATATGAAAATTAAAGATCTTCTAATTGAAGAACTAGACTTTTCCGTAAGATCTATAAGTCGATTAAAAAGAAAACAAAATATTATGGTAAACGGCGAGTATAAAAAAGTTACAGCTATGGTTAGTAAAGGTGATGTAGTAAAAATTCCAATTGAAGAGGGAACATCAGATTTTGAGCCACAAAATTTAGATACTAACTATTTATATGAGGATTTTGACTTGATAATAGCGGATAAGACTCCATACATGGTAGTTCACCCAACAAAGAGTCATTTTGAAAATACACTTGCTAATGCGGTCAGCCACCACATAGCAGAAAAAGGTGAGAGCTGTAAAATAAGATTTGTAAATAGATTGGATATGAATACTTCAGGGATAGTTGTGGTGGCAAAAAATGCATATGCACATCATAAATTATCTTTGGATATGTCAAAAAATAATATAAAAAAAGAATATATAGCAATAGTAGAAGGTGTAATGAAAGAAGATAAAGGCACTATTAATTTACCTATATATAGAGAAAGTGAAGATAGTATCAAAAGGATTGTGGACGATAGAGGTCAACAATCTATTACACATTTTGAGGTTGTACAGCGACTACAAGATGCTACTATTGTAAAGTTAGAATTGCAAACTGGACGAACTCATCAAATTAGAGTTCACCTGTCTAGCATAGGACACGGTATTATAGGTGATGATTTATATGGGAAAATAGATAAAGATATAATAGAAAGGCAGTCTTTACACGCTTTTTCTATGACATTGAATCAACCTAGAATTGGGAATGTGATAAAAATATATTCCGATATTCCAGAGGACATGAAATTAGCGATAGAGAAATTGGGAGGTAATATAAATGATTATAAATAAATTTATAATACATGTTTTAGATAAAAATTCTGATTTCCCGGTATTAAATGATGTTGAAAACAGTATTTCACCGGAAATGGATGCTTTTTATCAGAAAATAATAAGAAGAATATTAAGAGATGACGATCTTAGAAAAGCTAAGTTTGAAAACTATCAAGAAAATGAAATCAGAGTGTGCTGTGACCATATTATACATGATGAGTCAACTTTTGTAGTTAGTTCTCAAGGAATTGCTAGATTTTTATTTGATTCTGTAAAAATAAATGCTGAGTTGGATTCTTGTGATTTAGCTGTTGTATTATTTACTCATAAAGATCAAAAACATGTAGCAATAATAAAACTAGACTATAAAAAATTATTCACTCACGAAATAGGATATGATGATGAGAACAAAGTTGTATCTATAGATATGGTAACTAATGACATAGGAATTCAAGATTCTCAAAAAATTATTCATGCAGCTATAGTGGGTGTGAGTGGTATAAATGATGAATGGCATTTAGATGTTTTAGATAAATTAGCAGAAAAAGAAGAATCGGATTCAAGTTTTGTAAAAGAATTTTTAAAGGCTACAAAAGTAAGAGATGAAAAATATTTGACAAAATCTTTTAAAAAAATGACTGATAACTGGATAACAAATGCTTATGGAAGCGATGTTAAAGGTGCAGAGAGTGTCAGAAGCATGCTAAACTATTCGCTAAAAGAAGGCAATGATATAGTTGTAGAAAAATTTATTGAAGAAGGTATAGCGGACGAAGATAAAAAAGAAAGCTTTAGAGAACTTGTTCAAGAAAAGGAAATAGATGAAGAATTTCCAATAGATAAGACTTGGGTAGAAAAAAAATTAAAAAGAAGAAGTATAAAGACAAGTACTGGATTTGATGTAAAAGGATTGTTGGAAGATTTTGAAGATCCTATGAAGTATTCTATTAGAAAGAATCAAGACGGAACAGTAGATATTACCATTAAAAATATAGAATTTTATGAGGAGAAATAAATATAACCTTAAAAATAATTATAAAATCCAAAAAATGGGACTATTTGTCCCATTTTTAGGTTTTAATACTATTTTTTTTCGTCTTCGATATATTTGATGATATCACCAATTGTTTTAATATCATTGATATCCTCATCTGGAATTTTAATATCGAATTCTTCTTCGATATTCATAATAATTTCTACAGCATCAAGAGAATCTGCATCTAAATCCTCTTGAAGGTCTGTATCAAGATCAATAAAGTTATCATCATCTACGTTTAATTGTTCAACAATGATTTCTTTGATTCTCTCAAACATAAAAACCTCCTATTATTTTAAAAAGAAATGTAAGCATAAGCTTTATAAGAGTATATTAATATATAATGGAGTATTTTTCAATAAAAAATACATAAAACAACTATATTTATTTTTGTCAATAGTATATAATGGAAAATAAGATGGAAATCCTTATCATAAGAACGGAATAAAGTGAAAATAAAGTAAAGTATATAATATGATTTATCTCTAAGTATTTTGAGATACAATGTAAAAAACTTTGCTTTTTAAGAAAGGGGAAAATAATTAATGTCAATAAAAAAACCAACTACAATAAAAGATGTAGCAAAAAAAGCAGGTGTATCTATTTCTACAGTATCTAGAGTAATAAATGATTCTAAGCCGGTTACAAGTGAAGTAAAGCAGAGGGTACTGGATGTAATAAAAGAAACTGGATATGTTCCGAATCCGCTAGCTAGAAGCTTGGTTACAAAGAAAAGCCAGCTATTAGGAGTAATAGTACCAGAATTAACAGATACTTTTTCTGCTGAAGTATTAAACGGAATAGAAGAAGTATCTAAGATGTATAATTACGATATATTATTAGCTAATACATATTCAGAGAGAGAACTTGAAATAAAAAGCATAAATATACTTAGAGCAAAACAAGTTGAAGCGATGATTATTGTTTCTTGGGATATAGATGAACATACAGTTGAAGTAATGAAAAATACTGGAATACCTGCTATATATATAAGTAAAACAGCAAGAGACTTTGATATATATAGTGTTTCTACACAAAACGAGCCAGCAGCAAAAGATATGACTCAATATTTAATTGACAAAGCTCATAAAAAGATTGCTTTAGTAGCAACAAGCCATATGCAAGAAAACGAAGTAGACCAAAGGATAGCAGGGTACAAGGTTGCACTTGAAAAAAACAATATGAAATTTGATGAAAATCTAGTAATACACTGTGGATCAAGTTATTCGGATGGATATGACTCAGTGAAAAATATGCTAGAGTCGAATATAATTCCAGATGCTATATTTGCTACTAGCGACATAGCAGCTATTGCGGCTATAAACGCTTGTTTTGACAGTGGATATAATGTTCCGAATGATATATCTGTTGCAGGATTTAACGACATAAAACTTTCAAAAGTATATAGACCAAAATTAACTACAGTAAATCAGCCTCTATTTGACTTAGGAGCAGTTGCGACTAGAGTCGTAATAAAAATGATAAATGGTGAAGAAATAGAAGAAAAAAGAGTAGAACTTCCATATAGCATTATTGAAAGAGAAAGTGTTCTTGACAGAAATAAATAATCATAGAAATATAATATGAAAAGAGCTATATATTTATGGATATATGCTTGTATACAATATGAAAAAAATGTAAATATAAAAACTAATATATTTTTTAAGATTATTTAAGTATTAATATTTATATTGATAAAATACTATGTATGTTATATAATGTAAATAAGAACTGGAACATACGCTGGATCATATATAAATTCAACCAACACATTTTATACGGGAGATTCGGTTCATATACAAGTAAGATAAGCTCATCTCAAGAAACATGGGATTTCAGAAAATATAGGGCAGATCACCCACCTGGGTGAAACTCAGGCTGAATTTAATTGGTCTGCGGTGTTTTGGGGAATAAGAGTGTTGCCTTTGGCAACACTCTTATTTTATAGAGATTTTTAAATTTGGGAAGCAATAATGGAGGTTAGTATGGATATTCAAAAGTATGATATATTTTTTGACAAGAATGAAAGTAAATACCTTCAAATTTATAATAAAATCAAAGAAATAATAAATGATGGAGAATTGAAAACAGGAGATAAGTTACCTCCAATTAGAAAATTGGCAGATTACCTCGATGTAAACAGTGTGACCATAGTAAAAGCATACCAACTATTAGATTCAGAAGGTTATGTTAATAAAAGGATGGGAAGCGGTACATTTGTATCGGGTAAACATGAAAAATATTCTAGATTAGAGCTTAAAGAAAATGAAAATTTATATAGACTGGATACAGGGAATCCATCTGCGGATATATTTCCAATAGATGACTTTAAAAAAGCTATTAATATAGCCCTTAATGAAGATTCTTACAATGTATTTGATTATGATGATGGAACTGGTATTTTAGAACTCAAGGAAGTTATGATAAAATATTTGAATGATTTTTGCATAAAGTCTAGTGTGGATAATTTATTTATAATTTCTGGAGCACAACAAGGAATTGATATTATTTCAAAAGCTTTGATTAATTATTCCGATGTGGTTTTTATTGAAGAACCTACATATTCAGGTGCGATAAATATTTTAAAGGGTAGGGGAGCGAAAATAGTTCCTATACCAATGTTAGATGATGGAATAGACATAGGTATTTTAAAGCTTAAAATAGAAAAAATTATGCCTAAATTAGTATATATAATGCCTAATTTTCAGAATCCTACGGGAATATCATATTCAGAATATAAAAAGAAGAAAATAGTAGAGCTTGCAGAGGAGTACGACTTTTATATTTTAGAAGATGACTTTATAAGTGACTTTAAATTTAATTCTGAGAATAATAGAACTGTAAAAAGTTATGATATTTACAATAGAGTAATTTATATAAAGAGTTTTTCTAAAATACTAATGCCAGGATTAAGGGTTGGTATTATGGATGTTCCATCAGAGTTGATTGAAAGGGTAGCGATTTCTAAATACAGCTCAGATATATCTACATCAACTTTAATTCAAAAATCTTTATTTTACTATATGGATAGATTTAATTGGAAAAAACACATAAGCTCTGTGGAAAAAATATATACTCGTAAATTTAATGAGGTCCAAGAGTATATAGAGAAAAAACTTTGTAAAAAATTAAAACTTATAAAAACTGACGGAGGTATAAACTTCTTTTTAGAATTAAAAAGAGGATATTATTCAAGAGATTTTGTGGGTTTTATATTAGATAAGGGAGTCGCTGTACAGCCTGGATCAATATACTATGATAATGAAATTGATGACAGATTTTTTAGAGTAAATATAGCAAGAGAATCCACTGAAAGAATCAAAAAGGCGATAGATATAATCTCTGATAATTTGGATTTGTTTTATACTAAATTTAGTGGGTAAATACTACCTAAATACATTTGACAAACTAAAAAAAAAGTAGTATAGTTTGGTATTGTATGTGTAATTTAATTGAGATTGTAATATATTTGATATAAGGAGGTAATTATATGGATATATCAAATGAGTTTGATAAAGTAAAATTAGCTAGGATAAATGAATTAGCAAAGATTGCAAAAAGTAGAGAATTAACTGAAGAAGAACATAAAGAAAGAAAAATATTAAGAACAGAGTTTCTTGAAAATTTTAGAGCAGGATTTAGACAGCAATTAGAAGGTATTACAGTTGTAACACCGGAAACTGAAGTTAATTAATAAGTAGCGATAAAAAAGTACAATAAAAAATGTAGAAAGCACAAAATGGTGTTTTCTACATTTTTTTATTGAAAATATTATATTTTAAACTTTAAAATTTATTGTATGATGGTGTGTCGCATAGAGAATAATTTTCACAAAAATATTCTAAGAATTTACTTTCAGTAGGTGTGAAAATCTTCTTTTTAGAGAATAATAAGTAGAAATTTCTAGATAAATCTATATTTTTGACTTTATATCCTTTTATTTCTCCTCTAGCGATTTTGCCTTCAACGGATCTTTTTGAAACAAATGAACAGCCTATTCCAGCTTGTACCATTTCTATTATAGCTTCATTAGACTCAGAATGTGCTCTTACGTTAAGATTTGATACCTTGATTGATTGTTTTTCTAGTGCATGAGCCATTACATTTCTAGTACCAGAGCCTTCTTTTCTAAGCAAGAATGTAAGTTTTTTCAATATGCTTGGATCTACAAAACCATCTTCGCTTTCAATATTGCAATCCTTTGGGCATATTAGTATCAATTCGTCCTTTATAAATGGATGAGCCGTAATATTAGGATGTTTTGGTTTAGATCCGACAATTCCAAATGCGACTCTCTCGCTAAGTATTTCTGGAACTACTAAATCGGAGTCACAGTGATTTAGTGTAAACGTGATGTTAGGATATTTGTCACAAAACTTTTTTATAAATTCTGGAAATATATAGGCTTCGGGAATAGAACTACATACTATTTCTAGAGAGCCTTCTATTTTTCCAGAGTATTCTTTTATGTCATACATAGCTTTTTTACAGTCATTTAAAATGGTTATAGCGTGCTTATATAAAATTTCACCTGAATCTGTAAGAGAAATAGTTTTATTACTTCTATTTAACAAAACGGTTTGTAGTTCATTTTCTAGATTTTGAATGTGTGAACTCACTGTAGGCTGTGTTAAAAAGAGTTCTCTTGCCGCCTTTGAAAAGCTACCATGCTTGGATACTGTTATGAAGACCTCTAATTGTTTAATGTCCATCGCTTTCTCCTTTATCATTAATTTTCATTATCTTATAAGATAGATACGAGCATACATAAAGACCATAAAGAATATATATTCCTTATGGTCTCGGAAAGTGCCGCTGGCCGGGGTCGAACCGGCACGATATTGCTATCGCAGGATTTTGAGTCCTGTGCGTCTGCCAATTCCGCCACAGCGGCTCACTCTTAACCAAAATAACTAAATATTAGAAACTTTGATTAAATAACTAGATATGTTGATTTTATTTCTAATATTTATCGATACTAGAAAAATATACTGTTTAAGTACATAAATTATTGTATCATATGGGATTAATAAAAACAAGTAAAAAAAATAATAAATAAGTTTTATTTATGGTATAATTTATTGTAGTCAGCTATATGTATTATTATTTAAGGACATTTTAAATAATAATACTATTGACTTTAATTTAATGTTTATTATAGAATAATCATTAAAAAAATAGTGTGTGTTTATGCTTTATTACAAAATATTTAAATTGTATTAAATTAGCAAACAACAATTATGAGAGTGTATAAAGTGAAAGCGAGGAAATATATGACAGAAGAAAAAGAAATAATGTTACTTATAGATGGAAATTCTATTATAAATAGAGCTTTTTTTGCACTACCTCCAATGGATAATGGAGAAGGGCTGCAAACAAATGCAGTTTATGGATTTTTGACGATGATGTTTAAGATGATAAAAACTTACAAACCGACATATATATCCGTTGCTTTTGATTTGAAAGCACCAACATTTAGACACGAGGCATATAAAGACTATAAGGCAGGAAGAAAAAAAATGCCTGATGAGTTGGCTATGCAGATGCAACCTTTAAAAGAAATATTAGACTCTATGAATATAAATAGATTAGAAAAAGAAGGATATGAAGCCGATGATATATTAGGAACTGTATCTCTAGACGCTGAAAATCAAGGTTGTAAAGTGTATGTAGTAACAGGTGATAAAGATGCTATTCAGTTGGCATCAGATCAAACTACAATTTTGATTACTAAGAAAGGTATTGCAGAAGTTGAAGAGTATGATAGAGAAGGTGTAATAGAAAGATATAATCTTACACCAGATCAATTTATTGATTTAAAGGGATTGATGGGAGATAAGTCTGATAATATACCTGGTATTCCTGGAATTGGTGAAAAAACAGGAATAAAACTTCTTACACAATATGGTAGTGTAGAAAACTTATTAGAGCATACTTCAGAGTTAAAAGGAGCACAAAAGGTTAAGGTTGAAGAGAATAAAGACCTTGCTATAATGAGTAAAGATTTGGCAACAATACACAGAAGCGTGGAGTTGGATTATAAAATAGATGATATGAAATTTGGAGATTACAAAACAGAAAATGTAATAAAAGAATTTCAATTTTTGAAGTTTAATAGCTTGATTTCTAGATTATCCGAGATTTCAGATGAAGTAGAAGAAAAGCAGGACATAGAAATTTTTGAATTGGATAATATAGAAGATTTTAAAAAGACAGTAATTGATAAATCACAATTATGCATAAAAATATTTGAACACGAAGGAAATATACTAAATAAAAAAATCTATAGAACATACTTATCTGTAGACGGAGAGAAAATATATTATTTAAATGGGGATGATATTTCAAAAGTATTTGATTTAATAGAAAATGATGATATTGAAAAAATTGGATATGAATTGAAGTCAGAATACATAGCACTTAGACCATATGGTGTGGAAATTAAAAACATGGGATTTGATATATCAATAGCTGAGTATATAATTGACTCAAAAACAGCTACATCTTATGAGCACAGTACAATTTCTAATAAGTATGTATATAAAAATGTGATGTCTAAAGAAGAATTGTTAGGCAAAGGTGCGAAAGCTGTGACATATGCAGATGTAGAAATTGAAAAACTAGATGAATACGCATATGGAATAATATCGACTGTGTTTGCTACTACAGAAAAAATGAGAGACATAATAAAAGAAGATAATATGGAAATGTTGTTCTATGATGTGGAAATGCCTCTTGTTGAAGTTTTAGGCGATTTAGAATATACAGGTATATGTGTAAATGAAAATATAATAGGAGAGCTAGATTTAGAGTTTGAGGGAATAATAAAGGAGACTGAAAAGAAAATATTTGAAATTTCAGGTGAAGAGTTCAATATAAATTCTCCAAAGCAACTTGGTGTAATACTGTTTGAAAAGCTAGAACTTCCAGTAGTTAAGAAGACGAAGACGGGTTATTCTACTAATGCTGAAGTGCTTGAAAAACTTAGAGACAAAAGTCCTATTATTGATTTAATAAGCGAGTATCGTTCTGTTGTGAAACTAAAGTCTACATATATAGATGGAATAAATGCCCTTGTAAATGATATAGATGGAAGGATTCATTCATCATTTAATCAGACAATTACTACAACTGGGAGAATATCTTCAACGGACCCCAATATGCAAAATATCCCTGTAAAAACTCAAATGGGTAGAGAGATTAGAAAAGTTTTTGTGTCTGAAAAGGGAAAAAAGCTTGTAGATGCGGATTATTCACAAGTTGAACTGAGAGTTTTAGCTCATATGAGTGGCGATGAAAATATGATAGAGGCATTTAGAAGTGGAGAAGATATACATAAAAAAACTGCTTCACAAGTATTTAACGTTGCGTTTGATGATGTAACTACTGAATTAAGAAGTGCGGCAAAAGCAGTTAACTTTGGTATAATATATGGCAAGAGTGATTTTGGATTAGCACAAGACTTAGATATATCACAAAAAAGAGCAAAGGAATATATATCGAGCTATTTTGAAAAATATCCTAAGATAAAAGGATTTATGGATGATATCGTACATTCTGCAGAGGAAAAGGGATATTCAACGACTATATTCAATAGAAGAAGATATATACCTGAAATAAAATCTTCTAATTTTATAGAAAAAAATAGAGGGAAAAGGGCAGCTATGAATGCTCCTATTCAGGGTAGTGCAGCAGATATTATAAAGATTGCAATGGTAAATGTGTACAATCGAATAAAAGAAGAAGGATTAAAATCAAAATTAATACTTCAGGTACATGATGAGTTGATTGTAGAGGCAACTGATGATGAAATAGATATTGTAAGTGATCTTCTAAGAGTTGAGATGGAAAATGCAGTCAACTTAAATGTAGATTTGGATGTCGACTTAAATGTCGGTGATTCATGGTACGAAACTAAGTAGTGAGGCGATAAATTATGCTTAAGATTGGTTTGACGGGCAATATAGGTTGCGGCAAAAGCAGTATTTCAAATCAGCTAGAAAAAAAAGGTCATTATATTATAGATGCTGATTTAATAACAAGAGAAATATATGCAGATGAAAATGTCATAAAAGAGATGTTGGGAAATTTTCCGGATTCTTTTGAAAATGGAAAGATATGTCGGAAAAAGCTGGGAAGTATAGTTTTTGAAGATAATGAAAAGTTAAAGCTGTTGAACTCCATAACACATAAAGCGATTAAATTAATTGTAGAGAAAAGAATAAAAGCTATTGAAGAAGATGAACGCTATAAATCAAAAGCAATTGTTATAGATGCAGCGTTACTGTATGAAGCTAATTTTTCCGATATAGTAGATAAAACAATAGTAGTATATTGTTCTCCAGAAGAACAACTGAAAAGAGTTGTTAAAAGAGACAATATTAGTGAAGAAGACGCCATTAAAAAAATCAATAGTCAAATGGATCAAAAAATAAAGATTGAAAGATCTGACTATGTAGTAGATAATTCTTATTCTAGAGAAACTTTGGAAGAGAGCATATCTGCATTGTTAAAAAAAATAGAAGAGTGGATAATAGGAAATGGAGGAAATTAAATTGAAAAATAAACGCAATATATTTGCTGTTATTTTTCTTCTTGTTCTAATAATTATCGTGTCATGTATAAATTATAAAAAAATAGAGAAAGTTTTTTACCCTATTAAATACTCAAAATATGTTGAATATTATTCACGTAAATATAATATAGATAAGTACCTGGTGTATAGTGTTATAAAGACTGAAAGTAAATTCAAAGAAAAAGCGACTTCCAACAAAGGGGCAAAAGGTTTGATGCAAATCACTGATATAACCGCTAAGTGGGCTGCGAAGGAATTGAAATTAGAAAAAGTTGACATATATGATCCTAAAACTAATATAATGATAGGGACATGGTATTTAGGAAGGTTGAAAAAAGAGTTTAAAGAAGATTTTGATTTAGTTATTCCGGCATACAATGGAGGATCTGGTAATGTTAGAAAGTGGCTTCAATCACATAATTACAGTGATGATGGAAAGAAATTAAAAGATATACCATTTAGAGAAACTTCCAACTACACCAGAAAAGTAATAGAAAATTATAAAAAATATAAAGAAATATATGAAAAGTAATTTATATTGAGTCTCTATTGCGTGTTTGAAAATATATATATTTAATTAGGAGGCTGTTATGAAAAAAAGATTAGTAATTAGTGGTATGCACTGTGAAAACTGTGCAAAAGGATTAAATGCGGTACTAACAGAAGATATAGTAGGATTAAAAGTAGAAAATATAAGTGTAGAAGATGGGTTTGCCGACATAGTAGTGGATGATGATGTATCAGACAATGAATTAAAAGCAGCTGTAGAAGAATTAGGTTTTAAGTTATTAGAAATTAAATAATTTTGTTACAAATAGTTACAAATAGTTACAAAAAACAAGGCTCAAAGTTCTTATTTCTCCTAAATATTCTTCAAATAGTTACAAAAATGAAATTAAATATTACAAAATTTTAATATTTACCTTTACAACGGTAACAAAATGATGTATTATGTGTATGTACCATAAAAAATGGACACAAATATAGATAATGAATTATTGAAATTTGACAGTAAAGAATATAAGAATATTTATGAATATAACAAAAGAAAGAATATGAGAGGTGAGAATTTAGATGAAAAAAGCAATAACAGTGTTAGGGTTAGGTGCAGCTGCAGTAGCTATATCAGTATCAAACGCTAGTGCGATGGAACAAGTAGAAACAACTGCGGACATTAATCTAAGAGAACAGCCAAGTGCGACTTCAAATAAGGTCTCCGAACTTAAAACAGGTGCAAAAATAACTGTAAAAGAAAGTCATAGCGGATGGACAAACATTCAAACTGATGATGGACAAAGCGGTTGGGTTAATGGTCATTATGTTTCGGGGAATGAAAGCAAATCTCAGACAAATGCAGATAGTAATGTTGAAAATAATAACATAAAGAGTAACGTACAGGAAAATAATACAGTTACAGAATATAAAGCTGAAAACACAGCACAAGCTGTTGGAATCGAAAGAAGTGCAGAAGAAGTTGAAGATACTACTGTTGATAATCAGCAGGAAACTACAACTAATGTAAATGCTGCTACAACTACTTCTACATCAAATGCGGTTGAAGACAACAAAGTTGTTGACGAAGCTAGTCAAGATATAGTTGTAGAAAGTAAACTTTCAGATGAAAACGCAAAAGGTGCTGAAACTAAAGATTTTTCAATTAGATCAAATGCGAAAATATCTTCAGTGCCAAAATTGAGCATTAGAAAAGGACCATCTACTTCTAATGGAGTAGTAGGATCTATTTTTACAGGAGAAATATTTGAAGTTATATCAAAATCATCTGATGGATGGTACCAAGTTTTACTAAAAGATGGTACTACAGGATGGGCAAGTGGTAAATATATTGATTTGACTACAGAAGAAGATAAGACAAATATAATAGAGTACAATGAAAATAATATAAAAACTGATGAGAACAAGAATGACACTACTGAAAATAAAGAAACAGTAAATTCTAATCAAGGAACAATCAACAGTTCAGTAGGTCTTAATGTAAGATCTGGGGCTGGTATGAATAATTCTGTTATTGGAACTCTTGCTCACAATAGTATAGTTAAAATACTTGGTGAAGAAAATGGTTGGTATAAGATAGAATTATCAAATGGTCAGACTGGTTATGTTGGAGCTAGTTATGTAAACAGATCAACTACTTCAGGTTCTACTAGTACTGATAGTGGTAAAACTAACACTGAAAGCAATAAGGAAACAAGCAACGATAAAAATAATACTACAGGAACTACTGCTACAGGAAATGCAATTGTAGATTTCGCTCAAACATTGCTTGGAACAAGATATGTTTGGGGAGGAACTACTACATCAGGATTTGACTGTTCAGGGTTTACTCAGTATGTTTATAAAAATGCTGCTGGTGTTTCTATACCAAGAGTATCTAAGGCTCAGGCTACAGCAGGTAAAGCTGTATCAATGGCGAGTATAACTGCAGGAGATTTACTATATTTTGATACTATGGGTACAGGAACTACAAGTCACGTAGGTATATATATGGGTGATGGTAAGTTTATACATGCAAGTGGAAGCGCTGCTAATCCTGAATATGTAAAGATTTCAAGCCTTTCTGAAAAGTGGGTAAAATGTTTAGGCGCAAGAAGATTCTAATAATGTAAATTCTTATATATGTATTAAACATTATATTGAAAATATTATAAGAGGTATTGATATTTCAATACCTCTTTTTTTATTGAATAAATAATTTATAAACTACAGCTATATCTTTTCAAATGTAATACGATTTTTTTAATGATCAATAAAAAAATAACAACGAATGCTATTGTAGTTAAAAAAGGGAAAAATATGCTAAATAAAAAACGTTATTTTATTAACAATTGTTAAGATTTATAGCTAAATGTAGTATACTAGTATTAAGGTAAATTTAATATTAGTTAAGAATAGGGGGTAACAGAATGAAACTCTTAACTTTCAAAGGGGGGATACATCCTCCATATGGAAAAGAGTATGCAAACAAAAAACCAATTGAAAGAGCTAAGGCTCCTGAAACAGTTTATATACCTCTTCAACAACATATTGGTGCACCAGCAAAGTGTATTGTAGAAGTTGGGGATGAAGTAAAACTGGGTCAAAAAATTGGTGAAGCTCAAGGGTTTGTATCTTCAAACATTCACTCATCAGTATCTGGGGTAGTTAAAGCTATTAAACCAAGTGGTGTTCCAGGTGGAACTTCTATGTGCGTAGTCATTGAAAATGATTTCAAAGAAGAGGTTCACGAAAGTGTAAAACCTAAAGGTGACTTAGAAAGTCTTAGTAAGGAAGACATTGTAGAAATTGTAAAAGAGGCAGGAATTGTAGGTATGGGTGGAGCTACCTTCCCTAACCATGTAAAAATTTCTCCTCCACCAGATTCAAAAGCAGAGTATGTAATACTAAATGGAGCAGAATGTGAGCCATATCTTACTGCTGATGATAGGCTAATGGTTGAAAATCCAGAAGATGTTGTGTATGGATTGAGAGCATTAATGAAAGCATTAGATGTAAAAAAAGGTTTTATAGGAATAGAAGTAAATAAACCTGAGGCAATTGCTAATGTTACTGAAGCAGCAAAATCTTTTGCTGACATTGAAGTGGTTAGCTTGCAAGTTAAATATCCAGAAGGTGCTGAAAAACAGCTTATATATGCATGTACAGGTAGAGAAGTTCCTTCAGGAGCATTACCAATTGCAGTAGGTGCAGTAGTGGATAACGTTGCAACTTCTGCAGCAATAGCTAAAGCTATAAAAGAAGGTATGCCTTTGGTTGAAAGAATCACTACAATAACAGGTCCATGTATAAAAGAACCTAAAAACTTAATAACTAAAGTTGGTACTAAGTTCAGTGAATTAGTGGAGCAATGTGGTGGAGTAAAAGAAGGAGTAACTGCAGGTAAGTTAATAGCAGGTGGACCAATGATGGGTCTTGCTCAATACACTGATGACATATCTACTAATAAGGGGTCTTCAGGTATATTAATATTAGATGAAAAAGAAGCAAAAGATCCTGAACCAATGAACTGTATCAAGTGTGGAAGGTGTACAGATGTATGTCCAGCATTCCTTCAACCATTATTTATAAGTGCTTATTCACTTAAGAATAATTTTGATGAAGCAGAAAAACATAGGGCTATGGACTGTATTGAATGTGGATCATGTTCATTTATATGTCCAGCGAGAAGACTTTTATTGCCTTCTATTAGACAGGCAAAAAGAGAAATAGGTGCCAAGAGAAGAAAAGCTGCAGCAGAAAAAAAGAAATAATAGTTAGGGGGAAAAATGATGAATAATAAACTTGTAGTATCTTCTTCACCTCATATTAGAACCAAAGAAGATACTTCGTATATAATGAAACAGGTGCTTATTGCACTTTTGCCAGCAACGATAGCAGGTGTATACTTTTTTAGAGCAAGAGGATTGATAACAATATTAGCCTGTGTAATTGGAGCTGTAGTTTCTGAATGGGCGTATTGTAAAATAACGAAGAAAAAAACAACTATTGGAGATCTTTCAGCAGTAGTAACTGGGTTGCTACTAGCTTTTAACGTGCCAGCTGGTTTACCAATTTGGATGTGTGTAGCGGGTTCTGTATTCTCAATCGTAGTTGTTAAAATGTTATTTGGTGGTATAGGATTTAACTTCCTTAACCCAGCTTTAGCAGGTAGAGCTTTTCTACTGGCTTCATTTCCAGTAGCAATGACTACTTGGATAAAACCAGGATCGAATGTAGATGCTACAACAGTAGCAACACCGTTAAGCTTTATGAAATTATCAGGAGCAGAAGGATCAACAGCAACAAAAGCTATTGAAGGTCTTCAAAGTGCAGGTATATCTATAAGTGATATGTTTATGGGGAACATAGGTGGTACAGTAGGTGAAACTTGTGCAGTATTACTTATCCTTGGAGGAGTATATCTTATATATAAGGGAATTATATCTTATGTAATGCCTGTAACTTACATAGCAATAGTAATTATACTTACTTTCTTATTAGGCGGATTTAATGTAGAGTTTGCAATATATCAAGCATTAGCAGGAGGACTACTACTAGGTGGATTCTTTATGCTTACAGATTATACTACATCTCCAATGACTGTAAAGGGACAAGTTATATATGCAGCAATAGCAGCTGTAATTGCCACTTGTATTAGACTTTTTGGTGGATACCCAGAAGGTGTGTCATATTCAATATTATTTGCGAACTGTTTAGTTCCACTAATTGATAAATATGTAAACAACAGAGTATTCGGGGAGGTGCGTAAATAATGAATAGTATAGTTAAAATGGGTGGTACATTATTTGCATTTTCAGCTGTTGCGGCACTTTTACTTGCAGGAACAAATGAAATAACTAAACCAATAATAGAACAGAGAGATTTACAAGCAAATAATGAAGCTAGAACTCAAGTCTTACCTGGATCGAAAGATTTTAAAGAAATTGACAAATCAGAGTATTCAAGCGCAAATGCTCCTACTGTAAAGGAAGTTTTTCAGGGAATAGATGGTTCGAATGAAATTGGATATACAATTAAGACAAGTCCTAAAGGTTATGGTGGAGATATCGAGTTAACTATAGGAATTAGTAAAGATGGAAAGATAATGGGAGTAAATGTAGGTAATAATACAGAAACTCCAGGGCTTGGAGCTAAGGCTGCTGATCCAGCATTTAAAGATCAGTACAAGGGCAAAGAGGTAAGCACTCCAATTGAGGTTGAAAAAAGTGGAGTCGCTAGTGGAAATAAAGTAAAAGCAATTTCTGGAGCAACTATTACATCTAACGCAGTAACTGATGGTGTAAATGAGGCTATAGAAATATACAACGCTGTAAATAAATAGGGGGGGCTGAGATGAGTAATTTAGGTAAAATATTTAAAAATGGTATAATCGATGAGAACCCTACCTTTGTGCAGGTAATAGGTATGTGTCCTACACTTGCCGTGACAAGCTCTGCAATCAATGGTATTGGTATGGGATTATCAACAGCAGTAGTGTTGGCATGTTCGAATTTAGCAATATCGCTGCTAAGAAAAATTGTTCCTGACGAGATAAGAATTCCATGTTTCGTTGTAGTTATAGCAACATTTGTTTCAATTGTACAGATGCTATTAAAGGCATATGTTCCAGCTTTAGATGCAGCTTTGGGTATATACATACCTCTAATAGTTGTAAACTGCTTAATTCTTGCAAGAGCGGAAAGTTTTGCGTTTTCAAATAAACCTCTTCCATCACTTGTAGATGGTTTTGGTATGGGCGTTGGTTTCACTCTAGGGCTTTTTGCTTTAGGTGCAGTAAGAGAAATACTTGGTGCAGGAAGCTTATTTGGTTTCGTGTTTATACCAGAAACTTTCAACACATTATTGTGTATTCTTCCTCCAGGAGCCTTTCTTACATTAGGATTCCTGATGGCTATATTTAATAAGATTACAAAGAAAAAGGCGTAAAGGGGTGTAGAGATTGAAACTAATATTATTATTTTTATACATAGTTCTTGTTAACAATGTTATTACATCTCAGTTCCTTGGTATATGTCCATTCTTAGGGGTTTCTAAGAAAACGGACACAGCTATAGGTATGGGGGTTGCAGTTACATTTGTTTTGGCATTGGCATCGGTAATGACATATTTCATACAGATGATTCTAGATTCTTTTGGTCTAGGATATCTACAGACAATAGCTTTTATACTAGTTATTGCATCGATTGTTCAGTTTGTTGAGATGGTTATTAAAAAGTCATCACCTTCTCTTTATCAGGCATTAGGGGTATATTTACCGCTAATTACTACAAACTGTGCAGTTTTAGGTATTGCGATAGTAAATATAACTCAAGGTTATAATATAGTTGAAACTCTTATAAATGGTACTGGTGCTGGTATAGGTTTCACACTAGCAATAGTAATATTTGCAGGTATAAGAGAAAGACTTGAATTAGCAGATATACAAGAGGCGTTTGAAGGATTTCCAATTACGCTTATATCAGCTAGCTTGATGTCAATAGCGTTTTTAGGATTTACAGGATTAATAAAATTATAAAGGAGGTACTAAAGAATGCTTATTATTTATGCGGTAATAGTGCTAGGAGTACTTGGTCTAATCTTTGGTATTGTCCTTGATATTGCTTCTAAAAAGTTTGCAGTTGAAGTTGATGAAAAAGAAGCAGCAGTACTTGAGGCATTACCAGGAGCTAACTGTGGTGGCTGTGGATTTCCAGGTTGTGGAGGATTAGCAGCAGCTATAGCAAAAGGAGATGCTCCAGTAAATGCTTGTCCAGTCGGAGGCGCAGTAGTTGCAGAAAAAGTTGCTACTATTATGGGTGTTGAAGCTGGATCAGGAGATAAAATAGTTGCAAACGTGAGATGTAAGGGTACTTGCGAAGCGACAAAAACAAAGTATGAATACAGTGGGATAGAAGATTGTAGAGCTGCAGCAGTTCTTATCGGAGGGCCTAAAGGTTGTTCATATGGTTGTTTAGGACTAGGTACATGCGTGCAGGTTTGTGCATTTGATGCAATACACGTTGTAGATGGTGTTGCAGTAGTAGATGAAGAAAAATGTGTAAACTGTGGTAAATGTGTAGATATTTGTCCAAAGGGGTTAATTGAACGTAAACCAGCAAATAAAGAAGTTACAGTTTTATGTAAATCAAATGATTTTGGAAAAGCTGTTAAAGATAATTGTTCAGTTGGTTGTATAGGATGTGGAATTTGTGAAAAAGAATGTCCATTTGATGCTATCATATTTGAAAATAAGTTAGCTCAAATTGATTACGATAAGTGTAAACAATGTAACAAATGTGCGATGAAGTGTCCTACAAAGGTAATTAAACCAAAAGAAAGAAAAAAACCTGCTCAAGCAGCACCAGCTAAAGATGAAAATGTAGCAAGTGTAACAGCTGAGTAAAACTTAACTAATATATAATACCGTAGAATTTATTTATAATAAGTTCTACGGTATTTTTTTGATGAATGCTTTTAGAAGATTATATAATAATTTTTGAATAACTAAATCTTAATATGCCTACTAATAATTAATAATATTAACAGCATTTAGGAGGTATTTATGAGTTATTTTAGTATAAAAGAAATGGATTATAGAGAACGACCACGTGAAAAATTAATTAATAAGGGTGTAAGATTTTTATCAAATGCAGAGTTATTGTCGATTTTAATTAGGACAGGAAATAAAAATGATGATGCTATTACTTTAAGTACAAAAATATTGTCAAAAAGCAGGCATGGAATTAGAGGACTTGAAGAGCTATCAGTTGAACAACTATGTGAAATAGAAGGTATAGGGATTTCAAAAGCAACTGTAATAAAAGCTGCTTTAGAAATTGGCAATAGAGTTTCTAGCTATAGACCAGAAAAATATAGCATAAAAAATCCTCATGATTTATATAAGTATTATATTCAAGAAATGAGATATCTAAAAAAAGAAGTATTTAAAGTAATAGTTTTAAACACAAAAAACGAAATTATAACAGATGAAGATGTATTCATAGGGACACTCAATCAGTCAATTGTACATCCGAGAGAAGTTTTTGTAGAGGCTATAAAAAGAAATGGAAATTCAATAATTCTAATGCACAATCATCCTTCAGGTAATCCTAGTCCGTCGGATGAAGATATAGACGTCACAAATAGAATGAGAGAGTGTGGAGATATATTAGGGATAAAAGTATTAGACCATATAATTATAGGAGATGGAATTTATTACAGCTTAGAAGAACATGAAAAATAAAATCAACTAACTTTTATTGCAATATTTTTATCATTTTACATATCTATTTTTTGACATAAAATATAATAAAATTATCTACTCATATGCATTTCATGTTATACTATATAAAGGTAAAATCAATTAATAGAAATAATGAAACTTGATTATATGAAAATGAATATAGGAGGATAACATGGGATTCTTTAGTAAAATTTTTGGATCAAAAGTTAATAATATAATTACAAATGATATGGGTATTGACTTGGGAACAGCCAGTACTCTTGTTTATATAAAAGGGCAAGGTATAGTAGTAGATGAACCATCTGTGGTTGCAATAAGAGAGGACAATAACGAAATTCTAGCAGTAGGTGATAAAGCAAGAAATATGATAGGTAGAACACCTGAAAATATCGTTGCGATTCATCCTGTAAAAGAAGGTGTAGTTTCTGATTTTGAAGCAACACAGGCTATGATGAGTTATTTTATACAGAAGGGATCTAAGGGTGTAGTGAGCCCAAGAATAGTGATTTGTGTTCCTTATGGAATTACAAAAGTAGAAAGAAAAGCTATAGAGGAAGCTGCTATACAGTCGGGAGCAAGAGAGGTATTTATATTAGATGAACCAATGGCTGCTGCTATAGGGGCTGGGTTGAATGTAAATGATCCTGAAGGTAATATGATAGTAGATATTGGAGGAGGAACTTCTGAAATTGCTGTTATATCTCTAGGTGGAGTGGTAGTTGCGAACTCAATTAGAATAGGTGGAGATGAGTTTGACTTGTCAATTGAGAATTTTGTCAGAAATAATTACAATATAGTAGTCGGAAAAAGAACTGCTGAAAACATAAAACTTGCTATTGGATCTGCATATCCAAGTGACAAAGAAATAGAAATGACTGTAAGCGGAAGAGATATTTTGACTGGATTACCTAGAACTATAACAATAGGTTCTACAGAAATTAGAGAAGCTCTTAGAGAAAGTATTGCCGAAGTGGTAGAGGGAATTAGAACTACACTAGAGAATACTCCGCCAGAACTAGCTTCTGATATAATGGATAAGGGAATATTCCTTACAGGAGGAGGGTCTCTTCTTAGAGGATTAGATAAATTAATACAATCAGAGACTTCTTTAGACGTAATAGTTGCGGAAAATCCTCTTCAATGCGTTGCAATGGGTGCTGGAAAAGCAATAGAAAATAAAGATATATTTCAAAGTATAGTTATGATGAATTCTGAAAGATAGTTGGTGATATACTTGAAATTAAGTAAAAATAATAGACCTAAATTTTCTATAAAGTCGATTATAGCTGGGGGTGTTGTAGTTGTGATAATAGCAGTCTCAGCTACATCACTTTTAGGCATTGATAAGTTTAACTTTGTTGAAAAAAAGGGTTTTTCACAATTATTTTATTCAGTTGGAAAGCATTTGAATAACGTGGTAGTAAATACAGGTGATTTTTTTGATGATTTTATTAGTTTTAAAAAAAATTCTGATAAGGTGGATGAACTAAAAAAAGAAAATGAAAAATTAAATAAAGAAATTATTAAATTAAAAAGTGATGAAGGAAAATTAGACTCATTAGAGGTGCTTAAGAAATCATTGAATTACGTAGATAGCAGTCAACGTAACGATATGGTGTCATCTAGAGTTATAGGCAAAAATAGTGGCAATTGGTATAAATCGTTTATCATTGACGTAGGTGCGGACAGAGGTGTTAGAAAAGATAGTATAGTATTAAACGGAGACGGAATAGTTGGTTTAGTATATAGCGTTAATAATAAGTATGCAAAAGTAATTTCACTTGTTGACTCAAGAGCATCTGTCAGTTTTAAGATATCTGGAAAAGAAGATAGTAAAGGTGTGATAACAACGTCATCAACAGTTGGAAACATAAATTTTGACGACAATGAAAAACTCCTACACGGATATTTCTTCAATTCTAATTCAGATGCGAAAAAAGGTGATACTATTGTTACCTCTGGTCTTGGAATTTATCCAGAAAATTTACCTATTGGAGAAATAACTAGTGTTACGTTAGATAAGAATAAGTCTATGAAGCTTATAACGGTAAAGCCGTATGTAGATTTCAAGAAAATAAATGATGTTAGTGTAATTTCTCCTAGAAGTGTAGAGTAGGTGATAAGATTGAAAAAAATAATACTTTTTGCAATTGGAATGGTAATAATATTTTTAGAAACTTTTTTCACTAATTTTATTAACTCATACTTTAGTGTGAATTTTCTATTGATATATATTATTTTTATATCTTTTTACATTGATAAAAAGAGTGCATTGATTCTTGGAGGAATAATTGGGCTGATGAGTGATATGGTATCAGGTGGTGTAGTTGGTATTACACCGCTATTATTTTTAGCTACTTCATATTTTATTTCAAGTATAGAGAAGTCTATATTCAAAGATAAAAGAAATATAGTTTGTTTCTTTGTACTGTTAATAAGTATAGTTTTTTCTATATTGGAAGTTGCTGTTTCGGCAATCTTTTTCAATCCTAATGCATTGCTGAGCATAGCACTAAAAGCATTAGTATTATTGCCTGTAGCAAATACTGTAGTAGCATTTTTAGCGTATACTATTTTTGAAGATAAACTGATTAAATTAAGAGAAGAATAGTGGTGAAATAAATTGAATAATAAAATTACGAAGTCAAGACTGAAAAGCATTAAAAAGGCTGTTTTGATAATTCTTGGTATTGTACTTGTAAAGGCAACATATATGAGCACAATAAAATATTCATACTATTCTGACCTGGCGAATCAAAAAGCTTATAAACGAATTAAAGTGCAGGCTCCAAGAGGAGAAATAAGGGATAGAAATGGTGTTTTATTGGCAGGGAATGAACCTCAGTTTACTGTACAAGTTTCAGGAGACACGCTTAATAAAGCCGATAAAGAAAAAAAGGGTGGAGCTAATGAGATAGCTTACTCAGTAATAAATATTTTAGAAAAAAATGAAGAAAAATATGTAGATGAATTTCCAATTGTAATTGAAAATGGAAAGTATAGTTTTACATTTGATACTAAAATAGAAAAATTCAAAAAAGAGAATAGTATTCCTAATAGTTATTCTCCGAAAGAATGTTTTTACTATATAGTTGATTCTCTAATAAAAAATGGAGTAATAGCGATTTCTGATAGGGAAATGGAACCAGCAGATTTACAATCTAAAATTAATTCTTTAGGTTACTATCCACCAGTTTTAGTTAAAAATTGGATGTTTACAGAAGAAAAAAATAAAAAAGATTGGTTAGAAAGTTATTCGCTAAGTTCAAAAGTATCTGCAAAAGATGCATTTAAAAAAATTAGAGATGAATATTATAGTATAGATAAGAATCTTTCTGACTATGAAGCTAGAAAGATTATATTGGTGAGAGATTTAATTAAATCAAAGTATTTTACTCAATACAATCCGGTAACCATAGCTAAGGGCATTAAAGAAAATACAGTTGCTCAGATTGAAGAAAATGCAATTAAATTATCTGGAATTTCCGTAGCTGTAGAACCAAAGAGAGTATATCCAATGGGAAGATTGGCTTCACATATTTTAGGATATGTAGGAAAAGTGCCTTCTACAAAAGTAAGTGATGTATCGAAAGATGGTTATACAGCGGAAAGTATTATAGGTTTATCTGGAATAGAAAGAAGTTATGAAAAAAAACTTAAAGGAACTGACGGATATAAGGAAGTAAAAGTTGACAGTGTAGGTCGTGTAATTGACGAAATGAAATCTGTTGAACCTATATCAGGAAGTAGTGCGTACTTGACTATTGATAGTAAGGTTCAAAAGACAGCGGAAGATTCTTTGGAAAAAGCAATTGATTCAGCTAGAAATTCAAAGACTTTTGTAAGTCAATTTGGAAATATAAGTGTGGGAGAGAGTGCACCTAATGCAAAGTCTGGTGCTATAGTAGCAATAGATGTGGAGAGTGGAGATGTTATATCTATGGCAAGTTTTCCTGATTATGATCCAAACAAATTTGCAGAAGGTATAAGTGCTGAAGATTATAATAACTATTTACCAAAAAATCAAAATGATTTACTAGCGCCTAATCCACTTTTGAATTTATCTACACAGGGTGCATTCCAGCCTGGTTCTACATTTAAACTTGTGACTGCAATGGCAGCACTTGAATCTGGATTAAGTCCAAATTATACAATCAATGATCCTGGTTATATAAAAATGGGAAATAGAGTTTTTGCAGATTATGTATGGCATAAAGGTAAAAAGAATCATGGAAGTGTTGACTTGTACAAGGCGATCCAAGAATCATGTAACATTTACTTTTATGTTATAGGAAGCGACAAAAACTGGATGACAGGTGAAAATTTAGACACTGGAATGGGTGCTAAGAAAATATTAGAATATGCTAAAAAGTTTGGTCTAAATGATGGTACTGGTCTTGAAAATCAACTAGAAGAACGTGATGGGAAAGTTCCAAGTGAAAAACAAAAAATTGAGAAAACAAAAATACAATTAAAAATGGCTCTTGAAAGAACTATGAGGGATCATTTTGTTGGTATTGATTATTCGAAAAATAAGGAAGAATTTGAGGAAAAAATAGGAGAAATAGTAAGCTGGATCGATGAAGCAAAAACACCTGGAAGAGTAGAAACAATGAAGAGATTAGAAGAATTAGGTGTGAAAGAAGAGTACATTCAAAGCGATGCAGATTATATGGTATACAGTTACTTTAATTTTGCTAAATGGGGAGTGGGTGACACATTTAATCTTGCGATAGGTCAAGGGGAGAATGCTTATAACCCTTCTCAAATTGTTAGATTTACAGCTGCCATTGCCAATGGAGGAAATTTAGTAAAATTAAATGTTGCAGATAAGGTAGTTGATTCTAATGGAAAAACTACAGAAACAGCTAAAAGAGAAAAAGAAAAGATAGATTTTGATGATCCTTCTAATTTGGAAATTTTAAAAGAGGGTATGCTTAGAGTTTCAAAGACTGGTCTTGCAAAACAAGCTTTTGCAAATTTCCCAGTTGATGTAGCAACAAAAACTGGTACGGCTGAAAAATCAGGTAAAATTCCTACTGACAAGGAATTTGACTATTTGAAATCTCATTTAGCTTCATATTCTGTCAAAGAAAGTGAAGTAATGGCAAAATATGAAGAGCTTAAATCAAAAAAAGAATTAGAGCTAACTAATGAAAAAATCAAAGAATTAAAAGAAAAAATCAAAGATAAAGCTACTAGCTCTGAAGATAGAGAAAAATATCAAAAAGAATTAGATGCTGGAGTAAGAGTTAAGTTAGAAAATACTGATAAAATAAATTCTTCTTATCTTAGAAAAGCTATTAAACAGTTGAATTCAAATATTTCAGATACTGATATTGATAGATTTAAGGATGATTACGGTTCTTTTGCATGGGGTATTGCATTTGCACCTGCAGATAATCCTAAGATAGCTGTGGCATGTGTTATCCCTCAGGGAGAAACAAGTTCATATGCGATGCTTCCTATTAGAGAAGTTCTTGGTCAATATTTTGGGCTAATAGATGACGACGCAGAAAATAGTGAAAAAGATGAATCTAATAATGACGAAGAAAATAAATCTAATAATAATGATAAAAACAGTGAAGAAAATGACTCTAGTTCAAAAAAATCTGACGAAAAAAAGGAAGAATATGATGATGGCGTTCAAGCTGTCCAATAGAAGTGCTTAAATGGATTTAAAGTAATTTAAAAATGAATAATAATATATTGAGGGGATGATTTATTATGAGCTTGAGTAATAGTGAAATAGTCGAATTTAAAGGAACTGGCAGAGGGTTGGTATTATATATTAATCGAGAAGCAAGTTTGGAATTAATATTTGACTTAATTTCTGTCAAGGTTATGTCATCCCCTAAATTTTTTTTAGGGGGAGTACTGACAGAGATAAGTAGTGATTATATATCACCATATCAGAAAAAACTAATTATTGAATATTTGACAGAAACATATAACATGAAATACCTTGGAACAGATGAATTTAATTTTAATAAGTTAATGAAGCAAAAGGAGTACAAGGGTGCGACGGCATTAATTAAAGCTGTAAGAACGTTATATGTAATGGACATATCAGAAGAAGAGGAAATAAACTATAACGGAAGTATTGTGGTTTTGACGACTGTACCAAGAGATGCTATAGTCAAGGCATCATGTGACATAACAGTTCTTTCAAGTACAGAAACAGAATCTGTATTAATTGCAGGTGGAAACATTACAGTAATGGGAGAAATTAGAGGGATGGTCTATGCAGGAGCATATGGTAATGATAGTGCATGTATAATAGCAAGACAATTTAATTCCGAAAAAATAGCTATATTTGACTGCATAACCGAAGATGTTGTAAGTCAAAGAAAAACATCTATGAGCAATCCTGAAGTGGCATATATTGACGAACATAAAAAAATAGTTGTGTCACAGAAAAAAGAAATCCTGTATAAATACTCTCCAGATACAATCAAAGACACTAGTTACGGTTCTTTTGATATTGGAGAGCAGGGTGTAATGATGGAAAAAAATGAATCTCTTTCGGACTTTAATTATTTAGTAAGAGATGGTGAAGATATGTATGACGAAGATCCTTATGGTGATGAATATAGTGGCGAAAAAGAATTATACGAAGAAGAATTAGAAGAAGAAAGAGAATATAATGACGGTGTATCAGAACCAAGTAAGGGGAAAATTATAAATAAGTTAAAGGATATTTTTATAGAGAAAGAAGAGGAAGATGAGGAAAATAGATTATAAGAAAAATATGAAAATAATCAAATATTTAGATTGGAAATTAATTTCTATAGTGTTTGTTATCTTTATATTTGGATTGATTATTTTGAGCAGTGCAACACACGCAAATGTAACAGGAGATTTAAAACAACTATATAAACAGATGATGGCATTTGCAATAGGAATATTATTGACTGTAATGATACTTTTATTTGATTACAACAGTATAGGAAAATATTATAAGGAAATATATATATTTAGTATACTGTTGTTAGTAATAGTATTGATTCCTGGTATAGGTAATGTTCAATTTGGTGCAAGATCTTGGATAAAAATAGGGAACTTCAACTTTCAAACTTCAGAAATAGTTAAATTAACATTTGTTTTGAGTTATGCGAAAATTTTAGATAAGTATAAATCTAGCATTAACGATATTAAAACAATTGTTAAGTTAATGTTATATGCACTTCCTTTTGGTACGCTATTATATGCTCAGCCGGATTTGGGAACGGCAATAGTATTTATATGTATGATATTTTTCATGCTTTATACTGCTGGAATAAGTAAAAAAATAGTAAGAAATACATTTTTGGCGATACTTGTAATCAGCCCAATACTTTACTTTATAATGGCACCACATCAAAAGGTTAGAATTGTAAACTTTTTTAATCCAGAGGCGAGCACGAATTATCAGACACTGCAGTCTATGATAGCAATAGGATCAGGTGGTCTTACTGGAAAAGGTCTGTATAATGGCTCACAAAATCAAGAAAATTTCTTGCCAGTAAGAGATAGTGACTTTATTTTCGCAGTAATAGGTGAAGAGCTTGGATTATTGGGAATGATATTTGTAGTGGGCATGTTTGTATTGCTAATATACAGATTATTGACAATAGCATCTAGATCAAGAAATTCTTACGGAACATTTATAGTAGCTGGGATAAGCGGAATGTTTGCATATCAAATCATACAAAATATAGGTATGACTGTTGGATTGATGCCTGTAACAGGAGTTACTCTTCCATTCGTGAGTTATGGGGGGAGTTCATTGATTACATCGATGGCTAATATAGCAATAGTACTAAATGTGTGTTTAAGAAGAAGGCGATCTAATTTTTACTCCTAGATTGATGCTTTTGACAATGAAGAGTCTTAAAAATTATAAAACTCTTAGGAGGAAAATATGAAAGAATTTATTATAGAGAGTTTTGTTAATTCAAATAAACTGGCTGTAGTTGAAAACGGAGAAATTCAAAAACTAATAATAGAAGAAAACGAAAATTATGTAAGAGTTAAAAATATATATTCTGGAGTGATAAAAAAGATTATTAAAGGAATGAAATCATGTTTTGTGGATATAGGTCAAAAAGATCCTGGATATCTTAAAATGGATGATGAATTTGATTATGTAGAAGGTGAAAAAATACTTGTTCAAGTAATTAAAGAAGAAAAAGATGAAAAGAGAGTAAAACTGACGACAGAGATATCTCTTTCGGGACCTTATATAGTATTTATTCCAACAAATAATAAAATTACTTTCTCAAATAAAATCAAAGATAAAAATGAGAGGAAGAGATTAAAAGAAATAGTATCGAATATAGACAGTGCAAACTGTGGATATATATTGAGAACAGAATCAGTAGGTAAAACTAATGAAGAGATAAGTAGGGATATATATAATCTTAAACTTAAATACAATAACATATTAAAAAAGTATAAAAGTTCATCAAAACCTATTTTAATAAGTGAACCAGAAAGTGAAATTGAAAAATTTATTCGGGATAACTTTGATGATAGTGTGGAAAAAATAATATATTCCGATGGAAAATTTGATAGAATATTAAGGGATACGGCAATATCTATTAACAGAGAATACTTGTATAAGCTGAAAAGAGAAAGTGAAGTTGATATCTTTGAAGCTTACGGTGTGAATAATAAATTGAAAAAATATTTATCCAAACGTGTATGGTTTGGAGATGGAGCAAATATTGTTATTGAAAAAACTGAGGCAATGACTGTGATTGATGTTAACTCGGGCAGATACATAGGACATAGTAATTACGAAAATACAGTTTTAAAAGTAAATATTGCTGCGGCAAAAGAAATAGCAAAGCAAATTATTATAAGAGATTTGACTGGGATGATTTTGATAGATTTTATAGATATGAGTTCTAAAGAAGATAAATATCTATTATTAAATACTTTAAATGAAAATTTATCATGTGATTCAAGATATTCAAAAGTGCATGGATTCACTAGATTAGGAATAGTTGAAATAACTCGTAGAAGAAGTGGTAAATCTATTGAAGAGTACTACAATAAAAATATATATCAAAGTCAGGATACAATTAATTCAATTGTGGATAAAATAGAAAAAAATGCTCTGCTTGCTAAATCAAATTCTCTTTACGAAAAAATTATAGTGTCTATCGATGAAAAAATATATGAAGATTTACTAAAAATTAAAAATGAGGTAATAGTGAATATTTCTGAAAAATATGGTATAGATATAGAGTTAAAAATGAATATTAAAGAGAATGATATAAAATTTGAATACATAAAAAAAAGTGTCTATTAACTATTATAGACACTTTTTTTTATAAATAACTTAGTCTTCAGGATAAGGAATAGAAATTCTTATTCCATCATAAGCTACAGTTGTATTTGCAAATATATTTTTTGCATTGTCGATAAAATCCTCTGGTTTTTCAATTGAAGGAGAAAAGTGAGTAAGTAGAAGTTTTTTTACATTTCCATTCTTAGCAAGTGTAGCAGCTTCTCTAAATAACATATGTTTGTTCTTTACAGCTTTTGATATATCGGCTTCATCTCCGTACATAGCCTCGCAAACAAATAAGTCACTTTCTCTGATAAAATCAGGAATTGAAGAAATTGGTCTAGTATCTGTAATAAAACTCACTTTAATACCTTTTCTAGAAGAACCTAGTACCATTTCTGGGTCATATTTTATATCGTCTATATAAAAAGTTTTTCCAGATTGGAGATTTTTCCATAGATATTTAGGAACACTATTTTCAAGGGCTTTGTTTACATCAAAGCTTCTGTTTCTTTTAAAATAAAGGCTGTAACCTAAGCATTCTGTAGAATGTTTTAGAGCTATAGTAGAAATTTCTATTTCATTAAATATTTCTTCATCAATTGAAAAAGGACCACCAGGATTTTCTATTATACGCAATCTATACGGCAATCCTTCCCATAAAACCATCATAGCTGAAATTGCTTTTTTTATTCCAACAGGTCCAACTATAGTAAGTATATTTCTTTTTTCAGCATTTCCCATTGTAGATAGAAGCCCTAAAAGTCCATTTATATGATCACCATGAAGATGTGTAATTAGAATTAAGTCGATATCTTTAAAACCGCACCCTAGTGTTTTCATGGATACTTGTGTACCTTCACCACAATCAATTAATATCTTTTTGCCCTTATAGTTTATAAACATGCTAGAGCAAAATCTTTTGTGGGAGGGAACATTTCCACCGGTTCCAATCATCGTAATATTGACCATTTTATCACCTACCATTTATAATTTAATATTTAAATTCTTTAATAAACATCATATATTTATTATTTTTATAACAAGAAAATATTAGCTACTTCTTATTTTTTGGTTCTTAAATTTTAATGACATTTTAAAAAATATACATATTATTATACCACAATAAATGCCCATATACACAAAAGGCTTTGTCACTACTAGGTATTGATAATATGAGAAGTTAGTACTTAGTAAGAAATATGTGAAATTATCTCTATATAAAGGGAGGTATTATTAAAACTATAATTATAATATAATTATTAGAAATAAAAATAAAGTGAATTAAATGTTAATTACCTCTAAATGTGATATAATTTATCAGAAAGGTAGTGATTGTATGCCAAAGATAACGTCAATTAAGTATCAAAAAAATGGTAAAAGAGTTAATTTATATGTTGATGAAGAATATTTAATTTCATTCAATGCTGAATTAGTATATAAATATAATTTAAACAAAGGTGAAGACATAGATACTGACAAAATCACCCAATTGATAAAGCAAGATGACTATGATAAAGCCAAGATGAAAGCCCTTAATTATATTTCGAGAACTCAAAAATCTGAAAAAAAAATAAGAGAAAAACTATTGAAAGAATATGATATAGAAATTGTTGATAAAGTGATAGATTTTATGAAAAAATACTCCTTTGTAGATGACTCTACTTTTGCTCACCAGTTAGTAAACAATGGGATGAATTACAAAAAAGTAGGCAAAAAGAAAATACAGCAAGATCTTTATTTAAAGGGAATAGGAAAAGAAGATAGAGAATCTGCTATGGAGAGTATAGATGATGACATAGAGCTTGAAAATGCAATTTATCTAGCTGAAAAAAGAAAAAATAGGATAAAAACAGAAGATAAAAATATACTGAAAAATAAATTGTTTCAGCATCTAGCGTATAAAGGGTTCGACTATAGCACTATCAATAAAGCTATTAGATGTGTACTTGAAAATTCATATTGATGTAAGGGGGCTATTTATGAAGACTATAATACTTCTAGTAATAAGCGTAGTAGTAAGTATATACAATATTGTATCGCTGTATTTGGATGAAAGGATATAGCATTTTATTAATGGACTTATATTTATAGCTGTGATAAAATGAAAATATCATTTCTTTTGAAGGGAATATATAACATGTTGATAGAAGAGAGACTTAAATTGTCTCATGTTAAAAATAAAAATAAGATTAAGTCATTTAAAAAATCAAAAAAAAGCATGAAGCTAGGAATTATGGGAGGAACATTTAATCCTATTCATAACGCTCATTTAGCTACAGCGGAATTTATAAGAGATAAGTATTCTTTAGATAAGGTAGTTTTTGTTCCAACTGGTGATCCACCTCATAAAAAGAATCTATTGGACAAAATGCATAGGTATAATATGGCTGTGTTGTCTACTTTTAAAAATGATGATTTTTTTGTTTCCGATTATGAAATATGTCAAACCGAAAAGGAAACTTTTACGGTGGATACATTGAAATATTTTACAGAACAATATCCAAATGAGGAAATGTATTTTATAACTGGATCAGATGCAATTAATCAAATTGAGACATGGAAAGATTTTGAAGAAAATTTCAAATTGGCAAAGTTTATTGCTGCAATAAGACCAGGAATTAACTTACTGGAAACTCAAGAGAATATTGAAAATTTTAGAGATATATATGGAGCGTATATAGATATGGTATATGTACCATCGCTTGAAATATCATCGACATATATTAGAAATAGAAAAAAAAGGGATAGAAGTATAAAATATTTAGTACCTAGTAGGGTGGAAGAATATATTAGCAAGCATAATTTGTATGGAGGTGTTAATGGTAGATGAATAAATCTGCTATGATAGAAAAACTCAAGGATTATCTACCGGAGAAGAGAATAAAACATTCTTTAAATGTAGCAAAAGCTGCAATAAAAATATCAGAACAAACGGGTTGTGATAAAGAGAAAGCCGAGATAGCAAGTATACTACATGATGCAGCAAAATATGTAAAGCTTGCAGATGTACAATCTTATTGTGATAAATATAATATTGTATTAGATGATATGGAAAAAAAGAGCACAGCATTATCTCATAGTATACTAGGAGCATATATTGCAAAATATGAATTTGGTGTAGATGATGAAGAAATATTAAACGCAATTAGATATCATACTACTGGTAAGCCGAATATGACTCCTTTGGAGGAAACTATTTATTTATCAGATTTGATAGAAGAAGGAAGAAATTATCCGGGAGTGGATTCATTAAGAGAGTTAGCATATTCAGGAAAAATAGATGAAGCCCTTGCTAATTTATTGGATAGTTCTATAATAAATGTCTTGAAGAAGAAGGCAGTTTTGCATTTGAGATCAGTAGAGGCAAGGAACTATTATGTTGAGAAAGTAAAAAAAATGGAAAAAGCAGCTAGTTTGGAAAGGAAGTAATATAATATGATAACAGTAGAAGAAATGGTAAAAGTTGTATATGAAGCAATTGAGGATAAACTAGGTAGAGATACTTCAATATTAAATGTTGGAGAAGTATCTAGTATATGTGATTACTTTATAATTACATCAGCGGCATCACCAAGACAGGTAAAAGCAATAGCCGATAGCGTTGAAGAAGCTATGACAGAAGTTGGGATAGAACCTAGAGGAAAAGAAGGAAGAGAAACTCAAAACTGGATTTTGCTTGATTATGGTGATATCATGGTGCATGTATTTGACGAAGAAAACAGAGTTTTTTACAATTTAGAAAAATTATGGAAAGATGCTCCTAATATTGATATTGATGAATTAGAAGTAGTAGATTATGAGGATATAAAATTAAAAGCGGAGAGTGCTCAACAGTAATTTTATAGAGTAACTTAATAATAATATAATTAAGTGTTTTATATTGACAATTTAAAAGTCTGTGTGGTAGTATAAGACAATAATATATATGGTCGGAGTAGTAGAAATATATGGAATTACAGAGAGTTATCGGTGCTGAAAGATAGCATTTCATTTTTTTTGAACTTGCCGAGAAAAACCATATACCGTAGTTGGTTTAAAGACTGATCCGAGAGAGCTGACGAAGTTGGCTAATTAGGGTGGTACCGCGAGAATATCTCGTCCCTAAACATTATGTTTAGAGACGAGTTTTTTTATTGATTTTTTTAGGAGGTTTAATATGAGTATATATAATTTTAAAGAAATAGAAAAAAAATGGCAAAAAGCATGGGATACAAGTGGCCAATATAATACGGACACAAGTGACAAAAGCAAGCCTACATATTATTGTTTGGAGATGTTTCCATATCCTTCAGGTAAAATACATATGGGACATGTAAGAAATTATTCTATAGGAGATGTAGTAGCTAGATTTAAGAAAATGGAAGGATATAATGTGTTGCATCCAATGGGGTGGGATTCATTTGGACTTCCTGCAGAAAATGCGGCTATAAAAAATGGAGTTCATCCACAAAAATGGACAATGTCTAATATAGAAGAAATGAGAGAACAACTTAAACTGTTAGGATTTAGCTATGATTGGAATAAAGAAATAGCAACTTCTTCACCTGAATATTATAAGTGGACTCAAAAGATATTTTTAGATTTTTATAATCAAGGACTTGCTTATAAGAAAAAATCATTTGTAAACTGGTGTCCTTCATGTGAGACTGTACTTGCCAATGAACAGGTAGTTCAAGGGGAATGTGAAAGATGTTCAACAACTGTTGTAAAGAAAAAATTGGAACAATGGTATTTTAAGACAACAGAGTTCTCTGAAGATCTTTTAAATGATTTAGATATGTTAGATCAGTGGCCTGAAAAAGTAAAGGCAATGCAAAAAAACTGGATTGGAAAAAGTCATGGAGCAAATGTCACTTTTAAAGTAGATGATATGGATAAGGATATTACCGTATATACAACAAGACCGGATACTATATTTGGTAGTACTTTTATGGTATTAGCTCCTGAATCAGATCTTGCTAGAGAGTTAGTCAAGGGGACTGAATACGAAGAAACTCTTGAAAAGTTTTTGTCTAAAATGAATGCGTTGACAGAAATAGAGAGAGAATCTACTGAAATAGAAAAAGAAGGAGAATATATTGGTAGAAGTGTAATAAATCCTCTTACGGGAAAGAAAATGCCAATATGGATTGCGAATTATATATTAGCAGACTATGGAACTGGTGCAGTAATGGGAGTTCCCGCTCATGATGATAGAGATAATGAATTTGCATCAAAATATGAATTAGAAATTGTACCTGTAATCGATGAAGACGATAAAATGATAAATTCTGGCGAGTTTAACGGAATGAATAAAGACGAAGCATTTGATTCAATAGTAGAAAAATTAAAAGATCAGGGTAGAGGTCAAAAGACTACAAACTATAGATTGAGAGACTGGTTAATATCTAGACAGAGATATTGGGGTTGCCCAATTCCTATTGTATATTGTGATGATTGTGGAATAGTCGGAGTCGAAGAAGATCAACTACCAGTATTGCTTCCTACAGATGTAGAGTTTACAGGTAAAGGGGAATCACCTCTATTGACTTCAGATACTTTTATGAATTGTGATTGTCCAAAATGTGGAAAACCAGCAAGAAGAGAAGCAGATACAATGGATACATTTGTTGACTCATCTTGGTATTATATGAGATACGTAGATAATAAAAATACAGATAAAGCATTTGATTCTGAATTAGTTGATAGATGGCTTCCAGTAGACCAATATATAGGCGGTGTTGAACACGCTATACTACATTTATTGTATGCTAGATGGTTTACAAAAGCTTTCAATAAAATGGGATTAACAAAAGTAAAAGAACCGTTTAAAAATCTTTTGACGCAAGGAATGGTATTGATGGATGGCGCAAAGATGTCAAAGTCAAAGGGGAATACTATCTCTCCTCTTGAAATAATTGAACAATATGGAGCTGATACTGCTAGATTATTTATACTTTTTGCTGCTCCTGTGGAAAGAGATCTTGATTGGTCGGAACAAGGCGTAGAAGGTTGCTTTAAATTCTTGAACAGGGTATATAGATTGGTAGACGAACTAAAAGATGTAAAAGGAGATACAAATTTAGATAATCTATCAAAGGAAGATAAGGAAATGAGAGCCAAGGTACACTCTACGCTAAAGAAAGTAACTGATGATTTGAGTGTTAGATTTGGATTTAACACAGCAATTTCAGCGTTGATGGAATTGGTAAATGAACTTTATAAATACAAAGAACTTGATAGTAAAAAAGACTTCATAATAAGAGAAGCAATAGAGACTATCGTTGTAATAATATCTCCTTTTGCTCCACATATAGGTGAAGAACTTTGGGAAATGATAGGTAAAGAAGGTAGTATATTCAGTATAGACTGGCCAAAATTTGATGAGAAAGCCCTTGAATTAGACCAAGTGGAAGTAGTTGTTCAAGTAAATGGCAAACTAAGAGGTAAAATAAATGTATCTCCTAATGTATCTCAAGAAGAAATGAAAGAAATTGCACTTGAAGATACTAAAATAAAGGAAGCTTTGTCAGGTAAGAACATTGTAAAGGTAATTGCTATACCTACAAAATTAGTTAATATTGTTGCTAAATAAAGTTTGGTAAAAATATATTAAAAAATTAGCAAATATATGTTAAATAAAGATAGCTTGGGGGTATATTACAAAATAGAGAGTGTTTAAGTTGATAGCATATGGAGTTTTCTAAAATTCTTAAATGATGTTGACAATCATAGTTTATTTATGATAATATAATCTCAGCGAAAAGAATATGAAGAATATGATTATAAGGGTTATTGCGAAAGCGATGCCCTTTTTCATATGTAAATAATTATCAATTAGGATTGGAGGATGGACTTATGACAGAAGCAAAAAGAAAAGAAAGACAAAGTATTATTTTGATAACGATTACTGCTGTAGTGTGGGGACTTGCAGTTGTGTTTCAAAAAACGGGAATGGAGCACGTTGGACCCTTTACATTTAATTTTTTTAGATGCATTATAAGTACGGCATTTTTATCTCTTGTTACTTTTGTGATTTCTATAAAAAAGAAAAGAGACGGAATTGAAGAAGTTAGTAGAAGTAAAAAATCTTTGCTTCTTGGAGGAGTATTAGCAGGTATTTCTTTATTTTTAGCTATGGCGACTCAACAGGTAGGAATACTTGGAACAACAGCATCAAAAGCCGGATTTATAACTACTATGTATATAGTAATAGTTCCGCTACTAGGTATTTTTTATGGAAAAAGAGTTTCTTTGAAAATTTGGCTGTGTATAGGGATAGCAGCAGTTGGTTTATATCTATTATCAATAAAAAAAGGATTTGTTATTGAAAAAGGTGATTTATACGTATTAGTATCAGCATTCTTTTTTGCTCTACAAATAGTTGTTGTAGATATTTTTGCTCCAAAGGCAGATGCAATAAAATTATCATTAATACAGTTTATAGTTTCAGGTATATTGTCATTTATATTGATGGTTGGATTTGAAACAGTTACAATTGCTGGTCTTGTTGGTGGAGCAAGTGCTATTATATATACTGGACTTTTATCGAGTGGAGTAGGATTTACTCTTCAGATAATAGCTCAAAAAAATCTTCAGCCTACAATCACATCATTGATTATGAGTTCTGAATCCATAGTATCAATGGTTGCAGGAGTAGTAATATTAGGAGAGGTAATGACATCTAAAGAAGTAATAGGGTGTGTAATAATGGTATTTGCTATAGTTCTTACGCAAGTACAGTTACCTACGAAGAAATTTAATGAAAAGCTATTAAGGCAAACGAAATAAAAAAATATATAAAATATCAATAAAATAAAGGAAATATATATAATATTCCTTGACACTGATATATCTATTTAGTATAATAAATGAGTAATTGCCGCACGGTAAAGGTCGCAATACTTAGTTGTGTTGTAAAAATTCTTAAAGGATACCTGATCCGGCGAGTTTGAGAACGGGGAGGTGTATATATGTACGCTATAGTAAAGACTGGAGGAAAGCAGTATAAGGTTTCTGAAGGTGATGTTCTTTTTGTAGAAAAGCTAGAAGCTAACGAAGGTGATGTTGTTACTTTAAATGAAGTATTAGCAGTAAACGACGGTGAGCTTAAGTTAGGAGCTCCTGTAGTTGAAGGTGCGTCTGTTCAGGCTAAAGTCGTAGAACAGGGTAAAGACAAGAAGATAATCGTATTTAAGTACAAGGCTAAGAAAGACTATAGAAGAAAAAATGGTCATCGTCAGCTGTATACTAAGTTAGTGATTGAAAAAATCAACGCGTAATCATATATGATTAAAGTAACATTTTATTATAATAGTGATTATGAAATTGAGCGTTTTGAGTTGAAGGGGCATGCAAATTATGACGATGTTGGATACGATATAGTTTGTTCTGCTGCTACGAGCAATTCTCTTGCTGTTATCAATTCATTAGATACGCTTCAAGGTGTCAAGTTTAAAGATGTTAAAGCAGAAGAAGGATATATTTGTTGTGAAGTATCTACAGATGATATTAAAAAATCACAGCTTTTACTACAACACTTGAGACTTGCACTAGAGGAAATAAGCAAAGAATATCCAAAGAATATAAAATTATTTGAAAAGTAGGGGGTGACTCCAGATGATAAAAATGAATTTACAACTTCTTGCTTCTAAAAAGGGAGTAGGTTCTTCTAAGAATGGTAGAGACTCTATATCTAAGAGATTAGGTGTAAAGAGATTTGATGGTCAGGCTGTAACAGCTGGTTCTATCATAGTAAGACAAAGAGGAACAAAAATTCATCCTGGAACAAATGTTGGTAAGGGTGGAGATGATACTCTATTCGCACTTGTTGATGGAAAAGTAAAGTTTGAAAGATTAGACAAGAAGAGAAAGAAAGTTAGTATATATCCAGTAGAAATTGCTGAATAATACAGGCTATAGAGCTATCGAATCGATAGCTCTATTTTTATAAAAATATTGAATTTAATTTTGACATAGATGGACATATATATAATAAGAATAGATTATTAAAAACTTTGTAAAAATTGAGAAAAGGAGGGATGTAAATGTTTATAGATAAGGCTAGAATATTTGTAAAAGCTGGAAATGGTGGAAATGGAGCTGTTTCATTTAGAAGAGAAAAATACGTTCCAGCCGGTGGTCCAGATGGCGGCGATGGCGGAAGAGGATCTAGTATAATAATTGAAGCAGATACTGGATTGAGAACTTTAATGGATTTTAAATATAAGAAAAAATATTTAGGAGACAATGGAGAAAACGGAGCAAAAAGAAACAGAGCAGGGAAGAATGGAGAAGATACAACATTGAAAGTTCCAGAAGGAACTATAGTTAGAGATGAAAAGACAGGACTTGTAATAGCTGACTTAAAAAAATCAGGAGATAAAGTTGTTGTAGCAAAAGGCGGATATGGTGGAAAAGGGAATCAGAACTTTGCCAATGCAGTTAGACAGGCTCCAGCATTCGCAAAGTCAGGAACAGAAGGCGAAGAACGTTGGGTAATACTTGAACTAAAAATGATAGCAGATGTTGGTCTTGTAGGATTTCCAAATGTAGGAAAATCTACTTTTTTATCTGTTGTTACTTCAGCAAAACCTAAAATAGCTAATTATCACTTTACAACTTTAACTCCAAATTTGGGAGTAGTAAAAACTAAACATGACGATAGCTTTGTAATGGCGGACATTCCTGGAATAATTGAAGGTGCTTCTGATGGAGTAGGTTTAGGACATGATTTTTTAAGACATGTTGAGAGAACAAAGGTGTTGATTCATATAGTAGATATTTCTGGTATAGAAGGAAGAGATCCTATTGATGATTTCAATAAAATAAATGAAGAGTTGAAACTTTATAATGAAAAATTATCTAAAAGACCGCAGTTAGTAGTTGCAAACAAATCTGATATTTTGATGGACGAGAGTATATACGAAAACTTTAAGAAAACAATGGAAAGTAAAGGGTATGAAGTGTTCAAAATGTCAGCTGCAACTAGAGATGGAATAGATGCAGTTATAAATAGAGTCGGCGAAATGTTAAGAGAAGCGGAAGAAATAGAATTAGTATCAGAAGATGAAATTTATAGACCGGAGCTAGACGATACTGAAGATGAAGGATTAACAGTAGAAATTGAAGAGGGTATATTTGTTGTAAAGGGGAAAGAATTGAGAAGTATCATGTATTCTGTAAATTTTGATGATATGGAATCTATACAATTCTTCCAAAAACAAATGGAATCTAAAGGTGTTTTTGATAAGCTAAGAGATATGGGTATTGAAGACGGAGATACTGTTAAAATATATGAAATTGAATTTGAATTTTATAATTAATAGGAGGTGAAATTATGTTAAGTGGAAAGAAAAGAAGCTATCTTAGATCTATGGCTAACGGTATAAAGCCAACTACTCAAATAGGTAAAGATGGAATAAGTGAGGAATTTTTGACTCAATTAGATGAGCAATTAAAAGCTAGAGAGATTGTAAAAGTTACAATATTGGATAATGCTGGATTAGACGCCCGTGAATCAGCAAATGCAGTATGTAATGCTATTAGAGCGGAATTTGTACAAGCTATAGGCAATAAATTTACAATATACAAAAAAAACAATGAAAATCCTAAAATTACTTTTCCAGGGCATGGACCTGCAAAAGCAAAAAATAAGAGAGATGAAGTTTCTAGCAATAGAATTACAAAAAGAATGGCAAATGAGAACGAAAATAAAAATAGATAAAAGATATAAGTTATTTATTTTTATAGAATAAGATATCTTAATCTTTAAATTAAATCGAAAAAAATCTAATTTCTTTTAAAAAATTGAATTAAATCCTTGAAAAAATCTCCTCGTAGTACTATAGTATTTATGGGGAGTTTTTTGTTATAAGTTAGAATAATTATTAATATTTAGGAGTGAATTAGAATGGAAAAGGTTACTATCGATGATGTAAGAGAAGCTTATGACATTGTAAAAGATGTCGTATTAAAGACTGACGTGCTAGAAAACGTTAGACTTTCAGAAAGAACTGGGGCAAAAGTTTACTATAAGTGTGAGAACCTTCAAAGAACAGGTTCATTTAAAATCAGAGGTGCTTATAATAAGATCGCTCATTTAAGCGATGAAGAAAAATCTAAAGGAGTTATAGCTTCAAGTGCTGGAAATCACGCACAAGGTGTAGCAATGGGGGCTAAAAATGCAGGAATAAAAGCGACTATTTGTATGCCAGCAAATGCACCTTTATCAAAAGTTGCAGCAACTAAAAGCTATGGAGCTGAAGTAATTCTTCATGGTAATGTTTATGATGATGCACATGACAAGGCTATAGAAGTTCAAAAAGAAACAGGAGCAACTTTCTTAGATCCTTTTAATGATAAGTACGTAATAGCAGGGCAAGGAACTATAGGTCTTGAAATATTTGAACAACTTGACGGAAATATTGACACTGTAATTGTTCCAATAGGAGGTGGAGGTATTATTGCTGGTATTTCAACAGCTATAAAGGCTCTTAACCCTGATATAAAAATAATAGGCGTTCAGACTTGTAATATTCCATCAATGAAGGCTTCTTTTGAGGCTGGAGAAGTTAAATCTATGTTTAATGATATAACTGTTGCCGATGGTATAGCAGTTCGTACTCCTGGAGATTTGACGTTTGATATAGTATCTAAAAATGTTGAAGATATTATTACAGTTACAGAAGAAGAAATAGCAGAAGCTATATTATATATGCTTGAAAATCAAAAATTAATGTCAGAAGGTGCGGGTGCTGTAAGTACAGCGGCGCTTTTATCAGGTAAGTATAAACCTAAAAAAGATGAAAGAGTAGTATGTGTAGTATCTGGTGGTAATGTGGATATAAATACTCTTTACAGAATAATGGCTGTTGCATTAAAGAAACAAGGTAGAAGAGTTAACATCGTAGCAGATCTTCAAGATTCACCTGGAAACCTTGCTAAATTTGTAAATGTAATTGCAAAGGTTGGAGGAAATATACTTACATTTAACCAAGGAAAGAGTTCCTCAGGACTATACTTTAAAAAGCAAATAGTAGAAGCCACAATAGAAACAGTAGATTTTGAACAGATTGAAAATCTAAAATCTGCATTTATTGAAAATGGATTAGAAGTAAAATTTTTCTAATTTAATTTATTTTTCACATAGATAGATTAAAATTTAGAAGAAATAAACTTTTAATTACAAAAGTTTATTTTGAAAATATTTAATAAATATAAGAACGTGTTGAAAGAAATATACAATAGGTATATAATTATATAGAAAGCAAAATGACCAGGAGGTAGAAAAATGTCAGAAGTTATTTTTACAAAGAATGCGCCTGCAGCTGTAGGACCATATTCACAAGCAATTAAGGTTGATAATGTAGTTTATTGTTCAGGACAAATACCACTAATACCAGAAACTGGAGAATTAGTAAAAGGGACTATACAAGAAGAAACTCATCAGTCAATGAAAAACGTATCTGCTGTTTTAAAAGAAGTAGGTTCAGATTTTACAAAGGTAGTAAAGACTACAGTATATCTTACTGATATGAATGATTTTGCAGCGATGAATGAAGTTTATGCAGAATACTTCTCAGAACACAGACCAGCTAGATCTTGTGTAGCTGTTAAAGAGCTTCCAAAGGGAGCAAGGGTAGAAGTTGAAGTTTTAGTAGTACTTTAATTGTTAATTAAAATGTATTTTATGCATTTATTGACTTTTTTATAAGAATTGTATATAATAATTTAATATGAAGGGGAGTAGCGTTATATATACATAGTATATATATTTGTTAGTCGTCAATACAGTATTTTATTATACTCGGTTAATAGACAAGGTAGCCTTGACTGCGAGACCTTCAGGATAAATGCACACAGTGCGTTTATTTTGAGGTCCGTAAAGTCAGGGCTTTTTTAATGTTATTTAGATGTATAATTAATTATACGTATTATTGAATTTGAAATTATATAAGGAGGTTATAGTATGCAAGATGAAAAGAAAATCCAATATTATCAAATGGATCAGTTAGATGTAGTAAAAACTTTGGACTCTACTATCGATGGATTATCTACAGATAAAGCTAATGAACATTTGGAAAAGTATGGTAAAAATGAATTAAGAGAAAAGAAAGGCGATCCTATTTGGAAAATCTTTTTAGAAAACTTTAAAGATCCGATGGTTGTAATACTTGTTATTGCAGCCGTAATACAGATTTTAATGGGATCGATAATTGAGTCAGTAATAATATTCTTAGTACTAATATTAAATGCGGTACTGGGCACAGTTCAAACAAAAAAAGCTGAATCGTCAATTAAAAGTTTGAAACAAATGTCAGTTCCAGATGCTAAAGTACTAAGAGATGGTAAAAAGATTACAATATCGTCTAAAGATGTAGTCCCTGGGGATATAGTACTTCTAGAAGCTGGAGATTATGTTCCATCAGATGGTAGATTACTTGAGGCTGAATCTTTGAAGATAGTAGAAGGAATGCTTACGGGAGAATCTGAGCCAGTAGAAAAAAATACAGATATTATAAAAGAGAATCAGAGTCTAGGTGACAGAGTGAATATGGTGTATTCTACATCGATGGTAGTAAATGGTAGAGCAAAGTACGTATGTACATCTACAGGAATGGATACAGAAATAGGTAAAATAGCAGATCTTCTTGAGCAAACAGAAGATAAACAAACTCCGTTACAGGCTAATATAGAAAAATTCTCTGGCAAACTTGGTTTGGCAATAATGGGAATTTGTATTTTTATATTTAGTATTCAGGTGTTAAGAAGTATGAGTCATCCTGAAGGAAGGGATATAAAGGAAGTGATATTAACTTCATTTATTTTTGCAGTAGCAATAGCTGTTGCAGCTATTCCAGAAGCATTGTCTTCAATTGTGACGATTATTCTATCTATGGGTACGAGAATGATGTCTAAGAAAAACTCTATAATAAGAAAGTTGCCAGCAGTGGAAACATTGGGATCTACTTCTATTATTTGTACAGATAAAACTGGTACACTTACAATGAATAAAATGACAGTGGTAGAATATTATGAATACAATTCAAATGGAGCTGAATCTATAGTATTTAAAGGTGAATCTCCAGATGAAAATATAAGTGATTTCAAGCTGAATTCAGACTCAGCATTGATTTATGCATCTGCTCTATGTAATGATTCACATGTAACAGAAAAGGGCGTTGAAATAGGTGATAGTACTGAAATAGCTCTTACAGTGTTTGCAAATAAGAGAGGTTATGATGTAGAATCTGTAAGAAAAAAATATGACAGAATTCAAGAGATACCTTTCGATTCAGAAAGAAAGCTAATGTCTACTCTACATTGTGTAGATGGTAAAAATATAATGATTACTAAGGGAGCTCCAGATGTATTGTTGTCAAGAGCTAAAAAAGTTTTAGTTGGTGACAAAGTACTTGAAATGACTCCTGAAATGCTTGAAAATATAAAGACTCAAAATGAAAAATATTCGCAAGATGCACTTAGAGTATTGGCATTTGCTTATAAAGAAATAGGTGATAACGAAACGATAGATTTTGATTCAGAAAATGATTTTACATTTATAGGTTTAACTGCAATGATTGACCCTCCAAGAGAAGAGGTAAAAGATGCAATTAAAAAAGCAAAAAAAGCTGGAATAAAGCCTATTATGATAACAGGAGATCACAAGACTACAGCTGTTGCAATTGCTAAGAAAATAGGATTATATGAAGATGGTGAAGAAGCATATACAGGTCAAGAGCTAGATGCTTTGAGTGAAGAAGAACTGGATGCTCATTTAGAAAAAATAAGCGTGTATGCGAGAGTTTCTCCAAAAAATAAAATAAGGATTGTAAATGCATGGCAAAATAAAAATAAAGTTACAGCTATGACAGGAGATGGTGTAAATGATGCTCCTGCCCTTAAGAAAGCAGATATAGGAATAGGCATGGGTAGTGGAACTGAGGTTGCTAAGGATGCTTCAGCAATGGTTTTATTAGATGATAACTTTGCAAGCATTATATCAGCTGTTGAAGTTGGTAGAACAGTATTTAGTAATATAAAGAAATCTATAACTTATCTTTTCTCTGGAAACTTAGGAGCTATAATTTCTATATTATTTGCAGTATTTGCGGACTGGTCAAATCCGTATACTCCTTTACAGTTGATATTTATAAATATGGTAAACGACTCATTGCCTGCTATAGCGTTAGGAATGGAAAATATTGAAGATGGAATAATGGATGTTCCTCCTAGGGATAAAGATGAAGGTCTACTAGGTGGAGGAACGCTTCAAGCTATTTTATCTAGAGGTGTATTTGTTGGAGCAGCAGCAATTATAGCTCAATTTATAGGCTTGAGAATGGGATCGCCTGAAATGGGAGTAGCTTTTGCTTTCACAACATTATTGTTGTCTAGAACTCTACAGACATTTGCTTGTAGATCAGATTTCCATTCACCTTTTGAGTTAGGATTTTTCTCAAATAGAACAGTTATTATAGCTGTAGGTATATGTTTTGTGATGCTAGGAATAGTAATGCTTCCATTTGTAAAGCCGATATTTGGTATACCAGAGGCATTCTCATATAGAGAAATAGGAATTTCTTTCTTATTATCATTGTTAGCAGTAGTTGCAATGGAAATAACTAAGAAAATAAGAGTTGCTAGATTTACAAAAAATAAAAATTAGTAAAAAAATTTACTAATAAATATTGACAAAACAGCTAAATTTGTATATTATATCAATAAGGATGATAATTATTATCATAAATAAAAAAGATAGAAATGAAATCTTGTAGAATTTCATTTATTAATTCAAAATTTAAGGAATAATATATAAATTTGGGGGGACATATTTATGAGTTTATTGGTAATAGGTGGACATGAGAGGATGGAAAAAGATTATTATAAAATAGCTAAAAGTAGAGGATATAAGACTAAAGTATATACTACTATGTCAAGTCAGGTGAAAAATTCTATCGGATCACCAGATGCTATTGTAATAATGACTTCTACAGTTTCACATAAATTATCTAGAATAGTTGAGTCACAGGCTAAAAAAATGAATATACCTATTTTTAGACATAAAAACAGCAGTAAAGTAGCCTTTTCTGAGTGTCTAGAAGAAGTAGATGTTTGTTTAGGAAACTGTTCAAAATGTACTAAATTATGTAAATGTAAAAAAGCTAACTAATAATTACACATAATATATTTAAAACACCTTTAGCAGAGTAGTTATAATACTTTGATAAAGGTGTTTTTTTAATAAAAATAATCCTACTACATATATGTAGTAGGATTATGAAAGTAATCTAAATATTAATTATTATCGTCTTTGTTTTCGATATCGTCATTGTCAATTTCTTTTACATTGTACTTTTGTTTTAACTCGTCTTGCTTAATTTCTGATGGAGAAATCTCTTCAATAGGGGTAATATCCTCAACACTTAATTCACTTTTTCTTTTTTTCTTTGAACTGAATTTACGTTTGATTTTATCTCTAATTATAGAAACAATTAATATAAGTATAATTAAAATAATCAAAAGAGGTGTTCCAAGTATAATTATTTTTGACGGTATAAAATCTATTTTAGATTTTATTTTTTTATCTAAAAATTTATATAAGTTATTCTTTTCGATTTCTTCAAGTCCATTTGAATTAAAGATTGAAACAATGAAGTCTTTTATCTCTGAAAAGAAGCTTGTAATACCTTTGAATGAGTTAGATATTTCTGAAGTAAACTTTTCAGGTAGGCTTTTTAGCTTTGAAGCAGTGGACTCTGATTTAGACTTTTTGTCATCTTTTTTAGCCTCTGCATCTGAATCCTTTTTACTTTCTTTTTTATCTTCTTTTTGATTGCTAGTATTGTCTTCTTTCTGTTCGCTAGATTTGTCATCTTTTCCAAAAGGTAAAAAGCTTAATAAATATTGAAAATACGTTTGAGACCCATTTTCTGCAACTAAGGCGATATTTGACACCAACGTTCCTTTGTTGTAGACATTTAAAGTACCTATTATATCACCTTTTTTAACAGGCATATTCAATTTGTCAAAATCATATTTTTTAGTGTAATCTTTCTTAGAGAAAGATTCGTTCTTAGATGTCGTTACACTGTAGTCATTTGCAAGAGTGTATTTAATTGTACCTGGTTTTGCAAAATTGACTTTCTTTTCACCTTTGTAATCTTCCTTTTTTAGTACTTTTACAGTTTTATAATTATCAAATCCGTAATCTAGAATAGTTCTAGAATCGTGGTATAAACTACCACTTGGTGCAAAGAAAATGCCTCCGATAAGTCTAACTCCATTTTTTTCTGCAGTTGATACGAGACAGTTACCAGCATCATCAGTAAATCCAGTCTTCATTCCATCTACAATATCATATTTTATAGGAATATTTTTTCCTTTATAATCCATTGTCATCGTTGAAGTTAAAAATTTATTACTGTTGATAAGTAGCCTATCGAATTTTGAGTTCTCATTTGCATTAAAAGAAACACTTTTCATAGCAACAATATTTTTTATTGTTTCATTACTATATGCTACTCTAGACAAAGTTGTCATATCCATAGCAGTAGTATAGTGATCAGTATCTGGAAGTCCGTGAGGGTTGTTAAAATGGGTATTTTTTGCTCCATATTTTGAAGCTTCCTCATTCATAAAATCGATGAATTTTTTAGGATCTCCATTCCCATAATGCTTGGCAAGCACATATCCCACGTCATTGGAAGAATGTACTAGAAGTGATTGCAACAATTGCAATAGCGTGAATTTCTCACCATTTTCTAAAGACATGCTAGAGCCTTCTACCTCAGGCATATCTGTTATCTCTATTTCCTCATTGAGGTTTTTTGCCTTTTTTAAGGCACAAAAAGCGGTCCATATCTTTGTTGTGGACGCTGGATACATTTTTTTTTCAGCATTTTTTTCATATAGAATTTTTCCAGAATTATAATCCATTAATACTATATATTTTGATTTTAAAGAATCCAATTCTGCTTTTTCATCAGCGTTAGACAGAACTGTGCTTCCAACTACCAAATTAAAGGACAAAATTAATGCTGAAAAAATAGAAATACTTTTTTTCATAATAGCTAATAAAGATGTACTTATAAAAGATACACCAATCCTCCTTTATAATAAATTACATAAACATTGCAAAATTAGTATATCATAAAAAAAGAGATTATAGAAGGTTCTATTTGTACTCAGTGCAATTTTTGTGATATTTGGCTACAAATATAAAAATGAAGGAGGGACCATGATGAAGAATATAAAAGATAAAATTTTAGACCTATTTAATAAAGAGGAAATTTTGAGTAAGATTGATATGAAAAAGCTAATAGTTACATCTGTAATTTTAGCAGTTGTTTTGTGCAAAGTTTTTTTAAATTGGAATACGAACTTTGCTGATAAGAAAGTATTGGTTGAAGATAAAGAGAATGCAATTGAGGCTACGAAGGAAGACTTTGAGAATAAAAATAGTGATAAGACTATAAAAAATGATAAGAGTATAAAAAGGGAAGATAAAAATGAAAAGATAACTATATATATTACTGGAGCTGTTGCAAATCCTGGAGTGATAACCTTAGAATCTAATAAGCGATTAGATGATGCTATAAAACTATTAGGAGGTTTACATGAAAAGGCAGATCTTGAAAGAATAAATTTAGCGATGATTTTAGAGGATTCACAGCATTATATAATTCCTTACAAAGGGGAAGATACGCATCAAAGTAGTGGCAATGAAAATGAAGGAATAGCAAATTCAAATGAAAACGGAGCATCAGATGAAAAACATAAAAATTCATTAAAAAATAATCCTGATAAAGGAAAAATAAATATAAATACTGCTGATGAATCAGAACTAATATCTATACCTGGTGTAGGGCCTGCGACTGCGAAAAAAATTATAAATCACAGAGAAAATAACGGTAAATTTAAAGATATAGAAGGGATTAAGGATGTATCGGGAATAGGAGATAAAAAATATGAAAATATGAAGGACTATATAGTTGTTAAGTGAAGTGTAATAGATAGATTTCAGCATTTAACTATGATATAATAGTAAAGATATATGTAATAATTTAACTAAAATAATATAAAAAATTTCTTTAAGGGGGAGTAAAAATGAAGCTTTTAAATAGAGAAGATATAAAAAGAATTTTCACGATGGAGGATGCGATAGAATCAGATAAACTGGCATTCTCAATTCATAGTGATAATAAAGATATTTCTCCACTTAGAACAAATATACAATCAAAAAGCGAAAATGGAAGTATAATATTTATGCCTGGATATGTAGATGCGATTGGTGCAGCAGGATTGAAAATAGTGTCAGTATTTTCTGAAAACGCAAAAAGAGGATTGCCTTCTACTCCGGGAACAGTGCTTTTAGTAGATGACAAGACAGGAGTAGTAAGTTGTATTTTGGATGGAACTTATGTCACTGAACTTAGAACTGGTGCTGCAGCTGGTGCTGCAATTAGTATATTGGCTAGAAAAGAATCTAAAGTAGGTGCTTTAATTGGTACTGGAGGTCAAGCAGAGTCTCAATTCGATGCAATGGTAACTGCCGCTAAAAATTTAGAAGAAATTAGAGTTTTCTCTGCAACAAAAGAAAAAAGAGATAAATTTGCTGAAAAAATGGGTACTAAGTACAATAATATAAAAGTATTTTCAGTTGATAGTTCAGATTTAGCTGTAGAAGGAGCAGATATTATAACTCTAGTAACTACATCTACTAAGCCAGTGATAAATGGAGATAAAATCAAAAAAGGTGCAACAATATGTGGAGTAGGTGCCTATATGCCTACAATGTGTGAAATTGATAATAAAACACTAATGAAGGCTGATAAAATTTATTTTGATTCAAAAAGTGCTGTATTAGCTGAAGCAGGATGTTTTATAAATGCACTTGCAAATGGAGAAATAACTGAAAAAAACTTTACAGGTGAAATAGGTGAAGTGATAAATGGAAAAGTGAAATCTAGAGAGTCTGATGATGAAATAATAGTATTTAAGACGGTTGGATTTAGCACTCAAGACGTGGTAACAGCTAAGGCTATATATGATAAAGCTTTAGAAAATAGCGTCGGATACGATTGGTAAAATTAAGAAAGGAAATAAAAAATGAATAAAGAAATGAAGAAGTTAACAGATATGACTAAGGCAGGAGGGTGAGCGGCTAAAATTGGACCAGAGGATCTGGCTAAGGTTTTGTCTAAACTTCCTAAAAATAATAGCGATAAATTAGAAAATTTACTAGTTGGAATTGACACTTCTGATGATGCGGCTGTGTATAAAATTTCCGAGGACACTGCTTTGATTCAAAGCTTGGACTTTTTTACACCTATGGTAGATGATCCATATACATTTGGGCAAATTGCAGCTGCAAATGCTCTTTCAGATATATATGCAATGGGAGGAGAACCAATTGTTTCTATGAATATAGCATGTTTTCCATCTTGCGAAAATATGGACGTATTGAGTGATATTTTGAGAGGCGGATTCGATAAGGTAAAAGAAAGCGGTGGTTTATTAGTTGGTGGTCACACAGTTGATGATCAAGAGCCAAAATATGGACTATCAGTGCTAGGTGTAGTGCATCCAGATAAGGTATTGGCAAACTCATCAGCAAAACCTGGAGATGCGTTAGTTTTGACAAAGCCATTAGGGGCAGGAATAATGAACACAGCTATGAAAGTTGATTTGTTAAATGAAGAAGAATCAGATTTTGTAGTAGAAGTAATGACACATTTAAATAAATATGCTGCGATGAGTTTTTCTAAATTCCCAATAAATTCTGTTACTGACGTGACTGGATTTGGGATGATAGGGCACGCAGTAGAAATGGCAAAAGGGTCTGAAGTTACATTAGTGTTAGATTCTAAAAAAGTACCTACTTTTGATAGAGCTGAGGAGCTTGCAAGTATGGGAATGGTGCCAGGTGGTGCATATAGAAATAGAGAATACGTTAAAGAAAAAGTACATATGTCAGAAGATGTATCTAATGCAATGTCTGATATATTATATGATCCTCAAACTTCTGGGGGATTATTGGTATCTTTACCAAAGGAATACGCGGACTCTATAGTAAAGGATATGCTAGACAACGGATCTATCACAGCAGAAGTTGTAGGAGAAGTTGTAGAGAAAAGAAAAAAATATGTAGAGGTATATTAATTTATGAGTAAAAAAAATATTAAGGCAGCGCTATTTTCAGAGCTGCCTTCTATAGATGAACTATTATGTGATGTAAAAATTGAAGAATTATGTGAAACTATACCAAGAAAATTGGTAGTAGAATCAATTAGAGAAGTAGTTGATGAAAATAGAAAAAAGATAATATCTTTAGAAGAATCGGAAGTTGCAGGATTTTCAATAAGTCAAAACAATATATTGATGGAGTCAATTGAAAAGTCTAAAAAAAACTATGAATTATCATTAAAAAAAGTAATAAATGGAACTGGAATAGTACTTCATACAAACTTAGGGAGATCGCTTTTAAGTCCGCAGATAAAAAATGAAATATGGGATGCGGCTTCAAGATATTCAAATTTGGAATATGATATAGATAAAGGCGAAAGAGGTTCTAGATATAGCCACCTTACCGACATGATTAAAAGACTTACAGGTGCAGAAGATGTATTAGTAGTAAATAATAATGCGGCTGCTGTACTTTTAGTTTTGAGTACTTTAGCTAAGGGTGGAGAAGCGATAGTATCTAGAGGTGAACTTGTAGAAGTTGGAGGCGCTTTTAGAATACCTAGTATAATGGCACTTAGTGGAGCAGATTTAATAGAAGTAGGAGCTACAAATAAAACTCATTATAAAGACTATGAAGAAGCAATAACTGAAAACACTAAGGTTTTGATGAAAGTTCATACTAGTAACTATAGAGTAGTAGGTTTTTCAAAGGAAGTAACTATATCAGAGTTGAGAGATTTGGCGGATAAAAATGATTTACCACTGATAGAAGATTTGGGAAGCGGAGTATTTGTGGATCTTTCTAAATATGGACTTACATATGAACCAACGGTGTTTGATTCTATAAATAGTGGGGTCGACGTTGTTAGCTTTAGTGGTGATAAAATGTTAGGTGGTCCTCAGGCGGGAATTATAGTTGGTAAAAAGAAATATATTGAAAGAATGAAAAAAAATCAACTAACAAGAGCTCTTAGAGTTGATAAAATAACGATAGCAGCATTAGAGGCAACTTTGAGATTTTATTTAGATGAAGAAAATGCTGTAAAAAATATTCCAACTTTACGTATGTTGACTTACACTTATGAAGAAGTGAAAGAAAAAGCAAACAATCTTTATAATAACGTTGTAAATAAGTTAAATGAATATAAAATTGAAGCTGATATAAATATAGAAGACACAGATGGTCAAGTAGGCGGTGGATCTATGCCAACTGAAATACTAAAATCAGCAGGTATATCAATAAAACCCAAAAATATAAGCGTTAACGCTCTTGAGGAAAAATTAAGACTTAGTAGTTCTCATATTATTGCTAGAGTTTATGATGATAAGTATGTACTTGATGCTAGAACAATATTTGAAGATCAATTTGAACAAATAGCTGAAGAACTAGCGAAGGCTCTAGGAGGTAGATAATTAATGAAACATTTAGTTATTGGAACTGCTGGACATATCGATCATGGTAAAACTAGTTTAATAAAAGCTTTGACAGGTAGAGAAACCGATACTTTGGATGAAGAAAAAAAGAGAGGTATATCTATTAATTTAGGTTTTACATACTTTGATCTTCCCAGTGAAAAAAGAGTAGGAATTGTAGACGTTCCTGGCCATGAAAAATTCATTAAAAACATGTTGGCTGGGGCTTTAGGATTAGATATGGTAATGCTAGTAGTAGCAGCTGATGAAGGGGTAATGCCACAGACTGTTGAACATATTGACATACTTTCTTATCTAAATATAAAAAAAGGTATTATTGTCATGACAAAATGTGACATGGTAGATGAAGATATGTTAGAACTAGCTGAAGAAGATATAAAAGATGAAATTAAAGGAACTTTTTTAGAAGGGTCGGATGTAGTTAGAGTAGATTCTATTTCTAAAAAAGGTATACCAGAATTGATTGAAAAAATCGATACTATGACTGAAGATGTTGAAGATAGAAATACACATTTACCAGCTAGAATGAATATTGATAGAGTCTTTACTGTAAAAGGATTTGGAACTGTAGTAACAGGTACAGTAATTGAAGGCAAAATAAATGTTGGTGACGAGTTAGAAGTATATCCAAGTGCAAAAAAAGCAGTGGTTAGAAATATACAAGTTCATAGTAAAGACGAAAAAACTGCTTATGCAGGACAAAGAACCGCAATAAACTTTTCTAACTTAAAAATGAGTGATGTTGCAAGAGGAGATGTACTAGCTGCTCCAGACTCTATGTTAGAATCCATGATGATAGATGTCAGAATCAAGTTATTGAATCATGAAAATAGTGTTTTGAAGGATTGGGATAGATTAAAACTGTATCACGGAACTAGAGAAATACTGTGTAGAGCAGTTCCTTTAGAGTCTGAAATTATGAATCCTGGAGAAGAAGCATACGTTCAGCTTAGGCTAGAAGAAAAAATAATATGTAAAAAACTAGATCCATTTGTTGTGAGGACATATTCACCAATAGTAACGATTGGTGGAGGTATAATAGTCGATGTAGCAGATGAAAAACATGGTAGAAATAAAAAAACAAAAAAAATAATTGAAGAACTGAAAGTGAAAGAACAAGGAGATAGCCAAGAAGTTCTTGAAATATATTTAAAAAATAATTCAAAAAATTACCCTAAAACAAGTGAGATGACTTCATATGTTGGGATTGATAAAAAAGAATTAACTGAACTTTTATCTAAACTTGAAGATGAAAAAAGAGTTGTGAATATTAATAATAATATTGTACATATTGGCTATTTTAATTCAATGGTTGATCATTTGATGCAGGTACTTAATTCGTATCACAAAGAGAATAATTTGAAAATTGGTATGCCAAAACAAGAAGCAGGTCTGAAGGTAGAACCAAGATTTAAGACAAAAGATATAGATGCATTTTTAAATCTTGTTGAAAAAAATGATTTGATTAAAATCGTAAATAATTTGGTATCCATAAAAGATTTTCATGTTGAATTAAGTGATAAAGAAGTCAAGATAAAGAATGACTTGAATAAAAAAATAAAATCGCTAGGATACAAAGATTTATATACAATTGAAACTTTAAGTGAAGGCGATACTACAAATAAAAAAGTTATTGAGTCGATGATTGGCGAAGAAATAGAATTACTTGATGAAGACTATATAATATCTGTTGAATTATATGAAAAGGCTAGAAATATGGTAGTAGAATTTTTGAAAAAAAATGAAGCAATGACTCTGGCTGAATTTAGAGATATGGTCGGATCTAGTAGAAAAATAAGTATGCTGATACTTGAAAGTTTTGATAAAAAGAAAATTACTAAAAGAGTAGAAAATAAAAGAGTATTGAATTAATTATAAAATTCATATATAAAAAATAAAACCTCAAGCAATTGCTTGAGGTTTTTATATTTAAAATATATTATTTTTTCTGTCCGTCTTTTAAGAATCTTATTCTTTCAACACCCATTGTATCAAGTATTGTATCTGTCTGATGGTAAACAGGCATCTTCATCTTAGGAGCAACGCCCATTACAGTGTTTGTACAGTCAGTACAGTTAGATATAAGAACAGTTTGAGCACCGCTCTTCTTAAGGTTAAGAAGTTTTTCAGCTTGACCAGGGCAGTGTCCTGGATTTTCACACTTAAGTACTCCACCTTTTCCTTCTATTGCTTGTTTACACTTTTGAACGCCAACTACTTCAGCACCCATGAAAGAAGCTATTTCTCTTAATCTTTCTTCATTTCCACCACATGCACAAACTAGGATACCCATCTTTCTTTCATCCTTTGGATATGGCTGAGTAACAAGGATTCCTCCAGTTGTCTTAGTTATTGGAGCATCATAATCACTGTGTTTACCAGTGAATGGTCCACCCATGATTATTTCACCGTATTCACCATACTTATAAATTCCGCCTGCAGCTTCAATTAAATCTCCAACCTTAGTACCAACTGGAACATGCTTGAATACTTCAGTAGAAAGTGCAGTATTTAAGTAACCAGCAACAGTTAATCTCTTGTCGATTAATGGTTTTAATTCATCAACTGCTTCTGCTATTGCACACATAGTTTCAGAGTTTACAACTACAGCATTAGCTTCTGAAGGAAGTTTATCTGTTTCAAGAACAATGCCTAGACATTCTCTTACTACAGCTCTTTCTTCACCCATTGGGTACATATTAGGCATAGCCTTTACAGTGATTCTTTCATCGTCAATCATTTTTTCTAATGCTTGGATTTCTTTTGGATGTATTTCTTTTAATGCAAATACTCCGTGAGCAGCATTACAAGCTTCCATACAAAGTTGCATACCTCTGATTAATTTTTTAGGTTCTTCAAGAAGTTGATCCATGTTGTGTGATAGTAAAGGTTCACATTCTGCAGCGTTACATAGTATGTATCCAGTACCACCTAAATCAGTTCCTAACTTGATATGAGCAGGGAAACCAGCTCCACCTAAACCAACAATACCAGCGTTCTTTACAGTTTCAGCTATTGTTGCACCCTTTTCTATTTTTACGAAATCTTCACTTTGAACTTCGTTTGCCTCAATGACAATTTCATCTTCAGTTACATCTATAACTTTTCCATCTACACTTGAATGTAGGTAAGCACCTAATCCTTCAAATGTAGCTACTAATTGACCTCTTTTTACTTCTTCTCCAACTTTAACTACAGGAGTATTTTTAGCACCAATATTTTGCTTTAATAATAAATGGATATTTTTTGACATGACTCTGCCTCCTTAATAATAAATGTGTGTGTTGTTTAAATATAAGTTGTTTATTTTTTATTTATTATAGTTATTCTATTAAAGAGATATCTTTGTTCAAAAAAACAAAAAAATAGAGCTCAAAAAAGATAGTTTTCTTTTACCTAAAAGTTATTATACCACATAAAATAAAAATGTTAACACCTAAAAAAAAGTTTAACTTAAAATATTGTCTTGAAATTATGTGAAAACATAATTATAAAGTCTCATTGACTATATAAAAATCTGTGACTTTTGTCATTAAGCACTATTTATACATATGTATGTGAATAAAGAGTTTAGTAAAATAAAGCTATTTCCAAATTAAAGATCTCTATTCAAGTTTACTATTCAATGTATTTAAGTTAGTTATTATTGTAAAAATACAATGCTATGATATAATTTTATAATAGATTTATAAAGTAGAACTTCAGGGGGGATGTAGATGTTTACGGTTCCATTAGATGGATCAATAAAAGATATAATAGAAACTGAGTTTATAATAGCTGAAGATCAGAATGATATAAAAGATATTTTTAATGCAATTACGGTTGAAAATAAAATTATTATAATAATAGATAAAGTTTCAGAAAATATTATAGGTTATTTTCTAATAGAAAATATACCCGAAATCATAAGCAAATATGGAGAAGAATATAAAAAAGTAAAATTAGAAAAAGTTGCTAAAAAAGATTTTAAAATTATAGAAGACAGTAGTATGTTGACAATACGAAATGTAGAAGAAGATATATATTCAAATATTTTCATATTAATAGATGAAAACAGAGAAGTAATTGGATATATTACAAAAGAAAAGGTAAAAGCAAAATCTCTAGAAGATATTGAGTCAAAATACAGCACTTTGAAATATCTAGTAGGTCAAATAGATGAAGGGATATGTGCTGTAGATAAAGATGGAATAGTCCTTTTGTGGAATAGTTTTATGGAAAATAGGTATAATATAACTGCAGAAGAGATGGTTGGAAAGAAAATGAGTGACTTTCTAGAGGATACCATTTCTATTAGAGTTCTTAGAACAAAAACAGAAATAAGAGATGTATACTATATAAAACAGGATAATGGTGTGGAATTATATGGTATAGTAAGAGCCAGTCCTGTATATTACAAAAAAGAATTTGTAGGGGTAGTTTGTACTGAAGTAGACATAACAGATGCAAAAAAATTAGCAAAAGAATTAGAAGTAACGCAAGAAAAAATAAAATATCTGGAAGATGTAATATCGTTATCTACTGGAGATTTTGACCAAATACTTGGGAATTGTTACGGCATTGAAAGAGCTAAAAACATTGCAAGACAAGTTTCAAAGACGAATACTTCTGTAATGATCACCGGAGAAGCTGGTACAGGTAAAGAGTTATTTGCTAGAGCTATACATAAAAATAGTTTAAAAAAGGGCAGTTTTATACATGTGAATTGTAATATCATCAATCAAGACAATTTTGAAAGAGATTTTTTCGGTTATTCGGATAATGATTATGAAGGAAATCGTGACAGAAGCAAGGCTGGATTGTTAGAAATAGCAAATGGAGGGACTCTGTTTTTAGATGAAGTAGATAAGATTCCTTATAATGTTCAAGCTCAACTACTAAGGGTATTACAAAATAAAGAGGTTACAAGAGTTGGCGGAGAAAGTTCGATAAGTATAGATATTAGAGTTATATCATCAACTAGTGAAAATATTAAATCTCTTCTAAAAGAAGGTAAATTTAGAGATGATCTGTATTACTTTTTGAATGTAATAGAGATAAAATTACCTGCATTAAGAGATAGAAATGAAGACATAGGAATACTAATATATCACTTTTTAGAAGAAGAGTGCAAAAAAGTAAATAAACCCTTTTTAAAGATAGGGAAAGAGGCGTTTAGAATATTGGAAAAGTATGAATGGAAGGATAATATAAGAGAGCTAAAGAACATTATAGAAAACATTGTAGTCTTGTCATTTAAAAAAACTATAGAATCAGATGATATGCCAGAGTATATAATAAATTCTATAGAAAAATCGGGCAAGTCTAAGATGTATCCGACAGATTTGAATGAAGCAACTGAACTTTTGGAAATTAAGAGGATTAGAGAAACTTTAGAAAAAAATAAATGGAATAAAAGTAAAACTGCGAAAATATTAAATATTCCTAGGGCAACACTGTATTATAAAATCAGAAAATATAATATAAAAAAGCACGAAAATTGATAAAAAGAGCACTTATTTTATTGAGTTCAAAACAAAAAAATAGGTGCTTTTTTTATTATTTAACCTAAAAAAAGTGATTAAAAATCGATTCAACAGGAATTTAAAAATTATTTCGCTTTAAAAATACAGAAATAGTGGTATAATAACTTTAAAGAGATAGTAAAAATGATATGTCTAAAAACTGACACATGTACAAAAAACTTACAGTTTATTTAAATTATAGTATCTGAAAAGATAAGTATTAGACTCTTTTACCTAATTGTTTGATAAATTACAAAATATTCAAATAAGTTCAATTGAACATGAAAAAGTGTCGAAAAATAGACAGTTATAACACAGGTGAACTATTAAACACTTATGTGATTATATGGTTTATCTTGTAGAAATTATTCTATATTTACTATATCTAAACATTAAAAAATTGGATAAAAATAACTTGTATTGAAATTTGTTTGTTTGTAAATTGAAACCTATAGTTTAAAACATATAATATGAATTTTAGTAAAACTAGGAGTCATATTATATGTTTTATAATAAATATAGAACTTTTTATACACTAGCAGAATCAAGATGTTTAAAAAAAAATTTATAAAATTTAATTAAATTCTTGACAAAGTGGCATGAAAATTGCTATACTCATCTTGTGTTTTGTTAAATAAATAGTTGTTTAATTTATTAACTGACTTTGTATAATGATTATTCATTCTAAATTATTTGAGGAATTAAGAATATATATGCTCGAAGAAGTTTGGGATTTTTATCTAGTGTCAGTTAAAACGATAGGCAAGTATAATTTTATCTTATATGTTTCAAGAAAATACGAAGAAGCATTTTATCTTCGTATTATAAATATGTAAACCAATATGCATACGGTTGACTACATATTCACAAAGAAGTATTGTTCATTGAAAATTGCTAATATAAAATAGCTAAACACTATAAAGTGTTTTATACGTGGATAATGTGCAGATGTCGACCAGATACATATTTGTTATAAATTAATTATTTTTTTAAAAAGGAGGATTTTTTGCTATGTCAATTACTAATGAAACAGCAAAAGCCCATGCTAATGACCCTGCAGTAAGTTGCTGTAGATTCGAAGCGGGATCAATAGTTGAAGCTGCAAATCTTGAAGATCCAGCTATATTCCCAGACTTAATAGACTCTGGTTTACTAGAAATTCCAGAAAACGCATTGACAATAGGTCAGGTATTAGGAGCAAAAGCAACAGCTACAATAGATGCTCTTCAGCCAATGACAACAGATAATATTGTTGATTACGCGGAAAACGTTGATTCAGAAGAGGAAGAAGTTGCTGAAGAAGTAACTACTAATGAAGTAGTAGCTCCAGCTGCATCAACTTCAAACGTATCTGGAGGTGTTCTTAAGATAAGTATAGCAGAAGGAAAAGGTATAAACCTTGAAATACCAATGGGTATTGCCGGTGCTGCTGGACAGACAGGAGCTCCTGTAGCAGGTGTATCTGTACCAGTTGCTGAAGAAGAAACTACTAAACTTATAAGATCACTTACTAAGAAGCACTACAAAATAGATAAGGTAGTTTTCGGTGAAAAGACTTCAATCGATGGAACTACTCTTACAATCAGAACTCCAGAAGAACTTTGTAAAGAAGCAATAGCTACTGAAGAATTGGTTTATGATTTAAAATTAGATATCATAACTCCAGACAGATACAATGAATATTCTGAAGCAGTTCTTGACCTTCAGCCAGTTGCAACTAAGGAAGAAGGCGACTTAGGAGAAGGTGTAACAAGAGTACTTGATGGTGTTGTAATGGTACTTACTGGTACTGATGCAAACGGTGTACAAATTGGTGAATTCGGTTCTTCTGAAGGTGCTATGGACACAACTATGATGTGGGGTAGACCAGGTGCTGCTGATTATGGAGATATCTTCATAAAAGGACAGGTAACTATAAAAGAAGGAACTAACATGGAAAGACCAGGACCTTTAGCTGCTCATAAGGCATTCGATTATATCACTCAAGAAATAAGAGAAGCTTTAAAGGCTGTTGAAGATGAATCTTTAGTAGTAGATACTGAAGTAATAGAACAGTTCAGAAGAACTGGAAGAAAGAAAATAGTTGTAATCAAGGAAATAATGGGACAGGGTGCAATGCACGATAACCTAATACTACCAGTAGAACCAGTTGGTACTTTAGGAGCTAGACCAAACGTTGACCTTGGTAACGTTCCAGTTGTTTTATCTCCACTTGAAGTATTAGATGGTGGTATACATGCGTTGACTTGCATAGGACCTGCTTCTAAGGAAATGTCTAGACATTACTGGAGAGAGCCACTAGTTGAAATGGCAATGGCTGATGAAGAGTTCGACCTAGTAGGGGTAATTTTTGTAGGTTCTCCACAGGCAAACTCTGAAAAATTCTATGTATCTAAGAGATTAGGTATGTTAGTTGAATCTATGGAAGTAGATGGAGCTGTTGTTACTACAGAAGGATTTGGTAACAACCATATCGACTTCGCATCACATATCGAACAGATCGGTATGAGAGGAATTCCAGTAGTAGGGGTTTCATTCTGTGCTGTACAGGGAGCTCTAGTTGTTGGTAACAAGTACATGACTCACATGGTTGATAACAACAAATCTAGACAAGGTATAGAAAACGAAATACTTGAAAACAATACATTAGCACCAGAAGAAGCTTATAGAATTATATCTATGCTTAAGAATGCTATTGAAGGTGTAGAAGTAAAAGAACCTGAAAGAAAATGGAATAACAACGTTAAACTTAATAACATTGATGCAATAGAGAAAACTCTAGGAATAACTATTCCTCTTGAAGATAATGAAACTACTCTTAACATGACTAGAAAGAGAAGTGCACTATACGAAAGAGAAGATATAGAAGCTGGAATAGTAGAAGATACTTACACTCCAGTTGATGGTGAATAATACTATTAAAGTATGTTTGTTCAAATACCTAGCGGAAGGAAGGTAGAGTATGCAGGAAGATTTAAGATACATTTCCTCAGAAAAATACTATGAAGGTGTCATCTCTAAAATAGAGGGCGGCGCAGTCACTATTGATCTAAAAGGTAGACTTGGACAATTTAAAATACCAAATAGAATGCTTATTACTGACTATAATCCTCAAGTAGGTCAAGAGGTCGGGTTTATGTTAAGCAACCCAGAGGTATTTAGTTCTGAGCCTAACGAGGAATATGTAAGAAAAATAAAAAGTCAGCAAAAAGTAGAAGAAAGTAAAAAAATAGAGAATCTGACAAGAATAGAGAGAGAAATTTTAGAAAAGTCTAAGGAATTAGCGGATCTTAAAGAAGAAATCGAAAAACTTAAGTCAGAAAAATAACTATTCCGAAGGGAGAGAAATATAATGAGTCGTAATTTAACAACAGTTCCAGGACTTCAATCTGAGATATTTGTTCCTATAACACCACCTCCAGTTTGGACTCCTGTTACAAAACCATTAAACGAAATGGTAATAGCATTGGCTTCAGCTGCCGGTGTACATATGAAAAATGATGAAAGATTTAACCTAGCTGGTGATACAGGATATAGAGCCGTACCAGATACAGCTACTCCAGATGATTTGATGGTATCACATGGTGGATATGATAACTCTGACGTAAATAAAGATATAAACAGTATGTTCCCAATCGAAAGATTACATGAACTTGCTGCAGAAGGCTTTATAAAAGCAGTTGCACCTTTCCATTATACATTCATGGGCGGTGGTGGAAACCAGGACGCATTTACAAATGAAACTGGTCCAGCTATTGCACAGAAATTAAAAGATGAAGGTGTTGACGGCGTTGTTATGACAGCAGGCTGAGGTACTTGTCATAGAACTGCCGTGATCGTGCAGAGAGCAATAGAAGAAGCTGGTATACCAACTATAATAATAGCAGCTCTTCCTCCAGTAGTTAGACAGAATGGTACTCCAAGAGCGGTTGCTCCATTGGTACCAATGGGTGCTAACGCTGGTGAACCACACAACATTGAAATGCAGACAGGAATACTAAAGGCTACTTTAGAGCAGTTAATAGCTATTCCTTCAGCAGGAAAGATAGTACCTTTACCATTTGAATACCACGCAGCTATATAATATAAATATATATTATTAGTCTGGATTAGGATTTGGATGATAATACAAGAAAATAAGTAAATACATCCTCCATAGTTTATGGAGGATGTAATTTTCTTATTTTTTTAGTAAAGTAGAGGTGAATAGTATGGAAGAAAAAATATTGAGAAAGCTTATTATTAAGCCGTTTTCTATTAACGAAGTAAGATATGGAAATCGATTTTCAATAAAAGATAATATACTAGAATTAGTTCCTGAAAAAATAGAGGAACTTAAATCTGCGCAAGACTTGATAGTTGATATAAAACTGGATATTATAAAACCAGGAGATTATAATAAAGAAATAAATACAATAATGGATATAATTCCAATTTCTACAAAGGTACTCGGAAAAATAGGAGAAGGAATTACTCATACTCTTACAGGTGTATATGTAATGCTTACAGGTGTTGACGAAGATGGTAGACAAATGCATGAGTTTGGTTCATCAGAAGGTATACTAAGTGAGCAACTTAAATTTGGTAGAAGAGGAACTCCATCTACTTCTGATTACATTATACATATGGACGTTACTATTAGAGGTGGATTACCATTTGATAGAACGCTTCCGAATGCTTGTTTTAGAGCATGTGATGATTTTATTCAAGAAATTAGAAATACATTAAAAACTATAGATGGGAGACAAGCAGATTCATCATATGAATACTTGGATAAATCTAGACCAGGTAAGAAAAAAGTTGTGCTTGTCAAACAGATAGCAGGGCAAGGTGCCATGTATGACAATTTAGTTTTTCCTGAAGAACCTAGTGGATTTGAAGGAGGAACGTCAATAATTGATATGTGTAACATGCCTATGATACTATCCCCGAATGAATACAGGGATGGAATTTTGAGAGCATTAGTATAGGAGGTATCGAGCATGGGAATAGGACCATCGACTAAAGAAACTACATTACATATGTTCAGAGATCCATTAGTTGAAGTATTGGGTGAAGATAAAGATATCGATTTCATAGGAATTATGATTGTTGGGACTCCTGATGATAACAAATACAAAAATCTTGTAGGTCAGAGAGCCGCAGCTTGGTGTGAAGCTATGAGAGCAGATGGTGTTATATTAAGTTCAGACGGTTGGGGAAACTCACATGTCGACTATGCTAACACATTTGAAGAAATAGGAAAAAGATCTATACCAACTGTAGGTATAACATTTAATGGAGTGCAAGCTAGATTTGTAGTTGTAAATAAATATATGGATACGATAGTTGATATTAATAAAAGTAAAGAGGGAATTGAGACTGAAGTGGTTGGTGAAAATAATGCCAATCTTATTGATGCAAAAAAATCTCTTGCTTTTTTAAAGTTAAAAATGCAAAAAAAGAAGTAAATGGTATTATTTATAATGTGTTTTTGAAATAAAATAGATTGAAAATTCCGGAAATACATCTTAGAAATTTAGGTTATGCGTATAATTCATGTTGAAGTATATTTATAACTTAGATATAAATTAATTATTTGACTGGAGGTACTTAGTTATGAAATTTAGTAAAAGTATTCAAGCAATCGATTCGCACACAGCTGGAGAAGCAACTCGTATAGTTGTTGGTGGAATACCTAATATTAAAGGGAAGAATATGCCGGAAAAGAAACAGTGGCTAGAAGATAATCTAGATCATATTAGAACAGCAATTATGTTAGAGCCAAGAGGACACAATGATATGTTCGGTTCAATAATAACTCAGCCTACTGTAGATGAAGCAGACTATGGAATTATTTTTATGGACGGTGGCGGATACCTTAATATGTGTGGCCACGGAACAATCGGGGCTATGACAGCTGCTGTTGAAACAGGAATGGTACCAGTTACAGAACCAATTACTAATGTAGTTCAGGAAGCTCCTGCAGGTATAATTAGAGGATCTGTTGAAGTAGAAGATGGAAAGGCTAAGAAAGTTTCTTTCAAAAACGTTCCTTCTTTCTTATACAAAAAAGATCAAGAAGTTGAACTTCCAGGATACGGAAAAGTTAAATTTGATATATCATTCGGAGGTAGTTTCTTTGCTATTATAAGAGCAGATCAGATAGGCGTTGAAATTGTTCCTGAAAATGCAGGAATATTAAATACTGTTGGTATGCAACTTCTTGAAATAGTAAATAAAGAAATACCAGTTCAACATCCTGAATTACCACATATTCACACTGTTGATTTAATTGAATGGTGGTCAGAAACAGACACTCCAGGTGCAACTCTTAAAAACTGTGTTGTATTTGGTCAGGGTCAAGTAGATAGATCTCCTTGTGGAACAGGTACAAGTGCTAAGCTTGCTACTCTTTTTGCTAGAGGAGAGTTCAAAGAAGGTGAAAAGTTTGTATATGAATCAATACTTGGAACTTTATTTGAAGGTGAAATAGTAGAAAAGACTAAGGTAGGAGATTATGATGCTATAATCCCTCAAATTTCAGGATCTGCATATATAACAGGTTTCAATAACTTTGTTATAGATGAAACTGATCCAGTAAAATATGGATTCATATTGAAATAAGAAATTTAAATTTTATATTTAGATAATATTATTAATATGACTTTTCCAATTTATAAAATATAAAATTAGGAGACGAAAAGTTATGATTATAAAAATACTACAAATATTACTATATGTTGCTTTTATAGGTTTTGCATTTGTATTTATAAAAGATCTATTGAAAGCTAAAAAAGAAAATACGTTTGAAGATGAAAAAATTTGGAAACCAGCTGTTACTGGATTTGTAACAAACTTTTTTGATACACTTGGTATAGGTTCATTTGCACCATCGATGTTCTTCTTTAAAGCTTTTAGACACAACCTTAGAGACAAACAAATACCTGGAACATTAAACGTTGCAGATGCCCTTCCAGTAATGTTGGAAGCAATATTATTTATTGGAGCTACTAATGTCGACTCAGTAACATTAGTTTCTTTAATAGGCGCTGCAGTAGTAGGTTCTTATGTTGGTGCAGGGATTATGTCTAAGATTAAAGAAAGAACTGTACAGATTGTAATGGGTGTTGCTTTATTAATTTCAGCAATTCTTTTCCTAGCATCTGTTATGAAGTGGATTCCATTAGGAGGAACTGCTCTTGGACTTAGTGGTGTTAAACTTGTAGCAGGAATAGTTATTTTCCTAGGACTAGGAATGTTAATGACAGCAGGTGTAGGTCTATATGCTCCAGCTATGGTAGTTGTATATGCAATGGGAATGGATCCTATGGCAGCATTCCCAATTATGATGGGTTCATGCGCGTTATTGATGCCAGTTGCATCAGCTAAGTTTATAAAGGAAAATGCATATGCTAAAAAAAATGCAGCTATTATAGCTATTTCAGGTATAATAGGTGTAGGATGTGCATTCCCATTCGTATCTAGCTTAGATATAGAAAAATTGAAAATACTAGTAATTGTTGTTGTATTAGCTACAGCATTTATGATGCTTAAAGCAGCATTTACTAACAAAGAAGAAAATAGCATATAGTTAGTTTAGTATGGTTAAATGTAATAAATCAGAAATAAACTAAGATGATATTATCTAGCGTCCTCGAATTAACATTCGGGGACGTTTTAAATTAGAAATAATACAAGTGATAATATTATATCAATTGGTTGAAATTTATTTATATCAAATGTAAAATAGAATATGTGGAATACTAGTTATTTTATTAGTTTATAAAACTATATTAGCAAAATTAAAGAGGAGGTAGAAATGAAAGATTTTAAAGAAATATTCAAAGGAGTAATTTTTTGTCTTTTAATTGCAGTACCGTCCTTTTTTTTGGGAGATATTGCACCTGTAGTAGGAGGTGCTGTTTTTTCTATTTTAATAGGGATTATAGTAGGTGCTGTATTTAAGCAAAAAAAAGAAGAGTATAGAATTGGAATTAATTTTGTTTCAAAAAAAGTATTGCAATACGCAGTAATACTATTAGGATTTGGACTGAATTTGCAAGTTGTTCTAAGTGTTGGTAAGGAATCTCTGCCGATAATTGTATCGACAATAGCAACCTCACTTTTAATATCATACTTTATGTGCAAATGGATGCATATACCAGAAAAGATTTCTGTACTGGTAGGAGTCGGTTCTTCAATCTGTGGAGGATCTGCTATAGCTGCAACCGCACCTGTAATCGATGCAGATAATGATGAGATAGCACAAGCAATATCTGTTATTTTTTTGTTCAATGTGATAGCAGCTTTAATATTTCCTACATTAGGTGATATAATAGGTCTGACTAATAAAGGATTTGCAATTTTCGCAGGAACAGCAGTAAATGATACTTCTTCTGTTACAGCAGCAGCATCCTCATGGGATAATATTCATAATACGGGAACTGCGGTATTAGATTCAGCGACAATAGTAAAGCTTACTAGAACTTTAGCAATCATACCAATAACATTTTTCTTGTCACTTTATTACTCTAAGAAAAAAAGCAAAGGATCTTCAAGTCATAAATTATCTTTAAAATCACTAGTTCCTAGTTTTATAATTTACTTTATTTTATGTTCTCTATTGACTACAATAGTTGAACTTCTGATATCTAATGGTACTATTACAGGTAGTTTGGCGAGTACTATACCGTTATTTTTCTCATTTATGAAAAAAGTGAGTAAATTCTTTATAATAATGGCAATGGGAGCAATAGGTCTTAATACAGATATTATAAAATTAATAAAAACGGGTGGAAAACCACTTTTTATGGGTTTTTGTTGTTGGATAGGGATTATAGGAGTAAGTTTGCTGATACAGAATTTAACAGGAATTATGTAATGGTTAAGTTAAGTAATTAATATAAAATAAATATAGAGTGATTACTAAAAATAAATATAGAATGATTAGTAAAAAAAAGAGTAGGAGAAATACAGTTTTTGTATAAAAAAATCAATATGAAAAAAATAGGAATAATAGGAGCGATGGACGAAGAAGTAAGAGAACTGACTTCTGAGCTGGAAAATAAAAAAACACGTAATATAGCGGGATTGAATTTTAATGAAGGTATACTTCATGGAAAAGATGTAGTAGTTGTTGAATGTGGTATAGCTAAAGTAAATGCTGCGATGTGCACGCAAATTTTAATTAGCGAATTCGGAGTAGATGCTGTGATAAATACAGGTGTTGCGGGAGCGTTATATGATGAATTAAAAATAAATGATATTGTCATATCAACAGATTCTGTACAGTATGATGTAGATGCATCGGCAGCGGGGGAAATTGTTGGCACAATACCTAGAATGGATACATCAGTCTTTAAAGCAGATGAGAGATTGATCGATATTGCATATGATGCTTTTCTTGAAGAAAAAACTGAGTTTAAAGCATATAAGGGAAGAGTTGTGACAGGAGATCAGTTTGTAGCCGACAAAGAAAAAAAAGAGTACTTAAAAAGAGAATTTGGAGGATATTGTTGTGAAATGGAAGGTGCAGCGATGGCACATGTAGCACACTGCAATAATATACCATTTGTAATAATAAGAGCAATATCTGATAATGCAGATAGTTCTGCGGATAAATCATACGAAGAATTTGTGGAAAAAGCCGCAACGACATCTAAGAAAATGGTAGATAATATATTAAAAAGACTTTAAAAGTGTAAAGTATTGAAACCTTTTTCCACAGGTGATATAATAATAGGATAAAAGCCTTGCAATAACTTAAGGAGATAATTGACTATGAATGAACAGGGAAAGAAAGTTATATTTAGTGGAGTACAACCATCAGGTAAGATGACTTTAGGAAATTATTTAGGAGCGATAAAAAGCTGGACTAATTTACAAAATGAATATGAGTGCTTTTTCAGCATGGTTGATATGCATGCAATTACAGTGCCTCAAGACCCAGAAGTTTTAAGAAACCAAACTATAGAATTACTAGCACAGTTTATTGCTTGTGGTATTGATCCAGAGCAAAATACAATATTTATTCAATCGCATGTGCACCAGCATGCAGAACTTAACTGGGCACTTTGTACGATGACTTATATGGGTGAATTAAATAGAATGACACAATTTAAAGATAAGTCTAAAAAGAGTGAAGCTAATTTAAATGCGGGACTATTTACATATCCTGTACTTATGGCAGCGGATATATTACTTTATCAAGCTGATTTAGTTCCAGTAGGTGATGATCAGAAACAGCATCTAGAACTTGCTAGAGAGTTGGCAAATAGATTTAATAATAAATATTCAGAAACATTTGTAGTTCCAGACGGATATTTTCCAAAGGGAACAGCAAGAGTTATGAGTCTGCAAGAACCTTTAAATAAGATGAGTAAGTCGGATTCAAACGAAAATGGATATATACTTTTAGCAGAAGATGAAAAAACAACAATTAAGAAGATAAAAAGAGCTGTTACAGACTCAATTGGTGAAGTTAATTATACTGATGAACAGCCTGGATTAAAAAACTTAATCAATATCTACTCAGCAATTAGCGATAAAACGGTTGAAGATATTGTTAAAATGTATGAAGGTAAGGGATATGGAGCTTTTAAAGGCGATATGGCAGAAGTTGTCGTTGAAAAACTGAGATCTATAAGAGAAAAATATAAATACTTACTTGAAAACAGAGATTACTTAGAACAAATATACGTTAAGGGTGCTCAAAAAGCGGAAGTTAGAGCAGAAAAAACTTTAAAAGACGTGTATGATAAGATAGGTTTTATACCTAGAAAATTTTAATACAGTTAATACTAATAAAAGTATCAGCTATTAGGTTAGCGATACTTTTATTTTGTTAATATGTTATAATTAAGGTAAAATAAAAATAAGGAGTAATTATGTATTTAATATTAATTTCTTTACTTATATTAATAGATCAAGTGACAAAAATAAATATAAAATCATTTTTAAATAGTGAAGGCAGCTACGAGGTGATAAATAAAATTTTTTACCTAACTTATGTAGAAAATAGAGGTGCAGCATTTGGAATGTTTCAAAATTCCAAAGCTATTTTTATAATAGCTGCTCTAGGAGTAACTTTGGTAGGTATTTACTATTTATATAGGGTAGATTTAAATAAAATAACAAAAATTTCTATATGCATGATAATTGCAGGTGCAATAGGAAATATGATAGATAGAGTTAGACTAGGATATGTGATAGACTTTTTTGATTTCAGATTTATATGGAGCTATGTTTTTAACTTTGCGGATATACTAGTAGTTGTAGGTACTATTGTACTGTGCATTGAATTGCTTTTTGGTGGGAGTGACAAAAAATAATGAAGTTAGAGAATATGAAAAAAAATGACGATAATAAAGAAACTTTAAAAATAGAAGAAATTGACTCTCTAAATCAAGAAGTGGATGCTTTTAGTGTTCAAGAAAATGACGAAAATAAACGATTAGACTTATATGTCTCCGAAATGTATAAAGATATATCGAGAAGTTATATACAAAAACTGATAAAAAATAGCAGGATATTAGTGAATTCTAAAATCGAGAAACCAAGTTATAAAGTAGAGATGGATGATCTTATTTATGTATCGATGCTAGAGCCTAAAGATACAGTAGCAATACCACAAGATATAAAAATAGATATAATATATGAAGATGAAGATGTGTTGATAGTAAATAAGCCACAAGGTATGGTAGTTCATCCAGCTCCTGGGAATCCAGACAACACATTAGTAAATGCAGCACTGTATCACTGCAATGGAAATCTATCATCAGTAAATGGCTTGATTAGACCAGGTATTGTGCATAGAATCGACAAGGATACATCAGGAATACTAGTGATTGCAAAAAACAACATGGCTCATGAACACTTAGCTGAGCAGTTTAAAGTACACTCAATCACAAGAGAATATGAAATGATATCTTTAGGGAATGTAAAATGGGATGAGATGACAGTTGACAAACCTATAGGAAGAAATTCCAAAAACAGGTTGAAGATGGCAGTTGTGAACTCAGGTGGTAAAAATGCTGTTACACATTTTCATTTGATAGAAAGATATAGTGGATATAGTTATCTAAGAGCTAATTTGGAGACAGGAAGAACACATCAAATAAGGGTTCACAGTAGCTTTTTAAATCATCCAATATTGGGAGATTATCTATATGGATATAAAGAAAAAAAATTTCCTAAATTGAAAGGTCAAATGTTACATGCTAGAAAACTTGGATTTATACATCCAAGAACAGGTGAATACGTAGAATTTTCTTCAGAGTTACCAGAATATTTTAAGCGAGCTCTAGAGATTTTGAGAGAACAATGATAAATAGCGAGAGTAGTAATTTTTAGATTAGTATAATTTTATAGAGGGTGGTAATATGCAAAAGGCAAAGATAATGGATAAGGAAGCTATTTCTAGAGCTATTACTAGGATTAGTCATGAAATTATAGAAAAAAACAAAGGTATTGATAATGTATGCATAGTTGGAATAAAAACTAAAGGTATACCACTTGCAAAGATGATTTCAAAAAAAATAGAACAAATAGAACAGGTAGAAGTAGACTGTAATTTTATAGATATTACAAGATATAGAGATGATATTACTCACGATAAAATAATGTCTACTGTAGATGAAAATTTCAACTTAGATATAGAAAATAAAACTGTAGTATTAGTTGACGATGTATTGTATACAGGTAGAACTATTAGGGCGGCATTAGATTATATTATAGATAACGGAAGACCAAAACTAATACAACTTGCAGTGTTGATAGATAGAGGGCATAGAGAATTGCCTATTAGAGCAGATTATGTTGGTAAAAATGTTCCAACTTCAAAGAATGAGTTTATCCAAGTTATGTTAAATGAAGATGGAGAAGAAGATTCTGTAATAATATGCGAATAGAATGTGAGTAAATTAATTATAAGGAAGTGTAGTGTATGTCATTTGACGGAATTGTAGTGAACTCCCTTTCAAGGGAATTAAAAAAAACTTTGGGAAATTCAAAAATAGATAAAGTGTACCAGCCTGAAAAAGATGAAATATGTTTAAAAATAAGGGCAAGACAAGAGTCTTACAAGCTTGTAATTAGTGCAAGTGCATCGAACCCAAGAACATACTTGGCTGATATGTATGAAAAAACTAATCCTAAAAAAGCACCTGTATTTTGCATGACGTTGAGAAAGCACATACAAGGTGGAATAATCACAGATATAGAGCAAGTAGACTTTGAAAGAATTATAAAAATATCTGTAGAATCATATGATGAGCTAAAAGAAAAAACATTGAAGTATTTATTTGTTGAGATAATGGGAAAACATAGTAATATTATTTTAGTTTCTCATAGTGGAAAAATAATTGATTCAATTAAAAGAATTCCACTAAGCGTAAGTCGATTAAGACAAGTATTGCCAGGAGCAGAGTACGAGTTACCTCCTAGTCAAAATAAATTAAATCCACTGAAAAAAATATCTGTAGAAGAATTTAAAACATTATTGAAAGAAGATGACAATATTGTTAAATCTCTATATTCAAACATACTTGGAATATCTCCACTAGTAGCTAAGGAAGTATGCTTTAGGTCAGGTGTATCTGTAGATAGTAAGATTAATGAAATATCTTTATCGAAATTTAATGAAATTATGTCAATTGTTGAAGGTATATTTGATGATTTAAAAAATGATATAGATTATCCGAATATGATAATAGATACCAAAAAAGATAAAATAGTAGAATTTAGTTCAATAGAGCTAAAACAATACCAAGATATGTCTGATATTAAAGATGATAGTATATCGGCGATTATCGAACAGTACTATCTTAAAAAAGATATAAAGGATAGGTTAAATCAAAAATCTTCTTCAATGAAAAAAAGTATTTCTTTGAGATTAGATAGAGTAAACAACAAGATAAAAAAACAATTAAAAGAGCTTAGAGAGTCAGAAAACGCACACGTGTATAAAACAAAAGGAGAATTGATAACCTCTTACATTTACATGATAAAAAAAGGGATGGAAAGCGTAGAGGTTTTGAATTTTTATGATGAAAATAATCCTATTATGATAAAGCTTAATCCTAATTTATCTCCATCTGAAAATGCACAAAAGTATTTCAAAAAATATAATAAATTAAAAAATGCCAATGAAGAATTAACAAAACTCCTTATTATAAATAAAGAGGAGTCGGAATATCTAGATAATATACTTCTTAGTATAGACAATAGCGAAAATAGTCAAGAATTAAAAGAGATAAGAGAAGAGCTTGTTAGAGAAGGATATTTAAAATCTAGAAATATGCCTAAGAAAAACAACAAGCCTAAAACAGTAATAATGAAGTACTTATCATCAAATGGAAATACAATAATGGTAGGTAGAAACAATAAACAAAATGACTATTTAACTCTTAAAATGGCTGATAATGATGATTACTGGTTCCATACAAAAGATATTCCGGGGTCACACGTATTGTTGAAATGTGCGGGCAAACAGGTGAATGATGAAGAAATTAAAGAAGCTGCAACATTGGCTGCATATTATAGTAAAGCAAAAATGTCGTCAAATGTGCCGATAGATTACACTAGAAAGAAAAATGTAAAAAAACCATCAGGTGCTAAGCCGGGAATGGTAATATATGAAAAAAATAAAACTGTATATGTAACTCCAAGTGACGAAGAAAAAGCTAAGATTAAAAAAATAGAGGATTAGTGGTGAAATAAATGTTCTTTTTAAATAGTGAAAAATATAAAATTTATTATAAAGATGTCGGAGATAAAAAAGATACTCCTATCATTTTTTTACATGCTTGGGGATCTAACCACCATGATTTTGATTATACAATAGAAAATTTAACAGGTTATAGAAAAATAGCATATGATCACAGAGGATTTGGACTTTCGGAAAAACCAAATCGAGATATGTCGCTAGCTAGATTAGCAAAAGATCTGAAAGAATTGATTGAGTACTTGGAGTTAGAAAATGTTATACTGGTTGGATACTCTATGGGAGCAGGTGTAATTTATAAATATATAGATACTTATGGAAACGAAAATTTAAAAGGAATTGTAATTTGTGACATGACACCATATCTCTTAAACGAAGATGGATGGGAATATGGAATAATGTTTGGAAGATTTGGGCGTGAAGAATTATTAAAGAGTATAGCAAGTCAATTTGATGATATGAAAAAAGCATACTTAGATTTATATATACAAATTAATCCATCTCTAGAAGGTAAAAATACATCTGTATTAAAAAGAGTTATAGAAAAAGATTTAAGTGGAAATTCATATTATTCGATTACGTCAATGTGGTTTTCTCTATGTAGTGAAGACTTCAGAGAAACTGTTAAGAAAATTAAAGTACCGACTGCTTTATTTTTTGCTGATCCGGGATCTCTTGTGAACCCCAAGTCAGTTGAGTATTTAAAAGAAAATATAGATAATACTTATATTCACATGTTTGAAAAGTCTACACATAGCTTTATAAACAATAAGCCTAAATATTTTACTAAGGAATTAGAAAAATTCCTAAATATCATTAAATAATAGAAAAGCTTTCTTGATAATTTTATCTAATTATAAAATTTATGTTATAATAGACTTTATGAAAAAGAATAATTATAATGGAAAATGATTATTTTAATAATAAAACTATAATAAGGTTCGATTGGAGTGTACATATGGCTAAGAGCATGACTGGTTTTGGAATAGGTGATTTTAAGGATGATAATTATAATATATCCTTAGAATGCAGGACTATTAATCATAAGTATCTAGATATTAATATAAGAATGCCTAGAAAAATTTCATATTTAGAAGATCAACTAAGATCACTAATAAAAGGATACCTTAATAGAGGACGTGTAGATGTATACGTAAAATTTGATACACTAAAATCCTCTGGTACAAATCTAGAATATGATGAAGATTTAGCTAGACAATATTATGGTATACTTGATAGGATTAAGTCTGATTTCAATATATCTCAGGAGATATCTATTTCAGAAATATCAAAATTCCCAGAAGTAGTAAAAGTATCTGAATCTGAAGAGGATGAAGACATAATGTGGAATATGCTTTCTATTGCGGCTAACTCAAGTATGGAAAAATTATCTGAGATGAGGTTGGTCGAAGGTAAAAAACTAGAAAGTGATATTTTATTTAGAACAAATTTACTTGAAAGTAGCATAAAGGAAATTGAAAAAAATTCTGGTGCAATAGTAGAAGAGTATAAAGAAAAATTGAAATCGAGAATAAACGAGCTACTTGAAGATTCTAATCTTGTTGATGAAGCTAGAATTGCACAAGAGGTCGCAATTTATGCTGATAAGTCCAATATTACAGAAGAAATTGTAAGATTCAAAAGTCATATACATCAATTAAGAGACACAGTTGTAGGCAATGATATAATAGGTAGAAAGATGGACTTTATAATACAGGAAATGAATAGGGAAGCAAATACAATTGGATCTAAGTCATCTGATATTAACATAACTAATACTATAATTGAAATAAAATCGGAGCTAGAAAAAATAAGGGAACAAGTTCAAAATATTGAATAGCTATGAGGAGATATGATATGATAGAAAAAAAAGGACTACTAATAGTTATATCTGGACCAAGTGGTGCAGGTAAGGGGACTGTTTGTACTGAAATAGTAAGTAAAAAGTCTAACATTAAACTATCTATTTCTGCGACTACAAGAAGTCCTAGAGAAGGAGAGGTAGAAGGTGTAAACTATTTTTTCAAAACTAAATCAGAGTTTGAAGAAATGGTGAATAAAGGCGAATTTTTAGAGCATGCTAAAATATATGATAATTATTATGGAACTCCTTTAAAAGCTATATCAGATGAATTAGAAAAAGGAAGAGATATAATTTTAGAAATAGAGATGCAAGGAGCTATGCAAATAAAAAAAGCATATCCAGATGCAGTTTTTATATTTATGTTACCTCCTAGTTTAGAAGAATTAAAAAATAGAATTACAGGAAGAGGAACTGAAACAGAGGAGCAAATTAAAAAAAGATTTAGCAGTGCGTTTAATGAAATAAAATTGGTTTCGGATTACGATTATTTTATTTTTAATAATACTGTGGAACAATCTGTTGAAGATATTCATAATATAATAAATGCAGAAAAATGTAAGGTAAGTAGATACAAAGAAGAAGTTATAAAGAAGTTTGAATTGGAGGAAAAAGAATGTTAAAACCATCGATGAATGATATTGCAGAAAAAATAGAGAACAGATATTACCTAATAGCTACTGTTTCAAAAAGAGCTAGAGAAATTGTTGATAATTCAGAGCCACTAGTAGAGGTAAAAGAAAACTTAAAACCGGTAATAATAGCTAGCGAAGAAATTATACAAGGCAAAGTAGGTTACAGATTGCTTACTGATGACGAAATAAAAGAACAAGAAATAGAACATAAATTAGAGCAAGAAAGAAAATTATTAGAACAAGAGTAAATCAAAAAATGCGTTTGCAGGTATGATAATAAAAATGTGATTGTAAAGGAAGTAGAGTTTATGCTAAATAATAAAACTATAGTAGTAGGAGTAACAGGTGGAATAGCAGCATATAAAGCATGTGATGTCGTAAGTAAGCTGAAAAAATTAGGAGCAAATATACATGTGATAATGACTAAGTCAGCATGTGAATTTGTAAATCCATTGACATTTCAAACCTTAAGTAAAAATTTAGTGACTGTTGATATGTTTGCTGAACCAAAAACATGGGAAGTTGAACATATTGAACTTGCAAAAAAGGCAGATGCATTTTTAATTGTACCGGCAAGTGCAAATTTCATAGGGAAAATATCTTCTGGAATTTGCGATGATATGTTGACTACGACTGTAATGGCAACAACTTCTAAGCTAATAATGGCTCCAGCTATGAATACAAATATGTACAATAATGTAATTGTTCAAGAAAATCTAGATAAACTAAAAAGAATTGGTTGGACAGTTATCGATCCTGCGAGTGGTGAATTGGCTTGTGGAGATATTGGAGCTGGAAAATTACAAGAAGTAGATAAAATAGTAGAAGTAGTTAAATCTTGTTTTGAAGAAATAGATAGAGCGAAGGATTTAGTAGGTGTAAATATACTTGTAACAGCTGGACCAACGATAGAGTCTATAGATCCGGTTAGATATATTACAAATAGATCTAGCGGAAAAATGGGATATTCTATAGCTAGACAGGCAATATCTAGAGGTGCTAATGTAACACTAGTATCGGGAAAAGTAGAAATAGAAAAACCAAAAGGGCTTTATAAATATATTGATATTGAAAGTGCGGATAATCTATACGAAACAGTTACAGATGAATTTTCATCAAATGATGTGATAATACAAAGTGCTGCAGTAGCAGATTATAAGCCAAAAGAGTATTCAGATAAGAAAATAAAAAAATCAGATGAAGATTTAGTCATAGAGCTATCAAGAAATAAAGATGTGGCATATGAGATTGGAAAAGAAAAAGGAAATAAAATTTTAGTAGGGTTTGCTGCAGAAACTAACGATGTTTTAACAAATGCAACTAGGAAAATTAAAAAGAAAAATTTAGATTTCATAGTGGCAAATGATTTAACAAAAAAAGGTGCTGGATTTAAGTCTGATACTAATATTGTCAAGATAATTGATGTAGATGGAAAAGTTGATGAATATCCAATCCTTAAAAAAACAGAAGTAGCAGATGTGATTTTAGATAGAATAAAAAATCTTATTGATGAGAAAAATATAAGGTAGTTTTTTTAAAAGGGAAGGTAATTAACTTTCCCTTGTTTTTGTCGGGAGGTATATTATATGTATGTAGACGTTATACTACGAAATAAAAGTAAATATGCTGATATGTTGTTTACATATAGGATTCCACCGGAGCTTGAAGAGGAGATAAAAAGGGGACATAGAATCAGTGTTCCTTTTGGACGGTCAGATAAACCTATTGAAGCCTTTGCTATTACCGTAAAAGAAAATCTTGAAAAAGATAGTATAAGCCCAGAAAAGATTAAATATATAAGTGATATTTTAGATGAAAATCCAATGCTATCTGAAGAAAATATAAGGTTAATATTCTGGATGAGAAATAGATATATGTGCACATATGATGATTGTATAAATTTATTTTATCCAAAGGGATATTCACTAAAATCTAAAAAGGTAATAACTTTTGGAAACAATGAAGAAATTTATTCAGATAATAGCAAGGAGAAAAAAATATTAGATTACGTAGTTGAAAATAATGGGAAAGTAGATTATATAGATGTAGTAAATCTTTTTGGTAAAAAAGCGATAGATGATATGAAGTCAAATGACAGTATAAAGGTGATTTGGGAGTATCAAGAGCGAAAGAACGAGAAGAAAATTAAATACATTAAACTCAATGATACTGAAGAAATAATAAAAGATAAAATTTTAGAAAATAAATATAGAATAGGGATAAGCCAGAAGAAATTATTAGAATTTTTATATTTAAACGAACAAGTTGAATTTCAAACAGCAATTTCTTTATTAAATATATATTCTTCTACAATAAAAAGTCTAGAATCCAAAGGCTTAATTAAGGTAGAAGAGATAGATTATTATAGGAGGGTGGATTCCTCTATAGAAGTTGAACAAAAAGAAATAAGCTTAAATGATGAACAAAAATTTATATTCGAGTCGATTATAGACTCGGATTTAGATTTAAATAAAAAGCCACATCTTATACACGGAATAACAGGAAGTGGAAAAACTGAAATTTATTTGGAGTTAATAAAAAATAAACTTGAGCAAGGTTTGGAAAGTATATTACTTGTTCCAGAAATAGCTCTAACACCTCAAATGATTTCCAGAGTTAAAAATAGATTTGGAAATATGGTGGGAGTTTTTCATAGTATGTTATCTGAAGGCGAGAAGCATGATGTATATAGAGAAGTAAAAAATGGTAATATTAGAATTGTAATCGGTACAAGGTCAGCACTTTATCTGCCGTTTGATTCTTTGGGATTAGTGATAATTGACGAAGAACACGATCTTAGCTATAAATCAGATATGACACCTAAATATGACACTATAGAAGTGGCTAGATTTATGGCACTAAAGCAAAATGTTACCGTAGTTTTAGGTTCTGCGACACCTTCTGTATCAGATTATTACAAGGCGTTAAATGGTGAGTATATACTTCATAAACTAATTAAAAGAGCAAATAAAAAGAGTTTACCGGATATAGAAATTGTTGATATGAGATTAGAACTTCACTCCGGTAATAGTTCAGAGTTAAGTAATAAGTTGTTGGACTCCATAGAAAAAACTGTTGAATCGAACAATCAAGTAATTCTTTTTCTAAATAGAAGAGGATATTCGAATTTTGTTACTTGTAAGGACTGTGGTCATGTTTTTACCTGTGAAAGATGTGATATATCCCTTACGTATCACAAAAATATTAAAAAAGGTATATGCCACTACTGTGGACTTGAGGAAAATATACCCAATAATTGTCCTATATGTAATGGAATAAATATAGGGAGCTTAGGTATAGGCACTGAAAAAATAGAGGAAATGATAAAGAAAAAATTTCCTAAATACAGAGTAATGAGAGTAGATAAGGATACTACATCTAAAAAAGGTCAATTAGAGGATATTTTAAGAAAATTTAATTCACAAGAAGTAGATATTCTAATTGGTACACAAATATTGAGTAAAGGTCATGACTTCGATAATGTGACTTTAGTGGGTATTATATCTGCTGATATGATGTTGAATTATCCTGATTTTCGTTCTTATGAATCGACTTTTCAGCTGATAACACAAGTATCGGGAAGGTCTGGTCGTTCAGAAAAAGAAGGGAAAGTTATACTTCAAACTTATGATACAGAACATTTTGCAATTAAAAGGGCTGCTAATCATGACTATGAAGGATTCTATAAAGATGAAATAAAACTAAGAGAACTATTTGGATATGAACCTTTTAATAGTATCTTTAGAGTAGTTTTTTCTCATAAAAATTATGATTTAGCAAAAAATAATGCGTATAAATTTTATGAAACTTTAAAATTTTTATTTGAGTCCAAGGACCTTGATATTAGTGGACATATACTAGGACCTAATGAGTGTTCTATAAATAAAATAAAAGAAAAATACAGATGGCAAGTAATTATAAAAAATAGAAATATAGATATAAAAATTTTAAAAGCCATGATAAAATATATAAGTGTTACAAAAAGAGATGATATATTTGATAATGGGGTATTAATAAACGTAGAATTGAATCCTAGAAGTTTTATCTAAGATTTAGTTCTATCAGAGTAATAATTATAAATATAAAAAACAATTAAAACGACAATCGTGAGAGATAATAAATAATGGAGGTAAAAATGGCAATAAGAAACGTGTTAAAAATGGGAGATTCGACTCTAAATAAAAAGTCAAAAGAAGTAGTTGATTTTAACGAAAGACTACACTTGTTACTTGATGATATGGCAGATACTATGTATGAATCTGAGGGTGTAGGATTGGCTGCTCCACAGGTTGGAATGCTGAGAAGAGCAGTAGTAGTTGATATTGGAGAAGGTTTGATTGAACTTATTAATCCAGTAATAGTAGATTCTAATGGGACTCAAACAGATGTAGAAGGATGCTTGAGTGTAGAAGAATTTGTTGGTGAAGTAACTAGACCAAATTACGTAAAGGTAAAAGCACAAGATAGATATGGAAAACCTATAGAAGTAGAAGGTGAAGGATTTTTAGCTAGAGCATTTTGTCATGAAATTGATCATTTAGATGGAATATTATTTGTAGAAAAAGTGAAAAAAGGTGAATAATATGCGAATTGTATTTATGGGAACACCTGATATTTCAGTGAAATCTTTGGAGATATTAATCGAGCAAGGACATGAAATTTGTGCGGTAGTTACTCAACCTGATAAGCCTAAAGGACGAGGTAAAAAAATAGGAATTTCTCCTGTAAAACAAGTTGCATTAGATAATAATTTAGATATTCTTCAACCAATGAAAGCTTCGTCTAAGGAATTCATTGATACAATTAGAGATATTGCTCCCGATTTGATAGTGGTAATAGCTTATGGACAAATTCTTAAAAAAGAACTTTTGGAAATACCTAAATATGGTTGTGTGAATGTCCACGTCTCTCTACTTCCAAAATACAGAGGTGCAGCACCTATAAATTGGGTGATAATAAATGGAGAGAAAAAGACAGGTGTAACGACTATGTTTATGGATGAAGGTCTGGATACTGGAGATATTATTATGTCAAAAGAATATGATTTAGATAATAATATCACGGCCGGAGAACTGCACGACTGGATGAAGGATGAAGGAGCAAAACTTTTAGTAGAGACTATACAATTAATTGAAACAGGAGAGTATACAAGAATTAAACAGGATGATTCAAAATCTTCTTACGCTCCAATGATGGATAGAAACTTAGGTCATATAGATTTCTCTAAAAGTGCTACAGAAATACATAATTTAGTTAGAGGTACAATACCTTGGCCTGGGGCTTGGTGTGATTCTGAATATGGAAAAATTAAAATTTGGAAGACAAAGGTTGAGGACAAAGAATATAATACTACACCAGGAACTATCGAAAAAGTTTCTAGCGATGGTATTGAGGTAAGTTGTGGAAAAGGTACTTTATTGATTGAGGAACTTCAAATGCCAAACAAGAGAAGAATGTCAGTTTCAGATTATATAAAAGGAAATTCAATTGAAAAAGGAAGTATATTAAAATAAAGGGGTTGTTATAATTGTATTATGATAGTACGTTAATATTATTAGTTCCAGCTATACTGCTTAGTTTGTATGCGTCGTTTAAGGTCAACTCGACTACTAAAAAATACTTTAAGGTAAATGCTAGTAGTGGAATGACGGGAGAAGAGGTAGCAAGACGTATTTTGAACTATAATGGCTTGAGCAATGTTCCAGTATTACCAGTAGCTGGTGAATTGACAGATCATTACAATCCTAGGTCAAAGTCTGTTAGTTTATCAGAAGAGGTGTTTTATGGAAGATCGATAACATCTATATCAGTAGCAGCTCATGAATGTGGGCACGCTATTCAAGATAAAGAAGCTTATCCAGCAATGACGTTTAGAAGTGCACTTGTACCGACTGTGAATTTTGCTTCATCTGCTTCGTGGTTAATAATAGCGGCAGGATTATTTATGGGAAGTAAATTATTGTGGTTAGGAATAATTCTTTTTTCTGCGACAGTTTTATTTCAGGTAGTGACATTACCAGTGGAACTGAATGCATCAAAAAGAGCGTTAGTTCAGCTTGAAACTCTTGGTATAGTTGGTCTTGATGAAAAGAAACAAAGCTATAAGGTGTTAAGTGCAGCAGCTCTTACGTATATTGCAGCAGCCTTGGCTTCTATAGCAACATTAATTAGATATATTGCTATAGCTAATGGTAGAGATTAAATACACTTAAGTATGACTATGTGTCTATTGACATATAGTCATATTATTATGAAATTTATTTGTATATTATAAATTTCATAATAATATAGAAAAAATATAAATATAGAGAGATATGAGGAGAAAATATGTCGAGCAGAGATATAGCCTATAAAATACTAATAGATATAGAGGTAGGAAAAAATTATTCGAATTTAGCAATTAACAATCATCTTAAAAATCCAAATATCAGTAATATTGACAAAGGATTAATCACCGAAATAGTTTATGGTGTAATAGAAAATGAGAAATATATAGATCATATGATTAATAAAGTCTCAAAAATCAAAGTTAGAAAAATGTCTAACATAGTAAAAATCATGCTGAGAATAGGTGTATATCAGATGATGTTTTTGGATTCTGTTAAGGATTATGCAGCTATAAATGAAACTGTAAATATTGTAAAAAGATTAGATAAAAAATCTTCTGGATTTGTAAATGCGGTATTAAGAAATATATCAAGAGACAAAGATAATATAAAAGTTGTAAATGCAAAAGGTATAGACTACCTATCCATTAAATATTCTTATAACAAGTGGATAGTTGGTAGATTTGTTAAGGAATACGGATATGAATTTACAGAGGAGTTACTAGAGGCTCTTTCTGAAAAATCGAAACTATATGTAAGGGTAAATAAAACAAAATCAAAAGAATTTAATTCTTTTGATGAATATATAAATTTTATTATAGATTCACTAGGAAAAGACGGTGTGGAAGCAAAAAAGGTAGATGTAGTAAAAGAGGCTTTACTTGTTAAAAACTTTAAAAATATAGAAAAAAACGAACTGTTTAAGAATGGATATATAAGTATACAAGATGTCAGTTCTATGTTAGTAGCCGAAGTGCTAAATCCTAAAAAGAATTCTAAGGTATTAGACGTGTGCGCAGCTCCTGGTGGGAAAAGCACACATATAGCCGAATATATGGAAAATACTGGAGAAGTAGTATCTCAAGATATATATGAACATAAGATAAAACTTATAGACACTTATGCGAAGAGATTAGGTCTTAATAATTTAAAAACTAATTTAGCTGATGCTGAAGTACTAGATGAAAATTATATAGAAAAGTTTGATTACGTCGTATGCGATGTTCCTTGTTCAGGGATGGGAATAGTTAGAAGGAAACCAGAAATAAAGTATAAAAAAGAAGAAGATGTAGTTGAACTTTCAAAAATACAGTCAAAAATATTGAGAAATTCATCAAAGTATGTAAAAAAAGGAGGAATTCTTATATATTCAACATGTACTCTTTTTAAAGAAGAAAATATGGATATTATTGAAAATTTCTTAAATGATAATAAAGATTTCACGTTAGATATTATAGATAATGTAATGATAGACAAAGAAACTCAAAAAGATGGATATTTAAAGATATTACCTAATAAACATAATATGGATGGATTCTTTATTTGTAGAATGAAAAAAATTTAAAAATCAATAGAGGTGTGGTATAATGTGTAAAGAACGAATTGTGCTGAAAAATCTAACAAAAAGTGAAATGTCTGATTTTTTAGTTGACATTGGAGAAAAAAAATTTAGAGGTAATCAAATTTATTCATGGATATATAAAGGAGTAAAATCTTTTGACGAAATGAATAATATACCAAAATCACTAAGGGAAAAATTAGAAACTTCTTCTATTGTAGGAAATATTGAAATAGATTTAAAATTAAAATCAAAAATTGATAATACCAGCAAATATTTATTTTTATTAAATGATGGTAATATAATAGAAACTGTTGCAATGGAGTACAAAGATAGGCTGACAGTCTGTGTTTCAAGTCAAGTTGGATGCAGGATGGGGTGTAGATTTTGTGCATCAACAATAGATGGTTTAAGTAGAAATTTAGAAGCTTGGGAAATACTGGATCAAATAATAAAAGTTCAGGAAGATTTGGGAAAAAGAGTTTCAAATATTGTAATGATGGGGAGTGGTGAACCTTTAGATAACTTTGAAAATACTATAAGATTTTTAAAGCTTGTGAATGAAGAAGATGGGCTGAACATAGGAAATAGACACATAACTTTATCTACTTGTGGACTTGTAGATAATATGATTAAGCTTGCTGACTTAAAAATACCTATAAACATAGCAGTATCATTACATTCACCATTTGATGAAGAAAGAAAAAAAATAATGCCTGTTGCCAATAAATATTCAATATCAGATGTTATTGAGGCATGTAAATATTTTATAAAACAAACAAATAGACGGATAACATTTGAATACTCACTAATAAAAGGGATAAATGATTCAGATAAGGAAGCCAAAAGAATAGTAGAGCTTTTAAGAGGAATGCTGTGCCATGTGAATTTAATTCCAATTAATCCGATTGAAGAAAGAAATTTTGAAAAACCTGACATGGTTTATATTAATAATTTTAAAAACTATTTAGAAAAAAATAATATACCTGTTACCATAAGAAATTCTATGGGATCAGATATAAGCGGTGCTTGTGGTCAGTTGAGAAGAAAGCATCAAAATAGCTAAGAGGAGGAGTAATATGGATTTTGTATGTACAACCCATGTTGGAAAGGTCAGAAAAAACAATGAGGACTACAGCAAGGGAGAAATAATTGAAATTGAAAATGGAAGCGAAGTAGGTATATTTGCGATAGCTGACGGAATGGGTGGACATAATAAAGGTGAGGTTGCCAGTCAGCTGGCTGTTGAAAATATTATTGAATTTTTCAATAACAATTTAATACAAAATAATGCAATAAAAATAGAATATATTGAAGATATGATAAAACAAGCATATAATACAGTGAACTCTACAATATATGAAAAATCAAAAGAAGATTCTTCTTATGATGGGATGGGAACTACTCTTACAATAGCTGTTGTCTACAATAATAAGGCATATATAGCCAATGTTGGAGATAGTAGATGCTACATATATAGAGATTCTAAAACATTTGAAAAAATAACGTCAGATCATTCTATTGTAGAGGAATATGTAAAAGCTAATATAATTACAGAAAAAGAAGCCAGAGTTCATCCTGAAAGAAATAAAATAACTAGGGCTGTAGGAACTGAACCAGTAGTTGTAGTAGATATCTTTACCGAAGATGTAAACGAAGGAGATAAGATTTTGCTTGCAACAGATGGATTGACAGGGGCAGTTGATAAAGAATACATACAACAAACATTTGCTGAAAGTAATGATGCTAACGAGATAGCTGGGAACCTAATCGAGCTTGCCAATGATGCATCAGGCAAAGATAATGTTACTGTAATACTAGTTATGGTTTAAGGTGGTGTTATTATGGGAGCTACAGTATTAGGAAATAGATATGAAATTCTTAGGAAAATAGGAGATGGAGGCATGGCCTTCGTTTACCAGGCAAGAGATAGATTGTTAAATAGAATAGTTGCTGTCAAGGTTTTGAGACCAGAATTTGTAGATGATCAAGAATTTCTTGTGAAATTTAAAAGAGAAGCAGAGGCGGTAGCAAGTCTTTCGCACCCTAATATCGTAAATGTTTACGATGTAGGTGAGGATGGAAAAGTACATTACATAGTAATGGAATACGTTGATGGTCAAAACTTAAAAGAAATAATACAAAAAGAAGGCGCAATGGAAGAGTATACTGCACTTGATATAGCAAAGCAGATAGCTCTAGCTTTAGGTGCCGCACATAGAAATGGTATTATACATCGTGATATAAAGCCTCACAACATTTTAATATCAAAAGATGGTAGACAGGTGAAGGTTGCAGATTTTGGTATAGCAAAAGCTGTAAGTAGTTCTACGATGACTAATATGGGGAGTGTAATAGGTTCAGTTCATTATATATCACCTGAACAAGCAAAGGGTAAGCATCTTACAAGTAATGCAGACTTATACTCTTTAGGTATAGTACTGTATGAAATGATAGTAGGAAGAGTTCCTTTTAGCGGGGATAGCCCTATTTCTATAGCCTTGATGCATATTAATGAAAATATTGTATTTACAGATGAGGAAATGGTTAGTATTCCAAATAGCGTAAGAACAATAATAAGTAAATTGACTCAAAAGGAGCCAGATAATAGGTATCAAACTGCGGAAGAATTGATAGAAGACATAGAATTTGTAGAAAAAAACATTGATCTTCCTTATATTAAAGACTATGATAATTTTGCAATAACAGATAAAAATAGAAGAGATCCAAGTCTTTTTAATGGAAGAAAGCCTTCACCATATGCTAATAGACATGATGAAGATGAAGATGATGAGTACTATGATGACTATGAAGATGAATATGGTCAATACGATGATGATGAATACTATGAAGATGAAGATTATTATGATGATGAACCTAAAAAGACAAAGAAAGAATTAAAAAAGGAAAGAAAGAAAGCTAAAAAGCAAGATAGTCCAAAGACTAAAAGAAGACTAAAAATTATTGCGGCAATATTAATATTAATACTTATTGGATATGGAGTTGTTGCAGTTAAATATATTGGGCTTGACTTTTTCCAAAGTAAAGATGCAAATGAGGGCATAAAAGCTCCAAATGTTGTAAATATGACAGTCGAGCAGGCACAAAATGAAGCTGAAAATCTAGGACTAAGAATAGTTGTTAAATCTCAAGAAGAGAGTACACAAGTGCCTGAAGGTAAGATTATAAGTCAGACACCAAGTGCAGATACATCTTTAAATAAAGGTGATTCTATAGAGGTTGTAGTAAGCAAGGGGAACTCAAAAGTCCCTGTTCCAAATGTAATTGGAATGAAATTGAGCCAAGCTGAGAAACTACTAAATGACAATGATTTGTTATTAGGTAATGTTAAGTATGAATACAATAGTGCTGCTGAAGGAACTGTATTGAGTCAAAGCTTGGTAGGTGGATCAAGTGATGAAGGTCAAAAGGTATCTTTAGTAGTTAGTAAAGGTCAAAAACCTACGACTCAAAGACCTAGCATAATAGATGATACTCCAAGTACAGGAACAGGTAATGGAACTGGAACAGGAAATGGAAATACTGGAGTAGGCAACTCAGGAACAGGTAATGGAACTGGAAGTGGAAGTACTGGAACAGGTAACTCAGGAACAGGTAATGGAACTGGAAGTGGAAACACTGGTACTGGAACAGATACTCCAGGAAGTGGAAACTCTGGAACAGGAAACACTGGAACAGATACTCCAGGAACTGGTTATACAGATTAATAGAACATAATTTAAAATTAAAAAAGAGTTATCTTAATGATAACTCTTTTTTAGAAGTATAATATAAAAATGGAAGGATTTTATGAAAAAAATTGCAATTGTAACAGGTGGGTCTAGGGGTATAGGTAAGCAAATATCAATAGATTTAGCAAAAAATAACTACAAAGTGTTAGTTAACTACAATAAATCGAAATCAAAAGCGGAAAAATTAAAAAAGAATTTGACTGAAAAAGGATTTGATATTGAAATTTTCAAAGCAGATGTGTCAAAGGAATCCGACGTAAAAAAATTATTTGAGTATTGTAAAGAATGTTATGGAAGCATTGATTTGTTAGTAAATAACGCCGGAATAAGCCATGAAGGATTGATAACTGATTTAAGCGCAGAAGAATGGGATAGTATAATGAATACAAATTTAAGATCTGTATTTTTATGCTCTAAAGAAGCTTTAAAAATTATGATATCAAATCATAGTGGAAAAATCATCAATATATCTTCAATGTGGGGTGTCACAGGGGGATCATATGAAGTTGCATATTCTGCATCAAAGGCTGGCATTATAGGCTTTACAAAGGGATTGGCAAAAGAAGTTGGACCTTCTGGGATAAATGTAAATGCTATAGCACCTGGTGTTATCATGACTGATATGATGAACTCTTTTTCAGAAGAGGAAATCAATGATTTAAAAGAAGAAACTCCTTTGATGAAAGTTGGATCCGCAGAAGATATATCCTCTTTGGTTTTATTTTTAGGATCAGAAAAATCGAACTTTATTACAGGCCAAGTAATAGGAGCCAACGGGGGATTTGTAATTTAAAAATATAATTAAAGTTTAAAATTAGATGAAGGCAAGGAGGAATGATGAAGGAAGGAATAATAATAAAAGGAATTAGTGGATTTTATTACGTAAAAGAAAATGAAAATATATATGAATGTAAGGCTAGAGGTATATTGAGAAAGAAAAAAATAACACCTTTAGTTGGAGATAAAGTTGTATTTGAAGTGCTAGATGAGTCTGAAAAAAAAGGTATAATTGATGAGATAAAACCAAGAATATCTGAATTAATTAGACCGCCTATCGCTAATATAGAAAAGGTGATGATAACTTTTTCTATAAAAGAACCAAATGCAAATTTATCTTTAGTAGATAGATTTATAGTATTTGCAGAAAAAGAAAATTTAAATGTTGTACTAGTGATGACAAAAGTTGATTTGGCTGACGAAGAATATGTAAATGAAATTAAAAGTGAATATGAAAATATAGGTTACAAAGTAATTCCTGTCAGTTCAGAGACTGGCGAGAATATAGATATGGTTGTAGAGGAATTGAAAAACTCAACATCTGTATTTGCAGGTCAGTCAGGTGTTGGAAAATCAAGTATACTAAATGCTATTGACCCTGATTTTAATCTAAAAACAGCAGAGATTTCACAGAAATTAGGTAGAGGGAAGCATACAACTAGACATGCTGAACTTTTCGAAGTGTCAAAAAATGCTATAGTAGCCGATACTCCAGGATTTAGCTCTTTTGATGTATCTGGAATAGAAATTGAAGAATTAAAAGAGTACTTTATTGAGTTTAATAATTATGATGAATGCAGATTCGGCAAAAAATGTATACATAGAAACGAGCCTGAATGCGCAGTAAAACAAGCAGTAGAAGACAATCACATATCGAAAAGAAGATATGATAGTTATATTAATATAATGAATGAAATAAACAATTCAAACAGTAAATTTAGGAGGAATATATAATGAAATTAGCACCATCGGTTTTATCAGCAGACTTTGCAAACCTATTACAAAGTTGTAAAAAAGTAGAAGAGGCAGGTTGCGAATATCTGCATCTAGATGTAATGGACGGACATTATGTTCCAAACATAACATTTGGAGCTCCGATAATAAAAAGTATTAGAAAAGATATTAATATGGTATTTGATGCACATTTAATGATTGAAAATCCGGATATGTACATCAAGGACTTTGTTGATGCAGGATGCGATGTAATTACAGTTCATCAAGAAGTTTGTACTCACTTACACAGAAGTATACAAAATATCAAATCATATGGAATAAAAGCAGGGGTGGTATTAAATCCAGCAACACCAGTAGATATGATTAAACATGTACTACCAGATGTTGATATGGTTCTTCTAATGTCTGTTAACCCAGGTTTTGGAGGCCAGAAATTTATTCCAGAAGTTCTTAACAAAGTAAAAGAACTAAAAACTATGATAACTGAAAGAAACTTGAATGTTGAAATACAAGTTGATGGAGGTGTCAATACAGAAAATATAAAAGATTTAGTGGATGCGGGAGCAGATATACTGGTTGCAGGCTCTGCAATCTTTGGGAACGAAAATATAAAAGAAGCAGTGAAAAACCTAAGAAACGCTGCGGATGGAAAGTAGATGATTTGAGTTGTACAGTGATTTAATTTCTTCCAAGCGATTTTGCGTGGTATTAAATGGAGAAATAAGTGATGAAAAAGCTATAAGAAATTTAATATCTTCAAATAATTATGGAACAATCATTGCTGTTGATGGAGGTGCAAACCATCTACATAATATGGGAATAAAACCAGATTATATTATAGGTGATTTGGATTCCATAGAAACTAAAGTAAAAGAAGACTTTTTGAATTTAGGCGTAAACTTAAGAAAAGCACCTAAAAAAAAGGATGAAACAGATTCAGAATTGGCAATATTACTTGCAGAAAGTTTAGGAGCGATAAGTATAGACATATTTGCGGCCCTAGGTGGTAGAATTGACCATGAAATTGGAAATATAAACTTGTTGTATTATATTTTGAAAAAAGACATATATCCAAGGATTATAAGTGATAATGAAGAAATATATATACTAGAGAATGATGAGATAGAATTGTATGGGAATCCGGGAGATGTAGTTTCGGTGATACCAATTAAAGGTGATGCAAATGGAATAACACTAACCAATTTGGAGTACCCTTTAGATGAGTATGACATGGAGTATAGTTCACCAAGAGGGATATCTAATGTAATGTTAGGAGAGAACTGTCACATTGATATTAGAGATGGCTGCATCTTAGTAATAAAAAATAAAATATAGCTTTAATCGAATGTTAATGGAGGTTCACTATGAAAGAATATAATATATTAGTAGTTGAAGATGAAAAAGAAATAGCAGATGCAATTGAAATATACCTATTAAATCAGGGATATGGAGTTAAAAAGGCATATAATGGCGAAGAAGGTTTAAAAATTCTTGAAAACGAAGAAATACATTTAGCCATTGTAGATTTAATGATGCCCGTAATGGATGGATTATCAATGATAGTTAAGTTGAGGGAAACATACAATTTTCCAGTAATTATATTATCTGCAAAGTCGGAAGAAGTAGATAAAATAATGGGTCTTAACGTAGGTGCAGATGACTATGTAATAAAACCATTTAAACCTCTAGAGTTACTTGCAAGGGTAAATTCTCAAATTAGAAGATACACCAAGTACATGAATATTTCTAATGAAGAAGAATCAGAAACAAAAGGTGTTTATGTTATAGGTGGCCTTGAATTAAATGAAAACACAAAAACAGTATCTGTTGATGGCAATAATATTAAAATAACACCTATAGAATTTAAAATTCTAAATTTGCTTATGAAAAATCCAGGAAGAGTGTTTTCTTCCGAGGAAATATACGAAAAAGTATGGAATGAAACCGCGATAAATACCGATACAGTAATGGTTCATGTTAGGAATATAAGAGAAAAAATAGAGTTGGACTCAAGGAATCCTAGATACCTTAAGGTTGTATGGGGAGTTGGATATAAAATTGACAAAGCGTAAAATTGAAAATAAAAATAAACAAAGAAATATTTTTTCTGGAATAATATTCGCTATAATGTTGATTTTGGCGCTGTCTATGATTTATAGATATCATTTTGTAGAATTACGTCTTGAAGAAGAAAAGACAAATCCATTCGAAACAAAGGCATACACATCAGATATTTTTTATTCTAATTATTATTTATACTATAAAAACTATCAATCAAAATCTGATAAAATTATAAAGCCAGCAGACTTATTTTTATCAGATGAAACTATAAATGCTATGATTACTGATGTGAATGTGGATTATTATTCAAGCAAACTAGACAATGAGAGTGTGCGCCGAACATTTAATGAAAAATTCAACGAATTAAGTGAGTTTATAGTAAATTCTGGAGGAAACTTAAAGTACTATAGCAAGAATACTAAAACAGGTGTAGTTACGAAAAATTATAATTTTGAAGAGTATTTAAAAGTAATTCAAGACTATAAAAATAATAACTACACAGATAAAGACGAAGCATATAAAAAAGTCGAAGAGGTAAAAAAAGAAATAAACAATAAATTTATGAATTTTATGGTGGTAAAATATGATTCAAAAGGTACCTATAGTCTTTTGTACACCAGTGGATTAAACTATGATGTTATAAATAACTACTTTATGGAGTTAGAATCAAGTAAAAATATACAAGAAATGTATTCAATGAATGATGAAGTAGGTACTGATTTTTCTAGTTATAAGGCAGAATCAATAAAGGATACGGTATATGTATATGCGGTGCCTAAAGGTATAAAGCCGGATTTTTACGATAGTACAGATACAATAAGTGCCTATCTAATAAAACCCGAAAAAGACTCTTTTAGAGCGATAACAAGGCTATCAGATATAATATCACATGTTATTTTAGTCATTACATTATTAATTCCGGCTTCAAGATTGAAGATGCTTAGAGGGATAAAATTTGTTTATAGATTTCCAACAGAAGTATTAATGGGCATCTTTTTAATATTGAGATATGAGCTGTTCAATGATGTAACATCAATTGTAATGGTAAAGGAAACTGTCACGGGGAATTTGCTAAAAGCCGTACTAAGTTATAACATTAATTTTGGTCTTGCTAAACAAGTAATAAATCTATTTAATATTTCATACTGGGTAGCTTTTTTCTCTATGATTACAGTGTTTGCTGCTATTCTTAAATTAGCATTAAAAGAAGGTTTATTTACTTATCTATCTAGGCAGTCGTTGACTGTAGGTTTTGTTAAATTAATTTTTAGTAAAATTAAGAAGATTTTTTTGAGTATTATAGCAACCGATTTTACAAGAAGGTATAATAGGATGTGCTTTATAGGAATTGTTATAGTGGTCTCAGGTTTTGTTCTGATAACTATTCCTAGAGAATATAATCTCGAAGTCTGGTGGCTGTTTGTTGTGGTATTTTTTATAGTATTAGCTTCTTTTATTAAAATGGTAATTAACGAGTTAAAGGAAGTAAATAAAGACTATGATAAATTATTAGAGTTAACTAAAGATATTGCTGATGGAAATTTAGACAAAAATATTATAAATGAAGATGTAGGGATATACGAAGAGATAAAAAGACAACTTGCTAGTATACAAGTAGCATATAAGAAGTCTGTAGAGGAAGAGGTTAAGAGTCAAAGAATGAAGGCTGAATTGATATCTAATGTATCCCATGATCTAAAAACGCCACTGACATCTATAATATCATATGTCGATTTATTAAAAGACACAGAAGTATCTGATGAGGCAAAAACATATATTGATACTATTTATAGAAAATCTGAGAGATTAAAAATACTTATTGATGATATGTTTGAAATTACAAAGACTCAGACTGGTGATATAAAAGTTGAGTATTCAGATGTTGATATAGTTGAGTTGATGAAGCAAAGCATATTTGAACTGAGTGATAGATTAGAAAATTCAAAGGTAATTTTGAGAACTAAATTCCCAGATGAAAAAATAATTTTAAGGCTCGATGGAGAAAAAACATATAGAATTTTTGAAAATTTGATAGTAAATATGGCAAAGTATTCGATGCCAAATACAAGAGCTTATATTGAAATTAAAGAAATAGGCGAAGATGATGTAGAAATTTCTTTTAAGAATATATCTGCTACAGAGATTGACTATAAAGTAGAAGATATATTGGATAGATTTAAAAGAGGAGATAAATCTAGGAATACAGAGGGATCTGGTTTAGGTATCTCGATAGCTAAAGGGTATGTAAATGTTCAAGGTGGAAGTATTAATTTTGAACTAGAAGGAGATCTTTTTAAAGTTACTATAATATTTAAAAAGACGAAATATGATTTAGCGGTTATAGATAAAAAAAGTAAACTAGAAAAATTGATCTAAATAAAACGAAGTAGAATTAAATAAAAATAGTCGTTGAAAATCAACGACTATTTTTATTTAATTCTACTTCGTTTTATAAGAAGATATAAAAAAAAGATGCCTCTTAGAGACACCATTTTATTTATGCTCTTTCGATTTTCCCTGAACGTAAACATCTTGTACAAACAGATACTCTCTTAGGAGTTCCTTCAACTACAGCTTTCACGTTTCTTAGGTTAGCCGACCAAGTTCTTCTGCTATGCTTATTAGAGTGAGAAACCTGATTTCCAGAAATCTTACCTTTTCCGCACACGCTACATGCTCTTGACATTATGTACACCTCCTTAATACTAAAATATTAAGCCTAAAAACATATTTAATAATATCATAGAGAATAAAAAAAATCAAGACTAAATTGCATTAAAGAACTTTTTTTTGTATAATGTAAATATGGGTATTAATATAGAAGCGTATAAAATTTATTAAAAGGATTGAAGTTATTTGATTTATATATTAATATTGTAATATATACACGATTGGAGGTAAAGTATGAGCTCAATATTGAATAATGAATTAGGATATATAGAAATAAACAAACATGTACTATCTCAATTAACTTATAAAGCTGCTATAGAAAGTTATGGATTAGTTGGTTTCTCATCAAAAACTAAGGGTATAGTAGAATTGTTGAAAGTAGAAAATGCCACTAAAGGTGTAAATATAGTAGAATTAGATGATGCTGAAATAGATATAGAAATATTTGTTATTTTACAGTATGGAATAAATATTACTACTGTAGCAAATAATCTAATTGAAAGAATAAAATATACTGTTGAAACTTATTCAGGCGTAAAAGTAAATTCTGTTACGGTAAGTGTTCAAGGGATAAGAGTCAAGTAAACAGGAGGAGAAGAATGAAGGAAAGTATAGATGGAAAATTATTTAGGGAGATGTTTATTTCTGGAGCAAATTGTCTTCAGAATAATAAAGATTTAATTGATAAATTAAATGTATTTCCCGTACCAGACGGTGATACCGGCACAAATATGTCCCATACAATTATTTCCGCTGTAAAAGAGTTGGAAAAAGTGAAGGTAGATGATATTACAGAAATAGGTAAAAATTTATCTAAGGGATCTCTTATGGGTGCTAGGGGTAACTCTGGTGTAATTTTATCACAGATTATTAGAGGTATAGCACAATCTGTAGAAGGAAAAAAAGAACTAAAGGTAGATGAATTTGCAAAAGCTTTAAAGTCGGGTTCTGCGACTGCATATAAAGCTGTCATGAAGCCTATTGAAGGTACAATCTTAACAGTAATTAGAGAAACAAGTGAATTTGCAACTAAATCTGCAAAAAAGAATACACAAATCATAATATTTTTAGAAGAAGTTTTAAAAGAAGCTAATAAATCTTTAGATAAAACTCCAGAAAAATTACCTGCTCTTAAAGAAGCTGGTGTTGTAGATTCAGGAGGTAAAGGTCTTGTTTGTCTTCTTGAAGGTATGCTGATGGCAGCTAAAGGTACTCCAATTGAATTAATAGATGAATCATCTGTAGTAGTTCAAAGTCCAGCTCCAAGCAGAAATGGAAAAGCTGCATCAGAAAAAGATATTAAGTATGGATATTGTACGGAATTTATCTTAGAATCAGATGAGGTAGATTCAGATACAATTAGGGATATAGTTTTAAACTACGGTGATAGTATTGTCGTGGTTGGATATGATGGTGTTATAAAAGTACACGTTCACACTAATAACCCAGGCAGTGTACTACAAGAGGCCTTAAAATACGGTCAGCTAGTTACTACTAAGATTGAAAATATGAGACTTCAACATGAACATACATTAATTGATGATGAAGAAGTAGATTATATAGAGCAAGTTAGTTCAGACGAGGAATTTCCTGTTAATGAAGAGGAGAAAGAAAATGGATTTATAACTACTACTATGGGGAGTGGATTAGCCGAAATATTCGATGAATTGGGAGTAGATATAGTCATAGAAGGTGGTCAGACGATGAATCCTTCTACTGAAGATTTTGTAAATGCTATTAATATGATAAATGCAAAAAATATATTTATTTTACCAAACAACGGAAATGTAATTATGGCTGCTAATCAAGCCAAAGAGCTTTCAGATAAAAATGTATATGTTGTGCCTACAAAAAATATTCCTCAAGGTATCAGTTGTTTAGTATCTTTTGATTATGAAGCTGATGCACAAAAGAATATGGAAAACTTTGACGAAATCTTGGTGAATATAAAATCAGGCGAAGTTACATATGCTGTAAGAGACACTATAATGGATGGAATTGAAGTTGTCGAAGGAGATATAATAGGAATATCAGGTAAAAAGCTAATATCTTCTGGCAAGGATGTTTCGGGTGTTACAGAGTCAGTTATAGAATCTATGGTAGATGATGATTCGGATATCATTACAATTTACTATGGTGAAGATGTAGAAGAGGATTCAGCTAGAGCTTTTGCTGAAAAAGTACAAGATATCTATGCAGATATCGATGTTGAACTTTACTATGGAGGTCAACCTTTATACTATTATCTAGTATCGGTTGAATAGAAAATTTGATTGTTATTTTAGCTGTTGCTTTGCAACAGCTTTTTTATATATAATTATATTAATATTAAATAGCAAAGTAGGTGGAAAAATGTACAGCTTGTTAAATGAAAATATACAATATATCAAGGGTGTTGGTCCAAAAAAAGCTGAAAAGATGAACAAGCTAAATATATATACAATTAGGGATGCTATTTACTACTTTCCTAGACAATTTGAAGATAGAAGCAAAGAAAAGAAAATATTTCAATTAGTTGATACGGAAAAAATAACGGTAAGAGTAAAGATAGATAGGATAACTGGGAATAAATTTAAAAAAATAAATATGACTATTCTCTACGTTAGCGATGACACAGGAAGTGCAAAATTAGTGTTTTTCAATAGGAATTACATAAAAAATACTTTTAGAGTTGGAGATATTGTAAAGGTATTTGGTACTGTTAAGATTATGGACAACTCTGCAATTGAAATGCATAACTGTGAAATAGAATATGACAGGGTAGATAAAAATACAGGTATAATATTACCAGTGTACAATTTATCAAAAGGTATCAGCAATAAAGATATTATGGGAGTAATTAGAAATATATTTGATTCATCGGATATAAAAATACCGGAATACCTTCCAAGTAAAATAATCACTCAATATAATTTAACTGACATAGAGTTTGCTATTAGAAATATGCATTTTCCAACTAGTAAAGAAAATTTAAAAATAGCTATGTACAGAATGATTTTTGAAGAGTTTTTATTCATGCAATTAGGTTTATTTGTGATTAAAGGTGGAATAAAAATTGTAGAAGGAATCTCCTTTAAAAAAAGTGAGGAACTATCTTTAATCGAACAGAGCATACCGTTTAAACTTACTAGAGCTCAAAAAAAAGCATATAATGAAATATTAGAAGATATGAGTTCTAAAAAAAGTATGAACAGGTTAGTTCAGGGAGATGTTGGAAGCGGTAAAACAGTAGTTGCACAACTAGCTCTTGCAAACTGTGCTTTAAATGGATATCAAGGGGCTTATATGGCACCGACAGAAATATTGGCAAAACAGCACTATGAAAGTTTTATAGAATTTTTTAAAGATACAAAAATAAAAGTTAAAATTATAACTGGCAGTACTACCAAGAAGCAGGCGGATCGTATTTTGGAAGAGCTTGAATCTGGAAACATTGATATAATAATAGGAACTCACGCATTAATACAAGAAAGAGTAGTTTTTAAAAATTTAGGTCTAGTAATAACTGATGAACAACATAGATTTGGTGTGAAACAGAGGGGAAAATTAAGTGTTAAATCATCCAATCCAGACGTACTTGTTATGTCAGCTACACCTATACCGAGAACTCTTGCACTGATTTTATATGGAGATTTAGATATATCTATTATTGATGAGCTTCCACCAGGAAGAAAGCCTATAGAGACTATAGCCATAGAAAAAAGAAAGAGAGAAGATTTTTATAATAAGAAAGTAAAAGAAGAATTATCAAAAGGTCACCAAGTGTACGTGGTTTGCCCTTTGGTTGAAGAAAGCGAAGTATTAGATGTTTTATCTGTTGAAGAAGTTTATGAACAGTTAAAACATGAATTTTTTAAAGATTATAGAGTTGGGCTATTACATGGAAAAATGAAAGCATCAGAAAAAGATGAGGTAATGGAACTTTTCAAACAAAAAGAAATAGATATATTGGTTTCTACGACTGTAATAGAAGTAGGTGTAAATGTGCCAAATGCTACATATATGATCGTTGAAAATGCTGAAAGATTTGGATTGGCACAGCTCCACCAGCTAAGAGGTAGAGTTGGTAGAGGCAGTGACAAATCATACTGTACACTTATATATGATTCAAAAACAGAAGTTACAAAACAAAGAATGGGAATAATGGAAGAAACTAACGATGGATTTAAGATATCTGAAAAGGATTTAGAGATTAGAGGCCCTGGTGATTTCTTTGGAACAAGGCAGCATGGACTTCCAGAATTAAGAGTAGCAAATTTATTTAAACATATTAAAATATTGAGAGTAGCACAGAAGGTGGCTAGAGAGATATATGCGGATGATCCCGCTTTAATGAAAAAAGAAAACCATCAAATGAAATTGAACGTTTCTAGAATGTTTGAAAGCATAGGCGAAAATATGTCCTTATAGCGTATAAAAACTAGTTTAAAATAGCATTGTATGATAAAATATATAAGAATACAAATTTTAAAAACATGGAGGTCTTTTAATGAGAATTATTTCAGGAAGTGCTAGAGGGTTAAAATTAAATACACCTTCAGACAAGGAAATAAGGCCTACTACAGATAGAGTAAAAGAATCACTGTTTAACATAATATCTCACAATGTATATGACAGCTGTGTTTTAGATTTATTTGCAGGCAGCGGAGCTTTAGGTATTGAATGCATTTCAAGAGGAGCTAGACAAGCGTATTTTTGCGATAATAGTGAAGATAGTATAAAAGTTATACAAAGCAATATTGATAAAGCAAAATTTAATGATAAAAGTGTAGTTTTAAATGGTGATTATAAATCCATCATACAAAGCATGGTAAATAAAAATAAAAAGTTTGATATAGTGTTTATTGATCCACCATACTATAAAAACATATTTGAAGATGTAATATCTCTTGTTGGTAAAAGTGGAATTTTGAAAGAGGATGCTATAGTAGTAGTTGAACATGATGCTAAGGACACTTTAAAAGATACTGAAGAACTGTTTATATACAAAGAAAAAAAGTATGGAATAACAAAATTGACTTTTTATAGCTTGGAGGAAAATAATGGCTAAATCTGTAAAAGCAATTTTTGCGGGAAGTTTTGATCCTATAACAAATGGGCATGTAGATATTATTGAAAGAGCCGCGAAAATGTTTGATAAATTAAAGATAGGAATTTTGATAAATCCCAATAAACAGACTATGTTTACTGTTGAAGAGAGAGTTGAATTAGTTAAAAAAACTCTTTCTCATATCGACAATGTGGAAGTTATTTTTTTCGAAGGGCTTTTGATAGATTTTTGTAAGAAAAATGATATATCAGTATTAGTAAGAGGCATTAGATCTTCAGCGGATGTTGACTATGAACTACAAATGGCTCATATGAATAAGGAACTTGAAGATAGTATTGAAACAATAATACTACCTACTAATACTAAATACTCTTTTATTAGTTCATCTTTAATAAAAGAAGTTCTACACTTTGGTGCTAACATTGAGAACTTAGTTCCTAAGTGTGTATTGGAAGAGTTAAAAAAGAAGAAGATAAAATAATATAAAAATAAATGCAATGATGGAGGTAGCTATGAGTGAAGATATCAAAATTATGGAAATATTGACAGATATGGAAAATATATTAAATGATGCAACTGGATTTCCATTGTCAAAGAGAGTTGGAGTAGATAAAGACGAGTTATTAAGCTTAATCGATGAATTAAAGGAAGTTCTTCCTTATGAATTAGATACAGCGATTAAAATAATAAAAGAGCAAGATACTATTTTAGAATCTGCAAGAAATGATGCTAACTTTATACTTGAAGATGCAAAGAGAGAAAGAGAACAAAAAATAAAAGAGAGCAATGATGAAGTTATAATTAAGAATAAACAAGTGGACGCAGAAATTGAAAATATGATGAGAGAGGCCACTATTAGAGCAGAAGAGTTAGTTTCTGACAGCAAGATTACTAAAGATGCAAAAGCAAGAGCAGAAAAAATGATTAGAGAGGCTACTGAATATTCTAGAGATTTACAATCTAGTGCTAGAAGTTACTCTATAGAGCTTTTAGACAATGTGGAGGCGAATTTAGCCGACATATTGACTGAAATAAGAAATAATAAAGCTCAACTTTAGTATGTTTTTTATAAAAAATGTGAATTTGGAGGGTTAACATGAGAGTAGGAGGAATAATAGCTGAATACAATCCCTTTCACAATGGACACAAGTATCAAATAGATTGGTACAAAAAAAACCTTGGCTGTACTCATATAGTTGCAGCAATGAGTGGTAATTTTGTCCAAAGAGGTGGTCCTTCCATTTTTGATAAGTATACAAGAGCTGAAATGGCCGTTTTAAGTGGAGTTGACTTGGTATTAGAGATACCAAGTCATTTTGCGTGTCAGACAGCTGAATTTTTTGCTAAAGGTGCTGTGTTGACACTAGATTCATTGAAATCAGTTGATTCATTTTGTTTTGGATCAGAGGAAGGTTCTGTCTATAATCTTAGGAAAGCAGCAGAAATATTAGTCGGTTTGAAGGGCGACTATGAAGGATCACTATCTACGCACTTAAAAAACGGATATTCTTTTCCAGTAGCAAGAGAAATGTCATTGCGCGATTACATGGAAGATGTTTCAGATGATTTTTTTACATCATCAAATAATATTCTAGGAATAGAGTATTTAAAAGCACTTATAAATACAAAATCGAATTTAAAACCTGTCACGATAAAAAGAAAAGGTGAAGGATATAATTCAATAACCTTAGGTAATGAGTTTAGTTCTGCGACTGCTATAAGAAAAGAAATTTTAAGTATAGTAAATAAAGAAAATGATGACTCTTTGAAATTAAAAGAGAATATTTTTAATAAGCTTGAAAATATTAAAAAATATATTCCTGAAAGCTCTTATAATATAATTGTGAAATCTATCATTGAAGTTGGTAAGTGTTCTAGTGAACAAGACTTTTTTGAAGAAATATGTTTAACTGTATTAAGAGAAGAGGATAGATTAACCGATTATTTTGAAATAAACGAGAGCCTTAAAAATCCTATAAGAAAAAATATTGTGACCTCACTTGATTTTGAAGATTTAATATCATCTCTGTCATCAAAAACATATACAGCTTCCAAAGTTAGAAGGGCATTATTTAATGTATTATTAGGTATATCAAAAAGTGATATGAACTTGTTAAAAAAAGTAGAAGAAGTTCCGTATGTAAGAGTACTAGCTTTTAACAAGAAGGGGACTGAAATATTAAAAGAAGTAAAGGCAAATTCGGATGTTGATGTAATAATGAGTCCTGCAAAGTCAAAGTTATCAGAAAAATATATAGAAAATAAAATATACAAAAAAATGTTAGATTTTGACTTGAGGTCATCAAGTATGTACTTCCAAAAATTTTATTCTAGAAATAGAAAAAAATTGTCTTTGGGAGAGCCAGATTATATAAGCATGAAAAAACTGATTGAAATTGAAAAATGTAAATAACTTATAATACTTTAAATTATTATAAATTGTTTTTATTCTATGTACATTTTATCAAAAAAATGATATATTAACATAGGATTAATAATTAAATAGCGGAGGGATATACGAATGAAAGTTTTAGTTTTAAACTGTGGTAGTTCATCACTGAAGTACCAGTTAATTAATTTAAATGATGAATCTGTACTTTGTAAAGGTTTAGTAGAAAGAATTGGAATAGATGGTTCAATATTAAAGCATGAAAAAGATGGCTTAGATGAAAAATACGTAGTAGAAGTTGCTATGAATGATCACAAAGAAGCTATAGGACATGTATTAAAGGCAGTAGCAGATCCTAAAGTAGGTGCTGTTAAGGAAATGTCTGAAATAGATGCTGTTGGACACAGAATAGTACATGGTGGAGAAAAATTCGCATCTTCAGCTGTTCTTACAGATGAAGTAATAAAAGCAATAGAAGATTGTGTTGAATTGGCACCTCTTCATAACCCAGCAAACTTAATGGGAGTAGATGCTTGTAAGGCAATATTACCAGATGTTCCACAGGTAGGAGTATTCGATACTGCATTCCATCAGAGCATGCCTCAAGAGTCTTTCTTATATGGTCTTCCATATGAATTATATACAAAATATGGAATAAGAAGATATGGATTCCACGGAGTTTCTCATTTGTATGTTTCTCAAAAGGCTGCAGAAATGTTAGGAAAAGCTCCTGAGGATTTAAAAATAATTACTTGTCACTTAGGAAACGGAGCATCAGTTACAGCTGTAAATGGAGGTAAATCTGTTGATACAAGTATGGGATTAACTCCACTTGAAGGATTAATAATGGGAACTAGATGTGGTGATATAGACCCTGCAATAGTTCCACTAGTAATGAAAAAAGAAGGATTAGATGCTGATGGTATCGATAAGTTAATGAACAAAGAATCAGGTGTATACGGTATGACTGGAATATCATCTGACTTTAGAGATATAGAAGATGCTGCAAACGAAGGAAATGAAAGAGCAAAGATGACTTTAGATGCATATGCTCAGAAAGTTAAAAAATACATAGGAGCTTATGCAGCTGAAATGAATGGAGTAGATGCTATAGTATTTACTGCTGGATTAGGTGAAAATGGTATAAGCATGAGAGAAATGATTTGTAAAGATATGGACTTCATGGGAATAAACCTAGATTTAGAAAAGAACAACGTAAGAGGAAAAGAAAGAATAATATCATCAGATGATTCAAAGGTTAAAGTTCTTTTAATACCAACTAATGAAGAGTTAATGATAGCTAGAGATACATTAAATCTAGTAAAGTAATAAAAGTATTTAAAAGCCTTAAAAACTGATATGTTATTCATAAAAGTATAAGGTGAAATTACTTGACAAAGGTTGCTAGAGTTTGTATAATATATTGGTAATGTTTTAGAGGTGATAAGACTATGGAATTAAATATTGATTCTTTATATAACAACAAAGATTTAAGTTATATAGATTTTGATTTAAGTGAAAATATTGAGAAAATAAATTTTTCTGGTATTGATTATATCTTAGTATCACCATTACGTCTTAATGGGAAAATATCAAAGGCAGGTAGAAACTATTTACTACAAGCAGATGTTAGCTTTAGATTTCTAACAGAATGTGGTAGATGTTTAAAAGATGTAGAAACCCCAGTGGACTACAAAATCGACGCTTATTTAATGAGAGAAGAATATGATGAGGATGAGTATGAAGATATTGATGTATTTGATGTCGCTAGTACTAAAATTGAGTTGCTTGATATTGTAAATAGCACCTTGATATATAATATGCCTCAAAAGGTTCTTTGTAGCGAAGATTGTAAGGGGATATGTTATGAATGCGGAGTCGACTTAAACAACGAAAGTTGTAAGTGTTCAGACTCGGCGGATTATGATGATATTGACCCTAGATTTGCCAAGCTAAAAGAATTGTTAAAATAGAGTAAGGAGGTGTCTTCATGGCAGTACCAAAACGTAAAACGTCAAAGTCAAAAAGAGATATGAGAAGAGCGTCTAATTCAAAGATGACTCCAGCTGGTTTCGTTGAATGCTCACAGTGTCACGAACCAAAGCTACCACATAGAGTTTGTTTAACTTGTGGAAGTTATGATGGAAAAGAAGTTGTATCAGTAGACTAATTAAAATTTTAAAACTAGATACTACTTATAATGTGAATGAGAAAATCTCATTCACATTTTTTTATGCGTTTTTTTATGATATAATAATATTAGCTTATACTAATGGAGGTTAATATGAAAATAGTTATAGATGGAATGGGTGGAGATAATGCACCTAATGCTGTAGTAGAAGGTGCTTGCATGGCAGTAAATGAATATGGCGTAGACCTTATAATTACTGGCGATGAAGATATAATAATGGCCGAACTAGAAAAGTACGACTATGATAAAGATAAAATTAAAGTAGTACATACAACTGAGGTAATAACTAATGAAGAGAAGCCTGTAAATGCTATAAGAAACAAAAAAGACAGCTCTATGGTTGTAGCTATGAAAATGGTAAAGGATAAAGAAGCAGATGTTGTAATATCAGCAGGTAGTACAGGGGCATTGCTTAGTGGCGGAGTCTTTATTATAAAAAGAATAAAGGGAATAAGTAGACCTTGTATTTGTGCAGCCCTACCTACTGTGAATAATGGGATGACTATGATATCAGATACTGGAGCCAACGTAGATTGTAATCCTCAAAATCTAGAGGATTTTGCTGTTATGACTAATATATATGCAAAGAAAGTGCTTGGAAAAAATAATCCTACTGTAGCTGTTGCAAATATAGGTACAGAAGAAGGGAAAGGAAATGATTTAGCTAAGAAGGCTTATGATGTATTAAAAGAAAATAAAAGTATAAATTTTATTGGGAATATGGAAACTAGAGAAATCTTAAATGGAGTTTGCGATATAGTAGTATGTGACGGATTTGTAGGAAATATGATATTAAAAACTGTAGAAGGTAGTGTATTTTCTCTTTTTAAAGTTATTAAAAAGACAATGACTGCATCCCTAAAGGCTAAAATAGGTGCGTTACTTCTAAAAGATGATTTAAAAAAGATTAAAGATCTGCTTGATTATTCTTCTTACGGAGGAGCTCCGTTTTTAGGTGTTGATGGCGGAGTAATTAAGGCACATGGTAGCTCAGATGCGAGATCAATAAAAAATGCTATAAATCAAGGTATAAATTTTTATAAAGGTAATGTAGTTGAAGAAATAAAAAATTATGTAGATACAAAAGAAGACTAGCATGGAGGAAATCAATATGAGTGAACTGAAAATGATTGATGGAGTTACTGCGAAAAAAAAGTACCTTGATTTATTATCAAGCAAATATCCGACGATATCAAAAGCGAGCACAGAAATAATAAATCTAGAAGCAATTTTGAACCTACCAAAAGGAACCGAACATTTTTTATCAGATATACATGGCGAGCATGAATCTTTTATACACGTATTAAAAAATGGCTCTGGAGTTATTAAAAGAAAAATTGACGAGCTATTTACAAACACTTTAAGAGATTCAGAAAAGAAATTTTTGGCAACTTTAGTTTATTATCCAAGAAGTAAGATAGAGTTAGTAAAAAGAACGGAACAAAATATGGATGATTTTTATAGGATAAATATATATAGACTTGTTGAGCTTTGTAAATATTGTTCGAGTAAATACACTAGATCAAAGGTAAGAAAAATTTTACCACAGGACTACAGCTATGTGATTGAAGAACTATTACATGAGCATAGAAAGAGTGAGCACAAAGAAGAGTATTATGTTTCTATAATAGAATCAATTATAAGTTTAGGTCAAGCAGAAGACTTTATAATGTCATTGTCGATTGCTATACAAAGGCTAGTAGTAGATAGGCTTCATATAGTAGGAGATATATATGACAGAGGCCCTAGACCAGATCTAATAGTAGATAGGTTGGCTGACTATCATAGTGTCGACATACAGTGGGGAAATCATGATATTTTATGGATGGGAGCAGCTGCAGGTGAAAAAACTTGTATAGCAAATGCACTTAGAATTTCCTCAAGATATGCAAATTTAGACGTTATAGAAGACGTGTATGGAATAAATCTTATACCACTTGCTACATTTGCTCTAAGTGTATACGAGGATGATGAATGCGCTGAATTTCAACCAAAAGTTGATGAGGATGAGTTTAGCACAAAAGAAATTTCAATGATATCTAAAATGCACAAGGCTATAAGTATAATACAATTTAAGCTAGAAGGAGATATTATAAGCAGAAGACCTGAGTATGAAATGTCTCATAGATTGCTATTAGATAAAATCGATTATAAAAACGGAACAATATCTATTAAAGGAAGAGATTATACATTAAAAGACAATAATTTCCCTACGATTGATCCAGATTCTCCGTATGAATTGACAAAAGAAGAGAAGGATGTAATGGATAAGTTGGTAAAGTCATTTAGAATGAGTGATAAGCTGCAAAAACATGTTAATTTTCTATTTTCAAAGGGGAGCATTTATTTAAAATATAATGGTAACTTGCTTATACATGGAGCTATTCCTCTAAATGAAGATGGAAGCTTTATGGAAATGAAGTTAAAAGGTGTAAAGTATAAAGGAAAAGAGTTGTTAGATAGGATGGAATATCTTGTAAGAGAAGGATATTTCGAAACCGATGACGAAAAGAGAAGTTATGGACTAGATATGTTTTGGTATTTATGGACAGGTAAATGCTCATCACTGTTTGGAAAAGATGATATGACTACATTTGAAAGATATTTTATAGAAGCTAAAGAAACTCATGTAGAAAATATGAACCCATATTTTTTGTTGCGAGAAGATGAATCTATACTTAAAAAAATATTTGAAGAATTTAAAATGGACTTTGAAGAAGATCATATAATTAATGGACATGTTCCAGTTAAATTTAAAAAGGGCGAGAGTCCAGTAAAGGCAAACGGAAAAGTATTTGTGATTGATGGAGGTTTCTCAAGGGCTTATCAAAGTAAGACTGGTATGGCTGGGTATACATTAATATATAATTCTCGTACTTTACAGCTAGTAGCCCACGAACCATTCACGTCAAAAGAGGATGCAGTTATAAATGAAACAGATATAATATCGTCTACGGTGCTAGTAGAGCATAAAGCAAGACGAAAAATGATAAAAGATACAAAAGACGGCGAAAAATTAATAGAAAAAGTTGAAGATTTAAAAATTCTTCTATCCGCATATAGGAGAGGTTTAATAAAAGAAAAATAATTTGCAATAAATTAAGTATTTTGTTATTATTGTTAGGTGAGTACTATTATGGAGGTGCGAAATGGAAAATTTAGGTCAAGTAAAGATAGCAAATGACGTAATACAAACTATAGCAGGGTATGCAGCTTTAGAAATTGATGGTATTGATAAGTCAGTATCTTTGACGGATAAACTATTTAGAAATAATGGTGTAAAAGCTGTTATTGAAGATAATAAGGCAGTAATTGATATAGATCTGACAGTTAAATATGGAGAAGTTATACCAGAAGTGTGCTATAAAGTGCAAGAAAACATAATTAATGCAGTTGAATCTATGGCTGGATTAAAAGTTTCACAAGTAAATGTTCATATATTCAACATAGATTTAAAAAAAGAAGTAGTAGAGAAAGAAAAGAAAGAAAATGCATAACGATAAAAATTTAATAAAAAAAAGAAAAGTTTCAAGAGAAATTTATATGAAATTTATGTATAAAAATGATATTTCCGGCGAAGGTTGGGACGATTTATATGTAAAATCAAAAAGCTTTGTTTTGGGATTAGAAGATGATATTGCAGAAGTCTACAAATCTCATGGAGGCAAACTAGTCGATGAGGTAGAACAAGATATCACAGATTTAGTAATTGATTTTAATTATATGAAAGAATTATCTGATTCTATTGAAGATAACAAAGATGAAATAGATTCATATATTAATAAATATGCTAGAAAATGGACTATAGAAAATATGCCTGTAGTGGATGTATCTATTCTTAGAGTAGCAATAGCTGAGATAAAATTTTTGGAAGACATTCCAGATAAAGTAGCATGTGATGAAGCGGTAAATATTTCTAAAATTTACTGTGATGATGATGCATATAAATATATAAATGGAATACTTGGAAGTATAATATCAGAAGAAAAATAATTAAACATAGTTTATAGCAAAAAAATAAGGCAGGAAAAATCCTACCTTATTTTTTTGCTATAAACTATTAATTCGCAAGTATGTAATATTTAATAAATTATCAATTAGCAAGCGTATATTTCTTATTTGTAATTTTAAAATTATTTTTAAGACCATTTGTAATATAGACTTTATTGTCTTTCGTTATAAATATTGCATCTACTCCATTTATTCCTTCAATCATTTTTTTGCCGTCTTTTATATCAAGAGCAAATGCCGAAGTGGATAGGGCATCACCATCAAGTGATTTTTCTGATACAATTGTTACGCTACTTAAATTGTTATCAAATGGATATCCTGTGAAAGGATTTAACATATGATGGTATATCTTTCCATCTGACTCGAGGAACCTTTGATAAATACCAGAAGTAACAACGGATTTATTGGATACATATAGACTTCCCATGGAGTCTTCAGATTTTTTACCAGGATTTTGGATTCCCACATTAAAATCTTTATTTTGTGCATTTTTACCAAGAACATAGATATTACCACCTAAGTCTATTATTGCGTTATCTATATCTTCAGATTTTAGATATTTAACGATTTTATCTGCGCAATATCCTTTTGCTATTCCGCCTAAATCAATTTTTTGTCCTTTTTTCTCTAGATAAACTGTTTGTTTTTTATCATCTAATATAATGTTTTTGTAACCTACTGAGCTAATTGCAGTTGAAAGTTCTTCACTAGTAGGTACTTTTGCATTTTTATTTCCAATATTCCACAATGAAGTAAGAGCTCCTATGCTAACATCAAAGTTTCCGTTAGTTTTTTTAGAATAGGATATAGATTTTTTTATTACTTCATATGTGTCATCATTAACTTTTACAGGCGAAATTCCAGCATTTTTATTAATTTTCGTAACTAGACTACCTGGAAGATGTGAACTCATATCATTGTTAATGTTTAAGATAATGTTATCAACTTTTTCTAAAATTTTATTTGCTTTTTTTTCTTTAACATTTATTAACGACACTTGATTAATAGTATCTAAATAATAATTAGTAGTGGAATAGGTACCCTTTTTATTAACATTTCCATAGAAAAAAAGAGCACTTAAAAGAACTAGGGTAGCCAAAGAAGCGACTATTTTTATATTGTTTTTTTGCATTTTTTCCTCCCAATTTATGGTATAATGTATTACTAGTTAGTTTGCAAAACATACAAAGCTATTATATCATAAAAAAAGAGGTGTTAAAATGAAAAAGAAAGATATCATTCTAATTGTAGTAGTGATTTCTTTGATTTTGGTTGCAACTTTAGTGAACAAAAATATAAATGCAGGAAATGCCAAAGAAGTAGAAATATATGTAGATAATCAATTATATAAAAAGTATCCTCTAGATAAATCAGAAAAAATTACAATTGAGAAAGATGGGCATGTTAATGATATACACATACACGATGGTGGAGTAGAGATAGAACATGCTAATTGCCCAGATAAAGTATGTGTAAATACAGGATTTATAAATAAGACTGGTCAAGAAATTGTATGTCTTCCATACAAAGTAGTAGTAAAGATTGTTGGAGGATATGAAAATGAAAAGGAACACGACATAATTGCAAAATAATTTACAAGGAGTAAAATATGGTTGAAATAGGAAATGATTGGGATGATATACTAAAAAATGAATTCAAAGAAGAATACTATTTAAAGTTAAGAGAATTTCTAAAAAGCGAATATAAAAATCATAAAATTTTTCCGCAGATGAATGACATATTTAACGCTTTGAAAATAACTTCTTATAAAGACACAAGGGTAGTTATACTAGGTCAGGATCCATACCATAATGATGGTCAGGCTCATGGACTAGCTTTTTCAGTAAAACCAGGAATAAAATCGCCACCGTCTTTAAACAATATTTTTAAAGAATTAAGCAATGAACTAGGATGCTATATCCCAAACAATGGATGCTTAAATTCATGGGCACAACAAGGTGTTTTACTGCTTAATACTGCATTGACAGTTAGAGCTCATGAGGCAAATTCACACAGTGGAAAAGGTTGGGAAATACTGACAGATAATATAATAAAAAAACTTAACGATAGAGATAAAAGTGTTATATTTATACTATGGGGAGCTAATGCTAGAAATAAAAAAAAGATAATAGACTCTAGTAGACATTTTATACTTGAAGCACCTCATCCAAGTCCACTTTCTGCGCATAGAGGTTTTTTTGGATGTAATCATTTTGCTCAAACAAATGAATATCTAGTAAAAAATGGGGAGAAGAAGATAGATTGGCAAATAAAAAATATTTGATAATAATACTAAATTGATAAACAGCGGTATAAAAAATAATATCATAAAAAATAAAAAGATATTGATTATTTTTTATTTTTATGGTATTATTTAATGGTGTCTGGGGGTGAATGGGTGCTGGTGTGCCCTCTAGTCTTCAAAACTAGTATGAGGGGTTAATAGCTTCTTAGGTGAGTTCGATTCTCACACATTCCCGCCAATTGTGAATTTAACTACTGTTTTATTAGATAATAAAATGGTAGTTTTTTTAATGTTAAAAATTATAGGAGGTATGAATGGAAAGAAAAATATATATAGATAATGCATCTACATGTTTTCCAAAAGCTCCAGGTGTAGCAAAATCTATGAGTGATTTTATTGAAAATAGATCATATAGCATAAACCGTGGTACATATATGAGTGCATATAGATTGTCTTCAGAAATAATAGATATAAGAGAACAGGTGTTGAGTTTTTTTAAAGCTTCAAAGCGCTACGAATGCGTTTTTAGCTCTTCAGCAACTGAAAGCATCAACCTGGCTTTGAGAGGGAGTCTTTGTAAGGGTGACGAAATTATTGTAGATGAGAGATTGCATAATTCAGCATGGAGAACACTATCATATTTAGAAGAACAAGGTGTCAAAATAAATTATTGGAAATCATATTTAGGTGATTACAGATTTGAAGATTTTGAAAAACTTGTAAGTGATAGGACTAAAATGGTATTTTTAACACTAGTTGAAAATATTTCAGGAGAGATAATATTTGATAGCAATGAAATCTCTGCTAAAATAGCAAAAATATGCAATGAAAAAGATATAATATACGCACTAGATGCTGTACAGGCTGTATGTGAGAGAGAAATCTATATAGAAGAGCTAGGAGCCGATATAATGATATGTGCTTCTCATATTGGTTTTATGGGGCCAGAAGGTGTCGGAATTATGTTGATAGAAAAAAGTGTTTCTAAAAATGTTAAACCATTAATTTATGGAGGTACAGGAAGTTCTTCAAATAGCGAAAAAATGCCTGAAACTTTACCAGATAAGTTTGAACCAGGAACTATGAATACTGTGGGAATAATTGGTTTAGGAGCTTCAATATCATATATAAATTCTGTAGGAATATCGAATATTATAAAGAAAAAACACCACCTTGGGAATTTGCTGAGGTATGGTTTTTCCAAAATAGAAGGAGTAGATGTAAGAGGCTATGGATCTTTTTGCTCACTAACTATGAAAGACGTAGATGAATCAATGCTTTCATTTTTTTTGGATACTGAGTATGAAATAATGACAAGAGTAGGAATACAATGCTCGCCATGTACTCATATTTATCAAGGTAGCTATCCAAATGGAGGAATTAGATTTACAGTTGGGTATTTCAATACTGAATCTGAAATAAGAAAAGTGATCAGTGCTGTTGAACAGATAGTAATTAAGTTAAAAATATAGAATGCTGATAGAAAAAAAGAATATTGAAACTACATGTTATAGAAAAAAGATATATACAATCCTCTTCCTGTAAGTAGACCTGTCATTGTGGTAATATTAATATGAATGGATGCATAAATATTATGCAACAACATATTAAAGGGGGAACTAAAATGGCTGATTACAGAGATATGTGGAAAGATTTAGGAATGGATTTAGAAACACATGATCAATTATGTGAGGTATTGCCTATGGCTTTTACTGATGTGTATTTATCTCAAAAAAATAGACCTGAAAATATGGGATATTATGATTTTGTTGTGTCTGAAATTCATGGAGTGAGACCAGCAGAATTGGTAGAGGCTCAAAAAAAAGGAACTAAGGTATTTGGTACGTTTTGTATATATGTTCCAGATGAAGTAGTTTTTGCAGCGGATGCAATACCTACAGGATTATGTGGAGGTTCTCAGTTTTGGGTACCAGGCGGAGAAAAGGTACTTCCAACAAATACATGTCCATTAATAAAGGCTTCTGTAGGAGCTAGATTAGATAAGACATGTCCATTTTTTAGAATAGCTGATATGTATATTGGTGAAACTACATGTGATGGTAAGAAAAAAGCTTGGGAAATATTAGGGGAAGATGTTCCTATGCATGTAATGGATTTACCTCAAATGAAGAGAAGAAAAGACTACAAGGCATGGGCAGAAGAAATAAAGGAATTAAAGGGAACAATAGAAGAGTTTACAGGAAATAAAGTTGATTCTGAAAAACTAAGTAAATCAATAAAATTAATAAATGATAAAAGAAGAGCTCTTGCTAGATTAAATGCTACTAGAAAAAACAAAAATATACCGATTTCTGGAAAAGATAGCTTATTGATATCTCAAATAGCATTTTATGATGATCCAACTAGATTTACAGAAATGACAAATACACTTTGTGATGAGCTAGATAAAAGAGTAGAAGAAGGCGTAAGTGTATTCGAAGAAGGGACAAAGAGAATATTGTTAGCAGGTACTCCTCTTGCAATTCCTAACTGGAAAATACACAATGTTGTTGAAACTTCAGGTGGAGCAGTTGTATGTGAAGAAATGTGTACAGGAACAAGATATTTTGAAAATCTTGTAGATGAATCAAAAGACAATCTTGATGATCAAATAGACGCTTTAGCTGATAGATATATGAATATAAACTGTGCATGTTTTACTCCTAATGAAGCAAGAATAGATGATATAAAAAGACTTTGTAAAGAATATAATGTAGACGGAGTAATAGATGTAAACTTAAAGTTCTGTAACCTATATGATACAGAAGGTTTTCTTGTGGAAAGAGAACTGAAAAAAGCTGGTATACCAGTTCTAGGAATAGAAACAGATTACACTGATTCAGATGTTCAACAGCTTAGAACAAGAATAGGTGCGTTTATAGAAATGTTAGAAAAATAAGAGGTGAATTTGATGAGTAAAATATTTTATGTATTATTTGAAAATCACGAAAATGGATTGAAACTTCACAAACTTTTGAGAGAGAATAATCTGGAGTCCACAATTTCTCCTACACCGAGGTCTCTTTCAAAATGCTGTGGAATTTCATTGATGATTGACAGTAGTCAAGTAGATGAAGTAAATAATGTCATTAATGCAAATGATATTAGTATACTTAAAATAGAATCTGTTGAAATGGAGATAAACCCAAATAGAGACAGATATTGTTAGTTGGAAGGATATGAATAATATGATTTTTGTAGGAATAGATATAGGGTCTACTGCATCAAAGGTCGCTGTAAGAGGAGATGCTGATCATAAATTGGTAATGCCTACAGGTTGGAGCAGTAAAGAGACTGCATCAACTATAGTTAATAAGTTGCTAGATCTTGGAATAGATGTAAATTCAGAAGACGTTGTAGTCGGAGCCACAGGATACGGAAGAGTAGCTGTCGATTTTGCTGATTATGTTGTTACTGAAATTACTTGTCATGGAAAAGGTGGATATGAACTATCAAGTAATAGAGACTGCACTATAATAGATGTAGGTGGGCAGGACACAAAGGTAATTAAAATAGAAAACGGTATAGTTTCAGATTTTTTAATGAATGATAAGTGTTCAGCTGGTACTGGTAAGTTTATTGAAATTATGGCAAATAGATTAGGTGTCGAAATTGATGATCTATTTAATCTTGCAAAAGAAGGAGATGTACTTCCGATAAGTTCATTATGTACAGTTTTTGCGGAATCTGAAATAATAAATTATATTGGAGAAGGTAGAAATAGAAATGATATTGCATCAGGAATCGTGGATTCAGTAGCAGGTAAAGTAGCACAACTATTTTCAAAATTTATGAACTCTGAATATGTAATATTAACTGGCGGATTAAGTCACAGTATATATTTTGCAGAGGTGCTTTCTAAAAAAATTAAGACACAAGTAAATATAGCTGAAAATGGTAGATTTGCTGGAGCAATAGGAGCATCAATACTTGCAGAACAAAAATATAATAAAGAATTATCAAATAATATGTAGTATATTTACTAAAAATTACCGTGTTATTTTAAGAAAATAATAAAAAGAGGCTCTATCTAAACGTTGATAGAGCCTCTTTTTGTAAAGACATTAATAAAAATTATTGTCTTTACAAAATAATTATGATATAATTAGATAAACTATGATACTGATTATCAACATAGTTTAAAGAACATTTAGCTTCCAAACCAACACATATAAATTGTTTATAAAAGAGCCGTTGAGTAATCAACGGCTCTTTTATTGTATTCTATTATTTTATTTTATAGAGTTGTTCATCGTATTAAAAGATATCCAACCGCTATCTATTCTACACCAAATTCTACTTGCAGATTCTACATATGTATCTGATACATATACTTGCGAACCTCTATGAAGTGTAGTCACAACCGAAGCAGACTTACTTGGCGAGCTTCTAACATTTGCTTCAGAAGAAGTAATATACTGATAAGTTCCAGATATTCCTCTAGCAGAGGCATGTGCAGCATTTAAGGCAGATGAGGAAGACGAAGAATCGTTTGACTTCGTGTTTCCAGAAATTATAACTTGTTTAACTTCTGATTCTGATTTACCAGATACATTTTTGAGAAGTTCGACTGCTTTTTTATCATCAGGAATTAAAGAAACATAATCATATAAATAAGAGCTTGCACTAGATTTATTTCCTGAATCTATTAGGGCGTTTGCCTTTCTTAAAACATCAGATTTTAATGTTTCAATTTGTCCTTCTGCCAATTTATAATTTTTACTATCCTCTCTTGGAATTTGCATATAGAAAGAAATGGCCTTTACAAATTCGCCTTTGCTTTCTTGTTCCTTAGCAGATTCTATGATAGATTTGACTTCACTTTTTAATTCTAGCTGATTTTTTTTAGTTTTATATTCTACATCTCCAGTAGTCGAGTAGAGTTCGTTGTATAATTTTATTGCCTCATCGTATTCTTCGATTTCTACTAAATTTTCAGCTTTTTTATTTAATGAAGAAATATTATATTTTTGGTACAAAAAGATACCGGATCCTACTATTATTATTGCGGAAATTACTCCAATAATAATATACAGAATCATATTTGATTTTTTACCATGATCATCATTATAGTCATAGTAATCATGATTATTGCTCATGAAAAATATCCTCCTTATTTAAAAATAATAGTCTTTAGTTTGATTATACATTATTTGTGTGAATAATAATACTTAAATACTAAAACTTTGGAAATAATTATGTATAATTTAGTAAATAATAATTGAGTAAAGAAGTTAAATAAAACTGATTATGAATTATTGACATAAAATCAACAGCAAATTATAATAATATATTGTAAAATGTAAAAGTGAGGTTTATTTATGGAAAATCTTTTTAAAGAAAGAACAGAGATAGTAATAGGTAAAGAGGGTGTAGAAAAATTAAAAAATTCAAATATATTAGTGTTTGGGTTAGGTGGGGTAGGTAGTTTTGTTGTAGAATCTCTTGTAAGAGCAGGTATAGGAAATATAACGATAGTAGACTTCGACAAGATAGATGAAACAAATATAAACAGGCAACTTCCAGCGCTACATTCTACTATAGGAAGATATAAGGCAGATGTTGTAAAAGAAAGAGCTAAGGATATTAACCCTGATATAAATGTAAAAAAAATAATCTCATTATATGATGAAGATACTTCAGATTCACTGCTTGAGGGAGAATATGATTATGTAGTTGATGCAATAGATATGATGAAGTCAAAATTACATCTTATCGAATCTTGCTCAAAAAAAGGAATGAAGTTAATTAGCTCAATGGGAATGGGGAATAAATTAGATCCTACACTTATAAGAGTTGGAGATATAAATAAAACTGAAATGTGTCCTATGGCAAGAAGAATTCGAGGAGAGTTGAAGAAGAAAAGAATAAAAAGACTTAAAGTTGTATATTCTTTAGAGAAGCCAAGAAAAACTGGTAAAAAAATAGATGAAGGCGTAGTAAAAAATGTAAATGGAAGTGTTTCATTTGTACCTTCATGTGCAGGTCTTATTATTACATCTGTAATAGTAAGAGATCTAATAGAAATCGATACTCAATAGGAGTTTTATTTTAAATTTACAAAAAAATATATCTATAATTAATTATAGATATATTTTTTTTGCATATAAATTTCTTTATCATCGAACAAAAAAGTCATGCTGCTATTTTTATCAGTTCTTAATATTTTTGAATTATATTTTTTTAAAGTGTTTAAAGTATTTTCATGTGGGTGTCCATACCTATTTTTGTACTCACAGGAAATACTTGCGATTTTAGGTTTAATGGTTGATATAAATATATCACTGGACGCCGTTTTACTACCGTGATGGGACACCTTTAAAAAAGAACACTTTGGTAAATTATATTTCTTTAGAATTTCTTTTTCTACATCGGAATCAATGTCTCCTGTAAATAATAGACTGTGTTTTTTATAAGATAGTAAGAAACAAATTGAGTTTTTATTTGTGTCATCAGTCATACGAATAGGGGACAATATATTTATCGAAATATTTTTGTCTATTGAAAGCGAATCATCTGATATAAGTGGAATAGTTTTTTTGTTTTTCAATGAACTTTCCTTAACAATTTCTAAAAAATCAGTATTAAAATTTTTGTCGGGTGTAGTATATATTTTTTCTACTTGAAAATTTTTTATAATTTTATCCATTGATCCAATATGATCGCCATCAAAGTGTGTTGCAATTAGATAATCAATTTTTTTAACATTATTTTTTTTAAGAACTTGCATGACATTTCTGAAGTATTCTTCCTCTCCAGAATCAACTAATATTGTTTTTTTACTGGGGGTAATTATTAAAGAGGAATCACCCTGACCAACATCAATTACATGGACCTGTAGATAATCATAACCTTTGGAAGTACACGAAGATAGAAAAAGTTGTAGAATGATAAAACATAAAACTAGTAATTGTTTTTTATGCATACATAATGGCCTCCAATTTTTTTAGGGTTTACCTTTTGAGAGAAAGGGTATAGAATATTGTAGTAAAGGCATATAGACAACATTACAATAAAATAAACATAATCGCCAAGGTTGGTTAGATTCTTTTTTATGTAAATACAATCCAATTTTAGTTTTTTACACTAATTTTCACTATGTATTAATTGTTATTGTATAGACATAAATATGTTTATTTCTATTGTTTTTATAATATTTAAAGAGGTGGATATTAATGGATTTTAAGGAAATTAACATCGATGCAAAAGAAGTACTAGATAAGTATTTTGATTTGGTTGATTACGAAGCCTGTGAGTATTGTTTTAATACATTACTTATGTGGCAACATACATATAAAACCTGTTACCATATAGGAGATGGTTTTGCAGTATTAGTAGGGGAGCATGAAGGAGAAGTATTTTCAATACTGCCATTGGCTCCTAAAGAAAAGATTGAAGATGCTATAAGATATGTAGTAGATTGGTTTGACACAGATAATAAGAAAATATACTTTAGAGGTATTGATAGAAATGTAGTTGAAAAATTGAAGAGAATGTATCCTGATAAATTTAACTATATAGAAGAAAGAGATATATTTGACTACGTATATGATGCAGAAAAACTTAGAACGGTAAAAGGTAGAAAGTTAAGTGGTAAAAGAAATCATTTAAATCACTTTAAAAGAGAATATGAAGGACGTATTGAGAGAAGACTTTTAGATGAAAAAGATTTTGATGAATGTTATAAACTTCTAGAGAGCTGGGGTGAATCAAAAAATGGTTCCAAATCTTTTGAAGAGAGTATAGATGATGAGTTTGTCGGAATGAAAAAACTTTTTGACAACTATGAAATTATTAAAGATAAATTAAAAGTTTATGGAATATTCATAGATGGAAAATTAGAAGCATTTAGCGCAGGAGAAAAGATAAATGATAATATGGCTTTGATTCACTTGGAAAAGGCAAATTCTGAAATAAGAGGTCTTTATCCATATATTAATCAAATGTTCATAGTAGATGAGTTTCCAGATGTTGAATGGGTAAATAGAGAAGAAGATATGGGAGTAGAAGGACTTAGAAAATCTAAGCTTTCATATTATCCAGAAAGGTTTGTAGAAAAATTCACTGTAAGGGAAGTGTAATTATGAATATAAGACTTAGCAAAAAGGAAGATATGGAAAGTATTAGAAGTATTTGGGAATATTGTTTTGATGATACGGCTGAATACGTAAATTATTATTTCAGATATAAATTCAAACCAGAAAATACGGTAATTTTAGAAGATAAGAGAGAATTGATTGCATCTATTCAATTAAATCAACATAAAATTGTTGTGAATAATAAAGAGTTTGAAACTTCATATTTTGTAGGGGTTTCCACTATGCCGCAAGCTAGAGGAAAGGGTATAATGAGAGACCTGATGAAAGAGAGCTTATACGAAGTAAAAAAAAGAAAACAATCAGTTGCGATATTGATGCCAATTGACTTTAGACTATATACTAAGTATGGTTTTGAGAACTGTTACGATATTTTAGTTCAGAAGATGGATATATTTTCATTAGGAAAATATAGGGTAAAAGGTGAGTTTCTTAGAGCTGATTTAGATAATATATCTGATTTAGTGGATATATATGCTGAATGTATGAAAAGATACAACGGTTATGCAAAGAGAAATAAGAAATACTTTGAAGAATTATTAATTGAAATTTCAGAAGAAGGCGGATATATTTTTATAAACTATGAAGATAATATACCTCAAGGATATTTGGTATATTCTATAGAGAGTGGAAAAATGGTTGTTAGAGAAATATATTATAAAAATACTATTTCATATAATTCGATGTTGAAGTTTATATATAATCATAATACTCAGTGCTCTGAAGTTGAGTTAAATTCAAGCATTGATGATATGCTTAAACTTAGGATGGATAATCCAAAGGATGCAAAATTTGAGATAAGACCTTTTATGATGGCAAGAATTATAGATTTTGAAAAATTTATAGAAGAGATGTCTATAAGCGTCCATAAAGATTATGAAAACAAAGATGATTTATTAATTGAAATAGAAGATGATTATATAGAAGAAAATAAAGGAATTTTTAGAGCAACTTCCAAAGAAGGTAAATTAATTGTACGAAAAATAGAAGAAATCAACTCAAGTAAAGAGTTAAATGCAGATTTTAAATTTAACGTAAATGAGATGGTCGCAATCTTACTATCTTATTATTCAATAGATGATTTGATGTTTCTTAAATCTGAAGAGAATTTAAAGGTAGCTAGCTTTAAAAAGTTATTTAATATTAGTAAAAAAGTTAATCACATAAATGAATATGTATAAGAAATACCACCAACAGTGTTTGGTGGTATTTTTTATATTATTTTGTCTATATTATTAGGGTGATGAATATGAGAAGACCGGTTGTATTTTTTTTGATTTTTATCATAATATTAGCTTTTTTCAGCATTAACTTAGATTGTAAAAGCAAGTCGATAAAAGATTATAAAAAGATAGAGATAGAGGGGACTGTAAAGAACTATGAAAGAAAAGAAAAATACATAAAGTATTATATTGATAAAACTATGGTCGTTAGTTTTAAAAAAGTAGATAATAACATTAAAATTGGAGATAGAGTGAAAGTATTTGGAAAAGAAGAAAATCTGCATAATTTTTTTATTAAAGATTTTAATTACGGTAGACAATTGCTTTCAAAGGGAACAGAAAGGTACATAATACTAGATAAAATTAATATAGTGGGAAAAGACAAATTTTATACGGCTCTAGGTGGAATAAAGGAGAGAGCAATATCGATAAATAAGTACTTGTATAAAGAAAAATCCGATCTATTAAATGCTATTTTACTAGGAGAAAAATCAGGGATTGAAAAAGAAACTTATGATCTATTTTCTGACTCGGGAACAAGTCATATACTTGCTATATCAGGTCTACACATAACAATAATATGTTCTATTTTGATTTTACTGAAGGGGAGAGTCAACAGTGTTTCTAGCTTTATTGTACTCTCTCTGGTGCTTATACTATATAATATTATGGTTGGATCAGGAGCTTCAACTAGTAGAGCAGTTACTTTATCTATATTTTCTTTTTTTGTATTTTTTATTGATAAAAAAATAGATAAAATAACAACTTTATCTATAATAGCTATAACAATGATTATTTCAAATAAATATATTGTGTATAACATATCTTTTCAGCTCAGCTTTCTAGCAGTACTATCTTTAGTTGTATATACCAAGTATATAAAAATATTTTTATATTCAGATATACTGGCAAGTACGCTTTCTGCTAACATCTTGACTGCTCCTATTGTAGCTAATGTTTTTAAAACGTTTTCTATTGTAGGTATATTAGGTAATATAGTTGCAATACCTTTTATTGGAGTGATAATATTCTTGGATATTGCTAGTATAATTATTTTTTTTATAAATTTAAAATTTGCAATCTTTATAGCTGATATTAATTCTAGTATTTTTTCATTAATAATCTTTGCATTGGAACGCATAGGCGACTACGGTAAAAATAATATATATTTTTCTGGAAATATATTTAAATTTGTGGTAGTATATTACTCTATTGCCTTTATACTAGCATTAGTATTAGAAAGGTATATGATAAATAAAAATAAATTTAATATATAGTTATGCTATAATTAGTATTATATAGAGTCAGGTTCTAAAGTGGAGGAAATAGATGGAAAGAAAAGAATTGCTTAGCAAAATAGAAAATAAATCACTGGAAAATATATATTTAGTATATGGAAAAGAGTCATTGCTAATTAGAGAAATAGAAGAGGTCTTTAAAACTTTGGCAGATCCATCTGTAATGGATTTTAACATGACTGTAGTAGATGGAAAAGAAACTAATTTGGAAGAGCTAAGATCTGCAATAGAGACATTACCTTTTATGGATGAAAAGAGATACGTCATAATAAAAGATTTTGAATTACTTAAAGGAAAGCGAAAAAACTTTTCTGAATCTGATGAAAAAGAGTTTGTGGAAATAATTAAATCGATATCTAAGACTACTGTTTTAGTGTTTTTGACATATGGAGAAATTGATAAGAAAAAAAGTGTATATAAAAGCATTGAAAAAAATGGAGTGGTGTCAGAATTTAAAAAGCTTGATGATTTATCACTTTTATCATGGTGCAAAGAAGAATTTATAAAAAGAAATGCTGAGATTTCGAATTCTGATGTAACATATTTAATAGAACTTTCTGGCTATAGAGATAGAACCTCTGAAATAACTCTTTCTGATCTAGAAAATGATATAGAAAAGATATCTTCTTATGTAGGGAAGGGAAATTCTGTAACTAAAAATGATATAAATACGCTTCTACATTCAAAAAGTGAGAATGATATATTTCAGCTTATTGACATGATTGGAAGTAAAAATTCAAAAAGGTCTATGAAAATTCTTCTAGACATGTTAGATGGAGGAGAGTCCGTACTAGGTATATTTGCTATGCTCTCTAGACAATTCAATCAGATCTTACAGGTCAAGTATCTTCAAGAAGATAAACTTCCACACAACTTGATTAAAAGCACTTTAAAAATGCATCCATACACTTTTAACAAGGTGGTAAGGCAAGTTAAAAACTACGATGAAAAAAGCATAATAAGTCTTTTGAATTATATATCTGATTCTGATTATAAAATAAAAAATGGATTAATAGATGATAGGTTGGCAGTAGAAATTTTGATCACAAAGTATTGTGTATAGACATTTAAACAGAGTAAATAATGAAAAAAATAGCTCCCATAATGGGAGCCGATTTTTTATCTAGTATTTTCAAACGTTTGACACACAAGATATTATCTATAAATTGCAATGTCACAATTATAAACGATGTCCGTCGACATCGTATTATTCATTATTAAGCGTTAATAGTGTTAAGTTTACTAGCTAATTTAGAAACTTTTCTACTAGCGGCGTTTTTGTGAATAGTACCCTTAGAAGCAACCTGATATATCTTCTTCTGAGCAGATTGGAATTTTTCCATAGCATCTTCCTTGTTTCCAGCAGCTACAGCTTCATCAAATCTTTTTATAGCAGTTTTTATCTGAGATCTTCTAACTCTGTTTAAAGCAGTCTTCTTTTCAATAACACCGATTCTTTTCTTAGCAGATTTAATATTTGCCATCAATTTCACCTCCTCATACAAGACTTTTCAATTCATAATCAACAAGCTTTATTTTAACAGATATAAATAAAAAAATCAATAAAAATATTATTTTTATCAAAAAAAATATAATTTTTCAATACTATATTTACGTTAAAGGTATTTTGAAGTAAAATATAGTATGTATATTTATGTAGATTTTGATTAGAAGGAGGACTTTCATTGGAAAATAGACAAAGCAAAACTAGGAATTTTAGTATTATTGCACATATAGATCATGGAAAATCGACATTAGCTGATAGATTGATTCAAAATACTGGATTGGTTTCAGAAAGAGAAATGAAATCTCAGCTATTAGATAATATGGACCTAGAACGTGAAAGAGGTATTACAATAAAGCTTCAAAACGTGAGATTAAAGTATAAGGCAAATGATGGTGAAGTATACTATCTAAATTTGATAGACACGCCTGGTCACGTAGACTTTAACTATGAAGTTTCGAGGAGTTTGGCAGCTTGTGAAGGAGCTTTATTAGTAGTTGATGCAGCGCAGGGAGTAGAAGCGCAAACTCTAGCAAATGTATATTTAGCATTAGAGCAGGATTTAGAAATTGTACCTGTAATAAATAAAATAGATTTGCCAAGTGCAAGACCAGAAGAGGTAAAGACAGAAATAGAAGATTTAATAGGTATAGATAGTAGTGAAGCACCTCTTATCTCTGCAAAAAATGGAATTAATATAGAGGATGTATTAGAATCTATAGTTAAAAATGTACCTGCGCCTCAGGGAGATACAGAGAAACCTTTAAAAGCTCTAGTTTTTGACTCATATTACGATGCATATAAAGGTGTAGTGGCATATGTTCGTGTGTATGATGGAGTAGTTAAAAAGGGAATGACTATCGAGTTGATGAATAGCAAGAAGAAGTTTGAGGTTACTGAAGTCGGTGTTATGGCACCAAATCCTACAGAACTTGAAGATCTTAGTGCAGGAGATGTTGGGTATATAGCGGCAAGTATCAAAGACATAAGAAGCTGCCGTGTAGGAGATACAATAACTGATGCTGAAAACAAAACATCAGAAGCTCTTCCAGGGTACAAAAAGGCAACGCCTATGGTTTATTGTGGCGTATACCCTGCAGAAGGGGAAAAATATGAAAACGTAAGAGATGCCTTAGAAAAATTACAAATAAATGATGCAGCATTGGAATTCGAATCAGAATCATCTGCAGCTTTGGGATTCGGTTTTAGATGTGGATTTTTAGGGCTTTTGCATATGGAAATAATACAGGAAAGACTTGAAAGAGAGTTTGACCTAAATATTATAACAACTGCACCATCTGTAATATACAGAGTTACCAAAAATGATGGTGAAGTTTTGATGATACAAAACCCTGCAAATTTACCAGCACCTACAGAAATTAGAACTATTGAAGAACCTATCGTGAATAGTGATATAATAGTTCCTAAGGATTATGTAGGCGTAGTAATGGAACTTTGCCAAGAGAGACGAGGAACTATGAAAGATATGGAATATCTAGATGACATTAGAGTAATGTTGCATTATGAACTTCCATTAAATGAAGTAATATATGATTTCTTTGATGCTTTGAAGTCAAGAACAAGAGGATATGGTTCAATAGACTATGAAGTAAAGGGGTACGTAGTCTCTGATTTGGTTAAAATGGATATTTTAATAAATAAGGAACAAGTCGATGCCTTAAGCTTTATAATACATGAAAGCAGAGCATATGTAAGAGGAAAAGCAATGTGTGAAAAGCTAAAAGAAGAAATTCCAAGACACCAATTCCCAGTGCCTATACAAGCGGCTGTTGGTAATAAAATAGTTGCTAGAGAAACTATTGCAGCTTACAGAAAAGACGTACTTGCAAAATGTTACGGAGGAGATATTTCTAGAAAAAGAAAGCTTCTTGAAAAGCAAAAAGAAGGTAAAAAGAGAATGCGTCAGATTGGAAATGTTGAAGTTCCACAAAAAGCATTTATGTCTGTACTTAAATTGGATGACTAATTTATCCTATACATGCAAATATATGGGCTGAACTTAATAATAGTTCAGCCTGTATTGTAGACAGCGATATAGACATTGGAGGAGTTACCATGAAATTAGTCATAGATAGTGGCGCAAAAGAAATAATTAGAAAAATAGAGTTAAATGGGTATGAAGCCTTTATAGTAGGTGGATGTGTAAGGGATATTATCATGTCAAAAACACCGAATGACTGGGATATTACTACGAGTGCTTTACCGGAAGATATAATAAATATATTTGAAAAAACAATTCCGACTGGATTAAAGCATGGAACGGTTACTGTTTTGTTTGGAAGTTCACACTATGAGGTGACAACATATAGAATCGATGGAGAATATGTTGATATGAGGCATCCGGAACATGTGGAATATAGTAAAAACATAATAGATGATTTATCAAGAAGAGATTTTACAATAAATGCTATGGCATATAATGAAGAAATAGGATTAATCGATAAATTTAATGGTGTAGAAGATATCAATAAACGTTTGGTTAGATGTGTAGGAAATCCAGATATGAGATTTGATGAAGATGCACTAAGGATTTTGAGAGCAATAAGGTTTTCTGCAAAATTAAATTTTGATATCGAGGAAAATACATATAAATCTATAGCTAGCAAAGCTAATAATTTAAAAAAAGTTTCATTTGAAAGAATTAACAGTGAACTAGAAGGTATTATAAAATATTCTCCAGATCGTCTATGCATTTTAGATAACATAGGTGTGTCAAAGTGGTTATTTAATGGATATATATTTAGAAAAGATGAATTAGAATTGTCAAAAAAAATCGACTATATACCATGTGAATATCAAGAAAGTTATGCACAATCAGCAAAAAAAGCAATGATTTTTAATAGAATGGACACGGAATCTTTGACTAAGATGTTAAAAGCACTTAGATATTCGAGCAAGGAAATTTTATATACACAAAAAGTACATAGCTTATTAATTAATGAAAGTTTTGATAATATATTAAATGAAAAAATAAGTTATTTTGATTTAAAAATTGAAATAAAAAATATAATTAGTAGTATAGGAAACATAGATTTATCTAAATACGCTATATATTCTAAATTTATTATTAAATATAAAAATCCGAGTGTATGTTTTGATGTATTTAATGATATAATAGATAAAGGAGAGGCCTACTTAGTTTCTCATTTAAAAATAAATGGAAGAGATCTCTTAGAAAACGATATCGCTTGTGGCAAAAAAATAGGATATGTACTAGAAAAATTATTGGAACATATAATATATAATCCACAAGATAATAAAAAAGAGATATTACTGAATTTGTCTAAAAAAATCAAATAAAATAAATACGGTATTATGGAGGTAAATTATGAATTATAAGTCTTTAATTATGGAAGGAAAATCTGTAAGACATTTTAAAGAAACGCCTATTGATGCAAAAATACTTTCTGAAATTGAACAATATCTATTAGAATGTAAGAAACTAATTCCATCAATTGAAGTTGAAGCAAGATTTTTTGCAGGAGATGATAACTATAAGAGATTATATGGAGTTGCAGGATATCAAGGTGTAATGATTGAAGCACCTACTTATTTAGTTCTTATATCAGAAGATAAACCTCATCATCTTGAAAACGCAGGATATCTTGGAGAAAGAGCTAGATTAAAAGCAAGTGATTTAGGTCTTTCAAGCTGTTGGGTAACATATTCTGATAGAAACATGGTTAAAAATGTTTTAGGAATTGAAACTGATAGAGAAGTAGTAGCAATAATAGCATTAGGTTATGGATCAAAAGAAAAGCAAATTGAAAACACTGCTAAAACTGGAGATAACTATTCAAAATCAAATCTTTCAGTTACTAAGAGTTCGACTGAAAGAATACCGCTAGAAAAAATGGTATTTATTGATAAATGGGGAAATTCAGCGGATACAGATACTTTAAGTGAAAGAGCTTTACTTGATGCTTTTTCATATGCAAGAATGGCTCCATCAGCACTAAACAAGCAACCTTGGAGATACATTGTAGATGGCGGTAAGGTTATACTAGTACTTGATAATGAAGAGTACTGCGGATCTTATACAAATAAGATAGATGCAGGGATTGCAATGCTTTATTTTGGAGTAATACTTGATGTAACAATGTTTGATTCAAAATGGGGATTTGATAATCTTGATAAGGATTACGGAATACCATCTAACTTTACAGTAATAGGATACTGTAATATATAATAGTATAGCAATTTTATTATCAAAAGCTGTTGTAATTACAATAGCTTTTGATTTTTTATGAGGTGATAAAATGAAAGAAAAAGGTGTATATATACACATTCCTTTTTGTGTAAGTAAGTGCCAATATTGTGATTTTACGTCTTATGTTTCTAATATTGAACAAATTGACAAATACTTGGTGTACCTAGAAAAAGAAATTGAGAAATATAATATAAAAAAGGAAGAAATTAAAACCATATTTATCGGAGGAGGAACTCCTACAATACTTAATGAAAAACAACTGATAAAATTAATGGACATTGTAAAGAATAATATTAATTTAGAAAACGTGTCTGAATATACGGTAGAGTCTAATCCTGGTACTTTGGATATAGAAAAGCTGACAATAATGAAAGAAAATGGAGTAAATAGAATAAGTATTGGACTTCAGGCAAAACAAAAAAATCATCTAGATTTTATGGGGAGAATCCATAGTTTAGAAGATTTTGAAGATAGTTACAAAAATGCAAGAGAGGTTGGATTTAAAAATATCAATGTTGATTTAATATTTGCTTTTTCTGGACAGAGCGAAGATGATTGGAAGGAAACTCTTGAATATGTTGTAAAATTGGATCCGGAACACATTTCTACATATTCTCTAATAATAGAGGAAGAAACTCCTTTTTTTGAAATGTTAAATAGAGGCGAAATAGAAGAAACTACTGATGAAAATTACCTCAATATGTATAGATATACTGTAAAGTATTTGGAATCACATGGATTAAATCAATATGAAATATCTAATTTTTCAGAAGAAGGGTATGAATGCAAGCATAATTTATTTTACTGGGAAGGTAACGAATATTTTGGATTTGGATGCAGCTCTTCGGGATATCTAAATGGAGAAAGATATACAAATATTAAAAACCTTAGTCAGTACTATGAAAAAATAGATTTTGATGAATATCCGATAGATTTTATAGAAAAACTGACAGATATTGATAGATTCAATGAGTATATAATGTTGGGGCTTAGAAAAAATGAAGGAATCCAATTAGATGAGATAAGGGAATACTTGGATAAGAATCAATATAGAGATATAGTTGGTAAAATTCAAGATTTAAGTGAAAGGCAATATGTTAATTTCAATAATGAAAATAGAATAAGTCTAACTCAAACTGGTAGGGAAGTATCTAATTCTATTATTACAGAGCTTATGATCTAATAGGTATAAATTTTTCTTTAGAAACTATATGCATATTAGAACAGTTTGAGAATCAGGGTACATTTTGATTGCCTAATTTTATAATAAGGTGAAAGGATGGGAATTAGAAATGGAAAAAAGGGAATATAGCCAACAGTTTAAAAATTATATAATGATAAACGTGATTGCCATGCTAGGTATATCGTGTTGTATACTAGCAGATACGTTTTTTATATCAAAGGGGTTAGGTGCTGATGGTGTGGCTGCATTGAATTTAGCTATACCTATATTTAGCCTTATTAATGCAAGTGGATTGATGCTAGGAATGGGGGGCGCAACAAAATACAGCATTTATAACGCTCAAAATGAGAAAGAACTTTCAAAGAAAATTTTTACAAATACAATATATATTGCTGCTACAGTATCAGTAGTTTTTATTTTGTTAGGATTGCTCTTTTCAAATAATATATCATATCTTTTAGGGGCAAATGCTGAGGTATTCGACATGACAAATATATACCTAAAGGTTGCATTATTATTTGCTCCTGCATTTATTATGAATCATATATTTATGTGTTTTATAAGAAATGATGGGAATCCAAAGTTGGCGATGACGGCTTCTTTAATAGGTAATTTTTCGAATATATTTTTAGATTGGTTATTTATTTTTCCTTTTGGTATGGGAATGTTTGGAGCTATTTTTGCAACGGGGTTAGCTCCAGTTATTAGCATATTATTTATGTTGTCTCAAACAATAAAATCCAGTAAAAAAATTGAGTTTGAAGTTGTAAATCCTCAAAGATCTATGATAAGAAATGTGTTTACACTAGGGTTTCCGTCATTTGTAGTTGAAATATCTTCAGGTATAGTAATAGTGATTTTTAACATTCTAATTCTAAACATATCCGGTAATGTTGGAGTTGCGGCTTATGGGATTATAGCAAATTTATCATTGGTTGTAATCGCAGTATTTACAGGTATTGCTCAAGGTATGCAACCTATTACAAGTAAAGCATATGGAGAAGGTAAGATTCATATATCAAAATATATATTTAAAAAAGCAGTTATTATATCAGGAATTGCAGCATTGGGTATATATATAGTTGTATTTTTATTTGCGGATTCTATCGCATCTGTATTTAACAATGAAAATAACCAAGTTTTACAGGGTATAGCTACAAATGGTTTACGTTTATACTTTATTGGAATTCTTTTTGCAGGCATCAATATAGTTATGTCAATGTTTTGTACATCGATAGAAAAAATAATACCAGCTCATGTAATAACTTTACTAAGAGGGATTATTGTTATTGTTCCATCTGCAATTATTCTTTCAAAGTTATTGGGATTAAATGGTGTATGGATAGCATTTCCAACAACGGAAATAATTGTATTGGTTATAGGGATATGTATGTACAAAAAAATAATTGCTAAGAATAAAAACTTAAGTTAGATTGGAGGGAAAATAGATGAAGAATAGAGTAATTACAATAAGTCGTGAATTTGGTAGTGGAGGACGTTCAATAGGCAAAGAAGTAGCAAAAAGACTTGGAATACCTTGCTACGATAGTACACTAGTACATAAAATTGCTGAGGAAAGTGGATTTGCTGAAAATTATATTAAAAATTCAGGAGAAGATGCACCGACAAGATTCTTGGGTCTCACTTTATATAACTACTCTTTTGGAAGTCGCAATATGGATTTGCTATGGAAAGTTCAGCAAAAAGTAATTATGGATCTAGCAGAAAAAGGACCTTGTATCATTGTGGGTAGATGTGCAGATCATATACTGAGAGAAAAAGCAGATTGCTTAAAAGTATTTATACATGCGGATATGGAATATAGATCAAAACGAATCGTAGAAAAATATGGCGAAAGAGATGACTCTCCAGAAAAACGATTAAGGGATAAAGATAAAAAACGTGCTGCATATCACAATTTTTATACAGATAAGCAGTGGGGAGAATCAAAAAACTATCACGTTGTTTTAAATAGTGGAGAACTTGGAATTGAAAAATGCGTGGAAGTAATTAGGCTCTTGTATTAATAAGATTTTCGAATTAAATATTTATAGTTTTAACTGAATAAATGTTTGATTTCAATGATGTTATAGAGTTAAACATAAAGAACTAACTTTAAAAAATAATATTGTTAGGGGAAAATCAACATATAAATTGATGGATTTTGCTTTGATATTCTGATTCTGTTTTATAAAAAAAGTATTCATAAAAAAAAGAATTAATATTTTTTTTAGAAAATTGTTGCTTTTTTATAAAGAGTGATATATAATTAACCTATAGAAAGAAACAGAGATATTCAAAAAAGCAATAATCAACGGATGATAATCTTGTGAGAGTGCCATTAGCCACCGAAGGGACAAGCAATGTTATGTCAAAAGCATTGTGAAATTCTCAGGTACAGAGAGCAAGATTTGACGTTTCCTGGAAGTTATGACAGGAGATACAAAGGACGACTTTGTATCTCCTTTTTTGTTTTTATAAAAATTGGATATGGAGACTTAATATGATTTTATTAACTAATAATGCGAAGTTTTTGGATGAGGAAAGAAACTTATTTGTTAAAAAAATAACTTTAGAATTTCTTGAAGAGGACTATATCGGAGTATTAAAAGAAGCAAGAAAACTAATACACCAAGGTTTTGAATTATTAACACATCCATTATACGGAAGTATAAAGCCAAATGAAACATTATACAGAAGTTTGGTGTTAAAAGAAGGAAAAGAAGTTGACGTAATGTCGCTCAACATCATTGAAGATTCAATAAATACTGCAACTAAATTTATTGAAAACAAAAGCACTCCTCAATGGACTAATGAAATAAAAGAAGATTTTAAATTGATAGATTATGACATAATAAGCCAAACCATATGTAGAATTTGAAAATAGTGCAGACTGTATTTATCAGTTAGTAATTGTAATAATTTACATTTATTAATATATCTTGAAAAATTTGGAGGTAGAAATGGAAAACATTTATGATGTACTCATTATAGGAGGAGGTCCAGCAGGATTATCTGCAGGTCTATATGCTTCTAGAGGTAAGTTGAAAACTCTTATATTAGAGAAAGAAAAAAATGGTGGACAAATAGTAATAACACATCAAGTTGACAATTATCCAGGGTCTGTAGAGAGTGCAAGTGGGCCATCACTTACAGCTCGTATGGTACAACAGGCAAAAAGTTTTGGTTGTGAAATTGAAAAGGGTGAAGTTACAAGTTTTGATTTTGCTGACAAGATCAAAGTAGTAAATACTGCTTCTAAAACATACAAGGCGAGAACCGTAATTATTGCAACTGGAGAAAATCCTAGAAAAATGGGATGCCCAGGTGAAACAAAGTTGATTGGGAAAGGGGTTTCATATTGTGCAACTTGTGATGCAGATTTCTTTGAAGACTTTGAAGTTTTCGTAATAGGTGGAGGAGATAGCGCAATAGAAGAAGCAATCTATCTAACTAAATTTGCAAGAAAAGTAACAATAGTTCACAGAAGACAAGGATTTAGATGCACAATGACTGCATTAGAAAAAGCAAAAGAAAATCCTAAGATAGAATTTTTACTAGATACAGTAGTTGAAGAAGTAAAAGGCGATGGAATATTAGAATCAATAGTCTTTAAAAATAAAATTACCGGTGAAATAACTGAATACTTCGCAGATGAAGAAGATGGAACATTTGGATGCTTTGTGTTTATAGGTAGTGTTCCTCAGACAGAAGTTTTTAAAGATGTCATAGAGTGCGATGAATCAGGATATTTTACAGCAGGTGAAAGCACTGAAACAAATGTAGAAGGTGTCTTTGTGGCTGGAGATTGTAGAAAAAAAGAAGTTCGCCAGGTTGTAACAGCAACAGGCGATGGTTGTACAGCAGCAGTAATGGCAGAAAGATATATTTCAAGAAGTTTTTAATTTATAGTTTAGTTATGAAGTTCAATTAAGTTTTTAAAGAATTATATTTTAATATAATCTTAAAATAAAAAATGGAGGTATTAACATGCTTGAGTTAACAAAAGAAAGTTTTGAAACAGAAGTTCTAAAGGGTGAAGGCTATATATTTGTTGATTTTTGGAGTCAGGGATGCGAACCTTGTAAGGCTCTAATGCCAGAAGTTCATGAATTAGCAGAAAAGTATGGGGATAAAATTAAATTTTGCTCAATGGACACAACAAAGGCAAGAAGACTTGCTATAAAACAAAAGGTGCTTGGTCTTCCAACTTTGACAATGTACAAAGATGGTGAAAAGGCTGATGAAATAACTAAAGATGACGCAACTATTGAAAATATTGAGTCAATGATAAAGAAGTATTACGAATAATATATAAAAAAACAATTAAATACTAGTTATTTAAATTACTTTATAGGAGGAAATTTATGCGTCTTGAAATAGGAAAAATATTTATAAAAGACATCCAGTTTTCTAATGAAACAAAGATTGAAAAAGGTGTCTTATACATCGAAAAAGATGAGATGAAAAAAGCTATTTTAGATGATGAACACATTGAATCAGTAGATTTTGATGTGGCAAGACCAGGAGAAAGCATCAGAATAACTCCAGTTAAAGATGTAATCGAACCTAGAGTCAAGGTAGAAGGCAGGGGCGGAATTTTTCCAGGTGTGATGTCAAAAGTGGACACTGTAGGAGAAGGTAGAACTCATGTCTTAAAAGGAATGGCCGTTGTTACTACTGGTAAAATAGTAGGTTTTCAAGAGGGTATTATTGATATGACAGGACCAGGAGCAGAATACACTCCTTTTTCAAAAATGATAAACCTTGTAATTACAGCAGAGCCTAAAGAAGGTGTAACTCAGTATGAGCATGAAAGATCAGTTAGAATGATTGGACTAAAAGCAGCTACATACTTAGGAGAGTTAGGAAGAAGCCTTGAAGCAGACGAAGTATCTGTATTTGAAACAAAACCAATTTTGGAACAAATTTCTCAATATCCTGAGCTACCAAAAGTAGGATATGTGTACATGCTTCAAACTCAAGGGCTATTACATGATACATATGTATACGGTGTAGATGCTAAACAAATTGTTCCTACAATTTTGTATCCTACTGAAGTTATGGATGGAGCTATTTTATCAGGAAACTGTGTTTCAGCATGTGATAAAAATCCAACATATGTACACCAAAATAATGGAGTAATTGAAGAACTATATGCAGAACATGGAAAATCATTGAATTTTATGGGCGTAATAATAACTAATGAAAACGTTTATTTAGCTGATAAAGAAAGATCTTCAAACTGGACTGCTAAGCTTTGTAAACAACTTGGGCTTGATGCAGTAATAATATCACAAGAAGGTTTTGGAAATCCTGATACAGATTTAATTATGAACTGTAAAAAGATTGAAAGCGAAGGAATAAAGACTGTTATTGTTACAGATGAATACGCAGGTAGAGATGGAGCGTCTCAATCACTAGCTGATGCGGATCCAAAGGCGGATGCGGTAGTAACTGGTGGAAATGCAAACCAATATGTTGTTTTACCAAAACTTGATAAAGTAATAGGACATATAAATTATGTAACTACAATTGCCGGTGGTAATGATCACTCAATTAGAGAAGATGGATCACTAGAAGTAGAAATACAGTGTATTACTGGAGCAACAAATGAAACAGGGTTTGGATATTTGTCTGCAAAAACATACTAGGATAAATATTAGATAGAAATTTTAGAAATTAAAAAATATTATATAACATTGAAAGGATAATGATATGGGAACTTTAAAAGATAAAAAAGTTTTGATTATCGGAGATAGAGATGGTATACCAGGACCAGCTATCGAAGAGTGTATAAAAACAGTCGAAGGAGCAGAGGTTGTATTCTCATCTACAGAATGCTTTGTCTGAACGGCTGCAGGGGCTATGGATCTAGAAAACCAGAAGAGAGTAAAAGAAGCAGCCGAAAAATTCGGAGCTGAAAACGTAGTGGTTATTCTAGGTGCAGCAGAAGCCGAAGCTGCTGGGATTGCAGCTGAGACAGTAACAGCAGGGGACCCAACATTTGCGGGACCACTAGCTGGAGTAGAATTAGGATTAAAAGCATACCATGTAATAGAAGATGAAATTAAAGAACAATTTGACGAAAATACTTATGATGAACAGATTAGTATGATGGAAATGGTTCTTGATAAAGATGAAATTGTGGATGAAATGTCAGAAATTAGAGAAGAGTTTTCCAATTAATAAAAGGTCTCTATAGGAGGAAAGTATGTCAAAAATTAGAGTTGTTCACTATATAAATCAATTTTTTGCGGGAATAGGTGGAGAAGAAAAAGCTGATGTAAAGCCAAGCATAGCCGAATCTATTCCTCCAGTAAGTAAGCAGTTAGAAGGTAAGCTTGGAGAAGATTTTGAAATAGTTGCTACAGTTATATGTGGTGATGGATATTTCAATGAAAATATTGAAGGTGCAAGCGAAGAAGTATTGGATATGATAAAAAGCAATAACCCAGAGCTATTTATAGCAGGACCTGCTTTTAATGCTGGAAGATATGGAGTTGCTTGCGGTACTATAACTAGTGTAGTTAAAAATAGATTAAACATACCTTGTGTGACTGGAATGTACATAGAGAATCCAGGAGCTGACATGTACAAAAAAGAGATATACATTGTTGAAACAGCAAATTCTGCTGCTGGTATGAGAAAATCTTTACCAAAAATGGCAAAATTAGCTGCAAAACTAGCTAAGGGAGAAAAAATAGGAACTCCTGATGAGGAAGGCTACTTAGAAAGAGGAGTGAGAGAAAACTTCTTCTCAGATAAAAGAGGATCAAAAAGAGCTGTAGAAATGTTAATATCTAAAATTAACGGAGAAAAATTCACTACAGAATATCCAATGCCTAATTTTGATAGAGTAGATCCAAACCCAGCTATAGCAGATATATCTAAGGCAACAGTTGCAGTTTGTACATCAGGTGGTATAGTTCCAAAGGGTAATCCAGATAAAATTGAATCATCTAGTGCATCAAAGTATGGAGAATACGATATAACTGGTCTTGATTATTTAACATCTGAAGGATGGGAAACTGCACATGGAGGGTATGATCCATCATATGCAAACGAAAATCCTAACAGGGTACTTCCTGTAGACGCGCTAAGAGAGTTAGAAAAAGAAGGTGTTATTGGAAAACTTCATAATAAGTTTTATTCAACAGTTGGAAATGGTACAGCAGTTGCATCATCAAAAGCTTATGCATCAGAATATGCACAGAAGCTAAAAGATGATGGTGTAGATGCAGTTATTATGACTTCTACGTGAGGCACTTGTACTCGTTGCGGTGCAACGATGGTTAAAGAAATAGAAAGAGCTGGTATACCAGTAGTACATATGTGTACAATAGTCCCTATTTCTATGACAGTTGGTGCGAATAGAATTGTTCCGACAATTGCTATTCCATATCCACTAGGAAATCCTAACTTAGAAGCTAAAGAAGAAAAAGAACTAAGAAAAAATTTAGTTGAAAAAGCCTTAAGAGGGTTAGAAACAGAAGTTGAAAGCCAAACAGTATTTGAGTAATTAAATTATTTATAAGATGACAAACCTTGATGAAATATTGAGGTTTGTCATATTTAATAATATTTTGGAGGTAAAATATATGTCTTTTCCAGTTTTTAAAGGTGCAGGGTACATACTAGCACACACACCAGATATGATTATTAGAAATGGAACAACTTTCACAGTTGAACAAGAGTTAAATCCTGATTCGGATTTTTTAAAAGAAGCTAAAAGTAAAATAAGAAGCTATGAAGAAGTTGTGAACTATATACCGAACCAAGTATATATAGGTAATGTTAGACCTGAATTTTTAAGTGATAAAAAATTGCCTTGGTGTGAAATTGAACATAAGGGCGAAAGAAATGGGAAATTTGGGCAAATAATACCTCAAAATGAATTCTTAATGCTAATGAAAATTTCTGACGCATTTGAGTTAGTGAAATTGTCGAATGAATTTATTGAAAATGAAAAAGAAAATTTTGAGAAAAATTATCCTGAGTTGGGAGAGTTTTTTGATTTAATAAAGGGAGAAAATATTTCAGATGCTGATGAGCTTATAAAAGCGCATGTAGCTGAAGGTTTATATAATAATGATGAGCTAGTTGGATATGTAAAAAGAGCCCACGATGTGGATGTAAATTTAAATGCACATACTATGTTTGAAAATCTTGTTGTTAAAGCTTCAGGAATAGCATCTACAGTTGAGCTTTTAAGAAGTACAAAAATAGATAAAGAAGAAATAGACTATGTAATCGAATGCTCTGAAGAAGCATGTGGAGATATGAATCAAAGAGGTGGAGGTAACTTTGCAAAGTCAATTGCTGAAATAGCAGGGTTAAAAAATGCCAGTGGCTCAGATACAAGAGGATTTTGTGCAGCACCAGTGCATGCATTAATAAATGCAGCAGGTCTTGTTAAATCTGGAATTTATAAAAATGTAGTCGTAGTAGCTGGAGGTGCTTCAGCAAAGCTTGGAATGAATGCAAAAGATCATATTAAAAAGAACCTTCCAATATTAGAAGATGTAGTAGGTGGATTTGCTATTTTAGTATCTGAAAACGACGGCGTAAATCCAATAATAAGAACAGATATGATTGGAAAGCACAGCGTTGGAACTGGATCTGCGCCTCAAGCAGTAATGACAGCTCTTATAACTCAAGGGCTAGATAAAGGCGGGTTAAAAATACCAGATGTGGACACTTTCTCAGTAGAAATGCAGAACCCTGATATTACTAAGCCAGCTGGAGCAGGTAATGTTCCTGAATCAAACTATAAAATGATAGGTGCACTTGCTGTTACTAGAAAAGAGCTAGAAAAAAGTGAATTAAAGAACTTTATAACTAAGCATGGATTACCTGGGTGGGCTCCGACACAAGGGCACATTCCATCAGGAGTACCATATGTAGGATTTATGATTGATGATTTGACTAGTGGAGATAAAAACAGAACTATGATAGTAGGAAAGGGAAGTTTGTTCCTAGGTAGAATGACCAACTTGTTTGATGGTGTATCTTTTGTGGTAGAAAGAAATAAAGGAGACATTGATGAATCGTCAGCTTCTAAAGAAGACATCAAAAAAATAATTGCAGAGTCAATGAGGAATATAGCTCTGGATTTTCTAAAGGAGTAGGTGATAATTATGTCTAAAAAATTAATTGCAGATACTTTTTTTGAAATTGCAGATGCGATAGAAAGCGGAAAGTTTGAAAAAAAGAAGAAAATAGGTTTGACTACTTTAGGAAGCGAACATGGTTCTGAAAATCTTATTAATGGAGCAAAATTAGCAAATAATGGTGATTTTGAAATTGTTTTGATAGGAAAGGGAGACTCTGAGTTTGAATCCTATGAAACAAAAGATGAAGAAGAAATGTATCAAAAAATGGAAGAATTATTGGATTCAAATGTTATACAGGCTTGTGTAACGATGCATTACAATTTTCCTATAGGAGTTTCAACTGTGGGGAGAGTAGTCGTTCCTGCGAATGGTAGAGAAATGTTTATATCTTCAACAACAGGTACTACTGCAACAGATAGAATAGAGTCCATGGTTAGAAATACAATCAATGGAATTGCTGCAGCTAAGTCTTGTGGAATAAAAAAACCAAAAGTTGGAATTCTAAATGTTGATGGAGCAAGACAGGTTGAAAATATCTTAGTAGATTTAAAAAACTCCGGTTACGAAATTGATTTAGCTGAATCGATGAGAGCAGATGGAGGACATGTTATGAGAGGGAATGATCTACTAGCTGCGACACCAGATGTTATGGTTAGTGATACTCTTACAGGAAATTTACTTATGAAGATTTTTTCATCTTTTAATACTGGTGGAAATTATGAAGCTGTAGGATATGGATACGGGCCAGGTATAGGTGAAAATTACAACAGAAATGTATTTATTCTATCAAGAGCTAGTGGAACTCCAGTTGTTGCGAATGCATTAAAATATGCAAATGACGTAGTAAGCAATGATATAAATGAAATAGCTAAAAAAGAGTATGAAAATGCTAATAAGTGCGGATTAACTCTAAAAATAGAAGAAATTAAATCTAAAAAGTCTGTTCAGGTAGAAGAAGAGAAGATAGAAGCTCCTGATAAAGAAGTAGTTACAGAATCAATTGCTGGAATAGATATACTTGATATTGAAGACGCGGTGAAATCGCTGTGGAAAGAAAAGGTATATGCAGAGAGCGGTATGGGATGCACAGGTCCAGCGATAATGGTTTCAAAAGAAAAGTTAGAAATTGCTATGAATGTTTTAAAAGAAAATAAATACATAATATAATAAAATATATTTAAGATGCTGAATTCAATGATATAAAAATAGCGAAATATGGTAAATAATAAAATAAAAAGTGATAAAATATAAAATAAATTTTAAAGTATAAACGTGATATTACAAGAACTACAGGGTTATCGCATAATTTTTTTTAACAATTTTTTATAAAAAATTGTTAAAAAAGTGTTAGGATAACAATTTCATGGGTAAAAAGATAGAGAAAGAAAAAACTCGATTTAAATGATAAAAAATCAATTAAAAAATAATTAACTAACCAGGAGGATGTTATGAGTAAAATTGTAGTAGTAGGTTCAAATCATGCGGGTACAGCAGCAATAAAAACTATTTTAGGGAATTATCCAAATAATGAAGTTGTTGTTTATGACAGAAACAGTAATATATCTTTCTTAGGATGTGGTATGGCATTGTGGATAGGAGATCAGATATCTAAACCGGATGGTCTTTTTTATGCTGATAAGGAATCTCTTGAAGCAATGGGAGCAAAAGTTAACATGGAAGCTGATGTTCAAAAAGTTGATTTTGATAATAAAAAAATATACGTAAAATTGAAAGATGGATCTGAAATAGTAGATAGTTATGACAAGATAATTTTAGCTACAGGTTCTCTTCCTATAATACCTAATATAGAAGGAAAAGAGTTAGAAAACGTACAACAGGTAAAACTATATCAGAATGCTCAAGAAGTAATCGATAAGTTAGAAAATCCTGATATTAAGGATATAGTAGTTGTAGGTGCAGGATACATAGGTGTAGAATTAGCCGAAGCTTTTGAAAGAAAAAATAAAAATGTAACTATAGTAGATATAGCTGATACAAACTTACCAGAATACTATGATCAGCCATTTACTGATTTAATGAAAGAAAACCTTTCAAGTCATGGAATAAACCTTGAATTTGGACAGACTGTTCAAGAAATAAAGGGAACAGACGGAAAAGTATCTTCAGTTGTTACTAACAAAAAAGAAATAAAAGCTGACATGGTAATCTTATCAGTTGGATTCAGACCAAATAATGCATTAGGTAAAGATAAGTTAGACTTATTTAGAAATGGTTCTTACCTAGTAAATAAAAAGCAAGAAACAAGTGTAGCAGATGTATATGCAATAGGAGATTGCGCTACTGTATATGATAATGCAATTGACAACACTAGCTATATAGCATTGGCAACAAACGCTGTTAGAAGTGGTATCGTAGCTGCTCATAACGCTGCTGGAACAGAAATAGAATCTATTGGTGTTCAGGGATCAAATGGTATATGTATATATGACCTTAAGATGGTTTCTACAGGAATTACAGTAAATAAGGCTAAGAAACTTGGTCTTGATGTTTCATATACTGACTTTGAAGATACTCAGAAACCAGGATTTATTGAAACAGAAAATCCAAATGTTAAATTAAGAATTGTTTATGATACAAAAACTAGAGTGGTATTAGGTGCTCAGATGGCTTCTGAATATGACATGTCTATGGGAATACACATGTTCTCACTTGCTATACAGGAAAAGGTGACAATAGATAGATTAGCTCTTCTAGATATATTCTTCTTACCTCACTTTAACCAACCTTACAACTATATAACAATGGCTGCATTATCAGCAAAATAAGTAGAATTTTAAGGCTCCAGTGAAATACTGGGGTCTTTTTTTATATAATTATCAAATAAAAATTAAAAAAAATAAAAAACGTATTGACATAAAATAAAATTGGTGGTATAACAATATTAGATAGTTTTAGCACTCAAACTCAATGAGTGATAATAGCATAAAGATCTATTTATGAGAGAAGGTGAAGCTATGGATCTTACTAACAGACAACTAAATATTTTAAAGGCCATAGTAAAAGATTACATTGAGACTGCTGAAGCGGTCGGATCTAGAACTATTTCAAAAAAATATGATTTAGGCGTTTCTGCAGCCACAATAAGAAATGAAATGTCAGATCTTGAAGATTTGGGTTATTTAATTCAGCCACATACTTCAGCTGGAAGAATACCTACTCAAAAGGGATATATCTTATATGTAGACACTCTTATGGGAGGTACTGAATTAGAAGATTACGAAAAAGAAATACTTCAGAAGTTATTCAAGGATAATTTTAACAGAGTAGATAATTTAATAGAAGAATTATCAAAAACCTTATCGAATCTAACTAATTATACTACGATAGCTGTATATGATAGTGGCAAAGATACGCACACGATAAAGTATATTCAGCTAGTGAATTTATCTGAAAATAAAATACTTTTAATAGTAGTTTCTGATGAAGGCGATATCAAAAGTAGAGAATTTGATACAACAGAAGATCTGCCGCAAGCTAAATTAAATTTGATATCATCTAATTTATCAAATAAACTATCTGGAAAAAAAATAAGTGAATTAGATGAAAATATGATCTCTTACATAAAGTATGAAATAGGAGAGTATTCAGAAATTGTGGATGATCTTGTAAGCTTATTAAACACTTCTTCAAAGGAGGAAGATTATAAGATATCTATGAATGGTGCCACTAATATTTTTTACTATCCTGAATTCAATGATATGGTAAAAGCAAAGTCTTTCTTAAATATGCTAGAAGAAAAAGAAAGCTTGGCAAAAATTATTGATGAAAAAGGTATACAAAAAGATAATCTAAATATAGTGATAGGAAAAAATGATGATACTTTGAGTACAGATTTAAGTATTATAACGGCTACTTACAATGTACAGGACAATCTAAAAGGAAAGATAAGTTTTATTGGACCGACAAGAATGGACTATTCTAAAATATACTCTATTTTAAATTATATGAGTCTACTTTTAGACGGTAAGTGATGATAATTTATACAATAAAAATGAAAAGAGGTGTGTATTTTGGAAAAAGATATAAAAAACTCTAAAGAGGAAACTAAAGAAGAAAAGGTAGAAGGCACGCAAATAAATAATGAAGAAAATTCAGAGACTGTTGCTGAAAATGAAGAATTGCTAGTTGAAGAATCAGAAACATCCGACATTGAAGATTCTGGTGAGCCTGAACCTCAATTCAAGGTTAAGCAGCTTGAAAACAAAATAAAGGAACAAGAAGAATCTTATGCAAGGTTAACTGCAGAATATGCAAATTTCAGAAGAAGAACTTCTGATGAAAAAGCGAGCATAAGCTTATATGCAAATGAAAAAGTAATGAATGAATTGATTCCAGTAATAGATAATTTAGAAAGAGCTCTTAGCTCATCTGATAATAAAGAAGATTCTCTATATAAAGGAATAGATTTGGTTCACAAACAAATGTTAGATGCTCTTAGCAAAGCTGGAATGGAAACTATTGAGGCCAATATTGGAGACGATTTTGATCATAATTTTCATATGGCGGTAATGCAAGAAGCTAGTGAAGAATTTGAATCAAATAAGATAATCATGGTATTACAAAAAGGATATAAATTAGGCAATAAAATTCTTAGAGCAGCTATGGTGAAAGTATCTCAATAGACACATCATACAGCCTAAGTTATATAATAAATAAATTAAATATAATAATAAGTACAAATATATTAAACATATGGAGGTATAAAAATGGCAAAAGTTATAGGTATAGATTTAGGAACAACTAACTCATGTGTAGCGGTATTAGAAGGTGGAGAGCCTGTTATAATCGCTAATAATGAAGGTATGAGAACAACTCCTTCAGTTGTAGCTTTTACAAAAGAAGGAGAAAGATTAGTAGGAGAGCCTGCTAAGAGACAAGCAGTTACAAACTCAGATAAGACAATATCATCAATAAAGACTCATATGGGAACTGATTATAAGGTAAATATTGATGGAAAGAATTATACTCCACAGGAAATTTCTGCTATTATATTACAGAAATTAAAGGCAGATGCAGAAAGCTATCTTGGAGAAAATATAAAAGAAGCTGTAATCACAGTACCAGCGTACTTCTCAGATGCTCAGAGACAGGCTACAAAAGATGCAGGTAAAATAGCTGGATTAGAAGTTAAGAGAATTATCAACGAGCCAACAGCAGCAGCGCTAGCTTATGGACTTGATAAATTAGATCAAGAAAAGAAAGTACTTGTATTTGACTTAGGTGGAGGTACATTTGACGTATCTATTCTTGAAATAGGTGATGGTACATTTGAAGTCCTTGCAACAGCAGGTAACAACAAGCTAGGTGGAGATGATTTCGACCAAATTATAATAGATTACTTAGCAGATGAATTCAAGAAGTCAGAAGGTGTAGACTTAAGAAGTGACAAGATGTCTTTACAGAGATTGAAAGAAGCTGCTGAAAAGGCTAAAAAAGAGCTTTCTTCTACAATGACAACTAATATAAACCTTCCTTTCATAACTGCAACTGCAGAAGGTCCAAAGCACTTAAATATAGATTTAACTAGAGCTAAATTTAATGAATTAACAGCTTCATTAGTTGCAAAGACTATGGAACCTACAGAAAGAGCTATAAAGGATGCTGGAATATCTGTATCTGAAATAGATGATGTTTTATTAGTAGGTGGATCTACAAGAATACCAGCAGTTCAAGATGCTGTTAAAAAGTTTATAGGAAAAGATCCTCACAAGGGAATAAATCCTGATGAATGTGTTGCTGCAGGTGCTGCAATACAGGCGGGAGTATTGACTGGTGAAGTAAATGATATACTTCTTCTAGATGTAACTCCATTATCATTAGGTATTGAAACAATGGGTAACGTATTTACTAAAATAATAGAAAGAAATACTACAATCCCTGCTAAGAAGTCACAAGTTTTCTCAACTGCTGCTGACAACCAAACAGCTGTTGATATACACGTACTTCAAGGTGAAAGATCAATGGCATATGACAATATTACACTAGGAAGATTCCAGCTTACTGATATACCACCAGCAAGAAGAGGAGTGCCTCAGATAGAAGTTACTTTTGATATAGATGCGAATGGTATAGTAAATGTAACAGCAAAGGATTTAGGAACTGGAAAAGAACAGAAAATTACTATAACATCTAACACAAATATGTCAGAAGAAGAAATTCAGGCTAAGGTTAGAGAAGCAGAAGAAAATGCTGATGCAGATAAGGCTAAAAAAGAAAAAATTGAAGCAGTAAACCACGCTGAATCAGCTGCTTACCAAACTGAGCAGACTCTAAACGATCTAGGAGATAAGATTAGTGCTGCTGAAAAGACTGATATCGAAGAATCTATAGCAAAGGTTAGAGAAGTTAAAGATAACCAAAATGCTACAGTTGAAGAAATTAATGCTGCAGTTGATGAACTGATGAATAAGTTCCAGAAGATTTCTCAAGAAATTTACTCTAAGGCTCAGGCAGAAGGTGCAGATCAGTCTCAACAAGGTCAGGCTGATGGATCTGGAAAATCAGATGACAATGTAGTGGATGCTGACTTTACAGAAGTAGACGATAAGTAAGATAGTATAAAATAATATAGACATCCAAGTTGTTTTAGAATATAATTTAAAGAGTTGGTATAATAGCTTGTGGTATTTGCCACAAGCTATTGTCTATTAAAAAAAGGAAGGTGTTAGTTTTGGGTACAAATAAAGATTATTATGATATTTTAGGTGTATCAAAAACTGCTGATGAAAAAGAGATAAAAAAGGCTTATAGAAAACTTGCTATGAAGTACCATCCAGATAAAAATCCAGATGATAAAAGTGCTGAGGAGAAGTTTAAGGAGATTAATGAAGCCTATGAGGTTCTTTCTGACTCTGAAAAGAGAAATATATATGACCAGTACGGCGCAGATGCTGTAAATAACCAAGGTGGTTTTGGAGGCGCTGGTGGCTTCGGTGGAGCTGGCGGATTTGAAGATATATTTGATATTTTTGGTGATATGTTTGGAGGAGGTTCAGGCGGATTTGGAGGCGGATTCGGCTCAGGATTTGGATCAGGTAGAAGAGGTCCTATGAGAGGTGAAGACATCAGACAATCTGTTAATATTGATTTTGAAGAAGCAGCTTTTGGTAAAAAAGTATCTTTAAAAGTAAAGAAAAGAGAAGAATGTGATGTTTGTCATGGTACAGGTGCAAAGCCGGGAACATCAAAGAAAACTTGTTCAATGTGTCAGGGGACAGGTGTAGTAAGAGATGTAAAGCAAACACCATTTGGTAATATTGCAACTCAACACGAGTGTCCAAAGTGCCATGGAACTGGTGAAGAAATAGATGATCCTTGTACAAAATGTAGCGGAAGTGGTTCAGTTAGAACAACAAAGACTATTGAAGTGGATATTCCAGCGGGAATTGATGATGGTCAGATGATAAAGCTACAAGGTCAGGGTGAATTTGGTGAGCTTGGAGCACCGAGGGGAGACTTATATATACTTATAAATATAAGACCTCATAAACAGTTTAAGAGAGAAGGGTATGACGTTTATATAGATATGCCAATATCTTTTGCTCAGGCAGCCCTTGGAGATGATATTGAAGTTCCTACTATTGATGGAAATGTTAAATACTCTGTTCCAGAAGGTACGCAGACAGGAACAGTATTTAGATTAAAAGGCAAGGGAATTAAAAAGATGAACTCTTCAAATAGGGGAGATCAGTATGTCAAGGTAGTAGTAGAAACTCCTAAAAAGCTTACTGACAAGCAAAAAGAACTATTAATTCAATTTGCAAGCGAAAGTGGAGAAACTGTTCAAGAAAATAAAAAGTCGCTTGGCCAAAAAATTGAAGACTTTTTTTCGAAGTAAATAAGAACATCATAAATTTTAGCGATATTAATTTTATTTTATGAGATTAATATCGCTTTTTTATGTTACTATGATATAGTAGGATAATTTTAGACAAAAATATAAATAAAAATAAAAGTGACATAATTGGAGGGATAAAATTGAACGAATCTTGGATTGAAGTATCAATAAAAACAACTACTGAGGCAGTCGAAGCCATAACAAATATATTATTTGAAAATGGAGCTCAAGGAGCAATGATAGATGACCCTAAAGACTTTATGTTTCAAAAAGCACATGAATATGATTGGGATTATGTTGAAGAAGATATGTACAGAAGAAGCGATGAAGCAGTAGTTATAAAAACATATATTCCTGAGGAAAAAAATGTATCAGAATTTATCAGTATAATTAGTGAAAAAATTAAAAATTTAAGTAGCTTTGGATTAGATATAGGTGAAGGAGAGGTTACTACAAACTCTGTAAAAGAAGATGATTGGGCGAATAACTGGAAACAATATTACAAAACTTTTAAAATAGGTGATAGAATTGTAATAAAACCTCAGTGGGAAGAATATTCATCAAAAGATAATGAAATAGTTATTGAAATGGACCCAGGCATGGCTTTTGGAACAGGTAGCCATGAAACAACTAGTATGTGTATAGAAAATATAGAAAAATATATAAATAATGATTCTCTAGTGATAGATATAGGAACTGGAAGTGGAATACTAGGTATTATAGCAGCAAAGCTAGGTGCAAAAGAAGTCATAGGAATTGATATAGATGAATTGGCAGTTAAGGTGGCAAAACAAAATATATTGAATAATAATGTTGACGAAAAAATGAGTGTGGTATGTGGAAATTTAGCTGATGATATAGATAAAAATAAAAAAGCAGATATTGTTGTGGCAAATATAATGGCGGATATAGTAATATTTCTATCAGATAGCGTGAAGTCGTTTTTAAAGGAAGATGGAGTTTTCATTACATCGGGTATAATATTAGATAAAATAGACGAAGTATCAAGTGCACTTGAAAAAAATGGATTTACTATAGTTGATATACAAAAAAAAGGTGAATGGTCTTGCATAGTTGCAAAATAAAGCGAAAGGATCAATTTATGGATAGATTTTTTGTTAACCCAGAAAATATTGATTTAGAAAATAAAAAACTTAAAATATCTGGAGAAGATGTAAAGCATATAACTAAAGTACTTAGATTAGGTATAGGAGACACTGTTGAAGTATGCGATTCAAATAACAGTGAATACATATGTGAGATCGACAGTATTGAAAAAGAATATATAGATCTAGATATAGTTGACAAGGTTGAAATAAATAGAGAAAGCAATATTAGAGTAAAGCTTTATCAAGGTTTACCCAAAAGTACAAAAATGGAAATAATTTTGCAAAAACTGACTGAATGTGGTGTTTCTGAGATTGTCTTAGTAAATACGAAGAGAACAGTTGTAAGTTTGGATAATAAAAATATTGATAAAAAATTGCAAAGATGGGAAAGAATAATATATGAATCCTCAAAGCAAAGTAAAAGAGGTCAAATACCGAAATTAGTAGGAGTGCTTGATTTTAAAGAAGCTCTTGAAGATATGAAAAATAATGATTTTAATATATCGGCTTATGAAAGTGAACAAGTCACTGGAATTAAAGAAGTATTGAGATCAGATAAAGTTGTTGATTTAATAAAACAAAAAAAGGAAATCACAATAGGCATATTCATAGGTCCAGAAGGCGGATTTACAGAGCAAGAAAATAAACAAATAATAGATGAAGGTATTAGTTCTGTTAGTTTAGGGCCTAGAATATTAAGGACAGAAACGGCATCTATTGTTGCAAGTGCAATTGTTTTATATGAACTAGGAGATATAGGAGGAAGAACAGATTGAAAAAGGTAGCATTTTACACATTGGGTTGCAAAGTTAATCAGTATGAAACTGAAGCTATGCTAGAAATGTTTGAAAATAGAGGATATACCAATGTAGAAAGCGAAGAATATGCAGATGTATATGTTATAAATACGTGTACAGTTACGCATATGTCAGATAGAAAATCAAGACAATACATAAGAAGAGTAAAAAAGAAAAATCCAGATGCATTAATAGCAGTAGTTGGATGTTATTCACAAGTTTCACCAGAGGAAATTTTGGATATAGAAGAAGTGAATTTAGTCATGGGAACAAACGACAGAAGATCTATTGTCGATAAAATAGAAGAGTTAAACACAGAATCTAAGGTCAGTACAGTGGATGACATTATGAAGGTCAGACAATTCGAAGAGACTGAAATAACTCAAACCAATGGAAAAACAAGAGCTTTTATAAAAATACAAGATGGATGCGATAGATACTGTACTTACTGCATAATACCTTATGCAAGAGGAAGGATAAGATCAAGAAATCTTGAAGGAATTATAAAAGAAGTTAAAAAATTGGCGGATAATGGATATCGTGAAGTTGTATTGACGGGTATTCATGTAGCCTCATATGGTAAGGATCTTGACGAGGATATAAGCCTATTAGATGTAATAAAAGGTGTTTCTAAAATAGATAAAATAGAAAGAATAAGATTGAGCTCAGTTGAACCAATATTATTTAGTGAAAAATTTGTAGAAGAAATTTGTAAAATTAAAAAATTAGTTCCACATTACCACCTTTCTCTTCAAAGTGGATGTGATGAAACTTTAAAAAGAATGAATAGAAGATATACAGTTTCAGAATATGAAGAGATTGTAAATACTTTGAGAGAAAAGATTCCCAATGTTTCTATAACGACAGACGTGATAGTAGGATTCCCTGGAGAAACAAATGAAGAGTTTTCAAAAACATTGGCATTTTTAAAGGATATAAGTTTAATGCATATGCATGTATTTAAGTATTCTCCTAGAAAAGGAACTCCTGCTGCAAAGATGAAAGATCAAGTAGATCCTCAGTTGAAGCAAATGAGAAGTGATGCGCTTTTATCATTGTCTACTAAGAATTTTAAAAAATTTGCAGAAAAATTCTCTGATACAAAATTGAAAGTTTTGTTCGAAGAAGTAGATAAAGACGGAATGTATGAAGGTTTGACGGATAATTATATAAGAATTAAAGCATTATCAAATATCGATATCACTGGAAAAATACTTGAAGTTAAAATTAAAGAAATAAAAAATGACTATTGTATAGCAGATGTGATATTATAATATAAAGATAAACTTAAAAATAAGGGGGCATTTTATGATTATAACAACTACTGGGCATGTTGAAGGTAAAGAAGTTCAAGAATATGTAGGTATTGTATTTGGTGAAGTAGTAGCCGGTGTTAACTTTTTAAAGGATATTGGAGCAGGGTTAAGAAACTTTTTTGGTGGAAGAAGTGAAGGTTATGAAAACGAATTGTTAGAAGCTAGAGAAAATGCATTAAAGGAAATGGAGCAAAGAGCCATAGCTATGGGTGCAGATGCAGTAATAGGAATGAAAATGGACTATGAAGTGCTGGGCGCAGATAATGGAATGCTAATGGTTACATGTTCTGGAACAGCTGTGAAATTAAGATATTAAATAAAATATAGAGGAGTGATTTATTATGGATTGTATTTTTTGTAAATTGGCAAACGGTAAAATTGAAACTGAATTAGTATATGAAGATGATAAAGTGGTTGCCTTCAATGATATGAATCCAGTTGCACCTATTCATATACTAGTTGTACCAAAAGAGCACTATGCTAGTTTGGAAGATATCCCTGAGGAAGACATAGGGATAATAGCAGATATTCATAGTGCAATCAAAAAGATTTCACGAATGAATGGATTTAGCAAAGATGGATATAGAGTTATTAATAATTGTGGAAAAGATGGTGGTCAAGAAGTAGATCATATACATTACCACGTATTGGCAGGAAAGCCAATGAAAAAGTTGATTTCTGAATAAAGGACTTTTGTTTCAGGTTTTATTACTTTAATCTTACATAATTAAACGCTTAATTAAAAAACGATAAAATAAAGATATTAAAAGACTTGATAAACAAGTGAATTTAGATTATAATATTATGGTATTAAGCTATTAGGTTAGCCTAATAAACCGCTAAATTGTGGGGGAGGTGAAACAGATGTCAGAAGTTAGAGTAAGAGAAAACGAATCATTGGATAGTGCACTTAGAAGATTTAAACGTCAGTGTGCTATGTCTGGCATAATGTCAGAAGTTAGAAAAAGAGAACACTATGATAAGCCAAGCGTAAAGCGTAAGAAAAAGGCTGAAGCTGCTAGAAGAAAAAACGCTAAAAGATAGTAATTAAAAGAGGTGAAGGGGATGTCCCTTAAAGTGAAATTGCAAGAAGATTTAAAATCTTCTATGAAAAATAAAGACATAGTCAAAAAGTCAGTAGTTACATTAATTAGATCGGCTATAAAGCAACTTGAAGTTGACAATAGAGTTGAACTAGATGATGAACAAATTATCGACATAATTTCAAAACAATTAAAGCAGAGAAATGATTCTTTGATTGAATTTGAAAAAGCCGGTAGACAAGATCTGATGGATGAGACAAAATCTGAAATACAAGTTTTAATGGAATACTTACCTCAACAATTAAGCGAAGAAGAACTAGAAGTAATCGTGATTGATACAATATCCAAAGTAGGAGCCACTTCTATGAAAGATATGGGGAAAATCATGTCTGAAATTAAGCCAAAGGTAGTTGGACGTGCCGATGGTAGAAAAATTAATGAACTTGTTAAAAAGAATTTGTAAAATACTAGCATTGTCTAATTTATGGAGCTATACAACTTGTTGTGTAGCTCTTTTTCTATGCATTAAATTATAAAATCAAAAAAATGGTAAATAATATAGATGTGTGATATAATATAGCATATATTTTAAATAAGAGGTGATATTAATTGAAGGATTTCTTGTCCAAAATACCTCTGCCAATTACAGTTTTAGCCCTTGGATGGGTTTTACTTAGTAGTATTTTTCAGGGTGTAATTCCATTAATAAGCGATATATCAGTAATTATATCACTTATATTGATTGTGTTGTCGATACTTAAAATAATATTTGATATAAAGAATTTTTACTTATCAATTAAGTCATCTGTCGGATTATCACTTTTTTCCGCATTCAGCATTTCGCTGATGCTTATTTCAGTGTGGATGAAGGGTGTTCTGGGACAGGCTAATATATATATATGGGCGACTGGAGTTGTATTACATATCATCATAATGATTTTATTTACGATAAGATATGTAATCAATTTTAATATCAAATATGTTTTTGCAAGTTGGTTTCTTGTTTATTCAGGCTTAGGTATGGCAAGTATAACGTGTAAAGAATTTGGAATGATAGTATTTGGTGGAGCGGTTTTTAAATTTACTATAGTAGTATCAATTATATTAGTACCATTTATTGTTGTGAGGTTGTTTAAAAGATCTACCACAAATGCAGCCAGACCACTATTTTCACTAATAAGTATACCAATAGGTATTATATTACCATCATATATAGTTGTATCAGAATCGATAGTATTAGATAGACTGTGGGTTATGTTTTTCATCTCACAAATTATACTTCTTCTTGTTATTATTAACATGTTGAGTCAAATGTATAGGGGATTTTATCCTAGTTTATCTTGCTATGCAGCATCTTCTGCAGCAACGCTGTACGCAGCTAAATTTTTTAGTAACTACTTAAAAGAAAATAAAATATATAACCAATACTTAGATTATGTGTTGTATGGGGAGTATTTTTTAGTTTTCATAATATGTGCGGCAATATTACTTATATATTTTATAAAAATTCTTACAGAAGTGAAAAGTAAAGATAAAGGTATCAATTCAATAAAGACAGATTCTAGAAGTGTTAAAAATATTAGTGAAAAAAAGTTATCTTTGAAAAGTAATGAAGAGAGAATAAATAAAAAATATAAACCTAAGAAAAGTAGTGAAGAACCTAAAAAAGTTGAAGATATGAGTGACTTATTAGACTAAAATCACATAATAAAGGAATGATTTTTTTGTGAAAATTCTAAAAAAAACCTACAATTCAATTATAACATAAAAAAAAAATAAAGAAAAGTCTGTAAATTTATATAAAAAAGTATTATAGTATATATAAGAATAGAAGTATCACTTTTGATACTGAAGGGAGAGGTTTTTATGAAAATCATAATATCTGGAAAAAAAATAAAACTTACAGATGGTATAAAAGGATACATCGACAAAAAGTTTGGCAGATTGGAAAAATTCCTTGGTCCTGAGGCGGAGTTAAGAGTAACGGTAAGCGCTAATAAAAAAGAAAAACAAAAAGTGGAAGCTACTCTAGATAATATTAATGGTCATGTAGTAAGAGCAGAAGAAGCTCAAGATGATCTATATGCTGCTATTGATTTAGTTTGTGATAAGCTGAATAGACAAATAGTGAAGTATAAGAATAAGTTTAGAACTAGAGCGAGCGGAAATGATACTATAAGACTTGAAAACTTTGAAGAATTAGTTGGTGATGAGGATTTTGAAATCTTAGAAGAAGAAGATACTGAATTCACATTTGAAAGAAAGAAAAAATTCGACTTGAGACCTATGAGTCCTGAAGAAGCAGTGCTTCAAATGAATCTGTTAGGTCATGACTTTTTCTTATTTAAAGATCAAGACACATTTGAAGTTTCACTTGTTTACAGAAGAGGTGACGGTGGATACGGTTTAATAGAGCAAGAATAGATTTTTAATCGAGACTCCTAAGAGGGTTAATATATATAGAGTTTAGTCTTTGATAGATTGAACTCGCTGTATGTTAGAAAAGAGGCGATGAAGAAGTTGTTATCAACTATCTGAGTGGCCTCTTTTCCTTTTAAAATGCAAACTTCTCTTATTCATGATATAATAAAAGAAATATTTTATGACAAAATAAATTTTGATACAGGTAGAATACATATAATATATATGAGGAGTGAATAATTTGATAATACAAAAGCAATTTCAGATTTATGAACCAAAATTTGAGAGAGAATTATTTGGTAATTTTGATGAGAATGTAAAATTAATAGAAAAGAGTTTGACAATAGATATTCTTTTAAGAGAAGGAAAGTTAATGCTTCTTGGTGAAGAGAAAAATGTTGATTTAGCAATGAAGTTAATGAATGAATTACATACTATGGTTGAATCTGGAAAAAGCCTTGATAGGCAATCTATTTTATATTCACTAGATCTGTTAATGGCAGGTAGTGAAGAAAAGATGAGAGAATTAGAGGGAGTAATTACAATAACAAAAAAGGGTACTCCAGTACAGCCAAAAACGTTAGGGCAGAAGGAATATGTAAGTTTAATTGAAAATAATGATATAACATTTGGGATAGGTCCTGCTGGAACCGGCAAGACATATTTAGCAGTTGCAATGGCGGTAAAGGCATTTAAGGCAGATGATGTTTCTAGAATAATTTTGACAAGACCGGCTATTGAAGCAGGAGAATCACTAGGATTTTTACCTGGAGATTTGAAAGACAAGGTAGATCCTTATTTAAGACCATTATATGATGCACTATTTGACATGTTTGGTCCAGACAAATTTAATAAGTTTCTTGAAAGAGGAACTATAGAAGTTGCTCCATTAGCATTTATGAGAGGTCGTACATTAGATAATGCATTTATTATTTTAGACGAAGCTCAAAATACAACACCAGAACAGATGAAAATGTTTCTGACTAGATTGGGATTTGGATCAAAAGCAGTAGTAACAGGAGATGTCACTCAAACAGATCTTCCAAAAAATAAGCAAAGTGGTCTATCACAGGCTGTAAGTATACTTCAGGGTGTAAAGGGAATTGGATACAAAGAGCTTACTGAAAAAGACGTTGTTAGACATGAGTTAGTTCAAAGAATAATTAGAGCTTATAACAAATATGATAAAAGTCAGGAGAAAAAGACTAGAGAAAAAAAGTCTCGCAATTATAAATAAGATTGGCTTGATAGGAGAAATATTATGAATATTATTTTTGACGATAGACAAGAATATATAAAGATAGATGAGAGCATTATTGATAAAATAAAAGTGGTAATTGTAGAGTGTTTGAAAAGTGAAGGATATTCAGATGATTATGATGTTAGCTTATCGTTTGTAACAAATGATGAAATAAGAGAAATAAATAGAGATTATAGAAATATTGATAAAGTCACAGATGTATTATCATTTCCACTTCTTAGTGAAGATGAAACAGGGCTAGAATACGAAATTGAGTATGAAGAAACTTCTTTAGGTGATATAGTAATTTCTATAGAGAGAGCTTACGAGCAGGCAAAAGAATATGATCACAGTTTGGAAAGAGAAATATGCTTTTTAGTATGTCATAGTATGTTTCATCTCCTTGGGTATGATCACATGGAGAGCGAAGAAAAAGATATAATGAGAAAGAAAGAAGAGGGTGTTCTTACTAAGTTAGGGATAACAAGGGAATAAGCATATGAGAAGTGATAAGAAGAAGAAAAAAAAGAAAAAAAAACAAAATATGATAAAATCTGTGAACGCAGCAATTGAAGGATTAATGTATACCTTTAAAAGTGAAAGGAATATGAAACTTCACTATCTCGCGTCTTTTGTAGTTTTAATCGTCAGCCTATTTTTCAATTTTTCCAAAATCGAATTTGTACTTTTACTCGGTGCTATAACACTAGTAGTTATTACGGAAATGATAAATACAGCAATAGAAAAAACTGTAGACTTAGTCACTTCAGAGTATCATGAGCTAGCAAAGATAGCCAAAGACGTTGCGGCAGGATCAGTTCTTGTATCAGCAATGTATGCAGTTGTAGTTGCATATATACTTTTTTATAAAAATCTTACTGATGTTACTGGAGAATTGGTATATAGGATTAGAGAGTCTGAACTACATATAACGTTAATCTGTATAGTTGTAGTTTTGATTGCAGTAGTTGTAGTTAAAGCACTGACACTTACAGGGACACCTTTAAAAGGAGGAATGCCGAGTGGACATGCTGCACTAGCATTTGCACTTGCTACGTCTATTACATTGATGACCGAAAGAGTAGAAGCATCCTCTCTTTCATACATAATGGCATTACTGGTCGCACAGAGTAGAATAGAAGGCAAGATACATACTTTCTGGGAAACCATGGCAGGAGGTATTTTAGGGACACTAATAGCAATAGTAATATTCCAATTAGGACTATTCTATTAAATAAAAAAGTATGATATAATATAGAGTGACAAAATTTTTAAATAAGAAAGAGAGTTTTTATAAATATGACATTTAAATCAGGTTTTGTAAGTATTGTAGGAAGACCTAATGTAGGTAAATCAACCTTGATGAACAATCTGGTAGGGGAAAAAATAGCTATAATGAGTGATAAACCTCAGACGACAAGAAATACAATACAAGCGGTATATACTGATGAAGAATCACAAATTATATTTTTGGATACACCAGGTATTCATAAGCCAAAAAATAAACTTGGAGAAGTAATGGTGAAATCAGCAAAGGATGCGTTCAGAAATGTGGAATGTATAATATTTGTTGTGGATGATTCCAAGACTATAGGCAAGGGTGATTCAATGATTATAGAAAATCTAAGAAAAGTGGATGTTCCCGTTTTTTTAGTAATAAATAAAATTGATAAATTAGATCAAAAGGAGGAATTGTTTCATCTTATACAGAAGTATGATGAGCTAGAAGTTTTTGATGAAATAATACCTGTTTCAGCTCTTAAGGGTTCTAATTTAAAATCTATAATTGAAGTAATCAAAAAGAATCTAAAAGAAGGGCCTAAATATTTCCCAGATGATATGATAACAGATCAGCCGGAAAGAGTATTGGTGTCAGAATTAATTAGAGAAAAAGTTTTATTTTATACTAATGAAGAAGTGCCTCATGGTATAGCTGTTGAAATAGAAAAGATTAAACAGAGAAAACAAAAAGATATAATTGATATTTCAGCTGTTATATATTGTGAACGAGATTCACATAAAGGTATAATTATAGGTAAAAATGGAAGAAAACTTAAAGGTATTGGAAAGTCTGCAAGAGAAGATATCGAGTTTTTAATGGGGACAAAGGTAAATCTTCAATTATGGGTAAAGGTAAAAGAAAATTGGAGAAATATGCAAAATTACATAGATAATTTTGGTTTTAATAATAATGAAGAATAAAATAGATTATAATGGCGTTGGTTTTTATATTTAATTTCTAGTTTATAAAATGTAAATAATAAAAGGTGGTTGTAATGGACAAAAAACAGGACTCCTCGCGGGAGTTGCACGATGAAGTAAGTTATTTAATCGATAATAATAAGTTAATAGAGCTTCAAGAATTACTAGATGAATATCATGTTATGGATATTTATGATGTGTTACAAGAATTGGATGAGACTCACCAGATCAAGTTATTTGAATTGTTGCCAATAGATACAGCGGCATCTATTCTAGAAGAAGGTGAAGTTGAGTTTTTTATGACGGTAATTTCTAAAATGGATTCAGAACATATTAGAGCAATATTTGATGAAATGTCATCAGGAGCTCTATCTGATATATTACGTGAATTGGATGAAGAACAAAGAGAAAAAATTCTTGATACAGTTGACAAAGAAGATGAGATAGAACTTAGAGAGCTTCTTGCATACCTTGATGAAACATCTGGTTCAAAAATGAAAAAGGGCTATGTTACAGTTAATAAAAACTTAAATGTTGAACAAGCAATAAAGCATATAAAATTAGAGGCAATTGATGCGGATTCAATATACTATATTTATGTGATTGACAACGAACAAAAATTAGTTGGAGTGCTTTCTTTAAGAGAACTATTTTTGTCAAGAGATTCTGATATTATTGAAGATGTAATGCTTGAAAATGTAAAAGCGGTAAATGACAATGACGACAGAGAAGAAGCTGTAAAGATAGTGTCTAAATACAATTTGATAGCAGTCCCAGTTGTTGATGATAATGGAGTCTTAAAAGGTATAATTACAGTTGATGACGTTTTGGACGTTATGGAAGAAGAAGCGACTGAAGACATGTACAAATTTGTTGGTAGCAGCGAACATGAAAGAGATGTTGCTGAAAATGAAAAATCTACCCTTATAGAGCAAATACGTTCATGTGTTAGAGGCCGATTATTATGGTTAATTTTGACTGCAGTTTTATCTTTTATTGCATGTTATATTTTTATGAAATTGAAAAAGCTTGCGAACACAGAAGCATTTGAATTGATATTTTTTGCACCTTTAGTAATAGCTATGGGTGGTAATGTCGGTTCTCAATCCGCGGCCGTGACTATTATAAATCTTATAAATAAAGATAAAGAAATAGATTCTGATACTATATTGAAAGAAGTTATAAGCAGTTTTATAAATGGTGCAGTAATTTCTCTTATTGTTGTTGCAGCATTATTTATATTCGGATTTGAATTATCTCAAATAATAATTGTATCACTGACAACTTTTATTAATATTGTACTCGGTGCTACAATTGGTACGCTGTTACCGATTATATTGAAAAAAATGGAATCAGATCCATCTGTTATATCTTCTCCAATAGTAGCTGTAATAATGGATATAATAGGTATATTAGTATATTTAGCATTAATATCCTTATATGTAGCAATATAAATTAAGCCCTCTTCTTTATGAAGAGGGATTTTAAAATTCAATAAATACTATAAAACAGAAATCTTAGGTGAAAATATGATAGTTTTAAATACACAAGGAATAGTACTTAAAAACTTAAAATACAAAGAAAATGACTTAATTCTGACCGTATTCACAAAAAAATATGGTAAAACATCTGTAATGGCAAGAGGCGCGCAAAGACAAAAAAGCAGATTTTTATCTACTTCTCAAATTTTTTCGTATAATAATTACATTTTAAAAAAACAAAACGATTTTTTTACTCTTAGTCAATCGGAGAGTATAAAAAGTTTTTATAATATATCAAAAGATTTTGAGAGTTTTTCATATGCTTCATTTATTACAAAATTAATAGAGAATAATATAGTTGAAGGTCAACCAAATAATAGGTTGTTTCATCTATTGACTCAAACTCTTTTTTTATTTTCGGAAGAAATTGAAGATAGAAAATTGGTTCTAGTTTCGTTTATTCTGAAATTTATCGATTACATGGGGTATCGCCCTGAAGTAAATAGATGCGTATCCTGTGGTACCGGAGAGTATAGATATGCTTTATTCTCAACAGAATTAGGTGGTATTGTATGCGATAAATGTATAGATAAAGAAAAAAAATATGTAAAAATTAACCAAACTACTATATCACTTATGCAATATATACTAAAAAATGATATAATAGTATGTAGTAAAGCAAAGGTTTCAAAAATACTGGTGGAAGAGCTTTTCTATTTATTAAAAGAATATCTTATAAGATATTTTGGCAATGTAAACTTTAGATCGTTAGAGATATTAAAAGGATTAAATTGAGAACTGGAGGGAATATCATGGAAAAAATTACAATTGAAAAAGTTGAACAAGTTATTGAAAGATATCCATATCTTAGTTACAAAGAAGCAAAAGAAGTACTCGAAAAAAATGATGGAAACGTACTAGATGCTATAATATTTTTAGAAGAATCTAAAGCAGAAAAAAGTAAGCATAGGGTAGAAGAATTTGAAACAAAATTCACAGAAGAAACAGAAAAAATAAGACTTCAACTGATAGAGTTGCTAAAAGGTGCATCAATAGTAAGGATAGTGGTTGAAAAGAACGAAAAAACAGTATTAAATATTCCTCTATCTATTGGAGTAGTAGGTGTAGCAGCTACACCATTACTAGCATTACTTGGTATATCAGCCGTTGTTCTAAGTAGTTATACTGCAAAGATTATAGATGAAGACAGTGGTGAAGAAGTGGATTTAGGAGAATTAACACCAGAAAAAATAGAGATATTGAAGGGGATAATTCTTAACTCATTTGAAAATATAATGAATATATTACATAATAAAGCTAGCAATAAACCTAGCAATGACAGTGATATTGACATTACAGACGACTTGCTAAATGAAAACTCTAGTGAAGAAGAATCTAATGATAATAAGGATGAAAGCACTACAGAATAAAAAAATTACAAATACAATTAATATATAATTGTAAGAAATATTCGGGAGGAAAGTATGAATTTTCAAAATATGATTTTAACCTTGCAAAATTATTGGGCAAAGCAAGGATGTATTATGACACAGCCATATGACGTAGAAAAAGGTGCAGGAACTATGAATCCAAATACTTTTTTAAGATCTTTGGGACCAGAACCTTGGAGCGTGTGTTATGTGGAGCCATCAAGAAGACCTGCAGATGGAAGATACGGAGAAAATCCAAATAGATTATATCAGCATCACCAGTTACAGGTTATATTAAAACCATCACCAGATGACATACAAGATTTGTATTTAGAATCTTTAAGAGAAATAGGAATAAATCCAGATGAGCATGACATAAGATTTGTAGAAGATAACTGGGAAGCTGCTACGGTTGGTGCATGGGGACTTGGCTGGGAAGTTTGGCTAGATGGAATGGAAATCACTCAGTTTACTTATTTTCAACAAGTTGGAAATATTGAGTGTGAATTAGAAACTGGAGAAATAACATATGGCTTAGAGCGAATTGCTATGTATATTCAGGACGTTGATAGTGTCTATGACCTAAAATGGAATGACGATATAACGTATGGAGAAGTGTTTAAAAGACAAGAATATGAAAATTCGAGATACGCCTTTGATGAATGTGACTACGAAATGCTATTTAAGTTGTTTGATATGTATGAAGGAGAAGCGAAAAGAATGGCTGAAATTGGCCTTGTAATACCTTGCTATGATTATGTATTGAAGTGTTCACATACATTTAATACTCTTGAAGCAAGAGGATCTATAGGTGTTAGCCAAAGAGCATCTTATATAGGACGCATAAGATCACTTGCAAAAATAGTGGCTGAGAGTTTTGTTAAACAAAGAGAAGAAATGGGATACCCATTATTGAAAGCAGGTGAAGAAAATGAATAATTATCTTTTATATGAAATTGGTGTAGAAGAAATGCCTGCTAGATTTGTTGAATCTACAATGTCTCAACTAAAAGAAAATTTAGCAGGGGAGTTGGCTGAAAAGAGAATAAATTTTGGTGAAATTGATACCTATGCAACGCCTAGAAGATTAATACTAGTTGTAAATGATATAGCTGACAAGCAAGAAGATCTAGAAGAAAAAATTAAAGGCCCTTCAAAAAAGATTGCCTTAGCTGACGATGGAAGCTTTACAAAAGCAGCATTAGGGTTTATGAAGAGCAAAGGATTAGATAATGATGACATCTTTTTTGAAGAAATAGATGGAACAGAATATCTATTTGCTATTCAAAAAGAAGATGGAATAAAGACAGAAATTATACTTCAAGATGTGTTAGTATCTATTATTAAAAATGTTGTATTCCCTAAATCAATGAGATGGGGAGGAAAAAACCTTAGATTTGTCAGACCAATAAGATGGTTGGTAGCTATGATGAATGATGAGGTTGTTCCAGTAAATCTAGAAGGAATCATATCTTCAAATGTTACTGTAGGTCATAGATTTTTAGGTTCAAAAAGTATTACTGTAAACAGTATTGAAGACTATTTCAGTAAATTAAAAGAAAATTACGTTATATATGACCAGAAAGAAAGAAAAGAATTAATTTTAAAACAGATAAATGATGTTGCCAAATCTATAAATGCGAAAGTAGATATGGATGAAGAATTATTAGATGAAGTAACTTACATAGTTGAGTATCCAACAGCTTTTTATGGAGAATTTGATAAGAAATATATTCAGCTTCCAAAAGAAGTAGTAAAAACTCCAATGAAAGCTCATCAGAGATATTTCCCAGTTGTTGATTCTAATAATGACCTACTTCCTTATTTTATAGCAGTAAGAAATGGTAATGACTATAAAATAGAAAATGTTAAAAAAGGAAATGAAAAGGTACTTGAAGCAAGACTTGCAGATGCATTGTTCTTCTTTGAAGAAGACAGAAGATATACTCTTGAGCAATATAGAGATAGATTAAAAACAGTAGTCTTCCAAGAAAAATTAGGGACTCTATTTGATAAGAGTGAGAGAATATACAATGCAGCAAAGGAATTTTCAAATACAATTGATTTAGATAAAGATGTTTTATTAGAGGCTGCTTTCTTATGTAAGGCAGATCTAGTGACTGGTATGGTGTTTGAATTTGATGAATTGCAGGGATATATGGGAATGGAATACTCAAAATTAGAGGGCAAAGATCCAAACGTATCTCTGGCTATATATGAACATTATCTACCTAGACATAGTGGGGACATTGTTCCTTCTAAAATAGAAGGTTCTATTCTATCTATTATTGATAAGATGGATACTATTGTAGGCTTCTTTGCAATTGGAATACAACCAACAGGATCAGCGGATCCATTTGCACTTAGAAGACAGTGCTTATCAATATTAAATATACTAATGACAAATAATTTAGAAATAGATATCTCTGACTTAGCAAATATATCGTTAAATCAATACAAAAATTTAGACGTGGATAGAGAGAAAGTTATATCAGATATCATAGACTTCTTTGATGATAGAACTAAAAATATGTTCAGAGATAAAGGTATTAGATATGACGTTGTTGACTCAGTTCTTTCAGTAGACGAAAAAAATATATCAGACTTATACTCAAGAGCAGAAGCTATTAACAAGTGGATAGATAGAGATTCTCTAATAGATATGTTGGTAGCATTTAATAGAGTATCTACTCTTGCTGAAAATGCAGAATCAACAGAAGTTGATGAAAAATTATTTACTGATAAAGTAGAAAACAGACTATATGATGAATTTTCGGTAGTAGATGAAGATATAAAAAGACTTATTGAAGAAAAAGAATACACTAAATCACTAGACAGATTTGCATCATTAAAGCCATTTATAGATGATTTCTTTGATTCTGTAATGGTAATGGATGAAGATTTATCTGTTAGAAACAACAGACTGGCTCTTATCAAAAACATATATAACTCTATGTTAAAAATAAGTGACCTGTCTAAGATTGTTTATAAGTAGACACTCATTTAATGATAATTAAACAGGTAGAATAAAAAGATGTGAGGAGTACTCACATCTTTTTTTATGATCTAATTTAATTGCTTAAAAATATTTGTTAAAAAAATATAATATAATATATCATAAATTTTATTTTTTTTTAAATAAAGCTATTGATTAATGATAAATATAATATTATAATATACTATATAAAAACAGTGTATCATAAATATGAAACTAGTTTGATAATAATATTAGACTGAAGGTGGTGATTACTATCCAATTAAATGATAGACAATTGAAGATAATTGAAATTGTTAAAAAAAATGAACCGATAACTGGTAAAAAAATAGCTGAAAGGCTTCAGGTTACAAGAGCTACACTTCGTTCAGATCTAGTAGTATTGACAATGACAGGAATACTAGATGCAAGACCTAAGGTAGGTTATTTTTATGTGGGGGAAGGTAATTTTTCCAATGAAACCACAGCGATGAAAAAAATGAAAGTATCCGATGTTATGGGAGTTCCTCTAACAGCAAGACAAAGTGATTCAGTATATGATGTAATAGTGAATATATTTTTGGAGGACTCAGGAGGAGTATTTATCATTGATGATCAAGATTACCTATGTGGTGTTGTTTCTAGAAAAGATTTGCTAAAAGCAACTGTAGGAGGATCTGATATCCACAAGCTACCGATTGGTATGATAATGACAAGAGTACCTAATATAGCTACTGTGGTAGAAGATGAATATATAAACCAAGCTGCACGAAAACTTATGCAAAGAGAAGTAGATAGCATGCCCGTTGTTAGATATATAGACGGGGATGAACAAAAGATGAAAATAGTAGGTAAGATATCAAAAACATTAATAACAAGACTTTTTGTGGAAATCACTGAGTAGGCAAATACGATTGGAGGTAGTATGGAAAATAATTTAAAAATTTTCATTGTATCAGATTCATTGGGAGAAACTGCTAGAGCAATCGCAAAAGCAACTATATATCAATTTCCCAATCATGAAAATTGGGATATAAAGAGATTTCCCTATGTAAATAATATACAATTATTAAAAGACGTTCTAAATGAAGCAAAGAACAATAATGCTTTAGTTATGTATAGTATTGTAAGCGAAGATTTAGCTAACTATGCATGTGAATATTGTAGAGAAGAAGATATAGAGTATGTAGATTTACTATCTTCTATAATGGATAAAATGAGTAAGAAGTCTGGTGTAAAACCATTAAGAGAAGCCGGACTAATAAGAAAAATGGATAAATCGTATTTTAATAGAGTAGATGCAATAGAATTTGCAGTAAAATATGATGATGGTAAGGATCCGAGAGGTCTTTTAAAAGCAGATTTAGTGTTGGTGGGTATATCTAGAACATCAAAAACACCACTTAGCATGTATTTAGCTAATAAACATATAAAAGTAGCTAACGTTCCATTAGTTCCTGAAGTTGCTATTCCAAAGGAACTTGCTGATGTAGATCCAAAAAAAATAATTGGACTTACAAATTCACCAGAGACCTTAAATAGAATAAGAGTTGAAAGATTAAAATCAATGGGATTATCTGGAGCGGCAAGTTACGCAAAGTTAGAAAGAATATTAGAAGAGCTTGATTACTCAGATAAAATTATGAAGAAGTTAAAGTGTCCTATTATAAATGTTGCGAACAAAGCTATCGAAGAAACAGCAGGTATAATATTAGATATTTTAAAAGAAAACGATGTATTAATCATGCAAGATTATGATATTTAAATATATTTAGATCAAAGAGTATGACAATTAAATCAAGAAAGTTAAGAACTAATTAATTTGGGAGGATATTATGAGTACAAAATTTGTTTACAGTTTTGATGAAGGCAACAAAGATATGAAATCTTTACTAGGTGGTAAAGGTGCAAACTTAGCAGAAATGACAAATATTGGTTTACCAGTTCCACAGGGATTCACAATTACTACAGAAGCATGTAATGATTATTATGAGAACGATCTAAAAATAAAGCAAGAAATTTTAGATCAGATAGATCAGAAATTAGAACAGCTAGAAAAAGAGCAAGGTAAAAAACTAGGTTCTGATGTTAACCCACTATTGGTATCAGTTAGATCAGGAGCAGTATTTTCAATGCCTGGTATGATGGATACTATACTTAACTTAGGTCTTAACGACACTAGTGTAAATGGTTTAATTGAAGCAACTGGAAATGAAAGATTTTCATATGACAGTTACAGAAGATTTATCCAGATGTTTTCTGATGTAGCAATGGAAATACCTAAGTACAAGTTTGAAAGTGTACTTGACAATGCGAAAGAAGCAAAAGGATACGAAGTAGATACTGATTTAACTACAGAAGATCTAAAAGAAATAGTAGTTAAGTTTAAAGAAATATATAAAAAAGAAATAGGCGAAGATTTCCCACAAGAACCAAAGAAACAATTAATGTTGGCAATAGAAGCGGTATTCAGATCTTGGAATAACCCTAGAGCTATCGTATACAGAAGATTAAACGATATACCAAATGACTTGGGAACTGCTGTAAATATACAGTCAATGGTATTTGGTAATATGGGAGATACTAGTGGAACAGGTGTTGCATTCACTAGAAACCCAGCAACTGGTGAAAACAAATTGTTTGGTGAGTACTTAATCAATGCACAGGGAGAAGACGTTGTTGCAGGAATTAGAACTCCAAATGATATAAATACATTACAAGAAGATATGCCTGAAATATTTGAAGAATTCTTAAATATATCAGAATCTCTTGAAAAACATTATAGAGATATGCAAGATATTGAGTTCACTATTGAAAAAGGAAATCTTTATATACTTCAGACTAGAAGTGGAAAAAGAACAGCAAAAGCTGCTATAAATGTTGTAGTAGACTTAGTAAATAATGGAATGATAACAAAAGAAGAAGCTATTATGAGAATAGAACCAGAACAGCTAGATCAACTTCTTCATCCAACATTCAACCCAGCAGCATTGAAAGAAGTAAAAGTATTAGCAAAGGGATTACCGGCATCTCCTGGAGCTGCAACAGGAAAAGTTTACTTCCATGCAGATGATGTAGTTGCTCATGCAAAGGCTGGAGAAAAAACTCTTTTAGTTAGACAAGAAACTTCTCCAGAAGATATAGAAGGTATGGTAAGTTCTGAAGGTATTCTTACTGCAAGAGGAGGAATGACTTCTCACGCAGCAGTTGTTGCTAGAGGTATGGGTAAATGCTGTGTTGCAGGATGTGGCGAATTAAACGTAGATGAAAGAGCTAGAGAAATAAGAGTAGGAGACCTTGTGATAAAAGAAGGTGACTACTTATCAATAGATGGATCTACAGGATCTGTGTATCTTGGCTCAGTAGAAATGACAAGTGCAGAAGTAGGCGGAAGTTTCTCAGTATTTATGGGCTGGGTAGATGAAATAAGAGATATGCTAGTTAGAACTAATGCTGACAATCCTCGTGATGCTAAAAAAGCAATTGAATTTGGTGCAGAGGGAATCGGACTTTGTAGAACAGAGCATATGTTCTTTGAAGAAGAAAGAATACCTGCAGTAAGAGAAATGATAGTTGCAGATAATGTAGAAGATAGAGAAAAAGCTCTTGAAAAATTACTTCCATTCCAGAGAGGTGATTTCCATGGTATTTTTGAAGCTATGGATGGAAAACCTTGTAATATAAGATTGCTTGATCCTCCACTACATGAATTCTTACCTCATGAAGATGAAGCTATTGAAGAACTAGCTAAAAAGATGAATATTAGACCTTCTGATTTGAAAAAGAGAGTAAGTGATTTAGATGAATTTAACCCAATGTTAGGACATAGAGGTTGTAGACTTGCGGTTACTTACCCAGAAATTTGTGTAATGCAGGCGAGAGCGATAGCTCAAGGTGCAATACTAGCGAATAAAGAAGGTATAAAAGTTATCCCAGAAATAATGGTACCTTTAGTTGGAACTGTTAATGAATTAAAATTACTTAGACCTATTATAGAAGATACTATGAATGAAGAATTCGAAAAAGCAGGAGTAGAAATACCTTATACTGTTGGTACAATGATTGAAATTCCTAGAGCTTGTATAACTGCTGATGAAATTGCAGAAGTTGCAGATTTCTTTAGTTTTGGTACAAATGACCTTACACAGATGGGATTCGGATACTCAAGAGATGATGCGGGTAAATTCCTAGGAGAATATGTAGAAAAGGGAATCCTTGAAAAAGATCCATTCCAGGTTCTTGATCAGAAGGGTATAGGAAAATTTGTTGAAATGGCTGTAAAGCTTGGTAGACAGACAAATGAAAGTTTGAAGCTTGGTATATGTGGAGAACATGGTGGGGAGCCTTCTTCAGTAGAGTTCTGTTATAATCAGGGACTTAACTATGTTTCTTGTTCACCATTTAGAGTGCCTATCGCTAGACTTGCAGCAGCTCAAGCAAGAATCAAAAAAGAAAGTGGTTCAGTTCACAGAGATAAATAATAATCTTTTAATAAATGCTAACAAAAAAACCTATTGTACATACGTACAATAGGTTTTTTTGTTAGCATAGTAAATCTATTTTTTTCTAGAAAATACGCAGTATTTGTATCTTGGTGCACTTTCTGGTGTTATATATCTAGATTCTGAAGTTAACTCCCAATCTTTGTCAGAAAATTCTGGGAAGAAACTATCTGCTACGACTGTTTTTTCTTCGTCTATAATTGTAATATATAATTTTGAAGCAACATCAATAAATTGAGAATATACATCGTCTCCACCACATATAAATATTTTTTCTTCTGGATGGCTTTTTGCATATTCTAATACATCTTCTTTTGAGTGAAGAGTATAAGCTCCTTCATATTCGTTATTTCCTCTTGTTAGAATAATATTTTTTCTATTTGGAAGAGGTCTCTTAGGGAAACTAAAATAAGTTTTTCTACCACATATGATTGTCTCGTTAAGAGTAGTTTCTTTAAAGTATTTTAAATCGTCTTTTAAATGGTACAACATGTCGCCATTTAGACCAATTGAGTTAGTTTTTTCGGTCATGGCAACAATCATAAAAATATTATCAAACATCAGAATATATCTCCTAAATTTTATTTTTCGTATTAAATCGCAAGTTCAAATTTTAAGTTAGGTTTTACAGGGCTATAATTTTCCATTGTAAAATCATCTATTGTAAAATCATAAAAATTAGTTTTTTCAGGATTTAGTACTAACTTAATATCTCCATCTTTTCCTTGAGGCTCTCTTTTTAATAGTTCCTCAACTTGAGAAATATGTCTGTCATAAATATGGGCATTATTTACATAGTGACAAAATACACCTGGCTCAAGTCCAACGTGTCTAGCAACCATCATCTGTAATGCTACATATTGTATTTTATTTATAGCATTAGCTACTGGCACATCAGAAGATCTTTGTATAAGGGTCATATCTAAATATCCCTTTCTTACACTCCATTGTGTTTCCATGGCGCAAGGATAAAGTCCTTTTGAAGATGATAAATCTGCTTCTTGATATAAATTAATTATATGTCTTCTTCCGTATGGCTGATTTATTAGACCATCTAAAAGATTATTCATAAGATTATATTTTTTTACTGTGGCACCATATCTCTGACCGATTGTTCTATCTCCGATATCCCACTCATCCCACCAAGTTATATTGTGTTTTTCTTTCAATAAGTCAAGGTTGTTGCTTTGGTCTTGGTATATCCATAGGATTTCTTTTATTCCTGACTTCCATGCAACTTGTCTAAGTGTTAAAATAGGAAGTTCTCCTTTTGAAAGATCATATTTTTCAAATACCTGATTTAAATATTTTGTATGTGATTCAGTTCCATCTGCATATTTAGGTCTTACTTTTTCGCCTAAAGTATTATTGTCACTGCTTAGAATACTACTACATAAGTCTTTAAAATTATTGTCTGCTATTGTCATAATTACCTCCATAAATTCTTATACCATAATATTTTATCACATAAATTGTCACATTACACATAGTAAAAAGTTTTTTTAAATGTATGATTAAATAATAATATATAACAGCTAATTATTAAATGTAGTATATTGATTATTACCGATAAAATTATAGATACTAACAAAACAAGTCTTAAAAAAATTAAATAAATTAATAATTTGACGAAAAGATTGTCAGATTATTTACAATATTTAAAAAGAAGCGTATAATAGATATTAAGAGTATAGTTTATTTATCTATATCAAAATAGTGGGGGAGTTTATTATGTGGGAAAATGATATCAATGTTAAAGAAGTAAAGGAAATTAGAACAAAGACTACTGCATATGTAGGTGCAGGAGCTATTGAGAAATTCTATGATATTTCAAAAGAACTTTCTCAAAAAGGTCTTAATAAAGTAGTTATTTTAACAGGAAGAGCTGCATACAAGAAAACTGGAGCTTGGGATGTTGTAGAAAAAGCATTGAAAGAAAATAATATTGAATATGTTTTATATGATAAGATAACTCCAAATCCTGAACATAAAGATGTTGATGAAGCAGTAGAATTAGGGAAAAATTTTGGTGCGAAGGCTGTAATCGGTATTGGAGGAGGAAGTCCAATTGACTCTGCTAAATCTGTAGCGATACTATTAGAATACAGTGACAAGACAGCAGCCGAACTTTATGAATTGAAATTTGCACCAGAAAAGGCGGCACCTGTAATAGCAATTAACTTAACTCATGGAACTGGAACAGAAGTGAATAGATTCGCGGTTGTATCTATTCCGGAAAAAGAATACAAACCTGCAATTGCTTACGATTGTATATATCCGCTATATGCAATTGATGATCCAGCTCTTATGACTACTCTACCAGAATTCCAGACTATGTCAGTATCTGTAGATGCGGTAAATCACGTATTTGAAGCATGTACAAGTGTTGCTGCCAATCCATTTAGTATTTTACTAGCTAAGGAAACTGTTAGATTAGTACATAAGTACTTACCAAAGGCGTTAAAAGATCCAAAAGATATAGAAGCTAGATACTACTTAGCATATGCGTCTATGATAGCAGGAACTTCATTTGACAATGGTCTATTACATTTTACTCATGCATTAGAACATCCACTAAGTGCCGTAAAGACAGATTTGACTCATGGATACGGTTTAGGGATATTATTGCCAGCTGTAATAAAGCAAGTATTTGAAGCAAGAAAAGATACGATACTAGATATATTTGCTCCTATATATGGAGAAGGCAATGAAAATATGACAGCAGATGAAGCAGGAGAAAAAATGAGAGAATGGTTAAAATCTGTAGGGCTTACTCAGACTTTAAGGGACGAAGGATTTAGTGAAGCAGATTTAGACAAATTAACAGAACTTGCATTTACAACTCCATCATTAGATGGTCTATTAGGCGCAGCACCTATAGAAGCTACTAGAGAAAATGTAAGAACAATATATGCTGAATCTCTATAATTTAAATAAAAAGTAAATGAAAAAACACCAAGGAAAAGATTCTTTGGTGTTTTTTATTTACTTTTTATTTGAAAACTAGTAGCACTAATATGGTATAATATTGAGTTAGTAGCAATAAGAAGTTGAAAATTCAAATTAGATAAAATAATTATATATTTCAATAATAAAAAAAGTCTATAGGATTTTAAAATATTGATAATAATTTGAGGTTTTATTGAAAAATACTTTAAAACAATAAAAGTTATCAATAAAAGCTATAAATATATTTAAAAACAAGAAACTTAGGTATAAAGTAAATGAATATATTTAATAAATGTAAATATATACACATTAAATTATTGAAATTATATAAAATATATTTTATTGCTATAATACAGTCGGAATGGTAAATATATAAAATGTTTTTATATATTAATAAAAAAATAAATTTATACTTTAATAATTTAAAAATATAATAAAATTAATATATTCGATATTAATAAATGGAGGTTATTCAATGAAAAAAACAAATTCAATAGAGTTAAAGGTAAATGTAGGGAAAAATGTATTTGAGATAAATCCTAAGCATGAGATGTCACCAATTTTATTACTAGACATAGTGTCTTCTTTGTTGACTGAGTACAATATGATATTAATGGAAAATGATGATATGGAATCAGTGGATGTGGTACTAGGTAATTTAGAAAAAGTAGTGGATAGAGTAGAGTCATTAGGAGATATAAAACTAAAAATTGTTCAGTATCAGCCAAATACATTTAATGTTGGAAAACAAAATATTTATGAAATTGAATATGAAAAGAAATACACATTAATCGACGTGAGTTGTGTACTTACATTAGCCCTTTCATATATGAAAGACACACTGATTGATTCATTTGCAATGGATGCAGAGGTTCATAAAACAGATAGAGAAGAAGCTATTAAAGAAATGGCTAATTTTAGAAGAGCTATAGAAACTGCAAGCTCTTTATCAAATATAAATGGAATAATTGGATATAACTACAAGAAAGAAAATCCAATAGACTCTGACTATGTAAATCAAACAGCTAGAGGTCTTGATAGATTATTACAGGTATCTGAGGAAATGTTATCTGAAGTATTTAGTGAAGACGAAAAAGAAATAGAGGAAACTGATTTATATACTATTGAGACTGAAAGATACGACAGAATTGTAGATATAATGAACTCTCATGAACATCACCACCATCATCATCACCAAGAAGGCGGCTGCGGTTGTGGAGGAGAAGGCCACAAGAACAAAGAAAATGAAGGCGGCTGCGGTTGTGGAGGAGAAGGCCACAAGAATAAAGAAAGTGAAGGCGGCTGCGGTTGTGGAGGAGAAGGCCACAAGAACAAAGAAAGTGAAGGCGGCTGCGGTTGTGGAGGAGAAGGCCACAAGAACAAAGAAAAAAAAGAACTAAAGGAATTTTCATCTGGTTGTGGATGTGGAAACAATTAAATTTTAATTTACCTTATTGAATTATATGTAATTAATTTGTATTGAAAAATGATTAAATTAATAAAAATAGAAACAATCTAAAAATTAATATTGAAACGAGATGATGAAATTGACTGAAAAAGTAAACATTCAAGATTTAGTAGAAAAACAAAGAAAATTTTATAAAGAAGGAAATACGTTAGATTATATTTTTAGATTAAACTCTCTTAAAAAATTACATGAAGCTATTAAAAATAATGAATATAAAATTTATGAGGCACTAGAGCAAGATTTACACAAGAGCGAATTTGAATCATATATGACGGAGATAGGAATAGTTTTAGAGGAAATAAGGACGCATATTAATAATTTGAGTAAATGGATGAAAGATAAAAAAGTTATCTCACCAATTTCTCAATTTCCGTCAAAAAGTTTTATACATAGCGAGCCCTTTGGAGTATGCCTAATTATGTCGCCATGGAACTATCCATTTCAGTTGACTATGGCACCTCTGATTGGTGCTATTTCAGGAGGTAATTGCGCTGTACTGAAACCTTCTGCTTATTCAAGAAAAACTAGTGAATTAATCAAAAATATTATTGAAAAAATATTTCCACCAGAATATATATCTGTAGTATTGGGATCCAGAGAAGAAAACAGTGAACTTTTAAATCAAAAATTTGATTTTATTTTCTTTACAGGTTCTATCAACGTGGGAAAATTAGTAATGAAGAAAGCATCGGATAATTTAACTCCTTTGATTTTGGAATTAGGTGGAAAAAGTCCTGTAATTATTGATGATACGGCGGATATATCGTTATCTGCAAAGAGGGTTGCTTTTGGAAAGTGTGTAAATGCTGGTCAAACATGTATTGCACCAGATTATGTTTTTGTTAAAAAAAATAAGAAAGAAGAATTTATTAACGAGTATAAGAAAAATATTAATGAATTTTTCCCAAACAATGATTACAAAGATTTCCCTAAAATAATAAATGAAAAGCATTTTAATAGAATTAAAAGTTTGATTGATAAAGAAAAAGTGATTTTCGGAGGAGAATATTCAGATTCTACAATGAGTATTTTCCCAACTTTGGTAGAAGAAAATGATCTTAATTCTCCTGTCATGTCTGAAGAAATATTTGGCCCTATTTTGCCGATTATTACTTATGAAAAAATAGAAGAATGTATTGATTATATAAACTCTAAATCAAAGCCTCTTGCACTATATTTATTTACAAATGACAAATATACTGAAAAAAGAATAATTCAAAGTTGTTCTTTTGGAGGAGGTTGTGTTAATGACACTATAGTACATTTTGCTGATAGCAAGATTGGATTCGGTGGAGTTGGAGAATCAGGAATGGGAAGATATCATGGAGAAAACAGTTTCGATGCATTTACACATAAAAAGGGTATTCTAAAAAAATCAAATATACTTGATTTAAAAATGAGATATCATCCATATAATAAAAAGAAGTTGGATTTAATAAAAAAGTTTTTAAAATAAAAAATATCTCTGTAGGTACACGCTAAAAGGATGCGAAATAGCAAATATTATAAGTTATATAGATTATAATAAGTTTTAAAAATTAACTCATATAAAGTAGCCGATAATTATAAATTTCAGGTATAGATTATCGGCTACTTTTTTATTATAAAATTATAGGTGTATATTGTTTTTTTCTAGAGCTTTCGACCAAATTTTATTCAAAAGATTTTTATATTCAGGTGCAGGTAGATGTCCATCTGTCAAAATGTCTCTATAATCAACAGTATAATCATAATTAAGTATATTTTTACTTAATTCGATTAAAGCATTGTAAACTTCTATAGCATTTTTATCACTTTTTATATCGATCTTTGGATTAGCATATAAAGGTCCAGCACCTATTCCTAATCCTTGGCACCAAGATAAACCATTTTCATTACAAAATGCTTGTAGTTCCTTGATTGAATGTCTATTATTAGAACCGTGTATAAGACCGCAATTTAAAAGTGAGGAAATTTTTATCTTTTTTAATCTATTACATAAGTCAGGATTATTTTGCTTAAATTGACTTAAGTAATCTGTAATTATTTTTAAATTTTCTATTATGTGTGAAGGAGAAGAGTCTACATAAATACCAAAAGAAATTATTATGTGGTCAAATTTTAGTAAACCAATAATGGAGTCTTCATCTATTTGATTTGAACCATTCCAGTACTGTTTTTCTATATATAGCCCAGTATTGGATTGATATTCTAAAATTTCAATTAGTTTGTTTGAAAAAAATTCCGAACTGCTTTTTTTACCTTTTGAGCTAGCATTAATCACAACGATATTTTTATACGCATCATCTGAAAGTAGATCGAAATTTTGTGTATCGATTTTTATTTCTTTGAAATTGTAATTAATTATTTCCCCTCCTGAATGTTTCACTGCAGTTTCGAGATCTGGAACAAAGGTAACAGTGTGATCTTCTACAAAATAATTTATGCATATATCAGAAGCAAGGGATATGATTTCTTCTTTTTGTTTCGGAGTACAATTTCCATAAAAAACAAAATTTACTTTAAAGGCGTGCTCATATCTTTTTTTATGACGAATATCATCACCCCTTTGCATCATAAACACATCAAGGTAGGGTACACCTCTGTCTAAAAGCCTTTTAATTTGGTACGAAAAACCTAAAAAACAGACTTCGCTGATAAGTGTAACAGAGTCGAATTCAGTCAATTTAGCTCCATATTTTTGTGCTTTATCAGGTATTACACAAGTACCTGGAGTTTTTACCCAACATCCTACGCAACCCATGCACGGCTTAATATCTTTTGAATCAACTACCGTTACATTTTCTGGAAATATAACTGAATCAGTATTTTCAACTAGAACTAATTTCATTAATTTTCTCCTTTCAGAAAATAAAAAATCATATTTTTTGATAAAATCTATATATTTGAATTATATCATGAAAACTTAGAAGGTGTCAGTATTGGAGTTTTTTGGGTATAGTAGTATAATTAGACATAATGATAAATTTAAAAGCGTATTTTGAATATAGGAGGAAATTATGAATTTAAAATATATACACCACAGCGGATTTTTATTGAAAATGGATAACTGTAATATAATATTCGATTATTTTAAAGGTGAAGTAGAGGAATTAGATAAGAAAAAAAGACTTTATGTTTTTTGCTCGCATGCGCATCCAGATCATTTTAATGAGAATATATTTAATATGTTCAGAAATTATGATGATGTGTTTTTTATACTTTCAGATGACATTAAACCTTCTGATAGTGAAAATGCTAAATTGGCATATTATGTTGCTCCAAACAAAAAGTATAATATTGGAGATATAAATATAGAAACTTTTGAGAGTACAGATGAAGGAGTAGCCTTTCTGATCGAAGTAGAAAATAAGGTTGTATATCATGCTGGAGACCTTAACTGGTGGACATGGGTAGGATTTGAAAGTGAAGAAGAATTTGATATAATGACAGATAGATTTAAAAGAGAGATTGAGAAAATAAAAAATAAAAATATCGACTTGGCTATGGTACCTCTTGATCCAAGACAAGGGGAAAGGTATGACTGGGGTCTTAGCTATTTTTTAGAGATGACAAACACTAAAAATATTGTGCCTATGCATCTTTGGAATAAATACAATATTATCGATGATTTTGTAAAAGCACATAAAGATTTAGCTGAAAAAAGCAATATTATAAAGACAGATGAAACAGTAAATGACGGTATTGATATATAAAAATTTAAAAAAATTTGATAGTAGCTATAAAAAGTAGGAGGTGATATTTTGCAGAATTTTATATCATTTTTAGCAGAAATTGGAATAGAAAATGAAAATTTAACAAGAGGTTTTGAAGATGTAGAAATATATAAAACAGTTTACAATAAATTTGATGGTAAGTGCTTTATTTACATAAAGTCAAAAAATATATTGCTAAATGATAGGCTAGAAAGAATAAAAAATGAAATAACAAAGAAAATGTGTCCTCCTTTGAATTCAGTTAGGCTAATAGTCAAAGTCGACGGTATAAAAAAGAAATCAATTCAGAGTACTTTAAAAAAATATTGGAATAATATATTTTACCTTATAAAAAGGGAAACACCTTCAATATTGGCATTTGGTGATACTTTAGAGCATTTATTTGTAGAAAATACATTGAAGATAAAAGTTCCAAATGAATTTATTTACCAGCGTTTTGAACAAAAAGAAATTGCAAAAAAAATACAACACATGATACTAGAGGAGTTAGGTATTGAAATAAATATTAAAATTGAAGTAGCGAAGAAAAATCTAAATGTATCAGATGATATTGAAAAAATAATACAACGGCAAGAACATGAAACAAATAAGATAATATCTCAGATTCAATTTGGAAAGCCGGAGACGAGTGATACTGAAGAAAAATATACGGTGAGCTATGAGATAGATCCAGATATTATTTATGGAGAGAGAATGTCTGGATATGTAAAAGAGATGAAAGATATAGATGAAAAATCTAGAACAATATGTGTAGTTGGAAGTGTTTTTGAAACTAATATTAAGGAATTAAGAAACGGTAAAACGATATACAGTATTTACTTGACCGATAATACAGGGGCTATATGTTGCAAGGTCTACTTAAATGACATGAACAAAGAAAAAGTCACATCTCAAACTAAAGTAGGATCATACCTTAGAATAATGGGAGATATAATAAAAAACCATTATACTGATGAAATTGAGTTGACTATTACTACAATAAAAAAAGAAAAGAAAGAAGAAAGAAAGGACAACTCAAAAGAAAAAAGAGTGGAGTTGCATGCGCATACTCAAATGTCAGCTATGGACTCGATTGTGTCGGTAAAATCATTGATAAACAAGGCACAAAGTTGGGGACACAAGGCTATAGCAATCACCGACCACGGAGTTGTACAAGCTTTCCCCGACGCAATGAACGCATCAAAAGGATCAGATATAAAAGTAATATATGGAGTTGAAGCGTATTTGGTAGATGATGATAAAGATATAATTCAAAATGCTAATAATTTAGATTTTGATCAAAAGTTTGTTGTTTTTGATATAGAAACTACTGGATTTTCTCCAACCAATGATAATATAACAGAAATTGGAGCAGTTTTAATTGAAAATGGTTCAATTAAAGATCAATTCAGTAGTTTTGTAAATCCTAAGATGGATATTCCATATAAAGTTCAAGAAATTACAGGAATAACAAATGAGATGGTAGAAGATGCTCCTCCAATTGAAGAAGTGTTATCTGATTTTATGAATTTTTCAAAAGAAGCTGTGTTTGTAGCTCATAATGCTGATTTTGATACAGGATTTATATCACAAAAATGTAAAGAAATCGGAATAGATTACAATCATGAAAAAATAGATACATTGATGTTGGCAAGAATTCTATTAACTGATTTGAAGAAATTTTCTTTAGACAAAGTTTCAAAAGAGCTAGGTATAAGTTTAAAAGGTCATCATAGAGCTGTTAATGATGCTGCTGCTACTGCAGAAATTTTCATCAAATTTATTGATATATTTAAAAAAGCTGGATTAGAGAAATTATCTGAAGTAAATCAAAAATACGGTAAAATTGATTTTACAAAAATCAGACCTACACATGCGACAATATATGCTCTTAATAACGTAGGATTGAAAAATTTGTATAGAATTATATCTGATTCTCATATAAATCATTTTTATAAATCACCTAGAATATTAAAGAGCTTTTTATCAGAGAATAGGGACGGACTTTTTATTGGAACGGCTTGTTCTAGTGGCGAATTATTCAATGCAGTCCAACGTAATAAAAGTGAAAAAGAAATTGAAGAAATAATGAAATTTTATGATTTTATAGAGATAATGCCTGTGGAGAATAATTTGTACTTAGTTTCTAATGGAGAGGTTAAGGACGAAGAAGAGTTAAGGGACATAAATAGAAAATTGGTCGAGTATGGAGAAAAATTTGGAAAGTTAGTAGTAGCTACTGGTGATGTTCATATGTTAGAACCATATGAGAGTATTTTTAGAGATGTGCTTCGTTATTCTCAAGGTTTTTCGCATAAAAATTCTGTTGAAAAATTATATTTTAGAACGACTGATGAGATGCTAGAAGAATTTAGTTACCTTGGAGAAGAAAAGGCGTATGAAGTAGTTATTACAAATAGTAATTTAATAGCTGATAAATTTGAAAATATTAAGCCGATTCCAAGTGAGACTTATCCTCCGATTATAGAAGGATCCGATGAAAAACTGAGAGAAATGTGCTTTGAAAAAGCGTATAGTATATATGGGAATCCTCTCCCAGAGATTGTTGAGGCACGTTTGGATAGAGAGTTAAATTCAATTATTGGTAATGGATATGCAGTAATGTATATAATAGCTAACAAGCTGGTTGCAAAATCAATGTCAGATGGATATTTAGTTGGATCGAGAGGTTCGGTTGGATCTTCTTTTGCAGCAACTATGAGTGATATTACAGAAGTTAATCCATTACCAGCCCACTATGTTTGTCCGAATTGTAAATATAGTCACTTTTTTGGAGTTGGTGAATGGGGTTCTGGTATAGATTTACCAAACAAAAAATGTCCAGAGTGTGGTACTGATCTTATAAAAGATGGCCATGACATACCATTTGAAGTATTTCTTGGATTTGAAGGAGACAAAGAACCAGATATTGATTTGAACTTCTCAGGAGTATATCAGCCTACAATACATAAATATACAGAAGATCTATTCGGAGAGGGATATACATATAGAGCGGGGACTATTGGTACTGTAAAAGATAAAACTGCTTTTGGTTATGTAAAAAAGTATTCTGATGAAAATTACCTAGATTTTACTATGGCGGAAAAAAATAGGCTGATGCATGGTTGTACAGGTGTTAAAAAAACATCAGGGCAGCATCCGGGCGGTGTAATGGTAATACCTGATTATAAGGATGTGCATGACTTTACTCCAATTCAGTATCCTGCAAACGACAAAACATCAGGCGTAATCACAACACATTTTGACTACCACTCAATAAGTGGTAGAATACTAAAACTAGATATCCTAGGACACGACGGTCCTACTATTATAAGGATGCTTGAAGATATGACTGGAATCAAAATAACGGATATACCACTTGATGATCCAGAAACTATGTCTCTTTTTACTTCGACAAAAGCACTTGGTGTGACAGAAGAAGAAATTGGGTCACCAGTGGGGAGTTTAGCCATTCCGGAATTTGGAACAAAGTTTACTAGGCAAATGCTAGTAGATACAAAACCAACTACATTTGCAGAACTAGTAAGAATCGCAGGACTATCACATGGTACTGACGTTTGGCTAAATAACGCACAAGATTTGGTGAGAGGTAATGTAGTTGGTCTGAAGGATGTAATATCAACTAGAGATGATATTATGAACTATTTAATTTTTAGCGGACTAAAGCCGAAGATGGCCTTTACGATTATGGAAAGTGTAAGAAAAGGTAAGGGGTTAAAACCAGAATTTGAAGAAGCTATGAAGGAAAATGAAGTACCGAGCTGGTATATAGATTCTTGTAAAAAAATCAAATACATGTTCCCCAAAGCACATGCGGTAGCCTATGTAATGACATCGTTTAGAATAGCGTATTGTAAGGTGAATTACCCAGAAGCTTTCTACGCTACATATTTTACAACAAAAGTTGAAGATTTTGATATTGAGTTAATAAAAAAAGGGATAGATGTAGTTAAGAAAAAGATTGAAGAGATAAGAGAACTTGGAAATCAGGCTACAACAAAAGAGAACAGTCAATTGACAATATTAGAAGTAGTGGTAGAAATGTATGCAAGAGGCATAGAATTTATGAATGTAGATTTATATAAGTCAGATGCAAGTGAGTTTAAAATATTAGATAAAGGAAAAATTCTTCCTCCGATGGTTTCTCTTCAAGGAATGGGCGAAAATGCGGCAATAAATATCATAGAAGAAAGAAAAAATGGAGAGTTCTTATCAAAAGAAGATTTGATTTCTAGAACTAAGATATCTAAAACTGTGGTAGAGAAGTTGAGTGAGCATGGAAGTTTAGATGGTATGAGTGAAAAAAATCAGATATCATTTTTCTAAAAAATATAAATTTAATATGTAAAGTAAATGCTATATAAACTATGGTGAAAAGTAGACAAATCAATACTTTACATGATATAATCATCTAGTATAGATAACTAATGAAAAATTGGAGGATGTGAAATGGTAACAGCAAGTGATTTTAGAAAAGGTGTAACTTTTGAAAAAGATGGACAGCCTTGTTTAGTTGTAGATTTTCAGCATGTTAAACCAGGTAAAGGTGCTGCCTTTGTAAGAACAAAGTATAAAAATTTAATAACTGGAGCTATTAGAGAAGAAGCTTTTAATCCAAGTGATAAATTCCCTAAGGCAAATATTGAAACTAAGCAAATGCAGTATTTGTATAGTGATGGAGAATTATATTATTTCATGGATGAGGAAACTTTTGATCAGATTCCTCTTAATTATGAGCAGGTGGAAGATGCAATTAAGTTCTTGAAAGAAAATGATGTTACTACTATAAGATTCTATCAAGGATCACCTTTCCAAGTTGAAGGTCCAAACTTTGTTGAGTTAGAGATTATAGAAACTGAGCCGGGAATAAAGGGTGATACTGCAAGTAATGTTACAAAATCTGCTACAGTTGAAACTGGAGCAATAGTTCATGTACCTTTATTCATTAACGTTGGAGATAAGGTTAAAATAGACACTAGAACGGGCGAATATCTATCAAGAGTTAACAATTAATCATATTTAAAAATACCTGTAAACACAACAGGTATTTTTATTTTTTAATAGGAGAGGATTTTATTATTATGATGCTCTGCTATTAAAAAATTTTTAAGACCACAATTTGAAATTTAAACAATTTATATTAAAAATAATGGGGTGAAAATAGATGGCATCACTAAGAGATGTAATGGAACAGAATATAAATCTTTTTGAAAAAAAAATAGAATATAAATTTAAGGATAGAGAATATATACAAGCTGCACTTACACATTCTTCATTTGCAAATGAGCATAAAGAATTCAAATACAATGAAAGACTTGAATTTCTAGGAGATTCAGTATTGGGATTGGTTGTAAGTGATTATTTATTTAGTACAAATGAAAATTTGCCAGAGGGAAAACTGACAAAAATAAGGGCAAGTTTGGTATGTGAAGAATCGTTAAGTATAGTAGCTAAAAAAATGGATCTTGGGAAATATTTATTTCTTGGAAAAGGAGAAAAAATATCTGGAGGAAGAAATAGAGATTCGATATTGGCAGATGCAACTGAAGCTGTTATAGCAGCTATATATATGGATGGAGGATTCGAAAGAGCTAAAAAATTTATTTTAGATAATTTAGAATCTACAATGAAAAAAACGATTGATGGAAATATTTTTAAAGATTATAAGACTATTTTGCAAGAAATAGTACAGGGAAATAATGGTAAAATAACTTATAAACTTATAAGCGAGAAAGGTCCTGACCATAATAAGGAATTTGAAATGCAAGTAAGAAAAGGCACGGAAATACTAGGATCGGGAGTAGGAAAAAACAAAAAGGAAGCAGAAAAAGAGGCAGCAAAAAATGCTCTTATAAATATGGGAGAAAAGATATAATGAAAAAGAAAATTATACCTATTTTTGTTCCACATCAAGGATGTCCTCATGATTGCATATTTTGTAATCAAAAAAAAATAACAGGTATATCAACAGATATGACAGATGAAAAATCAAGGGAAATTATTGAAGAGGCCCTTGAAACTATAGAAGATAATACTAATATTGAAATAGCTTTTTTTGGAGGAAGTTTTACCGCTATAGAGAAAAGCAAGCAAATTGAACTTTTATCTGTTGCTAGAGAATATAAGAATAGAGGGATAGTTAATGATATTAGGCTTTCGACTAGACCTGATTGTATTGATTATGAAGAGCTAAGCTTACTGAAAGAATATGGTGTGACAGTAATTGAATTAGGAGTCCAGTCCATGGATGAAGACGTTTTGATTAAGAGCATTAGAGGGCATAAAAAAGAAGTAGTTAAGAGCAGTTCTGAATTGATAAAAAAAGCAGGTTTTAAACTAGGATTACAGATGATGATAGGATTGCCATCGGATAGTGAAGAAAAATGTATTAAAACTGCGAAAGATTTCGTAAACATTGGACCAGACTTTGTGAGAATATATCCTACATTAGTAATAAAAGAAACATTACTGGAAAAAAATTATATTGAAGGAAGTTATATTCCTTTTAGTGTTGAAAAAGCAGTAGATATAGCAAAAAAGTTGATGGTTCTATTCTATATAAATAATATAGATGTTATCAGAGTTGGTCTACAAGCAACTGATGATATCCAAATGGGGATAGATGTAGTAGCAGGACCATACCACCCTGCATTTAGAGAATTGGTACAATCAAGGATAATTAGAGATTATATTGATATAATAGTTCCTAAAAAATTTGAAAATATTATAATTTATTCTGAGAATAAAAACATATCCTCTATTGTTGGGAATAAAAGATGCAATAGAAAATATATAAATGAAAAATATAAGGCAAAATTTAAGACAGTTGCCGATAACACTTTGATAGATGAGATAAAAATAGAGGTTGATGGAAAAAATATTAGTGAGTCAAGTTTTGCAGAAATATTTTTCAAACTCGGTCATGAATATAAATTATGCTAGTTGAAAGGAGATAGGATGTATTTAAAAAAGTTAGAATTAAAGGGATTTAAATCCTTTCCGACAAAAACTGACATATTATTTGAAGAAGGCGTAACGGCAGTAGTAGGACCAAATGGAAGTGGAAAGAGTAATATATCTGATGCAATAAGATGGGTATTAGGAGAGCAGAGTGTAAAAAGTCTGCGTGGCGAAAAAATGGAAGATGTCATTTTCTCTGGTACCGATACAAAAAAGCATATGAATTATTGCGAAGTATCTCTGACACTGGACAATTCTCTATACGAAATAGATTGTGATTCGAATACCTTGGTGATAAAAAGAAGAGCATATAGAACAGGCGAATCAGAATTTTTTATAAATGGTAAGAGTTGTAGATTAAAAGATGTTAGAGAAATACTAATGGATACAGGAATAGGAAGAGATGGATATTCTGTTATTGAGCAGGGGAAAGTAGAAGATATTTTGAGTAGCAATCCTGCCAATAGAAGAAAAATATTTGATGTAGCTTGTGGTATTGCAAAATTTAGATACAAAAAAAATGAAGCAGAAAAAGATCTTAAAAAAAGTTCAGAAAATCTGGATAGAATAATAGATATATATTCTGAAATTGAAAACCAGATAAAGCCGTTGGAAAGACAGCAGAAAAAGGCTAAAAAATATATTAAACTAAGAGATGAATTGAAGAAAATAGAGATTAATGATTTTATTATTCAACATAATGATAGTGAAAATAAAATTGTAGATATAAAAACTCAGATTGAAAATATATCAAAAGAAATGAATTTGACTGAAAATGAAAAAATAATTTTGGAAAAAGAGCTATCTTCATTGAGTGAAGAAGTGTTATCTATAGAAGAAATTATTGAAGATCTTTCTGAAAATATAGTTGATATAAACAAAAATATAAGCGAAAACAAGAAAAACTTAGATGTATCACTTGAAAAGGTAAAAAGCAAGTTAAAAGAAATAGAAATGAAAAAAGATGATATTATATCTTTTGAACAAAATATCGAATCATACAATTTAGAGCTTAAAAAAGTAAATATCAAAGCTAATGACAACTCATACGAAATAGAAGACATAGAGAAGGAATTAGGAGAATTATTCAATCAAAAAAAAATAGCAGAAAATAATCTTGAAAACATAGAACATGACATTGAAAAAAGCCAAGGTCTATCAGGTGTAATTGCAGATAAGAAGTATTCTACTTCAAAAAATCTGGCAATTCTTCAAACTGATATAGTGAATATGGAGTCGAGATTAAATACTTTAGATAAGCTTATACTAAACTATAATGAAGATCTGGTTAATACGGATGCTACTATAAGAGAAAATGAAGAAAGATATCTAAATGTAAATAAAAAAATTCATGAATATGAATCCAAATTAAATAATTTATCAGAAGAGTTTAAAAATATTGATAGTACTTTAAGAAGTAAGAAAGATGAATTACAGTCTTTAGCAAATAAAGAAAGTGAAATTAAAACAAAAAAATCTACATATATAGATATGCAAAATCATCATGATGGATTTAATCGAGGTGTAAGAGAAGTATTAAAATTAAAAAAAGCCGGTGTGTATGGCGCATTAGGTGAATTGATAAAAGTAGATAAAAAATATGAAAAAGCAGTAGAAGTAGCGCTAGGGGCGGCTATTCAAAATGTGGTGGTTAAAGATGAAAGTATCGCGAAAGAATTAATATCATACTTAAAAAAGAATAACCTAGGGAGAGTTACTTTTTTACCTCTATCATCTATGAAATCAAAACGAAATGACTTTAATATAAATATATTAAAAGAATATGATGCAAAATTTGCTAGTGAAATTGTACAAATAGAAGATGCATATAAAAACTTAATTGAAAGTTTATTAGGTAAGGTTATAGTTTTAGAAAATATAGATATTGCAGTAGAATTTGCAAACAAAACAAATCACAGGTATAAAATAGTTACTATAGAAGGAGATGTTCTAAATCCAGGAGGTTCTATGACTGGAGGAAGTATAAAAGGAAATTCCAATATTCTTTCAAGAAACAGAATAATAAACGAATTAGAATTAGAACTTAGAAATAGTATAAATATAATACAAAGATATGAGTTGGAAATTCATGAAATTGAAAATAAGAAAAAGAATTTAAAATATGATAGAGATAAAATTATTTTAGAAAAATCTGAATCTGAAAAGAAAGCTGTAGAAATTAGCACAGAACAGAAATTAATAAAAACAGAAAAGATAAGAAAGCAAGAAGAAATAAATAGATACCAACTTGAGAAAAAGGAATTAGACGAAAAAATAAATAGACTTAAAACAGATTCAGATCAAAATCAGAAAAATATTGAAGAATTGAATTCTGAAATTCAAGAAAATACACAGTCTATTGAAAATCTTATATCCAATAAAAAAGAAATTAAAAATCAATTTGATGAAGCTAATAAAATTTATAACGAAAAAAATATTCAGTTAGCAAAAATAAAACAAAACTTTGAAAGTACAATAGTAGAAATTGAAAGAATAGAAAAAAGTATTACTGAACTACAATCTAAGATAAAAGAAATTCAAACACAAATAAATCAACGAGAATCAGAGATAAATTCTTTAGACTTAGAAATAGAAAATTTAAAAATTGAAATAAAAAATGATGAAAAACTACATGAAGAGAATCTTATAGAAGTATCTGATAAAAAAAATCAAAAAGATACATTGAAAGAAAAGCTTGATGAAAAAGGCAAAGAACTTAGACTTAGAGAAAGAGCTTATTCTGAAATTAAAGAAGAACTTTTTAAATTAGAGTCTAGGTTAGAAAGATATACAAGCACTAAAGATAATATTCTGTCTAATTTATTTGACAAATATGAATTAACTTTAGTAGATGCATATGAATTTAGAGATGAAACAATAAATATTGACTATAAGAAAATGGAATTTCTAAAAAAGGAAATTAAAGAGATAGGAAATGTCAATCTTGATTCAATAAAGGAATATGATGAAATTAAAGAAAGATATGAATACTATGGAAGCCAAAAAATGGATTTAGAAAATTCGATTATATCATTAAATAATCTTATTGAAGATCTTGTAGAAAATATGGAAAAGGAATTTATCCATAAATTCAGTAGTATCAATGAAAGCTTTAAGAAAATCTATGTCAATTTATTTGGAGGAGGAAGTGCAAATCTTAGTTTAGCAGACGAAAGTAATATATTGAATTGCGATATTGTAATAACAGCTCAGCCACCTGGTAAGAACATGAAAAATCTTTCTTTATTGTCGGGAGGAGAAAAAGCTCTTACAGCGATATGTATATTATTTGCAATTTTGACTTCTAAACCAACTCCGTTTTGTATACTTGATGAAATTGAAGCACCACTAGATGATGTAAATGTGTATAGATTTGGTGAATTTTTAAAAGAATTAAGTTCACAAACTCAATTTATAGCAGTTACTCATAGACGTGGAACTATGGAAGTTGCGGATTATATATATGGAGTAACTATGCAGGAAAAAGGGATTTCATCAGTAATTAGCTTAAAGCTTAATGAAGCCAAGGATATGGCAGAAGAATAAGGAGGGCATATGTTTAAGTTTTGGAAAAAAACAGAAAAGGAAGATTCTGTAAATGAAGAATTTGTTAGTGAGGATGAGAAAGAATCACTGGCTGAAGAAGAACAAGAGCTAAATTCTAAAATAAAACAAGAAGAAAATCTTGATTTAGAAGATGCAAATCTTAGAATGGATACAGGAGAATCTGCTCCGAATGATTTAGAATCAGAAATGGAAGATCTAGAATTAAAAAGTAAAGCTGACGAAGATATAAATAATGAAAATATAGACACTGAAGAAGAGTTAAGCAATGAAAATTCAATGGAAAACTTAGAAGAAACCGAAGAATTTGACACTGAGAACAACGGAAATGAAAAACCTGAAATAGAGAAAAAGAATATATTTTCTAGACTATTAGAGGGGCTTTCAAAAACAAAAGATAATATAACAGGAAGAATAGACTCGATTATTAAATCATATACAAAAATAGATGAAGATTTAATGGAAGAGTTAGAAGAAGTATTAATAACTGCAGACGTAGGAATGAATACAACTATGTATATTGTAGATGAACTTAAAAACTTGATAAAGGAAAGAGGTATAAAAGATCCTTTAGAAGTTAGAAACCTTTTGAAAGAAGTAATAGAATCTATATTGAGTGAGAGCAGTAGCAAGATTGATATAGAGCCTGGTCCAGCTATAATTGTGATGGTAGGGGTAAATGGAGTTGGAAAAACTACTACAATAGGAAAGCTTGCAAAGAGATATAAAGATGATGGTAAAAAAGTCGTGCTAGCAGCAGCAGATACTTTTAGAGCTGCAGCTACTGAACAATTAGATATTTGGGCAAAAAGAGTAAATGTTGATATTATAAAACATCATGAAGGTGCTGACCCTGGAGCGGTTATTTTCGATGCAATCAGTGCTTCAAAAGCTAGAAAAGCGGATGTATTAATTTGTGATACTGCTGGTAGGCTCCATAATAAGTCAAATTTAATGAATGAGTTAGGTAAAATATTTAAAATTATTGATAGAGAATACCCAGAGGCAAAAAGAGAAGTTTTACTGGTAGTAGATGCAACCACAGGTCAAAATGCTGTAAGTCAAGCAAAGACATTTAAAGAAGTCGCTAATATAACGGGAATAGTGCTTACAAAGCTAGATGGAACTGCAAAAGGTGGAGTAGTATTAGCCGTTAAATCAGAGGTAGATGTCCCGGTAAAATTAATTGGGGTAGGAGAGAGAGTCGAGGATTTACAAGATTTTGATGCACAAGCATTTACTGAAGCCATATTTAGTGAATAGAAAAGTTAATATAAAGATAATATTTTAATTAAAATTTCTTATATAAACTTGACAATTTCAATATTATAGGTTAATATAATTCTTGTGTAAAGTTAAACACCCTTACAGAGAGGAGTAACTATGGATATAGAAAAGATGGTACAAATAGAAATATTATATTCACAGTATGCCTCATTGCTGACACCTAAGCAAAGAGAAATAGTGTCTATGTATTATGAAGAAGACTACTCACTAGGTGAAATAAGTCAGATATTAAATATTTCAAGACAGAGTGTTTATGATAGTTTAAAGAGATCTGAAAACTCTTTAAAAGAATATGAATCAAAGCTTGGAATCGTTGAAAAATTTAAAAATATTGAAAACATTGTGGACAAACTAGCTGAAAAACTTGAAGAGTTATCTGTGTACTTTGATAAAGATGATGCTGAAAACTCAACTCAGCTTAAAGTATTAATAGAAGAAATCAGGGAGTTGATATAATGATTTTTGAAGGATTGTCAGATAAATTACAAGATGCATTTGGTAAATTAAAGTCTAAGGGCAGATTGACTGAAGCAGATGTTAAAAATGCAATGAGAGAAGTAAAAATGGCGCTTCTTGAAGCTGATGTTAACTATAAAGTTGTAAAAGATTTTGTTAAAAAAATTCAAGAACGTTCTGTTGGAGAAGACGTAATGAAGAGCCTTACTCCAGCACAAACTGTAATAAAAATAGTAAATGAAGAGCTTACATCTCTTATGGGTGATGTTCAAAGCAATATTACATATGCTAGTCAACCACCTACAGTAATAATGATGGTAGGGCTTCAAGGTGCAGGTAAAACCACAACTTCAGGTAAATTAGGAGGATATCTAAAAAAACAAGGTAAATCTCCGTTATTAGTTGCATGTGACGTATATAGACCAGCAGCTATAAAGCAGTTGCAAGTTGTAGGCGAAAAGCTAGATATACCGGTATTTTCAATGGGAGATTCTGAATCTCCAGTAAATATAGCGAAAGCTTCTATAGAACATGCGAAGAAAAATTCTAATGATTTGGTGATTATAGATACAGCTGGTAGACTTCATGTAGATGAAATATTGATGCAAGAATTGAAAGATATAAGGTCTGAAGTTAGACCTCAAGAAATTTTGTTGGTTGTAGACTCTATGACAGGACAAGATGCTGTCAATGTATCGGAGAGCTTTAATGAAGCATTAGGTATAGACGGGGTAGTTCTTACAAAACTTGACGGTGATACACGAGGCGGAGCAGCACTTTCTATAAGAGCAGTCACTAAAAAGCCTATAAAATTTATAGGTATAGGAGAAAAATTAGATAATATTGAACCTTTTTATCCAGATAGGATGGCATCTAGAATTTTAGGTATGGGTGATGTATTGAGTCTAATAGAAAAAGCTCAAGATAGCATAGATATGGAAAAAGCAAAAGAGCTTGAAAAGAAAATGCGAAAAAATGAAATGGATTTTGAAGATTTTCTAACTCAGCTAGAGCAAGTTCAAAACTTAGGTCCACTTGATAAAATAATGGATATGGTACCTGGTATGGGTGATATAAAGTCCAAAATAGGAGATATAGACAAGAGTGGAAAAGAGTTAAATCGTAATAAAGCTATAATACAATCTATGACTCTTCAAGAACGAAGAAATCCGCAACTTTTAAATGGATCTAGAAAAAAGAGAATCGCAAAAGGAAGTGGAACGAGCGTTCAAGACGTAAATAAACTTATTAAACAGTTTAATGAGATGAAGAAAATGATGAAGATGTTTCAATCGGGTAACATGATGGGGAAAATGAAAAAAGGCGGTTTTCCAAAATTGCCAAAGCTTCCTTTCTAACGATTGAATCAAAATTAGTTAACAATTTCCTAAATAATAAAATGGGGATTTAATAAATATAAAAATATTTTTGGAGGTAACAAATAATGGCAGTTAAAATAAGATTAAGAAGAATGGGTGCACACAAGAAACCTTTTTACAGAGTAATAGTAGCAGATGCTAGATCACCAAGAAACGGTAGATTTATTGAAGAAATCGGATACTACAATCCACTTACTGAACCAAAGCAAGTAAAGATTGATGAAGAAAAAGCTCTTAAGTGGTTAGCTACAGGTGCACAGCCAACAGAAGTAGTTAAGAAGTTATTCGCTTCAAACGGAATCATTGAAAAATTTGAAGCTGTAAAAGAATCTAAGTAATCTTCTTTAGGAGATGATGATATGAAGGACCTAGTAGAGGGTATAGCTAAAGCTCTTGTTGACCATCCAGACAAAGTTGAAGTAGAAGAGATTGTCGATGGTAAAGATATTTTGCTTAAACTCAAAGTAGCTGATACAGAAATGGGAAAAGTTATCGGTAAAAAAGGTAGAATAGCAAAATCTATAAGAACAGTATTAAAATCAGTTTCTAACAAGAATAAAGTAAATGTAAGTTTAGAAATAGTTGAGGATTAGGCTTTGCCTAATCCTCTTATTTATGGTAAATTTATAGTGAAGAAATATATTAATAATAGTAAAAAATTTATAATCTATATAAAAAAAGAATTTACATATACAGAAAGGAATAAAATGGAAAAAAAACTGGAATATTTTAGGATTGGAAAAATAGTAAAAACAAGAGGCTTAAAGGGCGAGCTAAAAATCTATTCACATACAGATAATATGGATCGATTTAGAGAGTTGGATTGTTTTTACATAGGAGAGGACAGAGATACAAAGTATTATGTTGAAAAATCTAATATCATAAGCGGCAATATGGCGACGATAAAAATGAAAGGATTTGATACGATAGAGTCTGTTCAAGGATTTATACAAAAATTCATATATGTTGATAGAGGTCAAAGCTATGAATTAGATGAAGATGAAATGTTTATATCGGATATGTTAGGGATGAGTGTAGAAACTGAATCTGGAGAAAAAATAGGAACTTTGGTAGATGTTTTGCAGTATTCTGCAAATGATGTTTACGTTGTAAAATCTGAAAGCTCTAAGGAATATTTAATTCCAGCGACATATAGTATTGTTCCTGTAATTGATAAAGATAAAAACTTAATAATAGTAAAACCAATTCCAGGGTTGTTAGACTAATGAGAGTTAGTGTAATGACACTCTTTCCGGATATTATAAAGTCATATTTAGGAGAGAGTATAATGAAAAGAGCAATTGAAAATGGAATACTTGAAGTAGATGTGTATAATATAAGAGATTTTACAGAAAACAAGCATAAAAAAGTAGATGACTATCCTTATGGAGGTGGAGCAGGTATGGTAATGACACCTCAACCAATCTACTCAACATATAAGCATATTATCGAAAAAAATAATATAAAAGACCCAAGGGTTATATATTTATCGCCTAAAGGAAGTGTTTTTAATCAATCAAAAGCTAAAGAGTTGTCTTTAAGTGAAGATATTATATTGTTATGTGGCCATTATGAAGGAATAGATGAGAGAATAATTGATATGATAGTCACAGATGAAATATCTATAGGTGACTATGTACTAACTGGAGGAGAGTTGCCTGCACTTGTACTTATCGACTCTATATCAAGATTGATTCCCGGTGTTTTAAATAAAACAGAAAGCTTTGAAGATGAAACTTTTGAAAATAATCTTTTGGAATATCCTCAGTATACTAGACCTAGAGTATTTGAAGATAGAGAAGTACCAGAGGTTATTTTATCGGGGCATCATAAAAACGTAGAAAAGTGGCGTATAGAAAAATCAGAAAAACTTACGAAAATTAGAAGACCAGATTTATGGAAAAAATATAAAGAAAATAAATAGTGCTTGGCTAATATTAGCCAAGCACTATTTATTTTAAGTTATATTCGAATGTTATTATTTTGAAGTTACCTTCAAGTATGTTTTCTTTCCTTTTCTGATTACTATTCCATCTTTAAGTGATTCGCCAGTAATTTCAAGTGAAAGGTCGTTAATGTTTTCGTTGTCAATATATAGTCCACCTTGTTGTATTACCCTTCTAGCTTCACTTCTTGAAGGAGTTAAACCAGATTCAACCATAAGGCTAATAACGTCAATTTTTCCATCAACTAATTTATCAGAATCGATCTGAGCTGTTGGTATATTAGAATCATCTGCTCCGTCAGAAAATAATGCTAGTGAGGCTTCTCTTGCCTTTTCTGCATTTTCTGAACCGTGAACTAATGTAGTCAGCTCTAATGCTAGTATTTCTTTAGCTTTATTTAACTCAGCTCCTTGCCAAGTACTCATTTTTTCTATTTCATCTAACGGAATAAAAGTCAGCATCTTAATACACTTTAAAACATCATCGTCTGCTATATTTCTCCAGTATTGGTAAAATTCAAAAGGAGAAGTTTTATTTGGATCTAGCCAAACTGCACCATTTGCTGTTTTACCCATTTTATTTCCTTCTGAGTTAAGAAGTAGTGTGATAGTCATTGCGTAGGCATCTTTACCTAATTTTTTTCTAATTAGTTCAGTTCCTCCTAACATATTTGACCATTGATCATTTCCGCCAAACTGCATATTACAATTATAGTTTTTGTATAGGTGATAGAAGTCGTATGATTGCATTATCATGTAGTTAAATTCAAGGAAAGATAGGCCTTTTTCATATCTTTGTTTGTAGCATTCAGCTCTTAGCATATTATTTACTGAAAAATAAGGTCCAACCTCTCTTAGCATTTCTACATAATTTAAGTCTAGTAGCCAATCTGCATTATTTACCATTATGGCTTTTCCTTCTCCAAATTCGATAAATCTGGACATTTGAACTTTAAACTTTTCACAGTTGTGCTGTATTGTTTCAGGAGTCATCATATTACGCATATCTGTACGACCTGATGGATCTCCTACATAACCAGTTCCTCCACCAACAAGTACCACTGGCGTATTTCCAGCTTCCTGAAGTCTTTTCATAAGGCAAAGTGCCATAAAGTGACCTACATGAAGTGAGTCAGCAGTAGGGTCGAAACCGATATAAAAAGTAGCCTTCCCTTCGTTTAATAGTTCTTTAATTTCTTCTTCGTCTGTAACTTGTGCGATTAATCCACGTGCGACAAGTTCTTCGTAAATTCCCATTTCTACACCTCTTTCAATACAAAAAAATTATAAACATTTTCTACCTTATTGATATAAAATAATAAACACAATTTATTATAAAAAAAAAACATTAATGCGCGGAAGCAAATGTTTATATTAGTCCTTATTATACACTAGATGAGTTATATTGTAAAGAAAAAAAACGGTTTTTTAAAGAAGAATTATCATATTAAAATCATTTAAAACACTTGACATAGCAGCAATATAAGTGTATACTAGAGAAGTTATTTAGTACGGGCGTACCTCTTTTACAAAGGTCAAGTATTTATGTACGTCTATGATTTAGGAGGAAGAAATGAACGAATTAATTAAAGCTATTGAAGCTGAACAAGTAAAGAATGAAGTCCCAAATTTTGGACCAGGGGACACAGTAAGAGTACACGTTAAGATTATCGAAGGTAAGAGAGAAAGAATCCAGGTATTCGAAGGTGTAGTAATCAAAAGACAAGGTGGAGGAATAAGAGAAACATTTACTGTTAGAAAGATATCTTTCGGAGTAGGTGTTGAAAGAACTTTCCCAGTTCATTCACCAAAAGTTGACAAGATTGAAGTTAAGAGATTTGGTAAAGTTAGAAGAGCTAAGATCAACTATCTTAGAGATAGAGTTGGTAAAGCTGCCAAGATTAAAGAAGCTAAGGGTAAGAGATAAATATACCTATAAGCACCATATTATAAAAAAGGATGTCTTCAAGGACATCCTTTTTTATAAAAAGAATTGATTTTTTTGATTTTGAAGTTATTTATATGGATAAATTAAAAAAGAAAGGAAGTGACGAAGTGAGTTATAATGACGATTATTTGAGTAATGATAATTTAAATATAAACTGGTATCCAGGGCATATGAAAAAAACAAAAGAACTAGTGCAAAATAACTTGAAACTTGTTGATGTAGTAATAGAGTTATTAGATGCGCGAATTCCTTTGAGTAGTAAAAATCCAGATATTGATAAATTAGTAGGCTCGAAGCCTAGAATAGTATTGTTAAACAAATCAGATTTATGTAAAAAAGAAGATTTAGATGAATGGGTACAGTATTATCTAAATCTTGGTATAAAAGCAATTCCAATAAATGCAATGAATGGAAATGGAATAAATAAAGTTATTTCTGAGTGTAGAGAAGTCAGTAAAGAAACTATGGAAAAGTTTATACAAAAGGGAAGAAAGGCTAGAGCAATAAGAATAATGATAGTAGGAGTTCCTAATGTTGGAAAGTCTTCTTTAATAAATAAGCTTTCAGGTAAAAAAAGCACTCAAACTGGAGATAGACCAGGAATAACAAAAGGAAAACAATGGGTGAAGATAAAAGGAGACATGGAACTTTTAGATACACCAGGAATATTGTGGCCTAAATTTGATAATCAGGAAGTGGCGGTAAATCTTGCATTTACTAGGGCTATAAAAGATGAAATATTGGATATTGAAACACTTGGTTTAAAATTAATAGAAAGAATAAGTGATTTAGCACCAGAAGATTTAATTAAGAGGTATAAAATAGATGAAGTAGGACCTCAGCCAATAGATACTATGGAAGCAATAGGTAAAAAAAGAGGTTTTTTAGTAGGTAAAAATGAATTAGATTATACAAGAATTGCCCTTACAGTTTTAAACGAATTTAGAGAAGGCAAAATAGGAAATATAACTTTGGAAAAACCAAGCAATATTTCTGAAAACTTAGAAAAATAATTTGTTTATCAATTATATATTTAAAAGAAAGCTCACTTTAATTAGTGGACTTTTTTTTTGAATAATCTAATAATATGACTTTATTTATAAAGCGAATACTGTGTTTTATAGCAATTAATAAAAATTTAATTAATTGACTTTATTTATAATAAAAAATATAATTATAATTAGAACTATATTTTAGTTTAAAAAAATAATTTTTTGGAGGTAAAAAATGGAAAAATTAATTAAAACATCAAATTGGATTGAAATAAATTTGGATAATCTTGAATATAATTTCAAGGGTATAAAAAAAAGGCTTCCAGAAGGAACTAAAATATGTATGGTTGTTAAGTCTAATGCTTATGGACACGGAGCTGTAGAATTATCTAGAATATATGAAGAATATGGTGCGGATTATTTAGCGGTTGCTAGAGTCAAAGAGGCTTTGGAATTAAGAAACAATGGAATAAAATTACCTATTTTAAATTTAGGATATACTTCTCCAATAGCAGTTGAAGAGTCTATAAAACAAAATGTATCAATGACAATATTTGATTATGAATTCGCAAAAGAAATTAGTGAAAAGGCTAAATCTTTAGGTATGGACGCAAAAGTTCATATAAAGTTAGATACAGGTATGTCAAGGCTAGGATATGTAGTATCAAATGATAATATTGAAGATATAGCTCAAGAAATTAAAAAAATTGGGGAGCTAGAAAATATAACTGTAGAAGGTATATATACACATTTTGCTACAGCAGATGCTGAAAATAAGGAATTTGAAAATCTTCAAATGAGTAGATTTTCGGATGTTTTAGGAGAGCTAGAAAAATTGAATATTTTACCTAAATATAGACATTGTTCCAATAGTGCTGAAATATTGGATGAAGAAGAGCGATATAATATGGTAAGACCTGGAATAATACAATATGGAGTATATCCTTCTGATGAAGTAAAGCATACAATAGATTTAAAACCAGTAATGGTATTTAAAGCAAAGGTTACAAATGTAAAAATTGTTCAGCCTGGGACTTCTATTAGTTACGGAAGAACATATTTTACTACAGTTGTAGAAAAAATAGCAACAATAGCAATTGGATATACAGACGGATTCTTGAGAGGAAGAAAAAATCCATATGTTTATATTAAAGGTGTGAAGTGCCCTGTTGTTGGAAGAATATGTATGGATCAAACTATGGTTAGAGTTCCTATGGATTTAGATGTTAATATAGATGATGATGTGACAATATTCGGGGATGAAAACGTATCAGTAGATGATGTTGCCATAGAATGTGATACAATATCACATGAGGTAATGTGTAAAATTGGTAGAAGAGTTGAAAGAATATATATTAAAAACGGTGAGATAATAAATGCAGTAAGCTATTTAAGATAGTTATAAATTAGCTGTGCATAAAATGGAGTAGATAATGATACATAAGTATAGTGATAGCGAAATATTGAGCATGAAAATTAATAAAATAAAAGAGATTTTAGAAAAGATTCCAAGTAGTCAATATCCTGAACTAATTGAATTATTAAAAAAAGATGAAAGAAAATCTATTTTAAATATAGTTAAAAGACTTCAAAAAAAGATGGATTATATAGAAAGCGAAAAAATGCGTATGAAAAAAATCAATCTATATGAAGAAGAAGCTTATAAAAATGGATTTATGTATATAGGAGGCGTTGATGAGGTAGGAAGAGGACCTCTCGCGGGTCCTGTAGTAGCAGCAGTAGTAATTCTAAAAAGAGGTACCGAAATAATTGGAATTGATGATTCTAAAAAATTGTCAGCATCTAAAAGAGAGAGCATTTATTCTGAAATTTTGGAAAATGCAATCGACTATGGAATAGGAATTGCTGATAATAGAGAAATTGATAAGTATAACATTTTAAATGCAACATATATTGCTATGAAAAGGGCAATTGAAAATCTTAAACAAAAGCCAGAAATATTATTAAATGATGCAGTAAAAATACCTGGTATTGATATAGATCAGGTTCCTATAATAAAAGGGGATTCAAAGTCGATATCTATAGCAGCTGCAAGTATTATTGCAAAAGTAACTAGAGATAAGATGATGTGTGAATACGAAGAAGAATTTCCAGGATATGGGTTTTCATCGAATAAAGGCTATGGAACTAAAGAGCACTATGAAGGGCTAAATAAGATTGGAAAAACATCAATACATCGCGATAGTTTTTTGAAAAATTTAAATATATAACCGAGGGGGGAGTAGTTCTATGAATTACGAAGAGGTATTAGCTTCTGCTAGAAAAAAATTTAACGGTTCATGCCGTGTATGCAAGGTATGTGATGGATATGTCTGTCGTGGAGAAGTTCCTGGAATGGGTGGAAAAGGTACAGGAAATTCTTTTATTGAAAATGTAAAAGCGCTTGATGAAATAAAAATAAATATGAGGACAATACATAATGTTGATTCTCCAGATACTTCAGTTGAATTATTTGGAGAAAAGTTAGACATTCCAATTATGGCAGCTCCAATTACAGGAACTACGTTAAATATGGGCGGACAGGTGAGTGAAAAAGAATACATACAACCAGTAATTGCAGGTTGCAAAAATAAAAATACTTATGCAATGGTTGGAGATACTGCTATACCACAATTTTTAATGGATAATTTAGAAGTTATAAAAGATTACGATGGAAGAGGAATTGTATTTATAAAGCCGTGGGAAAATAAAAATATAATTGAAAAGATAAAGCTCGCAGAAAAAGCAGGCGCAAAAGCTGTAGGTGTTGATATAGATGCATGTGGACTAATCACTTTAAACATACATGGAACTCCAGTAAAGGCTAAGAGTATTAAAGAAATAGAAGAATTGGTAAAAAGCACAAAATTACCATTCATACTAAAGGGAATAATGACACCTGATGAAGCAAAATTAGCTGTAGAAGCAGGTGTATATGCTATAGTAGTATCAAACCATGGTGGAAGAGTACAAGACCATACTCCAGGAACAGCGAGTGTTTTACCTGATATTGCAAAGGCTGTAAATAAAAAAATCAAAGTATTTGTAGATGGTGGAATAAGAACCGGAGTAGATGTTTTAAAAATGCTTGCACTAGGTGCAGATGCCTGCTTAATTGGAAGACCTTTCGTAACTGCTTCGTTTGGAGGAGAGATAGAGGGGGTAGAATTATATTTAGATAAATTAAAATCTGAATTAGAAGGATCAATGATACTTACAGGATGTAAAAATTTAGATTCTATAACAGAAAATATAATATATAAAAAATAGAAAGGATATACTATGAAATTTGCACATTTTAATTTTAATGTATTGGATTTAGAAAAAAGTTTAAAATTTTATAAAGATGCTTTGGGACTTGTCCCTGTTAGGGAAAAGTTGGCTGATGATGGTAGCTTTAAGCTAGTTTATTTAGGAGATGGAAAAAGTGATTTCACGTTAGAATTGACTTGGTTGAGAGATAGAACTGAGCCATACAATCTAGGAGAATGTGAGTTTCATTTAGCACTTACAACAGAAAACTACGACGAAGCATTTAAGAAACATACCGAAATGAATGCAGTTGTATACAATAATGAATCAATGGGAGTGTATTTTATAGCAGATCCAGATGGATATTGGATTGAGATACTTCCAGAAAAAATGAGATAAAATTAACCAAATAAAAAAGAACCTATATCAAAAATTGATACAGGTTCTTTTTTATTTGGTTAATTATTAATTATAAATGTCTACTATCATATAGTTAATAATTATATTTTATCAGTTGAACATTCGGAGGTGTAAATATGAATTCTCATGATATAGGAAAAATAGGAGAAGATGCAGTTGCTATATATATAGATAAAATTGGTTGTAGCATAATAAAGAGAAATTTTAGGACAAGAAACGGGGAAATAGATGTTATTTTTCGAGATGGAGATATAGTTGTTTTTGGAGAAGTAAAAACGAGAAGAAGTAATTCATATGGAATGCCTTGTGAATCAGTTGATTTAAAAAAAAGGAATAAAATTATAAACGTTGCTAGACAATTTTTTTCTGTTCTAGGTTATAGCAGTCAAAAAATAAGGTTTGATGTATTTGAAGTATATTTTAATGAAAAAAAGATAAGGCATATTAAAAATGCATATTCATTATAAATAGGGAGGTGTAGCTTTGGTAAGTAGAGTTATGTCTGGGATTATTGAAGGCGTAAGTGGAATTTTAATAGATATTGAAATAGACATATCAAAAGGAATGCCATATTTTACAATAGTTGGACTTGCGGGCGCTGAAGTTCGAGAATCAAAAGAAAGAGTGCGCTCATCTATTATTAATAGCGGATTTGAATTTCCACTAAATAGAATAGTAGTTAATTTATCTCCTGCTGATTTGAAAAAAGATGCATCGTACTTAGATTTAGGCATATGCATAGGGATCCTTAGAAGCCATATAAAAAAAGACGATGAATATTTAGCTAGTAGTGCATTTTTAGGAGAATTATCACTTGAAGGTAATATAAAAAATATGAAAGGAATACTATCTATAGCAATGTCTTTATCAGAGCTAGGTATTAAGAGGATGTTTGTTCCTGAAATAAATTACTTAGAATGCTCTAATATAAAAAACATAGAAGTGATTCCAGTAACTTCTGTTAAAGATTGTATAAAGATTTTAAATTTAAATCGAGAAAAAGCAAAAGAAGAAATTCTTAAAAGAGTAAGTAAATTAAAAGATATAAAAAAATTAAAAATATCTATAAAAAAACAACATGATAGTGGAATTGAAAAAGGTAAATCTATTATAGATGATGATTTTAAATATATAAAAGGAAATAACTATGCTAAAAGATCTGCTAAGATTGCAGCAGCAGGAGGTCATAACTTGCTGTTAATAGGGCCTCCAGGAACGGGTAAAACTATGATAGCAAAGGCAATAAAGGGGATATTACCAGAGTTAAATGATGAAGAAAGCATTCAAATTACTAAAATATATAGCGTTATAGGTAAGTTGAATTATGAAAAGGGGCTTATAAAAGAAAGACCATTTAGACAACCTCACCATACTACAACAAAGATATCTATGATTGGAGGAGGAGCAAAGGCTACATTGGGAGAGATTACTCTAGCACATAAAGGAGTTTTATTTTTAGATGAAGTAGCGGAATTTAAAAAAGATATATTAGACAGTCTAAGGCAACCTATGGAAGATGGTTTTATAAATGTTTCAAGATTAAATAGAAATATCACATATCCTTCTGAATTTATGATGGTAGCTACAATGAATCCATGTCCCTGTGGGTATTATAACAGCAGCAAAACATGTGTGTGTAGAGAAACAGATATAGAAAGATATAGAAAGAAAATATCAGGGCCTATATTAGATAGAATAGATTTATTTTGTGAGATTGGTGAAGTCAAATATTCGGAAATTGAAGGAAATAAAAAAGAAGAGGAAGCATCAGAAAATATTTTATCTGAAGTCGAAAATGCAAGAAACATACAAAAAATTAGATTTAAAGGAAATAATATATATACAAATTCTCAAATGAAATCAGATTTGATTTTTCAATATTGTAAAATGACTAAAGAAGGAGAGCAAGCAATAAGATTGATTTATGACAAATATAAGCTCAGCAATAGAAGCTATTCAAGATTATTAAAGGTTGCTAGAACTATAGCTGATATGGACGGGAATGAAGAAATTTCTGAAAGAAATATAATAGAAGCTTTTTCTTTTAGAAAGGCATATTATAAATATTTTATGAGGTAAAAAAATGAACAAAGATTTTTATATATGGGCAAACTTAGTGGCAGAAATAACACCTATTGAAATGAAAAAAATCAGAAATAAATACTCGAATTATAAAGAACAAGAATCAGTAAATATAGCAAATAAAATAAAGGGAGATTTAGATTTAGAAAAAAGAACAATTACCAAAATCAGAAATAATTTTTTTTGCCAAGAAAGTATAAATAATTTAAAAAAAGAGATGAAAGATAGATGCATAAAATACATAACAATAGAAGATAAAGAGTATCCAGAATTGTTAAAGATGATATATGATCCTCCTTATATACTATATTATATAGGCAATATTGAAACTTTAAAAAGCGAGATGATAATAGCAATAGTTGGCTCAAGGAAGGTAACTGAATATGGAAGACATGCAACGAGAATTTTTTCAAAGAGTTTAGCTTCAAAAGGAGTAGTAATTATAAGTGGTATGGCAAAAGGAGTAGATTCGCTTGCTCATATACACTGTATGGAAGAGGGAACACCAACAATTGCCGTCCTTGGCACTGCAATTGATAAGATATATCCAAAAAGTAATATAAAGTTAGTGAATGAAATCGTTGAGAAAGGTGGCGTTGTGATATCTGAGCACGGAATAGATAAGATAACCCAGCCATACCATTTTGCAATGAGAAATAGAATAATAAGTGGAATTAGCAAGGGAGTAATAGTAACTGAAGCAGAAGAAAAAAGTGGGGCTCTAATTACGGTGGATTGTGCATTACAGCAGAATAGAAATGTGTACTCAGTTCCAGGCAGTATTTTTTCTAGCATGAGTAGAGGATGCAATAACATAATAAACCAAGGTGCCAAACCAGTACAAAATATTGATGATATAATAGAAGAATTTAGTGAATATTTTTATCAAAAAGAAAAGATATATAAAAATAATAATAACGAATTTTGTAAAAAGACTGGAAATAGTGGAGGTAGTTGTGATAATATATTCCTTGATGATAATAAGGACATAAATCTTTTAAGTGAAGAGGGCATGATTCTAAAGATATTATCGTCAAAGGGTGCCTTAAATATTGATCAAATATCATTAATAAGTGGATTTGAAATTAAAGATGTAATCTACTATATTGGTAAGTTAAATATGATGGATCTAATTTTAGATCTTGGAAGTAATACCTATGCACCCAATACATCAAAGTAATTGGAGGTGTTGTTTTGTGCCAAAGGCTTTAGTAATAGTGGAGTCTCCAGCAAAAGCTAAAACAATAGAAAAATTTCTTGGAAAAAGTCACTACGTAGTCAAAGCTTCAATAGGTCATATAAGAGATTTACCTAAAAGCAGACTAGCTGTCGATATAGATAATAACTTTGAACCTGAATATATCAATATCAGGGGTAAGGGCGATGTAATAAAGGATTTAAAAAAGGAAGCAAAAAAAGCTACCAAAGTATTCCTAGCAACTGACCCCGACAGAGAAGGAGAGGCAATTTCTTGGCATCTTTCGTATATTTTAGGAATAGATGAAGATTCAGACTGTAGAATAGAATTTAATGAAATAACAAAAGACACGATTAAAAAGGCTATTAAACATCCTAGAAAAATCAATCATGATTTAGTAGATGCGCAGCAGGCAAGACGAGTTTTAGATAGATTACTCGGATATCAAATAAGTCCTATATTATGGCAAAAAATAAGAAGAGGTCTGAGCGCAGGTAGAGTTCAATCTGTTACAACAAAAATAATATGTGATAGAGAAGATGAAATTGAAGCATTTGTTCCGCAAGAGTATTGGACGTTGAATTTAATTTCGAAGACGAACGATGGAGATATAGACTTTTCTTTTTTTGGAGAAAATGGTAAGAAGATTGATCTGAAAGATGAAAATCAAGTAAATGAAATAGTTGAAAAAATAAAAAATAAGAAAATAAAAGCAGATAAAATTGACGTTAAAACTAGAAAGAGATCCCCGGTAAAACCCTTTACAACATCTAATATGCAACAGGAAGCTGCAAATAGATTGGGATTTACTACAAAGAAGACTATGAAGATAGCACAAGAATTATACGAAGGAATCAATATTTCTGGAGAAGGAACTGAAGGTTTGATTTCATATATTAGAACAGATTCTAAGAGAATATCTGATGAAGCTAAATTTGCAGCAAAAGATTTTATACTTGAGTCGTATGGTGATGAATACTATCCAAAATCTTCAGTGAAAAAGAAAGAAAAGACTTCAAAAGGATCACAAGATGCTCATGAGGCTGTTAGACCCACTTCATCATCTAGAACTCCAGATAGTATTAAAGATTCACTTACAAAAGATCAGTATAAATTGTATAACTTGATTTGGAGGCGTTTTATAGCAAGTCAAATGTCAGATGCAATTTACGAAAACTTGACTATAGAAGCTAGCATAGATAATTATACTTTTAAAGCTACAGGATCTAAAAGAATATTTGATGGATATACTAAGGTATATAATTTTTCTGATAGAGAAGATAAACTACTACCTAGTATAGAAGTAGGGGATTCATTCTTAGTTGAAAATATAAATCCAGTTCAGCACTTTACGCAACCACCAGCTAGATATACTGAAGCTAGTTTAGTAAAGACTCTTGAAGAATTGGGAATAGGTAGACCGTCTACTTATGCTCCTACAATTGGAACAATTTTAGCGAGAGAATATGTAGAAAAAGATGGTGCATCTTTAAAGCCTACTGAACTTGGTAAAGTTGTAACTGAAATATTAGAAGAGAATTTTGAAATGCTGACTGATGTTGATTTTACTGCTTTGATGGAAAGTAAACTCGATTTGATAGCAGAAGGTAAATTTCCTTGGAAACAGGCAGTTTCAGAAGCATATAAACCATTGGAGTCATCAATAAAAGAGGCTATAGAGAACATAGAAAAAATTAATATGGATATTGAAACAGATGAAATCTGTGAAACTTGCGGTGAAAATATGGTCATAAAGCATGGTAGATTTGGTAAATTTATGGCTTGTAAGAATTATCCAGAATGTAAAACTACAAAACCAATAGTTACAAAAATTGGAGTAAAATGTCCAAAATGTCATGATGGGGATGTAATAGTTAGAAAACAAAAAAACGGAAGAATTTTTTATGGATGCAGTAATTATCCAGAGTGCGATTTTGTTGAATGGAAAAAACCAACAGGGGAAACATGTAAGGAATGTGGTTCATATATGGTAGAAAAAGTCACAAAAAAAGAAACAAAAAGTGTCTGTTCTGAAAAAAATTGCGTAACTAATGAAAAAAGTGGTAAATAAAAAGAAGAATAGTTTTTTTGAAATAGAAATAATTTAGAAAATTAAAAAAATTATGAAAAAAACCTTGAAAAAAAAATATAGTTGTGGTAATCTTTCCTTGTATGTTATTATTAGAAAAGTGTATATTTTATTACAATTCAGAATTTTCAGGAAAGAATAATAACTTAATAAAAGGGAGGCAAAAAAATGGATTCAAATTTATTATCAAAAACTAGGCATATAAATAAAACTCTACAATCTGCGGCGGGGACATCTGTTTCATTTGCCCAGTTTTCAAATGTACTAGGCGGTGTCCTAGCATCAAATGTTTATGTTGTAAGAACACGTGGAAAAGTATTGGGGTATCACTTAGAAAATCCTGAAGATAGCTCGCTTCTAATGGATGAAGAAAATGATGCAGCTATGTTCCCACAAGAATATACAGATAACATATTGAGAATTTATGAAACAAGAGAAAACATATCAGGTGAAGAAATACTTAAAATATTCCCTCACGAACAGGAAAGACTTAATAAATTTACTACAGTTGTACCTATTTTAGGTAGTGGTGAAAGACTAGGAACTTTAATAATCACTAGACCTGATAAGCCATACACTGATGATGATATAGTTGTGGCAGAATATTCGGCAACTGTAATTGGGCTTGAAATAATGAGAGCGATAAGCGAAGAAATGGAAGAAGAAATGAGAAAGAAAGCTGTTATTCAAATGGCTATTGGAACATTATCTTATTCTGAACTAGAAGCTATCGAACATATATTTAATGAACTTGGTGGAGACGAAGGTTTATTAGTTGCAAGTAAAATAGCTGATAAAGTAGGTATAACACGTTCAGTAATTGTTAATGCTCTAAGAAAGTTTGAAAGTGCCGGAGTAATAGAATCTAGATCTTTAGGAATGAAGGGAACACATATAAAGATATTAAATGATAAATTACTAGAAGAGCTAAAAATAAAGTAAATTCTACCGTAATAAAATTCGATTATAAACTTTTTAATATGGACTGCTAAATTGCAGTCCATATTTTGATATAGAAAGGAGAATGCCATGCCTTTAGCTGATAAATTAAGACCTAAAAAAATTGAAGATGTAGTCGGACAAAGTCATATAATTGGAAAAGACAGAGTAATAAACAATATGCTTTCTAAAAAATATTTTCCTAATATGATTTTTTATGGACCACCTGGTGTGGGAAAAACATCAGTGGCTGAAATAATTTCAAAGGCTGCTGATAAGCAAATATTTAAAATAAATGCTACAAATTCATCACTTGAAGATATCAAAAATATTACAAAAGAAATAGGTAAACTGGAATCAAAAAATGGTATACTACTATATATAGATGAGATACAAAGTTTTAATAAAAAGCAACAACAATCTATACTTGAATTTATAGAAACTGGAGAAATCACTTTAATCGCAAGTACTGCTGAAAATCCATATAGATATGTGTACAGTGCGATTTTAAGCAGAAGCATAACGATAGAATTTAAATCACTTAGCAAGGAAGAAATTATAGAGGGACTAAAAAATGCAATTACTCGATACAATGAAGATAGTTTTGCAAAACTAATGGCAACAGAGGAGTCTCTAGAGTCTATAGCAAGTGCCTCCAATGGAGATATGAGATCGGCAATAAATATTTTAGAACTATCTATAAATGAATCTAAATTTGATAGAGATGGAAATCTTAGGGTAGATAAAGATGTAATATCTAATTTAAATTTAGCTACAGCATATCTATTTGATATGGATGGTGATGTTCACTATAATTTATTGAGTGCATTTCAAAAGTCAATTAGAGGAAGTGACCCAGATGCTTCAATATATTATCTCGCCAGGTTGATAAAAGGAGGAGATTTAATTAGCATTTGCAGAAGATTGCTTGTAATTGCATCTGAAGATATAGGGCTAGCATATCCCAATGCAGTAACAATAGTTAAGGCTTGTGTAGATAGTGCAAATCAACTCGGATTTCCCGAGGCAAGGATACCTTTAGCTCAAGCAACTATTTTATTAGCAACTTCACCAAAATCAAATTCGGCATATTTAGCAATAAATGCTGCGATTGAAAGTATTGATAAAGTTGTTCAAGATGATATCCCAAGCTATCTAAAGGATATGAACTACAGAAAATTAGATGAAAGTGAAAACAACACTTATAAATATCCGCATAATTATGAAAATCACTATGTTGAACAGCGATACTTACCAGATAATATATCGAATATGAAATACTATAACCCGCAAAATAACAAATTTGAGAAAAGCTTAGATGAATATCTCAAAAAATTAAAAGAAAAATAAAATACTAGAAAGATTTGAAATAATCTTGACTTTTTTAGTATGATATAATAATATATTTTTAGAATTAATTCATAGTTATTTACTAGGAATTAATTAGAAGAGAGGTGAGTTAATATGAAGCTTTCTACAAAGGGGAAGTACGGTTTAAAAGCAATGTTTGAACTAGCACTCTGTTCTAGTAGTAAACCTGTTTCTTTAAAACATATAGCTAAACAGCAAAATATATCAGACCAATATTTAGAGCAAATTTTTTCGGCTTTAAAAAAGGCAAACCTTGTAAAAAGTGTAAGAGGGGCTCAAGGTGGATATTTTTTATCTAAAGATGCAAGCGATATTACTGTCGCTGATATACTAAAAGTTTTGGAAGGTAACATGGTATTTACAGAATGTCTTCTTAGTGAAGATGCTTGTGAGAATTTTGATTCATGTTCAACAAGGTATGTTTGGGCTAGAATTAAACAAAGTATAGAAGAGGTTACTAACTCAATATCATTACAGGATATGGTCGATGATTATAACTCTAACTTCAACTATAAAGACAGTGATATTACAGATATAATGAAAAATATGAAATAATAAAGAAAAAAATTAAGGTAATTTTGATTTAGTGTAGAATTTGTGATTTTTAAGGGTATACATAGAGAGTCTAAAAAAGAGCTTAAAGCTCTTTTTTGGATTGAAGGTAAAATAAGTGGATAAAGGAAGGCGATAATTTTGAATATAACAAATAAAAAAAGAGTTTTACTTGGAATGAGTGGAGGAGTTGACAGCTCTGTAGCTGCATATCTACTAAAAGAACAAGGCTATGAAGTAGTTGGAGCTACTATGCAACTTTGGGATATGGGAGAAGGCGTAGAAAATACAGCTATAAAAGATGCAAAGAAAGTTTGTGAAAAGCTAGGGATATCACATACAGTACTTGATTTCCAAGAAAATTTTAAAAATAAAGTAATAAATAATTTTATAAGTGAGTACTTTGAAGGGCACACACCAAATCCATGTGTTTTTTGTAATAAACATATAAAATTTAATGAATTATATAACAAAGCTGAAGAGCTAGGTTGCGAATATGTTGCGACTGGTCACTATGCTCTTATAGAATACAATGATGAAACTGGGAAGTATGAATTAAAAAGAGCTGCAAATGACAAAAAAGATCAGACTTATGTATTATATAATATGAATCAAGATAAACTTTCAAAGACATTATTTCCTATAGGTAATTTTGACAAGAGCAGAATAAGAGAAATTGCTAAAGAAATAGGATTGGAAGTTCACAATAAACCTGATAGTCAAGATATCTGTTTTATACCAAATCATGATTATGAAGAATTCCTATTAAAAAATGCAGACAGAAAAGCTCCAAAAGGCAAATTCGTTGACAAAGATGGAAATGAAATGGGAGAACATAATGGAGTTATTAGTTACACTATAGGGCAAAGAAAAGGGCTAGGAGTTACTTTTGGTAAACCAACATATGTCATTGATATAAATGGAAAAAACAATTCTGTGACATTAGGTGGAAATGAGGATTTATTCAAAGATACATTAACTGCTAAAGATGTCAACTTTTTAATGTTTTCTATAGACGAACTAGATGAAACAAAGAAATATGTAGCAAAAATAAGATATTCATCAAACGTATCTTTTGCTACAATTAAAAAAATTGGAGAAAATAGAGTAGAAGTTAAGTTTGAAACTCCTCAGAGAGCCATAACTAAGGGTCAAAGCGTAGTGTTTTATGATGGTGATGTATTAGTAGGCGGAGGAATTATAGAATAATCAATATATTGTAGTAAAAAACTAATAAGTTATTGATTAAAAGTTTTATTTATTGTAATATAATATGTATAAATAAATAATGATTAAAATACTTTGAAGGGAAGTAGTATGAAATGTTGGTACTATAGAGAGAGATTGATGGTGGAAATATCTCGTATACAGTTTTTGAAGCAGTCCTGGAGTAGTTCGGTGGAAAATAAAAGTATATCGAAACGTGAAGCTGCGTTAAGCGAATGAGATGTCGTAATTTACGATAATCAGGGTGGTACCGCGCATATAACTCGCCCCTGTAATTATTTACAGGAGCGAGTTTTTTATTTAATTATTTTTTAGATATGAATTATATATGATGATTGAGGAGGAAAAGGTAATGAAAAAAATGGGAATTAACGAAATAAGAAGTAAGTTTACAGAATTTTTTAGAGAAAAAGATCACTATATTGCAAAATCGCATTCTTTAATACCAAGTGATGATAAATCTCTTCTATTAATAAACTCAGGTATGGCGCCGCTTAAAAAATATTTTTCTGGTCTAGAAACACCACCAAAGGCTAGAATGTCAACGGTTCAAAAATGTATTAGAACGGGAGATATAGAAAATGTTGGTGTGACTGCAAGACACGCTACATTTTTTGAAATGATGGGGAACTTTTCATTCGCTGACTATTTTAAAGAAGAAGCAATTCAATATGCTTGGGAATTTATCACTAAATATTTAAATATGCCGGAAGAAAAATTATGGGTGACTGTATATGAAAGTGATGATGAAGCATATGATATTTGGAAAAATATAGTAGGATTTCCGGAAGAGAGAATAGTTAGATTAGGAAAAGAAGATAACTTCTGGGAAATAGGACTAGGGCCTTGTGGACCATGTTCAGAAATATACTTTGATAAAGGTGAATCTTATGGATGTGGATGTGAAGATTGTAAACCTGGTTGCGACTGTGATAGATATCTTGAGTTTTGGAATCTTGTTTTTACTCAATTTAATAAAGAAGAAGATGGATCATATTCTGAATTGAAAAATAAAAATATTGATACAGGAATGGGTCTTGAAAGAATGGGTTGTATAATGCAAGAAGTAGATACTATCTTTGAAGTGGATACAATAGATAGAATTATACAAAAGACAAGTGAATATGCAAATAAAAAATATGGAGAAGATCCTGTAAGTGACAAATCAATTAGAATTGTTACAGATCACATTAGATCAGTTGCTTTTATGATAGGAGACGGAATACTTCCATCAAATGAAGGTAGAGGATATGTTCTTAGGAGGCTATTAAGAAGAGCTGCAAGACATGGAAAATTGCTTGGCATAGAAAATGCTTTTTTGAATAAATTGGTAGATGTTGTCATTGAAACATCTGGAGAAGCTTATCCAGAGTTAGTTGAAAAAGAAGCATATATAAAGAAAGTAATATCAATAGAAGAAGAAAAATTTGCAGAAACTCTACAACAAGGTTTAGATATTTTGAAAAAACATACTGAAGAAATGCAGGAAAGAGGAGAAAAAATAGTATCAGGAGAACATGCTTTCAAACTTTATGATACATATGGATTTCCAATAGATTTAACTGAAGAAATATTGATGGAAGAAGGATTGAAAGTAGATCTTGAAGGATTTGACAAGGAGATGGAAGCTCAAAAGAACAGAGCAAGAGCTGCTAGAGGAAATCAAGAAGGAGAAGCTTGGAAAGAAGATCCACTTTCAGAATTAGATGATGTAGAATCTAAATTTGATGGATATTCAAACCTGGAAATCAACTCACCAATAAAGGTGATTGTAATTGATTCAGAATTAAGCGATAATATTGAATCCAATCAAAAGGGAGAAATAATTTTAGAGGAAACTACTTTCTACGCTAATGGTGGTGGACAAGTAGGTGACAAGGGGCAAATAACTTCTGAAAATGGAATATTTGAAGTAGAAGATACTGTAAAGGGAACTAATGGAAGCATAAAGCACATTGGATTTATGAAAGAAGGTAAATTTAATACAGGAGATATAGTACAAACTCATGTTAATAAATCTCTTAGAATGGATGCAGCTAGAAACCACTCTGCTACACATATTCTACATAAGGTTTTAAAAGACGTGTTAGGTGAGCACGTAAATCAGGCAGGATCATTAGTTGACCCATATAGACTTAGATTTGATATAACACATTTTGAACAAATTACAAAAGATGAGTTAAAGACTATAGAAAATTTAGTAAATGAAAAAATATTTGAATCACTAACAATAAATGCAGAAACAATGAATATAAAAGAAGCAAAAGAAAAGGGAGCTGTAGCTTTATTTGGTGAAAAATATAGAGAAGTAGTAAGAGTAGTTCAGATGGGAGATTTTTCAACAGAACTTTGTGGAGGTACTCACTTAGAAAATACTTCACAGATTGGATTGTTTAAAATAATTTCAGAAAGTGGTATTGCTGCAGGAGTAAGAAGAATTGAAGCGATAACTGGAAGAGCTGTGTACAATCATCTTTTAGCTAAAGAACAAATAATTAGCGACTTAACTGATACTCTAAAAACTAAAGAAGATAACCTATTTGCAAGGGCAAATCAGATTGTTGAAGAAAATAAGAAAATGGAAAAAGAACTTCATTCTATTCAATCTAAAATGAATATGCAAATGGCAGATGATATTATAGAACAAAAAGTGGATGTAAATGGCGTGAATCTAATTACAAATAAATATGAAGGAATGGATATGGATTCACTTAGAGAAGTTGCAGATAATTTAAGAGATAAGGTGGAAAATAGTGTAGTTGTAGTTGCAAACATATCAGATGATAAAATTAATTTTGTTGCAACAGTTTCTTCAGAAGCTATCAAAAAGGGAGCTCATGCAGGAAATCTAGTTAGAGAAATAGCAAAAATAGCTGGAGGAAAAGGTGGAGGTAGACCTAACATGGCACAAGCTGGAGCAAGTGATATTAATATGGTCGATAAAGCATTGTCCACAGCAAAAGAAATTTTAGAAACACAAGTAAAATAATTTAAAATAAAATATTTTTTTATGAGACCTTCAAGTGTGTATAATTGCCAATTGAAGGTCTCTAATATGTCAGAAAACTTGATAAAATTTCTTTTTTAATGTAAAATCTTACTTAAGTGATACACAATTACTTCGCAAATATAAAATTAGGAGGTATTGCAAATGGTTAAGAAAGATGATTACACGGTTAAATTTGAAGGTTTAAGCGATGATAAAATGGATGTAGCGAAAACTATTAGATATGTATATGATTCATTATTGGAAAAGGGATATAATCCTGTAAACCAAATAATTGGTTATTTATTATCTGGTGATTCAAGCTATATAACAAGTTATAACAATGCTAGAACCATGATGAAGCAATTTGAAAGAGATGAAATTCTCGAAGAAGTAATTACAAAATATTTAAATATTGAGGAGTAACAAATAATGTTAAAAAAAGGTATGTCTTTAGTGGTTGCACTATTTCTGATATTTACTGCAGTAATGCCCGCTTTTGGAGCTGAGAGCAGTAAACAAGAGTTTGAATATGCAACTCAAAGAGACTCTACTAAAGGCAGTAAGGACTTGAGTGCTGATAATAATACATCAAAAAATAAAGGTAAAGTCATTTTAATTGATTTGAATAGAACAAGTTTATCAAACTTTAACAATATAAAATTTCTTAGAGAAAAAATGAAAAATGATGGTCATGTAGCACTTATGAATATAAGAGGTGATAAAGGATACGATGATAGACGAAACTTTGCAAGCATGGGTGCTACAGGTAGAGTCAATATTCAAAGTGAGATAGAACTGAATATTACTGAGTCGGATAAAAAATTAGCATCTCTATATAGATCAGCTACTGGAAAGAATCCTGGTAAAATTAACCTAAATAATATAAATGAAGTAGACCTTTATAACAAAACAAAAGGTGAATTTAAATCTAATGTTGGATATTTAGGTGAAACATTAAATTTAAATGGTAAAAAAATAGCAGTTTTAGGAAATAGTGACTACTATAATTCAGAAGGAAAGTTCATCAAAAATAGAGATTTTTCACTAGCAGTGATGGATGGAAGTGGAAGATTATATAACGGAAACGTTGATGATATTAATAAAGAAAACTTATCGTTTCCATATGGAATATCTACAGACTATGAAAAATTAATATCTGAGACAAATGAATTTTATAAAACATCAGATCTTATTTTTGTAGAACTAGGCGATACATTTAGGTTGGATGAATATAAGTTGGAGTTAAACGAAAGTACTTACAAAACAATGAAATATTCAATATACAATAAGGTAAGCAACTATATTGAAAAAGTCTTTGAAATGGCGGGAGAAAATGATACTATTTACGTTATGAGTAGTTTTCCTAGTAACTTAGATTATAGCAACAACAGAAGACTTGGAACTGTAGTAAGATTCGATATGTCTAAAAAAGGGAAAGGTCTTCTTACATCATCTACAACTAGAAGAGAAGGTGTAATGGCCAATATAGATATAGGAGTGGATGTATTAAATAGATTTGGACTTAAAAATGATGAAATGGTAGGAAGAAAGCTTACGGAAGTTGATAAGGCTTCAAGTTTAAGTTTCATAGAAAAAGAATATAAAAAAATAGTGGCAATATCTTCTATTAGGATGACTGTAATTAATATATATGTAGCTTTTGTTTCGTTGTCAGTGATATTTGGAGCACTAGCGCTATGGAAACGAGAAAAAATTCCAGCAAAGTATAGAAAAAAATCTTTAGATGTTTTAAAAGAGCTTATGAAATTTGGATTAATAATGCCATTAGCATTTCTAACTGCACCTATTTTAGGAGCAAGTTCTGAAGTTCAACTAGCTTTATCCATTGTTGTTATTTCTATAGCGTATTATTTAATAGGAACAAGAATATTTAAAGGTGATGATATTAAGCAGATAGGATTTTTCTCTATTGCAATGATACTGTTAATTGTAATTGATTCTGTGATATCTACACCATTAATGAAAGCAAATATTATGAGTTACGACCCTATGATGGGAGCAAGATACTATGGAATAGGAAATGAGTATGAAGGAGTAACAGTAGGAAGTGCTATATTAGGAATGGCTGTATTACTAGAGTATAAAAAAATACCAAAATGGCTTGCAACTCTTTTCTTAACAGTAATACTTTTTACATCAGCATACCCTGGTATGGGGGCAAATGTAGGTGGGGCAATATCTGAGTGTATAGCATACTTTGTATTTGTACTTATGATTTATAACGTGAAGTTGGATATTAAAAAGATTATTTTAGTTCTATTTTCAACAGCTGTTTTGGTCGCTGGGTTTGCAATGGCAGATATTTTACTTGGAATTGGATCGCATTTAGGAAACTTTGTTAAACAGATTCAACTAAATGGACCAATGGAGATAATATATGTATTTGCTAGAAAAATTGATATGAATATACAATTAGCTCAAACGACTGTATGGGTCAACATATTATTGGTAGGAATACTTATGATATCAATTGTAATAATTAGACCAACTCGTGAATTTTTGCAACTAAAGAAAGATCATAAAATTATATATAGTGGTTTTATTGCAGCAATTATAGGTTGTCTAGTTACTTTGGCAGTCAATGATTCAGGTATAATAGCCGCTGCGACAGACTCAATTTATATTTTAATACCAATAACTATTATGATGATAAATAAAAAAAATAAAATAGACGGGAAAAACATATGCTAAAAGGAAGAATTATGGGTCTGGATATTGGAGATAATACAATAGGAGTAGCTGTTAGTGATCTTATGGGACTAACAGCTCAAGGTATTACAACAATAAAAAGACAGAGTAAAAAAAAGGATATAGAAGCGCTAAAAGAATTAATTAAAGAGCACAAAGTTGATGCTATTGTTTCTGGATTACCTAAAAATATGAATGGAACTCTAGGTCCTCAATCGGAAAAGGTAGTGAAATTTTGTGAGTTGATAGAAAGTGAAATTGGCATCAAGGTTGAATATTGGGATGAAAGGTTATCTACAGTATCGGCGGAAAAAATATTAATCAGCGGAGATGTAAGAAGAAAAAATAGAAAAAAAGTGATAGATAAATTAGCAGCTGTTTTAATTTTACAAAATTATCTTGATTTTAAGAAAATATAAGTTTTGTAAAGCTCTTTGTTTGGGTATATAAGACTCTGTAGTCATATATAATTGAAATTAAGTATGCTGAAATATATTAATGAACAAAAATTCAGACAATTCTTAATTTTAATCGATAAAAGATATTGACATAATCATATAAATAATCTATTATTAATATATATAGATTTTCAATTGAAAAGAGGAGTGGATATTATGGAAAAAACAATGGAGGCTCTTAAGGAAAAGTTAAAATCAACAGGATTTAAGATAACACCTCAAAGAAGAGCGATAATAGAAGTATTACTTGAAAATGAAAATTCTCATATGAGTAGTGAAGAAATATACGATAAAGTGCGTGTTAGTTGCCCTGAAATTGGACTTGCTACTGTTTACAGAACTATGCAGTTATTAGATGAGATAAATGGAATTTCTAAGTTGAATTTAGATGATGGCTGTATAAGATATGAGATAAATGTAGAAGGAGATGATTCGCACCATCATCATCACTTGATATGTAAAGAATGTGGAAACATAATTGAGGTAAGGGAAGACCTGTTAGATGCAATCGAAGAGAGAGTAGAAAATACTTATAATTTTAGAATTAAAAATCATGATTTGAAATTTTATGGTACATGTGTAGATTGTTTAGAAAAGGAAAAATAAACAACAATACGTGCAAAAAGCTAGATTTGTAATAGTAATATGTTAGTTTTTAATAAAATTCAAATAATAAAAGATACGCTAATTTTAGCGTATCTTTTATTATTTTTTCAATTATAATCAAGATACTATCCCTTATATAAGTAAATAGAAATAAATATTAATAAAAAGAATATTTGTAAAATTTAAAAAATATTGACTAATTAACAAAATAATAGTACATTGTAAATAATAATTTTTTTACTCATACAATTTTACAATGATTAATAAACAGATTTACGAGGGAGGATAACATGAAAAATAAAATTACAAGAGAAGATGCATGGAATTTACTGACTGAATATACAAAAACAGATGCTTTAAGAAAGCATGCACTTGCAGTTGAAGCAGTTATGGAACATTTTGCTAAAATGTTTGGTGAAGATGAAGAAGTTTGGGGAGTTGTAGGCTTACTTCATGATTTAGATTATGAAAAATTTCCAGATGAGCATTGTCATAAATCAGAAGAAATTATGAGAGAACAAGGAATAGATGAATTATACATTAGAGCAATGAAGAGTCATGGATATGGTATATGTACTGATGTAGAACCTGAGAGCAAAATGGAAAAAGTATTGTATACTATTGATGAATTGACTGGACTAATAAATGCTGCATGTCTTATGCGACCATCAAAAAGTGTTTTGGATTTAGAGGTAAAATCTATTAAGAAAAAATTTAAGGATAAATCTTTTGCAGCGGGTGTAAGTAGAGAAACTATTAAAAATGGAATAGTAATGCTTGATATGGATCTAGATGATGTTATTTTTGAAACTATCGAAGGTATGAAAGCAAAGGCCGAGGATATAGGCTTGAAAGGTAATTTGTAAGAATAATATTATACTAGGTAATAAAATATTATAAAAAAATACGGTGCTTTTTGCACCGCATTTTTAATATAATTTAATTTTTACACCCAAAAATGATATAGTACATATAAGTAAAAAAGCGACTACCAATATTGTAGAATACTCTATAGCATTACAGAAAAACGACCCGACTTTAAACTGTGATACACGATAATTTTTTTTTGAAAATGGATAAAATAGAGGGATGCCTCTTTTTGTCACCATGTCGCATAAAAGGTGTGTAGCGTATGATGCAGTAGTAATGAAAGCAACGGAACTAATATTTGAAGTGTTTTCTACTATTGTAAATACGGTATATATGATTGCAAGCATCAGCAATGAATGAGTGAGACTTCTGTGTTTCATTAGAGGGAAAAAGGCTAAAATTAAAACCATTATCGTTAGTCCAGTATTTATTTCATATAAGCTAAGTATTGATGCAAATACAAAAAATATAAATGAAATTAATATCGATCTAATTAGATTAGATGTCAGTTTTTTTTCTATAATGAAAATTAAAGCAATAGCTAAAAAAACTCCAAGAAAAATATTTTTATATGAGCTGATATACAGATAAAATGACAGTATAAGCAGCGAGTAAATTATAATTTTGTGAATTTTATTAGTAAACTTTTTACTTATTAACTTGTTAAGCGAATTGGAATTTGCTTCATCTATATCGGCAGCAACTGAGAAAAAAGCAGCAGAAATAATTCCAAGTGGGGTTATTGTAAAACCTGCTAGCACTGACAGTTCAACGGCTGATAGTGTGCCTATAATTAAATGAGATTTTCCTCTCATGATTCCTCCTACTTTAAATTTATTGATAGACTAATCATACAAATAATATTGCCTCATGTCAATTAAAGGAAAAAAATATATTTATTTTTAGTATTTTGTGGTATTATAATAATAATGATGATTTGTGTTCGTGATTAGCAAATAAAAAAAAGGAGTAAATAATTTGGCAAAAAATAATAAAGAAAAAATAAAGGTTATACCACTAGGCGGTCTTAATGAAATCGGAAAAAATATGACTGTAATAGAGTATAAGGACGAAATTATAGTAATAGATGCAGGTCTGTCATTTCCAGAGGACGAATTACTTGGAATTGATATAGTTATACCTGACATGACATACTTAGTAAAGAATGCGGATAAGATAAAGGGGGTATTTATCACTCATGGTCATGAGGATCATATAGGAGCGATGCCTTACTTATTAAAAAAATTAAATGTACCGGTTTATGGTTCTGCTCTTAGCATAGAGCTAATAAGAGTGAAATTGAAAGAGCATAGAATAAATAATGCAAAACTTAACATAGTTGGACCTAGAGAGCAAGTTAAATTAAATAATATGAGTGTTGAATTCATCAAAGTGAATCACAGTATTCCAGATGCTTATTCAATAGCAGTGCACACTAATCAAGGTGTAATATACCACACAGGAGATTTTAAGATTGACTTAACTCCAATAGATGGTCAACTAATGGATATTCATAGAATATGTGAAATAAGCGATGAAGAAGGTATATTGTTAATGTTAGCAGATAGTACAAATGCTGATAAACCTGGAAGCTCTAAATCAGAGAGAATAGTGGGTGAAGGTTTGGACGATTTGTTCAAAAAGGCACATAATAGCAGAATTATCGTTGCAACTTTTGCATCTAATATACATAGATTACAACAAATATGTGATGTGGCAAGAGAATATGGAAGAAAAGTAGCTGTATCAGGCAGATCTATGGTAAACATAATAGGTGTAGCAAAAGAGTTAGGTTATATAAGCAGTGATGAAAATATCATTGATTTAAATGATATACACAAATACAAGGATAATGAGATAGTTATAATTACTACTGGATCACAAGGAGAGCCAATGTCAGCGTTGGCGAGAATGGCTAATTCAGAACACAAAAAGGTAGAAATCAAAAAAGGTGACTTAGTAATAATTTCAGCTCATCCAATACCAGGTAATGAAAAAACAGTATCTAAAGTAATCAATTTCCTTCTTGAAAAGGGTGCAGATGTGGTATCTAATGATAGTGCAGGAATACACGTTTCTGGTCATGCAAGCAGAGATGAATTAAAGTTGATGCAAGCTTTTGCTAAACCAAAATTCTTTATGCCTGTACATGGTGAATATAAAATGCTAAAAAGACATTCAGAGCTAGCTCAAGAGCTAGGAACAAATCAAGATGATATATTTATAGTATCTAACGGAGATGTTTTGGAGGTAGATAGAAAATCAGCAAGAAAATGTGGAAGAGTACCTTCAGGAAGAATTTTAGTAGATGGTCTTGGAGTTGGAGACGTAGGAAATATAGTTCTTAGAGACAGAAAGCATCTATCTGAAGATGGTCTAATTACAATAGTAATGACACTGTCAAAAGAAGATGGTAGTATATTAGCAGGTCCAGATGTTATATCTAGAGGATTTGTTTATGTAAGAGAATCTGAGACACTTATGGATGGCGTAAAAGAAATAGTCTTAAATGTTTTTAAGAACTGTGAAGATAAAAAAATAAAAGAATGGGCGTATATCAAAAATACAATTAAAGATGAATTGAAGGAATATCTTTATGTTAAAACTAAAAGAAATCCTATGATATTGCCAATATTGATGGAAGTATAAAAAGGTGGGGGAGATTTCTCCCCGCCTTATTTAATTTAAAGGAGGAAAAAATATTGAATTTAAATTTTTTAAATAGCATATCGGAGTTTCTGACAGCTCTTCTAGCAATCTTATTCGCAATATCAATACATGAATTTGGACATGCATATGTAGCACATTTAAATGGAGATGATACTGCAAAAAATAGTGGGAGAATGACAATTAACCCATTTCATCATATAGATCCTTTTGGAATGTTGATGATGTTTTTAGTGAGATTTGGATGGGCAAAACCAGTTCCGGTAAACCCAAATAATTATAAAAATCAAAAACTAGGAAATATAACTGTTTCTCTAGCTGGAATATTTTTTAACTTGGTATCTGCAATAATTTTTGCAATGATATATTCAAGAGTAGATATGTATTCACTGAAGTCGGTTGCATATTCTTTAGTAGTATATAATATAGCTTTTGCAAGTTTTAATATACTTCCATTCCCTCCACTTGATGGATGGAGTTTTATTTCAACTTTTTTGCCTAGAAATATAGTTTATAAAGTGTATGAGTATTCAAGATATACATTTATTCTTTTTATATTATTGATTGTTACAAGAGCATATGTGTATATTTTAACTCCGATATATGCTTTCTTTAGTCAGATAGTTGGATTTTTTATGTAGCTTATATATAGAGGAGATTTATAAATGCAATACAGTATTCAAACAAAAAAATATGAAGGCCCAATGGACTTGTTGTTTGACTTGGTAAATAAAAATAAAATCGATATAAGCGATATATCTATAATAGATATTACAGATCAATATACGGCATATATAGAAAATATGGATAAGATTGATTTAGAATTAGCAAGTGACTTTATTTCTATGGCCGCCAAGTTAACGGAAATTAAATCTAGGTATATATTATATCTGAAGCAAGATGATAAAAAGCAAGAAGATCCTAGAAGTGAATTAGTTCAAAAAATAGAGGAATATAAAATATTTAGAAATATTACAGAAGAGTTGAAAAATAATATTTCAGAATATGACAATAAATTTTATCGAAATACTCAAGAATCGATAAATCAAGATGCAGACCTTTCTGATATAACAGTTGATGAAATAGAAAAAATTATTAAAAAATTATTTTCAGATAAAAAAATAGATATTAAAGAAGCTGAAAATCTATTAAATAAAAATGAAAAGCTCGGAAAAATAGTAAGAAATAAGCCTATTACAGTGGAATCTAAGATTGAAATGATAAGAACCTTAATTTTAGAAAACGAAAAAATAAATTTCAAGAATATAATGAATAATGGCGAGAAAAAAGATATTGTTGCATCTTTTTTAGCCATACTAGAAATGATAAAATTAAAAGAAATATATATAAAACAAGAATCTTTTTATGATGATATAACTATAGAAAAAAATAAAAATATAAAAAAACAATCAAGCGAATTGATAGATATAGACAGTGAAAGTGATGATAAGCTTGAGAAAAAGGCTTTGAGAAAAATAGAAAATAAAAAGAAAAAGCTTGTAAATAATGAAAGTGGTGTTGAAAATGAGAAGAAGTGATATTAAAAATATTATTGAATCTATAATGTTTTCTTATGGGGAACCGATAACAATAAAAGAATTAAATCTTGCAATTAACGAAGAATTGGCACCAAAAGAAATAGAGATAATGCTAGAGGCTTTAATAAAAGAATACAAAGAAAATGATAGAGGTATTCAAATAATAAAATTAGATGATAAATTTCAGATGTGTTCAAATGAAAAATATGCTGATTATATAAAAAAAATAATAGAACCTTCAAAAAAAAGAGTTATTAGCCAAGCAACACTAGAAACTTTGGTAATAATTGCATATAAACAGCCGATAACAAAAAATGATATAGAAGATTTAAGAGGTGTTAAATGTGATAAAGTTTTAAAGACTTTATTGGATAATGGTTTGATTTATGAAGCAGGTAGGCTTAATAAAACAGGTAAACCTATAATATATAAGACTACGGATGAATTTTTAAAAATCTTAGAAATAGAATCCTTGAAAGATCTTCCAAACATAGTCTAGAAGAGAGATTAGAGTAAATTCCTTTAAATAAATAGGTGGAGAAATGAACTATACAGGTAGTATAATTTATTAAGTTTTTTTAAAAAAAGAGTGTTTTTAACAAAAAAACTTTTTTTTATTTTGAAACTATGTTATATTATATAAGTAAAACTTAAATTTGAATTATAAATCATTGATATTAAAAGCATTGAATATTAATGATATTGTGGTTGAAATACTTATTTTTGGAGGGAAAAAAATGGAAGAAAAAGAATTAGCACTACTTCTGCTAGAAAATTTCAACATATATGACAATCTAATTAAAAGATTTGCCAGCGGTGGAATGAAAAAAGTACAGAAGTTAACACCAAAACAGTTTTTCACGTTACAACAGATAAAAAAGTATGATAGGATTGAATTGAAAAATTTAAGCAAAGAACTATATGTTTCTACATCAAGTCTATGCATATTATTAAATAAAATGGTTGAATTAGAATACGTGTTTAGAGAAGAAGGATCTCTAGATAGAAGAAATACCTTCTATGGAATTACTGATGAGGGCAGAGCAGTCTTGGTCGAAGAAGAGGAAAGAATAACGGCTATAATTGTAGAGAATATGTCTGGATTTGATGAGAAGTTCAAGAAAAACTTAGAAAAAAGTTTGAACATATTAAACAAGACTATAGAAAAATTGAATTAAAAAATAAAAGACCTCTAACTAGAGGTCTTTTTATTGTTTAATTACCATCCAATATAGCTTTTGAAAGAACAGATCCAATAGAATCATTTATTACTAAATCAGCATTTTTATCAACTGAAGTCGATGACTTATTGATTAATACTAAATACTTTCCTTTAAAATAGCTAAGAAATCCAGCTGCAGGATAAACTACTAGAGATGTCCCTCCTACAATTAACATATCAGCATTTGATATAGCATTTATAGATTTATTTATTGTGTAGTCATCCAAACTCTCTTCATACAAAACAACGTTTGGCTTTATAATAGAGCCACAATTTTCACATTTTGGTATAGGTCCAGATAACTTTATAAACTCTTCAAGAGAATAAACTCTATTACATCCAGTACAAATATTTTCATGAGCACTACCATGGAGTTCGTATACATTTTTACTTCCAGCTGCTTGGTGAAGCCCGTCTACATTTTGGGTAATAATAGCTTTTAATTTTCCTTGTTCTTCAAGTTTGCTCAAAGCTATATGAGCCTTATTAGGCTTTGCATTAGAATAAACTAGATTATCTTTATAAAAAGCAAAAAAATCTTCTGGATAGTGATTAAAAAAAGTGTGAGAAACTAGTTGTTCCGGAGAAAAGTGTTTATTCAACTTTTTATTAAAAATACCATTTGAACTTCTGAAATCTGGAATATTCGATTCTGTAGATACACCAGCTCCTCCAAAAAAAACAATATTGTTTGATTCTTCTATATAATTTTTTAATTTTGTTATTTTTTCACTACACATAGTCATTACTAATTTTTAAGATAAAATTCTTAAAAGATTAGATCCTCCTTCTCATATAATTTTATAGTAGCAGTAATTATCTTAATTTAAATTATATCATAAAAAAAGACACTGCTACAAATTTGTATATAGCAGTGTCATCTAATAAAAATTAGTCTAATAAAGTTGTTTTTTCTTTAATTCTTTTGAATACAACAGCTCCAAATAGATTAACCACAATTTGGCCAGCAAAAACAGCTAAAGCAGTTGCTAAGAATGGTATATTTGAAAGTATTGAAATTTCTGCACCTACCAATATTCCGCAAAGAATTGCATAAATACTTGCGTTTATATAGACGTTTTTAAGATAGTAGCTAATTGTATAAGATATTACACAAATTAAAACACCTACAAATACATCAATTAGTCCAAATTCGCTATACATATTCGCTAAAAATACTCCAACTGTTATTGAAGGAATGTATTTTCTGTTGAAAAAAGGAATTACGGATAAAAATTCACTAAACCTAAATTGAACCGCTCCATAGCTTAGAGGGTTGACTAAGGTTAGTACTACATATAATGCACATATAAGAGCATTTACAACCAATTCATTTAAAGTTAATTTTTTCATATTACCTCCTAGTTTTATTTATTGACAGGATGGTTTCGAACTGTCATTATTTAATATCCTAAAAAATATTATTGCAATAGTGTTTAATATTTAATATATAAAATACTATATTGATCAATAAGAAAAGGACAAATACTAGAATATTATATAATTAAAAGTAAAAAAAGGAAAGAAGTTTTTCGATTTTTTACAGTATCTAGTGAATATGTAACTATTTTGTAAACAAAAGATACTTTTTGTTTACAAAGTTGTAATTATTTGCTATAATAATCGTATTATATGTTCGAAAAGGAGTGATAAACTTGAATATGAGACTAGCTCTATCAACGCTGGCAGTTCTTCCACTACTTGGAGTTTCTGTATCAGCAACTGGGCAAACAGGAACTATAAAGTTTGAATTTGTGAATATAAGAGTAAATCCTGGTGCAGATCAAGATGTAAGTTTTGTTCTGAAAAAGGGAGATAAAGTTGAAATATTATCTAATAGTGACGGTTGGTTAAATATAAAAAGCAATAAAAAAGTAGGTTGGGTAAAAGAAGATGCAATATCTATGCAAGCTCAATCTGAAAAGGCAAATAATATAAAGACAGCCCCTGCTTCTAATAAAACGAAGATAGTAAACAACAGTGTACTAAACTTTAGAAAAGCTGCAAGCACGAGTAGTGGTATTATTAGCGTCTTAAAACAGGGAGATAAAGTAAAAATACTAGAAGAAGGCGTAAGCTGGACAAAGATAGAATTCAATGGAAATACAGGATATGTTTCCACTAAATTTCTAGCTGATGATAATAGTGGCGGTGAATCTAATTCTTCAGAAATAATGGAAGTAACATCTACTAAACTGACTGTTAGAAAGAGTATGAATGCAACTAGTGAAAAACTTTTTGACTTAAAAAAAGGTGATAAGGTTCAATTTATATCTTCTAGCAATGGATGGTATAAGATTAAATTTGATGGCAAAGAAGGATATGTTTCTTCATATTATGTAGAAGAAACTGGGGAAACTATACTTAATGATGAAGAAACTTCTGTTGATGAGTCTGGAACAGACGAATCATCTAACCCACCAAAACAGTCTACTAGTGGAGAAATAAACTATGTTGATATGGGAATGACACTTTCTAGTCATGTTGACTTGCAATTAGCAAAGTCTCTTAACGTGGATACTCAAAATGGGGGGCAAAAAGTAACTAAAGATGTGCTAACAAAATATATGGATCCAAACAACTATAGCGATTCAGAAGGTATGATGCAATTTGCACAATTAAATCAGTATACTGAAGATTTGACGGCATCTCAGCTTAATAGTTATTTAAATAAATATTGTAAATCTGGAAATGTTTTTTATAATCAAGGTCAGGCATTTATTAATGCGGCTAAAAAGAATAATGTGAATGTACTTTATTTAGTTGCACATTCTATGATAGAAACAGGGTACGGAAGCTCAGCTCTTGCTAAAGGTACTGTATACAATGGAAAGACAGTGTACAATTTCTTTGGAATTGGAGCAGTAGATGGTAATGCTTTGGCTGGAGGGTCTGCTACAGCATATAAAAATGGATGGACAAGTGTTGCTGCAGGTATTGATGGAGCAGCATCTTGGATAGCAAGTAAATATATCCATAATTCAACATACAATCAGAATACATTATATGACATGAAATGGTCTACAAACTACACTTGGCATCAATATGCTAGTGACGTTGCATGGCCAAGTAAAATAGGAAAGAAGATAAGCGAAATAGGTAGTTATTCTTCTAATTTAGGGGCAATGAATTACAAGGTTCCGCAGTATAGATAATATATATTTTAAATAAAAATCATCACTTAATTATAAGGTGATGATTTTTTATTCTAAATTTTACTATTAGTATAAGTAAAAAAATCGTATAATTCTTTTATAAAAGTTAGATTTTAACATCCTTATCAAAAAAATGTATAAATATATTGTTAAAATATAATATTTATGTTATCATATATAAATGGTGCCAGACCATGTGGGATGTAATTTTTAAATGTTTTTTAGTTACATCGATTTCCTTTAATTAAATTAATATATTTCCTATTAAATTGATTAATGCGTTCAAGATAATTAGTATTTTACTAGAGTATCTTGAAAAGGAGTTCCTTTGGGAACTCCTTTTTTTATGTTTATATATATTTGTATATTCAAATTTACTTAAATAAAATTATTTGAATGAGTTTATACCTTAGAATTGTTTTTTTCAATATTTCAGACAGTATGAATAGGTAAATATAATAGAAGAGAATATAAAATAGATGATTTTAATTGATATAATAGTAATAATTATAAAAAGGGGGAGAGACTATGAAGGTTACGTTTGGAAAGAAAACGTTATTAATGTTGTTTACGGTATTGTTTAGCTTATCTGTTGTAGGATGTGCAAAAACTAATACTTCAACAGATAACAATTCAAAAGAAGAAAAGGTGGCAACTACAAAAGATGATTATTCGTTTGATGATAATGACTATTTAACGAGTATCTCTTGGTTAGAAAAGAATATGAAAGAAAATGACAAGTTGCTAATTATTGATGCAAGAACCGACAAAGAGTATGGAAAAGGGCATATACCAGGAGCTATTAATGTAAGTTGGCAAATGCTCGCTAAAATGGATGGAAAAGCAGGAGACAAGGACTGGGGGACACTTCAAGATGCTGCAACGCTATCTAAAACTCTTGGTGATCTAGGTATTTCAAAAGAGAAACAAGTAGTTGTCTATGGAAATAAAGATGCATGGGGAGAAGATGGAAGAGTAGTATGGTCATTAAAAAGAGCTGGTATAGATGCTAGAATGCTCAATGGAGGGATAGATCTTTGGTCATCAGAAAAAAAGGATGTTACAAAAGATATTCCTGAAATTAAAAAGGTAGAAGTAAAAATAGATAAGATAGATCCAGATATTAATATTTCTACAGATGAGTTAAAAAAAGAATACGATAACTTGAAAATAATTGATACTAGAGAAAAAGATGAGTATGATGGTGCGACTAAATTTGGGGAAGCAAGAGGTGGACATTTACCAAAATCTATAAACATACCATTTAATAAGTTCTACAATGATGATGCAACAATAAAAAGCAATGATGAAATCATAAAAATAATGGATGAATCTGGAATCAAAAAAGACGATGATATAGTTACGTATTGTACTGGTGGAATAAGATCTGCTCATATGGCTTTAGCGCTTAAAAATGCAGGTTATGAAAAAGTAAGAAATTACGATTCATCTTTTTATGAATGGGCTGCTGATGAGTCAAACGAAGTCGTAAAATAGATATATCGAAGTAAAATAAGGGAATATAAATTTAACAAAAAAATATAAAACAAAAATAGTGGGGTGTTTTCATGTATACAGAAAATATCTCACTATTTTTTATGAAAAATAAATAGCAAATTTAAAAATTATAGATGCTTATTATTCTTAACACAAAATACTAACTGCATAATGAAATTATGAATAGTTACAGCAAATACAAGTAATTAGAATGGATTTTATAAAATGAAACGTTAAAAAATAGCAATAAATTACTTTGTCTATCAAAATAAATATTGACATAAAAAAAGTATAGGAATATAATATTTAATATATTACTTTGAGTACCAAATTAAAAAATGAATTGAGGATAGTGTAATGGAGATAAAATTTATAAAACAATTAGCTTTGATAATGGAAGAAAGCGGATTAGAAGAATTAGATTATCATGATGAATCAGGAAAAATAAAGTTGAAAAAGAAGAACAAAAGCAAATTCAAGAGAAATAATTTAAAGTGTCAAAATAAAAAAGAAATAAATTACGATGAAAATATAGAAAATACAGGCGAAGATATTCGTATAGATGAGGAGGCTTGCGTAGACTCCGAATCTGAAAAAAAAGAAAATTTAAGTAAAATAGATTCAAATATAATAGGAACTTTCTATGATAAACCATCTCCAGATGAACAAAAATTTGTAAATAAAGGTGATATTGCCAAAAAAGGAGATGTTTTGTGCATAATAGAATCTATGAAACTTATGAATGAAATTAAAGCACCATACGACTGTGAAGTAGTAAATATATTAGTTCAAGATCAAGAGATAGTCGAATTTGGTCAAACTTTGTTTGAAGTAAAGGAGATTTAACTGTGATATGTCTAGAGATATAAAAAAAGTGTTAGTAGCGAATCGAGGAGAAATAGCAGTCAGAGTAATAAGAACTTTAAAAGATATGGGAATTAAAAGCGTAGCTGTCTGTTCAGATGTTGATAGAGATTCTTTGCATACTAGGATTGCTGATGAGTGTATTTGCATAGGACCAAGAAATTCTAAAGATAGCTATTTGAATAAAATACAGGTAATAAATGCAGCTATAATAACTGGATCGGATGCAATTCATCCTGGATTCGGTTTTTTATCTGAAAATGCCAATTTTGCTAAAATGTGCGATATATATAATATTAAATTCATTGGTCCAAATAGCAAGGTAATTGACATAATGGGCAACAAAGATATATCTAAGCAAATTATGAAAGAAGCAGGTGTACCTGTTGTTCCAGGATCTGATGGAGTGGTAGATAATTTAGCAGAAGTATCTAAAATTGCAAAAGACATAGGTTATCCAATAATTATCAAAGCAAGATCCGGCGGCGGAGGCAAAGGCATGAGAATTGTAAATAAAGAAAATGAATTAGAACATGCTTTTAACTCTGCTAAAAAAGAGGCTGAAAATGCTTTTGGAGATGATGGAGTATATGTTGAAAAATATATTGAATCACCTAGGCATATAGAGGTACAGATTATGGCTGATGAATTTGGAAATGTAGTCCATCTTGGTGCAAGAGACTGTTCAATACAAATGAATCATCAAAAAGTTATAGAAGAGGCTCCTCCTAGAGCTATTAAGGAAGAACTTTTGGATTATTTGTATAAAATTTCAATTGATGCAGCAAAGCACGTAAAGTACACGAATGCAGGAACAATGGAGTACTTGGTTTCAAAAAACGATGAAGTCTACTTTATGGAAATGAATACAAGAATACAGGTTGAACATCCTATCACTGAGATGATTACAGGAGTAGACATAGTTAGAGAACAGATAAATATTGCATCTCAAAAAAAATTGTCATTTAAGCAAGAAGATGTAAATATAAAAGGACATGCAATAGAATGTAGAATAAATGCCTACGATTCAAAAAATTCTTTTTTACCTAGTATAGGTACAATCAGCGGCTTAAATATGCCAGGTGGTTATGGAGTAAGAGTAGATAGTTCTATATATCAGGGATATAAGATACTTCCTTTTTATGATTCTATGTTAGCAAAAGTGATATCTTTTGGAAACTCAAGAGAAGAATCTATTAGCATAATGAAAAGAGCTTTAAGCGAATTTATAATAGAAGGAGTAGAAACAAATATTGATTTTAACAAAGAGTTGTTTGATGATGAAAATTTCAAAAAAAATCAATATGATACTTCATACTTAGAATCTAAGATAGAGAGGAGGTAGGCAACTAGGATATGATTTTAGAGCATTTTAAAAGAAAAAAATATAAACCAGCTAAACATATTAACATACAACCTAATTATATAGAAAAGTGTCCAAAATGTGAAAACATGGTTTTTAAAGATGATATAGATTTAAGCAAAAAAGTATGCCCTCACTGTGGAAATTATTTCAGTATGAGTGCAAAAGAAAGAATAGAGAGTGTTATAGAAAAAGATAGCTTTGTTGAATATTTTAAAGAAAAGAAAATTAGAGATCCACTAAATTTTCCTAAATATAGAGACAAGCAAGAAAAGCTTAGAACATCTCTAAAACAAGACGAAGCCGTAGTATGTGGAACAGGTAAAATAAATAATAATAAAGTCGTCATAGCAGCCATGGATACAAACTTTATGATGGGTAGCATGGGAACGACGGTTGGAGAGAAGATTACTAAGACGATAGAGCTTTCTATTAAGAAAAAATTACCTCTTATTATTTTTTCGGCTTCTGGAGGAGCGAGAATGCAGGAAGGTATGTTCTCACTTATGCAGATGGCAAAGACATCTCAGGCAATAGGTAAGCTATCCAAAAATAATTTGCTGTTTATATCGATAATGACTAATCCGACAACTGGTGGAGTAAGTGCAAGTTTTGCTAGCCTTGGTGATATTATGATAGCAGAAAAAGGTGCTTTAATAGGATTTGCAGGTCCAAGAGTAATACAACAGGTTACAGGGACAGTATTGCCAGAAGGATTCCAGAGAGCTGAATTTTTATTGGATCATGGGTTAGTTGATATGGTAGTAACAAGAGAAAATATGAAATATACATTAGATAATATTTTGAAGATACATTTAAAAAATAAAAAGAGGGGGATATTGCGTTGAGAGCGATGGACATAGTTAGAAAATCCAGAAATCCTCACAGAAAAAAGGCCATGGATTACATTAATTACATTTGTGACCCTTTTTTAGAAATGCATGGAGATAGAGCCTTTTCAGATGATATTAGCATTATAGGAGGAATAGGGTGTATAGGTGATTACTCTGTAATGGTAATTGGTCAACAAAAAGATAGAAACTTTGGAATGCCGAATCCAGAGGGATATAGAAAAGTACTTAGATTGGTGAAACATGCAGAAAAATTCAAATTGCCTGTGATTACCTTTGTAGATACACCGGGTGCTGGGTGTGGTATAGAAGCAGAAGAAAGAGGACAAGCGTCATCAATTGCTGAATGTATTAGCACTTTTTCGGGATTAGAAATTCCTACTCTATCAGTAGTAATCGGAGAAGGTGGAAGCGGAGGAGCACTAGCTCTTAGTGTTACAGATGAAATTTGGATGCTAGAGAATAGTGTGTATTCAATATTATCACCAGAAGGTTTTTCAAGTATTTTATGGAAAAACACAAATCGAAAAGAAGAAGCCGCTGAATTAATGAGAATGACAGCAAAGGATTTAATGGAAGATAAATTTATAGAAAAGATAATTAAAGAAGATGGTGGGGAAATCTATAATCTTAAAAATGAAATACTAAAATTTCTTGAAAAAAGCTATTCATTGTCTATAGAAAAAATACTAAAAAGAAGATATGATAAATATAGACAAATATTAGGAGGATAGCAATATGGATAACACAGATAAAAATACATTAAAGGAACATAGCTACGAAGAAACGAAAAAAATAATTAACGATATCATAATAGAATTATTTAAAAATATATTAATAATAGAAGAAAAGTCACTGAAAAAAAGAGGTATCAAGAATCTATCTATGACAGAAATTCATGCGATTGAAGCTATAGGAGTAGGTGGAGGTAAAAAAATGTCTCAAGTGGCAGAAGAACTCGGAATAAGTATGGGGACTTTGACTGCAACAGTGACAAAACTTGAGAAAAAGGGCTATACAAAAAGGACAAGACATGTAAATGACGGAAGAGTAGTACTCGCGAGCTTGACTAAGAGAGGCGAGCTTGTATTTAAAATCCACAAGAACTTCCATGATGAGATGGTTGATCATCTTATGATAGATTTAGATTTGCATGAAGATATGACTTTAATGAATGCCTTGAAAAATATCAATAATTTCTTTTTAAAGGAATACGGAGGTAGTGATGAGGATTAACGTAATTTCCACTGGTAGTCACACAACAGATGATATTCTTACAAATGAAGATTTATCAAAAATTGTAGATACGAATGATGAGTGGATAGTTGAAAGAACAGGCATAAAAAAAAGACACATATCTAAAAAAATGACGACAGAAGAATTAGCATATGAGGCCTGTAAGAAAGCATTGAATAAAATTGATATCGATAAAAATGATATAGGACTGATAATATTTGCAAGCGTGTCATCTGATACGACAGTTCCGTCCTCTTCATTTACGATTTCAGGAATGCTAGGAATTGAGAATGCAGTTTGTTTTGACTTGAATGCGGCATGTAGTGGATTTATATATTCCTTGTCAGTAGCAAGAGATGTAATGACAGGAATGAGAAAAAAATATGCAATAGTGATAGGAGCTGAAAAACTAACGAAACATGTTGATTGGGAAGATAGATCGACATGCGTATTGTTCGGTGACGCAGCAGGGTGTGCAATTTTAGAAAATACAGATGAAGTCAATCCTATAACTTTGCCTCATAAAAGATTAAATATAGTAGATACATTATTAGGAGGAAAATATGATTCTAAGAAATATCTATCTATAAAGTCGAATGATTCAGTAACAGATGATGAGCCTGATTACATAAAAATGAATGGAAGACAAATATATAAATTTGCAACAGATATTGGCGTAAAAATAATTGACGAACTATTGGATAAAGCTAAAATAACTAAAGATGAAATTGAATTAATTGTTCCTCATCAAGCAAATAAAAGAATAATAGATACAATTTCTAACAAAAGCAATATTCCTATAGATAAATGGTTTGTAAATTTACATGAATATGGAAATACTTCTTCAGCAAGTGTTCCGCTAGCGTTAGATGAAGCGCTTGAAGAATTGGAAAAAAAAGAGAATGTAAATGATCAAGATAGATATGTACTTACATTTGCTTTTGGAGGCGGATTAAGCTATGGAGGAGTACTATTAAAAATAGTTAAATAAAAACTACCTAAAAGGATAGTTTAATTATAATAAAATAAAATTGGTAAATAAGGGAGAATATAAAAATGATAGAAAAAATTAGAGAAATACTTGCAGAGCAGTTGGATGTTGAATTAGCAGATATTAAGGCAGATAGCGATATTCAGGAAAACTTAGGTGCTGACTCATTAGATGTAATGGATATAATGACTGAAATTGAAGAAGAGTTTGATATTGAAGTTGAAGATGAAGTAATAGAAACTTTGAGAACACCTCAAAAAATTGCCGATTATATAAATAAAATAAAATAATAAAATTGCAATAAAATATTAAATAAAGAAGAGATGATAATATGAAAAATAACGAAATATGTGAGATATTAAATATAGAGGTTCCCATATTTCAAGGTGGTATGGCTTGGGTGTCTGACTCGAGCCTAGCTGCTGCAGTCTCTAATGCTGGAGGCCTTGGAATTATAGCAGCTGGGAATGCTCCAAAAGATTGGATAGTAGATCAAATTAGAAAAACTAAAGAGCTTACTAATAAGCCTTTTGCACTTAATATAATGCTTTTAAGTCCATTTATTGATGATGTGATTGATGCAGTTATTGAGGAAAAAGTGAAAATAGTAGTGACAGGAGCAGGTAATCCAGGTAAATATTTTAAAAAATTAAATGAAGCTGGAGTAAAAATAATACCTGTAGTACCTACAGTTTCTCAAGCGGTTAGAATGGTAAGAAATGATGGCGTAGTAGCATTGGTTGCAGAGGGAGCAGAAGCAGGAGGGCATATAGGAGTAACGAATACTATGTCGCTAATACCTCAAATTGTAGATGCTGTAGACGTACCAGTGATTGCTGCTGGAGGTATAGCTGATGGAAGAGGTGTAGCAGCTGCATTTTGCTTGGGTGCTAAAGCAGTCCAAGTAGGAACAAGATTTATTGTGGCAGATGAATGTAGTGTTAGCGAAGAATACAAAGAAAAAGTCATTAAAGCAAAAGATACATCAACTATTGTAACAGGTAGCTCAACAGGTCATCCGGTGAGAATATTAAAAAATAAATTTTCAAAGCTATTTAAAAAATTAGAAGATGAAAATACTAGTCCTGAGGAATTAGAAAAACTAGGTGCTGGAAAATTGAGATCTGCCGTTGTGGACGGAGATGTTGATAATGGCTCTGTAATGGCTGGCCAAATTGCTGGTATGGTCAAAAAAAGAGAATCTTGCGAGTCTATTATAAATGACTTGTTAGAAGGATACGAAAGGACAATAAGGGAAGTTTATGAGTAAAAAAGTAGGATTACTATTTCCTGGTCAGGGTTCACAGTATGAAGGTATGGGAAAAGATATACTATCTTCAAATTCAGTATCAAAAGAAGTGTATGATGTAGCAAAAAAAATACTGGATAGTGATACATATAGTATAATAGAACATGCTAGAATTGAAGATTTGTCACATACTAAATATAGTCAGTTGGCTATTTTTTTAAATAGTTTAGCCCTGTATTATTCATTTAGAGAATTTGATAATGATAATATAGATATTGTTTGCATGGCTGGACTTAGTTTAGGAGAATACTCAGCTCTTTGTGCATCAGGCAGTATTGAGCTTGAAGAAGCGATATCTCTTATTAAAAAAAGAGGGGAGATAATGCAGGAAGGTGCGGCCAATAGAGGCTCTATGTCAGCTGTTTTAAAAACAGATAAAAGTACAATAGAAAACATTATTGAAAAAAGCAGAGGTGAAAGCATTCTTTCAATCTGCAACATCAATTCCCCTGATCAAATTGTTGTAGGTGGAGAATTTGATGCATTAGAAAGATTTGAGCAAGAGTGTAAAAAAGAAGGAATAAAAAGAGTGATAAGGCTCAATGTGGAAGGCCCATTCCATACAGAGATTCTAAAGCCTTCTTCAGAGATATTCGGAAAATATTTAGAGAAGGTCAATTTTAAAAAATCTAACGAAGACGTTTATTCTAATGTAGATTCACTTAAATACACCGATGATACTGATGTTGTAAGTAAATTACAAAAGCAAATGTATACTGGTGTATTGTTCCAAAAATGCGTAGAAAATATGATTGAGTCGGGGTGTGAAGTGTTTGTTGAGCTTGGCCCAGGCAAGAGTTTATCTAATTTTGTCAAAAAAATAGATAAGTCTGTAAAAATTATAAATATACAGAATTTAGAAGATATTAAAAATTTAAGCTTATAGTTGAATATTTTAAGAGGTAACTTATGGAAAATAATAAAAAAGTAGCTTTTGTAACAGGTGGTACGAGAGGTATAGGAAAATCTATTGTAGAAAAATTAGGTCTTGATGGGTATATAGTAGGTTTTAATTATGTTAATTCTGATATTCAAGCAAATGAACTGGAAAAAGATTTACTTTCTAAAGGTATAGAATCTTTTTCTGTAAAGTTTGATGTTAGCAATTACGAAGAGACAGAGAAAGCTTTTTCTGAAATATATGAAAAATATGGTCATATTGATGTGCTAGTAAATAATGCTGGAATTACTAGGGACAAACTGTTTATTAGGATGAAAGAAAATGACTTCGATGATGTCATTGATATAAATTTAAAAGGTGTATTCAATTGCACGAAGCAAGTAGTTAGAAAAATGACTAAGCAAAAATATGGCAGAATAATAAATATGTCTTCTCTAGCTGGATTAGTTGGCAATATTGGTCAAGTAAATTATTCAGCATCAAAAGCAGGTGTAGTTGGTATGACAAAGACTCTTGCAGCAGAGTTGGGGGCATATGGAATCACAGTCAATGCAATTGCTCCTGGTTTTATAAAAACGGATATGACAGACGCATTATCTGATAAAATACAAGAAAAAATTATAGAAAGTGTTCCTATGAAATCTGTGGGATTACCAGAAGACATATCTAATATGGTATCTTATTTAGCAGGTGACTATGGAAGATATATAACTGGTCAAGTAATAAGCATAGATGGAGGATTATCATCCATTTAAATTAAAATAGGAGGTTTACATTTATGAGTAGAAGAGTCGTTGTGACAGGGGCAGGAGTCATAAGCCCAGTAGGTAACTCCGTTGAAAAATTTGTTGATAACATAAAAAAATGTACTAACGGAATTAGCGAGATAGAAGCGATTGATAACTCGGAATATAAAACTAAATTAGCAGCAGAGGTCAAGGATTTTGATCCAGTAGAGTTTGGAATATCTGGGCATAAGAAAAAAGATAGATTTGTTCAGTTTGCAATTGCAGCTGCAAAACAGGCTAGTGAAAATAGTGGTTATGTTATTAATGAAGATAATCAATTTAGAACTGGAATAGTTGTAGGAAGTGGAATAGGAGGACTTACGACTATACAGGAAGCCTATGCAAAATATCTTGATAAAGGTCCTAGAAGAGTATCATCCCACTTCATTCCAAAAGCAATCATCAACATGGCTGCTGGTCATATTTCAATAGAATTAGGCACAAGAGGTGTATGTATATCAGATGTAAGTGCATGTGCTACCGGTACTGATTCTATAGGGCATGCATTTAGGCTTATTAAAGACGGTTATCAAGATGCAGTATTTGCAGGAGGTTGTGAAGCCTCAGTTTGTGAACTAGGTCTATCAGGGTTTGAGGCTATGGCTGCGATGTCTTCAAGCGATGATATAAATAGAGCTTCTATTCCATTTGACAAGGAAAGAAATGGCTTTGTGATGGGAGAAGGTGCAGGAGTTCTTTTACTAGAATCATTAGATAGTGCACTAAGCAGAAATGCAAATATAATATGTGAGGTGGTTGGTTTTGGTCAGACAAGTGACGCTTATCACATTACTGCTCCAAATCCAGATGGAAAAGGTGCATTTATGTCAATGTTAGGTGCGATAGAGGAATCTGGCATAGATAAAAAAAGTGTCGACTATATTAATGCTCATGGTACTAGCACTCAGATGAATGATGAAATTGAAACTGGAGCTATAAAAAAAGTCTTTGGTGATCATAGCTATGAGCTAGCTGTATCATCAACAAAATCTATGACAGGTCATATGTTAGGTGCAGCAGGAGCAGTTGAAGCATTAATATGTGGATATGCACTCAAAGAAGGTTTTATTCCAGCTACGGCAAATTACAAAGTTCCGGATGAAAAATGTGATTTAGATTATGTAGTTGAAGGAACAAGATTTCAAGAAATAGAGTACGCGTTGTCGAATTCCTTAGGATTTGGGGGGCACAACTCTTCTCTATTATTAAAAAAATATAAATAGAAGGGAGTATTTGCTAACTATAGATTGTATAGCAAAAAAATATGAATTTGTTAAATATAGAAGAAATTAAAGAAATTATACCGCATAGATATCCCTTCTTACTTATAGATAAAGTTATAGAAATGGAAGTTGGAAAAAGTACACATGCTGTAAAGTGCATTTCGGCGACAGAACCTTGGTTTCAGGGCCATTTTCCAGATCATAATGTGATGCCGGGCGTTTTGCTAATAGAGGCAATGGCACAAGCTGGAGCGGTATCAATACTTTCAATACCAGAAAATAAAGGTAAAATAGCCTTCTTTTCGGGGATAAAAAATGCTAAATTCAGACGTGAGGTTGTTCCAGGCGACAAACTGGATATTTACGTAGAAATAATTAAGATTAGAAAGAATTTTGGTTCAGGATCAGGGAAGATATGCTGTGATGGAGAACTGTGCGTAGAAGGGGAAATTAGTTTTTTTATAGAAGCATAATATAAATACAAAGGGCTGATACGAGTAGTATTGGCCTTTTGTATTTATATTTTTTTAGATATAACTAATATAAAAAACTAACTTTAATTTGTTTTATAATATGTTTAGTAAAATATGATATAATGTTAAATGATTATAAAATAAGATGGGAGGAAGTGGATTTTCCACGTTGAAAATATGAGTAAAGAATTAGCGGAATTATTATTTCCAGAAATTGATAAAACGTTAGAATATTATGAAGAAAAATTTCCTGAAAGAAATTTAGATAAGAAGGCGAAAGTAACTAGATTGGGTCCTAGCCCTACTGGATTTATTCATCTGGGGAATTTATATGGCGCTTTAGCTGATGAAAGAATAGCACATTTAAATGATGGTATAATGCTTCTTAGAATAGAAGATACAGATGACAAGAGAAAAGTTGAAGGTTCTGAAGAATTGATAATCAACTCTTTGAAATTTTTTGGAATTGAATTTGACGAAGGTGTAACTGTTGATGGTCAAAAAGGTGAATACGGGCCATATAGACAAAGTGAAAGAAAAGAAATATATCAGGTAGCAGCTAAATTTTTGACTGAAAAGGGATATGCATATCCTTCTTTTATAACTGAAGAAGAAATGGCAACATTAAGAGAAGAACAGGAAAAAGAAGGCGTAAATACTGGATATTATGGCAAATGGGCAACTGATAGAAATTTAAGCCTTGATCAAATTAAAGAAAATATTTCTCAAGGTAAGCCTTGGACTTTAAGATTAAAGTCAACTGGCGACGTAGATGTTGCTATGAAATTTAAAGATGGTATTAGAGGTGAAATTACTGTAAGACAGAATAATTTAGATGTAGTTATTTTAAAGAATAATGGTATACCGACTTACCACTTTGCACATGTAGTAGATGATCATTTTATGAGAATAACAGATGTAGTAAGAGGAGAAGAGTGGCTATCGACTTTACCTATACATTTAGAACTATTTTTCCTAATGGGATGGAGAAGACCAAACTACAACCACACTGCTCATCTTATGAAAGTTGATAACGGTAAAAAAAGAAAACTATCAAAAAGAAAAGATCCAGAACTATCACTAGAGTACTACATGAAGGATGGTTATTTCCCAGAGTCTGTAACTGAATATTTAATGACGCTTATGAACTCTAATTATGAAGAGTGGCGATTAAAAAACAAAGATGCATCTCATAAAGATTTTCCATTTAAGGTAAAGAATATGAATTCATCAGGTGCATTGTTTGATATGAATAAATTAAATGATATATCTAAAGATGTATTAGTAAAAATGTCTTCAGAATATATTTTAGATTTTATGATTAAATGGTCTGAAAAATTTGATAAAGAAGCAAATGAATTATTGCTAAAATATAAAGATGATTTAGTTCAGTTGCTTTCTATAGGAAGAGATGGCAAAAAACCAAGAAAAGATCTAATTAATTGTACTCAAATAATGGACTTTATTGGATATTACTTTGATGAAGGATTTAAACATATAGATTCATTACCAGAAAGAGTATCAAAAGAGGATGCGTTAAAAATATTGAAAGATTATGTTTCAACATACAATCAAGAGGATACTAATGAAACATGGTTTGAAAAAGTAAAAGAAATTACAGATTCAAATGGATTTACATCAAATAATAAAGAATTTAAGCAAAACCCAGAAGCCTTCAAGGGAAATATAACAGATGTATCTACTGCTATAAGAGTTGCGGTAGTTGGAAGACAACAATCACCAGATTTATGGAGTATACAGCAAATAATGGGAAGAGAAAGAGTAATAAAAAGAGTCGAACAATATATAATGGAATTAGAATAAAAAATCTGAATATTTTTCATGAACACGAACATTCATGCATTAAAAAGCCTGTTATAATTCGCCAAACAATCCTATATTCTAGAAATTTTATATAAAAATGAAAAAAAAATACGTAATTACTATTGCAAAAAAACAAAAATACGAATAAAATATATGTATACAGAATTAATATACGAATTTCAATTACGTAAATAAAGTTTTTATAAGGAGCTGATCACATGGAAAAATTAGAACAACTATACGAAGGAAAAGCAAAGAAAGTTTATAAGACTGATAACGATGATTATGTTATAGTTTCATACAAAGATGATGCGACTGCATTTAATGGTCAAAAGAAGGGTACAATAGTGGGCAAGGGTGAAATTAATAACCTTATGTCTAATCAAATCTTTGCACTATTAGAAGAAAGTGGAATAAAGACTCACTATGTTGAAACAATAAACTCAAGGGAAACTGTAGTAAAATCTGTGGAAATTGTTCCACTTGAAGTAATCGTTAGAAATATAGCAGCAGGTAGCTTTTCAAAGAGATTAGGTGTTGAAGAAGGTACTCCTTTTGAACAACCAACTGTAGAGTTTTCTTACAAGAATGATGACTTAGGAGATCCGCTAATCAATGATTCATTTGCATTAGCTTTGAATCTTGCGACTCAAGAAGAAATTGATACTATAAAGGAAATGGCATTAAAGGTTAATGACTTCTTAAAAGAATATTTCTTAAAAGCAAATATTAAGTTGGTAGACTTTAAATTAGAGTTTGGACGTTTTCATGGGGAAATAATACTTGCTGACGAAATTTCACCAGATACTTGTCGTCTATGGGATAAAGATACAAACGAAAAATTGGATAAAGATAGATTTAGAAGAGATATGGGAAATGTTGAAGGCGCGTATTCTGAAGTAAGAAACCGCTTAGGATTCTAGGAGAAAATATAATTATGATAGATGAAACAATGAAGACAGGCTTAGGCGAAGAATGTGGTGTATTTGGTGCATATGATTTTGACGGAGAAGATGTATCATCATACATATACTACGGACTTTTTGCACTACAGCATAGAGGACAGGAAAGTTCAGGAATTTCAGTAACAAAAACACAGGAAAATGGAAACAATGTTATGTATCACAAAGATACAGGATTAGTAAATGAAGTTTTCAATAAAGAAAATTTGGGAGCTTTAAATGGTAACCTTGGAGTAGGGCATGTAAGATATGCTACAGCAGGCGGAATCGGTAGAGAAAATGCTCAGCCATTTGTAATTCACTACCTAAAGGGAATATTGTCACTAGCTCACAATGGGAACCTTACGAATACTTTAGAGCTTAAACGTGAACTAGGGACTACAGGAGCTATATTCCAGACAAATACAGATTCTGAGGTAATAGCTTATCTAGTTGCAAGGGAAAGATTAAACACATCTTCTATTGAAGAAGCTGTAAAAAGTGCTTCAAAGAAGTTACAAGGAGCTTTTTCACTAGTTGTTGCAAGTCCATCAAAACTAATAGGAGCTAGAGATCCATTAGGATTCAGACCTTTATGTATTGGTAAAAAAGATAATATATTTTTCTTAAGTTCGGAGTCAGCTGCTTTAGAAACAGTAGGTGCAGAATTTATAAGAGATGTCGAACCAGGTGAAATAGTTACTATAAAAGATGGAAAAATATATTCAGATAGAATTACCGAAAAGAAAGAACAAGCTGTATGTATATTTGAATATATATATTTTGCTAGAACAGATAGTCATATAGATGGTCAAAGTGTATATGGTTCTAGATCAAAAGCAGGAAGAATTTTGGCTAAGAAGTACCCAGTAGAGGCTGATATTGTAGTTGGTGTTCCAGAATCTGGTCTAGCTGCAGCTGTGGGATATTCACAGGAATCAGGTATACCTTATGGAATGGCTTTTTATAAAAACAGCTACGTTGGAAGAACTTTTATTAAGCCTAGTCAAAATGAAAGAACTTCAGGCGTACGTGTTAAATTAAACGTTATAGAAGAAGTTGTAAAGGGAAAAAGAGTAGTAATGGTAGATGACTCTATAGTTAGAGGAACTACGATTAAGAATATAGTTAAGATGCTTAAAGATGCAGGAGCATTAGAAGTACATGTTAGAGTAAGTTCGCCTCCTTTTAAACACCCATGTTATTATGGTACAGATGTACCTAGTAGGGAAAACTTGGTAGCAGTTACTCGCTCAGTTGAAGAAATAAAAAATGATATCGAAGCAGATTCTTTAGGATATTATGATATTGAAGATTTAGGAGAACTGTGTCCAGGATTAACTTTTTGTGATGCTTGCTTTACTGGTAATTTTAAAGGTGGAGTTCCAAGCGATGAAGGTCAGGATGGATCTAAGCCTTCTATTAAAAATCTGAGAAAATAAGTAAGATTATATCAAAAAGTATAAATATATATAAATAATAATTATTTGTATAAAAATCGGCAAAGCTAATGCTTTGCCGATTTCTTGTATTTTAGATGATAGATATTTTTTTTATTCTATAATTATATAATAAAAAATTAAGCTAAAGTCATTAAAAATTGACTACAATATTATGTATGGTTTATACTAATATAATAAGATTTTATTATAAGTTCGAGAAGTAAAGAAAAGAGGTATGATGATGGTACTAATTTTAGCCGAGAAACCTTCTGTAGCAAAAACCATTGCAACTTTTTTAAAGGCAAATACTAGGAAGGATGGATACTACGAAGGAAGTGGCTATGTAGTTTCTTATGCTGTTGGTCACTTAGTTTCCCTTTATGATATGAAAGATTACGATAAAGGTAAGTACTCTGGATCTTGGAAAATGGAAAACTATCCTTTTATTCCTGAGAATAAATTCAAGTTTAAAGTTGACAATAGTAAGAAAAAACAATTTAAAATTATTCAAAATTTAATAAATAGAGACGATGTTGAGTATATAATAAATGCTACAGATAATGATAGAGAAGGGGAATTAATATCCTTTCTTATTTTTATGATGGCTAAAAATAAGAAACCAGTTAAAAGAATACTTGTAAATGAATGGACATCAGAAGATATTACCAGAGGAATGAACGAGCTAAAAGATGATGAAGAGATGCGTAATTTGCAAGCTGCTGGGTATACTAGATTGATTACTGATTGGCTAATAGGAATTAACTTTACTTGTGCAGCAACTTTGAAATACGGAAACGGAAAGCTTTTAAATATAGGAAGAGTAATTTTACCAACTGTAAAATTAGTATATGACAGAGATATGGAGATAGAAAAATTTGTGTCAGAAAAGTACTATGAAATAGAAGGTAAATTTAGAAGTGAAGACGGTGATTATGTAGGTAAATACCAAGATGATGACAATACAAAATTTAAAACTATAGATGAAGCCAAACTGGTAATAGATAAGATAAATTCCAAAGAAGGTATAATAACAGAAAAAAAGGTAAGTAGATCGAAAGAATACGCTCCAAAACTTTTTTCTCTAACATCTCTTCAAGGTTATATAACTTCAAAGTATGCATCATTCACATCCGATAAGGTTTTAAATATATGTCAGAATCTTTATGAAGGGAAAGGTAAGGGAGGATACATTACTTATCCAAGAACAGATTCAGTGTATTTAGAAGAAAGTCTCGTTGATAAAGCTAAAAAGACTTTAGAAGTATTAAAAAAGGGTCATTTTTTAGAGGATAAAATAAATTTTTCAAAAACTAAAAGAGTTTTTGATTCTTCAAAAGTAGAAAGCCACAGTGCGATTATACCTACTTATATAATTCCACCAAATAATCTTACAAATGATGAAAAAATTGTTTATGAAGCAATAAGAGATAGATTTTTATCAAATTTTATGCCACCAGCAGAATTTGAAAATACGGAGATAAAAACTTCTGTAGAAGATAATATTTTTGTTTCAAAAGGAAAGGTATTAAAATCAAAGGGTTATTTAGAAATATATTCTAAAGATACTAAAAATAATCTATTACCATTTGTAAAAAAAGGTGAAAAAGTAGAAGTACTGGGTATTAATGAAGTCGAGAAAAATACAACTCCACCTAAGCATTATACCGAAGACTCACTGCTTAAGGCTATGAAAAATTGTGGTAAAAATGTATCAGAGGATGATACTGCAGTTCTAACAGGATACTCTATTGGTACATCAGCAACAAGAGCTGATGTGTTGAAAAAAATATCTCAAGTAGGCTATGTAAGCAAGAAATCAAAAAGTTATTATATAACAGAGCTAGGTAAAAATTTAATTGAAATATTCCCAGTTAAAAGTTTAATGGATGTTGATTTTACGGGAAAACTTGAAAAGAATTTATTTGATATTCAAAAAGGTACATTTAGTAGAAAAGAATATCTAAATATGATTTGTAAATTTGTTTTTGAAAATGTAAATATTATAAAAACGGGTATTAATAAACCCATTAATACCGAAAAAATAATATATAATCCTAAAACAAAAAAATTTGTAAAAGAGAGTATGCTAAAGTCAAAAAAGAATAAAAAAGAAAGCAATGAAAATAAAAAAGAAAGCAATGAAGATATAATTGAAGATAAAAATATTGAAAACTCTAATAAAAAACCAAAAATTAGTAGAAGTTCAAAAAAAATTGATGAAGAAACTAATTTAGAAATAATATCGAAATGTCCAATATGTGGGGATAATATACTTGAGTCAGATAAGGCATTTGCATGTAAAAATTATAAAAATTGTGGTTTTTTAATATGGAAAAATGACAAAGTACTTATGCAATATAAGAAAAAACCAAATAAAACAATAATCAAAGGTCTATCTAAAAATAAAAAAGTACTTGTGAAGGGCTTTACGGATTCTAAAGGAAATAAATTTAATTCAGAAATTACTTATGAAATAGATGGGAGAAAAAGCTTGAAATTACAGCTTTTGACCTTATAAGTAAACTATGATATAATTACTTGGTAAAATAGGAGGAAGTATGTCAGAAAGTAAATTAGCTGGTACAGGATGTGAAGTGATAGTACCAGATGATGAAAAAAAAACATTAAAAGAAATAGAAAAAAGCATAACAAAAAGATATAGAAAAAAATTATGGTCAAAATTTATAAAGGCTGTAAAAACCTATAAATTGGTTCAAGAAGGGGATAAAGTAGCTGTTGCTATATCTGGTGGTAAGGACAGTTTATTGATGGCAAAAATGTTTCAAGAGCTTCATAGACATTCACAGGTGAACTTTGAATTAGAATTTATTGCTATGGATCCGGGATACCATGATAGTATACGTGATCTTCTTGAAGAAAATTGCAAGGAATTAGAGATACCTGCTGAAATATATGATGCTAATATTTTTGAAGTAGCAGATAAAATAGCGAGTGACTATCCGTGTTATATGTGCGCAAGGATGAGAAGAGGTGCACTTTATAGTAAAGCGAAAGAACTAGGCTGTAATAAACTAGCTCTTGGACATCATTATGATGATGTTATTGAGACTACTATGCTTAATTTATTGTGTGCAGGAAATTTTAAAACTATGTTGCCAAAATTAAAAGCAACAAATTTTGAAGGAATTGAGTTGATTAGACCTTTATATTATATAAGAGAAGAAGATATAATAAAATGGATAAGATACACAGGAATTTGGCCTCTTAATTGTGCATGTATGGTAGCAGCAAAAAAGACAGGTAACAAAAGGTATGAGATTAAAGAACTGATAAAAAATCTTTCGGAAAATTTCACAAATGTCGAGCAGTCTATATTTAAGTCCGCTGAAAACGTGAATGTAGATTCAATTTTAGGATGGCAGATAGATGGTGAGAAACATGATTTTTTGGAAAGATTTGAAGAATAACTTCTAAAGGAGGTCATCTAAAATATGAATTTTTTTAAAGATGAATACATAGTTGTAGATTTAGAAACTACTGGTCTTAGCCCAGAAAAAGGCAGCGAAATAATAGAAATAGGTGTTACTGAAATTAAATCTGGTGAAATAAAGTTGAATTATTCGAGGCTTATAAAACCTAAAAAAATAGAAATACCAGATGAAATTACTAGAATAACAAACATAACTACAGATATGGTTTTAAATGAACCTGAAATAGAAGTTGTACTTCCAAAATTTAGAAATTATATTGGAAATAGAACAATAATTGCACATAATGCAAAATTTGATATTAAGTTTTTAAATTATTATCTAATAAATATGAGTTTAGAGCCAATATCAGACTATATTTGTACTTTGGAAATGTTAAAACTTAATAAATTATACAAAGGTAAAAACAAAAAGCTAGCAACTGCTTGTGAGTACTACGGGATAAATAATAAATCTGCCCATAGAGCTGATTCGGATACTTTAGCAACAGCTGAACTTTTTTTAAAGATACGTGAAGAGATTAGAAGGTAATGTGTGTTAGCTTCGTAATAAGATAGCCTCTGAATACAATTATAATAGAATTAGGAGTGGATGTCATGTCCAAAGAAAAAGATAACAATAAGATAAGGCGGAGAAATGTTTCTTCGGATAGAATAGATAATAAAAGTAAAGAAAATTACAATAGAAATAGAAACACTAGGGCATCAAAAAAGAACGGCATTAGAATAAAAAAACAAGATGGATGTGGTTCTAATTTTGATGAGTTTAATGATACTTATGATACAAATAAAAGACGTACATATGATAAAAAAAATAGAGATAATAAAATTATTAGATTAAATTCAAATGGTGGTTATGAATATGAAGAATACGATGATTACGATGATGAAGAATACTACACTGAAAGAAAGTCACATGGCTTATTAAAAAGAGTATTAAAAAAATTATTGATTATAGGCGTTATATTTACAGTTGTATTTGGTTCAATAGGCTTTATTTACGTAAAAAGTGTTATTAGCGATATGCCTAAAGTAACTAAGAAAATGGTACTAGAAAGTTATATAAATAAAGATCCAGTTGAGTTGTCCAAGATACCTAAAAATTTACAAAATGCAGTAATTGCTATAGAAGACCAACGGTTTTATGAACACGATGGAGTAGATATAAGATCACTATTCAGAGCAGTATATGCAACTATTACTACTGGAAAGTTGCAAGGTGGTAGCACAATTGATATGCAGGTATCGAAAAATCTGTTGACAAGTAATGAAAAAAGTATCAAAAGAAAGATAAAAGATATGTATAATGCCATAATGATGAATAAAGTTATGACCAAGGATGAAATATTGGAAGCATATCTAAATAATATTTATTTGGGTAAGACTTCGTATGGTGTCGATGCTGGAGCAGAACTATATTTTGGAAAAAATGTTTGGGAACTAAATTTTGGACAATCGACTATGTTAGCTGGAATAACTAATAACCCTAACCTTTATCAGAATTATGAATTGGCAAAGAAGCGTCAGGCTGTGATTTTATATAAAATGTATTCTTTGGGTTATATAAAAGAAAATGTTTATAAAGCTCAACTATTTAGAGATACACCTTTTAAATCAGAAATAGAATAAAAAAAGCAACCCGTAAGGGTTGTTTTTTTATAAATCTAATTTGTAATCTGATGAAGTTATATAACCTTTTTTTACCATAAATTTATAAACAAATAAGGAAATAACAGCAGGTAGAATAAAGTGCAACAATAAAATTTGAACCAAAAGTGTACCACTATCCATAGAAGGGGACATTGTTTGCCAAGTCATCAATTGACCTACAAGACCAGACGTTCCCATTCCTCCTCCTACAGGGTTATTTTCCATTTTGAATACAATTGTGGATATAGGTCCTAAAATAGCACTGGAAACTATCGGTGGAATCCATATAATAGGTTTTTTCATTATATTAGAAACTTGTAGCATAGAAGTACCAATTCCTTGTGCCAAAAGGCCATTCCATCCATTTGCTTTAAAACTAATTACAGCAAATCCAACCATTTGAGAACAGCAACCTATTGTAGCTGCACCTGCAGCAAGTCCAGAAAGTCCAAGAATCATTGATATGGCTGCGGAACTAATAGGTAGAGTCAAAGCTATTCCCATTATGACAGAAACAAATATTCCCATAAGAAAAGGCTTCAAAACAGTAGTTGCCAATATGAATTCCCCAAGTGCGCTCATTGCCATAGCGATATAAGGACCAATAAAATATGCAAATAGTGCACCACTTACAATAGTTACAAAAGGTGTGACAATAATATCAACTTTTGTTTTTCCGAAAATTAGGCGTCCTATTTCACATCCTACTACTACTGCAAAGAATGTTCCAAGTGGATCTCCAGGTCCTGTGATTAAAAGTTGTGAAGATTCATTTAAAAGTTTTCCATTGAAAAAATCAGCTCCAAAAGCTCCTATAAATCCAGTAACTCCAGATGCTAGTACTACAAGCTTTGGAGAGTCAAGTGCATTAGCAACACTTACTCCTATTACAGGTCCTGTTAAATAAGTAGCTATGGTTGCAGATGTTAACAAGAAATAAGATATGGAACCAGTAAACAAACCTGCAATTTGTTTCATAATAAGACCAATTATAAGAGTGCAAAATAATCCCAGTGCCATACCATTTAGTCCTACTATAAAATATCTATGGAAAAGTTTCCATATAAAGCTTTTATTTGTATTAGACATTTTTACCTCCAAAATTATAAATAGTGTCAAATTATATATATTGACATATGTATATTATACAAGCAATTAACACTATTATCAATATTTAAAGAAGGTATTGCAAATTGATTTTATTTAAAGATTGATATATAATGAATGAATAAATTGGAGGTGATTATTTGATAAAAGCAATTTTTTTTGATGTAGACGGTACTTTGTTGACCTTAGGTAAGCATATTATGCCTGAGAGCACTTTAAATTCGTTGAAAAAGCTAAGAGAAAAAGGTATAAAGCTTTTTGTAGCATCTGCAAGACATTTTTCTATGCTTAAGCATGTAACTGACTATTTTGAATTTGATGGATATATCTTGTTGAATGGACAATATTGCATAGATAGAGAGGGTGCAGTAATTTATGATAAACCAATTGATGAAAAGACTGCATATAATTTAAAGAAATTTTTAGATACAAAAAAAATTCAAGCATCATTTATAACTAAAACTGGAAATTATGTAAATGAGCTTAGTGAAAGACTTATAGAAACGGTAGAAGAAATGGGAATAGATATTCCTCCAGAAATAGATCCTTTAAGCGACGATGAAGCTATCTATCAACTAATGATGTATATAGATGATGATTCGTGGTTGGACTTAAAGAAGAATATTACTGGTCTGTCATTTACAAATAGATATGATAAATATATTGAGATTTTACCAGAGGATGCAGGAAAGGCAAAAGGAATATTAAAAACACTAAAATTCCATAACATTAATACGAAACATACCATGGCTTTTGGAGATAGTGATAATGATATTGATATGTTAAATTTGGCAGGTTATGGAATATCCATGGGAAATGGTTCTGATAATTTGAAAAAAATATCAGATTATGTCACAGATAGTATAGATGAAGATGGAATTTATAAAGCATTGAAGAAATTAGAGGTGATATAAATAATATATCAATAAATTTTAGAATAGGAGAATATTAGATTTAATGAATTTTAATGAAATTAGTTATAATAGAATAGATTTTTTTGAATTTGAGAAAAAATATAGAAGTATTTTAGACAGAATAAATGATGCAAGCAGATTTGAAGATATAAAAACGAGTATATCTGATTTGAATATAGTGAGAAATCATGTAGAAACTATGAAAACAGTTGCTGAAATAAGGTATTCAATAAATACAAATGATAAGTTTTATATAGATGAAAACAAGTTTTGGAATGAATATGAACCTTTAATTTTAGATTTAGATATAATGTTTTATAACTGTATTTTAAATAGTAGATTTAAAGAAGAAATAATAGAAGAATATGGAAATCAATTTTACAATTTAATAAAATGCAAAATTGATACATTTTCAAAAGAGGTAATAGGTCTGCTTCAAGAAGAAAATAAATTGATGTCTGAGTATACTGAATTACTTGCATCAGCGAAAATAGATTTTGATGGTAAAGTATGTAATCTCTCAGATTTATCAGCGTACTCTATGAACTTAGATGAAAAGATAAGAAAAGAATCTATTGTAAAGCATACAGAATTTTTTAAAAAGAACGAAGAAAAGTTCGATGAATTATTTGATAAATTAGTAAAACTTAGAGACAATATAGCTAAAAAGCTAGGTTATGATAATTTTATAGAACTAGGGTATAAAAGAATGTCTAGAACTGATTATAACTCAGAAATGGTTTCTAAACTTAGAACCAAAATATTGGAAAGATTTGTACCTGCAGCTAATAAATTATATAAAGAACAGGCATCCAGAATAGGTGTTGATAAAATTGATTACTATAATGAAAAGATAGAGTTTTCAGATGGTAATGCGACTTTAATTGGAGATCAAAAATATATTATCGAAAAAGGGAAAGAAATGTATTCACAACTTTCAGATGAAACAAAAGAATTTTTTGAATATCTAATTTCGAATGAATTGTTTGATGTTTCACCTAGAGAGGGAAAAGCTATGGGAGGATATTGTACAATTTTACCTGAGTATAAAGAGCCGTTTATATTTGGTAATTTTAATGGAACTGTTGACGATATCGATGTATTGACACATGAAGCTGGCCATGCTTTTCAAGTATATATGTCTAGAGATATAGAAATGCCAGAATTAATATTTCCTACTTTAGATAGTTGTGAAATACATTCTATGAGCATGGAGTTTTTCACATATCCTTGGATGGATTTATTCTTTGGCGATATGAGTGAGAAGTATAAAAAATATCATCACGACTCGGCAGTAAAATTTTTACCATATGGTACTTTGGTCGATCATTTTCAGCATATTATATATGAACATCCAAACCTTTCACCAAATGAAAGAAAAGAAATTTGGAGAGATTTGGAAAGAAAGTACTTACCTCACAGAGATTATAAGGATTTAGATTTGCTTGAGTGCGGAGGTTACTGGTATAGACAGGGGCATATTTTTAAAGATCCATTTTATTATATAGATTATGTTTTAGCTCAACTTTGTGCACTGGAATTTTATGAAGATATGAAACATGATTATAAGGGTGCATGGAAAAGATATATGGAAATATGTAAAGTTGGAGGAGAATACTCCTTTTTAGAAATAGTAAAATTAGCGAAATTAGAAAATCCATTTGAATAAAAAGGGTTCATAAAAAATATATATGGAAAAATACTTTTGAATAAAAAAAAGACGAGATAATCTCGTCTTTTTTATTTTAATTATAAATTTCTATTATCTTTTAGCATTACGTCATGAGCTCCACCTTCAACTATAGAAGTAGAAGACACAATCGTTAATTTTGCTTTCTTTTGAAGCTCTGGAATAGATAGTGTACCACAGTTACACATTGTTGAACGAACTTTAGAAAGGGTTAATGTCACGTTGTCTTTTAATGAACCAGCATATGGAACATATGAGTCAACACCTTCCTCGAAAGAAAGTTTTTCATCTCCTCCTAAGTCATATCTCTGCCAGTTTCTTGCTCTAGCAGATCCTTCTCCCCAGTATTCCTTCATGTAAACTCCGTTGATGTTTACTTTATTAGTAGGTGATTCATCGAATCTAGAGAAATATCTACCTAGCATAACAAAGTCAGCACCCATTGCTAAAGCTAAAGTAATGTGATGATCATAAACTATACCACCATCTGAACAAATTGGAATATAAATTCCTGTTTGGTTGTAGTATTCATTTCTAGCTTTTGCAACATCAATAACTGAAGTAGCTTGTCCACGTCCAATACCCTTTTGTTCTCTAGTAATACATATTGATCCTCCACCGATACCAACTTTTATAAAGTCCGCACCAGCTTCAGCTAGGAATCTAAAACCTTCTCTGTCAACTATATTTCCAGCACCAACTTTAACTGTATCGCCGTATTCTTCTCTAATCCAAGCAATTGTATCTGCTTGCCACTGTGAATGTCCTTCAGATGAGTCTATACATAAGATATCAACTCCGGCTTCAACTAGAGCTGGGACTCTTTCTTTATAGTCTCTTGTATTTATACCTGCTCCTACTACATATCTTTTAAGACTGTCGTGAAGTTCTAAAGGATTTTCTTTATGTGAATCGTAATCTTTTCTAAATACCATATAGATAAGTCTACCATCATCATCTAAAACTGGAAGTGAGTTTAGCTTATTATCCCAAATTATATTGTTTGCTTCTTTTAGAGTTACATCCTTAGGAGCGTATACAATATTTTCTAAAGGAGTCATAAAGTCACGAACCTTCGTATCTAATTCCATTCTACTAATTCTATAATCACGGCTAGCCACTATTCCTAGAAGTTTACCATGACTAGTCCCGTCATCCGTTATTGCAACTGTAGAATGTCCAGTCTTTTTCTTTAAATCTAGAATATCTGACAATGTATTATCAGGAGTAAGATTTGAATCACTTACGACAAATCCCGCCTTATGTTCTTTTACCCTTAAAACCATAGCAGCTTGTTTTTCTATGCTCTGAGAGCCATAAATGAAAGATACGCCACCTTCCTTTGCTAGTGCAACGGCCATTTTATCATCTGAAACAGACTGCATAACTGCTGACACCAAAGGTATATTCATCTTTATTGAAGGTTTTTCACCTCTTTTAAATTTAACAATTGGCGTTTCTAAACTAACGTTAGCAGGTATTGCATCTGCTGAAGAATATCCTGGTACTAATAAATACTCACTAAATGTTCTAGATGGAGTATCAAAGAAAAAAGCCATTAACTATCATCTCCTTTTATTAAAATATATTAAAATCATTATACCCAATTTATACGTTTTAAGCTAGTTTATTCTAGTTTTTTTCAATTAAGTATCAATTTGTGTATACAGATAAAAAGATTTTAGCACTAAAATAGGAAAAAGTCTAGGAAAAAAAGAAAAAACATTATTTAAATATTCTAATTCATGTATAAATATATATTCCCTAAATAAATCAAAATTAATAATATAAATAATAGAACTCTATATGGAAAAATAATGACCTATGATATATAATGTTATTCTGAGGGGAACTAGAACATACTAATAGTTTCTCTACTTTTCACAAGATACAGAAACAAAATAAAATAAATTTTTGGAGGTAGAATATAAAATGAGATTTTTTATTGACACAGCTAATATTGATGAAATTAAGAAAGCTAGTGAACTAGGGGTAATAAGTGGGGTTACAACAAATCCATCTTTAATAGCAAAAGAAGGAAGAGATTTTACTGAAGTAGTAAATGAAATAACTACAATTGTAGATGGTCCAATAAGCGCTGAAGTATTAAGTATGAACCATGAAGATATGATATCAGAAGGTGAAAAGCTTGCAGCTATACATGAAAACATAGTAATAAAAGTTCCGATGAATGCTGAAGGTTTAAAGGCTGTAAAAGCATTATCTGAAAAAGGAATAAAGACAAATGTTACACTTGTTTTTTCAGCTTCTCAAGCTCTTTTAGCGGCTAGAGCAGGAGCTACATATGTTAGTCCTTTTGTAGGAAGATTGGATGATATATCTTTTGATGGGTTAGCATTGATTAGAGAAATTACAGATATATTCGAAGCACATTACATTCCAACAGAGATAATAGTAGCGAGCGTAAGAAATCCTCTTCACGTTATTGAGTCTGCTAAAATGGGAGCAGACATAGCTACTGTACCATATAAAGTAATAGTTCAGATGCTGTCTCATCCTTTAACAGATAAAGGAATTGAAGCTTTCAATAAAGATGCTGAAAAAGCTAAGCTAAATATATAAAAAATAAGAGGGTCGATTATGAATAAACTATATTCTCTCCAAAATGGAACAGATATAAGAGGGGTTGCATATTATGATGAAAATATCGGTCTTGAAAAAACTTTGTTAGATCAAGATGTTAGCGATATTGTTCTTGGGTTTGCAACTTGGATTTTAAATAAAACAAATGATAAAAAAATAAAAATTGCTCTAGGTATGGACTCCAGAATAACAGGAGAACATTTTAAAAAAGTAGCTATGGATACATTAAGTAAAGCGGGAGTAGATGTTTATGATTGCTCTTTAGCTACAACCCCAGCTATGTTTATGTCTACAGTAATGCCAGGATATGAATGTGATGGAGCAATAATGTTTACTGCAAGTCACATGCCTTATATATATAATGGGCTTAAAATATTTACAGAAAAAGGTGTCTTAGAAAAAAACGAGTTAAAAGAAGTTTTGGATATAGCCGTATCTAAAAAGTTTATAAATGAGTCAGAATTTAGAGGAAATATTACAAGTAGAAGTCTGATAGAAGATTATTCTAAATCACTTGTTAAAACTATTAGATCACAAATTAATTCAGATGTTAACTTTGATAAACCATTAAAAAATATGAAGATAATTGTAGATGCTGGTAATGGAGCTGGTGGATTTTTTGCTGAAAAAGTACTGGCTGAATTAGGGGCGGATACTGACGGAAGTCAATTTTTAGATCCAGACGGAATGTTCCCAAATCATATTCCAAATCCTGAAAACAAAGAGGCTATGAAAAGTATTTCAGAAGCAACTGTAAAAAATAAGGCGGATTTAGGAATTATATTTGATACGGATGTAGATAGAGCAGCAGTAGTTGGAAATTCTGGAAGAGAAATAAACAAAAATGCATTAATAGCATTAATGTCTAAAATTGTTTTAGAAGAAACTCCTGGAGCTACTATTGTAACAGATTCAGTAACTTCAAACGGCTTGACTGACTTTATAAATAAAAATGGTGGAAAGCATCATAGATTTAAAAGAGGATATAAAAACGTAATAAATGAATCAATTAGATTAAACGAAGAAGGAATATTTTCTCCTCTAGCAATTGAAACGTCTGGTCATGCTGCTATGAAGGAAAATTACTTTTTAGATGATGGTGCATATATAATTTCTAAAATACTTGTAAAAGCTGCCGTATTAAATAATCAAGGAAAAAAGATTGAAGATATAATAGAAGGTTTAGACGAAGCTGCAGAAAGTAAAGAAAAAAGATTTAAAATAAATAGAGAAGATTTTAAATCTTATGGTCAAGAAATCCTAAATGATTTTAAATTATTTGTATCTGAGCAAGTTGATTGGAAGGAAGTACAAAAAAATTACGAAGGGGTAAGAGTAGATTGTTTAGATAACTTCGAACAAGGATGGCTTTTGATAAGAATGTCACTACATGAACCTATTTTAGTACTTAATGTTGAATCTGATAAAAATGGTGGATGCGAAAAAATTTATTCAAAAATTGAAGATTTTATTAAAAAATACGATATAACTATATAGTCTTATATAATAAAAAAGCATATGTTTTTACATATGCTTTTTTATTATATAAATAGAGATATCAGATAATTTTTTTTAAGGGTTACAAATCTGTAATTTAAGTAACGAGCTTGTAATTTTATATCATGGCTATATGTGGTAACATTGATGTATAAGATAACTAAATAAATTAAGATAAATTGATAATGATATATAAAGGATGTGAATTTAAATGAAAAAATGGATGGTAATTACAACGATAATGATAGCTTCTTTAGTTGCACTAAAGCCGATCAGTCTTGCATTTAATGAAATGAAAGAAGACAAAAAAGATGTGATGTATATAGATAAGTCTGAAGAAGACATAGAAGTAAATAGAGACAGCAGTGAGAAAGAAGATAATAGTACTACAGAAGAAGATGAAGATAAAAAAAGTTCAACTTATACTATAGATGAAACAAACACTCCAAGGACTGCTTTAAATTCTGACGAAGACGAAAATAAGAAAAAGAACAAAGATGTTATAATAAATAATACTAGAAAAAGTGAACTTAAAAAAAATAGTGAAAGTAACTCTCAGAAAGAAATAGACAAAAATAATGCATTAGCGATATTAAAGAGTAAGAATAGTGAAATGGAATACAGTTATATGGGCGATGAAAGCACATATGAAGAACTAAAAAAGAAAGGCTATAAAGGTGAAGTATTTCTTCCAAATGTAAATACTGACATGGGATATTTTGTTGATAAAGAAACTAAAGATGTATACTATTTTCATCCATCTGGATATATGGAAAAATATGAATAGGATATTTTAAAGCTCATCAATAATGATGAGCTTTTATTTTTATATTCTTTAGATTTAATAATATTGAGAATATTTTTGAAAAGTAATATAATAATTTATGGGAAGCACTAAAATTGTGCTATTGGGAGGTGTATATGAAAAAAATTGGTAAAAAACAAATCATTAATTCTATTTTATTTTCTCTAGGAGTTTGTGGAATAGATTATATTATTAAAGGTACACAGAAATCACCGATGTTGAATAATGACAACGAGTTAAAGATTTATTATATATTACTATTTATTGTACTTTTTATATTATGCAATGTTGTATATGAAAAAATTAAAAAATATAATGTAAAACGCTAGTTACATATTATATTGAATGAAATTTTCTTTTATGTTATTATTGTAATGCTACAATTTTGATTAGAGACAATCTTAATATGATAAGTAAAATAAAAGAATTGAAATAAAGTTAAAGTAGAAAGGGATAAATTATGTGCGGATTTGTAGGTTTTTTTGATAATACAAAAGATAAAGAAGCAATACTAAAAAAGATGTCAGAAAGAATAATACACAGAGGTCCTAATATGTCTGGAGAATTCTTTGATGATGATGCAGCATTAGGGTTTAGACGATTGAGCATTCTAGATCTTTCTGATGCGGGAGCACAGCCTCTATATAGTTCAGATGGAAGTAAAGTGTTAGTATTCAATGGTGAAATATATAATTACAAAGATATAAGAGAAGATTTAATATCAAAAGGATATGAATTCAAAAGTAATACCGATAGTGAAGTTTTGATTCATGGATATGTTGAATACGGTGAAGAATTAGTAAACAAGCTAAGAGGAATGTTTGCTTTTTGTATATGGGATAAAATTGAGAAAAAAGCCTTTGGAGCTAGAGACCATTTTGGAATAAAACCTTATTATTTTTATGAATACGAAAAGGATGGAAAAAACTCTTTAATGATAGGATCTGAAATAAAAAGTTTCTTAGAGCATCCAAGTTTTGTAAAAGAAGTAAATGAAAAAGCTTTAAAGCCATACCTTACTTTCCAATATTCTTCTCAACCAGATGAAACATTTTTCAAGGGTGTTCAGAGATTAAAAGCAGGTCATTTTTTCACATATAAAGATGGCAAAATGGAAATTAAGAAATATTGGGATGTCAATTTTAATGATAAACACAACACAATAGAAGAAAATATAAAGAAGATAGAAGATGTCGTTGAAGAATCTGTTAGATTGCATAAAAATGCTGAAGTAGAGTTAGGTTCATTTTTATCAGGAGGAATTGATTCAAGTTATATCACAGCGTGCTTAATGCCAGATAAGACTTTTTCAGTTGGTTTTTCTCAAGAAAAATTTGATGAATCAAATTTAGCCGCAGAGCTATCTGATATTCTTGGAATTAAAAATATTAGAAAAACAATTACTGGAGAAGAATGTTTTGCTAAGATGTCTGATATTCAATACCACATGGATGAGCCTCAATCTAATCCTTCTACAATACCTTTGTATTTCTTATCTCAATTAGTTAGAGATAATGGTGTTACAGTTGTATTATCAGGTGAAGGCGCAGATGAAATATTTGGTGGTTACGAATGGTATGATGTAGATGAAGGTCAAAAAAAGCTAAAAAAACTACCTGGATTTGTTCTTAAGGGAGCGGCAGCTGTTGCAAAAAAACTACCAAACTTTCATGGAAAGACTACATTGTTACGAGCAGGAAGACCTGTTGAAGAAACATTTATAGGTGAGGCTTTGATTTTTGAAGAAGATGAAGCAAAAGATATATTAAAAAGCAAATATCATAATTCAAGAACAGTGAGAGAAATAACTCAACCTGTATATGATATGGTAAAAGGAAAAGATGACGTTACAAAGAAACAATACTTAGATATAAAGTTATTTATGGAAGGTGATATACTTCAAAAAGCAGATAAGATGAGTATGGCTCATTCTCTTGAACTTAGAGTTCCTTTCTTAGACAAAGAAGTAATGAAAGTTGGAGAAGAAATTGGTACTGAACAAAAAATTGCTAATGGAACAACGAAGTATATTCTTAGAAAGACTGCAGAGAAAAAACTACCAGAAGAGTGGTATAAGAGAAAGAAAAAAGGATTCCCTGTACCTATAAGAATGTGGTTTAAAGAAGAACAGTTCTATAATTTCACAAAAGAATATTTCAACTATGATTTCGTGGATGAATTTTTTGATAGAGAAAAAATAAATCAGCTTTTAGACGAACATTATAATGGAACAACGAATAATGCTAGAAAAATCTATACTATATTATCATTTTTAGTATGGTATAAAAGATACTTTGTGGATGAAATTGCTTAAAAAATAATTATATTAAAAAAGGGGGTATACACCTCCTTTTTTTGTTATAATTATAGTGATATAGTTTTAAAGCATAAGTTAATTTACGGAGAAGTGAGGCTATTATGAAGAAAAAAATAGTTATGTTTATAACTGTTCCTATAATATTAATATTCATTTATTTTGGTCTTAGTTTTGGATATATAAATCCTATGATTAAAGGGCTAGATATTTATATTATTGGCGGAACATTTATAACAAATATAAATAAATATGTGATAAAAGTGGGTGATAGAGTGATGGTGTCACCTGGAGATTATATAGTTGTCCCAGAATTTTCAAAAAAACCAAAATTGAAATTTGCAGTTTTAGATAATAATGACATAATAAGCATAGAAGGAAATACACTGATTGCAAAAAAAGAAGGATATTCTTCAATAGGAATTATTAATAAAAATAGAGTTTTAAGAAAAGCTACTATAATGGTAGTAAATCCAAAAATAAATAATATGCAGGTGAAAATAGAAAAACCGCTAAAATACTTTGGTGACAAATCTAATATACTTGGAACCGTAGATATAGAAGATTATAAAAAATTAGAGAAGGGATATAAATTCAATTATTATACAAATAATAAGAAAGTATTAAAGGTAACAGGCAACACAGTAGAAGCTGTCGGGGTTGGAGAGGCTAAATTGATATCAAAATATGATAGAGAGGAAAGTCAAACCAGCGTAAAAATATATCCTAAGGTTACAAAATTAGAAATTGATAAAGAATACGACTTGGAAGTAGGACAAAAAATACATATTGATCCAAAAATTGAAACACTTCCAGAAAATGAAAAGTCAAAAGTTAATTATAAAATACTATCGAATTCTAAATCAGGAAAGTATGACAACAATAAACTAGTTCATTTTGGAGAAAGCGGTTTAGAAACAAGTTACGGAGTTAGTATAGACGGTAACGGAATAGTGCAAGGAAATAGAGAAGGAAGATATCTTTTGGAAGTATCTTCTGGAGAAAAAGTAAAAAAAGCTAGTTTAATAATAAAAGAAAAATCGTTTAAAAATATAGTAATAGAAAACCTACAATATAATTCATCCATTAAAAATAATGTACTAAATGTTGAATTAGGGTGGGATTATGATAATGAAGTAAATAATTACAGAATATATGTGAAAAATGAAGATACCGATGATGATTACAAATTATTCGATTCTGTAAGCACTGTGGGAAGAAATATCTCAGTTGGTAGAAGAATATCAGAACTTGTAAAACTAGATATTGGTTCAAAGAAAAATTATAATTATAAAATATATGTCGTTGGCTACAATGGAGAAAGAGAAACTTTAAAGAGCAATATTATAAACTTAAATAGCGAAGAACCGAATGATTTTCAAAATAAGCAAGTAAAAGATTTAAAATATAATATAGATATTGAAAACTCAACAATCGAATTCAATTGGAAACCGATAAATTCAGATAACTATAAATATAGAATCTACTGCGTAAATAGAAATTATAAGGAAGAAAACTATAGATTAATTGCAAAAAATATAAATAAAAATAGAGCCATTCTAAAGTTTGACGAACATGATATCAATTATGATTTTTATGTAGTTGCAGTAAACCAAAAGGGTCAAATTTCAAAGATGAGTAAACCTGTAAGAATAGAAACTTATTTTTCGGAATAGATATTGGAGTGTGTTATGAGTATAATTGGAAATTTAAAAAATCCTAATTTTAAAGTTACAAAATCAGATAAAATGCTGATTGAATATATAGTCGAAAATATTGAGAAAATACCATATATGCAGATTGCACACATTTCATGTGAAGTTGGTATTGGAGACGCTACAATTACTAGATTTGTAAAAAAAGTAGGTAGTAAAAATTTTCAAGACTTTAAAATACGTTTGGCTGAAGAAATAATTGTTAGAAAAAAAAATAGCATATTAAGTAAGAATATAAAAAAAGATGAGCCAGCATTTGAAACCGCTGCAAAGTTGGCAGCTTCTAATATTATGATTATTGAAGAAACATTAAAATGTTTTGATAGCAACCAAATAGATGCGGTATCAAAGGAAATATTAAGTGCTAACAAAATATATTTTATTGGAATTGCTTTTTCTGGAACTGTAGCTATGGATTCTAGTTATAAGTTTATGAGAATAGGTTTAGATACATGTTCTCATACTATTCCTCATACAATGCTGATGGCTGCACCTATCATGAAAAAAGGAGATATGCTAATAGCTATATCTAATTCAGGAGAAGCAAAAGATATAGTAAATACCATAAAAATTGCAAAAAAAAATGGAGTAAAAGTAGTATCTATAACCAGCAATGAATGTTCAACAGTTTCTAGATACTCAGATTGGAGTTTGAATTATTACTCTGATGAAAGCTACTATGAAACCGGAAGTATTAACTCAAAATTAGCGCAATATTTTACTGTGGATTTAGTATACATTGAAGTATTGAAAAAAAGTTTGAATGAATCTTCTAGAGATAATTTAAGAACAATTGAAGCAAAGAAAGTATTAAATATTGATAAATAAAAACTATGTTGACAAACATGATACAAATTGTTATACTAGCTTTAATTAATTAAATATGACTGTGATGAGAAGAGTAGCTATTTGTCACTTATTAAGCGAGTTGGTGATGGTGTGAGTCCAATATAATATAAATAGTGAAAAACGCCTCGGAGTCTCTGACCGAACTAATAGTAGGCTCAGACGGTTTGATACCGTTAAAAATCGATCGAGATGTCAATATTATAATTTTAATATTGATAACTAGGGTGGTACCGCGATAAGTATACACGTCGTCCCTTTTATAGGATGACGTGTTTTTTTATTTGAAATTATTACACATTTTATTTAGGAGGAAACATGAACAAGCAATTTACAGAAGTGAAAACACTTTACAGAAAAAAAGAAGATTATTTAGAAAAAACAGTTAAGGTAGCAGGATGGATTAGAACATCTAGAATATCAAAAAACTTTGGTTTTATTGAATTAAACGACGGCTCTTTTTTCAAAAATATACAGTTAGTAATTGATGAAAAAAATATAGAAAACTTTAAAGAAGTATCTAAACTTCCAATTTCATCTGCAATATTAGTAGAAGGAAAATTGGTAGAAGTAGATAATCAAAAAAATCCTATAGAAATTCATGCTACAAAAATAGAATTAGAAGGTGAATCAGATTCTTCTTATCCTCTTCAAAAAAAGAGACATAGCTTTGAATATCTAAGAACAATTGCACATTTAAGACCAAGAAGCAATACATTTTCTGCGGTATTTAGAGTAAGATCTGTAGTTGCGTATGCAATACATAAATTTTTCCAAGAAAAAAACTTTGTGTATTCTCATACTCCAATTATAACTGGTAGTGATGCAGAAGGTGCTGGAGAAATGTTTAGAATAACTACACTCGATATGAAAGATATAAAATTAGATGATGATGGAAAAATTGATTTCTCTGAAGACTTTTTTGGAAAAGAAACAAATCTTACTGTATCAGGTCAGTTAAATGCTGAAATAATGGCACTAGCTTTTAGAAATGTATATACTTTCGGACCAACATTTAGAGCCGAAAACTCATACACTGGAAGACACGCTTCAGAGTTTTGGATGATTGAACCAGAGATTGCTTTTGCTGACTTAGAAGACAATATGGAGTTAGCTGAAGATATGATAAAATATATTATCAATTATGTTCTTGAGAACTGTCCTGAAGAAATGGAATTTTTCAACTCTATTATTGACAAAGGTTTATTAGAAAGATTAAATAATTTAGTAAACTCAGACTTCACAAGAATTACTTATACAAAGGCTGTAGAGCTTTTAATTGAGTCAGGACATGAATTTGAATACCCAGTTGAATGGGGATGTGACTTACAGACAGAACATGAAAGATACTTAACTGAAGAAATATACAAAGCTCCTGTGTTTGTAACTGATTATCCAAAGGATATAAAAGCTTTTTATATGAGAATGAATGAAGATGGAAAAACAGTTAGAGCAATGGATTTACTAGTACCTGGAGTGGGAGAAATTATTGGTGGTTCTCAAAGAGAAGAAAGATACGATGTTTTATTGGATAAGATTGAAAATATGGGACTAGACAAAGAGGACTATTGGTGGTATCTAGAGCTAAGAAAATACGGTACGGCTACACATTCTGGATTTGGTCTTGGATTTGAAAGAATTATAATGTATCTAACTGGAATGAGCAATATAAGAGATGTTATCCCATTCCCTAGAACTCCAAAAAATGCAGAATTTTAATTAAAAACGAAAACATATAGAATTTAAAAAAAGAGGTGTAAGCCTCTTTTTTTTGGAAAAAATATCGAGAAACAGTTTTTTTATATATAATTTAGAAATAGTAAAGGTATTTTTTAGACAAATATGCTTTAATGTTGATATAATAGATGTATAGAGTAAATGTCAGGCGGTGATAGATTATGAAAGAAATAAAGGATTCTAAAATTAGAATTAAGAAAAAAGATAGTTCTGATAAAAAAAGAGATTTTGACACTTTAAGTATTACAAGAGAATTGGAAAAATCATTAAGTATAGGTGAGCAGATTGATAAAGAAAAAGAGCGCTTAAAAGAAGAAAAAAAGAAACGCACAATTCGCAATATAGGAATAGCTATAATAATATTAATTATAATATCTGTTACAGCTTTTGCTATTTGGCTAAGGGATACATATAAAACTAATGAATATTCTAGCCATTCGATGATATCGACTTCGCTAGTAGATGTCAAAACACAAGATGATGGAAGCATTTCATTTCTACCGCGTAAAAATAATAAAGAAATTGGATTAATAATATACCCGGGAGAAAAAATAATACCGAGGTCATATGCAACTTTAGCACAAGATATATCTAAAAAAGGATTTAATGTTTATGTTGCAAAATTGAAGTTTAATTTTCCTGCTTTTTCATCAAATGTAGCGGATAGTATAATTGGGGAAAATAGCAATATAAAAAAATGGTATTTAATTGCCCATTCTGAGAGTGGGGAACTAGCTCTAAAAGAAGCAGCGAATCACCAAAAAATAGATGGAGTGGTATTCTTAGGATCATATCCTTCTGGAGATGATCTGAAGTTAATAAATAAGCCTGTTTTGTCAATTTGGGGAACGAAAGATGGCATATTAGATTTTACTAAGTTTTATGAATACAAAAAAAATATGCCACCAACTGCATCATTTTACGAGATTGTAGGTGGTAATAACACTGGTTTTGCAGATATAAATATGCTAGATGGGGATAATAAAGCTCTTATAAGCCAAGGAGAACAAAAAAATATATCGTCAGAACAAATAGTTAATTTTGTAGAGAAAAATGCAAATAATAACTAGTAGGAGGTTATATGGATAAAAAATATATATTATCTTTAGATGCTGGAACGACAAGTTGTAGAGCTATAATTTTTGATAAATATGGTAGTATAATAAACATTTCGAAAAAGGAATTTAAGCAAATTTATTTAAATGACGGATGGGTAGAACATGATGCTATTGAAATTTGGGCTACAATGATGGGCGTTGTAAGAGAAGTTATAGAGATATCTGATATTTTACCACAAGAAATATCTTGTATTGGAATAACAAATCAAAGAGAAACTACAGTGTTGTGGAATAAAAAAACAGGAAAACCTGTGTATAATGCTATTGTTTGGCAATGTAGAAGAACTTCACAATATTGTAATGAATTAGATAAGAATGGATATTCAGAATTAATAAAAGATAAAACAGGATTAAAAATAGATGCATATTTTTCTGCTTCTAAAATAAAATGGATAATTGATAACGTCGATGGAGTAAAAGAAGACATAGAAGCTGGAGATATATTATTTGGGACTATAGATACTTGGTTAATATGGAATTTAACAAGAGGAAGTGTTCACGCTACAGATTATACAAATGCATCAAGGACTATGATTTTTAATATAAAAGATTTAAAGTGGGATGCTGAGCTTCTCAAGCTTTTTGGCATAAATAAAAATATGCTTCCAGAAGTAAAACCATCAAGCTTCATCTATGGATATACAGATAAATCAATGTTAGCTGGAGCACAGATTCCAATATCTGGTTGCGCAGGAGATCAACAAGCATCTATGTTTGGACAATTATGTTTTAATAAGGGTGATGTAAAAAACACTTATGGAACAGGATGTTTCGTAATGATGAACACTGGAGATAAGCCTGTAAATTCAAATTACGGACTTCTTACTACTATAGCTTGGGGAGTTGATGGTAAGGTAGAATATGCATTAGAAGGAAGCATATTCATAGGTGGATCTCTAATACAGTGGCTAAGAGATGAGTTAAGAATGATAGACTCATCGCAGGAAAGTGAATATTACGCAACTAAAGTAGAAGATAACAATGGAGTTTATATTGTACCTGCATTCACGGGATTAGGTGCACCATACTGGGATATGTATGCAAGGGGAACTATAGTCGGACTTACTAGAAACTCTAGAAAAGAACATATTATAAGAGCTTGCTTAGAGGCAATTGCATATCAGAGCAAGGATGTAATAAGTTCTATGTCAGAAGATTCAGGAGTAGATATAAATATATTAAAGGTTGATGGTGCCGCAAGCGATAACAGCTTTTTAATGCAATTTCAATCTAATTTACTAGGCATAGGAATCATTAAATCTAGATTTACTGAAAGCACTGCTTTAGGAGCAGCATTTTTAGCTGGCCTTGGGTGTGGAGTGTATAAAAATAAAAATGAAATAAAAAAAATAACAGACAAAGAAAAAATATATAATCCTAGTAAAAGTAATTTAGATTATGAAAAATTTTATAAAACATGGAAAAGAGCTGTAAAAAGATCTTTAGACTGGTCAAATGACACATAAAATAAAAAATGATGAGGAGGTGATAACATGATTGAAAATAAACAGTTTAAACTTGCCGAGAAGTATTGGACAAACCTTCTAGGAGGGTATATTACTTTGGCAAGATTTCCTAATGATTATATAAAATATGATACAGGTAAATTTAGCATGATACAAAAAGTTATTAGAAAATCCATGTACAACAAACTAGTAGAATATTGCAGTGAAAATGAATTAAAAGTTAAATATGTTCTTGATACTGTATTTGGAATTGTATTACAAAGATTTACCTATGAGGATGATGTTGTTTTCGGAAAAAATAATGCATTGCTTCCTGTAAGAGTACAAACTAAAGATCCTGAAGAAAAGTTTGTAGATTTCTGCAAAAATATCATGTTGCAAGAAAAAGAGTCAAGGAAATTTGACTATTTTATGGTCCACTCTATAGGATATAAGAATGGATTAAATGATAAATTAATAAATACTTCTTTTATATTTGATGAGAAAAAAGGTGATTTTATAGAAACAGATAATGTAAAAAAAATGGATCTTTATATGAAAGCAACATTATCTGATGGAATAAAAATTAAGCTTATGTACAAGCCGTGTTTTTATGACAAGAGAACAGCTAGAAGTATTATATATCTATTTAAATATGTATTAAAGCAAGTAATAGAAAATCCTGATATAAGGCTCAATGAAATATTAAATATAAAAGAGGAGCATAAAATAGAATTTTTTAAATGCTTTGAAGATAACAAATATTATTTTGATAGAAATATTAGCTTCGTAGATAAACTAAAAGAGCAAGTGGAAAAAACACCTTATAATATTGCTATATCAGACTATAAGGAAGATATGACCTATTTAGAAATGGATAGAATCACCGATAAAATTGCCGCTTACCTAAATCACATTGGAATAGGAAATAATGACACAGTTGCGGTAATGCAAATGAGAAATAAAAACCTTGTTATTGCAGCTATTTCTGTATTAAAAGCAGGTGCAATATTTTTTCCTATCGATAGAGTAAACCCTGATGAGCGATTAAGATATTTGATTAGTGATGGCGAAGCAAAAGTAGTATTAACATGTGAATCTCTTATACCGAGAATAAATAAGTTATGTGATAGATATTCTCTTTCAGAACTAGAAATTATCGATGTAGAAGATGAATTTATAAAGAAAAATAAATACGAAATTACAGGAAAAATAAGTCCAGATCAAGAGGCATACAGAATATCTACATCGGGTACTACAGGCAGGCCAAAGTGCATAAGCATAAGGCATGAGAGCTTTATGAATATGTGTTATTACTCAATTGACTATATATCTGCTAATGAAAATGATAGGTGCGGTGTGTATTTAAGTTTTAGCTTCGATGCAATAATTAAACAAATATTTCCATATTTACTCGTTGGTGCTACTGTTGACATTATTCCAGAATATGCAAGAACGGATGAATTTGAAGTTGAAAGATATTGCCTAGAAAAAAATATTACAATTTTGGCATTACCAGCGATACTTGGAAAAATGTTTATGTTAAATTGTGACTGTAAGGGTCTTAGAGTTTTGCAAGTAGGCGGCGATAAATTCAAAGGATATTTGCAACGAGATTATGCTATATATAATGAATACGGGCCTGCTGAATTTACGGTGTTGTGCACTAAATTTGAAGTAGACAAATATTATGAATCAGTTCCGGTAGGAAAGCCTATTTATAACACAGAAGCTTATATACTAGATAAGAACAACAACATATGTGCAGTAGGAGTTCCTGGAGAGTTGTGTTTGTCAGGAATACAAATATCGAATGGATATTTAAATAGAGAAAAACAAAATAAAGAGGCTTTCGTCGACAATCCTTTTGCAAGAGATAAATATACTCAAAAAATGTATAGGACGGGAGATCTTGCTAAATTAATAGATGTTGATGGTACAATTTCTATTTTAGGTAGGATAGATTCACAGATAAAAATTAATGGAATAAGAATTGAACTTTTTGAAATTGAGAATATGATAAATATGATTCCGGAAATAAAAAATAGCGTTGCGGTTAAAAGAGAATATGAAAACGGCGAAAAATATATAGATGCATATTATGTCGCATTTGAAGATTCTTATGAGCCAGAAAAAGTAAGAAAATTTTTAGAAGAAAATCTACCAGAGCATATGATTCCAAGGAATATAGTTAAACTGGATATATTGCCAGTTACTCCGATTGGAAAAGTAGACAAAAAAGCGCTTATATTATCTTAGTTAATAACAATTATATAAGTTAGTATAAGTTGATTTTAAATATATTTAAAAACTTGAATAATATTACTTAAAACAATTAAAATAGCATAGCTAAAAGCTATGCTATTTTAATTGTTTTTTATAAAATAAATTATAGACTGGATTCAATTAGTTTATCAAGTAATGTAGAGTAGTCAATACCTTTTGCAGCAGCACTCTTAGGAATTAAACTTGTTTCTGTCATGCCAGGTAGTGTATTTAATTCCAATAGGTAAATGTCATTTGATTCTGTGACTATATAATCTATTCTTACATATCCTTTGCAGTTAAAAATATTCCAACACTTTAGCGAAATATCTTTTAGTTTATCATCAATATCTTTAGGTAAATCGGTAACAACTTCCTTAGCACCATGAGTAGAAGAATACTTTGCTTCGTAATCAAAAAATTCATTGTCCGAAGTTATTTTTATAGTCGGGAATACTTCTCCACTTAATACAAAAGAGGTATGTTCAACTCCCTTTACATATTTTTCAATCATTACAATATCATCATATTTTAACCCTTCTGATACAGCTTTTTCTACTTCGTCTTTATTTTTGACAAAATATGTAGCGACACTTGATCCTCCAGAATTTGGTTTTATAAACACTGGATATCCAATTTTTTCTATCATATTATAGTCAATGTCTTCGGTTTTTTTAACAGTAGTCCAATCGGCTGTTAGAACAGAATTTTGTCTAGCTATTGTTTTTGTAAAGTTTTTATCCATTAGAATACCGCTAGTTAATGGTCCACATCCACAATATTTTATTTGCTTAGATTCTAAAATTGACTGGATAGCTCCATCTTCGCCAAACTTACCATGAAGACCGATTAGAACAATATCTACATCCTCATCAATATTGAAAGCATCTGTCATTTTCTCTATTTTATATTCCTTAACGCTATATTTTTCTTTGTTTAGATTTTTTATTATCGATTTTCCTGATTTTAATGAAACTTCTCTTTCGGAAGATACTCCACCGTAAACAACAGCTATTTTCATATAAACATCTCCTTAAATTGTGTGTATATAGTTGTAATACTTTTGAAAATTACACCATCTATTATATATTGTAATTAATTACAATGCAAGAAAAAGAAAGAAATTAGAGATACACTCACTTAATATAATTATTTATTTTGATTAAAATAAGAGAAAACACATTATAAAACAAAAGTTTACAGATGAAATAAATAAAAATTTAAAATATTATATTTAATAAAAAAAAACTAGATGCTTGTTTATTTGCTGTTTATTTGATATCATTATCATAGGAAAGATTATACTTTGGCATATGATGAGGGGGAATCTTTATGAATATTGAAATAATATCTGTAGGTACGGAATTATTGCTAGGGGACATAGTTAATACTAATGCACAATTCCTATCAAGAGAATTGGCAGCACTAGGTGTTAATGTCTATAATCAAACGACTGTTGGCGATAATTTGGAAAGATTGAAGGAGAGTTTTGATTCCGCCTTTAAAAAATCTGATATTGTGATTACTACTGGTGGACTAGGCCCAACTACTGACGATATTACTAAAGAAGCAGCAGCCGAGTATTTTGATCAAGAAATGGTACTTGATGAAAAATCATGGGAGTTAATAAAGGATAGAATTATAAAGAGAACTGGACGCTCGGATAGTGTTACAGCTAATAATATGAAGCAAGCGATGTTTCCGAGTTCAGCCGAAATATTGCCAAATAACAACGGAACAGCTCCAGGAGCAATATTTAAAAAAGGCAAAAAAAGAATTATTGTGATGCCAGGGCCTCCTCGTGAAATGAAGCAGATGTTTCGTGAAAGCGTAGTTCCATATCTACAATCTGATAATGATTACAAGATAAAATCTAGATATATACGTTTATATGGCATAGGTGAATCTGCTTTGGAGACTGTATTGATTGACATCCTAAACTCGCAGACTAATCCTACCGTTGCGTTATATGCAAAAGAGGGTGAAGTTCTTATAAGGTTGACTGTTCAATATGAAAATGAGGAACAAGGTGAGCTACTGTTAAATAGAAAATATGATGAAATTGCAGAAAAGTGCGGGAAATATATTTATTTAACAGGGGATGAGTCTGTATCAGAAAATGCTACAGAAATGGATAGAGCTCTTGCACAGCTATTAATCGATAGGAAAAAAACAATTTCTATTGCAGAATCATGTACAGGTGGTTTAGTCACATCATCTTTAATTTCTCATACGGGGATTTCTGAAGTTTTACTAGAAGGATGTGTAACATATACAAATGATTCAAAAATCAAGAGACTAGGCGTGAAAAAGGAAACATTAGATTTATATGGTGCTGTGAGCTCACAAACAGCTGAAGAAATGGCAGAAGGGGTAGCAAAGACGTTAGGTGCAGATATTGGTCTATCTACTACAGGAATTGCCGGACCTAATGGAGGAACAAAGGAAAAGCCAGTTGGTCTTGTGTATATAGGGATATATTATAAGGGAAAAGTATTTTCAATTAAAAATAACTTTGTAGGAGATAGAAGAAGAATTAGAAATCAATCTACAAGAGAAGCATTAAATCAAGTAAGAAAGTTGCTAATCAACGAAAAATAAAGCAAATATAGTGGAGGAAATATGATTAAACATATATTTTGTGATTTGGACGGGACTCTATACAACGAATATATTTCAAATGAAGATTTTGAGTCTATAAAAATTGCACAAGATAATGGCATAAAATTTAATATTGCGACTGGGAGGGTCTACGAGCACACAATATCAATCATAGAAGAATTAGAAATTGATGGATATCTAATATGCGAGAATGGTGCATATATTTATAATCAAGATAGAGAATGTATATACAAAAGAGTAATGAACAATTCACAAATAAAAAAAATAATTGATTTTTATTATAAACTAAAATATATAGATAATACTAGAGATACTTTATATTTTAAATATGATGGAAATGTAGTAATACCAAAAGATATAGGTGATTTAGATTATTTTTCTAAAGGATATACAATTGATGAAACGATTATTAAGAGAGAAAAATATAACGACTTAGTTGGAAATATAGGTTTCTTTTCAACTGATAGTGAAATTTTAGATAAATTAGTTGTTGATTATAGTGAACTCTTTGGAAGTAAATTTGATGTTTATAAATCAAGTGAAACGACAGTTAATATTGTGCCAAAGGGAGTATCAAAGTTTGAGGCAATAAAATATATTTGCAAGATTGAAGATATTTCATTAGATACAGTTGTAACTATAGGTGACTCTCCAAACGATATAAGTATGTTAAGAAATATTAAAATGAGTTTTTCTATGTCTAATTCTGATGAAAGTGTAAAATCTGTTGCAGGATTTAATACTCCTTCAGTTGCAAATGCAGTGAATATGGTGATAGATTTTAATAATGAAATAGAAAATATGATTAAGTAGATGGGTGGTTATTTTTATGAATTATAATTTTTTTATTCAAGAAATCAATAACAAAAAAAAGTATAGAAACTTAATTATTTTGGGAGTGATTCTTCTGGCAATAGGGGTTTATTGTTTGTCGAAAAAGACAGTAGGAGTAAGTATATTTTCTTGGGGAATAGCAATAGCCTTTTTATATGGAGGTTGGATTAGCTTAAAGCAATTAAATGAATTATCTCGATATGAGTCAAAATCAGAAATAAATAGAGCGAGAGCTTATACAATTATGTTTTTTGCTATGGCAATTTTACTGTTTGTTTTTCCAAAGACAGTAAATATGATTCTCTCTATAGGCTTGGGTATATATATATTATATCAAGAAGCTGTAAAGTATTTAGCCATGAAAAATTATTTTGGAAGCTACTTTGATACTTGGGCTGTAATAAAACTAATTATGGGAGTGATAATGATAATATCGCCATTATTTTTAAGTAGATTTTTGGTAAGTATATTATCAGTTATAGCTATTATATTTGGTATGTTTTTCTTGATGACAGGAATAAATATAAGGAATGGAAGATATTAATGATAGAAGGTTTTAAATATAAAATTGAAAATAAGAGATACCATACATGGAATTATTATTTAAGACAAAAATTTGGGTGTAAGGTGTTTAAAGTTTCAATAAACGCAGGTTTTACTTGTCCTAATATAGATGGAACTATAGGATATGGAGGATGTAGTTATTGCAGTAAAGAAGGGTCTGGAGATTTTGCTGGAAATCCTAGTGATGACTTAGTTAAACAGTTTAATGAAATTAAAACGACAATGGAAAAAAAATGGCAAAATGCTAAATACATAGGTTATTTTCAGGCATTTACAAACACGTATGCACCACTTGAAGTTTTGAAAGATAAGTATGAAACTATATTATCTCAAGAAGATGTAGTTGGTCTATCTATTTCAACTAGACCAGACTGCATTGAAGAAGAAGTATTAGATTATTTGGCTGAATTAAACGAACGAACTAATCTATGGGTTGAACTTGGACTACAAAGCATACATGATAAAACTTCAGACATTATTAATAGAGGCCATGGTTTTGATTCATTTGAGAACTGCGTTAATGAGCTTAGAAAAAGAGACATAGATGTAGTTGTTCACATTATAAATGGATTGCCTGGCGAGACTCATGATATGATGTTGGAAACGGCAAAGAAAGTTTCTGATATGGATGTACAAGGCATAAAAATACACCTACTTCATGTTATTGAAGGAACGCAGTTAGCACATTCATTAAAAAAAGGTGAACTTAAATTAATGGAAAAAGATGATTACATAACTATAGTATGCGATCAATTAGAAATACTTCCACAAGAAATGGTAGTACATAGGCTGACAGGAGATGGAAAGCTAGATGATCTATTAGGTCCTATGTGGAGTTTGAAAAAATGGGAAGTTTTAAATGCTATAGACTATGAACTAAAACGAAGGAATAGCTGGCAAGGAAAATACTATAAAGTTGATAAGGAATACAGTATAAAGTAATTTGAAATAATAAAAAAAGGGTATAATATCTAAAAGATGGTGTTATAATATTATAATAACTAGATATATTTTTGATTAAAAAACTTATCTAGAATTATATAAAAACTACTTGATATTTAAAGTGGTTTTAAAGAGTATGTAGGAAAAGAATAGATGAAATATTATTTTGAATTGTGGGTGATGCGTATATGATGATGAAAACACATATAATTATATCTAAATCGTTATTGGATGCTACAGAAAGCAACAAGAATTTCTTCCTTGATGAGAAAAACTTCATATATGGAAATATTAAACCAGATATTGTGTCAAAATATAAGTTAAAAAAACATTATATGGATGAATCATATGATATGATAAGAGATAAGATTGAATACTTGAAAAAATTTGATTTAAATAAACTTGAACTGTGTTATACAAAAAAGACTTTTTCTCAAGAAATAGGGGTGATTTGTCACTTCCTTGCTGACTTTTTTTGTGTAGCTCATAGTGAGAGATGGGAATTTAAGCATAGTATGGTTCAGCATATTAAATATGAAAATGATTTAACTAAAGTTGCTCAAGGCTTTAAAATAATAAATGATAGAACTCAATACTTGGATGATGTTGACGATTTTTTTAATAAATTATATGGTGAATACAAGGCAAATGGAAATTTTGAAGAAAATGATTTGAAATATTCTACTTATATGTGTAACACCGTGACAAATTATATATTGGATAATATATTGAATAATACAATAAAATCGCACAGTGCGGCGTAGATTACACAACATAAAAAGGCTCTGGGAACAGAGCCTTTTTATGTTGTGTTATGGTAAAAATAAGAAAACAAGTGTATAATGCTAATATATTTATGTAAGGAATCAACATATATGAGGTGATGATATTAGATGGTACAAGAAATAATGCAACAAGCAATGCAATATATAGAACAAATTTTATATTTATCAAAAGACTATTGGATTTTGTCGATAGTGCTAAGTTTTTTTGCCGCATATATAGAAAGTTTTTTTCCAGCACTTCCTTTACTAGCAATTGCTACTGTTAGCGCTGCTGTTAATGGTTTTGTCGTAGGATTTATAGCTTCTTGGCTAGGTACGTGTGCAGGAACTGCTTCACTTTATTTTATTGTAAAAAAATTTATGAATCATAGATTTTTTAAAAAAATTAGGACAGAAAAACTAGAGGAAGTAATGATTAAAATGAAAAAGACAGAATTTAAAGCTCTTTTTGTTTTTTATGCTATACCTGTTATGCCAAGTTTTTTAGTTACAATTGCATCTGCTATGTGTGGTGTTAATTATAAAGAATTTATAACTTCTATGATTTTTGGAAAATTTTTTATGATGTTTTTAATTAGCTATGTGGGAAGTGATATATCTGGATTTATAAGAAGTCCTATAAAAATTGCAATTGTAATTATAATTGCTTTAGCATCTTATTTAATAGCTAATAAAATGAAAAAAGATATTGAAACTCATGAAGAGGATGCTATATATGAATATAATAGAATAAAAAACACTAGAAGATTTGAGAAGGAAACAAAAAAACATATAGATGTGAACAATAAAAATTTTTTAGCAAAACAATATTTTTTCAGAGATTTAATAATGTTATTCAAAAAATATTTAAAAGAATTTTTTAATAATACAACTTGGAAAAACAAGAAATAATAAGAAAAATTAAGGTGATAATAATGAGCAAAAAAAAGTACTATGCAGTTAAAAATGGAAGCGTTAAAGGAATTTATTTGACATGGGAAGACTGCAAAAAAATGGTAATAGGGTATAAAAATGCCGAATACAAATCATTTGAAAATCCATATTTAGCGATTGATTACTTAATTGGTAAAAATAGTGCCAAGGAACTTATAGATGAAGAAGAAAAAATAGATAAAGATACAAAGATAGTAAAAAAAGCAGATGAAGATGTAAAAATATTAGAAAAAATGGACAATAAAGATTTTATGAAAATTGATAATAATGAAAAAAATCAACATATAGATGAAAAGACTTCAACTATTGACACTATTGACGCATATGTAGATGGAAGTTTTGATTCTTTAAATAAAACTTATGGTTCGGGCGTTGTGATACTAAAAAATGGAGAAGTCATAAAAGAAATTTCCCAAAAAGGATCTAATGAGAGCGATGATTATGTATCTATGAGGAATGTAGCTGGAGAAATTGATGCAGCTATGCTGGCTATGAAATACTCTATTGAAAATGGATATAAAAATTTAAATATTCATTTTGACTACAATGGTATAGAAAAATGGTGTACAGGAGAATGGAAAAGAAACAAAGATGGAACAAAAAAATATAATCAGTTTTGTAATGAAGCTAAGAAAAAAATAAATATTAATTTTGTAAAAGTCAAAGCTCATAGTGGTGATAAGTATAATGATATTGCAGATAAGTTAGCAAAAGAATCTCTTTTATAGAAAAAGGTATCAAAAATATTAAAAAAATGTCATAAATATCAAAAATACATTTGCTAAAAGTGTCATAATTTGTTATTATATTCATATAGCGACAATTGAGGTCGGAGTATGAGTTGTTGCAAATAAATTTGACGGGGGAGTGAGAAATATTGAAAGATTTGAAAATAAGAATAATTAGTTTTCTGAATCGTGTATTGAGATACTTCGTATTTTCCTCTATCCTTTCATTTGGTGCATGCTTAACAATGATAATAATAAACCTTTTTGCAGGTGTATTGGTATCTGTAGGTTTTTATTTTATGTTATTTGCGATCTTCGATTTAGCTTTAACAACGCTTATTTGCGTATACAATAGTAATAAATTGTTTGCTCCAATGAACAAGAGACTTATCATGAAGCTAGAAAGAGAGCGTCTAGAAAAAGCTAGAAGAAGTAGAAGGAAAAACAATAAAAAAATATCTTAATATTTAAATAAAATATATATTGAATTTTCGAGCACAGTTAACTGTGCTCTTTTATTTTTGTTCAAAGTTTTGATATATTAAAATTTTGAACAAAACATTATAACTTTTCCTATAATTTTAAGATTATCAGTATTATCATAGTCGAATGTAATTTCTCTGAAAGAAGAATCATAGCTTTCTGGCACAAAGATGTATTTTTTTTCTTTTTTATTATTAAAAAATTTCTTAACACTATAATTGTATTCATCGCTAAAAACCACTATATCTCCATCTCTTATAGAGTGCATATTGATTTCTGTAATGATAGCTATAAAGGATTTATCAGGAATAACTTTATTCATACTATCACCATTAACTTTCATTATGAGAATATCTTTTCTGTTTGCATATTTACCCAAAAATAAATTTGGAATTTCTATTTGATCGGCAAAGTCATAGCCATCTATATTGTCAGGGACCCCTGCCGACACCGAATTATCAATATATCTATACGTATTTTGATTTAGATTTGGGGAGTTAGGATCATATACATCTATAAATTTATTATCAGAATGACACATCAGCCACTCTGGATTCACGTTTAAAACTTCTGCAAATTTTATTATTTTATCTTGTTTTGGTAAATATTTACCGGACATATACGAACTAATTGATCCTTTATTAATACCAGTCAACATTGATAGAGAATATTGGCTCATACTACTGTCTTTTAATGATTCCTTCATCCTTGAGATAAATAAATCTTTATTCATAATAGATCTCCTTTTCGCTTTGTAATTCTATTATATCATATAGTTAAGAAAACGCAACCTATATTTTTGTAATTATTTTGATTCTATTTTTTTATACGTAATATTGATAAAAATTACATCCTTGTGATATAATACATAAGAATAGTTAAATAGAGTTATTATTTGATTTTAAAAAATATTTTAAGGTTTAGTGGACTAATAACTATAGTATTTGTGTTACATAATTATAGTAATCAGAAGGAGTTTGAATTTGTTGAACCGTTCTGATATTTTTATTTTTAGAAGGAGAAAAGAATGGAACTGTTAAAAGGGAATAAAAAAATTTTTATTTCTGTAGGAATACTTGTAGGAGTATTAGTAGTAGGTACTGCTTATTTAGGTTATCAGGTGAATTCTGATAAAATTGCAAAAAATGTTATAGTAGCAGGTGTTGACGTTGGAAAAATGACAAAATCTGAAGCTTTAAATAAATTGAAATCAAACGAAAAGTTAAAGAATATGATACTTTCTTATAAAGGTAAAAAATGGGATGTATCTAGAGATGATATTAACTTAGATATTGATTTTAATAAAACTGCTGAGGATGCATTAAAATTCAACAAAAGTAAGGGATTTTTTTCAAATATGATTATTACATTAAAAGCAGATTTTGGTAGTAAAAGCACAGTCCCTCTATCTATGACTTACGATAAAGTAAAATTAAAGAGTAAGTTAGAGAATATAAAAAAGGATTTTGATAGTCCTGTTAAAGATGCAACATTAGAATTCAAAAACGAAAAAACAGTCATCATAGCAGATGAAGCTGGAAAGAGCCTAAATATAAAATCATCACTTGACAATATTGATAAAAATTTAAAAAAAGACAAATTTAATATTAATTTAGTAGTTGATTTGAAAGAAGCAAAATTGAAGAAAGACGATTTAAAAGGAATTGATACTATGTTGGCTTCCTTTTCAACTGGATTTGGTGGAATGCCTGGAAGAGATTATAATATTGTGAAATCTGCTCTTGATACAAGCGGTGTTATATTAAAGCCAGGTGAAGAATTTTCATTCAATGCATTAACGGGAGACAAGTCAATTGCAAATGGATATAAATATGCGCCTGTTATAGAAAGTGGAAAGCTTGTAATGGGAGTAGGTGGAGGAGTTTGCCAGACATCTTCTACAATATTTAACACAGCGTTGCTTTCAGGAATGGAAATAACAACTAGAAGAAATCATTCAATACCTTCAGATTATGTAAAATTGGGAAGAGATGCAACTATTACTGACGGCAAATCTGGACAGGATTTTAAATTTAAAAATCCTTATAAAAATGCAGTATATATAAAGAATTACTCGACTGGAAATAAAATAGTATCCCAAATATACGGATCAAAAGAAGACAAACAAAATATAGATATAACGACTCAAATGACAAGTTCATATGGTGGTGGAAGTAAGGTTATAAAAGATGCTAGTTTACCAGCTGGGAAAAAGGTTATTGAAAAATATTCTAGACCGGGATATGGTGTTATAACATATAGAATTTACAAGGACGGTTCAGGAAAAACTACTAAAACTGAAAAAGTTGCAACTAGTAGTTATCCATCACAGGTAGGAATAGTAAGAGTGGGGGCCGCTCCGGCAAAACCAGTGGCTAAACCAGTGGCTAAACCGGCTACAACTGGAGTAAAAAAACCTGCAACACAAGCTCCAGCAACAAATGTTCAAACTGGAACATCGACTGTAGCAAAGCAATAATTTGAAATTATTATTAAAAAAGCTTAGATTTTCTGAGCTTTTTTTGTTTTTTATTTTACTGTGATAAAACAAATTATATTATAGAGTTAATATCTAGTGAATAAATGTGAAATTCTGATATAATATTAAGTATACTAAAAAAATTTATTGAGTAAGTTTTAAATTACATTAATTTGGAGGTAACAATGAGTCAAGTCAAGGATAGAGTAGGCGAGTATCCAATTTTGAGAATAGGTATGATTATTTTAGGTCTAGTTATATCTGCAATAGGTGTAAATGGTTTTTTAAGACAGGCACATCTTTTAAGTGGTGGTATTACTGGATTTGCAACAACAATAAACTACATTACAGGAATGAACGTAGGTTTGATGACATTTTTGTTAAATATTCCAATATTTGTACTAGGTTTCATGTTTTTAAAAAGAGAATTTTGTATAGTAAGTTTGATTAACATGGTAATATATTCTATTATATTAGGTTTGACGCAGGAAGTTGGTTCGATAATTCCTATAAAAGATGACATATTTATCCAAACTATTGTAGGTGGATTTTTAAATGGACTAGGAGTAGGAATAGTATTTAGAGCTAGAGCTTCAACTGGTGGAACAGATATAATAGCCGCAATATTAAAAATAAAGAAAAATATAGATATTAAAGATACTAATTTTGCTTCAAACATAGTTGTAGTTCTTTTGGGTAGTGCCTTATTTGGTTTAAGCTTAGGACTGTACACATTAATAGGTTTTTATGTAGGTTCAATAGCTCTTGGATTTATAAAAGATGCAATGAATTATCAAAAATCTTTGATAATAATATCTGATAAACCAGAAGATATTGCTGAAGATATTATGAAAGAACTCGTAAGAGGAGTAACTTTTATACATGCTGAAGGAGCATACACAGGAGAAGAGAAAAAAATAATTTACACCATTGCTTCTTCAAATGAAATTCCAAAAATAAAAGAAATAGCCTTTAATCAAGATCCAGGTGCGTTTATATCTATTCATGAAATTACTGAAGTAAAAGGTCGTGGATTTAAGTCAAAAGATCTGTAAAAAACAAACTGTAAAATTTTAAATACAGTTTTTGGTTTAAAAAAATAGAGAAATATAATATAATAATAGTATTGCGTATAATTATGTTAAAACTATAAATTAAAATAAATTTATAAAATCTGATAATGAATGGAGGGGAGTTAATTTGAGCTTGTCAAAAAACTATGTAGAACTGTACAATAGCTATTTTAATGAAATTGACGATATAAAGAAAAACTTGAAAATGTTCAAATTAAAAAAAAATAACGCTCTAAAAAAAGGTATTTTTGCATCTGAGAGAGAAGTATTAGAATTAGAAACCCAATTAAAGGGAGAATCTTCTGAGAAAATAGAAAAACTAAAAGAAATAACAAAAGAAAAAGAAGAATATATTGAATCACAAAAAGAAGAAATTTCAAAAAATGAAAACCTTGCAGATGTGCTAAATTTTTTAGAAGATAGCGATGAAGACAAGGTGGACGAAGCAAGAGAAAATGATATGGTTCAAATATATAGATTCACAAATGGTGACATGTATATTGGAAGACTTCTAGATGGTAAAATGATAGGAATTGGGTCATACATTTTTTCGCCTGAAGATGAGGAAGATGAGGGTGCAATAAACACAGAGTATATTGGGAACTTTGTAAATGGAGTTAGAGAAGGTAAGGGATCCTTTACTTTTTCAAATGGAAACGAATATATTGGTAATTTTAAAAACAATAAAAGTAACGGCATAGGAAGAATGAAGTACAACAACGGTGATGAGTACCTTGGTAACTGGTTAGATGGTAAAAAAGAAGGTATAGGAATGTACACTTGGGAAGATGGATATATTTACATAGGAGACTTTAAAGATAGCCGTATGGACGGAATGGGATCATGTTTTAATTCAAAAGGCGAACTAGTTTACGATGGAGAATGGAAAAAGGGACAGATCCATGGTAATGGAAGGTATATTTGGAATAAAAATAAAAGCTATGAAGGTGAATTTCAGCAAGGTCAAAAACATGGAACTGGAACATTTTATTTAAATGGTGAACCAGTTTATACTGGAACATGGAAATATGATAAACCATCTATTTTTAACAAGAGTTTTGAAGATATTTTTGATAAGTTAGTCTAAAAATTTAATAAAAATTATTATGAAAGAAGGATATTGGTACATTTTGTCGAATTAGTTTAGAGAACGGTGTATTGTTGACAAAATATAAAAATAATGCGATAATGTAGTTTTAGCAATAATAGTTAAAGGTGATACCATGGATGATTTAAAAAACGTTTTAGAAGAAATTAAAATTAGAAATAATATAGAAGATATAATTTCTAATTATATACAGCTTAAACCTTCTGGATCAAACTACAAAGGACTCTGCCCTTTTCATAGAGAAAAGACCCCTTCTTTCCATGTAAATGCATCAAAACAAATATATAAATGTTTTGGTTGCGGAGAAGGGGGAGATGTTATTTCTTTCATAATGAAAATAGAAAATCTTGACTTTATAGATTCCGTCAAATTTCTTGCAAAGAGAAGCGGTATAGAAATTAATGATAACATTGATGAAGATACAAAAAATAAGCTTGAAAGAGAAAAGAAATTTCTGGAAATACATGTAGAGGCTGCAAGATTTTTTTATTTTAATTTAATGAAAAAAGATAATGATGGTTACAGATATCTAATTAGAAGAGGTTTGGACGAAAAGACAATAAAAACTTTTGGATTAGGGTATGCTTATGACAGCTGGGATTTACTAAAGCGTCATTTGATATCTAAAAATTACTCAATTGAGGATTTGTACGATTGTGGTTTGATAAGTCAAAATAAAAGTATGACTAATTACTATGATAAATTCAGAAATAGAGTTATGTTTCCTATATTTAACTATAAGGGAAATGTAATTGGATTTGGAGGTAGAGTATTAGATGACTCTCTTCCTAAATACTTAAATTCTCCGGATACTGAATTATTTAATAAAAGGTATAATCTGTATGGTTTGAATTTTGCTAGAAAGCATATAGGGAATCAAAAGACTTTAATTTTGGTAGAAGGTTATATGGATCTTATATCTCTTTATCAGTTTGGGATAAAAAATGTAGTGGCTACTTTAGGAACTGCTTTAACCGATGCGCAGGTAACATTGATTAAAAAATTTGCCGATACAGTGATTTTATCATACGATTCTGATAGTGCTGGAATAAATGCCACTTTGAGGGCTATTGGAATATTAGAAAAGCAGTTAGTAACACCTAAGGTTATAGATTTAGAAAATAGTAAAGATCCAGATGAATTTATACGTTCAAAAGGAGTTGGTTATTTTTTAAATTCAATAGATAATGCATCGGATTCAAATAAATTTAAAATAGATGTTTTGCTAAAGGGATACAATATAAATGATGGAAAAGAAAAAATGCTTTTTCTTAAAGAAGCAGTTAAAATTCTTAAAAGTATAAATAGCCCTATTGAAACTGAATTTTATATTAGTTATCTTTCTGGGATAACAAAAACAAATAAGGAAATAATATTGTCTGAACTTAGAGGTAATAGTGGTAGTACTGGATTTAAAAAGAAAAAAAATATTACCCAACATGTGAATAAAACACCATCTATAAAAAAAATGAAAGAAATTGAAGATGGGAATGTATTTGTAGAGATGAATTTAATTAAGGCAATGCTGATTAACAAGAAAGCAAGAGATATAATTCCATTAAAAATTGGAGTTGAAGAATTTATTAATGAAAATAGCAAAAAAATATACTCGATAGTTTCAAATAGTCAAAATGAGGGCATTATTAACATTGACGGCGAAAGTAGTGTAACAATTGAACCTGATTATTTAAAGAAATTAGATAAAATAAATTTATCAGAGATAGACTTAAATGATATATTAGAGTTGGAGAAAATGATAGTCCATTTTGCTAAAATAAGTACTAAAGAGAAAATTAATAAATTGTCTAAAAGGCAAAAAATATTAGAAGATAGAAGAAAAACAATTGAAAGTGCTAGCCAGGAGGCTGAAGAGGTAGATTTGGAGATTATGAAAATAGCTTTAGAAATAGTATCAGAAAACAAAAAATTGAAATTATTCTAGGAAGGAGGTTAGTTATGGCGGAGAAACAAGATAAAGCAGCAATGAATAAATTAGCTCAGAAAAAGTTGTTTGAAAAAGGGAAAAAAGAAGGCACAGTTACTATTATGGATATCATGGAGGCTTTTCAAGATAGTGAAATGAATAAAGAAGTAGCAGAAAACCTTTATGAAACTTTAGGTAATCTTGGAATAGAAGTGGTTGATGGAAAAGAAAAAAAAGCAACTATAGACTTAACTGAACCTGATGACCTAGATATTAAATCAATTGATGAAGAATCGGAAAAAGAAAAAGATGAATCATCTGATGGAAATCCTACACCTGAAATTGCAATACCGAAAGGTATAAATATTGATGATCCTGTAAAAATGTATTTAAAAGAAATTGGTAAAATTCCTTTGCTAAAGCCTCATGAGGAAGTTGAACTTGCAAAGAAGATGGATGAGGGCGACGAGATTTCAAAACAAAAGCTTGTTGAGGCCAATTTGCGTCTTGTTGTAAGTATTGCCAAAAGATATGTGGGAAGAGGAATGTTATTTTTAGATTTGATACAAGAGGGAAATCTAGGACTGATAAAGGCAGTAGAAAAATTTGACTATAAAAAGGGTTATAAGTTTTCTACGTATGCAACATGGTGGATCAGACAGGCAATCACTAGAGCTATTGCCGATCAAGCAAGAACTATAAGAATACCAGTTCATATGGTTGAAACTATAAATAAGTTAATTAGAGTATCTAGACAATTATTACAGCAGCTAGGAAGAGATCCTAAGCCAGAAGAAATTGCCGAAGAAATGAACCTATCTGAAGAAAAAGTAAGAGAAATAATGAAGATAGCACAGGATCCTGTTTCACTTGAAACTCCTATTGGAGAGGAAGAGGATAGTCATTTAGGAGATTTTATTCCTGATGAAGATGCTCCGGCACCGGCTGAAGCAGCAGCTTATTCGTTATTAAAGGAACAAATTGAAGAGGTACTTGGAACTTTAAATGAAAGAGAACAGAAAGTTTTGAAGCTAAGATTTGGACTTGAAGACGGAAGAGCTCGTACTTTGGAAGAAGTTGGAAAAGAATTTGATGTTACTAGAGAAAGAATAAGACAGATTGAAGCGAAGGCTTTAAGAAAATTAAGACATCCTAGTAGATCAAAAAAATTACGTGATTATTTAGATTAATTTTAAGGCATATATTTATTACTAGTAAATATATGCCTTTTTAGATATAGGAGTATAGTAAATGAAATTAGATGAACGTTTAGGAAAAATAGCGTCAATTATTGAAAAAGAAGCAATTATTGCAGATATTGGAACAGATCATGCTTACTTACCAGTATACCTATTGGAAAAAGAAATAATTAAGAGGGCTATTATTTCTGATGTAAATAAAGGTCCTCTTGAAAATGCAAAAAAGGTCATTTTAAAAAATAATCTTGAATATAAAGTAGATTTTAGATTAGGTAATGGCGTGGAAGTGATAAATGTTGGTGAGGTAGATGAGATAGTAATTGCAGGTATGGGAGGAGCTTTAATATCTAAGATTATTGACAATAGTATAGATATATGCAAGTCTGTATCTAAAATGATTTTGCAGCCAATGCAAAGTTCCGAACAATTAAGAGAATATCTCAATGATTCACACTTTGAAATTATAGATGAGCATCTAGTCAAAGAGGATTTTAGATTATATGAGATTTTAGAAGTTCAATATATTAGAGATGCTGAAGAAGATAATCAAATAGATGAAATATACTATGAAATTCCAAAGAAATTATTAGATAAAAAGGATAAACTATTGCCTGAATTAATCGAAAGAAAAATAGTTGAATGTGATAAAATATTAAAAAAAATTGAATATTTAAAAGGAGAACACGTTGAAGAGAAAAGGATTAATATAAAAAATAAAAAAACTAGATTTACAGAAATTTTAGATTCTCTGGAGGTATAGGATGAAACTTAGCGAAATTATAGAAATAATTGATTCAAAATATCCTGAAAAATTACAATATCAATGGGATAATTCAGGGTTAAATCTAGGTGACAAAGAATCAGATATAAAAAAAATATTGGTTACTCTTGAAGTAAATAATGAAGTAGTAAATGAAGCTATAGAGAAAAAAGTAGATTTAATTATATCCCATCACCCTATGTTATTTAGTAAGATAAACAGAATAGAAAAAAGTGATATAAAAGGTAATTTAATATATAATTTAATAAAGAACAATATATCAGTTTATTGCATGCATACAAATTACGATATAGCCTTTGATGGATTGAATGATTACTTTATGGAAAAGATAGGTGCTGAAAGTGGAAATGTGTTCGATAAAATAGGAAGCGATGATGAATATCATGGAGGATCAGTATATGGATTGGGTAGAGTTGCAGAACTAGTAGATTTTGTTGAAGTAACTGAAATAATTGAAATAATAAAAAATAACTTATCTATTGAAAATTTAAGATATGTTGGCAATTTAGACCAAAAAATAAAAAAATTTGCTGTGGTTACAGGTTCAGGAGCAGAATATTTTGAGAAGGCAAAGCATGAAAATTTAGATCTTTTGATTACTGGAGATGTTAAATACCATAATGCTATGGATGCTCTAGAACTTGGCATATCAATTATAGATTGTGGTCATTTTGGCTCTGAAAAGATTTTTTCTGATTCCATATTTAGCTTTATATCTACGGTATTAAATGGTGTTGAAATTATAAAAACAGAAAGATTAAACAACCCTTTTAAGAGTTTATAATTTTTAGTTGACAAAATCAAAAAAATAATGTAATATGAAATACAAGTTAATGAAATCTTAATCCGAAGATAGGAAGTAGTAACTTAAATGTTGATTTATAGAGAGTCAGTGATGGTGGAAATCTGATATGATGTATTGAGTGAATGGATCCTTGAGGAGTGAATCGAAATTTTTAAGAGTAGACTTCACCGTGGGCTGCACGTTATAGCGGATAGGGAATGATGGTTCCTGAAAATGAGATATATGACTTTTTAGTTGTATAAATTAGGTGGCAACGCGAATTGATACTTCGCCCTATAATATAGGGCGGAGTTTTTTTATTTTAAAAGAGGTGATAATAATGACATGAACTGAAAAAAAATGTATTGAAAATAGAAATATAAAAAATAATAGCAAAGAGAATATTAAAAAACAAAACATAAGTGGAGGATAATTAAATGAGAAACAACAATACTAAAAAAATGATTTTAAATGCAATATTACTTGCAGTAGGACTAATACTACATTATATTTTTCCAGCGATTGGTGCTGGAATAACACCGGATTTATCACTTGTAATGTTATTCTGTATAATGATAATGAATAGAGATAGCTACAAAACGTGCCTTGTTGCAGCAATAATAACTGGTATATTTACAGCAATGGCCACTAAGTTTCCAATGGGACAGGTACCAAACATAATTGATAAACTAGTTACAGTAAATGTTATGTTTGTATTTATGAAAATGATTTATGTAGCACCTTTTGTTAAAAAGCTAGGAGATAAAGCTAATCAAATCGCTATTGTACTTATGACAGTTGTAGGAACAATGGTAAGTGGATTTACTTTCTTATTTTCAGCTTCAATAATGGTAGGGTTACCTGGTGAATTGACTGCTTTATTTATGGCAGTAGTAATTCCTTCAATGTTAATAAATACAATAGCATCAATAGTTCTATTTAATATAATTTCATTATCTTTGAAAAGAACTTCTTATCAGTTAGTATAAAATCAGAAAAAATATTTAAATTATATATACTTAGACTGAATAGTAATTATATGAATATGCAAAAGACCACTTATAGAGTGGTCTTTTGCATGTAATGATTATTTTTTTAGCATAATAATAAAAAAAAATTAATAAAATTGATATTATACAAATAGATTGTTTTATATGTTATTATATTGTAGTGAATCTAAATAGATAGATTAAACATACAAAAGGAGGGTGACTTTTTGATTGAAGTTTGCAACTTAAAAAAAACATTTAGTAAGTCTGTTAAATCAGAAAAAGAAACAAAGAAAAATAAAAAAAATAAGATTTCAACTAAAAAAATAGATTTTAATGCAGTGGATGACGTATCGTTTAAAGTAGATAAAGGTGAAATATTAGGTATATTAGGACCAAATGGTGCTGGAAAAACTTCTTTACTGAGAATGATAGGAGGGATACTAACACCTACGTCAGGTGAAATATTATTAGATGGTGAAAATACGCTGAAGGATATTAACAAATTAAAATCTAAGATAGGGTACTTATCAGGTAATACAAAATTATACGCAAGATTAACTCCTAGAGAACTTCTAAAGATATTTGCAAGTTTATATGAAATGGAAGAAAAAGATATCACAAAATCGATTGAAGAAATTATAGATATATTAAAAATGGAAGAATTTATCGACAATAAAATAGGAGCTCTTTCAACAGGACAAACTCAAAGAACATCTATTGCAAGATGCCTTGTTCACTCTCCTGAAATATATATTTTTGATGAACCTACATTAGGACTAGATGTAATTAGTAGCAAGGATATTATATCTTTTATGAAAAGAGAGAGAGAAAGAGGAAAAACTGTACTATATTCTACTCATTATATGGAAGAAGCGGAAACTTTATGTGATAGAATACTATTTATACATAAAGGAAAAATAATTGCTCAAGGATCTCCAGAAGAATTAAGAAATATGACTGGGAAAAATAACATGAGAGATGCATTTATAAAGCTTGCAAATATAGGTGGTGAATCAAATGAGATTTAATATTGTCAATCAGATATTTAAAAAAGAGCTATTAGAACTAATAAGAGATAAAAAAACATTATTTATGATGGTTATACTTCCTATAATATTATATCCTGCGTTGATGATAGGTGGGTCTAAAGTAATGATGATGGCAATGGATGATATGAGCAAATCTTCTATAAAAGTAGAAGTAATAGGAGAAAAGCCAACTGAAATAGCCGAATTTATAAAAAAATCTCCAATTTCTAAAGGAAGTCAAAGCGAAGGAAAGATAGATGTTAAAGTTGATACAGGTGACAAAGAAAATATCGATTATATTAGAAAGAACATTAAAGAAAAAAATGTGGATGTTTATATAAAAACTTCAAATAGTGGAAAAGATTATAAAATTTATTATGACTCTTCGGATACTAAAGCAACTTTGGTAAAAAATAGAATAGAAAATATTTTTATAGAATATAAGAAAGAGCTAAGTCATGATAAAATTCAAGAAAAAGGATTAAATCCAAATAATGTATTGAATCCTATTAAATATGTTACTGAATCTGTAGCAGAAAAAGATGAAGAAGCAGGTAGTTTGATAGGGAGAATGATGCCATTTATCTTAATAACTGTGATATTATCAGGAGCAATATATCCGGCGATTGATATGATAGCAGGAGAAAAAGAAAGAGGTACTTTAGAAACATTGTTTACTATACCTATTACTAATATTGAATTGATTGCTGGAAAATATCTTGCAGTTTCTATGACGGCAATAGTAAGTGCAGTTTTGAATATATTATCGATGGGATTTGCTCTATATTTTCTTGTTGCATCTGCTACGGCTGTAAGTTCAACCAGTTTAATTCAATTTAATTTTTCAGCTATGGCTATACCTATAATTATTACAGTTATAGCGGTACTACTTTTTACAATGGTAATTTCAGCTGTTAGTATGTGTATTTGTTCATTTGCTAAGAGCTACAAAGAAGCTCAGAATTACCTTACGCCTATGATGCTAGCTACTATGATACCTTCATATGCTAGTATGTTACCTAACTTAGAACTTTCAACTAAGACAGCCTTTCTTCCTGTCGTTAATATAACTCTTTTAATTAAATATGTTTTTTCAATGCAGACAGATATTGGGCTAATGGCCATAGTTTTAATATCTAATGCAATTTTTGTGGCAATTTCTCTACTTTTACTTTCTAAGATATTTAATTCTGAAGAAATTTTATTTGGAGGAGGAAGTAATGTTTCAATTCTTGAAAGAAGATCTAATATGAAGAAAAAAGATAAACCAACAGTAAGTGATGGTGTACTTATTTATATTATAGAGGTGATATTGTTATTGTTTGTTGGAGGATATCTACAAGCGAAATATAAGCAAGTTGGTCTTGTACTTTCTCAAATTTTAATGCTTTCAGTTGTTTTAATATATTCTTGGTATATAAAACTTGACATAAAAAAAGCGTTTAAATTCAAGAAAATAAATGCTAAAAAAGTTTTTTATGCATTGGGAATGTGGGTAGTTACTTTTATTGTTGTAATGATAGTATCAGTTGCTACAATGAAGTATATTCCAGGAGGTCAAGAATATAGCAAAAAATTTACTGAAATAGCAATGAGCGATAATATGGTAGTCAATATATTAGTCATTGCACTTACTCCAGCTATATGTGAGGAGATATTGTTTAGAGGTTTTATCTTATCTGCATTTAGCAAAAGTAAGAAAAAAGAAAATCGAAACGAAAATAAAAAATCTAAAACATTTATAAAATTAGATAAAAATGATTATATTGCTATAATGGCATCAGGGATACTATTTGGGATTATGCATATTGCGTTAATTAAAATAATACCGACAGCTATTTTAGGAATGGCATTCGCTGTAGTTATGAAAAAGAGTGATTCAATTTATTCTTCTATGATTATGCATTTTATTAACAATGCAGTATCTGTATTAGCTACCATGTTGGCTTTTCAGCTTATAATTAGATAATTAGTAAAACAAAAGTATTAGTTATTCAGCTAATACTTTTGTTTTTTTATGTGTTATAATAATCGTATAAAAATAGAACAAAAATTCATTAACTTTGGAGGGTAATATGCATAATTTTAAATATAATGTAGGAACAAAAGTATTATTTGGAGAAGGTCAAATTAAAAATATTGGAAAAGAAATACTAGAATATACTGATAGAGTACTTTTAGTATATGGAGGAGGCAGTATAAAGAAAAACGGAATTTATAATGATACTGTAAATGAGCTAAAAGAAAATAATATAAAATATTTCGAACTAAGCGGAATAGATCCAAACCCTAGAATTGAATCAGTTCGTGAAGGTGTAAAAATATGTAGAGAAAACAATTTAGGAGGAGTCTTAGCTGTTGGAGGAGGAAGCTCTATTGACTGTGCTAAAGTAATCGCTGCTGGAGTTAAATATGATGTAGATCCTTGGGAATTAGTATTGGATAGGAATTTGATAAAAGTATCTTTACCTGTATTTTCTGTTCTAACTCTATCTGCTACCGGTTCTGAAATGAACGGAAATGCTGTTATATCAAATATAGTAACTAATGAAAAATATGGAACTTATGGCGAGTGTCTAATACCAAAAGCTTCTGTATTAGATCCTACATATACATACACTGTTTCGAAAAGGCAAACAGCATCAGGAACAGCAGATATAATTAGCCATACTCTTGAAAATTATTTTACTAATATTTCAGGAGGATACCTTCAAGCCAGAATGGCAGAATCAATACTTAAAACTTGCTTTCATTATGGACCTATAGCGTATAATAATCCAAATAACTATGATGCAAGGTCAAATTTGATGTGGGCATCAAGCTGGGCAATTAATGGACTTATTTCTTTAGGTGTGGCAAATAAGTGGTCTGTCCATCCAATGGAACATGAATTGAGTGCATTTTACGATGTTTATCATGGAGAAGGTTTGGCTGTTCTTACTCCTCACTGGATGAAACATGTTTTAAATGATGATACAGTTGATAGATTTGTTGAATACGGAATAAATGTATGGAATATTGATTCATCATTAGATAAGTACGAAATTGCAAATTCAGCTATAGAAAAGACTAGAAATTTCTTCAAAGATGAATTAAGTATGCCTCAAACACTGACTGAACTCGGAATAGGAACAGAAAATATAGATAAAATGGCAGAAAAAGCTGTAAGAGGAAAATCAATAAAAGGATTTGTAGAGTTAGATAAGGATGATGTAAAAAAAATATATATAAATGCAATATAAGAAAAGTGTGGTTGGTAATTTTTACCAACTACACTTTTTATGTTAAAAGTATTGACAATAAAAAACAAACAGTGTATTATTGTATTAATCGATTAATACAATAATACACTGTTTGTTTTTTATAATAATATTTTAGAAGGGAGTAATTATGGATTATATATTTGATAACAATATACCAATATATCTTCAAATTATCGAAATAATAAAAATTAATATAATTTCGGATAAATATAAACCAGGTCAGCAGTTAAAACCAGTAAGAACGCTGGCTGAAGAGTTTGAAGTAAATCCGAATACTATACAGAGAGCTCTTAGTGAATTGGAAAACTTAGGTTTAGTTTATAGCAAGAGAACAAAAGGGCGGTTTGTTACTGAAGATATAGAGTTGATTTATAAAATTAAAAAGAATTTAGCAATAAATGAGGTAGAAAATTTGATTAACTCACTAAAAAATTTAGGGTATTCAAGTGATGAAATCACTGCATTAATAGAAGAAGCAATGGGAGGAGAAAAATAACATGAATGACAAAGAAAAGCTGTATATGGATGAAGATGTAGTTTTAAGTGTAGAAAATGTACATAAATGCTACGGAACAAAAGAGGTTTTAAATGGAGTAAATTTCAATGCAAGAAAAGGAAAAATTATTGGTTTTTTTGGACCAAATGCTTCTGGAAAATCAACTTTAGTTAAAATCATAAATGGACTAACAACTCTGGATAATGGAAAAATAATAGTAGGTGGAGAAGACATTGGCATAAATTCAAAAAAAATAATATCTTATCTACCAGAAAGAACGTACTTGAATGACTGGATGAAAGTAAAAGATATAATAGATTTTTTTGATGATTTTTATGAAGACTTCAAAAGAGGAAAAGCGATAAAAATGTTTTATGATATGAATATCGATTTAAATTCTAAATTAAAGACTCTATCTAAAGGAACGAAGGAAAAGGTTCAGCTGGTGTTAGTTATGTCAAGAGAAGCCGAATTATATATACTAGATGAACCAATCGCGGGTGTTGATCCAGCTGCTAGATCATATATAATGAAGTCAATATTAACGAATCTTCCTGAGAGTAGCACTCTTATGATTGTAACACATTTGATAAATGATATAGAAACAATATGCGATGAAGTTATTTTTCTTAATGATGGCAAAATTGTAATTCATGAAGATACAGATGTATTAAGACAAAGATATTCAAAGTCAATAGATGCTATATTTAGGGAGGAATTCAAATGCTAAAAAATTTGATGAAATATGAAATAAAATCAGTACTACAAACTTTTATACCAATATATGCAATTATGATATTATCAATATTTTTGGTTTCATTAAAAATAGATAATTTAAGTGTAATAGGTGCTATAGCTCTTCCTTTTTCTATAATTGCTATATTTATTGCTTTTTTAATACTGACTATTAATAGATTTAAAAAATCTCTACTTGGGGATGAAGGTTATTTAATGTTTACTATACCAGCAAGCTCATTTAAAATAGTAATGTCAAAAATGACGACTATGATTTTATTTTATATAATTACAATAATTATATTTGTACTTTCTGTATCAGTAATGATATACATAACTTTAGATGATAAATCGAATATAATAAAAACACTAGTATCGATAAGTTCATGGGTCGAAACATATAATTTGAGTCTAATCCCTAGTATTTTAAACACTATACTTGCTACAATTACAGAATTGTTTGCATTTATAGCAACTATATATTTATCATTGTCAATTGCACAAATTGGTAGATTAAAAAAACACAGTAATCTATATGCAATAATTATATTTTTTGCTGTTCAATTTATAATCTCATATATTTCGGTAAAAACAATCGGTACATATGATATGTTCCCTTCAGAATTTAATGAGAAGAACATACCAGAATATATAAACATATTTAATGTAGAACTATTAAAACAATCAGCGCTACAAATTATTCAAGGATGTACATTTATTTGGGGAACAATATATATATTAAATAACAAATTAAACTTAGATTAACAAACAAAAATTAAATATTTTTATAAATAGCTTGAGAAATTTCACATTTTATATTATACTTAATGAAGTAATTAAATAAAGGTAGAGGCGCAAATAATATCAGTAGCTGAGTAATGGAGAAGGCACTCACAGTGAAAGGATTATTTGCCGAAGTACACAACGCTTGCCTTAGGGTTGTGGTGCTGGGGGTATGTATAATATGCATATCACTGTCACAGGGTTACTTGTGTTGGGCTATCAAAATAAAATGTGAGTACGATATTTTATGCCCTGGAACCCTTCCAGGGCATTTTTATTTTATTTATAAAATAAATTTGTCTTCATATACGGATTTTGTCAAAACACAAATTTTATTTATTACAATATAAATTAAGGAGGTTCGTTATGAACAGAAAAAAAGTAAAATTATTTTTAATGACTTTAATGCTTTTTGTACTTACCAATGCTTCGGTTTTTGCTGAAGATATTGATAAAATTGCAAATGTAAATTCTCAGAAATTAGGTATTATAACTATTATTCCACCACTTTTGGCAATATTATTGGCATTTATAACTAAAAATGTTGTTATTTCACTGTTTTTTGGTGTTATGTCGGGATGTTTTATACTTCAGGTAGGAAATGGTGAAAATATTTTGTCAGGAATCGTTCTTTCATTTTTAGATTTTATATCAAGAGCATTGCATTCATTGGCAGATCCTTGGAACGCTGGTATTATTTTACAAGTGTTATGCATTGGTGGAGTAATTAACCTTGTAGGTAAAATGGGAGGAGCAAAGGCAATAGCTGAAGCTTTAGCAAAAAGAGCTCGTTCATCAAAAGGTGCACAAATAATATCTTGGTTGCTGGGATTAATAGTATTTTTCGACGATTATGCTAACTCTCTTATAGTAGGTCCTATTATGAGACCCGTATTCGATAAAATGAATATATCTAGAGAGAGGCTTTCGTTTGTAATAGATGCAACCGCAGCTCCGATAGCAGGGCTTGCAATTATATCGACATGGATTGGATTAGAAGTTGGTTTAATACATAATGCATTCAATAGTATTGGCGTTGAAATGGATGCATTTGGGGTATTTTTAAAAACAATTCCTTTTAGATTTTATAATATATTGATATTAGCATTTATTGTTATAAGTACAATTATGATGAGAGAGTTTGGTCCTATGAGAAAAGCTGAATATATAGCAAGAAGGAAAGAAAATATAACAAGTGAGCTAGATCAAGGTATTGAAGAATTAGATGATATGGCACCGAAAGAAGGAGTGGAGCTATGTGTATGGAATGCAATAATTCCTATAGGAGTTTTGATAGTTAGCGCATTAGTTGCATTTTATTACAGTGGATACTCAACTATAATGGGTGGAGATAAGTCAGAACTTATAAATTTACTAAAATCTCAGCCATTTTCTTTTGACGCTATTAGAGAATGTTTTTCAGCATCAGATGCCTCAGTTGCTTTATTCCAATCAGCATTATTTGCATCTATTGTAGCAATTTTAATGGCGAAAATAAGAAAGATATATACTATATCGGAATCAATTGAAGTCTGGATAGATGGTATGAAGACGTTAATGATTACGGGAGTAATACTAATATTAGCTTGGTCTCTTAGTGCCGTAATAAAAGAAGTAGGGACAGCAAGCTTTTTGATTAAGTACTTATCAAGTGCAATACCTAAATTTTTACTTCCTAGTATTATATTTATTCTTGGTGCTATAATTTCTTTCTCTACTGGTACAGCTTATGGAACTATGGGAATATTAATGCCACTTGCTATACCACTTGCATACTCAATATCACCAGATACTGGATATGTTGTAGCTTCAACTTCAGCTGTCTTATCAGGTGCTGTATTTGGCGATCATTGTTCACCTATATCTGATACAACAATACTTTCGTCAATGGGGTCTGGATGTGACTTGATGGCCCATGTTAAGACACAGATGCCTTATGCAATTTTTACCGCAGTAATTACGATTTTGTTTGGATATATACCTGTGGGGCTTGGATTGCCAATTTACTTTGCTCTACCATTGGCACTATTGTCAATTGCGATAGGTATAAGGATTATTGGAAAAAGAACTGATGTAGATGATTTAGAATTTGAAAAACAATTAGAAAAAGAAGGTATTCATTTTTAAATAGATATAAACATGCCTCAATATAAATTCTATCTATTGATAAGGATTATATTGAGGCATATTTTTTTGTCTAATATCAGTAAAGTTTAAATTTAGCATTTTAAGTATACTATTTAAGTAAGTGCAATAAATGAAAAAATATGATATATTTATATATAAAGATTTGTTACTATGAGAAGTTATGATAATTCCTCGATTAGATAACTTTGAGTGGCTGGATACGGAGGGAATTTATGAAAATACTGATAGTTGAAGACAATAAAACTTTGCAAGAAGATATGAAAAAAGAATTATCGAAAAATTTCGAAATAGAAACATGTACAGATGGAGAAGAAGGGTTATATATGCTATCACAGGGGATATATGACTTGACTATATTGGATTTAATGTTGCCTAATATGGATGGAATTACTATTTTAAAAGAAGCCAGAAAAGCTGGTGTAGATACACCTATACTAATATTAACGGCAAAAGAGGCACTAGATGATAAGGTGGAAGCATTTACTTTAGGAGCAAATGATTATCTAACAAAACCCTTTTACATGGATGAACTAGTCGCAAGAGTATTTGCAATACTTAGAACAAAGGGAAAAATAAAAGATAATAAATATTTGGAATTTAAAGATTTGAGAATTGAATCAGATAAAAATACTGTTTATATCAACGGAGAAGAGTTAGAGTTGCAAAATAAACAGTTTAAGCTTTTAGAATATTTTGTTTTAAATAAAGGTTCTATACTTTTAAAAGAACAGATATATGATAGAATATGGGGAATAGACTCAGATGCTACTATAGAAATAGTAGAGGTATATGTAAGTAATTTAAGAAAAAAATTGTCTAAATACGGCTATGACAAATATATAAAAACAAAACGAAAGGTTGGTTATATCTTAGATGATAAACAATAATGTTTTTATAAAGACAAGAAAAAAACTTATTTTTACCATAACGTTAGTAGTTGAGCTTTTTATGATATTGATGAGTGTATTTATATACAGTTACTTTAAAACTAGTATAGTAGTAAATATGGACAGAGCATTATATGAAGAATATCACTTTATCAGTAATCAATTTAATAAGGACTCTTTTTTAAATCCTATAATACTACAAAATCCGCAAGACATTGTATATATTTATGAGGGAGATTCGATTAGATATTATACAAGGAATAGATATTTTGATCAAAACGTGCCAAAAAATAACAGCAAGAGAACAGGTTTTTATTATGAGATATATAATGGATACAATTTTCGAACAGCGAAAATAAAAAAAGGAAATTATACTGTTTCTATAATGAGAAATATTGATTCTGAAAAGGAAAGCCTTAGCCATATGCTAGTTCTATTGATATTAACTGGATTTTTATCTCTTTTATTAGCTTATATAATTGCAAAATATATTTCTAAAAAAGCGCTTAAACCAATTGAAATATCATGGAATAATCAAGTTAACTTTGTACAAGATGCTTCACATGAACTTAGGACTCCTGTTTCAATAATACAGTCAAAGCTAGAGTCTCTACTTAGAAATCCTAACTCAACTATAGAAGACGAGGCAGAAACAGTAGCAGTAGCTATGAGAGAAACCAGACAAATTAAAAAAATGATATCTGAACTGTTATCTCTAACCAAAGAGGAATCAATAGTAAAAATAAACAATGAAAATGTTGATATAGAAGCCTTGTTTTCGGATATATTTGAAAGTTATATAGAAATAGCTGAATACCAAAATAAAAAATTTTCATATAAAACTAAAATGAAAAATAAATTTGTGAATATTGATAAAAGTAAGCTAGAACATTTGATAAGAATATTGGTTGACAATGCATTTAAATATACAAAGGAAAATGAATCTATAGATATTGAAGCGGTAGAAAAAGGTAGAAATAGAGTTCAAATATCTGTATCTGATACTGGAATAGGTATATCACAAAGCGATCAAAAGCATATTTTTGAAAGATTTTTCAGAAGTGACACTGCAAGAGCATCTTCAATTGAAGGTTCGGGAATAGGGCTTTCAATTGCTAAAATGATTGCAGGCACTATTAATGGTAATATAAGAGTGGTCTCTAAATTAGGAAAAGGCACTAAGTTTATAATAGACATTCCAAGGGGGAAAATAGTGAAAAATATTAGATAGCAAAGCTTATATAAATTATATTATAAAAATAAACATGTTTAAAAGTTTTTTTTTATGGTAGTAATTTAATATAAATAAATAATTAAACAACTATGATATGGAGGTTTTAAAATGGCAAACGTAATTAATGGACAAGATTTTATCAAAAATGTTAAAGAAGGAAAGGGATTGGCAGTTGTAGACTTTTTCGCAACATGGTGTGGCCCTTGTAATATGCTAGGTCCAGTTTTTGCAGAAATTGCAGAAGAAAAGAAAGATGATGCTTATTTTGCAAAGGTTGATATTGATCAAAGTATGGAGTTAGCTCAAGAATTTTCAGTAAACACTGTACCAACAGTTATTTTCTTTAAAGACGGAGTAGAAGTAAAGAGAGAAGTTGGTTTTATACCAAAAGAAAAGATAGATTTTCTTTTAAATTCAATTAAGTAATTCTTGATATAAAAATATTAGTGTAAATAACAATTAGCAAAAAATTAGAAAAAATGAACTCTTAAAAGTTAAGTAAAAAAGCTTTAAGGGTTCATTTTTTAATTCATATTTTCATGAAAATATTTAAATAAATCATCAATGATGAAATAATAAATAAATATTTTATGTAAAAATGAAACACATAATATACCATTATTCAAAATATGTTGTAAAAACAATGATTTTAATATATAATATAGTCTACAATGAAAGTTTTATAAAAAATTATTCATTTATATTAATTTTAAAGAAGAAAGGTATGAAGTCAACTATGGAAATTATTAATACAGTTTATGAATTGGCTATGAATTTAAGTGATCTATTATGGTCAAAAATATTGATTATTATGTTAGTTGGTACGGGAGTGTTTTTTACTGTTCGTACTGGTTTTGTTCAATTTAGATATTTCAAAGAACAATTTAGGCTTTTGGTTGATAAAAACAATATTAAAGATGCAAAAGAAAAAGGTGGAATTTCATCTTTCGGTGCTTTTTGTATCAGTACTGCATCAAGAGTTGGAACTGGTAATATAGCAGGAATTGCAATAGCAATTGCAGGAGGAGGACCAGGAGCAGTATTTTGGATGTGGATAATAGCCCTTATCGGATCAGCATCAGCATTTGTTGAAGCAACGCTAGCCCAGATTTTCAAAGTGAAAAATGGGACTGCTTCAAAGGGTGGTCCAGCATATTATATGGAAAGAGGGTTGAATGCAAGATGGCTAGGAGTTATTTTTGCCGTTTTAATTACAGTTACTTATGGATTTGTATTTAATGCTGTTCAAGCAAATACGATGTCAATTGCACTTAATAATTCTTTTGGTATTGATAGGCAAATGCTGGGAATTACAATAGCTATATTGACTGCTTTAGTAATATTTGGTGGAATTCACAGAATATCCAAGGTATCAGAAATAATCGTACCTATATTTGCAGTTTTATATGTATTAGCAGCTATTATTGCTATTATACTTAATATTCAGGATATGCCTGGAGTTATAAGAGATATATTTGTAGGTGCTTTTAATCCAAGAGAGTTTGTTAGTGGTACGGGAGCCGGAATTATGGCTACTCTTTTAACTGGAACAAAGAGAGGTCTATTTTCTAATGAAGCTGGTATGGGGTCTGCTCCTAACGCAGCTGCTACTGCAGATGTTTCACACCCAGTTTCACAAGGGCTAATTCAGTCACTTGGTGTGTTTACAGATACTATAATAATATGTAGCTGTTCAGCATTTATGGTACTTTTATTTGGAGGATATTCAAGCAGTGCAAATGATGGAATTATACTATCACAAGAAGCTTTGACATATCATTTTGGACCTTTTGGAAGTATATTTTTATCTGTTTGTATATTCTTATTTGCGTTCTCTTCTATAGTAGGAAACTATTATTATGGAGAATCGAATATCCAGTTTATAAGTGAAAAACATGAAAAAAGTGAAAAAATAATTTTAAATATAATTAGAGTTTTAGTATGTGTGTTTGTTTTTTACGGATCTCTTATACAAATGGAGAGTGTATGGAATATGGCAGATTTATTCATGGCTCTTATGGCTATACTTAACTTAATTACTATACTAATGTTAGGTAAGTATGCATATGCTGCTTTAGCCGATTACACAAAGCAAAAAAAGGCAGGAGTAGAAAATCCAGTTTTTTATAATGACACTATTCCTGAGATTAAAAATGAAATAGAGATGTGGCCTGATAGAGATAACAATTAATGATCTGACTGTTGAAAGGAATGTACATTGTAAGGTATATTTCTTTCAACAGTCTTTTTTTATATAAATTCTAAAATGTAAATTATAAATTTATATTTACTAAAATTGAAAATATGCTTATTATGTATATAAGAGAATATATTTAGGGAGGATTAGATATGACTTATAAAGAATTGTATAACGAATGGTTGACCTCAACATATTTTGATGAAGAAACTAAAAAAGAATTAAAATCGCTAGAAGGTAACGACAGTGAGATAGAAGATAGATTTTACAGATACCTAGAGTTTGGAACAGCAGGCTTGCGCGGAATAGTTGAAGCTGGGACTAACAGAATGAATATATACACTATTAGAAAAACTTCTTATGGACTAGCAAAATACTTTTTAAATAACTATGCAGATGCATCTGAAAGAGGAATTGTAATAGCTCATGATAATAGACATATGTCAAAAGAATTCTGTTTAGAAGCATCAAAAACAATAGCCGCTGCTGGGATAAAAGTATACTATTTTGATGATTTAAGAACAACCCCTATGTTGTCCTATTCAGTTAGAAAACTGAATTGTATCGGTGGAATTGTAATAACTGCCAGTCATAATCCACCAAAATATAATGGGTATAAGGTTTATGGATCAAATGGTGCACAAATTATGCCTGATGTTGCGGATAAAATGTTGCAAGAAATCGAAAATATAGATGATTTATCGAAAATACCGACTTTAGAAAGAGTAGATAATGAAAATATTATTTTGCTTGACCATAAAATAGATGATGAATTTATAGATGCTGTTGAGAAAAATATGATTCGAAAAGAAATAGTAGAAAAATATTCAAATGATTTTAAAATAGTTTACACACCACTATGTGGAACAGGACGAGTTCCGGTACTAAGAACTTTGGAAGAAAGTGGATTCAAAAAAGTATATGTAGTACCTGAAGAAGAAATGCCAGATCCTAACTTTGCAGGAATAGAAAAACCAAATCCGGAAGAAAGTATAGCTCTTACAAGAGGAATTAATCTTTTGAAAAAAATTGATGGGGATATATTGATTGCTACAGATCCTGATTGTGATAGAGTGGGTATTGCTGTAAAGAATCTATCTGGTGAAGTAGAACTTTTGACAGGGAATCAAGTTGGAGGCTTATTAACAGAATATATAATTAATGGCTTAAAAGAAAAAAATAGACTTCCTGAAAATTCATGTATGATAAAGACTATTGTTACTTCAGAATTTGGAGCAGATATTGCAAAGAATTTAGATGTAGAAGTAGTTGATATTCTTACAGGTTTCAAGTTTATGGGAGAAAAGATGACTCAATATGAAAAAGATTCTACTAAGAATTTTATAATGGGTTATGAAGAAAGTTATGGATACTTGATTGGAAACCAGTGCAGAGATAAAGATGCGGTCACAGCAACTCTTCTAATTGCTGAAATGGCACTATACTATAGATCAATAGGACAAACGCTTTATGAAGCAATGATAGATTTGTACAAAAAATATGGTTTTTATAGAGAAAAAACTACTTCTATTTATCTAGAAGGGAAAAAAGGTAGCGAAAAAATTAGTAAGATTATGAAGGAGATAAGAAATCTAAATCTAAGAGAAATAGCTGAGTTGAAAATAGTAGATACAAAAGACTTTCTTAGAGGAGTAGATGGATTTACGAAGTCAAATGTCATGAAATATATATTAGAAGATGGATCTTGGATAGCTCTTAGACCATCTGGAACAGAGCCAAAGCTAAAAATATACATAGGAACCAAAGATAAAAATGATACTATAGCACTTGATAAGTTGAATAATATAAATGAATATTTTTTAAAAATTGTAAATTCGATTGAATAATATTAAATAAAATAAAAGATACAAGGCTACTTAGCAAACTTGTATCTTTTATTTTACTCTTCTAAATCTAAATTTATCTACTTTTTCCTGAAGGTAGATTATTGCATTTAATTTATATCCTATTATCATTGACATACTACAAAGATATATCCATGTCATTAAAATTATTATTGACGAAATGCTTCCGTATATTTCTCTAAATTGACCAAAATTTTCTGTATAAGCAGAATAAAAAAGAGAAAATAAAAGCCATAAAAACGTTGTTACTGCAGCGCCAGGTATAGTATATCTATATTTTAAACTTCCAGATGGTCCAATAGTAAAAAAATTTAAAAAGATATACGTCATAATAACAATTGGAATAGTATACTGTATAAATTTATAGACCCAACGTATTATTATGTTATCGCCCAGAATACTTAGTAACAAAGCTCCTAACTTGTTTCCATAGACCAAAAAAATAACACAAAGCAGAATCATTATAAAAAATGCTACTGAGTAAATTAGACAATATGCATTTAATTTTAAAAAAGGTCTTTTTTCCTCAAATCCAAATGCCATATTTTGACCTTTGATTAGTGATTTAACTGCATTGGAAAATGTCCACGTTGCTAGTAAGAAAGAAATGATTAAAAGTCTTAAACTTCTATTCGCTATTGCAGAAGATATTATTGCATGAATAATTTCTGTAGCATCTTCTGGAATAAATTGTTGAACAAAAACTTGTGTTTTAATTAGTCCGACATCAGGGATATATGCTATTGCACATATCAGAAAAATTAAAGATGGGAAAATTGAAAGCATAAGATAAAATGCTACTTCTGCTGTTCTAGAATACATATCTGGAACATTAAATTGTTTGATTAAAGGTTTTAGAATTTTTCTTAGTTTACTCATTTTCTCACCTCTTTCCCTTAAACACATTTTAACATATTATAAACGCTTTTACATTTAAAAATACTTATTATTTACAAAATAATATTAAATTATATAATAGTTTAAATTATGCAAAGTATACAATGTTGACATTTGAGATTGTAAGTTGTATATTAATGGGTAGAATAGTAATAAATAAGTTAAAGATTACACTTAAATTGGAGGAAAAAATGAAGTTTGATACTTATGGTGATCAAGAAAATCCAGTTGCACTATTGATACACAGTATATTTTATCCAGGGGCTACAGGGTATAGAACCATGCTTCCTATTTTAACTAAAAAATACTATGTTATAGTACCTAATTTGGATGGGTTGTCATACCCAAATGAAAAATTTATATCTACTAGATGTCAAGCAGAGAAAATTATTAATTGGCTAGAAGAGAATAATATAAAACATATAAGTTTTTTATTAGGTTCATCTTATGGGACATCTATAGCATTTGAAATATTGAAGGATCAGCATTTAGAAATTGATAATGCTGCTTTAGATGCTCCTACGCTCAAGAATAATAAATTTAAAGGTCTATTATTGTATTTCGAGTTAAAGAAAATAATAAAAGATGTTAAGAAAAATGGCATAAAAGCGTTTGATAACTATGAAAAATATAAATATTTAAATGAAGAAGATAAAGAATATTGTTCAAATGTATACAAATCTATAAAAAAAGAGTCCCTAAAAGATATTGCATTTGAGTGTTATGATTACACACTCCCTTCGCAACTTTATAGAAAAGATACAAAGGTTATATTCTTATTTGGGGAAAAAGATAGAGCTAAAAACAATCTTCCAGAGATAAAAAAATTGAAGTCAGGTGATATAAAAATTATAGAAAGTATGGATCATATGCAATATATGTTTGAAGAAACAGATGGTTTTTTGAAAGCATGTGGTTTAAATTTAAATTAAAGTATAATGGAGGTAAGGTATGAAAAAATTTGTTTGGGGAACTTTAATTGGAGCTGCTGTTGGAGCTTTAGGTTATAAAGTGTATAAAGATAATGAAGAAGAAGTAAAAGAATTTTTAGACAAACACATACAAGATGATGTGAATCTTGATTTAGATGAAATGGATATTGAAGGTCTTGAAGAATTGCGTAACTCGATTGATGAAACTATAGAAAGAAAAGAAATGGACATACCAGATTATGAAGATGATATGTATGATGATATAAATGATGATCTATATGAAGATTATGTTTTCTTAGATAATATGTCACATGACGATGACGATGAAAATGATTTTGAATCATCAAATGGAAATTTAATTAAAGAGGAAGAATAGTGAAGAAAGGATTAATAGTTTTTACTAGATTGCCAATAGAAGGTCAAACAAAAACTCGATTAGAAACAAAATTATCTGAAAAACAATGTGCTACTCTTCATTATAATATGCTATTAGACTTGGCTGATAATATTAAAGATGTAAATGCTGATAAATATATTTTTCATACAAGTAATGGGAACGTTCAAATACTAAAAAATATTTTTGGTAAAAACTGTTCTTATATTCCACAATCAGAAGGAAGTATCTGGGTTAGAATGTACAAATCTATAGATAATTTGATTGAAAAAGGATATGATAAGGTTATCTTGATTGGGAGTGATATTCCTCAAATGTTTTCAGAGCACATAAATAAATCTTTCGAAGCTTTATCTACTTCAGATCTAGTCATTACCCCAACAGAGGATAGTGGATACTGTCTTATAGGAATGAGTAAAACTACAAAAGAAATATTTGAAATTGACTCTTTGAGTGGTGATTCTGTATATTTGAAGACAATACAAAGAGCAGTTGATAATCAAAAAACAGTTTATGTAAATAAATATATGATAGATCTTGATGAGGAAGAAGATATATTTAAATTATTGAGATCAAAAGATATTAAGTATTCTAAGAATACAATAAAATATTTAAATAAAATTGGATATTAGTGAGGTGTTTCGTGTCAAGAATAATTACATTAGAAGATGTTCGTAAATACACAAACTCCGAAGCCTTTATAAAAAAATATATCTACAAGAAAAGCAATCTTAAAAATTATGATTCTTTTTTTGTAGATGTTTTTGATTTAGGGCATGGAGAGTATAATTATAATTTCAAGTTAGAGATACAATTCTTATTTTGTGATAATAAAGAAAAAATTATAGAATATAGCGTATTTAGAATTAATTATGGCAGTCAAATGCATTTACAAAAGCAAATAGAGTATGAATTTAATGCTCTTTTGTTACTAGAAAAAACAGGAGTTACTCCAAAGCCAGTATTTTGTGATGATAGCTGCACATTTTTTCCACGCGAATATTTAGTAATGGATTATATAGAAGGGGAGACTTTTTCTTACAACTATGATATGAATAAGGCTGCCTTGTGTTTGTCAAAAATTCACAGTTTAAAGTTTGAAAATTACTTAAGCTTAATAAAGCCAGATAATCCATTTGATTCTATTATTGAAGAATGTAGAACAATGTATAAAAAATATGAAGAAAGTAAATATTTTGATATAAAAAAAGATATTCATATTCAACAGTTATTTCATAAAGTTAAGTCAATCAGAGATAATAGTTTAACTGCTAAGAATGAAAAAAAACTATCATTAATAAATACTGAATTAAACTCCTCTAATTTTATTGTAAATCTAGAAGAATGTTACTTGATAGATTGGGAAAAACCAATAATAGGTGAATCTGAACAAGACATAGGACACTTTTTAGCTCCTACAACAACTTTTTGGAAAACTGATAAAATATTAAATAAGCAAGAAATAAGAGCTTTTTTAAAAAAATATTATGAATTAGCAACTACAGGTGAAACTGCATACATGAAAAAAAGTTACACTGATTTTGAGAACAAAGTGAATGAGTATATAGTGTGTAACTGTTTGAGGGGGCTTACTTGGTGTGCAATGGCCTGGGTAGAATATAATGATTCAGAAAAAGATTTAGTAAATGAATTTACATATAACAAATTAAATGATTACTTAGATTTATCTTTTATCGAATTTGTAGTCAATAACTATGTGAATCTATAAGGGAGATTTGTATGTGCGAAAATGTTTCTATAATAATTCCCGTATATAAAGAAAAAAAGAAAACCATTGAAAAAATACTAAAAAATTTACTGAATGTGAAGAATAAGTATGAAGTAATATTTGTGGACTCATCAAATGATACCTATTTAGAGGAGATTGTTAAATATAATAAATTTACGTATATAAAGTCACCTAAAGGAAGAGCTGTGCAAATGAATAGAGGTTTTTTAGAATCCAGCGGAGACCTTGTATTTTTTCTTCATAGTGACAGCGTTATTGAAGAGGATTGCATTGATGAAATAATTTTTCAAGTAAAGAAAAAAAATATTAAATTTGGATGCTTATCTTTGTATTTTGATGATGGCAGACTTCTAATGAAAATATGTAGTTTTATGTCAAGGTTAAGAGTTATATTTAGAAAAATAGCATTTGGAGATCAAGGACTTTTTTTTGAACGAAAATATTTTGAGAAATTAGGTATGTACAAAGAAATTCAACTGATGGAAGATTATGATATATCAATTAGATCTAAACAAATATACCCAGTCGTGCAAATAAGTTCAAAAATAATTACATCTTCTAGGAAATATTATGAAGGTAAGGGAATTTTTAACAAAGGCAGTTTGAGTTTTATTGGAATTTTATTAAATATGCTAGATATGCAAAAATATCAAAGACAGTTCAGAAAAGGATACAGTCCACAAAATATTGCTAAAGAATATTACAAAAAATAATTATATATTAAAGATTAAATCACCTAACTACAAAGTTTTTTTGCAGTTAGGTGATTTTTATATCTGTAAATTTAATTATAAGAATGCTATAATTTAGAGTAATTAGTTCATTTGAGTTTTTAAAGGTATCAAATTTAGAAAAGCATGTAATAAACTTACAGTGATTATATTATATAAAATTAATGAAAAATTTAATATTTTGAGAATACGTTTGCATGTAAGCTAAATAAAATATTAATGGAGGTAGGAAATGAGTATAGAAAAAGTAAAAGAATATTTAAAAAAATTCGATATAGCGGAAAATGTAATAGAGTTTGACTCTAGTAGCGCTACTGTTGAATTAGCTGCAAAAGCAGTAGGAACAGATGAATCGAGGATAGCAAAGACTTTGGGTTTTATTACAAAGGAAGGTCCAATACTTATTGTTACATCAGGTGACGCCAAAATAAATAATAGAGAGTATAAATCTAAATTTGGCACAAAAGCCAAAATGATACCAAGAGATGAAATAGAGTTAATAATAGGTCATCAAGCAGGAGGAGTATGTCCCTTTGCAATAAATGAGGATGTAAAAGTATACCTAGATGAATCAATGAAGAGATTTAATACAATTTTTCCAGCAGCAGGAAGTTCTAATTCGGCAATAGAAATGACATGCGAAGAATTAGAAAAGTATTCTCAAAACTTTGTTAAGTGGGTAAATGTGTGTACATTGATATAATTAAAGGAAAAATAAATTGATTAATATAATACACTTAATATACAAAAAAACACTATATATACTAAAACATATTAAGTATAAGAATTATTACATAAAAAAGATTGCATTATACGATTAAATAGTGTACAATGTTTATGAAAGTAAATGATATATGACATACTATTAAATATCGTTTCAATTTATTAAAAATAATTATATATACTACATGGAGGAATATGATGAAAATAAAGGTAGGTTTAAATGGGTTTGGAAGAATAGGTAGATCAGTTTTAAGAATAGCGGAGTCATCAAGTGAATTCGAATATGAAATAGTTGCTATAAATGCAAGAGCAAGTGCAGAAACTTTAGCTCATCTATTTGAATATGATTCAAGTTATGGAATTTTTGATGGTAGCGTAGAAGTTAAAAATGATAATTGTATATCTATAAATGGAAGAGATATAGCAATAACTAGAGAAAGTAGCCCAGCAAGCATACCATGGAAAGACTTGGGTGTAGATATAGTAGTAGAAAATACTGGTAGATTTAATAAAAGAGAAGATGCAATGGGGCACATAGATGCTGGAGCAAAAAAGGTAATAATTACTAGTCCAGCTAAGGGTGAAGATATAACTCTTGTTCTTGGTGTTAATGATGAAAAATATGATAATGAACTGCATAACATCATTTCTAATGCATCTTGTACTACAAACTGTCTAGCTCCTGTAGCAAAGGTTTTAGATGAAAAATTTGGGATAGTAAACGGTATGATGACAACAGTTCATGCATATACTAATGACCAAAATGTACTTGATAAGTCTCACAAAGATTTGAGAAGAGCAAGAGCTTGTGGAGAATCAATTATACCTACAACAACAGGTGCCGCAAAAGCTGTTTCATTAGTTCTTCCTAAGTTAAAAGGAAAATTAAATGGATTCTCATTAAGAGTTCCAACTCCAACAGTTTCAGTTGTTGACTTAGTTGTTAATCTAGAGAAAAGAAATGTGACAGCTGAAGAAATAAATGAAGTTTTAAAAGAAGCTAGTGAAAAGGATTTAAAAGGTATATTAGGATATTCAGATAAACCATTAGTATCAGTGGATTACAAAGGTGATAAAAGATCTTCAATAGTAGATGGACTATCTACAATGGTAATGGAAGATGGTCTTGTGAAAGTAATTGCATGGTATGATAATGAATGGGGATATGCAAACAGAACAGCGGATTTAGTTAATTTAGTAGTTAAAAAAACAAATAAATAATAAAATAAAAAAAGACTATCTATATATTATATAGATAGTCTTTTTTGTCTTTTTTAGAAGTTAACAAAAACTGATAAAAATACTTTATAGTACCTATTATCAAAAATTTAATATAAAATTAATATATTAATAAATTTGTGATTTAAAAAACATAAAATAATTACAATAATATTAATCTTATTTTATGATATAATTAAGTAATAGTATTCTTTAGATAATTTGTTGAATGGAGGAATAAGTATGGAAGGAATCTATAAATTAGGGATAGATATAGGCTCTACGACTGTAAAGGCAGTTGTCCTTTCAGATGAAAATAGTATAATATATAAAAAATATAGACGACATTTTTCAGATGTAAAAAAAGCTGTAAGTACTCAGCTAAAAGATATACATAAAAAGTATGGAAATATCAGAGTAAAGCCTGTGATAACAGGATCTGGAGGAATTGGCTTATCAAGAAAGATTAATATAAAATTTGAACAAGAAGTAATATCTAGTACGAAAGCAATACGATTTTTTTACTCTGAGACAGATGTAGTAATTGAACTTGGGGGGGAAGATGCGAAAGTAACATTCTTATCTGGTGGAATTGACCAGAGAATGAACGGGATATGCGCCGGAGGAACAGGGGCATTTATAGATCAAATGGCATCATTACTAAAGGAGGATGCGGCAGGGTTAAATTCACTGGCAAAAGATTACAATGTGATTTATCCTATTGCTTCTAGATGTGGAGTATTTGCAAAAACCGATATACAACCATTAATAAATGATGGCGCAAATAAATCAGATATTGCCATGAGTATTTTTAATGCAGTAGTAGTTCAAACTGTTAGTGTACTGTCTTGTGGCAGAAAAATTGAAGGAAAAGTCGCCTTTCTAGGTGGTCCACTCTATTTTTTATCAGAACTAAGACGTCAATTTATTAATGTTCTTAGACTTCAAGAAGAAGATGTTATTTTTCCGGAAGACGCTCAATTATATGTGGCATTAGGAGCAGCACTTCTATCAAATGAAGAGGACTCTATAGATATTGAAAAACTTATAAGTAAGATTGACGAAGTTGGAACTTTGGAAGACTCAACAAGTGAAGATGTAATTCCTTTGTTTAATGATGAAAATGAATACAATGAATTTAAAGAGCGACATAATAAAGCTTCAGTAGAAAAAATAAATATTGATAATTATAAAGGAAAATGTTTTTTAGGAATTGATGCGGGATCTACTACGACAAAGGCTGTATTAATAAGTGATGATGGGAAAATTTTGTACAGCCATTATGGTAGTAATGAAGGTAGCCCTTTAAATATGAGCATTAAAATTTTAAAAGAGATATATTCTATACTTCCTAAAGACTGCACAATTGCAAGAGCAACTGTTACAGGATATGGAGAGGAACTGATAAAAAAAGCATTGAGAATGGACGAAGGAGAAATAGAAACTATAGCTCACTATAAGGCGGCAAAGTTTTTTAATCCCAATGTAAACTTTATACTGGACATTGGTGGACAGGATATGAAGTGTCTAAAAATAAAAGATGGAGTAATTGATCAAATAATCCTAAATGAAGCTTGTTCTTCAGGATGTGGATCTTTCTTAGAATCATTTGCAAAATCGCTTCATATGGATGTAATAGATTTTGCTAAAGAAGGCCTTTTTTCAGAAAAACCTGTTGACTTAGGTTCTAGATGCACGGTTTTTATGAATTCTAGAGTCAAACAAGCTCAAAAGGAAGGAGCAACTTTAGCAGATATATCTTCGGGACTAGCGTACTCAGTTGTTAAAAATGCGCTATTTAAAGTAATTAAATTAAGGGATATAGAAGAGCTTGGTGAGAATGTTGTAGTTCAAGGTGGTACTTTTTACAATGACTTAGTTTTGAGGGCTTTTGAAATTTCAACAGATAGAGAAGTAATTAGACCAGATATTGCTGGACTAATGGGTGCATTTGGATGTGCTTTAATATCAATGGAAAAGTATGAAGGAATAAGGTCAAATATATTAAGTATTGAACAGCTAAATGACATAAGTATTGAGTCAAGTGTAACTAGATGCAAGGGATGCTCTAATAAGTGCCTATTGACTATAAATAAATTTTCAGAACACGAAATCTTTGTATCAGGAAATAGATGTGAAGTTGGAGAAGCCATATATACTAATACTAAAGTTTCAAAGGATAACGAAACATTTAATATGTATAAGTATAAATATGACAAGCTATTTTCATATAAATCCATATCTGAAAAAGATGCTAGAAGAGGCGTAATAGGGATACCAAGAGTTTTAAATATGTATGAAAACTATCCATTTTGGCATACATTTTTGACTAGCTTAGGTTTTTCTGTAAAGATATCTAGCCAATCTTCAAAACAAATATTTGAAAAAGGAATTAGTTCGATAGCTTCAGATACAGTATGTTATCCAGCAAAATTAGTTCATGGTCATATCGAAGATTTGATTTCAAAGGGCATAAAAACTATATTTTATCCATCTGTAACTCATGAATATATGGAAGATAAAAGCGCAGATAATCATTTCAACTGCCCGGTAGTAACATCGTATCCAGAGGTTATAAAAAGTAATATGGATTCTCTAGAAGAAAATCAAATAGATTTTATTAACTTTTTTGTATCGCTTAATGATAAGGAAAAATTGAAAAAAAGAATTTATTCAGCAATGAAGTATCACTTTAACGATATAAAAAGAGAAGAGATCAATGTAGCAGTAGACAAAGCTACAGAAGAGTATAATAAATTCAAGTTGGATATCATGAAAAAGGGAGAAGAAATCGTTGAAAAACTAAACACTGAGAACAGAAGAGGTATAGTTTTAGCAGGGCGTCCATATCATTTGGATCCGGAAATAAATCATGGTATTCCAGAATTGATAAATCAGTTAGGGCTAACAGTTCTATCTGAAGATTCAGTTTGTCATATGACAGAAAAAAGAGAACTTAGAGTAGTTGACCAGTGGGTATACCATTCTAGACTCTATAAAGCAGCTAATTTCTGTAAAGAACATGATAATATAGATATGGTTCAATTGAATTCCTTTGGATGTGGGTTAGATGCGGTGACTACTGAACAAGTGGAAGAAATATTAAATGAAAAATCTAAGATACATACGGTGATAAAAATTGATGAGGGAAATAATCTAGGTGCAGCAAAAATAAGATTGAGATCTTTAAAAGCTGCGGTAACTGAAAGAGAAAAAAGTGGAGTAAAACCATCAGAACAAGATGATATAGTTATTCCATATCAAAAAAATACTAGATTAAATACTAAGCACACATTACTTTGCCCTCAAATGGCTCCAATTCAATTCCATTTTATAGAAAAAGCATTACAAGATTCAGGTCTGAATGTTAAAGTATTGAACAATTCATCATCTGAAGTAATTGAAGAAGGACTTAGATACGTAAATAATGATGCGTGCTATCCTGCGATTATTGTAATAGGGCAAATTATACACGCGCTAAAGTCTGGTGAATACGACATAGAAAACACTTCGGTATTAATGAGTCAGACCGGAGGAGGATGCAGAGCTACTAATTATATTGCATTTTTGAGAAAAGCATTAAAGTCTGCCGGTTTTCCAAAAGTTCCAGTAGTCTCAATCAGTGCTAATGGAGTGGAAGATAATGGAATAAAAGAACACGCAAGTATAGGGTTGATAAACAAGTTGATGATGGGTGTCGTATATGGGGATCTATTGATGAAAGTGCTTCTTAGGGTAAGACCTTATGAAAGAATTCCAGGAAGTGCAAATCAGCTATACAATAAGTGGGCGGATATTTGTAAAAAATCACTTTCTAAAGGTAACATAAGAGAGTTTAAAAATAATATTAAAAATATTGTTGAAGACTTTGACAATATAGAAATAACTGATGAGGTAAAACCAAAAGTTGGATTGGTAGGCGAGATATTAGTAAAGTTTAGCCCAGTAGCTAATAATGATCTTATATCAATACTTGAAAGAGAAGGAGCTGAAGCCGTAGTTCCAGAACTGATGAATTTCTTCTTGGCAGTAGCCTATAATAACAACTATAAGCATGATAAGTTGGAAGGAAGTTGGAAATCAAAAGTTGGTGGTAAGGCTATAGTTAAATTAATAGAAAACTACCAGAAAAACTACTGTTATGCTTTGAAAAAGAGTAAAAGATTTGATGCTCCTATGCCGATATCAGACTTAGCTGACTACACAAAACATTTTGTATCTTTAGGAAATCAAACTGGAGAAGGATGGTTGCTACCAGGAGAGATGTTAGAGCTGATAGAAAGTGGATGTAATAATATAGTATGTATGCAACCTTTTGGATGCTTGCCTAACCATATAATAGGTAAGGGGGCAATAAAAGGAATTAAAAAGAAATATCCAAAAGCAAATATAATACCAATAGATTATGATGCATCGGCAACTTCAGTAAACCAACTAAACAGAATTAAACTAATGTTGTCTACAGCCTTCAGCGAAATCAATGGAGAAGAAACTTTTGAAGAAAGCTCTTTTAGACCCATAGATTTAGATCTTTATAGATAAAATATTGAATTTAAGAGTAATAGTATGCTCTGTTAACCTAATGGCAGGGCATACTATTTTATTTGAAGGGAGAATATATGAATATTACTAATGAATCTATTGTTTCTATTTACAATGAAAATAAAATAAATGAAGAACTTGTAATATACAACGGTAAATTTCAGATATATTCCCAAATTAACATCAAATGCGAGGGTAGTGTATATTACAATATAGTTGACCCTGTATCAATAGTATTTAAAGCTAGAATATATAAGTATAGTGAAATATGTAATGATATAGAAGAGGCTACTTTAGGTAGTATGGTAATTGAAATATCAGGATATAAACTTATGAATGCAGAGCTTTTACAGATTAAAAATGATGAAATATATGGATATATAAGTGATGTGAGCATTAAATCTAAGGATAATGTCGTAGATTATGTGCAATTCGATATAATAAATATGGATAAATTCCCTGGAAAACTTGTAAATCACAATGATGTTGTGTATGCAGGCAGAATAGAATTTAAAATTGATAATTATATAGTCATTATAGATAAAAGTTATGAATATAATAAAAGCTTACATAATAAATTGGTATCTAAATCAGGTAGTGTAATTACACATACTGGAAGAATATATAAAAATACTATGGAACCATTTAAAACGAAAAATATAGAAAGTATTTTATATAGAATATCATCCACTTTTAGTTTTTGTTGTGGAAGGCACATTAATATACCTAATGCATTTGGATATAGAAAAGGAATAAACTTATATCGCTCATGGCGAAAAATGTATTCATCCGATTACAAATTTGTGTTTAATTGGACTAGTACTATTTCTAATTATCACAATTTAGAAAAATTTGCTTCTTTGATGTGTAAAAAGTTAGAAGATACATATTACTATGAGACTATAATAGGAATAATTGATTGGTATATTGAAGCTCTAAATGGAATTAATCTAGGCAATAATATTATATCTATTCAGACTGTACTAGAGATGTTATCTTATGTTTTACTTGTAGAGACGGATTTTTTACTAACTAAATCTGAATTTGATACTCGACCTGCAAATCAAAATATAAGGCTTCTATTGAATGAATGCGAAATTGATTATACTATGCCTAGAACTATGAAAACATCAGAAGCAATATCGGATAAATTTGAAGATGGAGTGGATTTAATTACTTATTACAGAAATATGGTCGTACATCCAAGCAAGGCTAAAAGAGGAACGCATTTAAGCTTTGAAGATATGTGGAATATAATTTTGTTAGGAATTAATTATATTGAACTTGTGATTCTCTACATAATTAATTATAAAGGTGAATATACTAATAGGTTTATAGGAATAAGTTTTGGAGATGTAGAAATAGTTCCATGGTCAAAAAAAAATAATTTTCAAAAAAGTATTGACAATTAATTAGTTTTATCCTAAAATCAAATCAATATCAAAAATTAATAAAATAAAAATTGCGAAAAGAAATAGTAGATATAGGGTAGTTAATCAGAGAGTTGCTGTATGGTGAGAAGCGCATTACGAATTATATTGAACACATCTTGGAATTTGATACCGAATTAAGTAGGCTATCACGGGTGCGCCCGTTACAGTGCCAGGGTATTATATAGTACCTAGCGAGGTCGTTACTGCGAGGTAATGACGAATAGAGGTGGGAACACGAAGTATTGATTATACTCTCGTCCTCTGACGGTTGTCAGTGGGCGAGTTTTTTTATGTTAAATTTTAAGATTATGGAGGTTAGGTTATGAAAAAAGGATTTATAAAAAAATTATTAATGGCGAGTTTAAGCTTAGTTCTAGTTTCAACGATGGTAGGATGTTCTTCAAAAGACGCTAACTCTAGCGAAAATAAAGATTATGAAACTGTAATAGTAGGATTAGACAATACTTTTGTGCCAATGGGGTTTGTCGATGAAAATAATAAGTTAGTTGGGTTTGATATTGACTTAGCAAATGAAGTATTTAAGAGAATTGGAATCACACCACAGTTTGAAAATATTGACTGGTCAATGAAAGAACAATCACTAAAAAATAAGAATATAGACTGCTTGTGGAATGGATATACAATAACTGAAGAAAGAAAGAAAAAGGTTGAATTCACTAAACCTTATTTAGATAATAAGCAGATAGTAGTTACAATGGCTACAGAACCATTTAAAAAAATTGATGACTTGAAGGATCAACCCGTTGGAACACAAGCCGCATCATCTTCTTTAGAAACAATAGAAAATAACGAAGAATTTCTTGCGTTAATAAAAGGGAACGCACCTTCTACATATGATACTTTTGATAAGGTATTAAGAGATTTAGAAATAGGTAGAATTAAAGCAGTAGTAGGAGATGAAGTATTATTAAATTACTACATGAAACAAAGAGGTGCAGATAAGTATAAAACTCTTGAAGGTGATTTAGGAAAAGAGCAATATGCTGTTGGATTTAGAAAAGAAGATACTAAGCTTAAAGATAAGATTGACAAAGCACTAGATGAAATAAAAAATGACGGAACATTTGAAAAAATTAAGGATAAATGGTTCAAATAAATAGAGAGAGGATAATTTGATGGTTGAAGGAGTAAAAATATTACTGGAGTTGTTTTTTTTAACAACATTATTTTCTATACCACTTGGTATATTAGTTGCACTAGTTAGGGTATCAAAGAATAAAATTGCAAGAAATATTACAGGAATTTATATATGGATTATGAGAGGGAGTCCTCTTTTACTTCAAATGATGTTTTTATATTACGCGCTTCCTACATTCAATGAGAACTTAGTATTTGATGCTATGCCAGTTGCAATAATAGCGTTTACAATTAACTATGCAGCTTACTACGCAGAGATATTCAGATCAGGTTTGCAATCTATTGATAAGGGACAGTTTGAAGCTGCAAAAGTATTAGGTTTTGATAAATTCACAATGTATAGAAGAATAATACTTCCTCAAGTGATAAAAAGGGTGCTTCCTCCAGTCTCTAATGAATTGATCACATTGGTAAAGGATACTTCTCTTGTAAGTATTTTGGCCATGAATGATTTATTAAGAATGGCGACTGCAGCTACAAACAGAGATGGTAGTTTGATTCATTTCCTATATGTGGCGATAATATATCTAGCTATGACTGCTGTTTTGACAAAAGTAATGGCTTTTGTAGAAAAAAAATATTCATACTATAATTAGAGGTGTAAAATGTTAAAAGTAATTGATTTAAAGAAAAGTTTTAATAAAGAAGAAGTTTTAAAAGGGATTTCTTTTGAAGTAGATGCTGGAGAAACAGCTGTAATACTTGGAAAATCAGGAGCAGGTAAAACAACTCTAATAAGATGTATAAATGGACTAGAAACATTTGACAGTGGAAAAATAGTAGTTGATGATATCGAGATAACTAATACATCAGAAATGAAAAAGCTAAGAGGGCAAATTGGAATGGTATTTCAAAATTTCAATTTATTCCCACACTTAACTGTATTAGAAAATATCATTGAATCACCTGTAAATGTATTTGGGAAAAATAAAGAAGAAGCGACAAAAATAGCATTAGATCTTCTTGATATGGTTGATTTATCTGACAAAAAAGATATGTACCCATTCCAACTATCAGGAGGACAACAGCAAAGAGTAGCAATAGCTAGAAGTTGCGCTCTTATGCCAAAAGTTCTTTGTTTTGATGAACCAACGTCTGCTTTGGATTATGAAAATATAAAAAAAATAGAAGAAGTAATACAAAAATGCAAGAACAGAGGCATGGCTGTGTTGATAATAACTCATGATAGAGCTTTTTCAAAAGAAGTAGCAGACAAAATAATATATATAAAAGAAGGGCTACTAGTTGAAGAAATTGATACGGACGCTCAGTAGTATTAGATAAACTCTTTCAAAATAATTGTTAATACTTTTAAAATATCCTTACAAATAGAAATATTGTGAGGATATTTTTTATTTTATTATAATAAAAATAATACTAGTATTTTATGAATATTATTGTAGCGCTAGTACACTCAAAAGTTTTTATATGATATAATTATTCAGAGAGGTTGGGTGAAAATAATGAGTAAAAACAACTATAAAGGCAATCACAACAATAATAAGAAATATAAAAATAATAATTACAAAGAAAAAAATAAAGATGATTTCTCTTTTGATGATATAGGGAAGAACGTGGGAGATTCTTTGGAAGGAATGATGTTATCGATTAATGATATGTTCAACAACATGGATTTTAATAACTTAAATAAAAATATACAAAGTACAGTAGACTTTGCTTTAAAGGAAGCAAATAATTCAAAAATAAAAAAAATGTTCTTTGAATCTTCTAATTCCTATAGTAATTATGAAAAGAAAAATGAGTTTGATAAAGAAAAATATATTAATAGACCAAGAGGTTTTTTACCATGTCTAATATTTCAAATAATATCTTATAGCGTTACATTTGTATGTGGGATACTTGGAATTGTGTTTTTATTTACAAATTTAGTTAAATCTGGAATATTTTTTGCAATTGCAATACCTGCTTTAATTATTGGAGTGATGTTTTCTAAAAAATTCGGTTACATTCTTAGATTCAATATGTATTCAAAAAATCTAGATAGAAATGGTTTTGTTGATGTAAGCACACTGTCAAGAACTACCGGAGGAAAAAAAGAAAACATAGTAAAAGATTTAAAGACAATGATAAAAAAAGAAAACTTCTTGCAGGGTCACTTAATTGAAGATGACACTATATTTATAGCAACAGATGAGTTGTATGATTACTATTGTATGGGACTTGAAGAAAAAAGAAAAAGAGAAGAGATTGAAATACAAAGTAAGGAAAACAAAGAATTAGAAGAATTTCTTGATTTATGTAAATCACAGATTAAAGATATAGAAGATGCTAAAAGTAGTGTGAAAAGTGAGGTTCTTTTGAACAAAATAAGTAGAATAGAATCTTCAATTAATCTGATTGTTGAAGCTATTAAACAACAGCCAGACCAAATAAATATTTTGGATAGATTCTCCTCTTACTATGTTCCAACTACAATAAAACTTATAAATACATATTCAGACTTAGAATCCACTTCTTTGGATACGAATTCAGTAATAGAGGCAAAGTCTGAAATTGAAAAAGCCTTAGACACTATAATAATAGCGTATGAAAAAATATTAGAAGAAATAATGAAAATTAACACAATGGATATTAATGCTGATATTTCAGTACTAAATACAATGCTTTCTCAAGATGGACTAAAAAAAGATGATCACTTTGGTCAATAGTAAAGAATACACCACATTAATAATTAAGGGAGGTGCAGAAAATCCGTAGCTGTGATTTTCTAGAATATGGATAATAATATTACACTTAAATTAGATGGAATAGATGAGGTTTCTCATATAGATGAGAAAAAAGGAAACAGCAATATATTAAATTCAAGTTTAGATGATACTATATTGACTGAAGAAGAAATGAAAATGGTTGATGACTTTTCAAAAAGAATTAATATTAATGATTCTAAACTTGTGATAGAATATGGATCTGGAGTTCAAAAGAGAATGTCTGATTTTTCTGATCAAACTCTTAAGACAATTAAATCTAAGGACATTGGAGAGGTAGGATCTTTAATTACAAATTTAGTTGTAGAACTTAAAAATTTTGAAATAGACAAGGAAGATAAGGGGATATTTAATTTCTTTAAAAGAGGAGCCAAAAAAGCTCAAATATTAAAAACTAACTATGAAAGCGCAGAAGCAAATGTAGACAGCATTGTTAAATCACTTGAAAAACAACAGATAACTCTTATGAAAGACATATCTATGTTGGATCAGATGTATGATTTGAACAAGAACTACTACAAAGAAGTTTCTATGTATATAATTGCTGGAAAGAATAGAATAAAATCTATAAAGGAAAATGAATATCTTGAATTGACGAATAGAGCAAATACATCTGGAAAGCAAGAAGATGTTCAAGAGCTAAATGATTTAAATAATCACATAAGTAGATTTGAAAAAAAATTGCATGACTTAGAGCTTTCTAGAATGATATCAATACAAACTGCACCACAAATTAGAATGGTTCAAAATAATAATATAGAAATGGTAGAAAAAATAAACTCTACAATCGTAAATACTATTCCATTATGGAAAAACCAAATGGTATTAGCTCTAGGAGTTGCAAATTCAAATGCTGCAATTCAGACTCAAAGAGAGGTAAGCAATATTACTAATGAATTACTAAAGAAAAATGCAGATGCATTAAAAATGGGAAGTATTGAAGCAGCAAAAGAGTCTCAAAGAGGCATCGTTGATATAGAAACATTGAAACATACCAACCAAACACTTATATCTAGTTTGGATGAAGTCATAAAAATTCAAAATGAAGGAAAAGAAAAAAGACAAGAAGCTGAAATTGAAATTAGCAAATTAGAAAATGAATTAAAACAAAAAATGATAGAAATTGCAACAAAATAATTAAGGAGACAATATGGACTATAAATATACTTTAATTTCGCCATGCTTTTTTGGAATGGAAAAAATGTTGGCGAATGAAATAAAGAAACTAAACTTTGAAATTGAAAAAACCGAAGATGGCAGGATTACATACAAAACTGATGAATATGGTATTGCAAAAGCAAATATGTGGCTAAGATGTGCAGAAAGAGTGAATTTAAAGATTGCAGAATTTAAAGCGACTTCTTTTGACGAGCTTTATGAAAATACAAAAAGAATTGACTGGTCTAAATTTATACCTTATGGAGCACAATTCCCAGTGTCTAAAGCATCATCAATTAAATCAAAACTATATTCTACTCCAGATATTCAGTCAATAGTGAAAAAAGCTATAGTTGATAGCTTGAAGGGCAAATATTTAGAAGAGGGGATGTTGAAAGAAGACAAAGAAAAATATCCAATATATGTATTTATACACAAAGATAAAGTTGTCTTATCAATTGATACAAGTGGGGATGCTCTTCATAAAAGGGGTTATAGGGAAAAGTCTAACAAAGCTCCTATAAGAGAAACTCTTGCAGCAGCAATGGTATATCTTACACCTTGGAGACCTGGAAAGATTCTAGTAGATCCTATGTGTGGATCAGGTACAATTTTAATCGAAGCGGCTATGATAGGAATGAATATGGCACCTGGATTAAATAGAGAGTTTATATCGGAAAAATGGAGAACTATCGATAAAAAAATTTGGTGGGATACTAGGAGAGAAGCATTTGACTTGATGGAAGATAATCAAGACTTTACTATTTATGGATACGATATTGATCCAGAATCAATAGAGCTTGCAAAAAACAACGCTGAAATTGCTGGTGTAGAAGAATATATAAAATTTGAAGTTGGAGATGTTAAAAATTACATATCTGATGAAGAATATGGTTTTATAATAACAAATCCGCCATATGGTGAGAGACTAGAAGACGAAGATAGTGTAAAGCTACTATACAAAGATATGGGATATACTTTTGATAAATTAAAGAATTGGTCATATTTTATTATAACTTCTTATGAAGAATTTGAATATGAATTTGGAAAAACGTCAACTAGAAAAAGAAAATTATATAATGGTATGCTTAAAACATATTATTATCAATATCTTGGACCAAAGCCGCCAAAAATAAATGCTAAACAATAAGGAGGCAATATGTTAAAGTTAAAAAAATATATTATTTTCTTTTTATTGGCTCCTTTGCTTATATTAAATTTGAGCGGATGTACGAAAAATACAATAGAGCCGGTTGAGAAATTACTTGAAAAGCCAATTACATTTGAAAACCATTATAATGTTTATAATGAAATAAGAAAATTAACACCTTTAGACACAGAATTTGTATTACCTTTAAATTCAGAGGATGTTGGAAGAATTAATCGTGTGGACTTAAATAATGACGGTGAAAATGAAATAGTTACTTTTAAAAAGAAATCTAATGAAACACCAGGACTTAGTAATGTATTTATGTATATTTTTAAATACAAAGATGATCGTTTATTCGAAGAATCTGAAAAAATAGTCAAAATACCTGGAGATGTCATAATACATGCAAATTTTGTTGATTTGGACAATGATGGTAAGAAGAAAATAGTAATTCAAGTGAGCAGTGCTGGCTTAGAGACTATCTATATTTATGAATATGTTAATGATACAGTGAAAAAAATAGATGAATATGTATCGAAAAATCCAGTTAGATTGAATTTTTATGATTACAACAAAGATGGAAAAATAAGGTGTTTGGCACTTGTTCAAGATTCTTCAAATTATGAAGTAAAACTGTGTGAATTGAAATTAATCAATAATAAAATTAATTTTATAGAAAGTGGAACATCTAAAACTTCTGGCAATATTGATAAAATAGAGGTTACTAATGGCAAAATTAGCAAAAACACATATGGTAGCATAATGACATATCATACAATGGATGGACGGGTAATACCGCAGATAATAGTATTTAAAGATAATAAATTTGAAAGAGTTATTGATAATGGCAATTTGAAAAACTCTAATATGATAGTTCCATTAGATATAAATGGAAATGGAATCTTAGAAATTCCTAAGGTAGATAATGAATATTTGAATAAGGAATCGAAAAAATCAAGTGTCATATCATGGTATGAGTGGAATGGAATTACTGGAGAAGATAGTGCTTTGATTTTAACTAATCAAATTTTCTATTGCAGTAATTATAACTTTAAACTTAAAGTACCAAAAAGACTGACAAGTAAATTTTATATAAAACAAAACTTCACAGAAGAAAATAGCGATTTTACGTTTTTTTCTAGAGAAAATGAAAAGTTAGAAAAATTATTTAAAATAAAAGTAATAAAAAAATTCAGTGATGATAAAAATAAGGGAATTAGTAATACGGATAAAATATACGAAAATAATGAATATATTTTCGCATTAGAAAGTCTGAACAAAAAAAATATGAACAAATACAACCTTAGTTTTATGTCGGTGAAAGATTCTTTTGAACTTATAAATAAATAGGAGGCAGCATGGAAAAGATTCTAGTTTTAGAAGATGAAATTGGTATTAGAAGCTTTGTGAGCATCAATTTAAGAAGAGAAGGGTACGAAGTAATAGAAGCTGGTACAGGATCAGAAGCTATAGAATTATTTGAAAAAGAAAAAGATATTTCTTTAGCACTTTTGGACATTATGTTACCTGATATGAGTGGAATAGAAGTCTGCAAATATATAAGACAAACAAATGATAATGTAGGTGTGATTATGTTGACAGCAAAATCGCAAGAAGAAGACAAGATAGAGGGGCTTATATCTGGGGCGGATGACTACATAATTAAACCATTTAGTATAAAAGAGTTGTTAGCTAGAGTTTCAGTTCTTATCAGAAGAGTAAATAGAGATAGTGATTCTAAGAAAAATAATATGATAGATTCACCACCTTTTCTATTAGATCCAAATAAGAGAAAACTATATAAAAATGGCGAAGAAGTCGATTTAACGCCTACTGAATTTTCTATAGTAAAATATCTTATGATGAACGATAATCAAAGCCTTAGTAGAGATGAAATTCTTGAAGAAGTATGGGGATCAGTAGTTTTATATGATTACAAAATAGTAGATGTAAATATCAGACGTATTAGAAATAAAATTGAAGATGATTCTTCAAAACCTAAATATATACAAACTGTATGGGGTTATGGTTATTCCTTTAGGAGAGGAGAATAATGGGATTACATTTTGGCGGATTAAGAAAAAAAGTTTTAAAAAACTTTATAATTATAATATTGCTAGTTGTATTGTCTTTTGAAGTAGTAATAATGTTTTTTTATACGAGCTACTACCATACGTCAGTAAAACAAACGTTGATGTCACAGGTTGGTTATACTAATGCAGTGTTTAATACGGCGAGTATGGAAAATTTGAGTTTTATGAATAAGGCTGAAAATATTTTTGAGAATCAAAGCCACTCTAAAAATACAAAAATTGCTATTAATATAATTGATAGAAATGGGAATATAATAATCGATCAATATGGCTTTAAGTCTCATGAAAAATGCGAATATATAGATGTAAAAAAAGCACTTCAAAATGTGGAGGTAATTCAACCATATAAATATAACGAGCTAAATACAAATGAAAAAGTAATGAGCGTTTCAGTTCCTATAAAAAGCGATGGAGTTGTTCAAGGTGTGGTGCGTTATAGCGTATCACTAAAATATATGGATATAGATATATTAAAAAACTTCACATATTTGCTGATAATTGGTATTTTAATATTAAGTTTTAGTGTTGCATTGAGCTTGAAATTTGCAGATAGTATAATAGAACCTTTACGCGAGTTAAAAATATTTTCAAATATGCTAGCAAAAGGTAACTATAATATTACAATGAATAAGGAAAGAGTTTCAGATGATGAGATTGGGGACTTGGCCAGAACTTTTGAAAACATGGCACAAGAAATTCAAAAAAGTGAAAAACTTAAAGATGAATTTATATCTTCTATTTCACATGAATTAAGAACACCACTTACATCTATTAATGGATGGAGCGAAACACTTCAACTAGATCAAATTTCAAAAGAAGAGTTGAGTTTAGGGCTTAATATTATTCAAGATGAAACACAGAGATTAATTAAATTGGTGGAAGAACTTTTAGATTTCTCAAGGTTATCTTCTGATAGAATTAGGTTGAATATTGAAAAGGTAAATATTAATACATTAGCAACTAGTGTATTAAATCAACTGAGTTCAATGGCTATAAATAAAAAAATTAAGATGAATTTTGAGTTTAAAAATAAGGAAATAAACTTGATATATGCTGATAAAAATAGACTTCGTCAAGTTCTAATAAATTTAATACAAAATGCTATTAAATTTACACCGGAAGAAGGTAGTATTTTTATAAGCCTTGAACAACACTCACAATATACTGAAATAACTGTCAGGGACACTGGTATAGGTATATCTGAAAAAAATATTAACAATGTATCTAAAAAGTTTTTCCAAGAAGATTTCCATAAGGCTGGAAGTGGTTTAGGGTTAGCGATTAGTGATGAAATTATAAAGCTACATGGCGGAAAAATGGACATTAAGAGCAAGAAAAATGAAGGTACTGAGATATCTTTTACAGTAAAAAATGACAGTCGTATTAGAAGATAATAATCGAGACTTTTATAAATAATTGTATAAATTAGGAGATTAATTTTGAAAAAGGATTTAGGCAACGATAATATATCTAAACTACTATTAGAGCTGAGTATTCCAGCAATATTAAGTATGTTAGTAGCAGCACTTTATAACATAGTTGATAGAATCTTTGTTGGAAACACAAACCCTTTAGGATTGACAGCAATAGGAATTACTATGCCATTTCAAATAGTGCAAATGGCATTTGTATTGCTTATAGGAGTTGGAAGTGCGACACTTATTTCAATAAAATACGGAGAAAATAAAAAAAAATCTGCGGAAGATATCTTATTAAATGCTTTGATACTAATCGTAATTGCTGAATTAATTGTAACGGTAATATGCATAGCTTTTATTGACCCAATTTTTTCTCTTTTAGGTGTGTCAGAGTCGGTTTATGATCTTGCAAAGCAGTATATTATAATAATCCTCTTAGGAGGTGTTCCTGGTCTGACTGGATACTGTCTTAACAACGCAGTAAGGAGTATGGGATTTTCAAAACACTCTATGTTTTTTGTTCTCTTTAGCTCAATTTTAAATATTATATTAGATGGTTTTTTTATTCTTGTATTAGGATGGGGAGTAAAGGGAGCAGCTATAGCTACTGTTATATCACAAATATTTGTAACAATATTTGTGATAGATTTTTTCATTAGGAATAAAGATGTTCCTATTAAATTGAATTTAAATAGAGCAAAATTAAAATTAGAAACGATTAAAGAAATTTTTTTAATAGGGTTACCTAATTTTTACATGCAAATATTTGGAACTGTTTTTAATATAATATTAAATAGGTTCATAATAGCATATGGTGGAGACTATCAACTTGCATCAGTAACTATAATTACGTCAGTTAGCATGGTTTTTACTATGGTAATTTATGGAATTAGCCAAGGAGCGCAACCTATTATTGGATATAATTATGGAGCAAAAAAGCAAGAACGATGTCTTGAAACATTAACGAAAACTCTCGCTTCCGTAACAGTTTTTTCTATGTTTTTCTTGTTTTTAATCGAGTTATTCCCTCATTTTCTAGTTAAATTTTTTACAGAAGATGTACAACTTCTCAATATTACATCCAATAATATACGGATATTTTTATTTGCAATTCCTTTTGTTGGGATACACTCTGTTGGAACTACATATTTCCAAACTACAAAAAGACCGAAAATTTCTTCTATCTTGTATATATTAAAATATGGTGCAATACTTATACCTCTTTTATATATCATACCTAGATTTGCAGGTATAAATGGAGTGTATATATCAAATGCATTAAGTGAACTAATATCAGGAACTGTAGCATTAATTTTAATAATATTAGATATAAGAAAAATAAAAAAACAGCTCGGTAGAAAAATTCAAAGCAGTGAGGTGTAAACTTAAGATGTATGATATAATGATTTTGAATTTTATAAAAGAATACTTTCACTCAAATGTAGGTGACGCTTTTTTTGTTTTTATTACATATTTAGGTGAAGGTGGTTTTATATGGATACTACTAGCACTGTTTTTAATACTGCTAAAAAAAGAATATAGGTTAGGTATATCTATGTTTGTAGCCCTATCGTTGGTAGGAATAGTGTGTCTTCTTATTGTCAAGCCAATGGTAGCAAGAGAAAGGCCTTTTTATTATGTGGAAGGAATACAACTTTTGATTAAAAAACCTACTGATTTTTCTTTTCCGTCGGGTCATACGGCTTCGTCATTTGCAGCGGTTACAGTATTATTTTTAAATAAAAGCAAGTCATTCAAGCCGACATTAGTACTGGCAGTTTTAATTTCGTTTTCACGACTATATTTGTATGTGCATTATCCATCAGATGTTTTATTCGGCATAATATTTGGTGTATTATTAGCCTATATTGCAAACAAAGTGGTAAACGAAATTTCTAAAAAAATAAAGACTTAATCTTTTATATTTATCGTTACTTTTCAAGTATAGGTGAGTATAAAAAATATAAAGCAAAAAGAAATTATTTAATATTAGTAAAAGAATAGAAAGAAATTTAATATTATAGTAAAATATGATATTATATAATAATGTGAGATAAAGCACTGATAAACACAGTGCTTTTTTCAATAAACTATTATGAAAAATTGAAATTCTCACAAAAAGTATATAATATTTTAATATAAAATTATGCGTTTTCTATTTAGTTTAATAAAAATTATAACGGTAGAAATATAAGAAATAAATTTAAGTTAGGAGAATTAAGGTGTCAGAAAGAAAACAAATTGAAATATCAAAAGAAAAGATAGAAGAACAAGATAAATTCATTGAATTGCTACATAGAACAAATGAAGATTACTTTAATAAATCTGGATCTAGGAAAACATACTCGCTTGTTACATATGGATGTCAAATGAATGAACATGATTCTGAAATGTTGATTTCTATGCTTGAATCTATGGGATATGCAAGATCAATTTCGGAAGATAAAGCAGATTTAGTAATTTATAATACATGTGCAGTAAGAGAAAATGCAGAGCTAAAAGTATATGGAAATTTAGGTCATCTAAAGAGTGTGAAAAAAAATAGACCTGATATGAAAATTGCTGTTTGCGGATGTATGATGCAGCAGCCACATGTTGTAGAAGAAATTAAAAAGAAATATAGACATGTAGACCTAATATTTGGAACACATAACTTATATAAATTCCCTCAACTTTTGTCAGACACATTTGGAAGGGAAAAAATGCTTGTAGATGTATGGGATGTTGATGGAGAAGTTGTAGAAGGCTTAAAAAGTGATAGAAAGTTTAGTGTAAAAGCATTTGTGAATATTATGTATGGTTGCAACAATTTTTGTACATACTGTATCGTGCCTTATACAAGAGGTAGAGAAAGAAGCAGACTCCCAGAAGATATAATATTTGAAATAAAAGAATTAGTGTCAAATGGAGTAAAAGAAGTAACTCTTTTGGGACAGAATGTAAATTCATATGGAAAAACACTAGAGGAATCTAAAAAAATAACATTTGCTCAACTATTAAGAGAAGTAAATGAAATTGAAGGAATAGAGCGAATCAGATTTATGACATCTCATCCAAAAGATATATCTGATGAAGTAATTTATGCAATTAGAGATTGTGATAAAGTATGTGAATTTTTACACTTGCCTTTCCAATCAGGAAGTACAGCTTTATTGAAAAAAATGAATAGACATTATACAAAAGAAGATTATTTAAATATAATTAAGAAAGCTAAATCAGAAATACCAAATATAGCTTTTTCTACAGATATTATGATAGGTTTCCCAGGTGAAACAGATGCAGATATAGATGATACAATAGATGTATGCGAAGAAACTAGATACGATTCAGCCTTTACATTTATTTACTCTAAAAGAACAGGGACGCCTGCAGCTAGAATGGAAAATCAAATACCTGAAGATGTAAAACATCAAAGATTTGACAGGGTATTAGAAGTTGTAAATAGAATTTCTGCTGAGAAAAATGAAGAGTACGACTCTAAAATAGTCGAAGTTCTTGTTGAAGGAAGCAGTAAAAAATACTCTGATATTATGACAGGAAAAACGAGACAAAATAAAACTGTTAATTTTACAGGCGGTGGAGAAGATTTAGTAGGGAAAATTGTAAATATATTGATTAAAGAGACAAGATCATTTTCGCTAAATGGTGAATTAGTAGAAATAATTAGATAAAAGCTACCATAAATAGGAGAATAAGTATGAAAAAAATATTTTTTACGTTAGTTTTATTGTCGTCAGTAGCACTTGCAGGATGTAAACAAGAAGAAGTATATGAAGATCAAAGAATGAGTAGCTCATCAGATAAAGAGATGAAAGTAGAATATAATATTTATAACGAAGGTATAATAGACAGTGGATACAACTGGTACAGCAACTATGTGAACAGTTTTATATCATCTATTAAAGATTCAGGATATTCTGTAGATAAATCTGCTGTAGAAGATCAAGTTGAAAAAGTGAATAGAAAATACAAAGAAATATCTGAAATAAATCCTCAAAAAGTGAAATCAGCAATTGATAAAACAGAAAAAGATCTTTCTAAAAATGATAGTTCAGATAAAACATATAAAGATGAAATGAAAAAATCAAAATCAAAGATTGAAAATAATATAGATACTATGAAAAATATTTTATCAGATATAGAGAATGCTTTAAAGCTTGGTGAAGATGGCAAATATGATGAATTTGACTTAAAAAAATTAGAAGAGTTGCAAGTTCAAATAATAAAGATATACGATGAAAAATTAAAAGAACATTAAAATAAATAATATTAAATTGAATAAAAATATATTAATTATCTTTAGTAAAAATAAGCTCAAAATCAGGAGGTAAAAAATGACAATTGAAAAAGAAAATTCCAACTTTATTAGAAATATTGTAATAGGAGATTTAGAAAGCGGTAAACATAAAAGCATAGCAACTAGATTTCCTCCAGAGCCTAATGGATATCTTCATATAGGTCATGCAAAAAGTATATGCCTTAACTTTGGATTAGCGGAAGAATTTGAAGGGACTGTGAATTTAAGATTTGATGACACGAATCCACTAAAAGAAGATGTTGAATACGTTGATTCAATAAAAGAAGATGTTAAGTGGTTAGGATTTGACTGGAACGCACTTTATTTTGCATCTGATTATTTCGATGAAATGTATAAAAGAGCGGTATTGTTAATTAATAAGGGATTAGCTTATGTGGATGATCTTTCGCCAGAAGAAATGAGAGAGTACAGAGGTACTTTAAAAGAAGCAGGAAAGGACAGCCCTTACAGAAATAGATCCATTGAAGAAAATTTAGAACTATTTGAAAAAATGAAAAAAGGTGACTTTAAAGATGGAGAGAAAGTTCTAAGAGCAAAAATCGACATGGCATCTCCTAATATTAACTTAAGAGATCCAGCAATATATAGAATATCCCATTCAACTCATCATAATACTGGTGATAAGTGGTGTATTTACCCTATGTATACATTTGCACATCCTCTTGAAGATGCAATAGAAGGTATTACTCATTCTCTTTGTACTTTGGAATTTGAAGATCAAAGACCATTTTATGATTGGGTAGTTAGAGAATGTGAAATGGAATATATTCCTAGACAGATTGAATTTGCCAGACTTAATATGACAAATACTGTAATGTCTAAAAGAAAATTAAAGCAGCTAGTTGACGAAGGCGTTACAGATGGGTGGGATGATCCTAGAATGCCTACGATATCAGGACTTAGAAGAAGAGGATACACTCCAGAATCTATAAAAAATTTCTGTACAGAAATTGGAATATCTAAGGCAGATTCTACAGTAGATAGTCAAATGTTAGATTTCTTCTTAAGAGAAGACTTGCAGGCAAAAGCTCCACTTGCTATGGCAGTAATTAATCCTTTGAAGTTAGTTATAACTAACTATCCAGAAGGTGAAAATGAATACATAGAAATAGAAAATAATGCAAAAAATGAAAGCATGGGAAGTAGAAAAGTTAGTTTTTCTAGAGAATTGTATATAGAAAAAGATGACTTTATGGAAGTTCCAGCTAAAAAATATTTTAGATTATTCCCTGGAAATGAAGTTAGATTAAAAGGTGGTTATTACGTTAAGTGTAATGATTTTATTAAAAACGAAGATGGAGAAATAGTAGAAATTCACTGTACTTATGATCCTGAAACAAAAAGTGGATCAGGATTTTCAGGGCGTAAAGTAAAAGCAACTATACACTGGGTAGATGCCAATAATTGTACACCAGCTGAATTCAGACTATACGAACCTTTAATATTGGATGAAGAAACAGAATCTTCAGGACAGCATTTTTTAAATTTAATTAATGAAAATTCAATAGATATCAAAAATGGATTCGTTGAAAATGCTCAAATAGAAGATGCAAAAAAAGGAGATAAATTCCAATTTATAAGAAACGGATTTTATTGTGTAGATTCTAAATATACGAATGATGAAAAGTTAGTGTTTAATAGAATAGTTCCATTAAAAAGTTCTTTTAAACTTAATAAATAAATCTAAATAATAAAAAAGGTGAAGAAATTTAACTATTACAATTACAGTTGATTTTCTTCGCCTTTAAGCTATAAAAAAATATATAAAGCTCATAAGTACATACAATATAAAAGTGCTTTACCTTATTTTATTTAATTATATAATTCATTTGAAAAATATATAAAAAATATATAGTTAACACACGCATAAAAGTTTTGTATATATAGTTTTATTTTGGTATAATAGTTACGTAAACGTAAAGTTATATGGAGGATGATATGAGCTTAAAGGAGTTTGAATTTATAGAAGAAGCTACTAATATATTAGAAGAACAACGACCCACTTTGGAAGCAATTGAAGATGAATTAGTTAAGTTTTTTGGTTCAATGCCAATGAAAGAAAATGAATTAATTGCAGTTAGTTCAAGAATTAAATCTGAAAGCAGCTTGAAAGAAAAAATTATTAGAAATAGATACCTTATGCATTATTCAGACCCAGAAGACTTAATATCAGATATTCCAGATTTAATTGGAATAAGAATAGAATGTAAATTTATCAAAGAAGAAAAAGATATTTTTATGGAAATTAAGAATTTTTTTGATAAAACAGATGATAGAAAATATTTTTACTCAAGTTTAAATAAGAATATTCGATTGTATATGTTTGACAAACAGCCATTAAGGCAAAAAAATGGTTTTGAAATTTATAAAATTGATGGTGAGTATACTTTTTTAAATAGAAAAATAAAATTTGAATTGCAAATAAAATCTTTAGTAAATGTGTTTTGGAGTGAAATTGAACACAAAATAATTTATAAAAACACGACATACTTATTACAAGATAATTTTCTAAAAGATATGATGGGTTCAATAAAGAATAATCTTACAATGGTAGATGACCAACTATTAAATGTATATAACAATTTTAAACATGTTAGTAAATGGGATTCTACAGGTGGAAAAGAAGATATAAAGAAGATGTTCTCTAAACTTTTATATGATACGATTACATATAAAATGGAAAAGGAACTCTCATTTGTTATTGACTTTAAGAAACCTTGTGAAATTATACTAAACTATTCAATGAATAAGTATGCTAATTCAGTGGAAGGATTGAGTGACTTTTTGACTGAAGAATATAAAAAAATTGCTAATTTTATTAATAAAGATTTTGGATTTAATGATGAATTAGTATTAGAAAGAAAAGTAGAATTTGAAGATTCATTTTTAAATAATATATCCTCACTTTTTATTGAGAAAATGAATATAGAAGTACCATGGAATCTGTTTTTTAAGATATTATTTGAGTTAGAACCTGAAAATAATGCAGATGATTTTTCTAACTTTGTAGAGTTTTATAAAGGATCGTTAATCTCTATTGAAAGCTTATATAACGCGGTAGAGAGGTTTGGTGAATATAGTAATATAATAATCGATGACATGTATGATTGTGTTTATAAAATGATTTTAAAAATAGGGAAAATAGACATTTTCTACGACTATAATATTGCTAAAATAAATAAAATTGTATCTGAAGGATTGGATTATGTGTGCTATGAATTTGACACATATTATGACTACATAGAGCAGAGAAAGTTAATTTCAAAAACTACTGTAGATAGCCTAATAAAAATATTTTAAAGGAAGTGGAATTTATGGACGAACATTTATCTTACTTGCGTCTTATACTTACAGAAGAAAATAATTATCCAGTAATGTATTCTAAACCAATACATGATGTGAAAATATTATCACAAGAAGAACAAAGTATGAAATTAGAAGACTATAAAAAAATCATTAATTTTTTTTCAAAGAGAGAGTTGAAGAAAATAAAATTTGTAGGAGGGGAACCTTTATTATACAAGCATCTTGATGAATTAGTTTTATACGCAAAAGAATCTGGAATAGAAGAAATAGGAATTACAACTAATGGAATAGGTCTTGGTACAAGAATTTTAGATTTGAAAAAAGCTGGACTTACTCACGTTAATATTTCATTAGACTCTTTAAAAGAATATAAATATCAAGCGTTGACAGGTGGTGCTAATCTTAAAGAAGTTTTTATATCAATCGATGCGTGTCAAGCAGCTGGAATTAATTTGAAAATCAATTGTGTTGCAATTAAAGATTTTAACGATGATGAACTAATAGATTTTATGAGATTAACTATAAATAATAATATGGATGTCAGATTGATTGAATTACTTCCGCATAACTTAAATAAACATGTTTATGAGCGTGGATATATGGACTTAAAAGAATATATGGAAAATACTGAAGACATTTATAGATCAGAAGATGAAAATTTAAGCGTAACAGAATACTTTAAAATTAATGGCGCAATAGGAAGAGTAGGTATTATTACAACTGATAGTAGGGAATATAAAGAAGATCTTAGAAGAATAAATATCAGCAATAGAGGTTATATGAATGTTGGTTCTCTTCAAGAAAATGAATATTTTATAAAGCCCGATCTTGACAATGAAGACAAATTAGAGGACTTATTTTATAACATTACTTCAAATATTTAAACATGATAATTTTATTTAAAAATGTTAACTCGATGTTAAATCTAAAATCGAGTTAACATTTTTTATTATTATACATGTTATTATATAATTGTATTATAAAAAATTAAGAGGTGTCATTATGGAAGTATCCATTTATTTAATAACAGGTTTAGGTTTATTTTTTTACGGAATAAACATAATGGGAGATGGATTACAAAAAATAGCTGGAGAAGAACTAAAATTTGTAATAGAAAAGTTATCGTCAAATAAATTTATTGGAGTACTAATAGGTGCTATAATTACTACGATAACACAAAGTTCTGCAGCCACAAATATTATGACTGTCGGATTTGTAAATACTGCAATAATAAATTTACAACAAGCAGTAGGGATAATGTTAGGTACTAATATAGGTACCACTGTTACAGCTCAGCTAATATCATTTAACATAGAGACTATTGCTCCCGCAATAATTGGTATATCAATGTTAGTTTGGATTTTTACAAAAAAAATAAAAATTAAAAACATGTGTGAAATTTTTATAGGTGTAGGAATTTTATTTATTGGAATGTACTTTATGAAAAGTGCTGCTTTACCAATTTCAAAATCTGATACTGCTAAATACCTTGTATCATACTTAATTAATTATCCAGTGCTAGGTATTATAATAGGGTTTATATTAACAAGCATATTTAAAAGTTCAACGGCAACATTAGCTATATTAATTGCATTTGCATCTCAAAATATTTTACCAGTGTATGCAGCTCTTCCTATTATGTATGGGGATAACATAGGAGGATGTGTAGCTCCGCTTATGTCAACTATTGGAGCGACTAAAAATGCAAAAAGAGCATCTATTATTAACCTTATATTTAGCATCATGGGAACAGTTCTCTTTATACTAGTATTACATTCACCTATAGTATATATATCGGAAAAATTGAATCCAGGTAATTTGTCTAGGCAAATTGCTAATATACATACTATTTTTAATTTGATTAATATTATAATTCTCATACCACTAAGTGCTTATTTTATAAAATTATCCACTAAAATAGTACCTATAACCGATGATGAACAAAGTCAACAAAAAATATATATGACAAAGTTTTTAGATGAAAGATTACTTGAAACTCCGTCAATAGCATTGTCCAATGTAGAAAATGAAGTAATTAGAATGGCTAGCAGAGCAAGTAGAGCTTTAAATGCTTCCTATGAATCTATAAAATCAGACAGTGATGAGAATATAAATTCAGCCTTTAAATATTACTCAATAATAAGCATCTTAGAAATAGACATAATAAATTTTTTGCTTGCGCTTAGGAAAAAAAAGTTAAGCGAGCAAGAAACATTGAAATTAGATGTGTTATTTCACATTGTTACTAATATAAAAAGAGTCGGAAAAAATGCAAACGATATAGCACAGAGATCAATGCAAATAAAAAAAGAAAAAATTGATTTATCTGAAGAAGCCAAGAGTGAATTGGATGAAATATTTCGCTTTGCTTCAAAGAATTTCTATGATTCAATAACTGCAATAAAAACGAGTGATTATGAGTTAGCTGATATAGTGATAGAAAGAGAAAAACAAATTGATATTTTGGAAAAAAAGTATAAAAAGTTACATTTAAGTAGATTGTATGAAGGTAATTGCTCTGTAGAAAAAGGTATATATTTTTTAGACATTGTTAATAGCATTAAGAGTGTTTCGGATAATGCTAAGAGTATAGCTCAAGAATTAAACAGAATGTAAAAAAAATTTAATTACTATACAAAAAATATATGAAATTAATATATAACTTTGTATTTAAGTTAGGATGTGGGTATAAAATGCTAAGTAAAGAAAATATATATGATTTTCCAAAAATAGAGTTACATTGTCATTTAGATGGATCTTTAAGGGCTAATAGTATACTAGAAGAGTCGCATACAAATGATGTAAAATTAACTGATAGAGAAAAATACAATATAGAAAATTTACTAAAAGCACCAAAAGTAAACGAATCACTTGTTTCATACTTAAAAAGTTTTGATATACCTATTAGAGTAATGCAAAATAAAAAAAGTATTGAAAGATTCACGTTTGAGGTGTATGAAGATGCTAGCAAAGAAAATGTTAAATACCTTGAACTTAGATTTGCACCATCCCTTCATACAAAGATGGGATTAAATCAATCTGAAGTAATAGAAGCAGCTATATCTGGTATGAAAAACGCTACCAAAAAATACGATATTGAAGGAAACTTAATACTTTGCTGTATGAAAAATTTATCGGAAAAAATAGCTATTGAAACTATTGAAAGGGGGCGGGATTATTTAAATCACGGTGTCGTTGCAGTGGATTTAGCTGGTCCAGAAGAAGAAGGATTTTCTACAAAATTTATAAACGCAATGAGTTTAGCAAAAAAGTATGGCTATAAAATAACTATACATGCTGGTGAAGTTGCATCAGGTCAAAATATATTAGATTCCATAAAAATGTTAGATGCAGATCGAATTGGGCACGGAGTCAGATTATATGATAATATAGAAGCGTACGAAATTATTAAAAATAGAAATATTATGCTTGAAGTATGCCCAACTAGCAATATACAAACTAATGCTGTATCTAGTTTGCAGTCTCATCCCGTAGTGAGTTATTATAATGATAAACTAAATCTTTGCATAAATACAGACAATAGAACTGTATCAGATACTACTCTAACGGAAGAGTATGTGATTGCATCTAAACTGTTAAATATGGGAAAAGACGATTATAATAAAATGTATTCTAATACTGTTAAATCTTCTTTTGCTGATAATAGTGTAAAAGAATTTCTTTTACGCAAAATATAAAATGTAATATAAGAATAAATGGAGGTGCTTTAATGAGCAATTGTAGTACATGCCCATCAAAAAATAACTGCAATACAAAAGCAGATGAATGTGGCGTTGTTAATAATAAAAGGAATTCAATAAAAAATATAATAGGTGTTATGAGCGGAAAGGGTGGAGTAGGCAAATCTACTTCTACAGTTTTGCTTGCTAATCAGCTTGCTGCTCAAGGATATAAGGTTGGAATATTAGATGCAGATATAACTGGACCAAGTATACCTAAATTATTGAATATGGATGGCCTAAGGGCCCTTTCTGATGGAGAAAATATTATACCTGTGACTGCTTCTAATAATATAAAGGTAATTTCTCTAAATCTAATGATCGATGATGAAAACGATCCAGTAATATGGCGAGGTCCAATGATTGGTGGAGTGGTAAAACAATTTTACTCAGATGTTTTATGGGAAGAGTTGGATTATCTATTGATAGATATGCCACCAGGTACAGGAGATGTAGCATTAACAGTAATGCAATCTATACCACTTACTGGAATAGTTATGGTTTCTATACCTCAAAATCTAGTTTCTATGATCGTTTCAAAAGCTATTAATATGTCACAGAAATTAAATATACCGATAATAGGTGTAGTAGAAAATATGAGCTATGTAGAGTGTCCATGTTGCGATGAAAAAATAAAGATTTTTTCTGATGATAACGGTCAAGATACTAATGAATTTTTAGCAAAACATAATCTAGATCTTCTTGGAGAGCTTCCAATGTCATCAGAAATTATTAATTTTTCTAACAACACAGCGAGTGATATTAGCCCTAAACTAAAAACAATTATAGATGATATTACAAATAAGGTAATTGGATTTTGTGAAAAGTAAAAGAAAATTTTCTTACTAAAAAAAGGTACCTGCTTAGGTACCTTTTTATTATAGCTTCTTGATAGATTTTATTGAATTCATTGGTATATATAAAGTTTCTCTTTCATTATATCTTGGATTTTCCTCATCGTGATACGTTATCTTTAAAGTAAGCGATATATTGTCACACTCAGATATCGTACCGTATAGCTTAGAACTGCTTAAATATGATTCTATTTCGACATAATCATTTAAATGATTTTTTACAAACTCTTGAAAACTAAGGTTCTTTTTTGTCTTTAACATAACACTTACCCCTTTCTAATATAAAAAAATATAATTGCGAATTAATGAGTTCAATCGGATATATTCGGATATATACGTAACATCAATATCATCTTCTTATAATTAGTATATATCCTTTTTTAAAATATGTAAACACATAAGGAGAAAGACATGGAATTATTAAGGAAATTAAACAAAATCATTAAAGTAACAAATGTATATTCTTCAAAATATTTAAATATTTTTGAAACAGAGTACAAAGATAAAACAGGAAAAAATAAAAAATGGATTTCTGCTTCCAGAAAAAATAAAATTGAATACGAAAATTTTATTTTTGAAAAACAACAAACCTCTGCAGATGCTGTTTTAATAGCTGCCGTAAATACTGATATTAATGCTATCGTAGTAATCAGAGAATTTAGAATTTCTATTAATGATTTTATTTATTCACTGCCAGCAGGCCTAGTTGATAAAGAAGAAAACATATATGAAACGGCTAAACGTGAAATGAAAGAAGAAACAGGGTTAACTCTCTATGACATAGATGAAGCAAAATCATGTAAAAAAGCTTTTTCATCGGTTGGAATGACAGATGAAAGCATATCTATCATATATGGAAAAGCTAAGGGAGAATTTTCTGTAGAAAATCAGGAATCAAGTGAAATAATACACCCTATGTATTTAAGTAAGGAAGAATCAAAAAAACTCCTACTAAGTGATGAAAATATAGATGTGAAATTGTGGCTAGTATTACAAAATTTCATATCGGAGAACTAGTTATATGTATACATATATGTTGAGGTGCAAAGACAACAGTATCTATTGTGGTTACACTACCGATATAAATAGAAGGATTGCAGAGCATAAAAATGGAATAGGATCCAAGTATGTTAAGGCGAAAGGTTTCAAAAGTCTAGAGTTATACATAAAGTTAAGTACTAAAAAAGATGCTATGAAAATGGAATTTGCAATAAAAAAATTAACAAAAAGTAAAAAAGAAAAAATTATAAATGGTGACTTTTGTGAACTAAATAAATTCAATATTGAATACGAAAATATAATAATGGTGAACAATAATAGCAATCTATAAGTCAATATTACATAAATATTTTAAATTTTATAATAACCCTAAAAGTTAAAAACTAGCTTTTAGGGTTATTATTTTATAAAAATATTTAGAGTAATTATTCAAGAGTATTTTATAAAATTATTACAGCAAACAGTAAATGATACTATAAAAAGGGAATATATAAATAAAATGTTGACTATAAAGTGTATTACCTGTATAATACACTTTATAGATGTACTATGTGAGTAATACACTTTGATTATGAGAGGAGTTGTAAAATTGAGTAAAAAAATAAAATTTAATAATAATGCTCCTATATATATACAGATATCTAACTATTTTCTAGCAAAAGTATTTGTAGGAGAATTGAAACCTGATGACAAAATACCATCTCGGCGTGAACTTGGAGCAGAGTTGGGCGTTAATTTAAATACTGTGCAAAAATCATATGTATATATGGAAGATATAGGCTTAATAAAAACTGAAAAAAATAGACAAAGCACTATAACAGATGATTTGGTGAAAATACAATCTTTAAAAAATGATTTTTTAAAAGAGCCTCTATATGAATTTATAAAAATAATGAAATCCATAAATATTTCAAAAGAAAAAGTCATAGAATTAATTGAGGAAAGCTACGATAAAGTCTTTGAGGAGGAAGAAGAAAATGATAAAAGTTAAAAATATTACTAAAAAATATAAAAATAAAAGCATCTCTAGAAAAAAATATGTGAAATATGCTCTTGATGATGTAAGTATAGAAATACATACAGGAAGTGTAACTGCAATTATCGGTATAAATGGGTCAGGAAAGACAACGCTACTAAAAAGTATTTCAGGATTAGTTCATCCGGATAGCGGAGAAATATTTATTGATGGAGAAAAAATAGGTTCTAAGGTAAATAGAGATTTAATATTTGTTCCAGATGTGGCAACACATTTCGCAGGATTTAGCATAGGACAAATGATGGAATTTTATAGAGATTTTTACGAAAACTGGTGCGATGAAAAAGCTAAAGAGATGTTAGAATTTTTTAATCTAAAAGAAGATGAAATAATAGACAACTTATCCAAAGGTAATATAGCAAAGACAAAATTAGTATTCGCTTTTTCTATGAATACAAAATATATAGTACTTGATGAACCCTTTAGTGGAATTGATATATTCAAAAGAGAAGAATTTTCTAAGGTTATGGCAAAATACATGAATGAAGACCAAGCTATAATACTATCTACTCATGAAATCGATGAAATTGAATCAATGGTAGAGTATGTATATATCATGGGGAATGGAAGAATAATTTCAAATTTTGATGCAGAAGATATGAGATTTAATGAAGGAAAATCTATATCAGACAAAATGAGAGAGGTATCTAGTTATGGAAAAGATTCTTAAGCTTGTAAAAAATAATTTTAGAGAAAATAGAAAAATATTCTACTTTGCAACAGCTTTATATACTATTTTTCTATTTATATTTTATCTATACTCATCGTTTCGAACTGTAGTTGATATGGAATATAGATCTATAAACGGAGGCATTAGAATCGATACTTTTGATTATAACATTCTTCTTCCTCCGATTTATATTATAGTTATTGTTACAATAATGTTTTTACTTATGAGTCTATATAAAAGGCTTTATAACGATGATGGAAGCTTTTACAATATATTACAACTTCCTGTACAAAAGTATTTTCACGTGGTGTCTATTTTTATAGAAACTTATTTATTTATAATCATTCAATATGCTATATTTATTCTTTTTTCTATTCTGTTTTTGAAATACATTAACCATTCAATAGACGAAATTAATTTTATGAATAATGCTATTATTGAAAATAAAATTAACATAATGCAATTTATATATAATTCAATGAATCAAAGCACATTATTTAAACTTTCCTATGCAAATATTTTGTATAGATTTTTAATTACTTGGCCGCTTCTAATAAGCTATTGCTCACTGATTTTTATACTTATTTACAAATATAAAGACAGCTTTATTTTTAAAGCTATTCTTATAGCTATGATATTTATAATAATAATTGATTTTTTTGATAATAGCTTTATTTTTACTGAAAGTATATTAAGTATTCTTATAAGTGATATGTTTTTTAAAGAGATTTTGATTTCATTGGGAGCGTTAATTTCTATATTTTTACTTGATATATATTTATTAAAAAATAAAATAGATTTTTAAGGAGGTATTATGTGAGAGAATTATTCAGTTTATATTATTACGAAGTAATTAAAAATAAGAATAAATTTATAATAATGTCTATAATATCAGTGTTATCTGGAGCGATTATAGGTGTGTTTTCAATATATAATAGCGTTGAATCGATGAATTTAACAACATTACAAAGCGTAATAAATCAATTTGAGAACGGTAGTGTGCAAGGAAGAGAATTAATGAAGTATTTTTCATTTTTTGACTTTGTAAGATTTTATAATATCTTGGACTATAATTCAATTCTGTTAATTTGTTTTGTGTTATCTATATCAATGATTCTGTCTATTGACATTGTTGCAAGAAACTATAAAAAAAATACAAATACTTTCTATATCGATGCAGAATTACCTTCAGGTATTTTAAAAATAAAATTGTCAAGAATAATGCTTGGAATCAGCTTGTATGCTTTTACAGCCATACTAGTTATGTTGGTATTGATTGTAATGAATTTTTTTATTAAGCTAAAATTCAGCAATATATATGGTTCGAATTTAAGAAATATATTAGATCCGTTTCCATACTATTTTCCAATTAAAGCTACTTTTTTAAATCCTTTAGAATATATATTTATATATATTATGACTTGTGTAGTAGGTATACAAAGTTTGACAAGCATCATATTCGTGAATTTAAGCAAGAACATGATACTAATGAGAGCAGGGTATTTTATAACTATTATTATATCTGGAATTCTAATGGTTTTTTATCCAATGTTGAGATATGGTTCAGTGGAATTCACTGTTATTTTTCCTCCTTGGATGCTTAATACTGTGTTAATTATTATTTCAATTGTATTAATCACAATTGATTGTGCAATTACTAAAAGAAGATTTGGGAGGGGAATATAACATGAAAAAAAGCTCTATAAAAGGTTTTTCGATTTTTATAACTATTCTGACGTCCATTTTTTTATTTTCAATTGTAATGAATAAAGATGCTTTAAAAATTAACTTTATTAAACAATCTGGGGATTCAAAGGTATTAAACAATTTAAATTTAATTTTGACAAATAATATATATAATGGAGAAAATAATATTTTTACAGAAAGTAAGTATACTAGAAATGCATACTTAATAAGAAGCGATAAACTGTTGGAATTAAAGGAAAATATAAATGAATCAAATGGAATTTCTTTTAGACGTAGTAATAATATTTTCATACCAGATAATGAAAAAAATTTTAGTATTGAAATAAGCATAGGTTTAAATCCTAAAAATAATAAAAAAGAAATTAATATATACGAAGACAATAAGCATACGAGCGTTTCAGTGAAAGAAAATACTCATTTATATGATGATATAGTATCTGCTTCTTCAGAAAAAAAAGTTGAAGAAGATAATATAAAAATATTAAATATAACTAGAGATAACAATAAAATATACACATTAGTAAAATTTTTAAATAGTAAAAAAAATATTTCTAAAACTGAAAATACATATAATTTGTATTTACTTGAAATTAATGAAAAAAATAAATCATATAAAGTTATTTCTAAATTAAATCAAACTTACCCCAAAAAAATATATCAAGAAAGAGCAATGTTTGCCTTTGGAAAATACCTTCACTACTATAAATCTGAAGATAAATCACTTATAAATATAATAGATTTAAAAAATGGAGAAGTTAAAACAGAACAGGTAAATGAGTCAGATGCTAAAAAAGACGGATATAAAAGTATTTCAACAATAGATGATATATATAGTTTTTTCGATGAAAAAGAAAATAAGCTTATTAATGTGGAGTACAACTTTGATGATAATCAATACTATTTAAATAGGTTTGGTTTAGTAGATGGAAAATTGAAATTCATGAGAAGAAATGCTACAGGAATTTTTGAAAAGGATGAAAAATTCTATATTTCTAAAAAAGGAGAAGTTAAAAAAGAAGAAAACAGTTATTTAGATTCCAATATAACTAAAAATGCAGGAGATACAATAGACTCTCAGAATGCAGAAAATATAATGAGAAGCGAGAAATATCTTATATTCTATCAGATTAAGACATTTATAGTAAAACGTGACAATCAAGAGTTTAATTCAAATGGATATAACACATTATATATTTATGATATGGAAAAAAATGAATTAGTATACACCGGTATATTAAAAGGTGGAAACAGAGAGGTAGGAGATACTATATATGTGTCTAATAAAGAATAGTAAGTATATGATTGGAGGCGTATAATATGAGAGAATTGTTTAAACTTTACTATTATGAAGTAATTAAAAATAAATCTAAGTTTTTGATTTTAGCAGCGCTTTCAGTTCTAACATTGATTGTATTAGTTGCTTTGCCAGAATACAAAGAAAATTCGACAATATCATTTTCTGATATGCAAAAATATCTAAATTTATTCAAGGAATCAAAATCAATAGATAAAGACTTTATGCAAAATCTTTTGTATGCAGATAAAGTAACTATAAGAAATTATGTAAGTTCAGTACCAAAATTCATAATTGGGATAGTTCTTGTCATATCAGTTCTAATGTCAATTGATATAGTTGCAAGAAATTATAAGAAGAAAACAAATAGTTTTTATATTGATTCTAATTTACCGGTCAATATATTTAAGGTGAAACTATCTAGGATAATGTTAGGAATGAGTATATATGCTTTTGCTGCATCTCTTATGCTTTTAGCTTTATTTGCATTAAATTTTGTTTTAACTATAAAATATGGAGGAATATATGACTCTTCAATTAGATACATATTAGATCCTTTTTCGGATGTTTTCCCCTTAAAAGCTACTTTCATAAATCCTTCTGAATTTATATTAATATATATAATGTTTTCTGTAGTTGGAATACAATCAGTAACAAGCCTAATATTTGTTAGCACAGAAAAAAATTCTGTTATAAGAAAAGTCCTATATATTATAATGATGTTTTTTAGTGCTTGTTTAATGATATTTTATTTGATACAAAGATATGAATCCGATGTATTTGGAAATATAGAGAATTCTTGGTTATTCAATATAAGTTTTGTTATAATTGCAATTGCTTTATTTATACTAGATTGTAAAGTCACAAAGAAGAGTTTGAGAGAAGGTGTATAGTATGAAAAAAAATTCAACCAAAGGTATTTTGTTTTTTGCTATTAGTGTTGTACTTATAATATCTCTTTACGGAATCGTGAACATTTCCAGTAATAAAGTTAAACTAGTCAAAGGATCTGGAGATGAAAAAGTATTAGAAGATTTAAATTTGATACTTTCTGACAATATATACTATGGAGAGTTTGGTAAAAAAACTAGAGCTTATAAAAAATATGGACGTTCATTGCTAGTAAAAAGAGGGAATTTCGAAAAATTAAAAGAAGGAAGAACTAGAGATGGAAAAATTTCTCTAAGCTCAAAAGAAAATTCATACATACCTATTGCTGATAAAAAACATATAGACCTTTATCTTTATGAAAAAGAAAATAGGAGTGAAAAGTATATAGTGATAAATGATGAATTAGAAAAAGATGTAATGATTCCAATTAGAGTAGATAGTTCTCTTTATAAAGAGGCATCTTTAAGTGAAACACAATATATCAGAGCAGAAAGATACAATGGTAAAATTTATGCTTTAATGAAGACTAAGAAGAATGCAACAAATTTAGAGAATAAAAAAGAGTCAGCTAGTGAGAAAATATATAAATTATTTCTTTTAGAAATAGATGAAAAAAATAAAATATGCAAAGAAATTGCTGTAAATGAATCAATCGTACCTAATGTTGAAGTTGCAGGAGAAGATGCGATTATTGGATTTGATAAGTTTATATATTTTTGGTATACAAATCAAGATTTAATAATCCATACAATAGATTTGAAAACTGGAAAAATGGTTGCTGAAAAAATAGGAAGAGCGCAAGCGAGAGAAGAAGGCTTTAAAAGCAAGGGCTTTATTCAGTACAATGTTTACAAATTCTTTGACAAAAAAGAAAATAAACTTGTGCTAATAAGACCTAATGATGGTAATTTAATAGGGAACTACGATGGAGATAATAACTACTATCTATTTGAATATGATTTAAAAGACGGAAAATTAAATTTATCCGACTATAAAAAGATAGGTGTTCCTTTTTTAAATGAATCCTATAGTATAGGTAAGAAAAATAATGTAGTGGAGCATAATAAGAAAATCAATGATATTTATGCATCAAAGAATAATTATCCGACTATATTACTTAATTCTGATGAAAATATAATGAGAAGTGGAAAGTATGTAATATTTTATCAAAGGATATATTCTGAAATCAAGAAATCAGATATTTTGAGTACAAGAAATGGATATCATAAATTATATGTATATGATAGAGAAAAAAACAAACTTGTATACACAGGTAGATTAGAGGGAGAAAATAGAGGAGTAGGAAGAGATATATATGTAGCTATTAGAAAATAATGTGCTACTAGAAAGGAGTATGACATGAATGAATTATTTAAGCTATATTACTATGAGTTGATTAAAAATAAAAACAAGTTTATAGTATTGGTTGGTATATCTCTAGCAATTATATTGTTCTCTATTGTCTTTACATACGGACAGGAAAATAAATATATGATTTTTTCTGAAGTTGAAAATATTGTTAAAATATCTCAAAATTCTAAAGACATTAACAGTGCCTTTTTGAATGAATTTTTAGATGCCTCTAAATTGACATTTGAAAACTACTTGGGTTTTAAGTCGAAAATATTGATGGAACTATTTTTAATTACTGCGATAGCTATGTCTTTTGATGTAGTAACTAGAAACTATAAGAAAAAAAGCAACAGTTTTTATATTGATACGAATTTACCAGTTAGTATTTATAAAATTAAATTTTCGAGATTATTGGTAAGTATAAGTATATATGTTGTAGCATCGCTGATTTTAATGACAATGATACTGAGTGTGAATTATGTACTTAGTGTAATGTTTAATACAGTCTATAAAGCGGATCTTAGGTATGTATTAGATGCATTTACTTTACCTTCTTTAGTAAAGCTTACTTTTATGTATCCGATTTCAACTGTGTCCATATATATATCTGGATGTATAATGATTATTCAATCTTTGGCTAGTATAATTTTTATAGATAAAGGTAAAAATATCATTATTAAAAAAATCACTTATTTCATACTGATAGCTTTTTTAATAATTTTTATGCTGTTTTTTTTATTGGTAGGAGACATTAATCCAACCTATATGAATTCTAAACTAGTAGTATTTAACATAGTGTTTTTATCAGTTTCAATCTCTTTATTTCTTGTTGACTGCAAGCTCACAGAAAAAAGACTAAGGGAGGTTGCATAATATGAAGAAAAAATACATCATAGGATACATCTTCTTTACACTTACAATAGCATTATTGATATCAGCATCTTATATGCTTAGGAATTCAGAATCTCAAATAAAATTTGTAAATACTAAAGGAGATGCAAAGGTAATAAATAACTTAAATATATTAATATCTAATGACGCTTTTCTAGATAGAAGTATAAATCAAAGTGGTGAAACTAATACTTTTCTTGTTAGAGATAAAGAGTTCGTAAAACTAAAGCAAGCATCTAGTAAAAATGGAAAAATATCTCTGAAATACAATGAAAATAAGTACAATCCTATTTCGGATATAAGAGATATGGAGCTTCAGCTAGAAAATGATATATTAAATAATAAAAAAAATATAGTCTTTCGAGAAGATAATTCAGAAATAAGAATACCTATTGTTAAGAATAGTATTTTATATAGCAATAAAATCATTGAAAATAACCAAGTACTTGCAGCAGCTAAATACAACGGCAAAATTTATACACTAATAAAATCAAAAGGCGAAAATAAACAGATTTCCGATAAAGAAGTAGAATCTATTCTCTATTTAGTGGAAATAAACGATAAAGAAAAAAGCTATAGTATTACAAAAAAAATAAAGATGAATTATCCATTAGAAGAATTTAATGAAGGCGCAATAGTAGGTCCAGAAAAAGTACTGCATTATTGTAATTCTCAGAGCAATACATTTATTAATACAATTGATGTAAATACTGGAAGTATCGTTACGGAAAAAATAAGCAAGTCTGAAGAAGAAAAGGACGGATTTAAAAGTAAGGCTAATATAGCCAAAAATGAATATAAATTCTTTGATTCAAATTCAAATAAATATGAATTTATAAGATTAAATGAAAAAGATAAAAAATACTATATTTTCAAATATAGATTAATAGATGGCAAGCTGAATCTAGTAGATTACAAAAGCATGGGAATATCTAAAGTCAGTGAAGAATACACTATAGCAGAAAAAAAATCGGAACGATTTTCAAATATACATAGTGAGCATAGTGATTTGAATCACAAACAAAATGAAATAGATATATATTCCTTTGAAAATTTTATGAAGGTAAAAAATTACATGGTTTTTTATCAAAATACGAATTCCTCTATTCATAAAAATGAACATCATATATCCTTAAATGGATTTAGAACAATATATGTTTATGATACTGAAAAGAATAGGTTGGTCTTTTCAGGAGATATAGATGGAGATAGCAATATACTTGGAAATACTATGTATACTGCATTAACCATAAATTAATAGATTAATATAACTATAAACAGAAGCAAAATTATACTGATATAGTTTAGAGACTGACTTTATATACAAAAAAACTTAAGTGAAATTAACTTAAGTTTTTTTGTATTAAATACACCTTCTTTATGGTATAATATTCTTTCGTAGATGGAGGTGCAATTATATGTTTAAGTTTAGGGTAGGACCAATTTTATTGTTAGTTGTATCCGTGTTTTTTATTGGGTTATCCTCAAAATATAACTGGGCAACTGAACTTATATTTACAAATACAACAAATAGGTTTTTAAGAGAAAAATTAAGTTTTTTATTTGCAAAAACAAATGTACCTGTAGGTGAGATATTAAATATTATTCTTTTAATGTTATTTATATATATTATAGTCAATTTTTTTATGAAGATTTTCAAAAAAGGATATACATTAAAATATATTGCTAGGCTTTTTTGGGGAATTGTAAATATTGGCTCAATTTTACTTTTTGTGTATTTATTATTATATGGATTGAATTACCATGTTCCTTCTTTGGAAACTAGTTTTATTGATAAATATAATAAAAAGTTTTCTACGCAGGTTAAAATTAATGTAGATAATGAAAAAAGAACAGAAGTTTTTAAATACTTAGAGCAGAAAACTCTAGAAGCTAGAGAAATAGCTGCTCAGAATAATAATAACCGAAATTTAGAGATCGGAAATCTGTCTTCACAGGCCGTAGAGGGATATCGATCTATATCTGAAACTTTTTCAAAATTAGATGGTAATTTTTCACCTGTAAAAACATCTTTTTTAAGTCCAGTTTTACTATATTTTGGATTAGATGGACAATATCATATTTTTACTAATGAATCAGTTTTAAATGACAATATACCGGCAGTGTATAAGCCTTTTATTGTGTCAAAATACATGGCATATCAAAGAGGAATCGTAAAAGATGATGAAGCAATGTTTTTCGCATACTTAGCATGCATAAATAATACCGATCCACAATTTAAATATTCAGGGTATCTTGCAATGCTAGCAGTAGTAACTGAATCATTAAGAACGAATGATCGAATGGATTACAATGTATTTATGAATTCACTAGATGAAAATGTAAAAAATGATTTAATGAAAATTGAAAAATATAAAGAAATGTATGGAGAAGGAAGAAAAATTAAAAATTCCTTTGATTATTACTTCAAAAGACTTAATGGAGATGTAAGAGGAGATGATGTGGAAACTCAAACAACCAATTTAGTATCTACATATTACTCATTATTTACATATCAATAAAAAAAATACCAAGTTTTTAACTAAACTTGGTATTTTTTATATAAATATGTTGACTAGAATTCCCATAGCAAAGGTGATTCCTATGATTTTTATAACGCCATATTTTCTATATGAAAACAGCAAAAATCCTACTATAAACCCAATCAAAGCTATAGGTTTTATTGAATTTGAACTAATTAGGGAAGTTTTAAACATCTCTATAGCTGCAATTAAAATCAAACTCGCAACAGCAGGTTTTAATCCTTTTAAAATATAGTCAATTGCTTTTATTTTTTTGCCATTGAAGATAATTTTAGCAAGAATAAACATTATTATACATCCTGGTATCACCGCTGCAAAACTAGCAATTACAGCTCCAGTTAGTCCATTAGTTTTCATTCCTATAAAAGTTGCTGCATTAACTCCAATCGGCCCGGGTGTTATTTGAGATAGAGATACTAAATCAGTTAATTCTTTTATAGTTAGCCAAGCATTTTCCTTAATTACATACTTTTGAATAAGTGGAAGTACTGCATATCCACCACCAAAAGAGAAAGCTCCTATTTTTAAAAAAGTCATAGCCAGTGTTAAAAGATTATTAAAAATCATGAATTATGCCTCCTTTAATATTGAATAATAAGTTAAACCTAGTAGACCACTCGCTATTATAATAAAGATAACAGTTATATTAGTAAAGTAACCCACAAGAAAAGAAAATAAAAAAATAATAGAACCGAAAAGCTTATGTTTGGATAATGCAATTTTAGACATTTGATAAACATTTATAAATAATATCGCAGAAATTGCTCCGCTCATGCACTCTAAAGCTGACTTTATCCAAGGATTTTTTGAAATTGAAGAGTATATATAGTACATAATAGAAATTACAATTATACATGGCAAAACAGAGGCAAATATACATGTCAAAGCGCCTTTAATTCCTTTTGTTCTATATCCAACTAACATTGATGTATTAATTGCCATAGGACCTGGTCCTGATTGTGCTACAGCGATTATATCAAGCATTTCTGAGTCGTTTATTATTTTTCTTTTATTTACAAATTCATCTCTAATAACAGGGACTATAGTATAACCTCCACCAAAAGTTACTGCATTTATTTTAAAAAATGATAAAAACAAACTTTTGCAAGAAATATTCTTATCTATATCGATCATTAAAATACCCCTTTCAAATTTTTTAAATTTTACATCTTATTTAAATTCTATCATAAATTAACGTAAGATGTAAAATGATTTAAAGAATTTAGGTTTAATAACAAAATAGTATATATAATTATATAGCTCTACGTTATTTTTCATTGATAAAAAATATATGAACTATTGTGTTTACTTTATTTTTTAAATAATATATAATTATATGTGAGATATTGTGTTTACTTGATAGTATAAAAGGAGTGGTTGTATGTCACAGAATCCAAAAGTGGATTACTTAAAAGGAAATTTCTACGAGAAGATTGGAAAATCAGATCTCGCAGTTGAAAAATTTAAAGAAGCTGCTGAAGCTGGATATGACAGAGCCCAACTTATACTTGGCCAATTATATGATAGTGAAGGCGAGTTAGAAAAAGCTGAAATATGGTATAAATCAGCCTTTAATAGTGGAATTGATTATGCCGCCTTTAATTTAGGTAATATGTACTATAATAATGAAATATACGATACATCTTTATACTGGTACGAAAAAGCATCTGAAAAAGGAATTCTATCTGCAAAAAATAATATGGGAGTAATATATTATATTCTTGAAGACTATGAAATGTCTGAAAAAGTTCTTACTGAAGCAGCAGAGAAGGGGTTTGCAAAAGCCTATTTTAATTTAGGACTCTTAAATTGCGAATTAGGGAATGAAGTTTTATCAGAAGCAATGTATGAAAAAGGTGTTTCATTAAATGATGAAGATGCCATCTATAATATGGCGGTTATAGAAATGAATAGAAATAACTTCACAAAAGCAATAGATTTGTTTAAAAGATTAGTAAAAAAGAAACATGTTAATGCGTGTATAAATTTAGGAGTATTATCAGAGCTATCTAACAATACAACTGATGCTGAAAAAGCATATATAGTTGCGGCAGATGAGGGAGATTCTTCAGCTCAGTATAGATTAGCATATTTGCTTGATAGAAAAAATAGAGAGTCTGATGCTATACATTATTATGAGATGGCAATAAGTCAAAATCATACTCTTGCAAAATATAGGCTTGCCAACCTATACAATAGAAATAACGATACCGACAATGCAAGAGTATATTATAGAATGGCAGCAGAAGACGGCATAAAGGAAGCAAAAAATAATTTAGCCGGAATTTTATTTGAAGATAAAAATTTTGAAGAAGCAGGTTTTTATTATAAACAAGCTATTGATGAAGGATGTTATAATTCATCGGAAAATATGGGAGACCTTTGTAGAGCATTAAAAGAATATGATTTAGCTATTGATTATTATAAATTAATGCCTGATAGCATTGCATGTCAAATAAAGCTTGCAAATATATATGAAAGAAAAAATGATATAGACAACATGATTAATTGGTATAAAAAAGCTGCCGATAACGGAGATATTGAATCGTGTTTTAAATTAGGTACTGTATATGAAAAAATAGGCAACGAAAAAGGAGCAATACGATATTATCAAATTGCATCAGATAATGGTCATGATTTGGCTAAGCTTTACACTGGAAAAATGTTTTTTATGCAAACTAATTATGAAGAGGCGAAAATTTATCTAGAAATCCCAAGCCAACTAAACAATGTTTATGCACTAAATACAATGGGAGTAATGTACGATAATTTCTTTAAAGAGCCTAAAAAAGCAATAGAATATTATGAAAAAGCAATAGAATTAAATTGTACAGAAGCTATGTACAACTTAGCACAATTGCTATTTAGAAATTATGAATTTGATAAAGCAGAAATGTATTTAAAGATGGGTGCTAATAATGGTAATAAGAGATGTGAATATTTTTTAGCTGCATTTTATTATAGAAAATCTATGGATATGTTTAGAGCATTAGCAAATTTAAATTATGAAAATACATTTGAGTTAGTAAATGATATGAAGAATATGGATTTTATAGATGACCATCTTTTGATGACAGATTTCAATATAAATCCACTTAAATATACAGAAATAAAAGAAGATGTAGAACCTTTATACATTCTTGATGTTGAGGAAGATATCACTCAGCTGCTAAAAACCGAAGAAAATGGAATGGCAGTAGATCAGGGAGAAGTCGAAAATATAGATGTTTAATTCTTCACAGTGAGGAGATTATATGATAAGATGCTACAAAACTATAAACAACAAACTTGAAAAACTAAATAATTATGAAGATAGTTGTTGGATAAATGTTACGGAGCCCACATCTAATGAAATCGACGAAGTAAGTGAAATGATGAATATAGAAAGGGATGTAGTTGCAGCAGCTTTAGATGATGAAGAGAGCTCTAGAATTGAGTCTGGAGAAGGATATACATTAATTTTAATAGATATACCTATGGATACATCAGATCAAAAGTCATCCAATTACATTACCTTACCACTAGGTATTATACTCGTAAAGGATCATATTATCACAATATGCTCAAAACAGAGCAGGATATTAAATGATTTTATTGTAGGGCATGTCAAAGGTTTTAACACTTTTATGAAAACAAGATTTATATTACAACTTCTTTATAGAAATGCGACATACTATTTACTTTATCTTAGAAGAATTGATAGAACTACTAATACGATAGAAAAAGAAATTTATAAGTCTATGAAAAATAAAGAACTCGTTCAGTTAATGAAATTAGAAAAGTCATTAGTATATTTTTCAACATCCTTAACGGCAAATGAGGCAACTCTAGATAGATTGCTTAAACTAAGTTCTATTAAACACTATGATGAAGATGAAGGTCTTCTAGAGGACGTAATAATTGAAAATAAACAAGCTCAACAAATGGCTAAAATTTACGGCGATATATTAAGTCGAATCATGGATGCATTTAGTGCAATTATAAGTAACAACCAGAATAATGTTATGACATATTTAACGATAGTTACTATAGTTATGGCTGTTCCAACTATTATTTCAGGACTTTTTGGTATGAATGTCAAAGATATTCCTTTTGCAGAAACTCCTTTAGGTTTTTGGGTAGTAATAGGACTTACAGCGCTAATAAGTTTGATGTCTGCAATTTATTTAATAAAGAAAAAATTGTTATAAAATATTGGTTGAATTTTAGATTATGATTTAAGAGGTGATTCTATGAGAGAGTCCTGTTATGATAGATTGCTTAATATTGACACTTTAAAGCACGAAACTCGAATGGACAAATATAAATATTATAATAGGTATGAACCTACTCCATATAGCGCATTAGAAAAGCTATTCGAAAATTACGAAGTATCTTCAAAAGATCATTTTGTTGATTTTGGTTCAGGGAAGGGGAGGTTTTCTTTTTTCGTAAACTTTTATTTCAATGCTTCTTGTACAGGTGTAGAAATAGCAGACGATTTTTATAAAAAATCTATTCATAATTTGATGAGTTATAAAAATAAAAAACCTAGGTCAATAGAAAAACTTTTTTTTGTTAAAGGTTACGCTGAAAAATATGAAGTAAGTACTTTTGAAAATAAATTCTATTTTTTTAATCCATTTACAGTAAATATTTTTATAGCAGTAGTAAATAATATAATTAAGTCTTTCGAGGAAAAAAATAGGACGATAGATATAATTTTATATTATCCATCTTCTGACTATATCAATTTCTTAGAAAGAAAGACATTTTTTACTCATGTAAAAGATATTACTCTTGCAAACTATGAGGATGATCCTAGAGAGAAATTTTCAATTTATAGGCTTAGCAAAAACTTTGATGTACTTTCTGAAGAAGATATTGCTAGCTTCAATGTTAACGTGACATATCAAAAAGTAATTATTTATAAACAAAAAAAATAGAGGCATTGCCTCTATTTTTTATTTGGTTTTATACAGTTTTATTTGAAATAGATCTATTGTATCTGATTCTATCATGTTCATTTAATATTTTTTTTCTTAATCTTATTGAATCTGGTGTAACTTCAACCAATTCATCATCTTCGATAAACTCTAAAGATTCTTCTAGTGTAAATATTTTTGGAGGAGCAAGCTTGATAGCATCATCTGATCCAGAAGCTCTTACGTTACTCATCTTCTTATTTTTACATGGGTTAACTACCATGTCTTCTTTTCTTGAGTTCATACCTATTATCATTCCTTCATAAACATCTACAGCAGGATCTACAAATAGAGTTCCTCTTGAAGAAAGAGCATTTAATGCGTATCCCATAGTTTTTCCATTTTCTTGAGATATTAAAACACCATTTAATCTTGAAGGTATTTCACCTTTATACTCTTCATAAGTTTCAAATGAAGATAGAAGAGTACCTTCTCCTCTTGTAGTATTTATAAATTCACTTCTATATCCTAATAGACCTCTTGTAGGTACTAGGTATTCTATTTTAACATATCCACCGTCAATTATGTCCATAGAAGACATCATTCCTTTTCTGATATTTAAATCATTTATAACACTACCAGAATAAGTTTCAGGACAACTAATAGTTACTCTTTCAATAGGTTCAATTACGTTGTCATTTTCGTCTTTATGCATTAATACTTGAGGTTTTGATACTCCTAATTCATATCCTTCACGTCTCATATTTTCTATTAATATAGAAAGGTGAAGCTCACCACGTCCACTTACTTTGAATCCATCTGTAGTCTCTAACGGTTCAACTCTAAGACCTACATTTACTTCAAGTTCTTTTTCCAATCTATCTCTTATATGTCTTGTTGTAACAAATTTACCACTCTTACCTACGAATGGAGAGTCATTAACCATGAAGTTCATTGATAGAGTAGGCTCTTCTATTAAAATTTCACCCATTGGAAGAGGATTATCAATAGAACATATTGTTTCACCTATTGAAATATCATTTATTCCAGCTACAACTACGATGTCTCCACTAAGAGCTTCATCAACCTCAACTTGTTTTAATCCTTCATAAACTGATAGTTTAGATATTTTACCTCTTCTAGGTTCTTCACCTTCAGAGCATATACATATTTGTTCAGAAGAATCTAATCTACCTTTAAAAACTCTACCAATTCCAAGTCTTCCAATATAGTCATCATATGCTAATGCTGAAATCTGTACTTGAAGTGGTTCTTCATCATAGTTAGGGTAAGCATCCACATGGCTTTCTATAGTTTCAAATAGAGGAGTTAAGCTATCACTTTCATCTTCTAATTCTTTTTTAGCAATACCTGCTTTTGCCATTCCGTATACTATAGGGAAATCACATTGTTCATCAGTTGCATTTAATTCAACAAATAAGTCGAAAACCTCATCTACAACCTCTTCAGCTCTTTGGTCTTTTTTATCTATTTTATTTATAAATAGTATAGGACGCAAGCCTTGTTCTAGAGACTTTTGTAGAACAAATCTAGTTTGAGGCATTGGACCTTCTGTAGCATCAACTAGTAGTATAACAGTGTCAACTGTCTTTAATACACGTTCAACTTCAGAAGAAAAGTCACTATGTCCTGGAGTATCTACTATATTTATCTTATAATCACCATGTCTGATTGAACAGTTCTTAGAGTATATTGTTATCCCTCTTTCTTGCTCTAAATCATTGCTATCCATAACACGATCTCTTACATGTTCGTTTTCTCTAAATACACCACTTTGATTTAGTAATGCATCTACTAGAGTAGATTTACCAGCATCGACATGGGCAATTACTGCTATATTAATTATATTGTCTTTTATATTCACTAAAATCGCTCCTTTAAAATCTTTTAAAATTATAATTATCTTTATCTTTTTTTAACCAACTTATTTATTATATCAAAAAATAAAAATATTGTATACAATTTTTTTATACTACTGACATAAATAACAAAGGGCTGTATAGCAATTAGCTACACAGCCCTTTGTTATTATTTTTTAGGTTTTGGCATATAATCATCGTCACTATCATATGATTTGATAAGGAAAGTAAGTATAAAACCACATGCCAGACCTCCTAAAATAGCCAACCATGACAAATCTGTATTGTATATAACTTTGTAAATAAGAGCACTAGCAGATGATATTATTGAAAACAAAGCTATAAACATTATTATTTTTCTAGTAGATTTTCCCATTTTAATAATTACGTTTATAAAAACGTATCCCCCTGTAAATTAGTATATCTATATTATAAGATAATTCCAGATTGATTTCAATTAAATCTAAATGATGGGCTTGATTATTAAATATAGCAAAGGGTATAATTATAATATGATAATGATATATTGTATCAAATAATATCAAGATAGGAGATAATAAATATGACTAAAGAAAAAGCACAGATACAAAGTGAAGATTTCTTAATAGAGGGAATGACTTGCGCTGCATGTGCTAAATCTGCGGAGAGATCTTTGAAGAAAACTAAAGGTGTAGTTTCTGCAAGTGTAAATATAGCAACAGAAAAAGCTATTGTAGAATATGATTCTAATGTATGTGGAGTAGATGATTTACGTGCATCTATTGAAAAAGTTGGTTTTCATATGATTGAAAAGGACGAAGAAATAAGCGACAATAATGAATCGATGTTTAAGAGATTTCTTGTGGCGATTGTTTTTGCGGCGATATTATTTACTATCTCAATGGGGCCAATGGTTGGAATACCACTGCCAAGCATAATATCTCCTACATTGAATCCTGTTAATTATGCTCTTATACAATTCATACTTGTAATACCAGTAATGGTAGCGGGGTCAAATTTTTATGTCAATGGATTCAAATCACTTTTTCACTTGAGTCCTAATATGGATTCATTGGTAGCTGTATCGACATCAGCAGCATTTATATTTAGTGCTGTAAATACTTTTAGGATGATGATGGATCCTGTTTTTTTAAATGAACTGGCTAGCACACATCATCACCTTCCATTATATTATGAAAGTGCTGCAATGATTATTGCATTGATAATGCTAGGTAAATATTTTGAAGCTAGAAGTAAATCAAAGACTTCACAGGCAATTAAATCACTTATTGAATTGCAAGCTAAAACCGCAATAATTGAAATCAATGGTGAGGAAAAAGAAATTCCTATAGAAGATGTAAACGTTGGAGATATAATAGTAGTAAAGCCAGGTCAAAAAATTCCAGTTGATGGGATAGTCATTTCAGGTCTGAGCTCTGTGGATGAATCAATGCTTACTGGAGAAAGTATTCCTGTAGAAAAAAATGAAGGCGACAACGTAACTGGAGCAAGTGTAAATAAAAATGGATATTTAAAATTTAGAGCAGAAAAAATTGGTAGAGATACTGTTTTATCACAAATAATACTTTTAGTTGAAAATGCACAAAACAAGAAAGCGCCGATCGCAAATCTAGCGGATGTTGTTTCTGGTATTTTTGTTCCTGTAGTAATGGCTATTGCCCTTCTTTCTGGATTATTGTGGTATTTCGTAGGAGGCGCTACGTTTGAATTTTCACTTACTATTTTTGTTTCTGTTCTTGTAATAGCTTGTCCTTGTGCTCTGGGATTAGCTACGCCAACAGCTATTATGGTCGGAACAGGAAAGGGCGCTGAAAATGGTATTTTAATTAAAGGTGGAGACTCTCTTGAATCTGCACACAAAATAACAACAGTAGCTTTTGATAAAACAGGAACTATTACAAATGGAAAACCAATTGTAACTGACTTTGAGGTGTCTAGCACCGAATTGTCTAATATAGAAATATTATCATTTGTAGCTTCAGCAGAATCTAAGTCAGAACATCCATTAGCTGACTCTATAGTTGAATTTTCAAAGGATCAAAATAGCAACCTATTAGAAGTAGATTCTTTTGAAAGTATTACGGGAATGGGTTTAGAAGCGACAGTTTCTGGAAAAAAAGTACTTATTGGCAACAAGAAGTTAATGGAAAAACATTCTATATCAAATTATAGTGATTTTTATGAAAAAGCTATTGAACTCGCAAATCTTGGAAAGACACCGATGTACATATCAATAGAAAATAAGTGTGTCGGAATAATATGTGTAGCAGATACTATTAAAGAAAGTAGTAAAACTGCGATAGAGAAACTTCATAACATGGGAATAAAAGTTGCGATGATAACAGGAGATAATGAAAGAACTGCAAAAGCAATAGCAAATCAAGTAGGAATTGATATTATTAAAGCTGACGTTCTTCCATCAGACAAATCTAACGTAATAAAAATGTTCCAATCAGAAGGTGAGTTTGTCGCTATGGTTGGTGATGGTATAAATGATGCGCCAGCTCTTGCTCAAGCAGACGTTGGAATAGCAATAGGCAATGGAACTGATGTGGCAATTGAATCTGCAGATATTGTTTTAATGAAAAATGATATTATGGATGTTCCAAACTCAATTAAATTAAGTAGAGAAACTATAAAAAATATAAAACAGAATCTCGGTTGGGCTTTTGGATATAATATTATAGGCATACCATTTGCAGCAGGACTCATCTATATTTTCGGTGGTCCATTATTAAATCCAATGATAGCAGCGGCCGCTATGAGTTTTTCATCTGTAAGTGTAGTTACAAATTCACTTAGACTTAGAAAGTTTAAGACATATTAATACTATTAAAATTAATATAATTAAAAACAACAGCTGCGTACATTGAGTGTACCAGCTGTTATTTTTCTATTTTATATATCTATAACTGATTTTGATATAGGCTCTAATTTTTTTATGTTTTCTAAGAAGATTTTATGCTCAGGATGATTGATATAATTTTCTAAAGGTAAATTATCTCCTAAATCTACAAATAATATTAAATCCATATTAGCATCAATATCCATAACGTTTAGATTATATTTATAATCTTTTATCACCTTGTGTTCATTTTTTAAAAGATCATAGGTTTTTACTACAGTATTTGATAAAATAGAGTCTTCAATTTTTTCTTTAAATTTAAATAAAACAATATGCGTCATGTCAAATCCCTCCACCAAGTATTTATTTAAAGTATATATTAAATAAATACAAATTGGTAGCGTTTTATTAAATATTATTATTTATAAATTTAATATGTAAGAGCCAAAATCAAAATAATAATAAATAATAATGTTTTTATAATTGATGAAGAATTGGAAGTATGGTATAATTTAGAGATGTTCTATGCAAATTAATAGTTTGTAATTAATAATAGAAGTCAAAATTTTATTCTATTATTAATTATGATGTTTGCTACAATTTAAAATAAAACTAAATAGAAAATTAAAAGTAGCTCGCATCACGTATATGGCTTTTTTTGCTGAGTTCATTATTGTAATTCATAACGAGGAGGTTTTAAAATGAATTCAAATCAGGAAAGTAGTGCTATTAAAAAACTTTTTCCTTTATTAGCAAATAAAAATGTAGATTTCAAGAAAGAGATTGTAGCAGGTCTTACAACTTTCTTGACAATGGCCTACATAATCGCAGTAAATCCAAGTATTCTTTCTGAAACAGGAATGGATGCTGGAGCATTAGTTACGGCAACTTGTTTAGCAGCTGCAATAGGATGTTTTTTGATGGGATTTATAGCAAATTTACCATTTGCTTTAGCATCAGGAATGGGAATAAATGCGTTCTTTGCTTACACAGTAGTTATTAAGGGCGGAATACCTTGGGAAGTAGCTTTAACAGCTATATTTGTAGAAGGAATTATTTTCATATTATTAAATTTATTTAAAGTTCGTGAACTAGTAGTAAACTCTATTCCAATGAATATGAAATATGCCGTTACAGCAGGGATAGGTGTGTTTATTGCATTTTCAGGAATTAAAGGAAATGGACTTATAATAGCTAATGAAGCTACACTAATAAGTATGGGTAAAATCACACCAGCTGTTGTATTTACTTTTATTGGTCTATTAGTTATCGCAGCATGTGATAAAAAACAGATAAAAGGATCTATATTACTAGGTATTGCAACTTCGTCTATACTAGCATGGTCATATGCTATATTGGATCCAACTGCAGCCGCAAATCTTGGAATACATCTTCCAAAGGGGCTATTTAAATTTGAATCAATTGCACCTATAGCAGGAAAAATTGATTTTGGTTATTTATTTAATCCAGAACATATTGAAGGTTTCTTACTTGTAATAGTTACTATATTATTTGTAGATTTCTTCGGTACAATAGGAACTTTAGTAGGAGTTGCATCAAAGGCTGATATGTTGGATGAAAATGGTAATTTCCCAAATGCCGGTAGAGCTCTTATTTCAGATGCTATAGCTACAACAATAGGATCTCTTTTAGGTGTGTCTACAGTAACAGCGTATGTTGAATCTTCAACAGGTGTATTAGCTGGAGGTAGAACAGGATTCACAGCTATAACAGTAGGAGTTCTATTTTTAATAGCTATGTTTTTCTCTCCTGTATTTATCGCTATACCTGCGTGTGCAACTGCACCAGCGCTTTTATATGTTGGTTATCTTATGATTACGTCAATACAAGAAATTGATATGTTTAACATAACTGAAGGATTACCTGCTTTTGTTACAATCATTACTATGGCACTTACATTTAGTATAGGTGATGGGTTGACACTAGGAATTTTAACATATGTTTTTGTTAATCTTTTTTACAATCTTATATGTAAAAAAGAAGAAAAGAAACCTGTTTCTGGAGTTATGATAGTATTGGCAATTTTATTCATATTAAAATTAGCATTTTTGTAAAAATAAATTAAGAGACTATTGTTTTAATATATAATTCAATAGTCTTTTATAATAATTTTTATTATTTAGAGATTATATGAAAATTTATAAACTTACTATTTAGTATAGGTTTATTATCGTAAATATAGAAATATAATAATATAGAAATAGAATAGAAAGGGGTAAATCATGTTACAAGTAACCGATGTTGGTTTGAGATTTGGAGATAAGGAACTTTATAAAGAGGTAAACTTAAAATTTACTAAAGGTAATTGCTACGGAATAATAGGAGCGAATGGAGCTGGAAAAAGTACATTCTTAAAAATATTATCTGGAGAAATAGAACCTAATACAGGGTCTGTAAGCATAACAGAAAAAGAAAGAATGTCAGTATTAAAGCAGGACCACTTTGAATATGATGAGTTCTCAGTGATTGATACTGTAATTATGGGGCATGAAAGACTTTGGAATATAACAAAAGAAAAAGATGCTCTTTATATGAAAGAAGATTTTAGTGATGAAGACGGTATAAAAGCCGCTGAATTAGAAAGTGAATTTGCTGAACTAGATGGATGGGATGCAGAAACAAACGCAGAAAAAATACTAATGGGACTAGGAATAGAGAAGGAAAGACACTATTCTCTAATGAATGAACTATCAGGTGCAGAAAAAGTCAAAGTGTTATTAGCTCAATCGCTTTTTGGTAAGCCTGAAATATTGCTCCTAGATGAGCCTACAAACCATTTAGATTATGCTTCAATAAAATGGTTAAATGAGTTTATAATAGGTCTAGACGATACTATAGTAATCGTTGTATCACATGATAGACACTTCCTAAATACTATTTGTACACATATAGTAGATGTTGACTTTGGAAAAATTCAGATATACACAGGTAATTATGATTTCTGGTATGAATCAAGTCAGTTGGCATTACAGCTAATGAAAGATCAAAATAAGAAAACAGAAGAAAAAATAGCTCAATTAAAAGAATTTATAGCCAAATTTAGTTCAAATGCATCTAAGGCAAAGCAAGCTACATCTAGAAAAAAACAATTGGACAAGCTGAATGTAGAAGAAATACAGCCTTCTAGAAGAAAATACCCTTACGTTGCATTTAAACCTGAAAGAGAAATCGGAAATGAAGTTCTTGAGGTAAAAAATATTACTAAAATAGTAGACGGAGAAAAGATACTTAATGATATTTCTTTTAGACTGGAAAAAGATGATAAAGTAGTTTTCATGGGGAATGAAATGGCATCTACTGCATTATTTAACATACTTTCTGGAAATGACACAGACTTTGAGGGTGAGTTCAAATGGGGGGTTACAACATCTCAAGATTACCTACCTAAGAACAATAATGAATTTTTCGAAGGATCTGAACTATCATTAGTCGATTGGCTGAGACAATTCTCAGAGGAAAAGAGTGAAAGTTATATTAGAGGATTTTTAGGAAGAATGTTATTTGGAGGAGATGAAGCGCTTAAAAATGCGAGCGTTATCAGTGGAGGCGAAAAAGTTAGATGTATGTTGTCTAAGCTAATGTTATCAAATTCAAATGTATTAATTTTAGATGATCCTACAAACCACTTGGACCTAGAATCAATAACATCTGTAAATAAAGCTTTAGAAGATTTTACTGGAGTTTTATTGTTTACTTCTCATGACCATCAATTTATATCTTCTATTGCAAATAGAATAATATTTATTGGTGATAATGAAATATTAGATAGAAAAATGGATTTCGATGACTTTATAGAAAGCGATGAAATAAAAGAGCTTTTAAAGAAAATCGTTCAAGAATAAAGCAATGAGTTTTGATACTTAGTTATAAATCCATATTTTATTATATTAATATTATGTAAGTCTAGAGTAAAAACACAATTTAAAGAAACATAAGTTATGATACTGATTTTCTAAAATTTAATAATTATAGTTTATCATTTATAATGACCAAAAATATTAATTTATTTTTGGTCATTATAAATTGTTTTTTGGTTATAATATGTGGTATAATATTTCATAATGAAATGATATCTCTATTATATAATAATTAATTTTTAGTCAGGAGGTGCATAACTTGATTTACGGATATTGTAGAGCTACTACATCGAAACAAATAGAAGATGGATACCTAGAGGAACAAGAGGAACAAATAAGAGAGCGTTATTATGAAAGTGTCATATCAAAAGAAGATTCGCTAGATATGAACTTTAAACCTAAATTTAATGATTTAATTAGAAATGCAACATATGGTGATACTATTGTTGTTACTAAGCTAGATAGGTTTGCCACGTCAATAGAAGACGCATTTAATATCTTAGAAGACCTTAGAAAAAGAAATATTAAATTTCATATACTCAATATTGGATTAATTGATTTCTCAGTTTTAGGGGAAGTTCTTTACAATACAATATTCGCGGTAAATGAGTTTGAAAAAGCACTATTGGTAGAAAGAATACAGTCTGGTAAAAATAAAGCAAAAAAAACAGAAGGTTTTAAAGAAGGTAGACCTAAAAAATATACTCAAAAGCAAATAAATGATGCTCTTGAGATGCTTAATTCTCTTTCTTATAAAAAAGTAGAAGAAATGACTGGCATTTCGAAAAGTACTTTGATAAGAGCTAAGAAGGAATCGTTAAAATAATAAAGATTAGTTTGAATTTTGATGATGTGATATATTTATTTGGAGAGGTTTGTTATGTATGATTTAGAAAATATTTTTAAAAACTATAATCCTGGAGTGATTGGACCAGAAAAAATTTTATTTTCTTCAATAGTTGTTCCTGTCATAAATATTGATGGTGAGCAACATGTTATTTTTGAAGTTAGGTCAAAAAGACTAAAATCTCAACCAGGAGAAGTATCTTTTCCTGGAGGCAAAGTTGATGAAAATGAAAGTCCACTAAATGCAGCTAGAAGAGAATTTTCAGAAGAGCTCGACGCTGCTCAAGAAAAAATTGAAATTATATCAGAATTAGATATTTATTTTGCAGCATCAAGAGGTCTTATTTTTTGTTATCTAGGTGTAGTTGATGAAAGTATTAACTTAAATGTTAGAAATAGTGAAGTTGAAGAACTTTTTACTGTTCCATTAAAATTTTTTATAGAAACCGAACCAGAGGTGTATACAAACAGTATTAGAGTTTTCCCTGATGAAAATTTTCCATATGAAAAAATGAAAATATCGGAAACTTATAACTGGGGTATACAAAATTATCCAGTACTTTTTTATAATTATGGCGGCCATATCATATGGGGTATTACTGCAAATATAATAAATAATTTTGCGAAAAAGATAAAAGATAAGTTATAAATACTAAAGTGTGTTATAATAGTTTTTGTAGATATAAATTAAATAATTTACAGGGGAGCTTATTGGCTGAGAGGAATTTTTTCGACCCTAAGACACATTGGATAATGCCAGTGGAGGAGTATTTCTGTCGTCCCTGCATAAGCTGGGACTTTTTTTATTTGAAAGGAGAAAAGATCATGGTAATTGGAGATATTGCTGTAATGCCATTAAGACCATATGGCAGCGAAGAAGAAATGTATAAGATTGTAGATGCTTGTATTGATTTAATTAAAGATAGTGGGCTTAAGTATGAAATAAGTGCAAATAATACCACTGTCGAAGGAGAGCTAGATGAAGTATTTGAACTAGCAAAGGCGGTGCATCAACTTCCTTTTGAATTAAACTGTGAAAGAGTGATTACTATATTCAGAGTTGACCAAAAAAAAGGTGGAATAACAATAGATGAAAAACTCAAAAATCACAAATAAAGTATTAAATTCAGCTTATCCTGTTTTAACCTTTATAGTATTAATATTATTGTGGCATTTTTTTGCAACTAACTCTAAAATACCGTCATATATATTACCTGCACCTTTAGATATTGTGAGAGAATTTAAATCAGACTGGCATGTTCTACTCATGCACAGTAAAGTTACTTTGGTAGAAACTAGTATAGGGTTTTTAATTTCCATTGTAGTAGCACTTACAGTAGGTACAACTATGGATTTTGTACCATTTGTAAAGAAATGCTTTTATCCAATTATGTATATCACTCAGATGATACCAACAATAACAATTGCTCCGTTGCTAGTTATTTGGTTTGGGTTTGGTATAAAATCCAAAATTTTATGCGTTATTTTAACTTGTTTTTTCCCAATGTTAATTAATTTTATGGATGGGATAGACAGCATAGATAGGGAGTATATTGACTTATTTAAAGTAATGAAAGGAAGTAAATGGAAAACTTTTTTACACCTAAAATTTCCAATGTCACTAGATCAATTTTTTACTGGATTAAAAATATCTAGTACATATGCTTTTGTAGCTGCAACTGTTGCAGAATGGTTAGGTGGTAGTGCTGGTTTAGGAGTTTATATGGTAAGATCAAAAAGCTCCTATGCTCTTGACAAAGTATTTGCATGCACTATATTGGTTGTAATACTAAGCTTAATTTTTGTAGGTGCGATAACAATACTCAAGAAAATATTATTAAAAAGATTTGACAATAAAGGAGAATAATAAATGAATTTTAAAAAAATTATATCTTTAAGTTTAGCGTCAGCTCTATCTTTAACTTTACTTGCAGGTTGTACTAATAGTAAAGAAGAAGACAGTGATGCTAAGTCTCTTAAAAAGATTACGCTAATGTTAGACTACACTCCTAATACTAATCATACTGGTCTTTATGTTGCAAAAGTTAAAGGCTACTTCAAAGATGAAGGATTGGATGTAGAAATAATTCAGCCATCTGATGGGGATGTGACTACATTAGTGGCAACAGGTAAAGCTGATTTCGGAGTTAGTTATCAGGAAGATGTAACATATGCTCTTACTAGAGAAAAAGATCCTCTTCCAGTAAAGGCAATTGCTACAATAGTTCAGCATAATACGTCTGGATTCGCAGCACCTACTTCAAAAGGAATAAAATCTCCTAAAGATTTTGCTGGAAAAACATATGGAGGATGGGGTTCTCCTTCAGAAGAAGCGATAATAAAATTGGCAATGGAAAAATATGGTGTAGACTTCAATAAGTTAAACAGAGTCGATATAGGTCAAGATGACTATTTTGTAGCCACAGAAAAGAATATTGATTTTGCTTGGATCTTTGAAGGATGGACAGGTATTGAAGCTAAAATTAAAAACAAGCCTTTAGATTATATAGCAGTTAAAGATATAGATCCTTCTTTAGATTACTATACTCCTATTTTGATTTCTAATAATAAGAATATAGAAGAAAATCCAGAATTAGTAAAGAAATTTATGAAGGCGACTTCTAAGGGATATAATTATGCAATTGAAAACCCAGATGACTCTGCTAAAATACTTATAAAAGAAGTTCCAGAACTAAATAAAGATTTAGTCGAAAAGAGTCAGGAGTTTTTATCTAAAGAGTATAAATCAGATGCCAGTACTTGGGGTGAAATGAAATCATCTGTTTGGAAAAATTATGCTGAATTTATGAAAAAAAATAAATTAATAACTAAAGATCTTAATGAACAAGAGGCTTTTACAAATGAATTCTTGCCAGAAAAAAAATAAAATAACTGTTTCTAATATGGATAAATATTATGAAGGTTCAAAAATATTATCTGATATAAATATTCACATTGATGAAGGCGAATTGGTCACAATAGTAGGGCCAAGTGGAAGTGGTAAAAGTACAATTTTTAATATAATTACAGGTTTGACAAAAGAAGATTCTGGAAGTATTTTTGTAAATGGAGAAATAAGTTATATGTATCAAAAAGACTTATTATTGCCATACAAAACTATTTTAGATAATGTTTCTCTCCCTCTAATACTCAAAGGTCAAAAAAAGAGAGAAGCGAGAGATATTGTAAAACCGTATTTCAAAATATTTGGTCTTGAAAACTATGAAAAAAACTATCCAAGTGATTTATCTGGTGGTATGCGACAAAGAGTAAACTTTCTTAGGACGTTTATATGTTCAAGTGATATAATACTTTTAGACGAACCATTTGGAGCTCTTGATTCAATTACAAAGTCGAGTATACAAGAATGGTTTATAGATATTAAGAAAAGTCTTAATTCCACTATCTGTATGATTACACACGATATAGATGAAGCTATAAAACTATCTGATAGAATTTATGTCATATCATCTAGGCCAGCAAATATAAAAAAGGAATTCAATCTTAGTTCTTTTGATAAAAACAATGTTGAAGAAGTATCAAATTTAAAGAAAAAAATTATTAATTACTTCATATAATTTTTATTCCATGCAAAAAAAATTGAAATTATATATTTTTGAAAAACATAAAATAATAAAAAAATAGTATGCTTAAATTTAAGCATACTATTTTTATTATATGAATATTAAACAACAATAAAGTTATTTTTCTATTTAAAGTATATAATTTATTTTTTGAAAAAAGCAATTCCAATTGATCCAGGACCAATATGAGTTCCTATTGTGCTTCCCATCATAGAAACAGGAAATTCATCCAATTTTTTGCCAAACACAGTATTATCCTTTGAAATATACTGATTTAACAGGGCAGTATCATTTCCAGAATACCCTAACATATATGGCATACCTTCATCAAATTCAAAACTTTCAGCCATCTTATTTAGCATTGTAATTCCCTTTTTAAATCCTCTTGCTTTTCCAGCTAACACTACAAATCCATTATCTATTGTTATAATTGGCTTTACAGAAAGTATTGTGCCTGCAATAGCGCTCATTTTTGATAATCTTCCGCCCTTATATAAATTCTCTAGAGTATTTAATAAAAAGTAAATAGAGATTTTTTCTTTTTTCTCTTCTAGCTTTTTAACTATTTCCTCTGGGTCTAAATTAGCCTTTACTAACTCTAATGCATATAAAACCAGTATTTTTTCACCAATGCATCCGCTTTTACTATCTACTACGAACACTTTTCCAGGAAATCTTTCTGCGGCTATTTTAGCACTTGAATACGTACCAGAAAGATCTGAAGATAATGTAATGGCTATGGCTATATCACCGTTATCTACTATTTTTTGAAATTCTTGTTCGTATGCATAAGGAGTAACTTGGCTTGTCTTTGGCAGCATCTCTGACTCTTCTAAAAAATCATAGAATTGACTGTTTGTAATATCTATATTATCTTTATATTCATTTTCTCCAAAAAAAATTGTTAATGGCATAAAAGAAAGGCCCAGCTCTTTAGATTCATCAAAAGTAATATCAGAAGCAGAATCTACAACTATTTTTATACTCATACTTATCCCCCTAAAATTTATTCTTATATATCAATAGCTTTTGCTATAAAATACACAACGCATATGATTATTATAACACAAATGAATAGTCTATGTATATTCTAGATAGTTATTTTAACTATCTAGATGTAAACTGTTAAATGTTATGAGTTTACAATAGTATTCATATATGATATTATCAACATATAAAAAAAGGAAAAGACAGAGGTGTGTAAATTGAATGAATTAAAAGAGGCTATATTAAACGGATATTTAGCTACAAAAGAAGACATCGAAATTTTGAAAGAAAGTAAATTGAGCGATTTAATCTCCGCAGCAAAAATTATTAGAGATTATTATCACAATAATAATTTTGATTTTTGTACTATAATTAATGCAAAAAGCGGAAAGTGCAGTGAAAATTGTAAATTTTGTGCCCAGTCATCTTATTATATTACTGGAATAGAAGAATATGGTGTTATAGATAGAGAATTTGCATTAAAATCTGCAATTAGCTGCTATAATAGTGGAATTAGTAGATTTTCTTTAGTTACATCCGGTAAAACCTTAAATAAAAAAGAATTTGAAAAAGTATGCCGTATATTTTCTTATATAAAAGAAAACTGTCCAATCCACCTATGTTCATCAAATGGACTCTTAACGATAGAACAGTTAAAAAAATTAAAGGAGATAGGTGTAAAAAGATATCATAATAATTTAGAAACTTCACGTAGTTTTTTCTCTAATATTTGTACATCTCATAGCTTTGATGATAAAGTTAAGGTAATTAAAAATGCAAAGAGAGTAGGGCTTGAGGTATGTAGTGGCGGGATATTCGGATTAGGAGAGAGTTTGGACGATAGAATAGATCTAGCCTTTACGCTTAAATCACTTGAAGTAGATTCCGTGCCTATAAATATATTAAATCCTATCAAGAACACACCTTTTGAAAATAACCCAAAATTGACTTATGAGGAAGTTCTAAGATCAATAGCTATATTTAGATTTATTATGCCTAAAACTAGTATAAGATTGGCAGGAGGAAGGAATATTTACGGAGATAAAGGAGAACTTGCAATAGAAGCTGGCATTGACTCTATGATATCCGGAAATATGCTTACAACTTCTGGAATTAACATTAAAGAAGATATAACTATGATAAATAAAATGAATTTTTGTATATAATTGATTAGATATATTTATGATTATATCCGTATCTAAATAACTTACTGTTAAGATTGATTATTAAAACTAAAAATAAAACCAGCAAAAAAAATAAAAAAGAGCATTTGCTCTTTTTTATTTTTTATGTAATTTATAATTGCTTTTAAAGTATTAATTAATATTTAATCCGAAATTAAAAAAACCTTTTTTAAAATTATCGAATGAGTTCTTAACGCTTGTATAACCTACTGCATATCTATTTTCTTCAATATCGTAGACTTCATATGCTAATGCGGCATATTTTAATAAATCCGACTCTTCTTCATCCGGTGTTAATAAATAGTTACCTCCCGTATCAGATAATAAGTAAGTATTTATATTGTATTTTGACCCGTATTTTGATGCTCCAATTTTACAAGAAGTATGATCATCTATTCCGTCTGATAGATCATATGAATTTGCTGATAGAGTTTTTAATTCTATATTTTTATATTTTTTATGAAAATTATGTATTTCGGATTCCACATCCTTAGAACTTAAATATAAATTCCCATATGGCTTTATTATGATATTTGACTCAAGCATATTTAATCTACCTAAACAGTCCAACATTTCCTTATTTCTAGAAATAGTCATGTCCCTATGAGTTATACAAGGTAAACCTTTATCAACTAGGTCTCTGTTTATTTTATTTATAGCTTTACTGCTTGAACCATCTGTAAGTAACATTAAATACGTATGTTTCGGATTATCTTTTATATCTCTTAATAGAGACAGGCCCATTGTCAAAATTTCATCATCTTGGTGTGGAGTCAGGTATAAAATCTTTCTTTCTATATTTATATCTCCACCTACCATAATATCGACATTCGAGTTATTAATATCGATGTTCGATCCATCTTTAGAAGATAAGTATATACCATATCCTTTTTTAATAGCTAAGTTTACTGCACTTAACGAGTCCGCGCTATTTTCACCACTTACAAGTACGCCTTTGCTAAATGTTTCTCTTTCATTTAGTAATTTATTTGTTTCATATCTATCGTTTCCAATAATTTGATTATAATTGCTGTCATTTTTTACAAGTCCGCCCACAATCAGCACGTTTGAATTAGCTAAATTTGGAAGATTAGTTCCATCACTGTATATAATTGTTGCTTTATTTTTTACTGCGTATCCAATCGAGCTGATTAAATCACTCGTATGATTAATTATTACCACATTTTTTGAAATATTAGGATCATCTTCATTAGTGATGGGTAGAGCATTTAATCGATCAATTTCTCTTTGCATTGATTCATTTATTTTTCCATCTGGAGACAGTAAAAAAGGTATCTCTTTACTAATAGAGTAGTTTAAGGCTTTTACAGTTTCTTGTATATCTAAGTTATTTCCTATAGAAACATATTCTGAAGTTTCAAATGATTCTTCAATAGTTTTTATGTTTGTTTCATATCTGTCTGATCCAACTATTTTATTAATATACAATTCTTTGTTTTTATCGGTCGCATTAATATTTAGTGGAGTAGCCAAAAGTATAAGAAAAGCTATTCCAAAAGGTATTGCTTTATTCATTTAATTCTCCTTATTTATTGCTTATTTTTTTTGTTATTTTATTTATTTCACATATTAACAATACCATAATCTAGTTAATAGTCAAGTATAATGAACTGATTCACATTAACATTTTAATGTTCTTTAAAAAATTTAATAGCCAATTGTTTATATTATAATAATGATTATATTGATAAAAGAGTATTAATATTATGCTATAAAAGTATAATTGTATGATAAAATAAACTATAGAGCGGTACTTTTATTTATATATTATAAAAATATATTTAATCTACTATTAATAAATCATTATTTAAGTACGTATAATTGAGGTGATAAGAGGTGATAAGATGATATTTATAAAGTCTATATTTTTTGATGATAAAATTAATGAAAAAATAAGCGAAAACAAATATGATTCATATGAGGTAAATATTCCAATAATAAAGAATATGATAAATAACAAAGAAAAAATAGAAATTAGTAACGAAGTAACCTTTTTTGTTGGAGAAAATGGATCAGGAAAATCAACATTATTGGAAGCGATTGCTATAGCATATGGCTTTAATCCTGAGGGAGGCACAAAAAATTTTAATTTTAGTACTAAAGATTCGCATTCAAATTTATTTGATCATCTAATGCTGTCAAAAAGCTTTAAACTGTCTAAAGATGGCTTTTTTTATAGAGCAGAAAGCTTTTATAATGTTTCCACTGAAATAGATAATTTAGATAATGAATTTCCTCTTTTGGATTATTATGGTGGTAAATCCCTTCATGATAGATCTCATGGTGAAGGTCTGTTAGAGTTAATTAAAAATCGCTTTTTAGGCAATGGAGTATATATACTTGATGAACCTGAAGCCTCATTATCTCCAACAGGATTAATGCAACTTTTATGCTTAATCAAAGAATTTGTTACTAATGATTCTCAATTTATTATATCTACACATTCGCCTATATTAATGAGTTATCCAAACTCAACAATTTACGAGCTGAAAGAAGGATTAATAAGAAAAACTAACCTAAAAGAAACAGATCATTATATAATAACACGGGCTTTTATGGAAAACAGCGAAGTTATGATTAAAAACTTATTTAGTGAATAGCAATTAATAAACGTGTATTGAGAGTGACAAAATATTAGTTGTATAAATAAAATGAATTAAACCATAGGTGCATATTAGATTTAATATTAATATAGCGAAAGTTATTTTAATACGTTATGAATATAATCTTGATAAACAGAATGCTTAGAAGATATAAATTTATAAAAAAATAATAAATATAAAAACATAATTTAAATATACGCATTATTAAATGTACAAAATACATATTTTACTATATAGGCTTAAAATACCATATAATTGACTATTTTATGATAGCGCCACATAACTATTCCCAAAATATACATTTAAGGAATAGTTATGCATTATATATATATCCTCCATTCATGTGATGTTATATCTAAAATCTATAATTTTTAGATATAATAAAAAAATATTTACATCTTTATTTTTATTTACATCTTTATTTTAAAGAATTTATTTCTTCCCTCTTTTATATTGTCTATGTAATTTGACCTACAATATTACAATATAAAAAAGATGGCTATAAATGTAGTCATCTTTTTTTGCGCTTTATTTATATTTTTATGTTTATAAGTCGGAAATTTTTGCAAGTGCTCCCATAGGATCCCACGGTTTAAGCTCTATTGGTTTTTCTTCGTATGCTTTTATAATTTTATCCGATAAGAATTTTTTGTTTATCAACGCTTGATACATATATTCGTCAAACCATTCATCGCTCATAACTAAAAATCCATTATATCCTGATTCTTTTCCCCATGAATTTTCAACTCTATATCTATCTATTTTGTCGTTTTCTTCGTCGTAATTGCATCCCATAAATACCATGGCATGTGTCATTAATGACTCCTTATAATCTAGTCTGTCTTCTTTGTTAAAATCAAACTCAACACCTAATAAATCGTCAACTCTTACAGTTTCAAGATCTAATCTTGAACCTTTTTTATTAAAGAATTGGCCTACATCACATCCAAACCACACTGGTTCATCATCTTGAAGCTGTCTTAATATTGATTTTTTCATATCACCTATTGGAACATTTACATATTTCACAGCGTCTCCCTCAACAACATTTCCCAAGAATTGAACTGTATATGATTTGTAATAAGGTTTATCATTTGTTGGAGCATTGATTATAGATATATAGTCATCAAGATCCATTTCTATGAATTTATTGTAAAATTCTGTAGTGCTTAAATTTTTATAAGATATGAAATTATCATCTTTATCTCTTGCTTCAAAATCAATATATTTAGGAGGTGTACCTAGTGCTATTGATAAAACATTATAGATTTCCTTCATATATGAATTGATCATTTCTTCTATTTTTTCTGAAGTTGCATTGTCTTCATTTGCTTTTCTAAGATTTTTAGCATACATTCTAAGCAGTTTTGTCAAATATGTATTTAAAGATGTCGTGTCAGAAGAATTTTGTGTCTCAGGCATTGAGTATTTAGGTACTACGCCATATTTTTTAATGATATTTTTAAGCATATCCCATTGACCACCATCTCCCATTGGATCAGTTAAAATATGAGAAACTAATCTGGAATCTAAATCTTCTTCCATTGTTTTGTATATAGACTCTAGAAAATAATTACATCTTTCTAATTTATCATAAAACAAAGTATAGTTTTGAGATAGTTCGAAATTCTTTAGATTGTACTTATTACAAAGTTTATACTCCATAACATTAAGTGCTGCAAACATCCAACATCTGCCAGACCTTTTTTGATTTCTTATTTCTGTATCTTTAAGATTCACATTGAATTCATGTCTGTTCGAATCACCTTCAAACCTGTTTACAGATGCTTCTACTATTCCATTGTTCATTGCAGCTCTCTGTGCTACTCTGTTAGCACGATTTGACTTGAAATCAGATTCCATGTTTTCTAAAAAAGATTTTTTTATTTCCATTCTTACACCTCACAACTATTTTATAGTATTACATTTACATATATAATTATACTATAATTGAGATGACATATCAATTATCAACTAATATTTTAAATCACTATCAAAAAACTCTTCTCTTATATGTATATGCGTTAGTGATCTGCATTAGAACTTAATATATTTTCACTATAATTTTATGTTATCTATTATTTTTATGATATATATAATTTCCTACTTTACTTACAATATATATTTATTGCATCTCTTAAAAAAACTGCTCCTCCTTTTACTATCTTTTCATAATATTCATTAAAGCGTGGATCATCTACATATATCTGTGCTAATCCCATGTGTGCTTCTTTTGAATATTTACTCCAGAAAAAGCAAATCTTTTTTTTATGCAGCTCACACATCTCTTTGGATACATCACTTGAAGGATTCCCTTCTTCTACTGCCCTCTTAAGTAAATTTTCCATTTTTTCTTTTGTTTTTTCATAGTCTAAATATTGATCATGAGTCATTCCTTCAAACTTTGAATTGCTTTTATCTATAGTCTCGTCCCCGTATAGTGATCGCATTTCCTTACCATATTTTTCTTCATTCTTTTCAATTTCTTTTTTCTTAAAGCCTTCAAATTTTTCTTTATCAGTCATTTTAATTCCTCCGTTTAATGTTAATATAGTTTTTTCTAAGTTTTTTATTAGTAGTTCAATCTGATCTCTCTTTTTTTCTAGTTGAGATAAATGATTTTCCAATGATGCTTTTTTATCGAAATTTTTAGATGTAAGTATTTTTTTTATATCTGAAAGGGGAATTTCAAGTTCTCTGTAAAATAGAATTTGTTGTAATAAGTCTACTTCAATTTGTCCGTATATACGGTATCCATTACTTGAGATTCTGTTAGGAGATAAAATACCTATCTCATCGTAATATCTTAGTGTTCGAGTCGTTATTCCAGATAGTTTTGCAAGTTCATTTATGCTATACTCCATAAATTATCACCTCCTGTTCATATTATTAATAATAAACTATTACGTAACGTTAATGTCAATATTTTGTATTAATTTTAATAAAAAAAGGATACAATGAGAAAATAATCTCATTATATCCTTATAATATATTTTATTTTAAAGAGTATCCATGTTTATACATAGCAAATATTCATATTTATATATAACCATGGATGTTTTATTTACACCATTATAAAACTGTTTTTTATTTATATTAAAGCTAATGTGTTAAAAACATTTCTATTATATTTGATATAAGCATTGTTATAATCGCGAATAGAAGACCTACTGTTAAAAAGGATATAATACTAACAGTTACTTTTAATAAAAAAATTTGATATTTTATTCCTAAAAGTAAAAAAATAAAATTAACCAAATAAACTGTAGCAAAAAAAACAAAAAATCCAACTTTGCTATTATTAATGTCTTCTTTACTTAAATCCATATGAGTTGTAACAGAATAAGCTATATAAATAAATATAATATATAACAGATAATTATGGCTTTTAAACGGATTCAAATTATTTATTATTGATAATACAATTGTAATATATATATTTATTGAGTCTTTGATGCTATTTATATTAGCCATATAAGTCATATTTTCATTAAAAGTCTGAAATACATTGTGAAATTCATTAGGTAGAAGAATCCACATAGATAATATTAAAAAAGTGATTCCAAATATTATGGGTGCAATTCCTATAAAAAAGTTACCTACCATTTGATACAAACTCCTAGTATTACAGCTATGATTAACATATCCCATTACCCCATCATATCTGCTTTTGTAAGGTCTAAATAAAGAGTAATCTAATATTCTATGTCTAAATATAATACAGAAGAGTATATGACTAAATTCATGAATGACAGTACCAATAAGACCAGTAATAATCAATCCATTGAATCCAAAAACCCTGTATATTGATGATGAATTTTTCTTTTCTACATAGTTGAATATTACACCAAAAACTAGCAACATTAATACAAATTCAGTTGTATAAATAAAAGACATCTTAAATTGATTTAATAAAATTTCTAAATTCATAATAAACCTCTTCTATACCTTTATAAGTTTACCTGCGATTATCTTTAGCTTCTAGTCTATATATAGGCTTACCTAGCTTTCTGAACTTTTCTTCGTACTCAGTTTCTACATTTTCTTTAAAATCACTGTTTTCTAAATCTAGCGTTATATTTTTTAATTTCCAGTCATTTTCTGAGAATTGATTCAAACTAAACTCAAATAATTCCTTGCTGTCTGTCTTGAAATGAATTTCTCCATCTGCAAGTTTCAATCTATATAGTTCCAAGAAATTACCATGTGTTAATCTTTTTTTAGCATTTCTCTTTTTTGGCCATGGATCACAAAAATTTATATAAATTCTCGATAATTCTCTGTCATCAAAATATAGATCTAGCATTTCAACGCTACCCCATAAAAATATTATATTATTAAGATTTTTGTCTATAGCTTTCTCTAGTGCTCTAAGAAGAACTTCTTCTTTTATCTCTAATGCTATAAAATTGATGTCTGGATTTAATTGTGCTAAAGTGGTAATAAATTGTCCTCTTCCACTACCAACCTCTAAATATATAGGATTTTCATTTTTAAAGACTTTATTCCAAGATCCTCTATATTTTTTTATATTATTATATACTTCATCTTCTATAGGTGTTCTATAATCAAATTTGTTGAAATTATTATCAACCTTATCAGAGTTTTCTATAGATAGTTCAACCATGCCGTTTATTACATAGTCGCTGTTTGACAGTAGTCTTTCTTCAAATCCTTTTCTCTTTCTTCTTCTCATTACAAAATCTCCCGAACCTTTTATACTTATATTATAAATTAAAGTTTAATTTTTTCTTAATGATAACCTAAAATAAATATTTAGTCAAAAAAAGGACTGATAAACAGTCCTTTTAGTATTAATATTTTTTAGTGACAACCAGAACAGCTTCCGCATCCACTTTCCATATCTTTAAGTTTTTCAGGTATAACTCTGAATCCTCCACCGATATCTTCTATTAACATATCTCCGAATTCTTTATATTCCTGAGAATCCATTATGAATTCTAAATCACCTAAATTATATGACAAGTCACTATTTTTCTTTTCATCTAAAGCCAATCCAAAAGATGGTCCTGAGCAAGCTGCACCTGCAAAGTACATTCTTATTGAAGAAGGCTGATCTGTTTGTTCTTCAACGATTTCTTTTAAAACATCTAAAGCTGTTTGAGCTGCTTCTACTTTCATTTCATCTATCTCCTTTTTATTACAAATTTTTATATAATATTCAAACCTAATACACCTATTAATAGTATATCCATTTTTGAGTATAATAATCACTAAGAGTATTATATCATACTATAACATCTATGTAAAAGATATTTCCTCAACTTTGAAAGTCCCTAATATTCTAAAGTAACTAGGTTTCCTTGCTTAAAGGTCTCTTTTATATCAATGATTCTCTGGTTTTCTGAACCTCTGTATTTAAGTTTTATATTTCTTTTTTCTAGTTCAAATAGTCCATCTACTAGAACATCTACTAATTTGATAAGCTCTAGCTTCTTTTCGTTTTCTATAGCCTCTTCGAATAAATCTCCTGTCCACATCCAAATTGTTTTATCAGGAAATTCTTTTTTTACTCTAGCCAATAAGTCTAGCAGCGAATCATCAAAAATTTGTTGTAGAGGTTCTCCACCTAGTACATTGATACCAACAATTACTGGATTTTTCAAGTTATCTATAAACTCATCTTCCAATTCCTTTGTCCAAGCATTTCCCGAATTAAAATCTTGTAATTCTTCATTAAAGCATCCTTCACATTTGTGAGTACATCCTGAAACGAAAATTGTAGCTCTTACTCCTGGACCATTGGCAACATCGTATTTTCTAATTTTGTTATATCTCATTGTTATCTCCTTTGTAAATACATAAAATGTACTTTGGAGCTGGTATTTTTAAAAGCAAAGCTATTATAAATGAAGAACTCTGTCTCCAATTTCTTGTGTACGCCCCTTGTTCCAGAAATTTGTTCCTATATATCCGCAAGTACGTCTCATTACTTGCATTTCATCTTGATCTCTATTTTCACAAGATGGACAATACCACTCTAGATTTTCATCTAATTGTATTTCACCTGTGTATCCGCATTTATAACAAACATCCGGCTTTGTATTGATTTCTGCATATTGAATATTATGGTATATATAGTTTATCATCTGTTCAACAGCTTCCAAGTTCTTTGACATATCAGGAACTTCTATATATGAAATACAACCTCCTGTAGATATACCATGGAACTGTGCTTCAAATGAAAGCTTGCTAAATGCATCAATTTCTTCACACACATTTACATGGTATGAGTTTGTATAGTAAAGTTTATCAGTTACACCTTCAATATCTCCAAATCTCGCTTTGTCTATTCTACAGAATCTATATACTAAAGATTCCGCAGGTGTCCCATACACACTAAAACCTAAGCCAGTTTCATTTCTCCATCTATCACAAGCATCCTTCATATGTCTCATTACATCTATGGCAAATCTTTCTCCTTCTGGTGTTGTGTGGCTAATTCCTAGCATAGCATACACCATTTCATATATTCCAACATACCCTAGTGAAAGAGTTGAATAGCCATCTTTTAATAAAGAATCTATTTTTTCCCCTTTTTCAAGTCTAGCTATTGCTCCATGTTGCCAGTGTATAGGTGAAACATCTGAAAGAGTTCCAAGTAGCATATTGTGTCTACATAAAAGGGCATATTTACAAAGTTCTAATCTTTGATCTAGTATATTCCAAAATTGACCCATTTTTCCATTAGAAAGGATCGCAATCTGTGGTAAATTTAGAGATACTACTCCTTGATTAAATCTTCCATACCATTTATGTTCTCCAGAATCATCTTTCCATGGTGAAAGATGCGATCTACATCCCATAGGAGGGAAAGTACATCCTTCATAATTTTTTCTCATAATCTTTGCACTTTGATAATCAGGAACTAATCTCTTTGCAGTACATTCTGCTGATAGCTTAGTTATATAATCATACTTTCCACCTTCTAGACAATTGTGTTCATCTAATAAATATACTAATTTAGGGAATGCTTCACCAACATTTTGACCTTTATAGTTTTTCATTCCTTCTAGTCTTTGTAAAATCATTTCTTCGCATATAAGAGCCATTTCTCTCTCATATTCATTTCCAACTTCTATTTCTAAGTATATTGTTGCAAATGGTGCCTGACCATTGGTAGTCATCAATGTAGAAAGCTGATATCTTACTGTTTGAACACCATCTTTTAAATCCTTCATCATCATATCTTCTGATATTTCTTCAGCTAGATTTTCATCACCGTACTTATCTAGGTACATCTTATAGAATTTTTCTTTAGTCTTTCTTAAATATGGTGCAAGGTGCTTGATAGTTATACTCTGACCACCATATTGATTACTAGCAACCTGTGCCATTATTTGAGTAGTAACTGTACATGCTGTAGAAAATGACTTTGGAGTTTCAACCATTTTTTCATTAATTACAGTACCATTGTCAAGCATATCTTCTATGTTTATTAGACAACAGTTAAATATCGGCTGTAATGTATAATCCATATCATGCCAGTGAATAGCACCTTCGTCATGAGCTTGCACTATGTGCGGAGGAATAAGTTTTCTTCTAGCAATATCTTTAGATACTTCTCCAGCAATTAAGTCTCTTTGAGTAGAACAAATTATAGCATTTTTATTTGAATTTTCCATCATTACATCTTCGTTTGATTTTTTCATCAATTCTAATATAGAGTCATCTGTAGTATTAACTTGTCTCTTAAATTGTTGAACTGCTCTATATCCCTCGTAGGCTCTAGCTGTTTCACTGTGATTGTAATGAATTAATCTGTCATAAACATATCCTTCAATTTTATAAATTGTTGGAGTTTCGTTTGAATTGGAAAAACTGTTCTCACAATCTCTAGCAACTGCTTCTGCTATATCTGGATGGTAAAGACCACTTCCATTTTTCATTGCTTTTTCAACTGCTATTCTTATTTTTGATCTGTCAAAAGGAACAGTCGTCCCATCTCTTTTAATTACTTGCATCACAATACACTCTCTCTTTCTATAATTATCTAATATTTATAAAATACCAAAAAAACAAATATTTAATCTTTAAATACTATTTATTATGTATGCGGATTAAATATTTTTGATAAAATTTGTATTTTCTAAAAAAATAAAACTATTAAATCTCACGTTTTCTATATAAATTCTAAAAATTAATGAGCTTACTTATAAAAATAAAACCATGAATTATGCTTGTTATAGATGTTTTGATGATCTTTTCAAAAAAGTCTCAATTATAGCAAAATACAATATGTGGTCTTTTTTTATCTTGTATACACAATATATTGTGTCCACGCTATTTAGTATACGTTAAATTATAAAATAAAACAAGTTCTATTTTATTAAAAAAAGTCTTGACTTTATTTATAAAAAATAATAATAATCATAACATTTAACTCAAACCTTTTAATACTAATTGATACAATCCAAAATAAATTTAAACATAAAAAATTCCGTATTTTAATATAATTTTATGACTATATATAGTCTATTCTTATTATAATCAAAAGATGGATACTATATATGGATATATATTCTATGAATCTTGGTTTTATTGAATATAAGAAATATATATGTTATAATTTTGATATTGAAATAATAAATACATATATTATAGTGAATGCGGAGGGAAATATGAACACAATAGAAAATGAACAAAAAGTTTATGACAAATTAGATGAACTAGGTATCAAATATAGTGTCATAGAACATGAACCAGTATATACAGCAGCAGATTTAGAACTAATAAAAGACAGGGCTCATGGTATACACTGTAAAAACCTTTTCTTAAGAAATGCTAAGGGAGATAAATATTATCTTGTAACTGCAAAAGATGATGCGGACATAGACATCAAAGAATTGAAAGATAAAATAGGTTCTACTAGATTATCTTTTGCTTCTTCAGAAAGACTTATGAAAGTACTTGGACTTACACCTGGATCTGTAAACCCATTTTCTCTTTTAAACGATACAGAAAAAGAAGTTACTTTTTATATTGACAAAAATGTTTTAACTGGTGACGACTTGAATTTTCATCCAAACACAAATTCTAAAACAGTTACTATTTCACTTGATGGTATAAAAAAATACTTAAACGGCATTGGAGTAATTATAAATCCAATAGACTTATAAAATTTAATTAAATAATAAAATCCAACCTCAGATAAATTAACGTATCAAAGGTTGGATTTTTATTTTACAATTTATTATAATATATTCATACTTTCCAATGCTTTTAGCGATCCCATTTTCGAGTGATCATATGTTATTCCACCTTGGAAATAAACATTAAAAGGCTCTCTTATAGGTGCATCTGCACTCAATTCTATAGAAGATCCTTGAACAAAGGCTCCTGCAGCCATAATTACATCGTCCTTATATCCAGGCATATCCCAAGGAACTGGAGTAACAAAAGAATCTACTGGAGCAGCTTTTTGGACACCTTCGCAGAAATTTATCACTTCTTCTGCATTATTAAGCTGTACAATTTGAATTATATCACTTCTCTCGTCATCGTATCTAGGATTTACCTTGTATCCTAGCTTCTCATATAACCTTGAACAGAATATAGCTCCCATTACAGCTTGTGATACAACATATGGAGCAATAAATAGTCCTTGCAATATTGTTCTAGTAGTTCCAAACATTAGACCACATTCTTTACCAATACCTGGTGCAGTAAGTCTATAAGATATCATTTCTATTATATCTTTTTTACCGACAATATATCCTCCTGCTAAAGCTAATCCTCCACCTGGATTTTTGATAAGAGAACCAGCCATAACATCAGCACCTACATCTGTTGGCTCTTTGGTTTCTAAAAATTCTCCATAGCAATTATCTACCATTACTATAATATCATCTTTAACAGATTTTACCGCCTCTATTGCTTCTTTTATATCATCTATATTTAATGATTTTCTCCAAGCATATCCCTTAGACCTTTGAATCATTATCAACTTTGTTTTCTCGTTTATTGCTTTTTTCGCACCCTCTATATCTATGTTTCCATCTTCTAAAAATTCTACTTGCTTATATGTAACACCAAACTCTTTTAAAGACCCCTTTTCTTCTCTTATACCAATTACTCCTTGAAGAGTGTCATATGGAGCAGAAGTAATTGATAGAATTTCGTCTCCCGGTCTTACAATTCCCTGTATTGTAAGAGACAGCGCATGTGTTCCATTTACTATCTGAGGTCTAACTAAAGCATCATCTGCATTAAATACTCTAGAATAAATTTCTTCAGTTTTTTCTCTACCTAAATCATTATAACCATAACCCGTTGTCCAGTTGAAATGATTGTCGCTTAAATTGGCTTCTTGCATGGCATTTAATACTTTTAATTGATTGTATTCCCTTATTTCTATTAGTCGTTCAAATTGATCTTTTATGTCTTTATCGACCTCTTTTGACAGTTCAAAAATTTCTCTTTTGATGCCATATTTTTTTAATAATAGTTCTTCTGTTTCTTTTAACATTAAATCCTCCGTATATTAACAATTATTTATAATTGAATTATTTTATATGTTTTTTTGATCGATAAATACATTAATTTCATCTATTTGTTTTTCTACGCTTTGTATATTGTCTAAATCAAGTTGCAAAGCTGTGTTGTACTTTTTAAACCAAGTTATTTGTCTTTTAGCGTATCTCCTAGAATTTTGTTTTACCTTATCTATGGCATCCTCCAAAGAAATATTACCTTCAATGTACTCTATTATTTCTTTATATCCAATTGCCTTCATAGATGTCAGTTCTTTAGTATACCCCATATTTACCAATGATTTAACTTCATCTATAAGCCCTTGCTCTAACATAATTTCTACTCTTTTATTAATTCTTTCATAAAGTACTTCTCTATCCCTTGAAAGAACAATGATTTTAGAGTTAATGTTTTTATTCATTTTCAAATCTCTTGAAAAATCTTTCATTTCACCTCCTAGTTTATAAACTTCAATTGCTCGAATTACTCTATTTGTGTTATTTGGGTGTATTCTTTTAGCCGACTCTGGAGAGAGATCCTTTAACATATTGTGCAAGTGATTCTTCCCCTTTTCTTCTAATATGTCAGACAGCTCTTTTCTAAGGCCTTCATCAGACTTTGTTTCACCAAAATCCATATCATAAATTATAGAATTTAGGTAAAGACCTGTACCGCCTGTTATGATTACCGCATTACCTCTATCTTGTATATCCTTTATTTTTTTTTCGGCAATTTCTTTAAAGTCAGAAACTGAGAACTCTTGATCAGGATTTACTATATCTATTAAGTGATGCTTTACTCCATCCATTTCTTGCTCTGTAATTTTTGCACTACCAATATCCATATATTTATATATTTGCATAGAATCTGCAGATATTATCTCTGCATTCAATCTTTTTGCTAATTCTATGGATAGTTTTGTCTTTCCTACTGCAGTGGGTCCCGTCAGTATAATAACTGGATCTAGCTCCACTAATATCACCTCTTCTCTTTACATTTTTCTTTTAAACATTTTCTCTATATCATATTTGGTCATACTCACCATTATTGGTCTTCCATGCGGACACGTATATGGATTTTCACATTTTTCAAGTTGATTTACAAGTTCTAAAGACTCTTCATAACTTATCTTATCATTAGCTTTAATTGCCGACTTACAAGCAATTTCAGCAATATCATCATATTTAGTTTCATATATATTATCTATTTTATTAAAATTATCAATTAATTCTAGCACAAATCTTTCGCTTTCTGGATAACCGAATGTGTTTGGTACGCCTCTTATGCTTATATCCTTATATCCATATTCTTCTATTATAAATCCAAATTTTTTAAACTCTTCTGTTTTCTTAGAAACAGTCAACATATCACTTGGATTAAGCTGCATTACTATAGGGTCTATTAACATTTGGATGCTCACCGAATCTGATTTGAATTTGTTCATATACATTTCAAATTGAACTCTCTCATGAGCAGCGTGTTGATCCATCATTATCATCTTGTCACCTTTTGAAAATAATATATACGTATCAAATACTATACCAACATACTTAAGATTTTTAAAGGAATTATCCCTAGCAGACTCTTCAAATAGAGTCATTTGAGATTTATCATCATAAGTACTTTTTGTATTAATTGTTTCTTTGGTTAAATTACTATCATCATAATGATTTTCAAGGCTATTATCAATGTTATTGGATTTAAGTTCTCCTATTGCAGTGAATTTTTTTATTTTATTTTCATTATTTATTTGCTCATTGATTCTTATCTTTTCTACTACTTCTAGTTCTTTAAACTCTTTTGGAGTATTTTTTGAACTATCATGACAATGTGAGTCATAACTATTTATATTATCTTCTTTAACTTTGTCATGAGATACGAACTCTTTGCTATCTTTTAAGTCTGCTTCTTGTTCGTTTTTTGAATATGAGAAACTATCAAATACCTTGTACTCATTTTTACTTTGATATAAATCATCTTTTTTTGTAAAAGATGGTTTATATTTACCAACTAAACTATTTTTTAATAACAATCCTCTTATATAGTCACTCAAGTCAGATAAAATTTGTTCTTCTTTATCAAATCTAACCTCTAGCTTGTTAGGATGTATATTTACATCTATTGTAGAAGGATCAATACTTAAGTTTATAAAGTAAACAGGAAATTTATTAATAGGTATAATTGATTTATATGAGTCATTTATTATGTTCATAATATTAGAACTCTTTATATATCTTCCATTTATATAAATATGTTGCAAATTTCTATTTGACCTGTATATATTATTATTCGCCATAAATCCGTCGATTTTAAAATGTTCTGAAACGTAGTCTAGTTTTATTAAGTTGTCACTTACATCCTTACCGTATATAAGTCTTATAGCATTGCTAAGGCTTCCGTCACCGATTGTCTCAAATACAGTTTTTCCATTGTTTATATATTTGAATTTTATATTTGAGTTACCTAGGCATAGTTTATTCAGCAAATCTGTAATTGCAATAGTTTCAGAGTGGTTAGATTTTAGGAATTTTTTTCTTGCAGGTGTATTGTAAAAAAGTTCGTTCACACTAATGATTGTACCGTTATTACATGCGACAGGCTCTTTTGAAACAATTTTACCACCGTTAATAATTATCTTAGTTCCCATCATCTCGTCATTAGTTTTTGTAATCATATCTAATTTTGAAACAGCAGCAATAGAAGCCAATGCTTCTCCTCTAAAACCAAGAGAGCTCAAATAAGAAAGATCTTCTACTCTTTGGATTTTACTAGTAGCGTGTCTCATAAAAGCCTTGTTAACATCATCTGGATGTATTCCTGATCCATTATCAATTATTTTAATTAAGTCTTTGCCCCCATTCACTATCTCGATTGAAATAGTGCTAGAGCCAGCATCTATTGAGTTTTCTACTAATTCCTTTATTATTGAAGAAGGTCTTTCAATAACTTCTCCAGCTGCTATTTTGTTAATTGTGCTTTCACTCAATACATTTATCTTAGACATTTGTTCTCCTTATTCAATAATATCTTTTGCCTTTTTTTGTAAATTATACAATGCATTCATCATATCCATAGGTGTTGAATTCATTATATCAACTGATACCAATTCATCTACCAATGTTTTATATTTTTCATTTTCTTTGATTTCGAGATTTTTTTCATTATTTTCAATGATTACTTCATTATTATTAATGATTACATCTTCTTCTATTCCACTATCTTCTTTTACTTCGTTTGCATCATTTAAGTTACATAGAGAAGTAGCATTATATATATGATTTTTTTCTAAATCAGAAAGTATATCCCCTGCTCGTTTTAAAACCTTTTGAGGCAATTTTGCTAGTTTTGCTACATATATACCATAACTTCTATCTGCAGCTACTGGGATGATTTTTCTTAGAAATACTATATTATCTCCGTCTTCCTTGACTTCTATGGAATAATTTTTTATATTATCATACTTACTTTCCAATTCAGTGAGTTCATGGTAATGTGTTGCAAATAATGTTTTAGCATTTATACTATCATGAATATATTCTGCAATTGACCATGCAAGTGATATACCATCATATGTGCTTGTTCCTCTACCAATCTCATCTAATATTATTAAGCTATTTTTTGTTGCATATCTTAAAATTTGACTTACTTCGTCCATTTCTACCATAAATGTAGACTGACCTTGTGACAAATCGTCACTAGCTCCAACTCTTGTAAAAATTCTATCCATTACAGGTATATCTGCATAGCTTGCAGGAACAAAAGTTCCTATATGAGCCATAAGTGATATCAAAGCAACCTGTCTCATGTAAGTTGATTTTCCTGACATATTTGGACCTGTAATTATGTTTACAATATTATTTTGATTAATAAATATATCGTTTGATATGAAGTTTTCATTCCCCATAATTTGCTCAATTACTGGATGTCGTCCGTCTTTTATATCTAATGTTCCATTTGTATTTATATTTGGCTTTACATAATTATATTTATTCGCAATTATAGCATTTGAAACATATACATCCATTTCTGCAATAATAGAAGCAACTCTTTGAATCCTTTCTAAATTCTCATATATAAAGATTCTTATAGTTTTAAATATTTCATACTCTATTTCTTTTATTTTGTCTTGAGCATTTATTATTTTATCTTCAATTTCTTTTAACTCTGGAGTAATAAAGCGTTCTGCATTAACTAAAGTTTGCTTTCTAATATATTCATCTGATATATTAGCTTGTAAAAGTGCTGCCTTTGTAATTTCTAGATAATATCCAAAGACTTTATTATATCCGATTTTTAAAGTCTTTGCACCAGTTCGTTCTCTTTCCTTTTTTTCGATTTCTTTTATTATAGATGATCCATTTTCTGAAATATCTCTTAGATCTTTTAGATCTTCTGAATATTCACTTTTTATTATATTACCTTCTTTTATGTTCATAGATGGTTCTTCGAGAATAGACTCTTCTATCTTTAAATATATATCACTCAAAGTATCTATGTTTTCAATAAAGTTTTTCAAGATAATAGATTCGGAGCCATCAATTATTTCAATTATATGAGGAATAGATCTAATGCTATTTTTTAGATTTATTAAATCTTTTGGACTAACGCTGTCATATGCAATCTTAGCACATATCCTTTCCAAGTCAAATATTTTAGAAAGGGAGTCCTTTAACTCTTCACGTAAAATGAAGTTTTCTTTTATATCATTTGTAATATTTAACCTATATTCAATGCTGTTTTTATTTGTAAGCGGTTGTTCTATAAATTTTCTCAACATCCTTGCTCCCATTGGAGTTGAAGTCGCATCTAAAACTTGCAACAAAGAACCTTTTTTCTTTGAACTTCTAAGGGTTTTTGTGAGTTCAAGATTAGCCCGAGTAAATGGGTCCAAAATCATATAATCATTTGAATTATATACATTAATTCTGCTCAGATTAGTAGAGTTTTTCATCTGTGTACTTTTTATGTAGTTTAATACCATAGATAGTGATGTTTCAAGGGCTTTATCATCTTTAATACCTAAATCTAATAGATATTCACTACTAAAGACTGTATATAGAACTTCTTTTTCTAAAATCTTTTCATCAATATTTTCATTTATATATATATTTGCCATTTCTGAAAGAGACTTAATTTCATCAATAAAAGAAGTCTTATTAACTATGATTTCTGATGGTGAAATTTTTGCTATTTCATCCTTAATCTTCTTTATATCTATATTAGTCACACTTAATTCACCCGTGCTTATATCCACATATGATACTGCAGAGCCTTCATCAGAAATAAAAATTGACATTAAATAATTATTTTTAGTGTTTTCTAATGAATCATCTTCAATCAACGTTCCAGGTGTTACTACTTTTACGACTTCTCTTTTTACCAGTCCTTTTGTTGTAGCTGGGTCTTCAACTTGCTCAGCAATCGCAACTTTATATCCAGATTCAATTAGTTTATTTATATAAGAAGAGGCAGAATGATATGGAACTCCACACATTGGCGCTCTTTCTTCAAGACCACATGCCTTTCCTGTAAGAGCAATATCCAAAACCTTAGAGGCCAATAGAGCATCATCAAAAAACATCTCATAAAAATCACCTAGTCTGTAAAAAAGTATGCAATCAGAATGTTCTTCTTTTGTATCTATATATTTTCTCATCATCGGAGAGAGTTTATCTTTATCTATTTTCATACATTACCTCCACATTCACGTTCTAAAACTTTATTATATCATAAAAATATGTATAATATAAACACACCTTATAAATATCAATATTATAAGGTGTGTTTGAAAAGTAAGTATAAATAAAATTGTTAATGTAAAAATCAATGAATAAACTATTTATAAATTATTCCGACTTAAAAATACAGTATAAAAAATTAAAATTTGTTTATGCTATTTTCTAATGTTTTTACAGCTTCTTCCTGAGTTGCCCAACTAGTACAAAATCTAACTACATCGTTTTCATTATCGATCTTGCATTCTGTGCAGAATGTAATTCCATCGTCATTTAATATTTTTTGCTGTTTTTTTGATAATTTTGGAAATTGCTGATTGGTATATGAGTCTGCAATAAATTCAATTCCTTTTTTTTCAAATGCATTTTTTATTCTTAGTGCGTATTCACATGCTTTTTTACTAGCTTCAATATATAAATTATCAGTAAATAATACATCAAACTGAAGCCCTAATAAACGTCCCTTAGCTAAAATTGACCCTTTCTGTTTACAAACACGGTCAAATCCTTTATTGTATTTATCGTTTGTAAAACAGATTGCTTCTCCAAATAAAGAACCGCATTTTGTACCACCTATATAAAATATATCGCAATATTTTGCTAAATCTTCTAAAGTTACGTCATTTTTATCAGATGCTAAAGCATAAGACAATCTTGCTCCATCTACGAAAAGAGGCAGATTAAATTTTTTACAAATTGAACTAATTTGGATCAGCTCGTCCTTTGTATAAAGCGCTCCTCTTTCAGTAGGTTGAGATATATATACAGCACCTGGTTCAACCATATGCCAGTCATCTTTTTCTTTGTGTGCACTCAGATAGTTTTCTAATACAACTGGTGATAGTTTCCCTTCACTATCAATAACTTCATCTTCATTCGACAAAGCTAGAACCTTATGCCCCCCTGCTTCAATTGCTCCAGCCTCATGAACATTTATATGTCCTAACAATGGAGATACAACACCTTCATATGGTCTTAAGATTGTATCTAACACAGCTTTATTAGTTTGAGTACCGCCAACCAAATAATGTACATCTAGATATTCACAGTTGCAAGCCTCTTTAATTTTTTCACTAGCAGATTTACAATAGTTGTCAAGTCTATATCCATCACTTTGAACCATATTGGTCTTTACCAACTCATTTAAAATTTCATCAAGACATCCTTCAGCATAATCAATTTCAAATTTCAACATTTTCCTATCCCCCCGAATTGTTTTTAGTATTAGATTAACACAATAAATCCGATTAGAAAAGACTAAATTTTATTTTTTTTCTGAAATTAACATACAATCAATTTTTTTGATATAATAATAAGTATATTAAAAAAAAATAAAGAAAAATAAAGAGAGGATGTGTACCTGTTGGCAAAAAAAATAAACAATAAATCCTCTAAACCTGATAACATTGTTATTAGAGAGAGTGATATTATAGATGAATGTAAAAATTTAGAATCAGAACTACCGAGATTCATGAAAGACTATTGCGTATACCTTAGAGGATCTGTGGCTGTCACTACAAGAAGAGCATATTTAATAGATATTAAATTTTTCTGCAATTACTTAATAGAAAGTGACTTATTTACGAGTGCTTCAAAAATATCAGATATAACTTTAGATGAATTCAGCGAAATAACTGCTAGAGATGTAAATCTTTTTTTAGGAGATTATTGCAATAGATATTACAAAAATGTGAATAATGATAAAGTCCTTTACGAAAATAATAATAAATCTTTGGCTAGAAAAAAGTCTAGTCTATCAACTTTATTTAAATTTTTATTTAGAAATGAACAACTTCCTAACGATATTACTAGCGGATTTAATCCTATAAAGTTGCCAAAGCCCCAACCAGACTCTATTAAAAGAATGGAAATAGATGAGGTTTCAATAATGTTAGATGCTGTTGAAACAGGAAACGGACTAAGTGAAAAAGAGAAGGAATATTGGACAAAAACAAAATTAAGAGATAGGGCTATACTAGTTCTTTTTGTAACATACGGATTGAGATTAAATGAACTAAGAGAATTAAATATCAGCTCATTTAATTTTTCCCGAGGTGAATTTATGATATATAGAAAAAGAGGGAAAGAAGTCTTAATGCCTATCAACAAAACTTGCGAAAGCGTCATCAAAGAATACATAGAATTCGAGAGACCAGAGGAAGATCAAATACTAGAAGAAGACCAAGATGCGCTTTTTATATCTCTACAGAAAAAAAGAATGACCTCAAGATCTATAAGAGAATTAGTAAAAAAATATACTTCTATCGGTATGAATACCGCTAGAGAAAAGGGCTATTCTCCGCACAAACTACGTGCAACTGCGGCTACATCTTTGATTGAAACTGGTTTTTCTATATATGATGTTCAAAATCTTATGGATCACGATAATGTAACCACAACTCAGCTATATGCAGCTCATAGAAAAAATTTAAAAAGAGATGTAATAGAAAACTTCAACTGGCTGGACGAAGAAAATCCTCTTGGAAAAAAAGGTGATGTATAATTTCTTGAACACATGTTTATTATATGTTATAATCACAATATATAATAAAATCAAAATGTGGAGGTATTTTTGATGTATGAAGACTTAAACAACAAAGAAATAACTGTTTTAAAATTTTTAAAAGAACATACTGGAGAAAAGGGATATCCTCCTTCAGTTAGAGAAATATGCAAAGCTTTAGATATCAAATCTACATCTACAGTATTTTCTCTACTCAACAGCTTAGAAAAAAATAAATATATCAGAAAAGACCCTACCAAACCAAGAGCTATAGAAATACTAGATAAAAATTTTGAAGATTCCCCATCAAATTCATTTGATACAGAAATACTTAATATACCTGTGGTAGGCCGTATAGCCGCAGGTCAACCAATATTTGCTGAAGAGAATATCGAAGAACATCTTCCACTTCCAGCATCCCACGTAAAGGGAAATAATTGTTTCGTTTTGAGAGTGGAAGGAGATAGCATGGTAGAAGCTGGTATATTCCATCGTGACTATATTGTTGTAGATTCTTCTAACATCGCCCCTCCTAACGGAAAAATAGTCGTGGCATTAATTGATGAAGACACATCAACAGTAAAAACTTTGCAAAAAACAGATAATCAAATAATATTAAAACCTGAAAACTCACTTTATGATCCTATGATTTTTTCACCTGAACAAGTCAAAATAATAGGCGTAGTTACAGGAGTATTTAGAGTTTTATAGAAAAAAAATCAGTGAATTTTTATTTTCACTGATTTTTATGTGTCTTTATTAATTTATTTTTCGTTTCCGATATTTCCTTCTTTATAATGTTTTCTGCAAAGAGCTATATATTTATCATTTGCTCCAAGTTCAATTTGCTCTCCTTCTCTAACAATTCCATTTTCATTGTATCTCGCGTTACATGTAGCCTTTGATCCACACCAACAAACTGTCTTTACTTCATGAATTTCATCAGCTAGTATAATAAGTCTTTCTGAGCCTTCGAATGGTTCATTCTTAAAATCAGCCCTTAGCCCATAACACATCACTGGGACTTCACATACATCTACTATGTCTGATAAAAAATCCACTTCTTTTTTTGTTGCAAATTGAATTTCATCTACTATAATACAATCATATTTTTTAATTTGAGAATTTGAATAATTTAGTATATTAGAAAGTAATTCACATTCATGATTAAGACCTATTCTAGATTTTATAATATTACTTCCATCTCTAACGTCGATATCTGCCTTGACAAGAAGTGCTTTCTTCCCACGTTCATGATAATTGTAATGAACCATTAGAGCATTTGCTGTTTTAGAACTTCCCATCACTCCATAATAAAAATATAACTTAGCCATATTAATTCCTTTTCTTACTATAAAAATACTACTGCTGCATATAATGCAATTGAAGTGAATATCCATATTGTTGTCATATATAGATCTACACCTGATTTGTCATTCATAAATTTATGTCTGAATTTTACTGCTACTGTATTTCCCATTGACTGTAATTTAAGAACATTTTTGTAATAATCATAGTTACCATAATATCCAGCTCTGACGTATAGCAAAAATGATAGTAAAAACAAACCAATAAATAAAGGTGATTTAATAGAATAAGCAAAAGTAGCTAATATAGCTTGAAATCCGATTAAAAGAATACCTTTAAATATCATTTTTCTGTATATGTACCAGTATGGTGCAAAAAGCAGTGCATACAGATTAAAAGATTTTACTTTTCCCTCCTTTTCGAATTTATCGAAAAGAGGTTTATAGTATTCTAGATTCGTCTCAACTAAATCATCAATTTCTATTTCATTCTTGTATTCATTATATACTTTTTTCTTCTTCATTATTCTGTTCCTCTTCTACAGTATTTTCTTTAGCTTCTGTTTCTGAATTTGGATTAGAAGTAATTATATATTTACTTTCTAATATATCCATAAATTCTTCACCTGTTATTGTTTCATTTTTAAGCAGATATTCAGAAATTTCATGAAGCTTCTCTTCATTTTCTCTTAATATGTTAATTGCTCTTTCATGACAATTTTTTACTATTTCTATTACAGTTTTATCTATTATTGAAGAGGTTTCTGGGGAACAAGCTAGAGAAGTATCTCCTCCTAGATATCTATTGTTTACTGTTTCAAGTGCAACCATTCCAAAATTATCATCCATACCAAATCTTGTTACCATTGATCTAGCTATCTTAGTAGCCATCTCAATATCATTTGATGCACCAGACGTTTTTGTATTGAATATTAATTCTTCTGCTGCTCTACCACCTGTATATGTCGTAATATTATCAAGTGCTTCGTCTTTAGTCATCAAGAATTTTTCATCTTTTTCAACTTGAAGTGTGTATCCTAAAGCACCTGAAGTTCTAGGTATAATAGTTATTTTATGTACTGGTGCAGAATGTTTACCAGCAGCAGCAACTAATGCATGACCAACTTCATGGTAGGCTACTATTCTTTTTTCTTTTTCGTTTATGACAGCGCCTTTTCTCTGATATCCTGCAATTACAGTCTCTACAGACTCTTCTAAATCTTCTTGCATTACCGTACTTCTTCCAAGTCTAACAGCTCTTAGTGCTGCCTCATTAACTATGTTGGCTAGTTCTGCTCCAGATGCACCTGAAGTAGCTCTTGCAACCTGATTGAAGTCTATATCATCAGATTTTTTTATGTTTTTACTATGAACTTCTAATATTGATTCTCTACCCTTTAAGTCTGGAAGTTCTACTGGTATACGTCTGTCAAATCTTCCTGGTCTTAAAAGTGCATTATCAAGAGAATCTGGTCTATTTGTAGCGGCTAAAATGACAATCCCAATACCGTCTTCAAATCCATCCATTTCACTTAGTAATTGGTTTAGAGTTTGCTCCCTTTCATCGTTGCCTCCAAAGTTTGTATCTCTTTTTTTACCGATAGCATCTATTTCATCTATAAACACTATACAAGGAGCTTTTTCTTTTGCTTGTTTGAATAAATCTCTTACTCTTGAAGCACCCATTCCAACAAACATTTCAACAAATTCTGATCCAGATATTGAGAAAAATGGAACTTTTGCCTCACCTGCAACGGCTTGGGCAAGTAAAGTTTTCCCCGTACCTGGAGGCCCTACTAATAGCGCTCCCTTAGGCATTTTCGCCCCTATAGATGTGTATTTTTCTGGTGCATGTAGAAAGTCAACAATTTCAGTAAGAGCTTCCTTTGCTTCATCTTGTCCTGCTACATCAGAAAAACTCACACCTGTAGATTTCACATACAATTTAGCGTTGCTTTTTCCAAAGGACATCATTCCACCGCCACTGCCCATTTTTTTACTCATATTTTTAATAAGGAATCTTCCAATCATCCATATAATTAAAAATGGCAGAACCCAAGACATTATAAAGTAAAAGATAGGTGTATTTTCTGAAGGAATTTCCTTACCATATTTAGCTCCGGATTTTTCTAGTTCTTCAACTAAATTTGGATCTTCCATTTTACCAGTTATATACATGTTTTTATCATCCTTTTTATTTGTTTTAAAAGATATTTTATTTTCTTTTATGTCAACACTGCTAACTTCCTTATTTTTAAGCATTTGCACAAATGTTCCATAGCCAACTTCCGTTGTTTTTTTCTTTTCGAAATTTGGCACTAAGAATGCATTAAAGAGTAGTATTATCCCTAATAAAGCAGCGTAAAACCAAACAAAATTATAATTTGGTTTTTTATCGTTATTCATTTACATCACTCCCTATAATTTTTTTAAATATTCCATTACATCTTCAATTATCCAATTTGGTGTAGAAGCTCCCGCTGCTATTCCGATAACATCATATTCATTTAATGGTATGTCTTTTAATTCTTTACTTGTTTCAACTGCAAAAGTTGGAGTTTTTTCACTACATATTTCTGCTAATTTTTGAGTATTTGAACTATGTTTTCCTCCAACTACTATCATTGCCTCAACTTCATTAGATAGTCTTCTTGCAGAAAGTTGCCTCTCTCTTGTAGCAGAGCATATAGTGTTTTCAATCTCTATATTTAAGTGTAATTTTTCAATTAGATCCATTATATCTTTAAAATCTTGCTCATTTATTGTTGTTTGTGCAACTAAAACATATTTTTCATCATTGTTTAAATGATAGCTTTCAAGTTCCTTTTTGCTTTTTACAATAATTGCACTGTTGTTACACCATCCATTTATACCGATAACCTCCGGATGATCTTTATTGCCAACTATTATAATTTTTTTACCCGTGTCATAATTTTTTTTGACAATATTATGAATTTTTTTGACAAAAGGACATGTTGCATCTATAATATCAATATTTTTCTTCTCTGCCTCTATATACACGTCTTTAGAAACACCATGTGATCTTATAATCATCTCGTTAGTATCTCCTTCGATTTCATCTATACTGTTTACTGTAATAAGTCCATTATTTTCATATTTTTCTACGGCTTCTTTATTATGTATTAATGGGCCTAGGGCATATATATTATGTGTTTTTTCTTCTAATTCATTCCATGCCATGTTCATTGCTCTTTTTACACCAAAGCAATAACCTGCATGCTCAGCTAAAATAATTTTTTTCATGTTATTTTACTTTATAATTCCTTCCTTGTTATCATTGTAGTTTTTCTCAACTACATTTAAAAGAGACTGAGCAATTTTCTCGTACTCTGCTTTATCAACTTTTCTAGTGTTATACTCAGACATATCGATAACATCACCTATTACAATTTTAACCTTTGAAAATGGTTTGTAGCTAGATATAATACTCATTGGAACGATATCTGCTTTAGATTTAATAGCGAATAACGCTACACCAGGTTTTGCTGGTAAAAAACTATCCATTTCACTTCTTGTACCTTCTGGAAAAATTCCTAGTACCCTTCCAGTTTTAATTTGCTTTAAAATATTTTTAACTGTAGATAAGCCTGGATTTTTTCTGTCAATTGGAATGACCTCGAATTTAACTAGTATTGTTTTAATAATTGGTATTTTGAATAATTCCTGCTTAGCAACTGGGATTATTCTTCTATTTTTTACAGCCATTATCATTAGTAAGGGATCAAAGTTATGCTTGTGGTTAGCAATTATTATCTGTTTCCCCTCATTTGGTAGTTTTTCACTCCCCAATATTTCAATTCTATATATAATGCTAAAAAATATTGATAAAATTTTACGTATTACTGCATATGCTTTATCCATTTAATCACCTATCTTACTATTTATTTTTACCTCATTGACAATATAGTCTACAACTTCTTCTATAGACATATTTGTTGAATCTATTTCATGAGCATCACCTGCTTTTACAAGGGGTGAAACTTCTCTAGAAGAATCTATATCATCTCGCCTCTTTATACCCGAAATTATCTCTTTAAGAGTTATATTTTTTTCCTTGTCTTTTATTTCTTCATAACGCCTTCTACCACGTTCCTCTGGTGATGCATTTAGAAAGAATTTAAATTTAGTGTTTGGGAAAATATGTGTTCCTACATCTCTCCCATCCAAGATAACATCACTTCTCATTCCAATTTCTCTTTGTTTTTTTACCATCATTTCTCTGACTTCTTTTATTTTTGCAACATTTGATACATTCAAATTGATTTCAGAAGATCTGATTTTGTTATCTACATTTTCACCATCAAGGTAAATCGAATTGTCTATAAAATCTATTTCTACATTTTTACACAATTCAATCACTTTATCAGTTTGTGATATATCTACTCCTTCACTGATACATTTTAAAGTCAAAGCTCGATACATTGCTCCGGTATCTATATAATTAATACCTAACTTTTTTGAAATCAATCTAGAAATTGTACTTTTGCCTGCACCTGCAGGACCATCTATAGCTATTATTAAATTTCTCATAGTTTTGCGTGTGTTTTAGATTAAACACACCAACCCCCCTTTAATATTATAACTTATCGCAATAATTATACCGTTATAACCTTTATTTTTACTTTACTTAGCTTTTATTTGAATAGTTAATCATTATAAAATGAAAACTTTTCTGCTAGCGACTTTCCAGCTAGAAAACCTGTTGAGAATGCAATTTGTAGATTATATCCACCTGTTAAAGCATCAATATCTATAACCTCTCCAGCAAAGTATACACCTTCGTGAATTTTAGACTCTAATGTGCTAGATTTTATCATAGAAACGTCTACTCCTCCAGAAGTTACAGTTGCTTTACTTAAATCTTCAAGCGAAGTTGGCTCCAGTTTACATTTTTTCAAATATTTTATAACTATTCCAAAAGTTGATTTTGATAAATTAGATGAATTATCTTTAAATAAATCATATTCTTTCCCAATTTCCATGTTGGCTTCTCTTAATATAACATTTACAAAGTTTGTTGGTAAAAGATCTTTAATGTTTGCAAAGACACTTTTTTTAGGATTTTCTTTTATAATTTTATATATTTCATCTGAGCTGAAATTTGGAATAAAATCAACTTCCAATGTTACAAATTTTATAACTCGGTTTATATAGGATGAAATTTTTAATGCAGCTGGCCCCCCTATTCCTCGATGGGTAAAAACTACTCCTCCTCTTCTGACTACTTTGTCTAATTTATATAATTCTTTTGATAAATCATTCTTTACTAAGCTATCGATTTTTTCATTATTTTTATTTATACTTATTGATATATCTTTCAATGATACTCCTGCAATTTCTTTTGGCCAACTCTCTCTTAATCGAATTGGTACAAGAGCAGGTTTATTATCAATTATTTTATATGAATGATTTTTTAATATAGTTTGAAACTTTCCGTCAGAACCAGTTTGAGGATAACTGCTACCTCCAGTTGATATTATCATTCCATGTGATTCAATTAGAAAATCACTACTATATATTTTTTTTAAATCACCATCTATCTCTATTTTTTCTACCTTTTTATTAAAAAAAACTTCTATATTCTCTTCATCTAATTTTCTTTTAAATGCTTCAATTGCTTCCATAGCATTTCCGCTTTTTAAATAAATTTTCTCTTCATTGCTTTCTTCTACTAAATAATCTAGCCCTATTTTCTTTACAAAGTTAATCAAATCTAAATTTGTAAATGAGTACAGTGATGAAAATAGAAATTTTTCGTTTCTTACTATATTACAGAAAAAATCTGATATATCTTTGTTATTGGTAAAGTTAAATCTACCGCCACCAGTAATTCTCATCTTACTGCCAATAGTTTTTTTTGATTCTAATATACATATCTTTAGTTTTGGGTTTACAGATCTTGCAGATAGTGCTGCCATTACGCCTGCTGCACCACCACCAACAATAGCTATATCATATTTTAGTTTCATAAATACTCCTACTCTAAAGCGCTTTTTGCTTGAGGTTTGTTCAAACTTCCATTTATATTTAAATGAGCAGTGTCATTAATTTTAATCACAACTGGACCATATTCTCTACACTCTACTATATTAATAGCAGTGTTATCTTGTTTAATTCTATATAGATTTTTAATTGGAGATCCTAAAAAATCTAACAACATCACTCTAACAGTCACTGAATGAGATATAAGTAAAATATGTTTTCCATCATAATTCTCGTTTATATTTTCTATTAATTTTTTCTGTCTTTTGTAAATATCAAGTAATTTTTCTCCTTCAGGTATTTCAACTTTTTCTGGTTCATTTCTCCATGTTCTAAATGTTTCAGGGTAAGTGTATTCTATTTCACTTAAGGGTCTCCCCTCCCATATACCGAATCCCATTTCTCTTAATAGATTTGTAGTCGTGAAATCTTTATTCATTTTTTTTGATACTATTTCCGCAGTCTGAACTGCTCTACCTAAATCGCTGCAATATATATAATCTATTGGATACTTTTCTAAAGCCTTAGCAAGATTTTCTGCCTGAAGCTCCCCCAAGTCAGTTAGTGGCGAGTCACCATGCCCTTGGGTTTTTCCCAAAGTATTCCATTCTGTCTGTCCATGTCTAACTATATAAAAAGTGTTCATATTTCTCTCCCTCGTAATAACAACCTAATATGTAAACATATCAGGTTGCGAAAATTTTATTCATAAACTTCAAATTTTTCCCATATTTTTTCTAAATCATTAAAATACTGTTTAATATCGTCTCTTTCCCTCATTGCGACTCCAATAACAATTGCATTGGATACACTAAAAGCAGGTACTAATGAATCTACAAATGAAACCATATTGTTCTTTACAGTAAGAACTATATCTGATGTTTTTGCAGTAGGGGCATTAACACTATCTGTAATGGCTATAACTTTTGCTCCTCTTTCTTTTGCAAAGTTCACTACCTGAAGAGTTTTTTTAGAGTATCTAGGAAAACTAATTGAAATCAAAACATCTCCCTCTCCAAGTTTTATCATTTGTTCAAATGGTTCACCCATATCCATTCTTATTATTACAACATTATCCAGTATGTAATTCAAATAATAGCCTAAATATTTTGCAACATATATTGAACTTCTAAGTCCCATTATATATAGTTTTCTAGCGGATATAATCACATCAACTGCTTCTTCATATAATTTACTATCCAAAGAATGAAGGGTGTCATTTATATTTTCTATATCATTATTTAAAACATTTTCTAATATCAAACTATCAGAAGAATAGTCTATATTCGAAAGCTCCACTCTCTCAACGGTTGTCAATTTAGTTTTAATTAGTTCTTGTAATGAGTCTTGAAACTTAGGATATCCGGAATATCCTAATGCTGTTGCAAACCTTACAACTGTAGACTCACTTACTCCTACAATTTCGCCCAATTTTGCTGCAGTCATAAACGCAACTTTGGGATAGTTCTCAAATGTATATTGAGCCAAAAGTTTTTGACCTTTACTCATAGTATTGTACTTCTGTCTCATAATAGACATCGCATTGCTATTTTCTTTCAATTTTTCATCAGCATTTTCTTTTTTCTTCATCTATTACACCCCTATAATTTCTTAAATATTATGAAACCAAAAGTAATAAAGTACATGCTTTCATTATAATTATTATACAGTAATAATGATAGCTTTTCAATATTTAGAACCTATCATTATTACACTATATTCATCTTTTTTCTATAATTATTAAATTAGGTGGACTATTCTTTTGATTTATCAAATTGATTTTAATTACATTAAATTTTTGTTGTTCTAATTGCTCTACATATTCTGTAACTTTAATACTTTCTTCCATACCACCTGGATGCGAAACATATGATGCTATACAAATTAATCCATTTTGTTTTATATGAGGTATAAGTTTTGAAATTGCCTCAATTGTAGTATTAGGATTTGTTATTATTTTGTGATCTGAACCTGGCAAGTATCCTAGATTAAATGATGCAAAATCAATTTTTTTATCTACATACTTATCTAAATTTTGGTGACCATCATTTATAATTTCAATATTATTGTATTTATTTTTATTTTTTAAATTATTATCTAGATTACTTTTAGTTATTTTTATTGCGTTTTCTTGAATATCAAATCCATATCCATATCCTGAGTCTCCAGCTATATTCATCATATATATAAAGTCATTTCCCTTACCAAGAGTAGCATCTAGTACTACGGCTCCAGGGAAAATTTTAGAATCCGCTAAAAATTTAAACATGCTGTTTACATTATTAAAATTTTCTTTTTTTCTATTCATGCTAAATTATGTCCTTCTCAAAATTTAAAAAACTTTTTAAATAATTTTCTTCCTCTTTGGTTAGATGCCTGTATTCTCCTGGTTTTAGATCTCCCAGTTTTATTTTTCCTTCTTGAACTCTTTTTAAATTCATTACAGGGTGACCAATTGCGTCAAACATTTTTCTTACCTGTCTGTTGTGACCTTCGTGTATAATAACTCTACAAACTGAATATTTTTTTATAGTATCTTTTTTTACTACTTTCAAACTCGCTTTTGAAGTAATATAATCATCTATCTCTAATCCGTTTTCAAAATCATGTATTTCTTTGTCAGTTGGTATTCCTTTTACAGACGCAATATATACTTTATTGACTTCATATTTTGGATGAGTTATTTTATATGTTATATCTCCATCGTTTGTCATTATTAGTAGACCACTTGTTTCATAGTCTAATCTTCCCACTGGATATATTCTCTCTTTGATATCTTTAACTAGATCAATGACGTTCTTTCTTCCGAATTGATCTTTTGATGTTGTTATGTATCCTTCAGGTTTATTCAATACAATATATATTTTTTTTTCTTCCAATTTTATTTGTTTTTCATCCACGTAGACTATATCATTTTTTTCATCAACCTGATAACCAAGTGAATCGATTTTTTTACCATTAACTGATACTCTTCCTTGTAATATTAATTCCTCTGCTTTTCTTCTTGACGCTACACCACTTGTAGCTATGTATTTATTTATTCTCATTTTTTCCACCTCAAAAAGCTATCTCCTAATGAAATAGCTTTTATTTTAATATTTTAGTTGTTTTTTTGATTACTTTGTGAATCTCCGTTCTTTTGAGTCGTGCCTGTTCCTGTTCCTTGATTTGAAGTACCTTGATTCTGTGTCTGGTTATTTTGGTTTGTGGTACCATTTGGAACTTTGTTTGTACTTGTTCCTGAATTGCCAGAGTTTATACCAGTATTTTTATCAATTTCCTTTTCGTCATCTTCATCATCTTTTGTATTATTATATTTGTTGTTATAATTGTTATAATTATAAGATCTTCCATATGTGGAACTGCTTGAATATTTACCTTTATTTTCTTCTGCTGTTTTCTTTGCATTTTCCTTACGAGTTATCGTAGCCTTTTTTTGTCTTTGTAAATTATCTTGAGCTTTTTTCAATAATTCTTCAGCTTGACTCTTAACTTTTGCAGATCCAGAGTTATCGTTTATTAAATCTTGAAGCTCTTTTATCTCTTGTTCATAATCTTGTCTATTTCTACATTTTTGTGCTTTTTGAAGCTTCATTGACTGATAATACATACCTCTGGCCTCTGAGTTAGATTCATCTTCGCTTAATACCTTAGATAAATTAGTCATTGCCTTATCATATTCTTCGTTTTCTATAAATTTCCTAGCTCCACTCATTAGCTCTCCTGATTCTGTGAATCCACATCCAGTAAGCATGAGAGTTAGCGATAGAACAACTATTGAAATTATTTTTTTATTCATATGTTACCTCCTATTAAAGGTATTATTTGTTTCAAAAAAACTTTAAACAGTTAATAATCATTAATATTATAACATATCAATTTCAATATCGCAAACTAATAATAGAGCTAATATGTGCCATCTCAAGAAGATTTAGCCTATATTAGCTCTACTTATTTAAAATTATTATTTTGTCTATTATCAGAATAATTATAACTATTTTTTACAGATATTTATTCTTAAGGTATTCATCTATAGCTGATGCCGCACTTCTACCAGCTCCCATAGCAGAGATAACTGTTGCTGCACCAGTAACTGTGTCTCCACCTGCATATATTCCTTCTAGTGAAGTCAACCCTTCATCATTTGCAACTATACATTTCTTTTTATTTACTTCAAGACCTGGAGTCGTAGATGCTATCAATGGATTCGGTCTTGTTCCCAGTGACATAATTACCATATCAACATCAATTGTAAATTCTGATCCTGGAATTTCAACTGGTCTTCTTCTTCCAGAATCATCAGCTTCACCAAGTTCCATTTTTATACAAGTCATTCCTGATACATTACCATTTTCATCTACAAGAATTTCTTTTGGATTAGTAAGTAAATTAAATATTATACCTTCTTCTTTTGCATGGTGAACTTCTTCAACTCTAGCAGGCAATTCTTCTTCACTTCTTCTGTATACAATATGTGTGTCTGCTCCCATTCTTAGTGCAGTTCTAGCAGCATCCATAGCAACATTCCCACCACCTACTACGGCTACTCTCTTACCTACTCTAACTGGAGTATCGTATTCATCTAGATAAGCCTTCATTAAATTTACTCTAGTCAAAAATTCATTTGCAGATAAAACTCCATTTGCATTTTCTCCTGGTATTCCCATAAAAGATGGTAACCCTGCTCCAGAAGCTACAAATACCGCTTTAAAATTCTCATCTTCAAACATTTCGTTAATTGTCAGTGTTCTACCTACAACTACGTTATTTTCAATTTTTACACCTAATTTTTTAATTGAATTTATTTCATAGTTCACAACTTTTGTCTTTGGAAGTCTAAACTCTGGAATTCCATAAGTTAAAACTCCACCTGACTCATGAAAAGCTTCAAATATAGTTACATCGTATCCCATTTTTGCAAGATCCCCTGCGCACGCTAGTCCTGCAGGTCCTGATCCAATTACTGCGACCTTAATTCCATTCTTTTCAATATCACCTGTCAAGTCGATATCGTTTTCTCTAGACCAATCCGCAACAAAACGCTCCAACTTACCTATAGACACAGGTTCACCTTTTATTCCAACAACACACTTTCCTTCACATTGTGACTCCTGCGGGCAAACTCTACCACAAACCGCAGGCAACGAACTGCTGACCGCAATAACTTTTGCAGCCTTTTCAAAGTCTCCTTCTTGCACTTCTTTAATAAATCCAGGTATATCAATACTTACTGGACATCCTTCAACGCATCTAGGTTTCTTACAATTTAAACATCTTTTAGACTCTTCCATAGCTTCTTCAGCATTATATCCGTAAGAAACTTCTTCAAAGTTTGTTGCTCTTATTTTAGGATCCTGTTCTCTAACAGGAACTCTTGTTTTCAATGCCATTAGTGTCCACCTCCTATTTTGCAATCTGGGCTTGAATGTGTATCTCCATCTGATTTTCTAAGTGATTTTCTTCCTTCTTCTGTCTTAAACATTTGCTGTCTTTTCATAGCTTCGTCAAAGTTTACTTTCCATCCGTCAAATTCTGGTCCATCTACACATGCGAATTTAACTTCATCTCCAATGCTCACTCTACAAGCTCCACACATACCAGTACCATCAACCATTATAGTATTTAAACTTACTACTGTAGGTATATTTAATTTCTTTGTAGCAAGACATGCAAACTTCATCATTATCATTGGACCAACCGCTTTAGCTTCATAATAATGTTTTCCTTGGTTGTTCACAAGGTCTTCAAGCATCATAGTTACATTGCCATGAAAACCATAAGTACCATCATCAGTACATATGTATACATTCTTAGCAACTTTTTTCATTTCTTCTTCAAATATTATTATATCTTTTGTTCTTGCACCAATAATTACATCTACATCTACGCCATTTTCATGCATCCATTTAACTTGAGGATAAACTGGAGCTGCTCCAACTCCCCCTGCAATAAAAATGAAATTTCTCTTTTTTAAGTCTTCAACGTCTTCATATATAAATTCACACGGTTGACCTAAAGGACCTACAAAATCTTTTATGCTATCCCCTTCATCAAGTTTACTAAGTTTTTTACTAGAAGAACCTACTACTTGGAATACAATTGTTACAGTTCCCTTTTCTGCATCATAGTCCGCAATTGTCAGAGGTAATCTTTCCCCTTTTTCATCGATGATGACTATTATAAACTGTCCAGGTTTTGCAGATTTCGCTACTCTAGGAGCCTCAATATTCATCAAATAAACAACGTCATTAAGTCGTCTTTTCTCCACTATTTTATAACCCATTTTTACTACTCCCCTCTTATTTTATTTTTTATTAAATTATAAAAAAATAAATGATACATTTTTTGAATCAAATTTTAATTTAATAAAATTGTTACTATTATATATAATATTATACAATATTTCCTTATTATTTTATAGCTTATTTATAATATATATTCGGTATACTTGTTATGAATAAATTTAATAAATATAAATTATATTAACTAAACTTAGCTATTCACAAAATAATAATACTATATTACATCCAATTCTGCAATAAAAACGCATTATATACATATTTTTTTTATTATGTTATACTATATATAGAATTATTGCCGAAATATTTCTCATTTTCTAAGCTTGAAATTCTTATTAGTAATTACTATTTTACCAAAGGGGAGATGATTTTATGAAGAGATTGATAAGCGTGCAAGAGTTGTTTGATCTAATGAATTCTGGAAAAAAATATGTAATTTTGGACTGTAGATTTGATTTAATGGATAAATCATACGGAATAAATTCATACAGAGAAGGTCACATAAAAGGTGCATACCTTGTAAATATTGAAAAAGATTTGACTGATCCTGTAAGTGATCACGGTGGAAGACATCCATTTAAAGACAGATCTGTTTTAAAAGATATTTTAGAAAATTATGGTGTTGCTGATGACACAACAGTAGTAACTTATGATGATGGAGATATGCAAGGTGCTGGACGACTAGTTTTTCAGTTAAACAATTTAGGTTTTTATAACGCATTTGCATTAGATGGAGGATTAATTTCTTACAAACACCACGGTGGTGAAATAGAAACAAAAGAAAATATTCCCAACTTCAAAGATAACGTTTTTACGTCAAAAATTGACAACAGTTTTATGGTAGATATGGAATACGTTAAATCTAAATTATACGATAAAAATACTATAATAGTAGATTCTAGATCACATCCGAGATATCTGGGATTAGAAGAACCCGTTGATAAGGTTGCAGGTCATATACCAAGTGCGAAGTCATACTTTTTTATGGATACTTTAAATCAAGACGATATGACACAAGGCTCTTATAAATCAGATGATTTTTTGAAAGAACACTTTAAATCCCTTGATCCTGATAAAGAAATAATTTTATATTGTGGCTCTGGAATATCTCTTATGGTAAATGCCTTAGCTTTAGACAAAATAGGGATTCCATATAAAATCTATCCAGGTAGTTTTTCTGACTGGATAAGCTATGATTCAAATAAAATAGCAACTGGCGAAGAATAATTATTTACCTCTGACTTACTATTAAGGTAAGCCAGAGGTATTTTTTTATTTTTCAAATTTTTTCTTTTATATAATTTAATTAGTATTATTTTTTTTGTTAAATAACTTTTCTCCTAACTGTTTAAGAATTATTGCATTAATGCTGATTATATTGTAAAATAATATTATGTTTTAAGGTGCATAACTATGTTTTCCAGTCCGAAACATATATTAGGAGGTAATGATGTCTTTTAAAAACAAATTTCAAGAGGGCTTGTCAAAGCTCAAATCAAATAGAAAAATACAAATTTATGTCGGTGTTGTAGCTGTAATAGCTATTGTAGCTGTCGGCGGAATTGTTATATATAATAACTCCAAAGATGAACCTGAGTATATTATGCAGACATATACTGTTCCTGAATATGATAAGGTTTTTATAAATGGTACAGTAGTTCCAAAGCAAAGTAAGGATATTGCAGGGCCTTTAAATGGCGTAACGCCTGATATAAGAGTGAGCAACGGTCAAAATGTAAAAAAAGATGACGTTTTATACATTATAAAAGATGAAGCGGCTGTAAATGAAGCTTCGTCTATTAAAACACAAATTAGCAATCTTATTAGAGAAAAGCGTTCTTTAAAATCAGACGACCCTACTCTAACTTCTATTAATAATCAGATAGCAACTCTTAATACGTCTCTTTCTACAGCAAATTCAAAGGCTTACACTAGAGTTAAGTCGCCGATAGACGGAAAAGTATATATCAATGATGATAAAGAAGGCAATGTTCAATCTTCAGGTGGATCAAGTGCTTTAATGACTGTTCAAAGTTCTGAATATGTTATGAACGGAGAGCTTAGTGAACAAGATGTATCTAAAATAAAAACGGATATGACTGCAGATGTTACTATTTTACCTACTGGAGATACAATAAAAGCTAGAGTTAACTATATTGCTCAAAGACCTATAGTGTCTTCTTCTCAAGCTACTCCTACTCAAAATACAAGTGCTAATTCTTCATTATCTTTTTATAATGTCGTATTATTTTTTGATACTCAAGAAGGTATAGTAGACGGATATCATACTCAAGCTGTTATAAATGTAAATACAGATAAAAATAAAGTACCTACAAAAGCAATTGTAAATAGTGGAGATGAAATATACGTATTTGTAGATGTAGATGGTGTTTTAAAGAAAGTAAATGTTGAAATATTATCAGAAAGTGGAGATATTTCTGTAGTTTCTGGAGATTTAAATCCAAAAGATATTGTCGTTAAAAATCCTACTAAGACAATGAGAGACGGGGACACAGTGCCTGGAAAGTCAACAAAAGAATCTAAAGATGAAAAGAACTCATCGAAAGATGTATAAAAAGATTGTTCTTTGGGTGGTGTAAATATGCAAATTGTTTTAGAAAAAATACAGAAGTACTATAAAGTAGGAAAAAATAGACTTCACATATTAAAAAATTTGGATCTCGAAATAGATTTTGGTGAATTCATTATGATAATGGGTAAATCTGGAAGCGGTAAAACTACTCTACTTAATTCACTTGGCTTTTTAGATAAAATCGATGAAGGTAAATATTTTTTTGAAGGAACTGATGTCAGTAATCTAAGCGAAAGCAAAAGAGCTGAATTCAGAGCATCATATGTTGGATTTATATTTCAGCAATTTAACCTAATAGATACATTGAACGTTTATCAAAATGTAGAAATTCCGCTTATATATGCCGGAGTTAAAGATAAAAAATTAAGAAAACAATTAATTGAAAAGCGATTAGATGACGTTGGATTACTGCACAAAGCATCTAGCTACCCTAACCATCTTTCAGGTGGACAGCAACAAAGAGTTGCTATTGCTAGAGCTCTTGTAAATAATCCTAAGATAATTTTTGCGGATGAGCCAACAGGTGCTCTTGATACAGATACTGGAAATGAAGTCATGAGACTTCTAAGCGAACTAAATAATCTTGGAACAACGATAATAATGGTTACTCATGATCCAGATATGATTAAATATGCTTCAAGGGTTATAACTCTTAAAGATGGTGTTTTTGAAAAGGAGGTTTAGCATATGATTACTCTATTAAAAAACTCAGTTGCAAATCTCAAAAGTCATAAACTTAGATTAGTGATAGCCTTTATATGGATTATTATAGGTATAACATCAGTTGTATTTGTAAGTTCAATTGGTAATGCTATGAGCAATGTATTTAAAGAATCATTTCAAACGGTAAATCCTAGAACTTCTATAATTAAATTTATACCAAAAGATCCTTTTATGGATTCTGAAACTGAAGAACTTTTGCAAGCCTTTAGTAAATCAGATGTTCCAATGCTAGAAAGCATAAAAGGTGTAGAAAAAATAGAAGCAACTAATGAAAAGCCGGCTTACTCTAATAATTATTTAAATGGTGTGTATTATACACAAGTATCTTTTTATGACAAGAGTTTCTCTTCTTTTATTTCTATAGCTGAAGATAGTCACTACAAAGTGATAAAAGGAAGAGCTATTGACGAAACAGATAAGGGAAAAAAAGTAATTGTGTTAAGTAGTAATGTCAGCAAAGAAGTTTTTGGGAAAAACGACCCATTAGGTAAAGCAGTTACAATTAATGGGCTAACTTATGAAGTTGTCGGGGTATCTGATGAAAATCTTGTATACGATCCCGTAGAGAAAGGTTTCAAAAAAAGAGGAATATTTACTGCTGAACAACCCTTCTCTGCAGTACCTAAGCTTGCTTACAACTACTTAACTGGAGAAAATATAGAAAATAAGACTGTAAACCAAGTTAAAGTTACCGCAAAAGAAGGCGTTAGCGTTTCTTCAGTATCAGATAAAGTTGTAGCTAAATTAAAAACTCTTCACCCTGGCCTTCCAGGTGATTATGATGTTGAAGACCAAAGCTCTTTGCAAAAATCAACAGAAGGAATGACTGATGTTATAGATAAATTTGTTCGAATTATAACTGTTGCAGCTATGATAATCGGCGGAGTCGGAATAATGAATATAATGTATGTTTCTGTAATGGAAAGAAATAAAGAAATTGGAATAAGAAGGGCTTTAGGTGCTAAACCAAATACTATTCTTTTTCAGTTTTTAGTAGAATCAGTATTCATTACTTCATGTGGAGGTATTTTAGGAATAATCGTTGGATATGCAGTAACTATTTATTCAAAGAATATCATGCCTTTCAAACCTATTCCTAGTGTAAATAGTTTTGTTTACGCATTCTTATCCATTGTACTTACTGGAATTATATTTGGTCTAGTTCCAGCGTATAAAGCTTCTAAGGTCGACCCTATAAAAGTAATATACAAATAATATTTTGAGATTAATTCTTTTGAATTAATCTCTTTTTATTTATATATTCACTATTAAATTACTTTTAATTATGATAGTATATATTTAATAAATCACTAATTTAAAATTATTATTTTTTTAAAAGGAGAATATATGAATAAAATACTTATAAAAAACGGACGAATTATTAATCCTATTGATGGATTTGACTCAGTATCTGATCTTTTAATAGAAGATGGACTAGTAAAAAGAATTGAAAAGCATATTGAAGAAAAGGATGGCTACCATATAATTGATGCAACAAATTGTATTGTTTCACCTGGTTTAATTGATATACATGTACACTTTAGAGATCCTGGTTTCACTCATAAAGAAGATCTATTTACAGGAGCTAAGTCTGCAGCAGCTGGTGGTTTTACTTCTGTAATACTAATGGCCAATACAAATCCAAAAATTGATTCTATAAAAAATTTAAACTATGTAATAGAAAAGGCAAAAAAAGCAGATATTAATATATACCAAGAAGCGGCATTAACTCATGATTTCAAAGAAAATCTAGTCGATATGGAAAGTCTTTATGATGCCGGTGCTGTTGGTTTTACAAATGATGGTGTTCCAGTTATGAATACTTCTCTACTTCGTAAAGCAATGTTCAAGGCTAAAGAAATTGGTGCTGTCATAGCATTACACGAAGAGGATAATTCCTTAATTGAAAATCATGGAGTAAATAGTGGTTTTGTGTCAGAAAAAATGGGATTAGGTGGCGCACCTAGAGTTGCTGAAGATGTAATGGTGTCTAGAGATTGTATGTTGGCATTAGAAACTGGCGCTACAATTGACATTCAACATATTAGTTCTGGAAATGCTGTAGATATGGTGAGATATGCAAAATCTTTAGGAGCTAATGTTTTTGCAGAAGCAAGCCCACATCATTTTACTTTAACTGAAAAAGATGTATTAGAACATGGAACTTTAGCTAAGATGAACCCTCCTCTTAGAACTGAAGAAGATCGTGATAAAATAATTAAGGGACTAATTGATGATACTATAGAAATTATAGCAACGGATCATGCCCCACATACTTCAGAAGAAAAAAATGTAGAGTTCAAAAAAGCTCCAAGCGGAATAATTGGTCTAGAGACTGCCCTACCTCTTTCAATTACCGAGTTAGTAAAAAAAGATAAACTTAAAATGATACATATGCTGTCAAAATTAACATGCAATCCTTCAAAATACTACAATCTAAATAGAGGTGATATAAGCTCAGGAAAAATTGCAGATATTTGTATATTTAACCCTGACGAAAAATTTATTGTTGATAAATTCTATTCAAAATCATCTAACTCACCTTTTATAGGTAGAGAGCTTTTTGGAAAAGTTAAATACACTATCTGTTCAGGAAAAATAGTATATTCAGATGAAAAATAATTTTTAATAAAAAGTCCCCTTGTTATCAAATTAGACAAGGGGGGCTTTTTATTAATTTGTAAACATATTACAATAATTTCAGAGATACCAATTAAAAATATCTACTTCAATTCATCAATAAATTTATTTAATACTTTGCTTTTACTAGTTAAAACTGACAGCTCTTCTCTGTCATCTATATTTAAACTATCATTTAAGCTCTTTAAATATTCATCGAGCTTTGTAAGTTTTTTTGCAAGTTCTTTGCTATTGGATTCAGTATTAAACTCCAAATATTCTCCCAACAACATTGAATAAATTGAAGACTGATCAAGTAATTCAAGAGCTACTTTCTGAAAATACTCACCTTCATCTTCTTTACCTTCATGCAATGCTTGCTTTGACATAGCTAATGATATTCCTGCAAGTTTGCTAGATAAATCAAATTGATTTCTAAGCAATTTGATGTCATTATCATCAGCGTCTAATATCATCTCAAAATACTCTTTTTCTGAATCTGAGTCCTCATTTTCCATTTCAAAAAAAACACTTGAATCATATCCGCATACAGGACATACTGCAGGAGCGTCTTCGCCTATATGCACATACCCACATTCCTTACATTTGAATTTTTTCATGTCACAACTCCTTTTTGTAAAATTTCATATTAATACATATCTGCATTGTAACTTCCTAAATTACTCTGCTGAAATACTTCATTTACATCATTTTACAATTCTAGTTATGCAATGTCAAGAATTCATATACATTTGATTAGTATTATTTATATAAAAAGTTAATTTTATAATTATTCTATCATTAGGATAAGAAAAAAACAATTTATAAAATATTTATACCTTTTTTTATAAATTATAATAAATATTTACGTTTTTATATTTAATTATTTACTAATATATAGTAGAATGGAATAGATAGGAGGGTGACATGAGTATAAATAATAAAAGAAACAAAGAAAAATCAAGTTATAATTTCAAAAAGGCAATACTATTTGCAATAATAATAGTTAGTATAATAGGATGTGTGGTAATAGGTTTAGAGTATAAAAAAGAACAAGAAGCATCTCTTAAGAAAAATACAAATAATTTAAGTGCAGAAAGTAAAAATATTGAAAAAGAACCTATTGTAGGTCAGAGAACAGAAGAAAAGAAACTTTATGGAGTTGATTCTCAAAAAGTCTGGAATGCATTAAACACATATAGTTATGATAATGGTGGTAAAAAAGAAGTTTTCCTTACTTTTGATGATGGTCCTTCACTTACAAATACGCCAAATATATTAAAAATTCTTAAAGAAAATGATGTAAAAGCAACTTTTTTTGTAATGGGTAAATCACTTAAAATGGATGGAGCTGCAGCTGTATTGAAAGATACTTATAATCAAGGTATGGCAATAGCCAACCATTCTTATTCACATGATTATAAATATTTATATCCTGGAAGAACTTTAAATATAGATAACTTTAAATCTGATTTTGATAAAAATGATAAGTTAATAAAAGATTCAATCGGTGTAGATAACTTCTCTACTAGAGTAATTAGATGCCCAGGAGGTCAGTTGTCATGGAAAAATACAGAACCTCTTAGTGATTATCTAATTAAAAATAACAAAGCTTCAATCGACTGGAACAGCCTTAATGGCGATGCAGAAGGTCCAAAAAAGAATGCTGAGCAACTATATCAAGAAGCTGTAAAAACTTCTACTGGCAGTAATTTAGTCGTTCTACTTATGCATGATACATACGGAAAAGAAGATACAGTTAACTCTCTTGATAAGATTATAAAATATTACAAAGAGCAAGGATACGAATTTAAAACACTAGTATAACAATTTAATATTTTAAAAAATAAAACTAAAGTTTGGTAAATATGTATTCCACTACTTTAGTTTTTATTTTATTTAATTTAAAATATTCCTGTATATTGCTTAATTATTTGATTAGTAAATCCCACTAATAATATTTGAAAATTCATTAAATTATGGTTATTTAGTTGATAAAATGATAAAATAATATTATATAGTATATATTAAATGTCAAAAAATACAAGAAAGTATTTTTGCATTATCTATAAATAATCATTTGGAGGTCTCTTATTATGAAAAGAATAGCTTTTATTGGTGCTGGGATAATGGGTAAAAACATGATTCGTAATTTTTTGAAAAAAGGAATTCATGTAGATTTTTATTCGAGGACAAAGGAGAATGCTTTAGATATAATAGATGAAGGGGCAAATTGGTGCGACTCGATTGCTGAGTGTATAACTAATCATGACATAATAATAAGCATGGTCGGTTTCCCTAGTGACGTTCAAGAAATATATCTTGGAGACAGTGGAATCATATTAAATGCAAAAGAACACGCATACCTTATTGATATGACAACTACAGATCCAAACCTTTCAATTGAAATAGGCAAAGAGGCAAAAAAAAGAAATTTACATTTTCTAGATGCACCTGTTACCGGTGGAGATGAATCTGCAAAAAATGGTACTCTGACTATTATGGTCGGTTCTGAATCAGTAGATTTTGAAAGATGCTATCCTGTTTTTAAATGCCTTGGCAATATAATTATTCATGAAGGCCCAGTTGGTTCAGGTCAAAAAACTAAAATGGCTAATCAAATTGCTGTAGCAGCAAATATTGCAGGAGTTTGTGAGTCTTTGTATTTTGCTCAAAAATCAGGTCTGGATGTTAATAAGGTTCTCATTACAATTAGTACTGGTGCCGCATCTAGCTTTCAAATGGATACACTAGCACCCAAAATTTTGGATGAAGATTTCGAACCTGGTTTTTTTGCAAAACATCTCGTAAAGGATATGGATATAGTACATTCAGAGGCAAAAAATATAAACATAGATTTACCTATCTTGGAAGAAATTCTAAACACTTATCGCAAAATTTTAGATGAAGGATATGGAGATTTAGGTACTCAAGCACTTTATAAATACTATGATAAAGAAATAGATTAAACAATAAAAAGAACTAGGTTTATATTAAAATAAAACCTAGTTCTTTTGTTAATTATATCAAATTTTTATAAAATTTTGCTTAGAAAGTACTGAAATTCTTTGTTTAATATGTTCTCCATTTACAGCCTCATCAATCATTGCAATAGAATAATCTGCATAACTGATAAAACTTTCTCCATTTGAATTAACTGTGAAGTCTTCTCCAGCTAAAATATATTCACCAGTTCTTTCTCCTTCAAACTGAAAATCTGCAGCCGGACTAATATAAGTCCAGTTTACGTCATCTCTAGATCTAAGCTTTTCGAGTGAGTCACCCATGGCCTTTGCTAAAGGTTTGAATGCTTCTATAAAATCTGGAGAATCAGATAGAGTCAGTTTATGATCTTTATCTATATAAAGGCTACCTGCTCCACCAACTACTAATAATCTTGTATCCGTTCCACTTAATATATCTGATAAGTGCATCAGTGAAGTCGAATGTTGATGTAGAGTATCATCTGCCCACGTTCCGAAGGCATCTATTACCACATCAAAGTCTTTTAAATCATCAGAAGTTAAATCAAAAAGATCTCTCTGTATAAATTTCTTTGCTAATGACTTATTCTCTCCTCTTACGACTGCTGTAACGTCTAGATTTCTTCTAGTCGCTTCCTCGACAATCTTTCTTCCTTGTTTTCCATTGGCAGATATAACCGCTATCTTCATAATAAAAACCTCCTATTATTGTTTTTAATTAAAAACTTTTACTTAGAGATGTTATTACCCATAAAAAACTTAAAAAAACAAGTTTTTAGTGTTCGTGGTCGCAATCTTCTCCACAATCGCCATGATTTGCAACGTGTTCATTGTATTCTTTTTCTGCTAATTTATATTCTTCAATCATTCTGTCATATGTTGGAAGCTGCTCTTCATCATCTAAATCAGTACCATTCCAATCTGCATACATCATCTGGTCTCCATTAGTCAATATCATTCTTCCTACGTGAGTAGTTTCATCTATTAATTCTAAGTAGTCCATCTGAGCTTCAACAACGCTTTCAGTCAACTCAATATCTTCATCCAAGCATTGTACTACCATAAGTGGTAAAATTGATTCTGTTTCATCTTCAATTACTACAGTAATATCAATAGTACCTTCAACACCTTCTTCGTATTCAGATAGTGGTGTATCTACCTCTATCATATTTTCTGGAACCTTTAATTCTTCAACTAAATATTCTATAACTCTGTCTTTAACTAGTTCTTTTGACATTGTATTCCCCTTCCGTATTTATATATATTTGATTATTATTATACCACCCAATATATTTAAAGTCCATAAAATAGAAAAATAAACATTCAAGGTAAAATTAAGCATAATATTATATCCTGATAAGTAATCTTGGAAATATAAGATTTATTATTTTTGGAGGTATATAAAATGAAAAAATATAATAAAATATTTTCTGCAGTGATGTCTCTTTTAATTATGTTTTCTATGTATGGTAGTGCAAAAGCGGACTCTACTGGGGAAGTAATTACAATTGGTGCAAATCTAAATGCAAATCAGAAAAAAGAAATTTTGAATTACTTTGGAGTAAGTGCAGATAATCCTGATATAATATATGTAAATAATCAGCAAGAAAGAAAATATCTATCAGGAATAGCTCCTGATAGACAAATAGGTAATGTAACCATGTCTTCATCTTATGTAGTTCCCACTACTGATGGTGGAATCAATGTTAAAACATCTAATATTACTTGGGTAACTAGTTCCATGATTGCTTCTACTTTATCTACAGCAGGTGTAGAAAATGCAAATGTAGTTGCAGCTGCGCCTTTCCCTGTAAGTGGAACAGGGGCTCTTACAGGTATTACAATGGCTTTTGAAAAATCTTCCGGCGAAAAATTAACTGAAGAAAAGAAAAAATTAGCAAACCAAGAGTTAGTAACAACAGGTAATATCGCTGAAGAAGTTGGTAATGATAAAGCATCAGGAATAATTAATGATGCAAAAAAAGATGTAATTAAGGATAACCTAACTTCTGAAAAAGATATAGAAAAAAAGGTTGAAGAAATTGCTAACAACTATAATGTTAATTTGAGCACAGGTAATATAAATATAATAGTAAATCTACTAAAAGATGTAAGTGCTCAAAACTATGACTATAATGAAGTGAAAGATACTTTAAATAATGTAAGTGCTAATGTAAGATCAAGCTTAAAAAATGCTGGAGAAAACATAAATGTTGACGGTATAATTGAAAAAGCATCTTCTTTCTTAAGAAACAATAAGGATGCAAATGAATTTTTCAATAAATTTGATGAGTCAAAGTTATCAAAAGATGCTATTGTTAGTACAACAACTTCTGGAATTGAAAATGTTCAAAAAATAGCGGGAGACGTAGGTCAACAAGTTGAACAAAGTGGATTTTTTGATAAAATCATTAATTTTTTCAAATCACTTTTTAATTAGTTCTATTCAATAATGCTACAACATACTTATATATTAATTTATTATTAATAAGTAAATACTGATAATGAATTAAGAAAAACAGACCTTAGTTTTATTAAAACTAAGGTCTGTTTTTTATTTTATTGCTATAGGTTTTAGAATGAAGGTATTATAGCTCCATCATATTTTTCTTCTATAAATTTTTTAACTTCAGGTGATGTCATAGCTTTATCTAAAGCTTTTATTTTTTCGCTATCCTTATCATCTTCTCTAACTGCTATGATATTAGAATAAGGAGAATCCTTTGACTCGATGGCTATAGAATCTTTAGTAGGATTTAATTTTGCTTGAAGAGCGTAATTAGAGTTTATTACTGCTAAATCAACATCTTTCAAAGTTGTTGGAAGTTGTTCTGCTCCCATTTCCTTTACTTCTATGTTCTTCTTATTTTCAGTTATATCCTTAGCTGTTAAAATTTCCTTATCATTAACTTTTATTAGTCCTTCTTTTGCAAGTAATTTTAATGCTCTTGATTCGTTAGTTGGGTCATTTGGAACGGCTACTATAGCTCCATCTTTTAATTCAGAAATACTCTTAACTTTTTCTGAGTAAACGCCCATAGGTTCTAAATGAACCTTAACTGTGTATGCTAGATTGTCATTATTCTTTTTGTTATATTCTTCTAAGTAAGGTATATGCTGATAAAAGTTAGCATCTAGTGATTTTTCTGATAGAGCCTTATTAGGTAGTACGTAGTCATTAAATACCTTTACATTTAATGTGTAACCTTCTTTTTCAAGAAGAGGCTTAACAGCTGAATTTAAAATTTCAGCATGTGGATTTGCTGTAGCTCCAACTGTGATTACTTTGTCAGAACTTGACGTTTTTTCTTCTTCAGATTTGTTATCTGTTGAACACGCTACAAGAGTAAGCGATAAAATAGCTGTTGCTGTAAGAGTTAATAATTTTTTTACTTTCATTTTGTACCTCCTTAATTAATATAAATATATTTAAATAAAGCAAAAACTTTATTTAAGTTTTTTATAAAGATAGTCTCCAATTCCTTGTATAACTTGTACTAGTATTACCAATGCTATTACTGTGAAAATCATTACATTAGCATCAAATTGCTGGTGACCATACATCAGTGCCACATTACCAAGTCCACCTGCCCCTACAGCTCCCGCCATAGCAGTATAACCTAATATAGTAATTATAGCTAAAGTTATTCCGGTAATTATAGAAGGTGTAGCTTCTTTTATCATTACCTTGAAAATTATCTGTCTATCTGTCGCACCAAATGATTTAGCAGCTTCAATTAATCCTTTGTCAACCTCATTTAAAGCACTTTCTATAAGCCTAGCTATAAATGGAGCTGAGCCAATTGTTATTGGAACTATCGCTGCAGTATCTCCTATGCTCGTTCCCACTATAAGTCTAGTTATGGGAATCATTGCAACAATAAGAATCATAAAAGGGAAACTTCTTACAATATTTACTATCAAACCTAGTATTCTATTTACATTCTTGTTTGGCTTTAAGCCATCTTCCTTTGTTAGCACAAGTATAATTGCTATAATAAAACCAAGAAAAGTTGCAATTATCGTTGGAACAAATATCATATATAATGTTTGTATAAATGCCTCGGGAAATAAAATCGTTATATATTCATTAAAGCTCATTATTTATCTCCTCCCATCTCATATCATGCTTATCTAGGTACAATTTAACGTCATTAACGGATTCAGTTGGAACATTTATTATTAATGATCCTAATATATCATCTTTGAATTTTTCTAATTTTCCATAAATTATTGATACATCGATATTTAATTCTCTAGCCATTCCCGTAATTATTGCATCATTTGATCTATCATTTGTAAATAAAAGTTTTATATTGTTTCCACTAGGCAACACAATATCTCTCTCTCCAAGCAGATTTGTTAATGTCTTGTTGCTGCTTAAAAATACTTCCTTAGTTTCTCCAACTTCTAATACTTTACCTGCATCCATAAGGGCTGTTCTAGTACATATTTGCTTTATTACTTCCATTTGATGTGTTACTATTACAATCGTTATACCTAGTTTTTTGTTTATATCCTCTAGAAGAGAAAGAATTGAATTTGTTGTCTTAGGATCCAATGCTGATGTTGCTTCATCGCAAAGAAGAACTGATGGATTCATAGTAAGAGCACGTGCTATTGCAACTCTCTGTTTTTGACCACCACTTAAATTTCTAGGCTTCTCGTTTTTTTTATCAGCGATGCCTACTAATTCAAGTAATTCATTTACTCTATTTTTTATCTGCTCTTTTGAATAATCAAAACACTCCATTGGAAGAGCTACATTTTCAAAAACCGTCTTTCTTTCAAGAAGAGAAAAATGCTGAAATATCATACCTAAATTCTTTCTCAATTCTCTTAGCTCAGTAACACTGAGTTCTTTTACATTTTTGTCAGCCACATATAGTTCTCCTGAGTCAAATGTTTCAAGTTGGTTTATGCATCTAAGTAACGTGGATTTACCAGCTCCACTGTGCCCTATTATTCCAAATATTTCACCTTCATTTATTGTCAAGTTCACATTTGTCAACACTTGGGTTTTTCCAAAAAATTTGTTGACATTCTTTATTTCTATCATTTTTTGTTGCCTCCTTATACTTTGATTAGTTTTTTTAAACTAAAAAACGCCTAAGTAAAAAATACCTAGGCACAGGAAATTTTACTCATCTTTCAGCTATTAGCTGCTGGATTTAGCACCTTGATTACTTACAGGTTGCCGGGTTTCACTGGGCCAGTCCCTCCACCGCTCTCGATAAGAGATATTATATTATTATACTATAATAAAACGTTTTTCTATCTTTGTCAATATTAAATAACAATTTTGATAATTATGTTTCTTATACCAATTGCATTACTAATAAAATTAAATTATAAATTATTACACATGCAACTAAACCTCCCATTGCATAATCAAGGGTTGGTTTTGTGCCCTCATCCTTATTTTTTTCTATTTTCATCTTTATAGAAACTACTATTCCATACATCATAACAGATAATCCAAATATTGCTAAAACTCTAGAATATATCGGCATTTTAATATAATTAGAATATATAAATAATAAGAATCCTATCCCTAGCATGAAAGTAGTATTTTTTGTAAGATCTTTTTCTTTTTTATCAACTTTCTTGTCAAAATTTTTATTGTAATATGGTTTTTCCTTTTTCTTCTTAGTAGACATCTCATCCTCCATAATATATATTAATATAATCTATATTATACCACATACCACTCATTTAGTGGTGTACAAAAAAAGATGAGCCGAATGACCCATCTTTTTAAACTATAAACTTATCATTTTTAATTATATTGCCTTTGCTTTATTAGGTATAAATTTACCAATTATACCAGCTATTATTACTGGAACAATCCAGAAGAATCCAAACTGACCGCCTGGCCAAGAATTCATAGAGTTAGTTAAGTTTTGAAGAGCTTCAATATTAGTAAGTCCTGGTACACCAGATAGAGAAAATAATATACCTAATATTAGAGCTACCCAAATAGATATTCTAAATATATTATTGTTGCTAATTTTATTATTAAATAAACCAAGTATAATATAAACTACAACTGCTGGATATACCATTCCTAGTAACGGACCAGCTATTGCTATAATTTGTTCAACCCCGAAGTTAGATACAAATGCAGAGAACACACAAACAATAGCTACATTTATTTCATACTTTAATTTACCTTTTGACAATTCATTGAAGTAACTTGAACAAGAAGACACTAGGCCTATCGCTGTTGTAAGACATGCAAGTCCAACAATTACTGCAAGTATAACCTTACCAGGTCCTCCTAAAATACCACTTGTAATATCTACTATAAGATCAGTTCTATTTACTGACGCATCATATGTACCTGATACAGTAGCTCCTAAGTATGCTAGTCCACCATATACCAATGCCAATCCTACAAAAGCAACTAACCCTGACATTATAGTAGCTTTTGTCATTGCTTTTTTATCTGAATAACCTTTTTGCTGTATAGATGTAATTATAATACCCGCAAATATACAGGCTGCCATAGCATCCATTGTCTGATATCCATCTGATATACCTCTTACAAAAACGTTATCAATTAGAGTTCTATCCATTACTTCCCCAAGAGGTGAAACAGATCCCTTAATTATAAGTACTGCAAGACAAATCAACAATGCTGGAGTAAGAACAGCTCCAACTATATCTACAACTTTTGATGGTTTAATTGATAAAAATAGTACTATTGCAAAGAATATGATTGAGAATATGATAGGACTAAATCCGTCCCCAATTGTAGGAAGTATACCAATTTCATATGTAGTTGCAGATGTTCTAGGAATAGCTACAAAAGGACCAATACATAGTACCATTATAGTTCCAATTACTACTCCTATATTTTTACCAGCACGCGTAAATAACTTCGGCATATCGCCCTCGACTTTAGTCATAGCTATAACCCCCAATAAAGCTAGACCACCATCGGCAAATAAGAATGCAAAGAATCCACTAAACCATTGAGTCCCTGCGAGAACTCCTAGGTAAGGTGGAAAAATAAGGTTACCAGCACCAAAGAACATGGCAAATAGTGCGAAACCTACCACAAGTATGTCTTTAAATTTAATACTCATGTAAACCCCTCCTTTATTTATTTTTTACAATATGATTTCTTTCATCATTAGTATACAATTTGTAACCCTTATTGTCAAACAATTCTTTATTTTCGATTTTTTTATAACAATAAGTTTCTGCTTATTTTTTTCATAATTTAATTCATTTAATTGACTATTTTATAATTACACATTAATTTAAATAAGTCAATAAAATATATATTATTTTTAAGTAGCATTGTATACAAAATTATTCATTTTTTTTGAAAATATTTTTCTTTTTTTAGCTTGTAAATTTTATTTTTAAAAATATTAGTATTTTTTTGTTAAATTAATAATTATTTGTTAAGGAATGTTGTATTTTACGCCTTTTCAGTAATTTTATCATTTTTTTTATTTAATATATGTTTTTAATTAAATAAAAAAAGAATACTACATATATCACCTTTAAATAATATAATTTATATAAGTGATATCTGTAGCATTCTCTGTTTAACTATTTATACTATAAAACATTTTATTATTTTATTGTTATTTTACCATCTTCTGATAATATATTCACTGTATCGCCTTCATTTATATTACCTGAAATTATCATTTTGGCAATTTGCGTTTCTAATGTATTGTTTATATATCTTTTTAATGGTCTCGCTCCGTAAACAGGATCATATGCAGTTTCAGAAATAGTATCTTTTGCTTCATCTGTTAAATTTAAGCCTATTCCCTTTTCATTCAATCTATCCCTTAATTCCTGCATAAAAATTTCTATAATATTTTTAATTTCTTCTTTCTGAAGTGGTTTAAACATTATAATATCGTCTACTCTGTTTAAAAACTCTGGTTTAAATCTATGTCTCATAACGTCCATTACTCTTTCATTTACTTCGTCTGTTATTACTCCTCCAGAATTTAGTAGTAATTCACTTCCAATATTTGAAGTCATTATAATTAACGTGTTTTTAAAGTCTACAGTCTTACCCTTATTATCAGTTAACCTTCCTTCATCAAGAATTTGTAAAAACATATTAAATACGTCATCATGTGCTTTTTCTATTTCATCAAATAAAATTACAGAGTATGGCTTTCTCCTTACAGCTTCTGTTAATTGACCGCCTTCTTCGTATCCAACATAACCAGGAGGTGGTCCTACCAGTCTTGATACACTGTGTTTTTCCATATATTCTGACATATCAATCCTGATAATACTATCTTCGCTATCAAACAATTCCCTAGCCAATGTCTTTGCTAGTTCTGTCTTTCCAACACCAGTTGGTCCTAAGAAAATAAATGATCCAATAGGTCTTCTCTGATCACTTAACCCTGCTCTAGATCTTATTATAGAATTTGAAACAGCCGTTACTGCTTCATCTTGACCTATTACTCTTTCATGTAAATGATCTTCTAAGTTTAGTAACCTTTCTTTTTCCGACTCAACTAATCTAGTAACCGGAATACCTGTCCATTTTGAAATAATTTCTGATATTTCATCTTCTGTAACTTCTTCTTTTAAAAGCGTTGTTGAATCAGTTTCCATTTTTTCTTCGTAAACTTTTATCTGTTCTTCTAATGACGGAATTTCTCCAAACTTCACTTCTGCAGCTTTATTAAAATCATATTCTCTTTCATATTTTTCTGCTCTTGATTTTGCATCGTCAAGTTTTTCTTTAAGCAATTTCAAGTCCATTATTTTACTTTTTTCAGTTTCGTATCTTGCAGTCAAATTATCATTTTCTTCTTTTAACTCAGAAATTTCTTTTTCAGTTTCTTCCAATCTAATTTTTGACTTATCGTCTTTTTCGTTTAATAGAGCTTCTCTTTCTGTTTCAAGAGTAAATAACTTTCTTCTCACAGTATCTAGCTCTGTTGGCAATGAATCTATTTCACTCCTAATCATAGCTCCTGCTTCATCAATTAAGTCAATGGCCTTGTCTGGTAAAAATCTATCTTGTATATATCTGTCAGATAGTTTTGCAGCAGCAACAATTGCATTGTCGTGTATTCTTACTCCATGATGTATTTCAAATCTCTCTTTTAGCCCTCTAAGAATAGATATTGTGTCATCTACTGTTGGTTCATCTACTATTATAGGTTGAAATCTTCTTTCTAGTGCTTTATCTTTTTCTATATATTTTCTATATTCATCAAAAGTTGTAGCACCTATACAATTTAATTCACCTCTGGCAAGCATTGGTTTTATTAAATTACCTGCATCCATTGAACCTTCAGTTTTTCCTGCTCCAACTATAGTATGTATTTCGTCGATAAATAATATTATTTTTCCTTCTGAACTAGATACTTCTTTTAGTACCGCTTTTAGCCTTTCTTCAAATTCACCTCTAAATTTTGCTCCTGCTATCAAGGCTCCCATGTCTAGAGAATATACTATTTTGTCTTTTAGTCCTTCTGGAACATCACCCTTTACTATACGCTGTGCCAATCCTTCAACAATAGCTGTTTTACCAACGCCTGGCTCACCTATTAAAATTGGGTTATTCTTTGTTCTTCTAGACAGAATTCTTATCGTTCTTCTTATTTCTTCATCTCTACCAATTACAGGATCTATCTTATTATCCTGAACTAATTTAACTAAGTTTACACCATACTTTGCTAAAGCATCATATGTACCTTCAGGGTCCTGTGTGTCTACCCTTTGATTGCCTCTTATGCTGTGAAGCACCTCTAAAAAATTATTTTCATTTAAATTGTATTGTTTAAATATCTTTGAAATATTTGAATTCTTTTCTACTTCAAAAATTGCTAACATTAAATGTTCTACACTCACATAAGAATCTTTAAAATCCTCAGATATTTTTTCAGCTTTCACTAGTATTTCATTAATTTTTCTTGTAGCAGTTACTCCTTGAGAACTTGCCCCTGATCCTGTAACTTGAGGTAATTTTTTCATCTCATTTTCCAAAGAATTTTTTAACGAGTCTATACTAATATTCATTTTTTCTAATATATTTGGAATCAATCCATCTTCTTGATTTATTAATGAATATACAAGATGGATTGAGTCAACTTGCTGGTTATTATTTTTTACAGCTTCTGCAAAAGAATCATTTAAAGCATTTTGTACTCTTAATGTCATTTTTTCTACGTTCATAATCATCATCCTTTCATATTATGTTTAACATACTTAAATATTATTTTCCCTTTTGTATTTTTTTATTCGCTTATTATTATAGATTTTCTTATATTTAAAATGCTGTCTAGTAAATTTTCTCCTTTATTTGGATCAAAACATAGATTAAGTTTGAAAGTTCCCGAAAAATTAACAAAATCAAAGTTTCTATCAGAATTTGCAACTATGTATAAATCTTCATCTAAAAACCTCTTTTTACCACTTTCCATATATTTACATTTTCTCAAAAATGAGTCTTTATAATTAATATAATGAGTCTTACTTTCTATATCATAAGTATATAAAACCACATTATCTAGTACTTTCATCAGATAATAATTCAAAAAATCATACATGTTGTCATCACAGTAAATCGATATTTCTTCATATATATATTCTCCAAAAAAAGGATGTACATTTTTTTGGAGTTTTATTACATAGTTTTCTGGAAGAGAAAATTCCAATTTCCAATAGTTTGAATCCTGTTTTTCAAGAGTTATCAGATTTCCATTTTTTTTAGTATTATTTATCTCTTGCATAGAGCATAAAAAATTTTCCATATTAAAAAGATTTTTTTGATCTTCAAAAAATAAGTCGAACCACTTCATTATTTCTCTATCAAATTTAAAACTCATTCATATCCCTTCCCTCTTCTTTTAGTTTATTATATTCTTTTATCAGTTTATCTCTTTCATATTTTGATCCTTTGTAAGAAACTAAAGGATTTATCATATAAACCCCATTTCTTATTTTTTGCATAAAATCCCTTTTTCTGTATTCGCTAAATATTACTGATAAACTCGTCTTTGGATAATCTATTAGTTTTGACAATTCATCTAAAGTCATATAAATTTTATTATCTTTGTCCATTTCATTTATTAAAATCATAGGAATTAGTGCTTTTTTTGAACTAGTTCCCTTCATTATAGATATGTAATTTTTTGGAGATATATTTAAAAAACGATCTCTGGTATTTCTAGCTTTTATATTTCTACTTTCTGTGTACTCAGTCTGATCAATTTTTTTCAAACTTTCTTTTATTTCCAGCATATTAAATCACATCCTTTCTTCATAATATACATCTATAAATTATCAATGTCAATCGCTCGTAAAATAAAGTTTATCATTTTGCTAAACTTTTATTTATCGTTTAAATAAAAAATATCTCAAACAATTTCAATTTTTTCAATCTATTTCAGTATTTTTATAAAAAATTCAAATTTTTTTATTTGTATTATATATTTTTAATTGAACTATATTCTTTATACGCAGTTTAATTGTATATATGCTATAATCTAATAGGTAATATTATAAAAATGAATGGAAGTGATTATTTTGAATATAAATAGAAAAAACATATCTATACTAGGATCTACTGGTTCTATAGGTACACAAACACTAGATATAGTAAGATTAAATAAAGACCTTTTTAAAATTGAAGGAATAAGTACTAATAAAAACATCGAATTACTTATTGATCAAATTAAAGAATTCAATCCAAAGAAAGTTGCTATATATGATGAAATTGCTTTTAATAATTTTCTTAAATTAAAAGAAGTTAATGAATACAAAAATCTACTAAATGGTATTGAAATATTAAAAGGTCTAGACGGACTGGTTGAAATATCTAAATCTAAAAATATAGATATTTTAGTTACAGCTGTTGTAGGTATGGTCGGCCTATTACCAACTCTTGCTGCTATTAAAAACTCAACTACAATTGCTCTTGCTAACAAAGAAACTCTTGTAACTGCGGGTGAAATAGTAATGTCTGAGGCTAAGAAACACAATTCTAATATTATTCCAGTTGACAGTGAGCATAGTGCTATTTTCCAATGCTTAAATGGTGAAAATAATAATAAAATAGAAAAAATTCTTTTAACGGCATCAGGCGGACCTTTTTTGGGTAGAAAAAAAGAAGAATTAGAATGTGTAACTAAAAACGAAGCTTTAAAGCATCCTAACTGGACTATGGGAGCCAAGATTTCTATAGATTCTTCAACTCTTATGAATAAAGGTCTAGAAGTAATAGAAGCAAAATGGCTTTTTGACGTCGATCCAAAAGATATAGTGGTACATGTACATCCTCAAAGCATAGTTCACTCTATGGTTGAGTTTTCAGATTCAACAGTTATGGCTCAACTAGGGTGTCCAGATATGAGAGTTCCTATACAGTATGCGCTTACTTATCCAAAAAGAATAAGTTCAAATTTCGATAGATTAAATTTATTTGAAGCAAGTAATCTTTCTTTTCAGGAACCTGATTTAGAAGTTTTTCCTTGTTTGAGACTTGCCTATGAAGCTTTAAGTCATGGTGGTACCGACTGCACTGTATTAAATGCTGCAAATGAGGTATTAGTTCAATATTTTTTAGAAGAGAAAATTAAATTTTATGATATTCCTAAGTATATTTCACTAGCTATAAAAGAACATAGTTTTATCAAAAAACCTACTCTAGAAGAAATTTTAGATATAGATAAATGGACACGTGACTTCATTTCCAATACAGTTTTAAATGTACAAAAAGTTTAAGTGTTTTTAAAGCTTTATATACTACAATTATTAACTAGTTATATAATTATGTGGGTATCATATAAACTGATATAAATGTAAAATTATGTACTTTATAGAAAAGAATAATATTAAAATAAGAAGGTGAATTAATGAATATAATAGTAGCAATATTAATTTTTGGTTTTATAATATTTATTCATGAATTGGGTCATTTTTACTTTGCAAAAAAAGCTGGTGTAACAATTTATGAATTTTCCATAGGTATGGGACCTAAGATATTTTCAAAAGAAAAAAATAATACTCTTTATAGCCTAAGGGCTCTTCCTATTGGAGGATATGTAGCCATGGCAGGTGAAGATGAAGAATCTGATGATGAGAACTCTTTTGATAAAAAGCCAATAAAAGATAGATTAGCTTCTATATTTGCTGGTCCTGTTGCAAATATAGTCTTGTGTTTTGTTTTACTTTCAGGCTTTTTCATGATCGTAGGAACTCCAACTACTAATATATTAGAACAAGTTGCTGAATCGTCTCCAGCATATGAAGCAGGTTTAAAAAAAGGAGATAAAATTATATCTGTAGACAACAAATCTATTTCTAATTTCGAAGAACTTAGTTCTGCAATTTCTTCAAGTAACGGAAAAGAGCTAAAAGTAAAATATAATAGAAACTCTAGCGTTGAAACTACATCGATTAAACCTGTGAAAAATAATGAAAAATATATAATAGGTATTACACCAAAAAATGAAAAAAATCCAATAAAAGCTATTCCTTATGCTTTTTCAACAACTTACAATACTTCTAAATCAATGTTGCAATTTATTTGGAAGTTAGTAACTGGACAATTATCTGGAAATATAGTCAACTCTTTGGCTGGACCTGTAGGTGTAGTACAAATTGTTTCAAACGCTGCAACTAGTGGTATATTAAATCTTGTCTATCTAACTGCAATAATAAGTCTAAATATTGGTCTAATGAATTTATTACCTATTCCAGCTTTAGATGGTTGGCGAATTTTAATCTTAATGATTGAAGCTCTTAGAAGAGGTAAAAAATTACCTGCAAAGGTTGAAGGATATATAAATGGAATTGGATTAATTGCTTTACTTAGCTTTATGATATTCATAACATATAAAGATATTCTAAGAATAATTGGTTAGATATAATAAGATATAAACATGTTGAAAGGTTTTAATTATGAGTTATAATAGAAAAAAAACTAAAGTAGTAAATGTAGGTGGAGTTTTCATTGGAGGAGATAATCCAATTTCAGTTCAATCAATGACAAACACCGACACGAGAGATTCTAAGTCTACAATAGATCAAATACATAGGCTTGAACATTCAGGCTGTGATCTTGTAAGAATTGCAGTGCCAGATATGGAAGCTGCAAAGCAAATATCTGAAATAAAAAGAAATATTTCAATACCATTGATTGCTGACATACATTTTGATTATAGATTGGCTCTTGAAGCAGTTAATCAAGGAATTGATGCAATTAGAATAAATCCTGGTAATATTGGTGATTTAGAAAGAACTAAATCAGTAGTTGATGCCTGCAAAAAAAATAATTTACCTATAAGAATAGGTGTAAACGGAGGATCTTTAGAGAAATCCTTGCTTGCTAAATATGGATCTCCTACTCCTGAGGCAATGGTTGAATCAGCACTTAACCATATAAAAATTTTAGAATCCTTAGATTTTGAAGATATAGTAATTTCTCTAAAAAATACAGATATTATAAAGACTGTAGAGGCATACAGACTTATGTCGCAAAAAGTTGACTATCCTCTTCATCTTGGAGTAACAGAATCTGGAGGAATAAAAAAAGGGACTATAAAATCCTCTATTGGTGTGGGATCTCTTTTAGTTGATGGTATTGGCGATACTATTAGAATTTCTTTAACAGGAGATCCTATCGAGGAAATAGGCGTTGCAAAGGAAATATTGCGAAGTATTGGTCTTCTTAACGATAAAATAAAAATTATATCTTGCCCTACTTGTGGAAGATGCAATATAGATTTGATAAAATTAGCCGGAGAAGTTGAGAAAAGAGTTGAATCTATTGATTCTAACATGACTGTAGCAATAATGGGATGCGCGGTTAACGGTCCTGGTGAAGCTCGTGAAGCGGATATTGGTATAGCAGGTGGAGATAAAATGGGATTGTTGTTTAAAAAAGGTGAAATTTATAAAAAAGTCCCACAAGAAGAAATAGTTGATACTTTGTTAAGTGAAATAAATATAATGAAAGAAGAAATATAGACATTGTATTTCTCCTTTCATTTGAAAAAGGATGAGCCTGTATTAGTATCGCTCATCCTTTTTTTATATATTATATAAAATTATATCTATAAATTAATTTAATAATTTTTTTTCTAGATCTTTTGAAATTGAATTTTCACCACCAATAAAAATAATTTTTGATATTTTGGATTTATCAATCCATGTTTTTATATCATTATAATTTTTACTATTTACCAAGATCATAGGTGTTGATTCATTTGATACTACTGATCCAATTACAAGCGAGTCAATTATATTGTCTCCATTAGCTACAAAAATCTTAGATGGATTTTCATATGCTTCTATCGCAACCTTCAATGAAGTTTCGTATCTGTCTTTGCCTGCAATTCTATTTACAGTACAATATTTTGATAAATATCCTTTTACTTCTTTTCCTACTGAATTTTCTCCTCCTGCAATTACTGCTTTTTGTATTTTATTTGTAAATATATACTCTATAACTTCTTTCGATATCTCACTGTTTTTTGCTAAAATTATTGGTCTTCCAAATTTAGTTGATAAATTCGATACAGATAAACCGTCAACTATATTTTCACCATTCACAATATAAATATCTTTTGCATCATTATTATATTTTTGAGCTATTTTGATACTTGTTTCGTATCTATCTCTACCCGATATTCTTTCAACATCTAATTTGTTCTCTTTAATAATTTTTTCTACATCTTCACTAATTGTATTTACTCCCCCAACCATTATAACTTTCTTAGATTTGAGCCTTCTCATTTCCTCTACAGTTGACTTTGGAATGCTATTTTTATTAGTAATTAAAATTGGAGCGTTTAATTTTTTTGAAATGTTGGCAGATACCATGGAATCAGAAAATTTTTCATTTGAAACTAGTATCACATTTTCTGACTGTTTAAAGTATTTACTAGAAACTTTTACTGCTGTTTCATATCTATCTTTACCTGCTATCCTTTCATTCATTATAACCTTCTCTAATGGATATGAAGGATTTGATGGATATGAAGGAAGTGTAGTATCTATACTTTCTTCTACGTAAAATATTTTATGATACTTTGATTCTTCAAATAAAGTAAGATGTTTATCGTTATTGGTAATAAGCTTTACAACTATTTCATTCTTGTTTTCATCTAAATTATTCTTGAAGGCTTCTTTCCCTAACTCTTTCAAAGTTTTAGGTATTTTCACTTCTTTAAGTAATAAACTCTTAAACGCTGAATTTTCAATAATTTCTATTCCTTCTTCAAGTATAAGACTCGTAGTGTATCTAAATTTTACATTTTCTTCAAAAGCGAATTTACCTATTTTTTTGACATTTCCTGGTATTACTAATTCTTCAGCTCTATGTGCTGAAAATGCTTTTTTTTGTATTTCAACAACTGTTTTAGGAATATTTATTTCTTTTAAAGGTGCTCCTACAAATGCTGATTCCCCAACTACTTTTATTCCATTAGGAATATCTATATGTTCGAGAAAAATATTTCTAGAACATATACCATTAGGAATTTTATCCATACCTTTTGAAAATTTAATTTTTTTCAATTTATTCAATGAAAAAACACCATCTCCCATCGCTGTTACTGAATCTGGAATTGAAACTTCTATAAGTTGATTTCCGTTAAAGGCAACCGCTCCAATTTCTTTTAGTTTCTCTGGTAGAATAACTGTTTCAAAAGAATTATATCTAAATGAACTGTCTCCTATTTTAGTTACACTTTCTGGTATTTTTACACTTTTCAGACCATTAGGAGACTCAACTATATCATTTCCCATAATCACACCCTCAGTAACTTCGAATGCTTTTGCTCCAATTTCAGTAATTTCATCTCCATTTTTATTTCTATCAGGCAATATTAAATCTTTATTTATTTTAGATTTTTTTTCACCTTTTTCTGAAAAACCTAAAATTATGCTTCCTTCAAATAAAAAATCTTCTGCATCATACTTCATTTCTTCGGAAATTTCTAGATTTTTCATTGCTTTTTCAATTCCTTTAACTGACATACTAACATCTTCTTGAGTAGCATTTTGATCTTCAATAATTTCTTTTGCAGTCAATATTTCTTTATTTAAAATCTTCCATGAAGAAGCAGTGTATAATTCTTTATTTAGTTTTTCAATCTCATTTATTTTCTCACGTAAAGCTTTTTTATTTACGGCTATCCCTTCAAGAGTATTTATTGAATTGGCAAGTCTTATTTTAGCCCTATTAATATCTTCTTGCGATGAATTTTCATTTTTGAATATTTCTTTTATCTCAATTAATTCAAGATTGAAATTATCCCAACTTTCTTTATTATATTCTCTACTATCTAAATTATTCGCTTCTTTTATAGCTGTATGTAGTTCTTCTCTATTTACATCTCCACCTATTAGTACAAACTTCTGATATTCACTAGGATATATATACGAACTAGTGTGAAGGTGTTTTGGGTTTCTAGTATATAAGTTAACCTGTCCTACATTATCCTTACCTTCTATTTTTTCAACACCTGGATTATTTATAAATACATACTCTTTTAATTTGAAAATACTATAAGGTAGATGCACTTCTTTTATCTTATTATTTGCAAAGCAATAGTTATCAATCTGTATCGAATCCACGTCATCAGATATTTCAAGATTATCTATTTCATTTTCAGAAAAAGCTTCATTTCCAATCTTTAAAACAGAGCCTGGAATGTAAATATTTTTTATTCTATTTTTTTTGAATGCAAAAGAGTCTATCGCCTTTACATAGGAAGGTATACTTATTTTTTCTATTTTATTATTATTAAATGCAGACATATCGATTATGAATTCTTTTTTTCTGCCCTCAGCAGAAGGAAACGCTACTGTTTCAATTCCCTTATCTGAAAAAGCAGATCTTCCTATTCCTTCTATTTTTTTAGTTTTAACTACTCCACCTTCCTCTATTTGAACTTCACCTGGAATTACTAAATTTTTATTGTTATTTATTTTTTTCATTCCTTTATCAGAAAATCCTTTTATTCCAAAGTATTTTCCGCCAGAAGAAATTCCATATGAAAATTCATCATAGATAAAATCATCTTCATTCCATTTATCGTGAGCTTCATTATTTAGTAAAAGTGTCGCTTTTATTGTGTGTCTATCTAAATTTTTTTCAGTAGATTCTCTGCTACCTAAAAGGTTATATTTTTCATATTCAGAATCTGGAATACTTTTAAATTTACCTTCTACTTCCAGTGATTTTTTTGATAAATCAAGGTTTTCTAAATTCCATTCTATTTCTGTTGATACAAATAAATCTTCTTTATTCAAATAGTCGTCTTTTATTGGAACTATAAAACCAGAATAAACTTTCACTTTTTTCTTTAACTCATTTTCAATTTCATTTATATTTTCTACTTTTATTTCACCAGCATCTAACACTACTTTATCTGTATTTAGAAAAGCTCTAGATGCTATTTTTAAAAGTCTATTTTGAGGCAGTTTCAGATAGTTTATATTTTTAGTAAAAACTTCATCATAAATAACTAAATCAGCCCCATCAGAAGCAATTTTATATTCAGATATATCCCCTGCAGATTTAAATAAACTATTATTTACTTTTTCTAAATTTTTACCAAAATACATCTCTGAATTCAAATTAATATCTTTCATAAAAACCTGGTTTTCAATCTTTTTAAGTGAATCCGGCAAGCGAATCGATTTCAATGTAGTAATATTTGAAAATGCCAACCTTTCTATACTTTCTAATCCTTCATTTAATATTACTTCGTCTAAAGATGTTGATATAAAAGCACCTTCTTCTATTGATTTTACTGTTGAGCTAAATTCTATTTTTTTTAAATTTTTTGCACTTGAGAATGCCTGTCTTCCAATAATCTCTAACCCCTCATTTAAATGTATTTCCTCAACTTCTAAATTTTTTGAAAACGCAGATGGTCCAATTTTTTTCACCTCTACATTATCAATTTTATCTGGTATTATAACTTTTTTTGAGTTCCCAATATATTTTGTTATCGCTCCGTTTTCCTTATCAAACTCTAATTCTGATTCAATACTCTTGACTTCTTGTTCAATCAATTGTTCATTTATATTATCTTGTACTATTGCAATCGATTCCAGAGGTATTATAGCTGTTACTATAGCACATGATAAAAATGTTGTTAAAATTTTTTTAAACATTATTCCTTCTCCTTATAAATTTTTATGCTCTCATTATTTATTTTCAGCACTTATACATTATATATTGTTTATCAGTGTCTCTCCATCTTTTATTCAAAATATCATGTGAAAATGAATATAACAATACTAAAGATGGTATACATTGTTTTTATCTATAATGTTTTTATAATTAAATATTATGAATTTTCTACAACTTATTTTATTTGTAAAATAAAAAAACCTAGGGAAATTAATCTCCAGGTTTTTTAAACTTTATTATATATCGCTAAATCGCTTAAATTCATCAAGCGTAAATGTCCACTGAGGAGTCTTTAACTCTCCATATTTTTTTACTTCTTCTATACTGTACCAAGGACTTATTTTTTTATTGTTTTTATTAATTAGAATCTGTGGCTGTTGAGCTGGCATATACGATTGGGCTAACATAAATACTTTCTGCCCACTATTATCAACTGCCATATCAACAACCATAATAGCATGCCCCACTCTTTTTGTTCCTGGTGTTCCGCCCCTGACAAACATATCTCCTATCTGCATTTGATCCACATTTATCTTGTGAGTATCCTTTTCTAAAGAAAGTGTCCCAGAGTAAGCGTATACTAAATTCATAAATTTTTTATATGTTTCCTCTGAAGTAGATGGATTCGTGCTCATATAATATTCACCAGTATCGGGATTTACCCTATATCCTTCGGCATACTTACTAAAGTCTGCAATTCCATTTGATACAAAATGAAATTTTATTTTTGAATACTGACCTGTAGAATATAGGTAATCTCCTCTAAATTTAAAGCACATGTCGGCACAATGAAGCAAATCCCTATTTTCCAAATCAACGTCAAACACTGAATCATAAACGCCTTCACTATCTTTTTCTTTGCCATTATAATATAGAGATTTCTCACCATAATTTTTAAGCTTTTCATGTCTGATATATTCTGCAAAACTATCCTTTTCCGCATCCACTCGCTTATAACCATGCGGAACTTCATATCTATCCACTAGATCGCTGGCATTTTTATTTATTTTTATCAAGTCTTCCGCATTTTTATTTTCTTTTTTATCACTGCTACATCCATATAAAGAAATGGAAATAACTCCTACAAGTATAAAAACACTTATTTTTTTTAATGATTTCATTTTTTTCTCCTATTTTCTACCCAACAAGATAGAATAATACTATATACACATAAGGAGATACTAATAAAACACTATCAAATCTATCTAGAATTCCTCCATGACCTGGAATCAACTTTCCATAGTCTTTCACTCCCGCATATCTTTTTACTGAAGATGCTATTAAATCACCCATTTGCGCAATAATACTTCCAATAAAAGCTATAATTAAAGTTACACCAATATTTAAATTAAATATAATTCCAAATATCACGCTAAATGCTATGCTACCTAAAATGCCACCAATACTACCTTCTATAGTTTTTTTTGGGCTAACTTTGGGTATCAATTTATGTTTTCCAAATTTAATACCAACTAAATATGCAAAAATATCTGTTCCAAAAGATATAATAAATATAAGCCATACATAGATAGCTCCATTTGATATATTATTACAAGTCCAAATTATAAAATTAAAACAAAAACACACATATAGTATCCCTGAAAAAGTAATGCATAAATCCAGCACGTCTCTTTTTTGCATTAGTACGTATACAATTGATATTACAAATATAAAGAAAAGCACAAAAGAGTATTCTTGTATATTCCAACCTATAACATTACCAGCTAACATTATTATTGAGAAAATATAACCTAGTTCTTTTATTGGATAACGCTTTATATTTTCAAAAACCGAATAAAATTCATGTAATGCAATTATCATTAGAATAGCTCCACCAATATAAAGAGGAATTCCCCTAACAACAACTAATATCAAAAGGGGTAACATAGTTAAAGCTGAAATTAATCTTTGTTTCATATATTGTTCCTCCTTTTTACTTCACTCCGCCAAAACGCCTATCTCTTTGTTGATAATCAAATATAGCCTTTTGTAATTCTTTTTCATCAAAATCTGGCCAATGTACATCAGTATAATAAAATTCTGAATAAGCGACTTCCCATAATAAAAAATTACTCAATCTCTGTTCACCACTAGTTCTGATAACTAGATCTGGATCTACAATATCTTTAGTACTTAGTGTTTTAGATATCAAAATTTCATCTATATCTTCAACTTCTATATTTCCATCTTTAACTTGATTTGATATATTTTTTACTGCATCAACAATATCTGCTCGTCCACCATAATTTAAAGCTAATGATAAAACCAATCCATCATTATTTTTTGTTTTTTCCTTTGATTCATCTAGTTCATCAATACATACTTTTGGAAGTCCATCTATATCACCAATAGTCCTAATTCTTACATTATTTTCATCAAGTTCTTGCAACTCTTTTTTCAAATAAGAAACTAATAATCCCATAAGTGTGTTTACTTCTTCTTTTGGTCGTTTCCAGTTTTCAGTAGAAAATGCGTATAAAGTTATATATTTTATTCCCAATCTTGAAGCTTCTTTTACAACTTTTCTAATTGTTTCAACTCCGGCCTTGTGACCGAATGTTCTCGGCATAAATCTAGATTTTGCCCATCTTCCATTTCCATCCATTATTATAGCAATATGACTGGGTATTTTTTTTGTATCTATATCATAATATAAGTTTTGCATTTTTTATCATATTGTTTTCTGACTTTTTTTGAAAACAATATACTCCTTTCATCATTTAGATACTATAATTATACCATAAGATCTATTAGTATTGCACGATAACATACAAAAAAGCAAGGCACTTTAACAATTAACTTTGTTAGTGGCCTTGCTTTCAAATTAATTTTTTAAGATAAATAATTTCATAGCAGTATATTTTAAACTTCTAAAATATCTTTTTCTTTTTCTGCTGTCAAAGTGTCTATCAATTTCACATATTTATCTGTGATGTTTTGAACTTCTTCTGTTGCTTTTTTTGCATCATCTTCAGTAAGCTCTGCAGATTTTTCCATCTTTTTTATTTTTTCATTGGCATCTCTTCTTTCGTTTCTTATTCTCACCTTAAATGTTTCAGATGCTTTAGAAACTTTTTTAGCCAATTCTTTTCTTCTCTCCTCTGTTAATGGTGGTACAACAATTCTAATTACAGATCCATCATTAGATGGAGAAATACCTATATCAGATTCAGATATTGCTTTTTCTATATCATGAGCACTTGACTTATCCCAAGGAGTGATAGTTAATATCCTTCCTTCAGAAACTGCTACTGCTGCCATCTGATTTATAGGTGTAGGTGTTCCATAGTAATCTACCCTTATCTTGTCCAGCATAGATGCATTTGCTCTTCCAGCTCTTATAGTTCCGAATTCAAACTTCATAGCTTCTATAGTTTTGTCCATCTGCTCTTCTAATTCAGTATGAATATCAAGTTTCATTTACTACCTCCTGTAAATACCTTTTTATATATTATACTATTATTCTACTATAGTTCCAATGTTTTTTCCATATACAACATTTATTATATTTTCAGTAGATAATTCAAATACTTTTATTGTAATTTTATTATCCATACATAGTGACGTAGCAGTAGAATCCATTACTTTTAATTCTTTGTTTATAACTTCCATATAAGAAAGTCTAGTGAATTTTTTCGCATCACTATGCACTTTTGGATCCTTATCATATACTGCATCTACATTTTTAGCTAGTAATATTACTTCAGCTTCCATTTCTGCAGCTCTTAATGCAGCAGCAGTATCTGTAGAAAAGTATGGATTTCCAGTTCCAGCTCCAAAGATTACTACTCTTCCCTTTTCTAGGTGTCTAACCGCTCTTCTTCTTATATAAGGTTCTGCAATTTGTCTCATTTCAATACCAGTCTGTACTCTTGTTGGAACGCCAATATTTTCTAATGAATCTTGGAGAGCCATAGCATTCATGACAGTGGCTAGCATACCAACGTAATCAGCTGTTGTTCTGTCCATTTCTTGGTTGCTTCTACCTCTCCAAAAATTTCCTCCACCAACTACTACGGCAACTTCAACACCCACATCATTAAGTTCTTTTATTCCTAATGATATATCATTTACTATATCGTTATTTATTCCAAATCCAGCTTCACCTGAAAGTGCTTCTCCGCTTATTTTAAGTAACACTCTTTTATATATAGGTTTGTCCATTAGCTACTCTCCTTTTTACAATTATTATTTTAATTTTTTATATTAGAAATTAAAATACATAAAATATATTGTTATATAAATAGATTATAATATATTTTTTTCTACCTTATTCTAAAAAAGAGAACACTATAGTGTTCTCTTTAAATTTACAAATTACTTAAGTTGCTTTGCAACTTCATCTGCGAAATTTTCTTCTCTCTTTTCTAGACCTTCACCAACTTCAAATCTTACCATTCTAGTAATCTTTATGTCGCTTCCAACTTCTTTCGCTACCTTGGCTACTAATTCTCCAACTGATAGGTCAGAATCTTTAATAAACGCCTGATCAAGAAGAGAAACTTCCTTAAGTTCCTTGTTTAATCTACCTACAACCATCTTTTCAACTATTGCAGCTGGCTTTCCTTCATTTAATGCCTGCTGAGTAAGTATTTCAGTTTCATGTTCTATGTATTCCTGATCTACATCATCTCTAGATATATACTTAGGATTCATTGCAGCAACCTGCATAGCAACATCTTTACCTAATGAAAGTACTCTTTCATCGTTAGAGTCTGTGTCAAGTTCAACTATTACACCTATGTTACCATTACCGTGAACATATCCTGCAACTTTTCCATTTGAAGAAATTTTTTCAAATCTTCTTATGTCTAGTTTTTCACCGATTGTAGCAATTCTATCATTTAAAATATCTTTTAGAGCCTTACCTTCTTTATGCATTGAAGATAAAAGCTCTTCTAGGCTTCCGTGATTTCCGTCTAAAGCCATTTCTGCAACATCAGTTACAAGAACTTGGAAATCCTGGTTCTTTGCAACAAAGTCTGTTTCAGAGTTAACTTCAACTATTGCAGCAACAGAATTGTCCTCGTTAGTTTTAATTGTAACTAAACCTTCAGCAGCTACTCTATCAGCTTTCTTTGCAGCCTTTGAAAGTCCCTTTTCTCTTAATATATCAATCGCTCTCTCCATGTCTCCATCAGCTTCCATAAGAGCCTTCTTGCAGTCCATCATACCAGCGCCTGTTTTTTCTCTTAATTCTTTTACACTTTGTGCAGTTACAGCTGTTGCCATAGTAAATTCCTCCTGTAATAAATATAAATTTGTTTTTATTCATAAAATGGTAAGGGCATTGCCCTTACCACTAGCTTTACATATTTATGTAAATTGATTACATTTCTTCTGTAGTTGCATCAGCTTCAACAGCTTCTTCAACATTTTCTTCAGCCATATCATCTGCGCCCTGTCTAGCTTCAATAATAGCATTAGCCATAGCTCCACTTATTAACTTTATAGCTCTTATTGCATCGTCATTAGCTGGGATTGGGAAATCAACATCATCTGGATCACAGTTAGTATCTACTGTACCAATAACTGGTATTCCTAATCTCTTAGCTTCTTTAATAGCAATAGTTTCTTTCTTTGGATCAACTACATATAATGCACCTGGTAATTCAGGCATATCTTTAATTCCACCTAAGAATTTTTCTAGCTTATCTTTTTCAGCTCTTAGTTTGATTACTTCTTTCTTTGGTAGTGCATCGAAAGTTCCATCTTCTTCTTTAGCTTCTAATTCTCTAAGCTTTGCTATTCTTCCCTTTATAGTCTTATGGTTAGTAAGCATTCCACCTAGCCATCTTTCGTTTACGAAGAACATTCCACATCTCTGTGCTTCATCTCTAATAGCATCCTGAGCTTGCTTCTTTGTTCCTACGAATAAGATTGGCTTTCCTGTTTCTGCTACTTCCTGCATAAACTTATAAGCTTCGTCTATCTTCTTTACTGTTTTCTGAAGGTCTATAATATATATTCCATTTCTTTCTGTGAAAATATACTTAGCCATCTTTGGGTTCCATCTTCTTGTCTGATGTCCGAAATGTACACCAGCTTCAAGTAATTGTTTCATTGAAATTACTGACATTAATTTTTCCTCCTTGGTTTTTACCTCCAGCACAATCTTCTTCCTAAAAAACCTTTCGGCACCTTTTAAGAATCATGTACTGTGTTTGATTTTTTTGTTTTTATTAAATAACCTCTATTAGTTTATCATCCTAGTATAAATATGTCAACAATAATATTAAACTATATTTACTAAATGTTTTTATGCTAAGTACGATATTAACATAGCAACGACAATAATAGCTATAAGAGAAGTTACTGCAATCTTTTTAAAATTTTTCTTTTGCTTTTTTCCTTTATTTCTTTTGACGCTCAATTTACGTGAAGCTTTTTCCTTTTCTAAAGCTTCATCAATTTCTTTTAGAGATATTTTATTAGTTTTATAAAAATCATCGGGATTTACTCTCCCTGTTTTGTCTAATACTGCTTCTAGGTCTGTCTCTTCTTCTTCAATGTCATCTGTATATATTTTCGATGTTTTATACATAAAGTGACTCAAACTTAGAAGAAGCTCATTATAGTCTTTAAAACCTAAATTTTTGTTTCTTTCCAATAATTTTTTTATAATATTAATGAAGTCCTTATTTTGATTATTCAAGTTTTGTTTTGACCAAATAACACCTTTGTCAATTTCTTTCATCAATTGTTTTTCTGTGTGAGCCTCGTGAAAAGGGAATTTTTTGAATACTGCTTCATACAGTATTACACCTAAACAATATAAGTCTGTCTTTATATCAGTGAAATCTATTGATAGCTGTGACGGAGACATATATTTTAGATTTCCAGAGCATCTAATATTAGTCCCTCTATTTGCTTCTGTTATACCAAAATCTGCTATTTTTATAGCATGCTTATCGTCCACTAATATATCATCTGGCTTTAACGAGCCATGGTATTTGCCAATAGATTCATATGCCTGAAGAGCTTTGGTTATTTGAGTAGAAATTCTAACCAACGCATCCATATGTAAATATGCGCCTTTTATTAGAGTTGATAATGATACTCCTCTAAAATCTTCATACACTATATAATACAATAAATTATCTACAGTCCTTTGTACCCCAACGTCTATGATGCTCAGAATATAAGGATTTTTAAGGTCATTTATCAACATACTTTCGTCTATAATATTCGGTATAAAATCAATACTTATATATCTATTATTTTCAATTATTTTAATCTTTACATTTATATTTTTTTCAGAATCATACGCATTGTATAATTTATTTTCTTCTATATAAACTGGTCTATCAGTTATTTCATATCTATTTCCAATAAAAATCACAATTATTCCCCCCTACGAAAGAATGTTATTAATACTAATTCATTTTTGTACTCTAATATCAATTTTATCATAAAAATCAAATACTTTCTATCCTTATTATGTATCATTATTGACTAATCAAGATAAATTTAATATAATCATAATAATGTAATTATTATTTACGATACATGGAGGTGTTAAAATTGGGTGAAAAGAATAAAAAAGCTAATTCTGGCAAAACTATAAATTTTGCAGAAAAGAAAAAAGCTTATATAAACAACAAGCAAACTCAGAACAATACTCAAAAAAATACCTATAATGATAATATTGTAATACAGTACGATATAAATAAAATGAGAGAACAAATAAATCAACAAACCAAAAATAAAAAAGCTTTTGAATCTAAACTTAAAAAAAAGTTTTGGGTCAAGCTTATTTATTTTATACTAGTGGGTTCAATAGTGATATTAATTGCTGCTAAACTTACAAATAATTTCACCTTTAGTAGTACTAGTGATGTTCCTGGAAAGTTTGTTGAGGAAAGTACTGTTTTAGATTCCGATTCTAAACTAAAATACGAGCAGCTAATTGATGAAAAACTAAATGAACTAGTTGCTAATAATGGTCAACTAAGTGTAAGCACTGAAGAAATTCACAAAAATTCAAAAATAATTTATGCGTCTGGATATTTTTCATATCCTGAAGAATCTTCAAAGATAGCTTTTGATTCAATAATTGAATCAGACAAGTTAATATCTCTAGTTGTAAACGGACATGAATTAATAAAAAAATAAACTTATAAGAGCTACCATCTTTTGGTAGCTCTTTTTAATCAATTTATATATGATAGATATGTCGCGTATGTAGATACTACTATGCCTATAATATTTAAAATTTGACATCTTTTCGGCTCTTTTTTAAAAATAATCAAAGATAAGAATGCTAATAAAACTGAAAACAAACCTAAATATAGGCTTTGAATTAGTCCATTACCTGATCTCAAAATAGATAATAATCCTAGTATAAGAATATACACTCCTACAGAATTTCTTATCACATAATTTTTATATCCTCTTCCATTTTTTCCTACCATACAATAAATAGCAAATAATGACATTGCTATTAGAATAATCGTTCCTGATATTGACATTTATAACCCCCAAATTACACTTTATATTATAATATCTAATTTTCCACAATATATAGAATAAATATAATCGCTAAAAATGTCAATTTCTTTTATATTATTAGTTACACCTTGAGCCATATATCTAGATCCTCCACCTTTTAAATCAGAAAGATGTTTATTGATTTTAAAGTCGTTTCCTATATTCAATGAGTTTTCGTCAACAACCACCTTAGAACCCTGTATATTAATGTGTGCAGCACCTTTAGCTCTGTTCTCAAATATTACTATTGAGTCATATCTTTCTGTTATATACTTTGCTAGTTCATCGATATACCACTGCTCTTCATTTAAAAATGTTTTTTTTATGACTAAATTATTTTTAATATTTCTATTACAGTTTTCTACTAGTTCATAAGAATCTGCTTTTAAAGCCTTTCCCAGTGAGTATTTGTATTTATAATAAAATTCATCTTTCTTTATTTCTAAGTTTTCTATAGAGTTCGCAATATTACTTTCTCCTGAATTAAACTTATTTAATACTTTTGAAAATATCACATCTCTAGATAAAATATAATCTACCGCTCTTTTTCCAACTAAAAATTCTAATTTTGTATCTCCTTTAAACTTATAAAATTTTTTTATTTTTATAAGACCTAAATCTTTTGTATTATATAAATGTACTCCACAACATGCAGCTGTGTCTAAATTTCCAATTTTAAGAATTCGTATTGGATTTTCAGACTTGGGAATTGGTCGTCTTGTTGTTATAGAACCGTTATTAGTATCAATTTCAAAATTTTCAATTACTAATTCTTTATTAATGGAATCATTCGAAAATCTTTCCACTTCATTTACCATATCTTCTGTAAACTCACCTTCAATCACTAGTTCAGATGTGTCTTTTCCTATATGTATAGATTTAGTATTTCTTCCAAATAATTTAAAAAATACTCCAGATAGTACGTGTTGACCTGTATGTTGCTGCATTGAATCCTTACGTCTATCCCAATCTAATGATATACAAACTGATTCTCCAATTGAAACAGGACATACTCTTTCATTTATATAATGTACTATTTCTCCGTCACTGCTTTCCTCTACTTTGCAAATTTTATAATCGACATTTTTTAGACTTTTCATAATACCTATATCAGAAATTTGACCCCCACCTCCAGGAAAGAGAACGGTTTCATTGAGGACAATACCCAATTTATCATCTTTTTCGATTATTTTTTCAATTATTACTTCAGCACTCTGTTTATATCTTTCTCTGTAATATAGTTCTTCCATAAATATTTCACCTATTCCACATATTTTTTATATTGTCCATAACCACATTCTTCCATTTTATCATATGGGATGAACTTTAAAGATGCAGAATTTATACAATATCTATTGCCCCCAGTTTCTTCCGGACCGTCATCAAATACGTGTCCAAGATGACTATTTGACTCATGGCTTCTAACTTCAGTTCTATCCATGCCATATACAAAGTCACTTCTATAGATAAGTGCGGTTTCTTTTATTGGCTTTGTAAATGCTGGCCAACCGCACCCAGAATTAAATTTATCAGTCGAACTAAATAATGGTTCTCCACTAACAACATCTACGTATATACCTTTTTCAAAATTATTATAATATTCATTTTCAAAAGGTACTTCAGTCATGTCGTTTTGAGTAACTTCAAATTGTATAGAAGAAAGCTTTTCTTTTACTTCTTCCCTATTTACATTTTGTCTATCCCAATGTGATTTAATAAATCCATATCTGCCTGAATTTTTATAATACACATTATAGTGGTCTCTCATTTTTTTGTAGTAGTTCTGATGATTCTCTTCTGCTGGATAAAATATCCCCGCATCAAGTATCTGTGTTGCTATTTCTTTTCCTTGGAATTTTTCTTTTTCAATTTTTCTTTTAGATTCTAATGCCTGTACCTTTTGCTGTTCATCATGACAAAATATAGCTGTTCTATACTGTTCGCCTCTATCAGCAAATTGACCATATGCATCAGTTGGATCAATTTGTTTCCAATAAATATCTAATAATTCCTCATAAGTTATTTCATTTTCATCATATTCAATTTGAATTGCTTCGTAATGACCAGTATTTCCTGTACAGACCTCTTTATAAGTTGGATTTTCTGTCTGTCCTCCTGTGTAGCCACTGACCACATTTTTCACGCCACTATACGCTGTGTATGGTTTTACCATGCACCAAAAACATCCACCTGCAAAAGTCGCTAATTTATTCATTAATATCAATCCTTCCCTATATATTTATTTCTATTATTCGCATAATCATTCCTATTGTTAGTATATTCCCTCAAATTACTCAGTGTAAACTTAAATGCTATTTTTTTATTACTACTGTATATTTTACTAATATTATGGTACTATATCAAATAAATAATTGTGTTATTTTTAATTTAGCAAATATGACTGGAGGCTGTAAATTTGATTGATAGTAAATATATAAAAATTCTTAAAAGTGTTAATATTTTTAAAGATTTTTCTGAAGAATCTTTATCTAGTTTTTTGGAGCACTCCGGTGCGACTACTCAGTTAATTAAAAAAAAGCAGACAATTTTTATGGAGGGAGATATTTATAATAATATTTGTATTATTTTAGACGGAGAAGTCATTTTATCAAAATATGATGAATCTGGTAATAGAAATATTATTGATATTTTGCAGAAAGGTAAAATTTTTGCTGAAGTTTTTTCTTTGACAGAAAATAAAATTAGCCCCGTTACAGCTACTGTGACATGCGATACAAGAATCCTAACAATTGATACAAAAAACCTGCTTTCTATTGGAAAAAATTCTGATATTGAAATACTTCAAGAAAAATACAACTTGATTTCTAGAATGCTTAGTATTTTTGCAGAAAAAAATATGATACTACTGTCTAAAATCAACTTACTCTCAAAAAGAAATACACGTGATAAAATAATACATTTTTTAAAAACATTCGCCTTAAAAACAGATTCAAAAGTATTTAAAATTCCATTTTCAAGAAATGAAATGGCTGATTTTCTAGGAGTAGATAGAAGCTCGTTATCTAGAGAACTCGGCAATTTAAAAGAAGAACATATTATAGACTTCAATAAGAATATGTTTACACTGTTGAGTGATGACTATTTTAGTGATAATTTTTAATTGTATTATTTATAGAAAAATAGCTGGTAATAAATACCAGCTATTTTTTTATTTTTGTTTCTATTTCTTAATATTAAGTCAAATTATATAACTGCTTACTTACTCCACCACGTCCTCATACTGAGAATTATATAATTTTTTGTAAGCACCATCTTTTTTTATTAATTCATCGTGTGAACCTTGTTCTACTATGTCTCCATCTTCTAAGACTAAAATCAAATCCGCATTTCTAATAGTTGATAGTCTATGAGCTATTATAAAGCTAGTCCTATTTTCTATCAGCCTGTCCATAGCATTTTGTATCAACTCTTCAGTACGAGTATCAACTGAGCTAGTTGCTTCATCTAAAATTAAAATTTTAGGATTTGATAATATCGCTCTTGCTATTGTTAGAAGCTGCTTTTGACCTTGAGATATGTTTTTAGTATCTTCTGTTAATATAGTTTCATATCCATCCTTTTGAGTAAGTATAAATCTATCTGCACTAGCCATTCTTGCAGCTTGATAAACTTCTTCATCGGTAGCGTCTAACTTACCATATCTTAAATTTTCCATTATTGTGCCACTAAACAACCATGTATCCTGCAATACCATTGCAAATCTTTTTCTATACTCTGTGACTTCAAGAGTTTGTATATCTCTACCGTCTAAATATATCGTTCCATCAGTTGTATCATAAAATCTCATCAGCAATTTTACCAAAGTAGTTTTACCAGCTCCTGTAGGTCCTACAATTGCAATTTTTTGACCTGGCTTAACATCTAAATTAAAATCGTTTATTATTATTTTATCTTTTTCATATCCAAATTTAACATTTTTAAATTCTATATGCCCTTTAAAATCTTCGTCTGATATTAATCCATTCTGAGTATTATCAATTTCAGGTTCATCTAAAAATTCAAACACTCTTCCTGCAGCAGCAACAGTAGATTGAAATAATGCTATCATCTGGGCAATCTGATTTAGAGGCTGAGTAAAAGATCTCATATACTGTATAAATGCTTGAATATCACCCACTGTTATTTTTCCAAGTATAGCCATATATCCACCCAAAATAGTAACTATTACATATCCAAGGTTTCCGACAAACATCATTATTGGCATCATTACACTTGATAAAAATTGTGATTTCCACCCTGATTGATATAATTCGTTATTTATTGATTTAAACTCAAGTTCTTCAAATTTTTCACCGTTATAAGCTTTTATAACATTTTGTCCAGAAAAACTTTCTTCAACTTTTCCATTCACTTTACCAAGATAGTCTTGTTGCATTCTAAAATAATGCTGCGATTTTTTTATAATTATAGATAGTAAAACTACGGTAATTGGTAAAATAACAATTGCAGACAATGTCATAGTAAAGTTTATTGATAACATCATTATAAAAACTCCGACTACTCTAACTACAGAAACTACCATACTCATCAAGTTCTGATTTAACGTCTGACCTAGAGTATCAACATCATTTGTAACTCTAGAAATAATATCTCCTTTGCTATTTTTATCAAAACATGATATAGGCAAATTATTAAGTTTTTCCGCAATATCTTTTCTCAAGTTGTATGATACTCTCTGAGCAATGCCAGTCATTATATACGACTGTATAAATGAGAAAATTGAACTAATAGTGTATAGCAATAAAAGAATCAACACAAGCTTGAGTATATACGAAAAATCTATACCTTCTTGTGCATTTCCTATTTTTCTTATTACACCATTAAATATTTCTGTTGTTGCTTTTCCCATAATCTTAGGTCCAACAATTAAAAAAATAGTTGATGCTATAGAGAAAATAACTACTATCAAAAGATTTAGGTAGTCTTTTTTCATATACCTGAGTATTCTCATCATCGTACTGATAAATATCTTATTGGAAGAATCTACTCTTTTATTTTTTGATTTCATTAGCTAGTTCCTCCTCTGTCAACTGCGATTTTGCAATTTCATAATACGTATCACATGTTTTTATTAAATCCTTGTGTCTCCCCTTACCAACTATTTTACCATCATCTAACACGATAATTTGATCCGCATCCATAATAGTATTTATCCTCTGAGCAACAATAATTAAGGATTTATCTAGTAATTTTTTTTTCATTTCTGATCGTAATTTTCTATCTGTCTTTGAGTCAAGAGCAGAAAAACTATCGTCAAAAATTATTATTTCTGCATTTCTTGATAATGCTCTAGCTATTGATACTCTTTGCTTTTGTCCTCCAGAGAGATTCGCACCCCCTTGTTCAACAGTGCTGTCAAATTTGTCTTTTTGACTTTCTATAAAGTCAGAAAGTTGTGAAATATCAGCCGCGTTTTTCATTCTATTAATATTAGGAATACTCTTGCCGTATTCTATATTAGAAGCTATAGTTCCGGAGAAAATAACTGCGTTTTGAGTAACTAAAGATATTTTTTCCCTAAGTATTTTCATTGGAATTTCTCTGATATCTACGTTATCTAATAATATGCTTCCGCTGCTAATTTCCAAAAATCTTGGTATCAAATTTACTATTGTACTTTTTCCAGATCCGGTAGATCCTATTATTGCTAAAGTTTCACCCTTTTTTAAACTGAAGTTAATATCTTCTATCACATTATTTTGAGCTCCATCATATCTAAAATATACATTTTTAAAAACAAGTGAACCTTCTTCCTCAAATTTAGAAACACTACCCTCGTCCTTAATCGATATATCACTTTTGATTACTTCCCCTATTCTATTTGCACTTACTACTGCTCTTGGAAGTAAAATTGATATCATCGAAATAAATAAAAATGACATTATTATCTGCATAGAATATTGCATAAGAGCCATCATATCTCCAACTTGAAGACTTCCAGCTTCTATATATTTCGCTCCTACCCATATAATTAATAGCATTGCACCATTCATTATGAATATCATTGTGGGTTCTAATGCAGACATTACTCTTCCTATAAATAAGTTAATAGAGGTTAGCTCATCATTTACTTTATCAAATCTTTTTTCTTCGTAAGCACTTGTTCCAAACACTCTGTTTACTTCTATTCCAGATATAAACTCCCTCGTAACTAAGTTTAGTTTATCAACAACAGTCTGAATAATTTTAAACTTCGGAAGTGCTTTCATCATGATTACTGCAATTGACATAATTGTCATAATTACTGCAAGAGCTATAATCCACACAGTAGATATATCTAGCTCTAAAACTTTTACAAACGCGCCTATTGCCATAATTGGTCCATAAAATAAAAACTTTAGAACTAGAACTGATGATTGTTGCACTTGCTGTATATCATTTGTCGTTCTAGATATAAGCGATGCAATAGAAAATTTATCCATTTCTAAATTTGAAAACTTTAGAACTTTCTTATATGAATCAACTCTTGCATCTTTAGATACCCTTGCTGATATAATAGCAGCAATAAAATTTACAAATACTGAAAATAAAACTGCAATTAAGGATATAGCAAGCATTTTAAATCCTGTTTTCCATAGATATCCCTTTTGCATGCTAGATACATCTATTCCATTCTTTTTATAGATGCTTTCCACCATTTTAATTCCTATTTGTTTTTTAATAAAATCAGGAGAATTTTCACTGACATTTAATTTTAAGAACTCTTCACTACCGGCTATTTTAGGATTTTTGCTGATATAGCTAGCTAACCTCACGAAGGAATCCATCATGTATCTCTCTAACTCAACTCTATTAGCATCTTCTTTCAATAAGTAATAGTTTTCTTTATAATTATTCTTTTGTACAAGTTCTGAATTACGGTTATTTTTTTGAATTTCTATATTCTTTTTATCGTTTGAGCTTGGAGACCAAAGCTCATATGATTGAGCTATTTTAGTTTTATATTCAGTTTTCGATAAGGACAATAGTGTAGCATACGTATTTTCATCTACAATCGAAGGAACTGAATCTTCTATTCCACCTTGCTGTATACCAATATTTACTATATTTGAAGTATATTCTGGTAATAAAAGTTCAAACTTAACCTGAAGACACAGCGCAATCACCAGTGCAAGTACAGCCGGAATATGTTTTTTAAAATAAGAAAGTATAACTCTCATAAATGCTCCTTTCTAAAAAATATTTATACTTATTATATCACTATTATTTTTATTTATCTATCAGTATACTTAAATAGTCTTTAAATAAAAAAGATTAGCAAATATCGTATTAAAATTAAATAATTAAATAAAATAAGGGACTCAATTAATAATTGAATCCCTTATTTTTAATAGATAATCTTATTTATTATTTGTTATTTATAACCAAAATATCTTTATACTTTTCAGTTAAATCTGTCAACTTTGAAACAAAAGCTTCGTTTTGTTTCTTGTATATTAGTGAATTTTCAACTTCACTTTTTACTTCTTCATATTCAGCTTGCTTAGATTCTGAATGATCTTCTACTGTAATTATATGGTAACCAAACTGAGTCTTAACAGGTGAAGATATTTTTCCTACTGCTAAATCGAATGCAGCATCTTCAAATTCTGGAACCATTTGTCCTCTTCCAAATGTTCCTAAATCTCCTCCACTCATGTTTGAAGGACAGCTTGAATATTTAACTGCAGCATCTTCAAAAGATATTTCCTTCTTATTAAGCATTTTTTCAATATCGTTTGCTAATTCTTCATTATCAACTAATATGTGCTTTGCTGTTACAGTTTCAGGATTTATAAACTGATCCTTATTTTCTTCATAGAACTTAATTTTTTCATCTTCATCAACTTTTACGCTTGAAAGGCATGCATTTATTGCATACTGCTTTAGCATGTTTTCCTTTATTAGTTCCATTTCTTTTACGAAATTTTCATCTTCGTCCATCTTAGAGTCTAAAGCATCTAAATAAAATAGTTCTTGGTTTATTAAATCCGCTAATATTCTCTTTCTTCCTTCTTCATTGTCAAACTGTGCTCTTTGACGCTGATCTAGTCCATTAATTGCAGATTCTAAATCCGCACTTGTTATTTCTTTGTCTCCAACTTTTGCTAAAAAGCTTAATTCTGTCATATTATTCCTCCATTGTTAAACATTTATGTACAAACCTAATGATATCATTTTTAGTATGAGTTGTCTAGAATCAATAAAAATATGTAAGTATCAATAACAAAATACCAGCGAGTAAACCTACTACTCCAATATCATTGAGATCTTCTTTAATTAGTTTCCATGATACTACCATCAATAATAGACACATTCCTATTTTTAAGTAAAGTAATGGAGTATTTATAGGAAATATCATAAAACTTAAAAGAGATACAAGATATGTAATCGAAGTACATAATGCAAATAAAAAATATCTCTTAGAGGTCTGCTTTTTAATTATATAGCTTCCCACTAGAAGAATAATAAATACGCCATCAATAGCTAAATAAATTGAAAATAGTGTGTTATTATAATTTTCAATTGTAATTACTATCCATTTGTACCAATATATAGGCCAGAATAATAAGCTAATAATTCTAAAGTAAATTTCCATAAAAGAAAGTTTATTTATTGATTTAATATTTTTTTTCAAATGTTTAACCCCCCTTTTTTAGATTGTCATATTCAATTAGCACTTTAATTTATTTTCTTCAATCTATTTCATTTTACTATAATGTATGTTAAAATGATATGGTATTTTGTATATTTTAATAGAAAGGGAGGTTTAGAGATGGGAATTAGAGATAAATTTGCAGATCAGTTTGCTAGACAGAAAACTATGACTGGTCCAGAAAAAAAAGCTAATGATATAATCGGAAAGATCATGATGCAAAAAGCTGCTGTTCCACTTGTTGCAATGCTTTTGGTTATAATAATAGGAATCATTGTAAAAATACCATGGTGGGCTGTCCTTTTAATAAATATTTTAGTAGCCGTTGGAACTTATTTTTATTTGAAAAAGGAAGGTAAAAAGTATCAAAATTTCGTACCATATGTTGGAAATTTGATAAGCCTTGAAAAAAAGGATAAAAACCACTACATTGCGTTAATCAAACAAGGAAAGAAACCTGTGAAACTTGAAATCAAGCATGGAGGCGAAGATCTTGTTAAGATTAAGAAAAACGCTATGGTACAGATAACTTACAATCCAGATGCTAAAATAGCTATTTTAGTAACTAAGAATAACATGAAATAATAATACTTTATAATATGCTTTTAAAAACATATTTATAGGCATAAAGAAAGAAGGGTAAATGAAAATTTAGCCTTCTTTCTTTATCTCAGTATTTCTTTAATAATTTATTTTATTTTTTTAAAACCTGCCTCTGGAAAATCTCCAGCATTTTTCATGCATTCATATGCATATGAAATAACATCTCTTCTTTTTACAATTCCAATAAATGAATTTGCATCGTCAACAACTGGAACAAAATTTTGACCTATCAATATAGACATTAAGTCTTCAGCATTATAGTTTACTTTAGCAGTTTCATTAGTGACTCTTCTAGGAACATCCATTATATTTATCTTATTTAACATTTCTTCTTCAAAACTTCCTTTTGAATAAAGATACCAAAGCAGATCCCCTTCTTTAATCGTACCCAAATAATTACCATCTTCATTTATGATAGGAACTGCAGAGTATTTATGTTTTTTTAAAATCTCTAGCACATCCTTCATACTATCCGTATCATATACGCTTACAACTTCCGCTTTAGGCGTAATAAAAAACATTATGTTCATTTTTTTCTCCTTTATTATCTTTGTAAAATAGATTATTAATGTACACAACTATCTCTTTTTAGTATAGCATATTATTATAAGTATTTCATTAAATCTTTAACATTGCTAATTTCTTAAATCCTTTTCTTTTTTTAAGCACAAAAAGAAAAGGAATCAACATATGTTGATTCCTTGCTCTGTAATCTTAATAAAAATTTATTATTTAATACTTTAAATTCTAAAATTATATTCTTGTTACATTAGCAGCCTGAGGACCCTTTGAACCATCTACAATTTCAAATTCTACCTTCTGACCTTCTTCTAATGACTTGTATCCATCTGTCTGAATTGCTGAAAAATGAACAAAAATATCATTTTCGCCTTCTACTGAAATAAATCCAAATCCTTTTTCATTGTTAAACCACTTTACTACTCCGACTTTCATAAAAATCCTCCCTAAACTATGAACTACTAATTTTAGTGCAATTCACTTCTTCTTTAATATATCATAATCACATCTATTAGTCAAGAAAAATATTAAACATTTTAAAAAATCAGTCTTTTTTATTAAGGAATTTTGAAAATTGTTAAATATATAATATTATGTTATCATTATGTTATATATTTAGTATAGATAATTGGAGGATTATATGCAAAAAAAAATAGCTTGTATAAATGATATCTCGGGGATAGGAAAATGTTCTTTAACAGTGGCTCTACCTATAATATCAGCATTGAAGTGTCAATGTTGTCCACTACCTACATCTGTATTGTCAAGCCAAACAGGATACCCAAAATATACTTTTACTGATCTAACTGATGGCATTGATGAATATATCAACACTTGGTCAGAGCTTGGACAAACTTTCGATACAATTTATAGTGGATTTCTGAGTTCTTCAAAGCAAATAAATTTAGTTCATAGCCTTATAAATAAAAATAAATCAGCGTTTGTTGTAGTAGATCCAGTATTGGCTGATCATGGAATTCTTTTCCCAATATTTACTGAAAATGATATAATTGATAGAATAAAATTAATTTCAAAAGCAGATCTTATTACACCAAATTTAACTGAAGCCAACCTGCTAACCGGCAGACAACCAAATAAATTAAATTATACCGACTCTGAATTATTGAGTTTATGCAAAGATTTGACAGACTTAGGACCTAATTCTATTATTGTAACTGGATTTGAAAGCAATTCTAAAATATATAATATATGTTATCAAAAGGGTGATAAAAGTATATCTAAAATAGGAATAGACTACAACAAAGTAAGTTTTAGTGGAACAGGTGATATTTTTACATCTATAGTCACTGCAATGATGACTAGAGGCTTTGATATTGAAAAAAGTGTTACAACTGCTACTAGTTTTATTTATGATGCTGTAGCGTACACAGTTGATCAAGGTGACTATGATAGAAATGATGGAATTATTTTTGAATACTTTTTAGATCGATTGACAAAATTATAAAGGTTTTTAAAGAAAATTAATAGAGACCTTACCATTAAATGGCAAAGTCTCTATTTTTTTCAGATTAAATCATTTAGAATATATTTTTCTTATAATTTATGTATAACTGTTGTATTTCTTCCATTCTCTTCTTTGCTTCTTTTTCTAAATCGGAAGCTTCTTTATCGTTTCCAATCTCTATGGCATTTTTAATCATGCCATATATTGAAAGTCCATTTAATGTATTTTTCATTAACTCATACTTTATCTGTTCTATTGAATCCCACATTACTTCATCTATTGCATCCATACTTTCACTTGTATGAGCCTTTTTAAAAGTTCTTAAAAGTCGTATGTTTCTATCTATTATTCTAGTTGATAGTTTTTTTCTCCACTTGCTTAAAGATCCCTCTCTATAAGAGTCTATAATAGCATCTGTAAAAACTCCACCTTCTGTTAATACCTTCACCTTGCTAGGATTTTTTTCAAAACCTAACATTGCTTCATAAACTGTTTCTGGCGGTTCTCCAAATCTATTATTTCTTTCTTCCAATGTGTAATAATCAAAAATGTTATTTTCATCTCTATAAGCTCTTCCTTTTTCAAGATAGAAGCCTTCATCTTCAGGATTTTTTGAAAGTTCCTTTTCTAAAACTTTTGTATCATATATTTCTAATTCGGATATAGATTTTATACCATCTAACATAGCTTGATAACAAGCTGCAATAATCAAGTATTTATTAGTACTAGGATTTGGTGATCTCAACTCAAATCTAAGTGCTTTTGGATTGTTTATGTCTCTTATTAAACCAACTAGTACAGACCTATTTCTTGAAGGCGTTTGGTAAGTATGCCCTAATGAAGTCACTGTACACACAGGAGCTTCAAATCCAGGTACGAGTCTGTTGAAACTATCATAAGTATTTGCAGCAATTGGGCAAAGTACATCATAATTTTTTAACATTCCCATAAGAGATGCGTATCCTATAGGACTTAGATAGTCAGACTTTAAATCTTTTGGAGCAAATAAGTTAGCTATTTTACCATTTTTTAATACTGCACTTACACCGACATGCGTATGTGCACCACTTCCAGCTACTCCGTTTATAGGCTTTGCTTTAAAACTTACCTCTAGACCATTTGATTCAAATATATCATGAACAAGGTCTCTAACCAACATTTCATTGTCAGCTGCTTGAAGTGGAGTACTGAATTTCCAAGAAATTTCTAGCTGTTCCATTACATGGCTTGTATCACCCTCCATATTAATAGAACTTCTTATTCCACCAACTTCCTTATGCGCCATCTCCGGTTCTACACCATATTTTTCTAATTCTATCATACACTTTTCTAGACAAGTTCTTATCAAACCATGCGTTCTTTTCCAATACTGTTCTTTTAGACTTTGAGATACAAATAGCTTTTCTAAGTCAGCTTTATCTTCTGGCGTATTTACCCAAAATTCTAATTCAGTTGCAACAGTAAGACCGATACTTTCAATGTCAGCTGCACTATCAATATTCGTGTTTTCTAATACGCGTGGATTTTTTTCTATTATTTCTTTTATTTTTTCTTTAAAATATGAATCTGCTCTTAGCAAAGTAGCTCTTGAGCATACCATTTTATCATCGTGTAACAAGAAAGCTGGAATTTTTAAAGTTCCAACAGGCTTACCTGTTTCTTCACAAATAAAATTATAGTTATAATCCACAAACCAAGTTGTATCTACATCAGGTTTTAAATCTACTTTCGCATTATTAAGCGTAGCGATATTATGTAATTCGACTGATGAACCATCAGTTTGAATAGAAGACTCTAAGAACGAATCTACATCTTCTAAAAATAAACTTACTGGAATTTTTTCATCGGTTGCATTTCCTCCTAGATCAACTCCCATAAGAGATACAAATTTTATATTTGTATTTTCTTTTAGTATTTCAGTTATCTTTTCTCTTGAATGAAATTCTTTTTTTATATAGTACAATAGGTTTGACATGTTTCCTCCTCATTCAAATACATGAATTATAAATCATTTTCCGTTTCAAATATTCGTCTTTTTTTGTTTTTTAATTATATACTATATGATTTATATTTTCAATATATTATGATAAAAAAAACAAATTTTTTATAAACTTTCTTTTAAAATAATAACTCTTAATTTGTAGTCAATTCAACTGGGCAGTGATCTGATCCCATAATATCTGAATGTATTTTCGCACCTTCTAGCATATTTTCCATGTCTTTTGTTGTGCAAAAATAGTCAATTCTCCACCCTGCATTGTTCTTTCTTGCATTAAATCTATATGACCACCAAGAGTATACCCCCTCTTTATCTGGATAAAAATATCTATATGTATCTATGAATCCGCTTTCTAGTAGTTCGGTAAATTTTTCTCTTTCTTCGTCTGTAAACCCAGCATTTTTTCTATTTGTTTTAGGATTCTTTAAGTCTATTTCTTTATGTGCCACATTTAAGTCTCCACATAGTACTACTGGTTTTTTGTTATTAAGTTCTAGAAGATATTCTCTAAAGTCATCCTCCCATTTCATTCTATATTCAAGTCTTTTTAACTCCGTCTGAGAATTTGGTGTGTAGACAACTACAAAATAAAAACCTTCATATTCACATGTAATTACTCTTCCCTCATTGTCATGTTCTTCAATATTAATTCCATATGTAACATTTAAAGGTTCTTTCTTAGAAAAAATAGCAGTTCCAGAATAGCCTTTCTTCTCAGCATAATTCCAATACTGATGATATCCTGGTAGATCTAACTCTACTTGACCTTCTTGACACTTTGTTTCTTGTATTGCAAAGATATCTGCATCAACTTCATTGAAAAAATCCATAAATCCTTTTTTTAATGCTGCCCTTATTCCATTTACATTCCATGATATATACTTCATTCTAAATATTTCATACCAACGTTATAGTACTTATAATACGCCTAAAAGAAACACCGTTGATATACTCCCTTCTCTTTTTATTAATTATTATTTATATATATTTATCTTTATTTAAATCTTAATTCGCTAGCCAAATTTTGTGGGTCTGTTCCACTAACATAAAAATCAGTACTTAATTCAAATCCACCAAAATTGTATTTTCTAGGTATTATATGAATATGTGTTCTATAAAATTCATCACTTTTATCTACTAGAGGTGTAGTGTGAATAATAGTATTAAAAGGTATTTCTCCTTGATTTTCTTTTATTTTTTTAAATAAATTTATATATATGTACGAAATTTCGCTGATTTCAGGATTATTCCAACTATCTATCTGTTTTTTTGATTTAGCTATTATTCTAACCTCTCCATTATATTTAGAAGCGTAAGGAACAAATACTAAAAAATATTCTCCATTGTAAATGACTCTATTTTCATTATCTATTTCTTCCTTTATTATATCTTCGTATAAGTTACTCCCTTTCTCTTTTTTATACTCTTTAGCAATATTCATTTCTACCTCTACTTCTGGTGGAATCATGCTTATTGACATAATTTGAGAATGCGGATGCGAAAGAGACGCCCCAGCGTTTTTCTTTGAGTTCTTAAATATATTTACATATTTTACTCCTTCTAAACTTGAAAGTTGCTTGCTCCTAGATTTAAATAACTTAAACACACTTTCAAACTCATCTATACTCATGTCAAAATAACTTCCCTCATGTCTATGTGTTTCGACAACTACTTCATGTTCTCCAAAAACATGCTTTGTAGACATATCAACTATAGGAAATTTATTTTTTACTGACTTTGCAATCCAACTACCGTCTTTATATATTGAGTCCATCAAATCCTCAGTCCCAACTTCATTCCCTCTACAAAAAGGACAAGTTTCACTGTATTTAATATTAGTATTTTCCAAATTTATGTTATCTATGTCAACTACATCATGAGGTCTTTCATTTCTAAAACTAGAATATATTACTAAATCACCGGTCATTAAGTCTTTTCTTACTTCTTTCATTTCATATTCTCCTATTTTTATTATTATTTCATATTAGTATATTTTACTACACAGTTTGAAATTAGTAAAACAATAAAGTTTTTTAACGTGTTTTTCTCTTATTTAGGCAATTAAATTAATCTCATATGAGAAAAGCTTGTTATTTTATAAACATATAAATAATTTTTGTTTATTATATTTGATTTTTCTTGAATTTATGGTAATATTGAAAGAGGAAAATGTAAAACGTTTTTATAGACTAAAATGTTTTCATGTTTTCTAATTTTAATAATAAATATAATATTAGTAACAATACAGGAGGTTTACTATGCAATTTTCTAACAGAGTTGGTTCAATGCAGGCTTCACCAGTAAGAAAGCTTGTTCCTTATGCTACTGCAGCAAAGAAAGAAGGAGTTAAAGTTTATCACTTAAATATAGGTCAGCCAGACATAAAGACTCCAGAAGGATTCTTAAACTCAATCAAAAACTTCAATGAAGATGTTTTAGAATATGCAGATTCAGTTGGTTCTACAGAATTAGTAGATGCAATGATCGAATATTACAAAGGATACAACATTGAATATAAGCCAGGAGAAATCCTTATCACAAATGGAGGTTCAGAAGCATTATTATTCGCTATGATGACGCTTTGCAACCCTGGTGACAACATATTAGTTCCAGAACCTTTCTACACAAACTACAATGGATTTGCTACTTCTGTAGATGTAGAAATTAATCCTATTACAACTCTTGCTGAAAACGGATTCCACCTTCCATCAAAAGAAGAAATCCTAAGCAAAATAAATGATAAAACTAAGGCTATACTTATTTCTAACCCAGGTAACCCAACTGGTGCTGTATACACTGAAGAAGAAATGAATGTATTAGCTGAGATCGCTATAGAAAAAGATCTATGGATAATATCAGATGAAGTTTACAGAGAATTCGTATATGATGGACTAAAGTATACAAGCTTTGGTAACCTTAAAAATGTTGAAGACAGAGTAATAATAGTAGACTCAGTTTCTAAGAGATATTCTGCTTGTGGAGCTAGAATAGGATCTTTAGCTTCTAAAAACACTGACTTTATCGCTGAAGTTCTTAAATTATGCCAAGGAAGACTTTGTGTTCCTACTCTAGAAATGGTTGGAGCTACAGAATTATACAAGACTCCTGTTTCATACTTAAAGGATGTTAACGAAGAATACAAGAAGAGAAGAGATGTTCTTTACTCTGAAATAATGAAGATACCTGGAGTTGTTTGTGAAAAACCTACAGGTGCATTCTACATAATGGTTAAGCTTCCTGTAGAAAATGCAGAAGACTTTGTAATCTTCATGTTAAACGAATTCAGACACAATGGTGCTACAACAATGGCTACACCAGCTGAAAACTTCTATGCTACTCCTGGACTAGGAAGAGATGAAGTTAGATTAGCTTACATTCTAAACGCTGAAGACCTTAAGGCTGCTGCAGAGTGTATGAAGTTAGGTCTTGAAGCTTACAAGGCTGCTGGACACAAATAAATCTTATATAAACATTCAGCCGGTCAATTATGACCGGCTTTTTATTTTTGTACTAATTAAATATACAATAGTTTATTTTTTTCTCAATGAGGTGTATTATAAAGCCTCAATTGATTTATTAAAAATAATGTGATAATATAAGAAGATAAAATTAACTAGGAGGTCTCATTTTGATAGAGTTATTAAAAGTAATATTCCTTGGTATAATCCAAGGTATAACTGAATGGCTACCAGTAAGTAGTACTGGTCACATGATATTAGTCAATGAATTTTTGCACTTAACAGGCTCTGATAGATTTATTGATACATTTCTTGTTGTCGTTCAACTAGGTTCGATATTAGCAGTAGTAGTGCTATTTTTTGGTAAACTAAATCCTTTTTCCACATACAAGAGCCCAAAAGCAAAGAAAGCAACTTGGGATTTATGGTTAAAAGTTGTAATTGCCGTATTCCCTTCAGGAATAATTGGTATTTTATTTGAAAAGCAAATTACAGAAACATTCTTTAATTCGTATGTTGTTGCTTCAACTTTGATTATATATGGTGTACTTTTAATCTGGTTAGAAAGCAGGAATAAAAAGCCTTCAATAGAAAAGTTTAGTCAGTTATCTTATAAAACTGCACTAATGATAGGTTTATTTCAAGTACTTGCCTTAATACCTGGTACCTCTAGATCAGGTTCAACTATAATAGGTGCAACTATATTAGGGACATCTAGATTTATTGCAGCTGAGTTTTCATTCTTCCTTGCGATCCCTACAATGTTAGGCGCAAGTGTATTAAAACTTTTTAAAGCAGGATTCGGCTTTAGCTTATTTGAATGGTTTTTAATTTTTGCAGGATCTTTAGTCGCCTTTATTGTATCATTTATAGTAATTAAATTCTTTATGAATTTTATTAAAAAACATGACTTTAAAATATTTGGTGTGTATAGAATAGCATTAGGTATAATTGTACTTCTATACTTTGCAATTGCTTAATGGCACGTTATGTATACTATTTAATTGCCTATCATACTTTTTAAATAAATTCCCTGCATACTGGGGATTTTCTTACTTAAAAAAACTGCATAGCTTAGCTATGCAGTTTAATATTTTTTATAAAAAATTGTTATTTTATAGACCTTCTTTTGAAGATTTTATCATTCTAATTATATCACTATGCTCTTCAGAATAAGATGTTATTATGCTTAGGTATTCTTCAGCTCTAGTCATAGCAGTATAAACTTTGTTTAAATCTCCAATAAAATCATTAACTTGATAATCTTGCTTTTCATCGATAACTTTTTGATTATACATCATTTCTAACTCACATATTATTACCGCTTTATACGATAAGGATTTTATTGAATATATATTCGATATTGTTAATCCCTGTTTTGGGGTAATATTTGTTAAGTCTTCATCTGCATAAATATAGTCTATTCCTGCACTTTCTAATGATTTTCTCAGCATATATTGGAAATATATTACCTTACCACTTTTTAGCCTCTTTTTATTGTAGGGGTAAACTATAGCAATATCTTCCAAGTTATATCCCAAATCATTAATAAGGTACTGTGCTTCCCATATTACAGAGTTAATTTGTTCATCTAAATCTTCTACATCAATAAAATTAACTTCTCTGTTCGCACTCCAAATCGGCTTAGTTTTCATAAAATAGTTAGGTCCAATTTCTTTTCTCATTTCATACAGATAGCTATTGCAATTTTCACAATAATTATTTATGAAGTTGGTTACTTCTGAACTCTGTCTGTAATTTTTTTCCAAAATTAATTCATCTTCATAGTCTAATATATTGTCTTCTTCATTGATTGCTTTTAAGTCATTATTTATGTTATAAGGTTTGCAAATACTTATATTAAATATATTCTTAGTATTATATAAAAATTCATGTATAAGTTTTATTTCATTTTGACTGAAGTTTTCACCTTCATCAATAAATATTCCTTTAAACATTTTTTTATTTTTAACTGCATTATCTATTTGCTTCATAATATTCAAAAAACTTTTATCATAATCTTTTTTTAGAAAATTATAATCTATAACTAATTTATTAGCTTTTGCTACCTTAAATATAAACGAGCTAAATGAATGTATCTCAATATTTTTTGAATCTACGTTTAATAAATCTATCTTTTCTTTAATTTTATTAGCTTGTTGTTTTGTGAAAGTAAGTATTAAAAACTTGTGATGAGGATATATCTTTGATAGTTTTACCACTCTTCCAACTAATAATGCACTTTTTCCTGTACCTGATCCACCTGTAACTAAGTGATTTCCATAATTAACAGAAGCTATATCTACAATCTGTCCCCTGTCTTTCATTACAAGTTTATATGAGATTTTCTTATCATGAAATGAAATTTTTCTAATTTTTTCATTCAAATTCACACTCTTTGTTGTCGTGAAATATTCTGAACATGCTTTTAGTAAAAACATGGTCAATTTTATCTCATCATTTTTTTCTTTAAGATATTTAAAAACAATATTTTTATCTTTAAATAAGTTTCTAGCATTCTCACCACAAACAATATTATTTTCTATAAAGTCTTTCATCTCATAGTATTCGCTAATTTGATTTATATATGGCATAACAAATATATAGTTAAAGTTTATTTCGGGGAAGCTTTTATTCATTTCTTCGCATAATGCATCATGCTCTTCTTTCATTATTTCAATTATTTCTTCATCTAAAAAAGAAAATAACTCTTCTGTAGTATCCATATACTTTAAAAATAAAATTGAATCATCTTTAATATATAACATGTCTGTATTTATACCTTTAAATGGAATCACTTTCGGCAATACAAACCCTTTTTCATCAAGATCTTTGTATATGTCAAATTCTATTTTTTTTAATTTTAGAGCATCAAGATTCGAAGTAATATCTGTAAATTTTTTCAAGATCACCCCTCCTATCTTCTCAATTATATCACATTTATTAAATTACATTCAATATTTTGAAATCTTTAATTATTCTATAATTTCATCGTTTAATTATTCTATAACTTGTAATCCTTTTGCTATTTGCATATTTTTTAATTATGCACTTCTTTAGCTTTTTTAATTCAATATTTTTTTAAAATTTATATTATTTTTATTAAAAACATCGTTTATTTCAATAAAAAAAGAACCGTTTCCGGTTCTTTTTTTGTCCTAAATTTTTATTTTGCATAGTCAGTAGCTCTAGTTTCTCTGATTATACTTACTTTAATCTGACCTGGATAATCTAGTTCATCTTCTATTCTCTTAGTCATGTCCCTAGCCAATAAATGCATTTCTTCATCATTTACAGACTCTGGTTTAACCATTATTCTAACTTCTCTACCTGCTTGAATAGCAAATGACTTTTCTACACCGTCATATGAATTTGTTATTTCTTCTAGCTTTTCAAGTCTCTTAATATAAGCTTCTAAAGTTTCTCTTCTAGCACCTGGTCTTGCTGCTGAAATTGCATCTGCAGCAGTTACAAGTACAGCTTCAACTGTTTGAGGTTCATAGTCTCCATGATGAGTACTCATAGCATGAATAACATCTTTTGATTCTTTGTATTTCTTAAGTAAATCCATACCAATTTCTACATGTGTACCCTCAATTTCATGGTCTACTGCTTTACCTATATCATGAACTAAACCAGCTCTCTTAGCAAGTTTCACATCTGCGCCAATTTCTTCAGCCATTATTCCTGCTAATATTGATACTTCTACGGAGTGATTTAATACATTTTGGCCATAACTAGTTCTATACTTTAATCTACCTAAAAGTTTTACTAATTCTGGATGAAGTCCGTGAACACCAGTATCAAACATAGCTTGTTCTCCAGCTTCTTTTATAATGTTTTGAACTTCTTTTTTAGCCTTTTCAACCATCTCTTCAATTCTAGCTGGATGTATTCTTCCATCGACAATAAGATTCTCTAAAGCTATTCTAGCCACTTCTCTTCTTATTGGATCAAATCCTGATAAAATTACAGCTTCTGGAGTATCATCAATTATTAAATCAATTCCAGTAAGAGTTTCTAAAGCCCTAATATTACGGCCTTCTCTTCCTATTATTCTTCCCTTCATTTCGTCGTTTGGAAGACTAACAACCGATACAGTAGTTTCTGCTACGTGATCAGCTGAACACTTCTGAATAGCATAGCCGATAATCTCTCTAGCTCTTTTATCAGCTTCCTCTTTGGCCTGGAGTTCCTTTTCCTTAATCATCAAAGACATTTCTCTTCTTACGTCTCTTTCTGCATTGGAAAAAATTATATCCTTAGCTTCATCAGTAGTAAAACCAGAAATATTTTCTAATTTTTGAAGTTGTTGAGTTTTTATCTCTTCAACCTCTTCTTCTTTTTTGCTTACTATTTCCGTCTTTTTCTGTAAGTTAACTTCTTTTTGCTCTAAAGATTGCATTTTTCTATCTAGAGATTCTTCTTTTTGAAGAACTCTTTTTTCATATTTTAGTACTTCATTTCTTCTTTCCTTGTTTTCATTTTCTCCTTCAGTACGTAATCTATGAATTTCTTCTTTAGCTTCTAGAAGTTTTTCTTTCTTGACAGTTTCTGAGTCTCTATTGGCTTTTTCGACTATTTCCTTAGCCAAGTTTTCTGCTTGTCCAATCTTTGCCTCAGAGATGTTTCTTCTTGTAACATAACCTATTAGTAGTCCTATTAATATCGCAAGTACTGCGGTAATTATAATTTGTAATATAATTATGTCCACCTCCTTTTTTATTTTGTTTTCAAAGTTCTTATTTCTCTTTTAATAATACCATTCCAAAAAAAAATAGCATGGTATTTAAGCTATTATTAAAAAGTCATAAATATTTGTTAGGATAGTAATCCTACTTATCATTTTATAATTTTTTATATATTATGTCAATTGTCTAATTTCCAATATATTACAAAATGCATTGTATATCAATATCTAGAGTAAAATAAATTATTTTATATTTTTAAAATATAGCAGGAAAATATATTTCTATTTCTTTTATTATTTTTTGTTTTAATTTATATTTATTTTTTTAAAATTTAATCGGTACTTATAAGCATAAAAAAAAGAACCTTTTTATTATATACAAAGGCTCTTTTTATAAATATCTAATCTTCTATCTTAGTTTCAACCTTTTCAGTTGCAGTTTCATCAAAATCTAATCCATAATATTCTCTAACTTTAGCTTCTATTTCTCTAGAGATATCTTCATTTTCTTCTAAAAATTGTTTTGAATTTTCTCTTCCTTGCCCCATCTTTTCTTCATTATAACTATACCATGCACCAGATTTTTTTACTACATCAATTCCAGCTGCAGTATCAAGTAAATCTCCCATTCTCGAAATACCTGTTCCATACATAATATCAAATTCTATTTGTTTAAAAGGAGGTGCAACCTTATTTTTTACAACCTTAACTCTAGTTCTACTACCTAGTATTTTATCACCTTGTTTTATAGTATCTACTTTTCTTACCTCTAATCTCATAGAAGAGAAGAATTTAAGTGCTCTACCACCTGTAGTAACTTCCGGATTTCCAAAGACAATTCCTACTTTTTCTCTCAGCTGATTTATAAAAATAACTACGCAATTCGATTTTTTAATTGATCCAGTAAGTTTTCTAAGAGCTTGCGACATTAATCTAGCTTGTAAACCTATATGTGAATCTCCCATATCACCTTCAATTTCCGCTTTTGGAACCAAAGCTGCAACGGAATCGACTACCAATATGTCTATTGCACCTGATCTTATAAGTGATTCTGCTATATCTAGAGCTTGTTCTCCAGTATCTGGCTGAGATATTATTAAGTTATCTATATCAACACCTAACGCTCTTGCATACACAGGATCCAATGCGTGTTCCGCATCTATAAACGCAGCTATTCCATCTCTTTTTTGAGCCTCTGCGATACAGTGAAGAGCAACAGTTGTTTTACCTGAAGATTCCGGACCATATACTTCTATTATTCTTCCTCTAGGTAATCCACCTACACCTAATGCAACATCTAGACCAATAGATCCTGTCGATATTGAATCTATCTCTAGTGCAGTACTTTCTCCAAGCTTCATTACAGAACCTTTTCCGTATTCTTTTTCAATTTTTCCTAAGGCTTCATTTAAAGCCGCCATTTTATTCTTATCTATTGTCATTTTTTATCCCTTCCCTATATTAAACATGCGTTCTTTATATAGATATTATACAACCTAAAGTATAAAACGTCAAGAACAGTTGTTCTTTTTTTGTAAATTCTTATGTTTCTATTTTATAGACTAAAGTACTTATATCTAAACTACATATCTTTAAATAAATCTTTATTTTGAGAAAAGTATTCATATCCTGAGTATATAGTCAGTACTACAGCTATATATATAAGCACATTACCTGCTGTAAGTACAATGCCTCCTCCTATGTGCGATCCTAACATTAAGAAAATAATCGCAAACATCTGTACAATAGTTTTTATTTTTCCACTATTCCCGGCTGATATTACGTTCCCATCAGCTGCAGCAATGGCCCTCATAATACTTACTCCCAATTCTCTAGCTACTATTATTATTACAACCCAATCAGCTACTATATTCGCTTGCACCATGCATACAAGCGCCGCTATAACTAATATCTTGTCAGCCAATGGATCCATAAATTTCCCAAAATCAGTTATAAGATCGTATTTTCTAGCTAGATATCCGTCTAGAGCATCTGTCACAGAAGCTAAGATAAATATTATCAAAGATATTAAGTACTTACCTCCTATCGGTAAATTCATTGCTATTACAAGCAAAGGAACCATACATATTCTAAAAACTGTAAGTTTATTAGGTAAATTCATATATTTCTCCTCCCTAAATACATTATTTAAAAGTATTAATTTTATAATTTCATATATATATTATACTACATAAGTTTTCTTTTATATCAATCAATTTAAAATATCAAATCTTTTTATTTTTATATTGAGTTTTTGTAATATATTTAAGCGATTAATTTAACATTTTTATATGTATAAATAATTTATAAAAGAATTAAATTAATTATTCCAATTCAACATATGAATAAAAAAGCTCACGAGTTTTACCCGTGAGCTTTTTATATTTATTCTAGTTCTTTTAATTCTTCTTCAGATATCAAAACTTTTCTTGGTTTACTTCCTTCGCTTGGTCCAACAATACCTCTTTCATACATATCGTCAATAAGTCTAGCGGCTCTATTAAAGCCTATTTTAAACTTTCTTTGAAGCATTGAAGCAGATGCTTGTCCATTAGAAACTACAAATTCTATTGCATCCGATAATATTTCATCAGTTTCATCATCTTTTTCAGTTCTAATTTTACCTATAGATTCTTCTATATTATTAGCATATAAATTAGTACCACCTTCTTCTCTTACGTAATCTATGATCTTTTCAGATTCATCTTCAGAAATAAAGGCACCTTGTAATCTTACTGGTTTTGCCGCTCCTAAAGGATAAAATAACATATCTCCTTTTCCTAGAAGTTTTTCAGCTCCACCCATGTCTATAATAGTTCTTGAATCTGTTTGTGATGATACAGCAAAGGCTATTCTAGAAGGTATATTAGCTTTTATTACACCGGTAATTACATCTACAGATGGTCTTTGAGTAGCTACTATTAAATGCATACCAGCTGCTCTAGCCATTTGAGCGAGCCTTCCAATATAGTCTTCTACTTCATTTGCACTTACCATCATCAAATCAGCTAACTCATCAATTATTATTACAATTTTAGGAAGTGGATTATCTGATTTTTCATTATAACTAGTCACATCTTTTACTTGCATGTCTGCAAAAAGTTTGTACCTTCTATTCATTTCAGTGACAGCCCATGCAAGTGCATTTGCTGCTTTCTTAGGATCTGTTACAACTGGTACTAACAAATGAGGTATACCATTGTAATTAGAAAGTTCAACAACCTTCGGGTCTATCAGCATTAATTTAACTTCATCTGGTTTTGCTTTATATAGGATACTCGTTATAAGAGTATTAACACAAACTGATTTACCTGATCCAGTAGAACCTGCAATAAGTAAGTGTGGCATTTTTGATATGTCGCCTATAATTATTTTTCCAGAAACATCTTTTCCTAATCCCATAGCTAAAGGAGATTTAAACGAAAGAAACTCTTTGCTTTCTATTATTTCTCTAATACTTACCATTTGAGATTCATAGTTTGGAACTTCAATACCAATTGCACTTTTCCCAGGTATTGGGGCTTCCATTCTTATGCTTTTTGCAGCCAAGCTAAGAGCTATATCATCTGTTAGATTTACTATCTTACTTACTTTCACTCCAGGTTTCGGTTGAATTTCATAACGTGTAATAGTAGGTCCTACAGTTACTTGATTTATAGATGCGTCTACTCCAAAATCTCTAAGTGTTTGCTCTAATTGTTTCGCATTTTCTAATACTTTTTGCTTTGACCTTTTATCATTTTTATTAACTATTTTATTTAATAATGTTGGAGATGGTTTCTTATAATTTGCAAATTTTATATGCTCATTTTCTCTAAATGCCTCACTCTCATCCAAGGAGATAAAATTCCCATTTTCTGAAGACACTCCAATATTATTTTTTTTATTAACTTTTGTAGAATCCAATGATTTTTCTGCTGGCTTATATGACTCTTCAAAATTTGGAAATGATTGTTTTTCATTTATATCTTCTTCTAGATTATTAACATCTTCTTCTGATACTAAACCATTAATAACCGGTTCTTCATTTTGAAGCTTCTGAAGTACTTCTAAATCTGAAAGGCTCTGAGTACCCTCTAATATTTCCAAATAATCATCATCAGCTTTATTGAATCCAACTATTTTTATGGTCTTATCTCCATCATCTTCTTCATATCCAACTTCTTCTTTATCTTTTGAGAATTTATCTTTTATCTTTTCAAAAAATCCTGTTTTATTGATAATTGTAGTATCATCCGTATAATCATCATTTTCTTTCTTCTTAAAAAATTTGAATTTAGAAAGAATATTTGCTTTTCCTTCTTTTGGTTTTTTTATCAGATTTATCAAATCTCCAATTGACACATCAAAAATGCTAAGCATAGATATTATCGTTGCAAAAATTGTTATCAACCATGCTCCTACAAGTCCAAATACATGTGTAAAATAATAAGTAATTACTGAAGGTATCAATCCCATACCCTCTCTTGTTACTCCCATTTTTATCGTATCTTGTAGAACTATTGTACTTGTCGGGCTTTCTGTCGGTATTTGGGCATAATTAATAAGTCCATAATATATAACCAAAAGTAATATTAAAAAGTAAAATAATTTAGTTTTTCTTATTTTATCTATTTTTTTGTTACCATCAATTAATCCTAAAAATCCAACTATAATCATTGAAATCGGAGCCAAAATTGCCAAACCTCCAAGAGTTCCTTTAAATATAGTTTTTATTATTTTAGGTAATAAAGCTGGTGAACTAGACATAAGTCCGTATATAAAAAACATACCCAAAAATATTATTATTAAGTTATGATACTCTTTATTTATTCTTATTCCCTTTTTTTCTACATTTTTAGGTTTTCTGTTTCTTGCTCCAGATGGTTTTTTAGCACCTGGACGTCTGCTTTGCTGTTGCCTATTTGGGCTTCTAGTAGACATCTTATCACCTCGTATTCATTATTTCATTAGCAGATTTTCCTGTTATCCCTACTGCCATAGGACCTTTAAATATACTATCCATTATGTTTTTCATATAGTCTAAATCTATACTATCTATCATTTTTATTATTTCATCATTTTCCATAAACTTAGCTTTTCTAATTTCACTTTCGCCTATAAATTGCAATCTATCTTCTGTATCTTCAAGCTCCATATATATTGAGCCCTTGTATTTTTCTTTTGCAAATGAAAGTTCCTCTTTTGAAACATAGTTATTTTTCAAATCATCAATCTCATTCATTATCAAGTCATATACTTCTTTTAAATTTTCCGGTGCAACAGTTGAATATATCCCAAATTCTGCATCATCAAAATAATATGTTTCATCTGCATAAATATTATATGTCAACCCCTGTTTTTCTCTTATATTTTGAAATAATCTAGAGCTTGAAGATCCTCCCACTATATCTGCCAAAAGTTTTACTGCATAAAAGTCTTTCTTATTCTCGTCATTAGGTGCTTTAAATAAAATAGCTATATTAGACTGTTCATCATTTTTGTTTTCAATATATTTAACGGATAAAAATTCTTGATTTTCACGCGTTGTTTTTATATCATTGCTTTTCCAGCTTGAAAATTTTTCTTCTATTTTTTTTACCATTTCTTCGAATTCAAAATTACCACACACTACTATTACGGCGTTATTAGCTACATAATGTGTATCAAAGAAAGAGGTAAGCTTTTCTCTAGTAATTGCCTTAATGTTATCTTCTGACCCTAATATTTTCTTTCCTACACCTTTGTTATTATATACTCTTTTTGTCAACTCTTCATATAAGTAATCTTCAGAAGAATCTTTATACATTCTTAACTCATCAAGAATAACCGTTTTTTCTTTTTCAATTTCTTTTTTATCAAATAAAGAATTCTTCATTATATCAGACAGTACGTCAATACCTGTATCAATATGATTCGAAGGCATTTTCACATAATAACAGGTGTCATCATGCGTTGTATACGCTTCTATCCATCCACCATAATTTTCTATAGATTCTGCTATTTCAATAGCACTTCTATTTTTTGTTCCTTTGAATAACATATGTTCAATAAAATGAGACACACCTGATTGCTCTTCAGATTCAAATCTAGAGCCTACATCTATCCAAATCCCTAGTGAGATTGACCTCACATATGGAAGTTCCTCTCCAACTATCCTAAGACCATTTTTTAAAGTTTTATACTTTACCACTATTTTCACCTCTCTAGCACATGTAGTGCTAATTCCTAACACACCTTGCTAATTATAACATATTTTACTATAATTATCTTAATTTTAGCTGATAAAAAGCCTTCTATTTAAAATGCCTATTTCTTAAAATAAGTAAAGAGCTAAGTCGTTAATGTTTAGCTCTTTACTCATAACTGTTTAAATATAATAGCTTTATCATATTATAATTATTTTATCATATTTTAAGTTAGCAATATATCAATTATTTTAGCTTCTGAAAATCCTTAGCTGAATATACACATTCTAAAAAAATCTTATATCTTGTTGTTTTTAGATTAACATCACTTATTTCCGTTTTAAATTTATTCACTTTTTTACCATCCATATAAGCCGTTCCATATTGATGAATCATCATAGGTCTACTTTTTTCATCCACACCTAAATACATCATCACATGACCTTCCATATATAAAGCCGTACCCGGTCTTTGATTTATAAGAAGATTTTCCTTTTCTTTTTGACTTCTTGCTTTTGAAAAATCAATTCCCTTTCCTACTATATCATTAGGCTGGGCAGATGTATCCCTGGCCATCACCAAACCAAAACTCCTATATACATCTCTTATAAATCCAGAACAATCCCTCGTGTTATTACTATGCCCCCATCCATATTTTTCTCCTTGAAATTTAAGAGCTTGAGAAATTATATTTTTCTGGGTAAACTCCATATATCCTCTAACTGCCTTTGACTTATGAATTTTTATTTCTTTCGTATTATATTTAGAGCCTGACACTGGTATTTGCGCTATAAAATATTCCCCTTCTTCTTTTATAATAGGCAAGTATGTTCCCATATCAATGGTGTATCCATCATCTAATTTAATTTGCTTATCAATAAATGTTATAAACTCTCCTTCTTTGATCTCATCTATTTTTTTCTGTTCGACTTTCATTATTGAAGAGGTTGGTATCCACCCCTTATAATCGATTGAATATACGTAAGCCCATGTTTTATCCTTGTTGTATTCTATTATTGATATTTCATCCCAAGGAAAAAGACCTGTGAGTGCTGAATAGTCGTTAAATGTTGATGGATCCTTGCTTGTATTTTTATCTGGAGATTTTTTCATTACTACTCTTTTTGATATTACACCCTTTTCAATTCCTATATTTCTAAGATTATTTAGATAATTGGATTCTTTTATATTATATTTATTAATTTCATTTATTTCATTTTCATTTAAAATAATTTCATCACTATATTTATTATAAAAATCCCAATATTGCATTGTAGTTCTATCTGTTGGTTTTACCTCTACTTTATCCTCTGAAGTATTTTCATTGCCACTTCCTACAATATTATCCGGGACTTTGTTTTTACCACCTATTAAAGTTACTAAATCACCATATTGTTTTTTTATATATTCAGATATGTAATTATTATTCGATTTTTCATCGATTAATAAAATATTAGAATCCTTTTTATATGCAAGAGGTCCTGCAGAAAGTGCATCTACAAGATTTCTTCCATTCACTATAAATACCGATTTTTTATTAGATGTTTTTGCTATTTCCAAAGCGGTTTTATATCTATCTTCTCCGCTAATCCTTTGCTTTGCACCTAAAGAATTATATATTTTTTCACTAATCGAGTTTACACCACCAAATACTACTTTATCCTTGTCAGAATTTTCATTTAAAAAATCTAAATTCGGATTTTTCTTATCAACTAATACTATCGGAACATCATTTCCGCAATATGGCGATGCACTGACAGTATCTGCCTCATTGCTTGTGACTGCTATTTTTTCTACTTGATTGATTCTAATTATTTCCCATGCTATTTTTTCAGATGTTTCATACCTATCTCGACCCTGTATCCTGACAACATTGTATCCCTTGTTAGTTATTTCGTTTTCTAAATCATGAGATATACTATTTTCTCCACCTAGAATGTATATTATATTAGGCTTTACTCTATTTATCTCATTATCAACTGTCTTCGGTAGTTGATTTTTCTTAGATAGTAGTATTCTTCCTTCAGTTGAATTAGCCAATATACTTCCTGAAAGAGCATCAACATAGGAATCTCCATTCGCTATCACTATGCTCCCATTTTCAATATCAATTTGCTTAGATATTTCGACTGAGGTATCATATCTATCAACTCCTGCTACTCTATTGCTTATTGCATCTGCATTTACGCTAGTTAATACAGCTATAAAAGAAGATATTATAGTTATATATCTTACTTTTGATAATATCTTGTTGTTATTTAAATTTAATTTACTCATGCAACCTCCTTGTGTACTCAATAAAACATATTAGACTATAATATCAAAAAAACCAGCGAAAATCAATTTTTCACTGGTTTTTAATAATTATTTATTGTTTTTAATAATTACTTATTATTTTTAATTGCCTTTATTGAAAGGTTTATTCTTTCCTTATCATCTATTTCAGTAACCATTACATCTACTTTGTCACCAATAGATAAAACATCTTCTACCTTATCAATTCTTGAATTTGATATTTGAGATATATGTAATAATCCTTGCTTTCCTGGTAATATTTCTACAAAAGCACCGAATTTTTCTATTCTAGTAACAATTCCATTGTATACTTTGCCAACTTCTGCTTCTGCTACTATTTCAGATACCATATCAATAGCTTTCTTAATCATGTCTGATTCTACTCCAACTATGTATACTTCTCCTGTCTGTTCTATATCTACTTTTACGCCTGTCTCATCAATGATTTTATTTATCATTTTACCACCAGGTCCAATAACATCTCTTATCTTGTCTGGATTAATTTGCATCTTAACAATCTTTGGAGCATATGGAGAAAGTTCTTCTCTAGGCTCAGTTATTTCTTTTTTCATTTCATTAAGAATATGTATTCTTCCTTCTTTAGCTTGTTTTAGGGCCTGTCTCAATACAGATTCATCAATTCCAGCTATTTTTATATCCATCTGAATTGCTGTAATCCCCTTTTCTGTACCTGCAACCTTAAAGTCCATATCGCCCAAATGGTCTTCCATTCCCTGTATATCAGATAAAACTGCAACTTTATCATGGTGCTTTATAAGACCCATCGCTATTCCTGCAACCATATCTTTAATAGGAACACCTGCATCTAATAAAGATAGTGTTGAAGAACAAACTGATGCCTGTGAAGTAGAACCATTTGAACTCAATACTTCAGATACTAGTCTTATAGCATATGGGAAGTCTTCTTGAGATGGAATAACTGGCAACAATGCTCTTTCAGCAAGAGCTCCATGTCCTATTTCTCTTCTACCAGGACCTCTAGAAGGTCTAGTTTCTCCAACAGAATAAGAAGGGAAATTGTAGTGATGCATATATCTCTTGTTTTCTTCTTCATCTAATCCGTCAAGTTTTTGAACATCACCTAGAGCACCCAATGTAGTTACATTTAAAACTTGAGTCTGCCCCCTAGTGAATATAGCAGATCCATGAGTTCTAGGTATAATTCCTGTTTCACACCATATCGGTCTAATTTCATCAAGGGCTCTATTATCTGGTCTTACATTTTCATCTACAATCAAGCTTCTGACTTCATCTTTTATAATAGCATGAAGAGTATCTTCAATATCTCCAGCTACTTCATCAAAGTTTTCTAGTGTTTCTTCAAAATGTGATAGTGTTTCTTCACTTACTGCATCCATTTTTTCTGTTCTCTCAACTTTTTCTACTGTTTTAACAGCTTCTCTCATTTTTTCTCGTGCAAATGCATCAACAAGCTCAACTATTTCTTCTGAAGGTAGATGTAGTTTTACATCAGTCTTTTCGTGACCAACTTCTTCTACTATATGTTCAATAAATTCAACAATTTTTACAATTTCTTTGTGAGCAAATAAAATAGCTTCTAACACTACTTCATCTTCAACTTCATCAGCGCCTGCTTCTACCATCATTACAGCATCTTTAGTACCAGAAACAACTAAATGAAGATCACTCTTTTCTCTTTCTTCTTGATTAGGGTTTACAACAAATTCTCCATCTATAAGACCTACAAGTATAGATCCAGTTGGTCCATTAAATGGAATATCTGATATAGATAATGCTATAGAAGAACCTATCATCGCAACTATATCTGGTGTACAGTCTTGATCTACAGATAATACTGTTGCTACTACTTGTACATCATTTCTAAACCCTTCTGGGAATAATGGTCTGATTGGTCTATCTATTAATCTTGATGTTAATACAGCTTTCTCAGAAGGCTTACCTTCTCTCTTTAAAAATCCTCCTGGTATTTTACCAACAGAATATAATTTTTCTTCAAAATCTACGCTTAATGGGAAAAAGTCTATTCCTTCTCTTGGCTTAGATGACTTTGTAGCATTCACCATTAGCATTGTGTCCCCGTATCTAATTATACAGTTACCATTTGTCATTTCACATATCTTACCTATTTCAACAGTTAACTTTCTTCCAGCTAACTCTGTTTCAAAAATTCTATGTTCAAACATAGTTTCCTCCTCAATTACCTATATATATTACTTAGAAAAGCTTATTGCAATTATATCTGGACCCGTATGAGAGCAAACGCAAGCTCCACCTTTTACAGAATATATTTTTTTCACTTTATCTTTTAACCTTGCTTCAACTTCTTCTTTTAACTTCAAGAAGTTTTCTTCATTACTTCCGCGCCCAATTAGAATTGTTACGTCACTTGGATCGCTACCAATTCTTTCATCTACTAAATCAACCATTTTTGTAACTAGCTTTTTTACCCCTCTTACCTTTGCATCTAGGTTTATTTCACCCATTGCCATTTTAAAAATAGGCTTAATATTCAACATGTTACCAATTACGGCTGTTGTTAGTGGAACTCTTCCACTTTTTTTAAGAAAATCAAAAGATGCCGGTGCAAATAGTATCTGTGCACTATCTTTTATGTTTTCAAGATTTTCTTTTATTTCTTCATAACTCATTCCTTCTTCAAGCATTTGACTAGTTCTTACAACTAATTGACCAGCGCCTAGTGATAGTTGCTTAGTATCAAATAAATATATCTCACCTTCTGTATCTCCCTTTGCTAGAGTAGCACTTTGAAATGTACCTGTAGCAGTTGAAGATCCTGTCATACATATAATTTTTTTGCCTTCGCTAATATACTTATCAAATACTTCTTTAAATTGCATATAAGTAGCCTGTGATGTTTTCGGAATTTCATTGGTTTTAGATACCATATCATAAAATTCTTCTTTAGTTATGTCTATGCCATCTCTGTATTCCTTACCATCCATAATCAGTGTCAATGGAATAACTTCTAGATACTCCTTGGCTGATATTTCATCAGGAATATCACATAAGCTATCACAAATTATTTTTATGTCCAAATGTATACCTCCTAGCATGCGTTTCACTAATATTTTATATACTCAATATTACTATTTTATCATAATTTGGAGAATAAAAATAGTTTTTAAGATAAATTGCTTAAAAACTACAAAATGGCAGATATGATAATCTCATATCTGCCAAAAAAGAATTATTTTCTTAAACCTAACTTAGCTATTAGAGCTCTGTATCCTTCAAGATCATTTTTCTTTAAGTAAGCTAATAGATTTCTTCTTCTACCAACCATCTTTAATAGACCTCTTCTTGAGTGGTGATCTTTCTTGTGGATCTTTAAGTGTCCGTTTAAATCATTGATTCTAGCTGTTAATAAAGCTATCTGTACTTCTGGAGAACCAGTATCTCCTTCTTTTCTTCCAAATTCTTTCATTATTTGTTCTTTGTTTATCATTTTCTTCCTCCTAATATTATGTAATCGCCTTTAGCCAAGCTTTGAATGGAGAATCCTAAAGCCTCGCTAAGGTTAAAACCTTTACCATTATATCATATTATTTTTATTTATTCAAATATATTTTAAAATTAAGTTCTTTTTTAATTTAGCTGAATATATCACTATATTTCATCTACTTTTATACAGATTCTTTTTCAAATTTATTTTTAATTTTTACATTATGCAATTCTCTAATTGTATTTATCTTTTCATTGTATTCGCAATCAACTTTTATATGACTTTCTAAATATTTTACATATTCAGTTCTAACATAATTTTCATCTTTGATAAGCTGTTTTTTTAACTCGTCTTTACTTTCAAACTTTATTTCATCTCTCATTTTTTCTATAAATTCTATCCTCAATGTTTTACCGTATATAGTCTTATCAAAATCAAGTATGTAAGTCTCAATAGATAGTTTTTTACCATTTACTGTTGGATTTGTTCCAATGCTAGTTGCTCCACAATAAACTTCTCCATCTACTACAGCTAATGTCGCATATATGCCTTTTTGCGGTATTATTTTATCTTTATCTGGAACTATATTAGCCGTTGGGAATCCAATTGTACGTCCTATTTGCCTAGCTTTTACAACTACTCCTTCTACTGCATGATACCTTCCTAATAGGTGTTGAGCAGACACCATATCGCCTTCTGAAATATATTTTCTAATAGCTGTTGAACTTATTCTTTCTCCATTTAGTAATACTGGTGTGACAACTTCAACTCCAAACCCTAATTTTTCCCCATATTCACACAATAATTCCGGATTACCCTCTTTTTGTTTAGCAAAGCTGAAGTCATGACCGACTATCATCATTTTTGAGTTAAGCTTTTCTATAATTATCTTCTCAACATATTCCTTTGCATTTATTTTTGTCATTTTTTCATCAAACGTAATACATACATATACATCTACACCTAATTGCTCAATTATTTTTCTCTTTTCTTCCGGTGTTATTAAATTTTTTAAATATCCTGGTTTGAAATAATTAACTGGGTGGTTTAAAAATGTAAAAACTACGCTTTTTAAATTATGTTTTTTTGAATACTCAACTGCTTTTTTTATTAGTACTTGATGTCCTATATGTACTCCATCAAAATTTCCAATTGTAACACATGTATCAAATGGAATATTAATCTCTTCTATACTATTAAATACTATCATTTTACCACCTTACTCTAATTTAAATAATTTTTCACTCTTTACACTTATTTCTTTTTCTTTTCTTATAATTTTTCCAATTCCTATAAAACCTTCATTTGAATATACTCTTGCTTGAACATCGCTGTCAGTAAAAGTATACTCTTCAAATCTATAAGATTGTATTATACCACCATTAGTATAGTACTTCACAGCATTATTTTTTAAAATTATATAAGGAAATTCTCCTAATACCTCTTCGATTGAGTAACTATTTTCACACAATAAACCTTTACTCTTATAGTTTTCTAACTCTTCAAGAGTAATCGCTTTATCTATTTTAAAAATTCCACTTTGTATCCTTTTTAAGTCAGACATATGTGCACCCACACCCAATATTTCACCTATATCGTGGCAGATACTCCTTACATAAGTTCCTTTACTACATAAAACTTCGAAAGAAATCGTAGGAAAATCAATATTTTTCACTTCAATTTTCTTTATTTCAATTTGTCGTGGTTTTATTTTAATTTCACTTTCCCTTCCGCTCCTGACAAGATCACACATTCTTTTTCCGTTTACCTTTAGTGCGGAGTATTTAGGTGGGAGTTGATTTATTAATCCCATTTGAGATTTTATTGCTTCTAAAACTTCTTCTTCTGTAATATGACTTATATCTTTTTTGTATACTACTTCTCCAGATGAATCATATGTATCAGTTTCTATTCCTATTGTCATTTCACATGAATATGCCTTGTCTTTATTCAGTATAAGATCACTCACCTTTGTAGCTCTTCCCACACATATAGGCAATACTCCTTCTGCATCAGGATCCAAAGTTCCTGTATGGCCTACTTTTTTCATACCAAGAATTTTTCTTACTTTGTATACAACATCATGAGATGTCATTCCTTTTGGCTTGTTTATATTAAATATTCTATCCATAACCTTACCTTACTTATATATATTTTTCAGCTTTTTCTAAAATCATCATTCTAGCTATTTTAGTGTCTACATCTTTTATCGTACAACCAGAAGCTCTAACGTGGCCGCCACCACCAAATTCTTTTGCAAGCTTTGTACAATCCACATATCTCTTTGATCTAAAACTCACTTTTATTTCGCCCATTTGCTTTTCTTTAATGAATATACCTAATTCTACACCTTCGATATCTCTAGTATATGGTGTGATTGGATCTATATCATCATATTTTAATGAGTTTCTATCAATCATTTCCTTTGTCACTGTAGCTATTGATATTTTATCATCGATTACTTCTAAATTTTCTAGAGTTTCTCCTAGCAATTTGTAAAAATTTAGAGAATTATTTTGGTAAATATTTTCTATAATTGTTATTTTATCTGCACCACGCTCTATTAAATTTGATGCCATTAAAAATGATGACGGACATGTATTTGAATATTGAAAATTACCAGTATCAGTAATTAATCCTGTATATAGAGCAGTTGCTATTTTTTCATCGATTAATTTAACTTCATGTCTATTTTCATATTCTGAAATTATTTCATATACCATCTCTGAAGTGGAAGACATATCAGAGTCTATAAATTTTAAAAATCCATACTCACCATTTGTAACATGGTGATCTACACATATAATACCTCTACTTTTTTCTAATATATCTATGTCTATATTTAATCTCGTATAATCTCCTGCATCTAATGCTATTATTACTTGATTTCTATCATTCACCTGATATGATTTCTTCTTAATTTCTTTTTCATACAAAAACATTAAATTATTAGGATATTCATCATCCAATACATATGAAACTCGCTTTCCTAATTTTTCAAGAAAACGAAACATAGCTAACGAAGATCCAATATTATCTCCATCAGGATTTTCATGAGAAGTAACTATATAGTTGTCATTTTTTTCAATAAAATCTAGTATATCATTGATTTCTTTTATATTAATCATTATTTCACATCCTTAAATACTTATATTTATAAAATTATCATTTATCTATTAGAAAAATCCCTATAAGAGTTACTTTAAAACACATATAATGATTTTACTAATAGATAAATAATGTCAATAAATAGTACTGACATCATTTATTATACAACAAAATGAAGATTATCACATCAAATTGTTAACTATTTATAAAAATATACCCATAAATATGCCCCTATAACTTAACTAGCTCATAGGGGCATTGATTTATTTGATTTAAACAAATACTCAAATTTGTTATATCAATATACTTTTATTATTTTTTTTCATTAACGCTTTTAATAAGTTCATCCATCTGCATTCCTCTTTCGATAGAATCATCTTTTTTGAACATAATTTCTGGAACATATCTAACTTTCACATATTTCCCAACTTCTCTTCTTATATATCCTCTTGCGCTATTTAGACCTTCTAGAGATTCTTTTTCATCTCCTCCAAGTGTGCTTACATATACAAATGCATATCTTAAGTCATTTGTAACTTCTACGTCTGTAACACTTATCATAGATGTTATTCTAGGGTCTTTTATTCCGTTTATAAGCATTGTGCCTACAACCTTTTTAACTTCTTCACTAATTCTTTTAATTCTATTTGAAGCCATATTAACCTCTTTTCCAAACTGTCTAGCAATATTTAGAGTTAGTCTAAAGTTCTTTCAACTTCTTTTACAATATATGCCTCTACTATATCGCCTTCTTTAACGTCATTATAGTTTACAAAACTCAATCCACATTCATATCCGTGAGCAACTTCTTTTACATCATCCTTAAATCTTTTTAATGCTGCTAGCTCTCCAACATGTATTATGATTCCATCTCTTACTATTCTGACCTTACTATTTCTAAGAATTTTTCCTGAAAGTACATAACAACCTGCTACTGTACCAATTCCTGAAATCTTATAAATTTCTCTTACTTCTACTTTTCCTGTATCTTCATCTACGTATTCTGGATCTAATAATCCGCTCATAGCTGCTTTTACATCTTCTATAGCTTTGTATATAACAGTATATGTTCTAACATCTACTGATTCTTTTTCAGCGACTTGCTCAGACCCTGAAACTGGTCTTACATTAAATCCAATTATTATGGCATTAGATGCAGATGCTAACATTACATCCGATTCAGTAATTGCACCTACTCCTCCATGAATAACTTGAACTTGAACTTCATCAGTTGACAATTTTTCTAAACTCTGCTTTACTGCCTGTACTGAACCTTGTACGTCGGCTTTAATTACTATGTTAAGATCTTTTACTTGACCTTCGCTCATCTGTTCAAATAGAGCATCTAGAGATATTTTTGATGAAGCTTTTAGAGATTCTTCTCTCTGAATCGCTTTTCTCTTATCTGCAATCAATCTAGCTGTTTTATCATTTGGAACTTCGACAAATTGATCTCCACCTGAAGGAACTTCAGATAGTCCTAAAATTTCAACTGCAGTAGATGGACCAGCTTGCTTTACTCTTTTACCTTTAAAGTTAATCATGGCTCTAACTTTACCACTAGCAACACCTGCTACTATAGGATCTCCTACTCTTAGAGTTCCTCCTTGCACTAGTACAGTTGCCACAGGTCCTCTTCCTTTATCAAGCTCAGCTTCTATGACAGTCCCCACTGCTCTTTTATTAGGATTTGCTTTCAATTCTTCTACTTCAGCAACTAATAAAACCATCTCTAAAAGATTTTCTATATTTAATCTCTGCTTTGCAGAAACTTCAACAGAAATTACATCTCCACCCCAGTCTTCAACAAGAAGCCCTTGATCAGCTAACTCTTGCTTTACTTTGTCTGGATTTGCAGCAGGTTTATCAATTTTATTTATAGCTACTATAATAGGAACTCCAGCCGCCTTTGCATGGTTGATTGCTTCAACAGTCTGAGGCATTATGCCGTCATCAGCTGCTACTACTAATATAGCTATGTCAGTAACCTGTGCTCCTCTTGCTCTCATTGAAGTAAAAGCCTCATGACCAGGTGTATCTAATAGTACAATTTTATGATCTTTTATTCTTACTTCGGAAGCCCCTATGTGTTGTGTTATTCCTCCAGCTTCTCCTGATATCACGTCTGTATCTCTAATAGCATCTAATAGAGAAGTCTTACCGTGGTCGACATGTCCCATTACAGTAACTACTGGAGGTCTTGGTACAAGATCTTTTTCATCATCTTCCTCTATATCCATCAAAGATTCTATTTCTAATTCTTCTAATTCTGAAGACTCATTTTTTATTAGAGAAAATCCATATTCGTTACTTACTAAAGAAGCAATATCAAAGCTTATTTCTTGATTTATTGTAGCCATAGTACCCATCTTCATCAACTTCATTATTATTTCTGATGCAGATTTTTCCATTTTTTCGGCTAAGTCCTGAACTGTTATCTTGTTGTCTACCTCGATAACATTTCCTCTTTCTTCTTTTATCTCTTGATTTAACATCTCTATGAAAAGTTCTAAATCCTCTCCTTCAAGATATTTTTCGTCTGTTTGTTCAATACCAAAGTCATTAATTTTATTCACGATTTCTTGTTCGCTCATGTTATAATCTTCGGCAATATGCTTTATGCTAGTTTTAGTCATAAATACCACCTCCTAAAGTTCGCCCTATTTTTCAATTTTAGATTTATCTTCTAATAAATTTATTAATTGAATCGAAATATTTTTATCTAATATACCAACTACAGCTCTTGGGCTTTTTCCTATCGAATTACCAAGCATGACTTTATTACCAAACTCGAAAAACACGATATTTCTAAAGCTGCATTTATCAGAAAAAAGTTTTTTTGTATTATTAGATGCATCCTCTGCAATTATGACTAGCTTTACTGCTCCCTTTTTCAAGGATCTCAGTGTCGTATCATCTCCAGAAACCAAATTTCCTGCTCTCGTACAAAGTCCCAACCAAGAATACACCTTTTTTTCGATCATTTCATTATTCATTTTCATCTTCATTCTCATACTTCTCTAGTTCTTCAATCAAATGTGAATACACATCATCTTCAACGTCTACTCTAAATGCTCTATTAAGTGCTTTTGTTTTTATTGCTTTTTCAAGACACTCTTTTGTAGCACATACGTATGCACCTCTTCCATTTGCCTTGCCAGATGGATCAAGAAAAATTTGACCTTCTTTATTTTTTACAATTCTAATCAGTCCCTTTTTATCCCCTCTAGTCTGACATGCGATGCATTTCCTTTGAGGTATTTTTTTTGTTTTTATCATAAACGCACCCCCAATAAATTATTAAATATATACTTTACTGATTTTATTCCTCTATTGTCTCTACTTCTTCAGCAGTTATATCATCAGTGTTTTCTTGATCATCCATTTCAGCAAATTCTTCTTCAACTTCTACATCATCTTGTTTCTGTTCTTCTAAATCACTGCCTTGATCTAAATCTATTATTTCTTCTTTTTCTTCAATTGACTTGTCGTTAAGAGCAATTTTTTCAATTAACTCTTTTTCTTCCTCTTCTGAAAAGTCAGATTCTGGTTTTATATCTATTTTCCAATTTGTAAGACGAGCTGCCAACCTAGCATTTTGCCCTTCTTTACCTATTGCCAAAGATAATTGATAATCAGGAACTATGACAACTGCTGATTTTTCTTTTTTATCTACAAATACTTTTGTTACCTTTGAAGGACTTAAAGATGCTTCGACAAAAATACCAATATCATCATTGTATTTTACTATATCTATTTTTTCATCTCCTAATTCAGCAACTACATTTCTAACTCTTGATCCCTGAGTCCCAACACAAGCTCCAATTGGATCAATATTTGGATCAACTGATTTAACAGCCATTTTTGTTCTTGATCCAGCTTCTCTTGATATAGATTTAATTTGAACAATCCCTTGCTGTATTTCTGGAACTTCCATTTCAAATAATCTCTTTACCAATCCCATGTTGCTTCTAGACACTAATATTTGAGGATTTTTATTAGTTTTATTAACTTCCACCACATAAAACTTTTTAGTTTCCCCTATTTTGTATTCTTCCCCAGGTATTTGTTCACTTTGAAGTAGAATACCTTCGCCTTTTCCTACCTGTACAAAAACTATTTGTTTTCCATCTTTTATTGAAATTCTAGAAATTTCTCCTGTAATAAGTTCATCTTGTTTTTCTACAAATTCATTGAAAGTCATTTCTCTTTCTGCTTCTCTTATTTTTTGAACTACGATTTGTTTGGCTGTTTGAGCTGCTATTCTTCCAAAGTCTCTTGGAGTAACTTCATATTCAAGCACATCTCCTAATTCATAGTTTTTGTTTACTTCTCTGGCTTCTGCAAGCTCTATCTCTAAGAAGTTATCGTATAGATCAGATTCATCTACAACAGTTCTCTGTGAATATACCTTAATGTCACCAGTGTCTCTATTTAAATCTATTCTTACATTTTGAGCCGAACCAAAGTTCTTCTTATACGCAGAAGTAAGTGCTTGCTCTATTGTTTCAAGCAAAACTTCTTTATCAATTCCTCTATCTTTTACAAGTTCATCAAGAGCTTGTATAAATTCTGCATTCATTAGATTCCCTCCGTTTATTAAAATAGCACTAATAGACGTATTTGTGCTACTTCTTTTCTATTTATACTTATTTTATTGTCATTATAGATAAGTTCAATATTTCCATCACTATCCAAACCAATTAAGGTTGCTTCTATCTTTTTAGTTTTCAAAATTTCATCATTTTTATATAATTTCACTTCTACTTCTTTACCTGAATATTTTTTGAATTCTTTATCTCTTTTTAAAATTCTGTCAATACCTGGCGAACTTACTTCTAAGAAATAATTTTCTTCTATAAAGTTCTTTTCATCTAGTATTGGGCTTATTTCTTTGCTGATTTCCTCACACTCTTCAAGACCTACGCCTCTTTCGCTATCTATAATAACTTTTAGATAGTACATTCCCGCTTCTTTTACATATTCTACATCAACTAATTCGAATCCACGTTCTTCTGTGATAGGCTCAACTATTTCTTCTACTCTTTGAGCTATATTTTTTTTCATAGCACTTGCACCTCCATTCAGATAGAAATTAAACTACTATTAAATTTCTACATTAAATATTAAGTCAGCTAAAAAAATTGCATAAAAAATGTGAGCCAAAAATGCCTCACAAGAATTAATAACTTCTCTAATCTATCTCTGTATATTGTACCACTATAGCCATTTATTTGCAAGTCTTATTTTGAGTTAGTTCTGTATATTGTAAAGTGACTTTTATAAGAATTCTTTCCCTTTTCATAAATGACTAAAAATTTCATTTTTTTATTTTTATCGAAATCTATAAATATTTTTTGCACATAGTTACCTATTTGATACTTTCCTTTATTTACAATGTATAAATTTGTACCAGATTTTACTATTTCATTTCTAATTAGCTTTTTTTTATGATCCTTATCATACATATCATATGTTATTGATGATACCTCTTTATAGTTTCCTTTTATAGGCTCATCGGTATACTCCATATGTACTATTCCTATAGATTCTTTTAATTCGTTTCTAATTCTATCTTCAACTACGATTGAAATTTCTTCCAATTCTGACCTTTCAAGAATGGTATTATTTATTCTAGTTATAGATTTTAATAAGCAACCAATCGTCAATAATACTACAGCAGCAATAGACAAATATGCAATCAACTCTAAAGTGATATATCCTCTCTTTTTGCTCAAGACAATTCCTCCCCTTTATCTTTTAACAAATAGTCTACTAACGCCTTGTTCTTTTCATAGTCTTCCCTATAAGAAACTACTCTGGCACTTGCTAACATAATCGTTATTCTTTCAAGTCTTTTGGTTTCTCTTTGAAAAAAATACACACTCAAGCCTTTATTTGGTGCTCCTTTTCTTCCAGTATTATTGAAAACTATACTACTTTCTCCAGAAAGTATCTTTATATTATCTGGAAGATTCTCTGTAGTTATTGCTTTATCATTCTTAAAAATAGTATACTTATCATCTTCTAAAAATACTTCATAAAAATCTTCCCTGTCAGAAACTAACATATTAAGTTTTCTTATATCCGATTTGAATCTGTAGACTTCTGAAGAAAAGACTATTTCTTTGTCATTGTATCTAGGAAAAGATAATATAAAAATTAATCCAATTATACTCATAGCTACTATTAGTTCGATAGTAAGGTATCCATTTTTTTTATTCTTCAAAAAATCACTCCCAAATTTTTTAATATAAAATCATAAAAAGATTCTTTACTTCATCCTCTTCTAATTCTCTTTTATTTTCATTTAAACCCTCAATACTTCTGTATGGATTTTTTATCCTGCATTTTCTTATGCTATCTCTAGTGATACCTTCTTTTTTATACTTTATCATCAAAAAAAAATCAATATAATCTTCTTCCATATAGATATTGCTATACTCTTTTGATTTTTCAACGTTTGATATAAAGCTGTTCTCGTTATTAAAATATTTTTTTTCGAATATATTATTAAAATATTCACTCTCAAACCTAGAAAAAGCTTCTTTAAACTCTAATTCACTGTTCGTATTATTGTAAGCTTCTTCTATCGCATAGTAGAAGTTCAATCTAACTACGCTTTCAGCTAACTCTGCATCATAATCATTTTTAACCAATTCCATATTTATAGTCTTGAAATCATTTAACTTTTTAATAATCATAGTACAAGAAATAATAGAAGAAGTTAAAAATATAATACACATAAAAACATTTATAGATAAATTTCCTTTGCGTCTTTTTATTATCACAAACCCTCCTATATTGGCACTATTATTTTTGTGTATCTAGGTCTAAATCTAAAATAGAGTATACCTTTATACTATCATGAATATTTTCATACTCGATAAAAATTTCTGATGATATTAGACCATATTCTTTATCTAGACATTTTCTATTTATAGTTATAGTATCACCATAAACATTTATTTTCTTATCTGCATAATCAAAATCACTACACTTTTTTTGATTGCTTATATATTTTATTTCCTTTTCTGCCTCTTCAATCATGTTATTAACAAGCAATGTTTCTCTTCTAAGATTTTTATTATATAAGTTTACATTCGATATGAAAATAGAAAAAATATAAATAAGTATTCCTAATATAATTATTGAAAACAAAAAATCCATTCCTATATATCCCTTTCTTTTTATTTTAAATCCCTCCTGTTTTTTATTATCTATAAATATATAGGCATAATTTTTTTAAAATACACTAAAAAGACACTAAAAAATAAATACTGGTGCATTTAAATTTCTAGTGTCTTTTAAATTTATATTTCAATCTTCAATTTATATTTCTACCCAAATATTATTTATGCTTTCTTTTCTTCTTCAATTTCTTTTCTAAGCATAAAATTCATTCCAATTTCTTCTGGCAATTTCATCTTTATTAGTTGTCTTGGGTGAGGAGCTTCTTGTATAGAATTACCTTCCTCATCAAACATTTCAACTATTTCAGTTGTAATAGTATGAGTATATGGTCCAATTATTTCTATAGAGTCACCTACAATCATTTTATTTCTTTGCTCAACTGTAACAAATCCATTTTCATCTTTTTCACTAACTACTATACCTGTAAAGTCATAGTTTCTAACATATGACGCTGATGCGTAGTTCTGTTCTTCACTTCCTGGCTTGTCAGTATAAAAACCTGTAGTAAAATGTCTGTGACTTCCCTTTTTCAATTCATCTAGCCAAATAGGGTTAAATTTCCAATTTTCAGGTGATTTATAGTACTCATCTATAGCCATTCTATATGCTCTTACAACAGTAGCAACATAGTATGCAGTTTTCATTCTACCCTCAATTTTTAGACTTGTAATACCTGATTCAATCAATTCTGGTATATATTCAATCATACACATATCTTTTGAGTTAAAGAAGAACGTTCCTCTGTCATCTTCATATATTGGGAAATACTCTCCTGGTCTTTTTTCCTCTACTAGACTATATTTCCATCTACATGACTGTGCACATGAACCTCTGTTAGCATCTCTTCCTGTCATATAATTACTAATTAAGCATCTTCCTGAATAAGAAATACACATTGCCCCATGCATGAAGGCTTCTATGTCCATGTCTTCAGGAATACTTTCTCTAATTTCTTTGATTTCTTTAAATGATAATTCTCTAGCTACTACAACTCTCTTAACACCTTGATTGTACCAGAATTTTGCACTCTGATAGTTTGTAGTGTTAGCTTGAGTACTCAGATGAATTTCCATATTAGGCAGTGTATTTTTAATAACATCAATTACACCTGGATCTGAAGCTATTAACGCATCTACACCCGCTCCATTTAAGTCTTGTAAGTATTCTGTAAATCCTTCAAAATCTTCATTATGTGGAATTATATTCACTGTTACAAAAACTTTCTTTCCTCTAGAATGTGCATATTCAACACCTTCTTTTATATCTTCAATAGAAAAATTTTTGGCAGCAGATCTCATACCAAAATTTTCTCCACCCAAATATACTGCATCAGCTCCGTATTCTATTGCAATCTTTAATCTTTCAAGATCTCCAGCTGGAGCCAAAAGTTCTACTTTATTCATTTAATTCTCCTTCCAAATAAAACAATATTTCATCTTATACCCAGTATAATCTTATTTTATTCTAATTATCTTTGTTTTTATAGCTTATCGCAACTCCATCTCCAATCGGTATTATAGAAGTGTCTAGATATTGAGCTGTACATATGTAATTCAAATAATTACGCATCCTTTTAACTATTGTTTTTTTTCTTCTAATTACATACTCATCGCTTGCAATCATACCTTGGTACAATACATTATCAGAGATTATGATTCCTCCCACTCTAACTTTATCAATTAACATATCATAGAAAAGCTTGTATTGACCTTTTGCTGCATCAATAAAAATCATATCAAATTCACCTTTAACATTTTTTAATGTTTCTTCAGCATCACCCTCAAGTATTTTTATTTTAGATTCTAAGCCTGCTTCTTTTATATTTTTTTTGGCTCTTTCTATCATTTTCTCATTTCTTTCAGTAGTAATAATTTCTACATCATTATCCAAAACACTGGCAAAAAAGATAGAAGAGTATCCAATTGCACAACCGACTTCTAATATACGTTTAGGCCTTTTAAGCTTTAATAGAACTTTAAGCATTTCTGCAACTTCTTTATGTATTATTGGAACTTCATTTTCTTGTGCATATATTTCCATTTCTTTCAACATTCCGCAGCTAGGCTTCAAAGTGTTATTTATATATTCTTTAACTAATTCATTAACTATATGATCCATATTCTCCCCTCTAAAAAGCAGGGAAATCATTTCCCCCGCTTAATTATAACTAATTTATACTACATATTAGACAATCTACTGAATAACTAATTAGTAGTCTTTTCTTTGCTCTTTTCTTTATTATCATTTTCATCATTTCCAGTTTTATTTTTTTCACTAGAGTTTTCCTTTAGTAAATCATTTCTTTCTTGATGATATTTCTTTGCATTTTTACTATGTTCTTCAAATGTTGTACTATAGGAGTTTTTCCCATCTACATTAGTAACAAAATACAAATAATCAGTTTTTTTAGGATTTGCAGCTGCAATCAAGGACTTAATTCCTGGACTTGCAATAGGTGTAGGTGGTAGACCTTCGTGAAGATATAAATTGTAAGGTGTTTCTACCTTCAAATCAGAATATAACACTCTACTTTTTCTTTCAGGTAACCCATATTGTAGAACAGCATCTGATTGTAACTTCATTTTCTTGTCCAATCTATTATAAAATATGCCTGCAACTATATCTCTATCAGAATCATTAACAGCTTCTTTTTCAACGATAGACGCCATAATAACAGTATCATATAGATTTAATTTATTTTTTTCTACTAATGATTTGACTTTTTTATCATATTCCTTTTGGAATTCTAGAAGCATTTTTTCAAATATCTGCTTTTCTGTTTCACCCTTTTTTATATAGTAAGTTGATGGAAATAAAAATCCTTCTAGAGTAGAAATTCTACTATCTTTTAAAAACGAAAACTTTGAAGAAAACTCTTTAGGGCTTCTATAAAGTTTTACAAATTTTTCTCTATCTCCAAATTTTTGAGAAACTAATTTATTTACTATCTCTGTAGAAAGCATACCCTCTGGTATAGTTAACTTAACACCATCTTGGTATACTTCACCTTTTATTAGTTTTTCAATAATAGCATTATTGTCCATATTTTGTGCTAGTTTATATTTTCCTGCCTTTAAATGTTTTGCTTTCTCATTTCCTTTAACATTAGATATAAACACTGATTTATTTTTAATTAAATCTTTCTCTTTTAATATTTTTGCAACTTTCTTTACACTAGAACCGTTAGGAACCTCTATTAGAACAGACTTTGTAGACTTATCATTCACAGCTTTTGAAGCTGATTTATAATATAGATTCCCAGCGCCTGCAAAGATGACTAGTAAAACGACTAAAACAAGAATCAACCTTGAAATTCTTATTCTTTTTTTCTTTTTTACTTTACCTTTTTTTATTCTTTTATTATTTGTATTCACCTGCACCTTTCCTTTCTAATGTATTATTTTTTATGTAATAATTTATAATTCCTCAATTAATTTTTTAACTAATTTTGAAAATCTAGAATTTGTTAACCTAGTAATTTCTATTACTTCATTGTGGTTAAGTTCTTCACCTGAAATCCCCGCAGCCATATTTGTTATACACGAAATTCCATAAACCCTCATCCCACAATACCTTGCTACTATTACTTCAGGTACACTCGACATTCCAACAGCATCAGCACCTAAAATAGATGCCATTTTTATTTCCGCAGGAGTTTCATAACTTGGTCCAGAAAAGAACATATAAATGCCTTCACTTATTTTTATGTCTAATTTAGAAGCACATTTTTTTATTAATGCAATTCCATCTTTATTATATGCGCTTGTCATATCTGGAAATCTAGGCCCTATTCTCTCATCATTTGGTCCTATTAATGGATTTGATCCACTCATATTAATATGATCATTAATAATCATTAAATCACCTGGTTTAAAGCTTTTATTACAGCCTCCAGCTGCATTGGTTATTAATATATCTTCTACTCCAAGCTTTTTAAAAACTCTAATTGGATATGTGATTTCTGATTGAGAAAAACCTTCGTAATAATGAAATCTACCTTGCATTACAATGACTTTTTTACCACAAAGATCTCCTATAATCAATTTATTTGCATGACCTTCTACATTAGAAATACTAAAGTGAGGCAAATCTTTATATGAAATAGACACAGAATTTTCAATTTCATCTGCAATATTGCCCATTCCTGATCCCAATATCATTGCAATACTTGGCTTAAATCTAGTTATTTTTTGTATATATTCTACAGTTTCATTGATTTTGTCATACATTATTATACTCCTATTATTTACTCGAAATATAACTCGCTACAGTAGAAGAAGCAATAAAAAATTCTTGATCATCATCAAAACTTCTACCCATACTCTTTACTTTTAATCCATTTTTTTCTAAATCAGCTCTTGTCTGACTATAATTAGTATACAAGAGATTATGTTTTTCTTCAATCATATATTTATCAATTTGTTCTTTGATTCTTTTAAGTTTAGTATCATCATAACTATCATTTATCACAATATTAGTTCTTTTATTTACTATTTCATTTAATATTGTAATGGTATGATGTGATATTCCATTGTGTCTCTTTCTCAAATCTGAAAAACTGATTCTTGGAATAATATATGAATCTCCGCCCAAAGTCTCTACTGCATCAATTATCATGCCTTGATCAATACCACTAAATCCGTATTTTGTTCCCGTACCAGCAATACCTGGTCCCATCGCTATAACCACGCAATCAGCTTTACATATTTCTTTTGCAGTAATAAGTGCTGTATAGATATTAACACATTCATAATCACCGCCAAATGCATTACCATAAGTTATTGTAGAATCTATTAACCTTTTTTTCTTTAGATCATCAACATTCTTACTAAAAGCTATAGGCAGAGCTGCACCATCGGTCATTATATAGACTAGTCTTTTATTCGGTGATAATTTTTTATAAGTAGCTGCAAATGGCGATAACATACTATGCAAAGTGCCTACTGCGACTGGTAAATTTTCCAGTGACACGAATTCATTGAAAACGTCATGATATTTATTTTCTTGCTCCTCAGCTGCATTCACTTTTATTTGAAATGGAGTATATCTTAGTTTCATTATATGACCTTCATCGCTAATTTTTGAATTAGGGTTATCAAGATTTAAAATCACAAAATGAAATCCACCTGTTCCTAGACTCAACTCTACAGCTGTCGTGTTTAGTGATACAGTATTTCCAACTTCAACTTTATCTGTCAATGCTACATAGTTATATGCTTTTTCTATGCTTCCATTGATATTTACTCTTATATCTTGTATTTCTCCGTTATCAGATTTTATGCTTTCCACTATTCCAATTTTTTTACTTATCATATTAATCCCTTCCAAGTCCATCGATATAGTTTAGCACTTTATTATTTTCTATTATTTTTGTTAAAGAAAATTTTTCAGTAACTATATGTACTAATATAAGCAACATCAAACATGTTATTTGTATTTGAATATTAAATGACATTACAATAAATATTCCTAATGTTACACCTAATACATTTGATCCTGCATCACCCATCATTGCCATTGCTTTTATATCTCTGTGAAAATATGCAATAACAGAAGGAATTATTATCATCATTACTGTCTTATCGAAAGCAGACGCGAAAATAAATATTATAAATGCAAAGAATGTGTATACTTTTAACGCTCTACCTGGTCTTAAATCTAATAAATTCATAAAATTTGTTGATAAAGCAATCACAAGCGTTGATACAATTATATTTGGAATCGACTTAGTTAAAGTTGCCGAAATCATCAATCCTATAAATCCACCTAGCAATGCTTTAAATCCAGCGGTAGTTAATTTTCCTTTAAATAGAGATGTAAAATGACCTTTTAGACCTGTAATATCTCTGTTTCCAAGACTATCATCTATTATTCCTGCAAAACACATAGAAAATATTCCAAATAATAATATATATATTTTTACTGATTGATAAGGATCAACCGTAAAATATAGAAAAATAAAAGCATTTACTACAACAGCTGGTATAAAACTAATTCCCATACCAACTGGTATCAACTGATTTTTATAATTTTCTTTCACTAGCCCACTACTTTCCAGCATGCTATTTATCATAGGCATAGATAGTAATGTAATTGCTATTCCAAGACAAAGGAACAATATTGGCATCAAATAATTATACATGTTGCTACCTCCATTCTTTCCTCTTTTTATTTACAACTTTTTTTATGTGTAAATACTGCTTTGCTCTATGCATAAAACCTGCTAAATCTCTTCCCGTTTCATTGTGAGTCATATCGACAATCACTTCTTCGACTGAATATCCCCATTTTAAAATATCTATCGTCATCCCAACTTCAACTCCATATCCATCTGGAATTGTGTCAAATTTTTCAATTACTTCTCTCTTAAAAGCTCTTTGTCCAGAAATTGTGGCATTTAATTCTACTCCTGTCATTTCATATACAGAATTTTTTGCAAGTCGTTTTACAAAGCCCATCCCACCTTTTTTCGTTGCGGGTCTGAATCTAGCAATGCATACATCACATTTATCCTCTATTACAGGATTTATGATTTTTACAACTTCAGATGAAGTTTCTCCTAAATCAGCATCTAGAAAAACAACGATATCAGCTTGTGAATCCAACATTTTAAGCCCATCTTCTAGTGCTTTTCCTTTTCCTTCATTTTTACTTTTTAACATATAAGTCAACTTTTCAGAACTATATTGCTTCAAAACATTTCCAGTATCGTCATTAGACCCATCATCAACGACAATTATCTGGTTTATTATATCGATTTTCGCAATAGAGTCTAGAGTTGATTCAATTCTTTCGCATTCATTAAATGCGGGTATTATTACACTCGTAAACATATATTCCTCCGTTATTTAATCAAAGGTATAATATTAACACCTTCCTCTATTTTTCCAAAATCTCCTTTTAAGTCACTGTTTGAAACCAACATAACTAGTGAAACTTGACCTATAGGTTCATCTATATTATTTAGTGTTGAAGCTATTTTAGAGAATTTTTTGATATTTTCTGCTTCTGATGCAGTTGTCTGTACTGCTATCATATTTTTATTTTCTTTTAGTGATTCAGAAATTGGAATTTCTAATTCATCAACCTTTTTGCTAAGTTTAGTATTTGAATTATTAAAAATAATCACATTTTCAACTGATTCATAGCTATTTGAAAAAGCATTTATTTTTATCAAACCTAAATCTTGAAAAGTTGTCAAATATCCATCTGAATTAGAATTTTTTATCGAATCTGTTATTAAATCTAGTAACTCTTTTTTCTTAGTTAATTTCAAGTGTAATTTATCATTTACTTTTTTAACACTGTCGTTATCAAGAACAGTTTCGTTAACAACTATATTGAATCCTATTTTTCCACCTGAATTAGAAACTATTGATTCAATGTCTTCTGTTGATTCTTTTTCATTAAAAGATAAAATACCTACTGTTTTGCCACTTAACTTCCCTGCTGTAAGCAATTCTTTATTAGATTCAATATATTTTATCGTTGAGTTTAAATCTTCTTGCAGTCGTTCATTTTCTGCTACTATTTTTTCATCTTTTTCTTTTAAAATCTTAAACTTATTATCAATATCTTTTACTATAGCAGCATTTTGTTTTTCAGTTGTTTCATTTGTGAATATGTTAGATCCTATTAATATCCCAACTCCCAAAGCTAAAAATATGGACCCAATTGACACTATAAAATATTTAAAATTAATGCGCATTTTTTTATACCTTCCCTTTATCTTATTATTTATAAAAACTTTTTATCTGTGATTAAATCCAACACCTACATCTGTAATAAAAGCTTTAATTTTATTTGTATCAGCTGCAAAAATGTTTGACCTTTAGGAGAAAGCGCCACAATAATTATTATAGGGAACAAGGCTGTTAATATCAGTGATATTATATACTTTAACTTTAATCTACTATTATAAAGCATACTTACACCTCTAGCATCAACAAGCTTTGAGCCAATTTTAAGTCTAACAAGAAATGTAGATGACATTCCCTTTCTGCCTTTTTCTAAAAAGTCTATCATATTCGAATGCGTACCTAAAGCTACAATTAGCTTAGCACCTCGTTCATACGCAGCTAACATCGCAATATCTTCACTAGTACCTAATGATGGGAATGTAATTGCTTCTAGTCCTAAATCAGTGACTCTTTTTAATCCCGGTGCTCTTCCATCGACATATGCATGCACGACAATTTCTTTAGCAGAACGCAGGGCTTCATCAGAAACACTATCCATATCCCCCACAATAACATCTGGTTTATATCCAAATTCTAATAAAGCATCTGCTCCACCATCTACACCAACTAAAATTGGCTTCATTTCTTCAATATATAGAAGCATTGCCTCTAAGTCAGCTTTGTAATTATGCCCTCTTACAACTACTAATACTTGTTTGCCCGCATAATTGGTCTTCATATCAGGTATTTTAGTTTCACCTAATATTAGGCCTTTTTCTTTTTTAGCATACTCTATCGTATTGTCTATAAATCTGTCCAATTCTGCTTCTATGTTTTCATAAGCTAATTTTGTTTTTATAGATACAGCTTCTTCATCTAAAACTTCTCCACTGCCTATTTCTACTTCATTTCTGTATATTTTTCCATCTTCTACAACAACTATGTCATCCTCGTTCAAAGAATCGAACACGTCCATTCCGACATTATCTATAATAATTATTTTATTTCTAGACAAAATCGTAGGCCCAACATTCGGATACCTCCCGCTTATAGATTCAGCAGCATTAATCACTAAGCTTATTTTAGCTTCAATAAGTGACTTTGCAGCAACTTCGTCTATATCAACGTGATTTATGAGAGCAATCTCTCCGCTTCCTATTCTCTTTGCGAGTTTTTTTGTTTTTCTATCTTTTTTTAATTTCGCCTCTACTCGCACAAAATACCTCCCCCTAGATCACAATACTAAACTATCTTTTTATATTTTTTGTTAGTTCTAGCATCTCTTCTGCATGCTCTATTGTTTTTGCTGTTATTCTCTTCCCAGAAATTAATCTCGATATTTCTTTTTTTCTCAAATCATTATCTAATTTTTCCACTACAGTATATGTTCTATTTCCGTCTGTGTTTTTTTCAATATAAAAATGCGTATCAGCAAATGCTGCTATTTGTGGCAAATGAGTTATACACAGCACCTGTTTTACCGAAGATATATCAGATAGTTTTTCTCCAACTATTTGAGCTGCTCTTCCACTTATACCTGTATCTATTTCATCAAAAATCATAGTTTCTATCTTATCTATGTTTGATATAATGGATTTAAAAGCAAGCATAAACCTGGACATTTCACCTCCTGAGGCAACCTTGTTTATTGGTTTTAGTTCTTCACCGAGGTTGAATGATATAAAAAATTCTACATCATCGTGTCCAATATCATTATACTCTGATAAATTAAAATTAACCTTAAATTCAACATTTTTCATATTCAAGCTCTTTAGTTCTTTCATTAACTCTAATTCAAAATCTAAGGCTACTTTTTTTCTTGCATCTGATAGTTTAGATGCTTTTTCACTGAGTTCTTTTTTTGTATTTTCAAGCATTAATTCTAGTTTTTTGTTTAATTCTTCTCTATTTTCTATTTCTTCAAGCCTTAAGCTTATTGATTCATAATATTTTAAAATATCCTCTACAGAGTCTCCATACTTTCTTCTTAAATTATTAATAACATCTAATCTTTCTTGTATTTCGATCAAAGTATTTGGATCAAAATCTATACTTTCTATGTAAGTCCTAATTCTAGTAGAAAGATCTTGCAAATCATACATTATTTTTTCTGAAGTATCTTCCATATCTTTCAAAGTTCTATCATAACTTGAAATCGCCGATAAAAGTGATGTAGATTTTCCTATCAAATCTTCAGCATTTTGTTCTCCTTTGTGAATTAGGTAATAAATTTCATTTAAACTGTTAAATATTTTTTCTCCGTTTTCAAAGATTTCTTTTTTTGATTTTAAGTCATCATATTCTTTTTCACTTATGTTTGCAAGTGATATTTCTTCAATTTGAAATTTCAACAAATCAATTTCTCTTTGAATTTCTATATCTGATTTATTGTCATTCAATTTTAAAATATTATTTTTTATTTCCTTATATTCTTGAAAACTTTTTCGATAGTTCATTAAGTCTTTATCAATATCTGATTTACCATATAAATCTAAAAATTCTATATGAGATTCTTTATCATACAATGCTTGATTTTGATGTTGACCATGTGTATCTATTATAGAAGCCATTATTCTTTTTAAGTCACTAACTCTTACGCTTTTTCCATTTATTTTAGTAATACTCTTACCATCACTGAATAATTTTCTTGATACCGTTACAGATTCATGGTTTTCTATTTCTAAATCATATTCTTTTAGCATTGATAGAAAGTTTTTGCTGTCACTAAATAGTATTAGTTCAACTTCGCCTACTTCACTTCCTTTTCGAAGGAATGTCCTATCATATTTTCCGCCTAAACACAGATTCAATGCCTCAATTATAATTGATTTCCCAGCACCTGTTTCCCCTGTGAAAATATTTAATTTTTCTCCAAAGTTAATCTTTGCTTCTTCTATTAAGGCACAATTTCTTATACAAAGCTCATAAATCATAACAGCCTCCGCTATTTACTCAAAGAATGGGATTTTTCTACAAGTTTTACAACTATATCTTGATATACATCATAATCTTGTCCTTTTTCTAGTAATTCAATTTCATCATGACCTAAAGTTTTTTCAAACTCTACATCATCTATACTAATTTCATTATCTTTCTTTAATGTTTTTTCAAGATAAATTAAATATTCAATATTACCTTCAGGACCTCTTACAGGTGAAAAATCTAAATCAAGAACTTTAAATCCGCATTCAACTGCAATTTTTGTCACTTTTTCTATTACTTCAGTATGTGTTTGAGGATCCCTCACTACACCTTTTTTCCCTACTTTTTCTTTACCTGCCTCGAACTGTGGTTTTATAAGAGCTACTACCCTAGATTTTTCTTCTGAAATTTCCCATACTTTTGGAAGCACGAGTTTCAATGATATAAAAGAAACATCAATAGATAAAAATTCTGGCAATTCCTCCAACATATTTTTATCTAAATGTCTTATATTTTGTCGCTCCATACAGACTACTCTATCATCTTCTCTTAATTTCCACGCCAATTGCCCATATCCTACATCCACTGCATATACTTTTTTTGCACCATTTTGTAGCATACAATCAGTAAAACCACCAGTAGAAGCTCCTATATCCATACACACTCTTCCTTCAACACTAAGATCAAAGTTTTGTAGTGCCTTTTCTAATTTCAGACCACCTCTACTTACATATGGTATCAATTTTTCTTTAACTCTTATTTCCGAATCTACATTAACAGTTGTTCCAGCCTTGTCAACTTTTTGATTGTCAACTAATACATTTCCTGCCATAAGATTTCTTCTAGCTTGTTCCCTACTTGAAAAAAAACCTTTCTCAACAAGTAAAACATCAATTCTTTTTTTCATAATTTTCCTCTTAGTATCGTCTTATAGTATTTACAGTTTTTTATTTTTTTGAAAAATTTATAATTCTTTCTTTTAGTTTTTCTGGTGACATACCAATTTCATCCATTAGATTTTCTGTGTTACCATGACCAATAAATCTATCTGGTACACCTATCACATCTACTGGCACAGATAGATCATTTGACTCAATAATACGTTCAATATTACTTCCAAATCCACCTATAGCACTACCATCTTCCATAGTAACTACACCATTAGATTCTTTAATAATATCAACATAGACTTTTGAATCAATCGGCTTTAAGTATCTTGCATTTATTATACTGAAAGATAAATCACTTCTTTCAGACAAAATAGAATTTATAGCTTTCATAGCAGGTTCTAGCATATTTCCAATTGCTATAACTACTATTTTTTTTGTTTCTTCAATAAATCCATTGCTTATTATTTGTGGTGTACCAACTTCACATCTTTCAATAGGAGATCCGTCAAAATCAATATTTTCAATGCTACTAAACATCTCTTTTCTTAGGTAATATTCATTTCCTCTAGGATATCTAATAGCTACAGGTAAATTGATTTGTTCTGAAAACTTAATCATAGAAATCATTTCCTTTGTATCCTTAGGCGCCATTACCACAATATTAGGTATTGGATTTAGATATGACAAATCGAATGTTCCGTGGTGTGTTTCTCCATCATTACCAACTAAACCTGCTCTATCTATCAGAAATGTAACTGACTTTTTAGTTATACATACGTCATGTATTAGTTGGTCATAACCCCTTTGCAAAAATGTTGAGTAGACTGCAAAGTATGGTTTCATATTTTGTTTTGCCAATCCAGCCGCAAAAGTAACAGCATGTTGTTCTGCTATTCCAACATCAAAATACCTCTCTGGATGTTTGTCTTGATATATATTCAAACCAGTACCTGTTGGCATAGCAGCAGTTATAGCTACAATATTTTCATTATTATCTGCCATTTCAGTTAGTGTTTCCCCTACTACAGAAGATATGCTCTTATTATTTCCTTTTTGTACACCTTCTCTATAGTCAAAACTTCCAACACCGTGGTATAGTTCCGGATATTTTTCTGCGTATTTATAGCCCTTTCCTTTTACAGTCTTTACATGAATAAACTTAGGTCCTTTTATTTCTTTAGCTGACTCAAATACTGCTATCAACTCTTCAATATTATGTCCATCTATAGGTCCTATATACCTAATCCCCAACTCTTCCATAAATCCGCTTTTTTCTGGAGATACACTGCTAAGTATAGCTCCTGTCAACCTATTTACTCTTTTTGATAATTTTTCTCCGACATATGTAATATTCATCACTTTATCGATATTTTCCCTTAACTTAATCGCGTCTTTATTAGTCATAATTTTTGACATATAGGAAGAAAATGCCCCTGTATTTTTATCAATAGACATTTCATTGTCGTTAAATACTATTATCATATTTTTCCCTAAATATCCTAAATTATTCAACGCTTCACACGCCATTCCACCAGTTATTGCACCATCTCCAATAACTGATATCACTTCATAGTCTTCATTTTTTATATCTCTTGCACATGCCATTCCAAGTGCAGCAGATATAGAAGTTGAGCTATGGCCAGTGTCAAACATATCGTGTTCGCTCTCAGATTCCTTAGGAAAACCAGATAATCCTTTATACTTTCTAAGCGTATCAAAATTTTGTATTCTTCCAGTAATCATTTTGTGAACGTAAGATTGGTGTCCTACATCCCAAATAATTTTGTCTTTTGGACTATTAAAAACCCTATGAAGAGCTAAAGTAAGCTCAACAACACCTAAGTTTGAAGCTAAGTGGCCTCCAGTATTAGAAACTTTTTTAACCAAAAACTTTCTAATATCTTTTGACAGAGTATGCAATTCACTTGTTTCTAACTTATTTATATCCTCTGGCGAGCTAATACTCTCCAATATTTTATACATATAAATCACCCTACTTATTTTTATAAAATCATTCCTATAACTACACCTAACAATGCACCAAATAGCACTTGTTTTGGTGTATGTCCAACTAATTCCTTTAGTTTTTCATGCTCTATAGGTCTTTTCATTTGCCAATCTTCAACAAGCTGATTAACGATTTTAGCCTGTTTCCCTACAGCTCTTCTTACTCCAGAAGCATCATACATTATAATGCATGAGATTACTGCCGATAACGCAAATAAATCCGAACCAAATCCATTGTTTCTACCAATTAACACAGACATACAAGTCACAAATGCACTGTGTGAGCTAGGCATACCTCCAGATATGAGAATCCTTCCTATATCTATTTTTCTTTCGCCAGTAAACATTTTTAAAAACTGTGCTACAAAACAGGCTAAAATACTGACCCATAAAATTCTATTTGTAAAAAAATCACCTAAATACTCCATTTTTCCCCCATAATATACGTGTTTGCAGATTAGCTACTTCTATTCATTATATAGTCAGCCAATTCACATAAAAATTCTTTTTCTTCACTAAATATTTCTAGTTCACTCTTTGCTCCCTTAATTAAATCAGATACTACTTCTTTTGATTTATCAAGTCCTATTAACGAAGGATATGTAGACTTATCATTTTCAATATCGCTTCCTACATGCTTTCCTAATAATTTTTCATCACCTTCAATATCGAGAATGTCATCGACAATTTGAAATGCCAAACCTATCTTCTCTCCATATCTTCCCATTGCATCTATTTTTTCTTGATCACATCCAGAAAGTATTGCACCAACTTTTGCACATGCATAAATTATTGCTGCAGTTTTATTTTTATGTATAAAGTCTAACTTATCTTTATCAATTTTTTGGCCTTCACTCTCTACATCTACAACTTGACCTGCTATCATTCCATTCACACCTGCCGCCTTAGCTATTTCACAACTTGCAGCTAGTACTCTTTCCGGGCAATCATATTTTAATCCTTCTGTAAGCATCACTTCAAATGCATTTGTAAGCAAAGCATCACCAGCCAATATAGCCGTTGCTTCTCCAAATTTTTTGTGATTAGTCAACATACCTCTTCTTAGATCATCATTGTCAAGAGCTGGAAGATCATCATGTATTAAAGAATATGTGTGTATCATTTCAATCGCTGCTGAAAATGGAATATAGATATCTTCCTTTCCTCCACATATTTTATATGATTCCATCAGAATAATCGGACGTATTCTCTTTCCGCCTGCTTTCATACTATAATTCATTGCTTCAAAAATTGTTTTTTGATAACCATATTCCTTAGGATTAAAAACTTCTATCTTGCTTTCTATAAAGTTTTGTCTATCCTTCATTTCTGATTTAAATATCATTACTGCTCACCTCAGCTTTTTCAAAATCTTCATTTATTTTTGTTATCTTTAATTCCGATTCTTCTATTATTTTGCTGCAATATCTATATAATGAAATTCCTTCTTCATAAAGTGATAATGACTCATCTAATTTTGTATTGCCTTCCTCAAGCTTTTTTAAAATACTCTCCATTTTATTAAAAGCTTCTTCATAAGACAGTTCTATATTTTTTTCACTCATTACATTGCTCCTCTTATTTTTTGTATGATCAATTTTTTTCAATGACCCTACATTTAATTATTCCATCTATTACCCTTAGGTCTATATCATCATTAATATTAACATCTTCTTTTTTTGAAATAATTTTTCCATTATTTTCTGCAACGGAATACCCTCTCTCCAAAACAGAGAATGGATTTAGGTTATTCATACTTATGCCAAATGATTTTAACTGATCTTTTTTATCTTTCATTTGCATATCAATCAAAATCATAATTCTCTCTAAATATCTATCCATTTCTATATATTTGTCATTAAGCATATCTTTTTCAACGTATACAGTATATCTTTGAAAACTAGACTTTAGCTTATATTTCTCTAAGTTCAATGAGTTTTCAGCTAAATTTTTTGTTCTTTTTATAAATGACTGCTGCTTAAATTTTTCAATCTCAAATATTTTTGAAACAGAATTGCTCATTCTTTTAATGATTTCTTTCTGAATATTTTTCAAATCATCAATGTTAGGCGTTGCTATTTCAGCTGCTGCAGAAGGAGTTGGAGCTCTCATGTCTGAAACAAAGTCACATATTGTAAAATCTGTTTCATGTCCAACAGCTGATATTACAGGTATGTTAGAGTTAAATATAGTTCTTGCTAGTTCTTCATCATTAAATGACCAAAGCTCTTCTAAAGAACCTCCTCCTCTACCTATTATTATTGTATCTACACTTTCCTTTGAATTGAAATATTTTAGTCCAGATATTAAAGTTTTTGTAGAATTTTCTCCCTGAACAGAAGCAGGATATAATACTATTTCAACTTTAGGATATCTTCTTCCAACAACATTTATTATATCTTTTATAACCGAACCAGTCTCTGAAGTTATTACTCCAATTTTTTTAGGAAATTTGACTATGCTTTTTTTATGTCTGTCATCAAAAATACCTTCGCTAGCTAACTTATTTTTCATTTTAAGAAATTCTTTATATAAATTCCCAAGTCCTTCTTTTTCAATATTCTTAATATATAATTGATATATCCCATCTCTTGAATAAGAGGATATATATCCTGTAGCAATAACAGTATTTCCATCTTCTAATTCTAATTTTGCATCCACATGTGATTTGTATATCATACAGTTAATCTTAGATTTTTCATCTTTAAGTGAAAGATAAATATTTCCTGATGAATGCTTTTTGAAATTGGAAATTTCTCCCCTTACTTTTATATTATTTAGAATTGGATCGTCATTAAGGATTCTCTTTATATATTCATTTAGTTCAGATATTTCTAGTGCTCTAATTTTCATTTATTCACCACCAAATCGCACAATAACCTAACTTATATTATATCATACATATATCTTGATTAAAACAAACAATATATATAGAAAAAGGTACATCTTCTTAGCTAAACATAGTGTCTTAACTTCTAAGATGTACCTTTTTAAATTAAATTTATATTTTTTTTAATAAATCACTCTACTAAGCTTTTTTAATTTTCACACCAGTATCATGATCATTTATATTTAATATTTCTAACTCCGTATCAGATGTTTTTTCTATACTAACAGCTAGTGTTTCTGATTTAATATATTCACTAAATGCATTTAGTGATTTTTCAATTTCATCATCGCCGTTGTAATATATTTTTATGTTATCTGTTACTTCTAATCCTTCATTTTTTCTAAATTGCTGTATCTTTGATATAAACTCTCTTGCATTTCCTTCGTCTATCAATTCTTCAGTTAGAGATGTATCTAATATTACAAATAGATTATTTTCCATAGAAACCTTAAATCCTGGTTTTGATTCAATATTTACAAGAACTTGCTCTTTGTTAAACTCAAATTTTTCCCCTGATACTGTTACTTCTATGCTTTCTCCATCTTCTAACCTAGATACTACATCTCTAGCGTCCATACCTGCTAACACTTTTGCAAATTCATTTATATTCTTACCAAGTACTGGCCCTAAAACTTTGAAATTTGGCTTTATAGAGAAATTCATAAATTCACTTAAATCTTTTACAAATTGAACGTGCTTTACATTTAATTCTTCTTTTATCAAGTCAACCAAATCATAAATCTTGTTCTCATATTTACCATCTACTAATACTTCAGCAATAGGTTGTCTTACTTTTATTTTAGAGTTTTCTCTAGCTGCTCTACCAAGTGTTACTAAGTTTCTAGCTAAATCCATTTCTTCTTCTAAGTCAGTATCTATTAATTTTTCATTGACTCTTGGGTATGATGCACAATGAACTGAATATTCTCCTGTTAAGTTTCTATATAGTTCTTCAGAAAGATATGGAGCAAAAGGTGCTATCATTTTACAGTAATCTGTAAGTATTTCATACGTAGTATTATATACAGACTTTTTATCTTCTGTTAATTCAGTTCCCCAGAATCTTCTTCTGCATCTTCTTATATACCAGTTTGAAAGATCATCATTTAAGAACTCTGTCAATCTTCTTATAACTTTATTTACTTCAAATATTTCTAAATTTTCCTCTACTTCAGCTTTAAGATTATTAAACTTAGAAAGAATCCATTTATCTAACTTAGATCTATTTTCGTATTCTACAAAGAATGTTCTTGGATCTAATTCATCAGTATTTGCATATAAAGTAAAGAAATTATATGTGTTTTTTAGAGTTCCTATAAACTTAGATAATATTTCTTTTATTCCATCTTCATCAAATCTCATTGGTGTCCATGGTGGAGATACATATAACAAATACCATCTTAGAGCATCTGCTCCATATTTATCAAACATTTCAAATGGATTTATCGTATTTCCTTTCGATTTAGACATCTTCTTACCGTTTTTATCTAAAACTAAATCTGTAACCAATACATTTTTGTAAGGTGCTTTCCCAGTAACAAAAGTTGAAACCGCTATAAGAGAATAGAACCAACCTCTTGTTTGATCTATTCCTTCGCAGATATAATTTGCTGGGAATAAATTATCAAAGTTTTCTTTGTTTTCAAATGGATAATGCCATTGAGCAAAAGGCATAGAACCTGAATCAAACCATGTATCTATAACTTCTGTAACTCTTGTCATTTTTCCAGAACACTCAGGACACTTAAGATGTACTTCATCTATATATGGTCTGTGTAGTTCTATTGTCTTAGGGTCTACTTCTTCAATCGCTAAATCAGCTAATTCTTGTCTTGATCCTACACTTAATTTATTGCCACAGTCGCATTCCCATACTGGAAGTGGAGTTCCCCAATATCTCGTTCTAGATAAAGCCCAGTCTTTTAATTCCTCAAGCCAATTTCCAAATCTACCTTCACCTACAAATTCTGGATACCAATTTACACCGTTGTTATTTTCTATTAGCTTATCTTTTAATTTAGTCATTTCTAAATACCAACCTGGGTTAGCATAGTATATCAATGGTGTTGAACATCTCCAGCAATGTGGATAGTTATGCTCTACTTTCTTTTTAGAGAATAATTTATTTTCACCTGCAAGATATTTTATAATATCTACATCTAATCCTTCTTCCATAACAAATCTATTTGCCCAAGGAGTCGCAGTGAATTTACCTTCTTCATCTACCGGCTGAACAAAAGGAAGAGAATATCTTCTACCTGTTTCATAGTCATCTTCACCAAATGCAGGTGCTGAATGAACTATTCCTGTACCATCAGTAACAGTTACATAGTCTGCACATGTTATGAAAAATGCCTTGCCATCTACACTAACAAAAGGCATTAATTGTTCGTATTCTATGTACTCTAAGTCCTTACCTTTCATTTCTTCTAATACTTCATACTCTCCTTCACCTAAGTGAGCGTCTCCAAGAGACTTGGCTAAGTAATATATTTCATCACCTTTTTTAGCTTTTATGTATTCTACATTTGGATTTACTGTAAGAGACACATTTGAAGGCAATGTCCAAGGTGTAGTAGTCCAAGCAAGAAAATATTCATTTTCAGTACCTTTCTTCTTGAATTTTGCAATTAAAGTATTGCTCTTAACTTCCTTGTATCCTTGTGCAACTTCATGTGATGCTAATCCAGTTCCACATCTAGGGCAATAAGGCATTATTTTGTGGCCTTCATACATTAACCCTTCTTTATTAAATTTATCAAGAATCCACCATACAGATTCTATATAATTATTGTCTAAAGTTATATATGGATTGTCTAAATCAACAGAATATGCCATTCTTTCTGTCATTTGTCTCCACTGCTGTTCATATTTGAATACAGACTCTCTACATTTGTTGCAAAATTCTTCTATTCCATATTCTTCTATTTCCTTTTTGTCCTTCAAGCCAAGCTCTTTTTCAACTTGTAGCTCAACTGGTAATCCGTGTGTATCCCAGCCAGCTTTTCTAGGTACTCTGTATCCACTCATTGTTTTATATCTACAAACCCAATCCTTTAGTGTTCGAGAAATAACATGGTGTATTCCTGGATTACCATTAGCTGTTGGAGGTCCTTCGTAAAATATATACGTAGGGTCATTTTTTCCTTTTTCTAAAACTTTTTCGAGAATATTGTCTTCTTTCCATCTTTTAAGCGTTTTTTCTTCGGCTTCTGCTATTCCCGAATCTACTAATTTTTGAAAGACTACTTTGTTTTCCATACTGATTCTCCCTTTCTTTTACTAAAATATTAAGCTTGAAATTTGTCAAACTTTTGCAAAAACTTTTTTTATATAAAAAAAACCCGTCTCTTGCTAATGCAAGGGACGAGCATAAATCGCGTTACCACCCTATTTCTTAGATAAAAATATCTAAGCTCTCATCAGTTTATATCGAAACCACTCGGTCAACTTAATCGCACTAAAGTACTTTCAGCATTCAGCTCAGAAGTGATTTTCATGTAAATTTCCCTTATCGGCTCTCACCAAACCCGACTCGCTAAAAGTTCTATTTTACACTACTGTCTTCATCGTAGCTAGTATTATTTTTTTTGTATAAATACATTCTATGAGAAAAGTCACGATAAGTCAATAGTAATCTTTTTTATTTTAAATAAAATAAATTATGATAATAATATCTATTTGATTTTAAATATATCTTCAGGAGATCCACTATCAATCGTTTCATCGGACTCTATTTCAGTATCTTCTAGAGCCTGTATATTCAGAGTTTTTTCCTCTTCTTCTTGTACATCTTCTAATGCTGCCATTCTCATAGTTCCAGTTCCTTCAAAAGCTACAGGAGAGTTGACTTGATTAAAATCTTCCTTGTCACTTTCTATATCACTAAAAATATCATCTACATTTTTTATTTCATCTTCCAATAAAGATTTGAATTTTATTCTAAAAACTTTAAATTCTTTTAAAAGAGACTCGTATTCATTTCTGATATCAACAACTTTATTGTTTGCTTTATCAATAATTTGTTTTGCTTGAAGTTCTGATTCTTGAACTATTATTCTAGCCTTTTTATTTGCAGTATTAGTAGTATCTTCTGCCGCACTCTGTGCAGTTATCAAAGTTTCTTTTAAGGTTTCTTCAATGCTAGAGTACTTTCCAACTTGATCTTTATACATTTCAAGTTTTTCTTTTAAAGCTTCATTTTCTTTAAAAAGTGCCTCATATGATACCTTCACTTCGTCAAGGAATACATCGACTTCTTCTTCACTGTATCCTCTAAATCCTTTTTTAAACTCTTTTGTTTCTAAGATTTCTGGTGTAATCATTTTATCACTTCCTATACATATTTATTTATTATTACCATAATTTTTCCTTTTTTGGTAGTATTGCCGATTTCGCTCAATATAAATTTCCCTTTAGTTCTAACTGATATTAAAGCCTTTTCTTGAACTAGCTTAGATGGTTGAGCTATCTTTTCATAATCCATATAAACACGTTCTCCTTCACAAAGTTTTAAAGATTCTTGCCTTGATAAATTAAAAACACTGCTAATAATTGCATCTATTCTTAAAGATGAAACTGTCACCTTTTTCTCTACAAATTCTTGTTCAATATTTACAATTTCATTTCTATGAATATATTCAACCGTCACTTTATTTCTTCCAACTCTTTCACAATTATAAAGAACATAATCAGATACCTCAGAATCTAGAATAAATTGACAATAGTTTTCATGAACTATTATATCGCCTATTTTTTCTCTTTTAATACCCAAACCAAGTATAGAACCTAAATAGTCACGATGTGACACAGAAGAAAATTTGAAATTACCATTAATTTGTATAAATCTAAGTAAGTCTTCACCAACTATTTCTTCCTCTTGCAGGTAATATGGATAAATTATTAGAACTGCTCTTTCAGCATCTACATATCCTCCATCAATTATATAGCTTAATTCTGATTGTGTATTCACAATAGCAACTGCATTTTTAATTTCATATGGATTCAAAAATTCAGTTTTTTTAACTTCATGATTTTTTAAAACAGAGTTGCATATATCTACTACTCTGTACATTTTTAGTCTCAAATCTTCATCAGTTATATGGTTCGTTAACTTAATCTTATCCATAATAAATTACAAAAATCTCTCAATTAAATTTCTTATTATAATCAAAGCAATAAATGATATCATTGGAGTAAAATCCAATGGTCCCGTCATGTACCTACCAAAAATATTTCTAATAGGCCTTTCTACTGGCAGTGTAAAGTCCTCTAAAAAAGCGTATACCCTACTATCCTGAGCTCCAGGAAACCAAGACATAAGTGATTTAGCTATAATAGCCCACATTATTATGGTTATCAAATATACTAATGCAATTTTTAAAATATACATACTTTATCTCCCTACCTGTTTTGCCAAGGGAAAATAGCCTTGCTTTCTAATTCTTTTTTTATACTAGCATCTACGTCTACATTTTTAGGTGCTAAAATAAAAATAGATTTTGAAACTCTTTGTATACTTCCATCTAACACATAAACTGCACCATTCATAAAATCGAATACAGATTTTTTAGTATTTTGCTGTGTCATATTTTCTAAATTTACAATTACTGTTTTTCTAAGTCTTAAATGATCTGCTATTGTAGCAGCATCGTCATATACTTTTGGTTCTACAATTACTACTTTCATTTGATTATGACTTTGATATTCAGGTACTCTTCCAGATGAAAAAGATGAATATTGAGTTTCTGCCTCTTTATCTTCATAATCTACAAAGTCACCTTCATAATCCTCATAGTTATCATCATACTCTTCATAAGTATCGTATTCTTCATCAGAATCGTCGTCATCTATTATCATCCAATTCTTTAATTTCCCTACCTTATCTTTAATACTCGCCATAATATACCTCCTAGCATTGTCTATTATTTTTTATTTTCATAATTTCTATTTCCAAAAATAGATGTACCTATTCTGACTATTGTCGCACCCTCTTCAATGGCTATATCAAAATCGCCACTCATTCCCATAGATAGTTCTCTCATCTCAATATTTTTGATGTTTAAATTTGAAATATCTGTTGAAACTTTTTTTAGTTTCCTAAATACATCTCTTATTTCATCTTTTTTTGCATTTAATGGTGCCATTGTCATAAGTCCAAGTATCTTTATATTACCATATTTTTCAGAACAAGTCCTCATAAAGTTCTCTACTTCATTCAAATCTAGCCCATGTTTTGATTCTTCTTTTGACACGTTCACTTGAACTAAACAATTAACAGAAATATCTAATTTTTCTGCTCTATTGTTTATTTCTTCCGCTAAAGATTCTCTATCCAAAGAATGTATTAGATATGCTTTATCTATTATATATTTTACTTTATTAGTTTGAAGAGTTCCTATTTGATGCCACTTAACCTTATCACCAATTGCTTCATATTTTCGTTTTAGCTCTTGTGGTTTATTTTCTCCAACTTCAGTAATTCCTTGCTCTATAGCTTCTTCAATCACATCTATATCCACAGTTTTTGTGACTCCAAGGAGTGTAATGTCATCAGGGTTTCTCCCAGCTTTAATAGCTATTTCATCTATTTCTTTTCTTACATTTTTTATATTATCAGAAATACTACTCATTATTCCTCCTTATTAATATAAAGTTATCATTATAATTTAAAATAAAATTAAATGAAACCACAATAATCCATTGTGAATAAATACAATATATACGTATCATTATACCAAAAAGTTTTAATTTTGTATGTAATATTTTGAAATTATTTACTATAATTTAAAAATAGGCTCCATTTCATGCTTTTTTGATCTCGTCATTAGTTCAACGACTGCTTTTTCAGGTTCTAAACCTTCTTCAATTACCTTATAAATGTACTCTGTTATTGGCATTTCTATATCCAAATTTTGAGCCATCTTATGGACTGCTTTTGTTGCAGTTATTCCTTCTACTACCATATTTACTTCTTTTTGCATATTTTCTAAGCTATAACCTTGCCCAATTAAAAGACCTGCTTTTCTGTTTCTTGAGTGCACACTTGTGCAAGTAACTATTAGATCTCCTATTCCAGAAAGCCCAGAAAAAGTCGATAATTCCGCACCCATTGCAACTCCAAATCTACTAATTTCAGTCAAGCCTCTAGTCATCAATGCGGCTTTAGAGTTATCTCCATACCCAAGTCCGTCTAAAACACCTGCTCCGAAAGCAATTATATTTTTTGTTGCACCACCTAGTTCAACTCCTATCAAATCAGTATTTGTATATACTCTAAACGATGGATTCATAAAAAAATCTTGAACTGTTTGTGATATATTTATATCCTCAGAAGATGCTACAACTGCTGTCGGTACATTTTTTGATACTTCTTCAGCGTGAGAAGGTCCCGATAGCATACAGTATTTATTTTCTGGCAATTCTTCCTTACAAACAACGGAAAGTCTTTTTCCGCTGCCATTTTCTATTCCTTTTGCTACATTTACCAAAATCTGTTCTTTTTTTACTATTTTAGATAATTCAATACTTATATTCCTTACTTGTTGTGAAGGAATAGCTAAGACTATAATTTCAGATTCTCTAACGGCCTCTTCTATATTATTAGTGGCATAAATAGATTTATTTAAATCGATATTAGGTAGATATTTGTTATTAGTATGATTTAAATTTATTTCTTCGCACTGTTCATTTCTTCTTGACCACATCATTACATCATGTCCATTATCATCAAGAACCATCGCCAAGGCACTTCCCCAGCTACCAGCTCCTAAAACACATACTTTACTCATATCGTATCCTCCTAATTTCTATTATTTTTTTTTAATTCTAATCTTCTTTCCTCGCCCTTTAACAATCTCTTAATATTATCTTTATGTTTATAAATAACAGAGATTGATAACAATACACATATCCAAGCTCCAACAAAATCTTTTTCCATTAACATCAGTACTACAAAAAAGCACACTCCGCAAATCGATGCTACCGATACATATCTAGTGACTAAAACTAAAACTATAAAAAACAACATACTAGCTAGAGTAGGAAGAGGCGCTATTGCCAACATAGCTCCATACGTTGTTGCAACACCTTTCCCACCTTTGAAGTTTAAAAATACCGGCCAATTGTGACCACATACAACAGAAACTATTGATATGAATTTTGCTATATCTAAGTCTACTTTAAATTGGTTTGCAATAAAAATAGACAATAAAACTGCGATGGTACCTTTAAAATAATCTCCAAGCAAAGTAAGCGCACCAGCTTTCACTCCATAGGTTCTTAATACATTAGTTGTTCCGGCATTTTTAGACCCTTTAGTTCTTATATCGGCTCCATAAAATATTTTGCTAATTATAAATGAACTGGAAATATTCCCTATCAAATAAGATAATATTCCTATACATATATATATAAGCATTTTACAATCCTCCTTATTATTTTTTCTTTTGTCTGTACTCTACTCTAATAGAAGTACCTTCAAATCCAAAATTTTCTCTTATTTTATTTTCCAAATATCTTGTATAAGAGAAGTGAGTTAATTGCTTATCGTTTATAAATAACGTGAATTTAGGCGGCTTTACCCCCGTCTGAGTTCCATAATATATCTTCAACCTTTTACCTTTATCTGATGGAGGTTGATTCATCATCACCGCTTCACCGATAACATCATTTAAAACTGACGTACTTATTTGTTTATTCTGTTCATTTGATACTTCTACAACTGTTTCCAATATCTTATTGATTCTTTGATTTGTTACGGCTGATACAAATAAAATAGGAGCATAACTCATAAAAGGGAATTTTTCGCGTATTGAAAATCTAAAATTACTCATTGTTTTATTATCTTTTTCAATCAAGTCCCATTTATTGACTATAAATATACATCCCTTTCCTTCATCATGTGCAATACCTGCTATCTTTGTATCTTGCTCTGTTACACCTTCTGTTGCATCAATAACTATCAATACAACATTCGCTCTATCTACAGCAGTCATAGCTCTAAGTACAGAGAATTTTTCAACTCTTTCATAAATTTTACTACGTCTTCTTATTCCGGCAGTATCTATTAATAAAAATTTATTGTCGTTATTTTCAAAATACGTGTCAATCGCATCTCTAGTAGTACCTGCAATAGGAGATACAATAACTCTGTTTTCGCCTAGAATATTATTCAAAATAGAACTTTTACCTGCATTTGGTTTACCAGTAATAGCTACTCTAATTATATCTTCATCATATTCAGTATTTAATCCTTCTGGGATATTTACTAAAACTTCATCCAGTAAATCGCCTAGCCCCATGCTATTAGCTCCAGATATAGGAAATGGAGTTCCAAGCCCCAATTCATAAAAATCATATAATAAATCGTATTGACTTTTTGAATCTATTTTATTTACAACCAATATTACTGGTTTTTTCGTTTTTCTTAGAATATCTGCAACTTCTTTATCCGCTGCAGTCAATCCACCTTTTCCATCTACAACAAATAAAATAACATGAGCCATATCTATTGCAAGCAGCGCTTGATCTCTCATCTGTGAGACAATAACATCATCTGATGCTGGTTCTATTCCTCCTGTATCTATTATTGTAAAATAATTATTAAGCCATTCGACTTCTCCAAATATTCTATCTCTAGTGACACCTGGAGTATCTTCGACAATAGATATTTTTTTACCTGTAAGTTTATTGAAAATAGTCGATTTACCTACATTAGGTCTTCCTACGACTGCTACTATCGGTCTATTATCATTGTTCATATATACACATCCTATTCTTAATTATATCGTTTGTTTCATTTTTCTAACCATCTAATCTATTATACAGTATTTTTTGGCAAAGATACAGATAAGTCACCCTTTTTTGGTAATATAATTTTAAAAGATGAACCTTTCCCCAAAGTTGATTCAACATCTATCCTTCCATTTAAAGATATTACAATATGTTTTATTATTGCTAAACCTAAACCTGTGCCTTCTATATCCTTATTCCTTGACTTGCTGACTCTGTAAAATCTCTCAAAGATTCTTTCAATTTCATTTTCACTTATTCCTATTCCATTATCTTCGACTGTCACATAGTAATTTTCACTGTCGTCATTATAAATTACTTTTACATATCCGCCTCTTCTGTTGTACTTTATTCCATTTGTTATAAGATTAATCAATAGTTCCTTAAAATATTGTTGGTGAGTAAAAAACATATAGTTTTCAAGATTTCCATAATCAACCTCTAAAGATATATTTACTTTTTTTGCCTTCCTTTGAAGTAGCTTAAACACAAGATTATTTACTTCTCTTATGTCAAACCAATCCCTAATCAGTTCTACTTCTCCCTCTATTGATGATAACAATAAAATATCATTGATCAGTATTCTTAATCTATTTGCCTCATTTTCTATTATATCTAAAAATCTTTTTCTTTTTTCAGGATCTATATTTTTGTCATTTACTTTTAATGTTTCTATAAATCCCTGTATTGATGTAAGAGGAGTTTTTAACTCGTGACTTACATTGGCTGCAAATTCAGTTCTCATATTTTCAAGTTTTTTTCTATCTGTTATATCCTCTATATTTACAATTGAAGAAATTTGAACTTCTTTTTGCCCTTCTTCACGAACAGGATCTATCCTCAATTTAAATATTTGTCCTTTAGTTGATACTATTTCTTTACTAACACTGCTATTAATATCCATATTGTTTTCAATAAACTTTAAAATTTTTGGTTCTTTTACAATATCTGTTATCAACTGTCCTTCTGCTTCTATATCATCTGGACAATTAATATATTCTTTAGCAGGATTATTGATTAAAAATGCTCTGTTGAAAATATCTATAACTAATATCCCATTGGTAAGTGAAGTTATAATAGAGTTTAGTTGAACATTTTTGCTTTCTATTTGATCGAACGAAGTATCTAACATATCAACCATATTATTAAAATTTTCCGAAAAAACATTTAACTCAGAGTGACGAAAATGTTTCATCCTCGCATTCAAATCCATATTTTTCACTTTGCTAGACATATCCATTAATTCTTGTAAAAAAAGTTTTAAACTTTTTGAATGTCTATACAACATCATCGAAATTATCCAAGATAGGATCATCAATACTGTTATAATATATGTTATTTTATCCATGCTTTCCTCCAAAAAAAATAAGGATAATAAACACGCGTTCACTATCCTAGGAAAAACTGTTATTTCATTTTATAGCCAACACCTCTTATAGTTTCAATATACTTTTCATCATCGGAATATTCTTCTAATTTTTTTCTGATATATCTTATGTGTACATCTACAGTTCTAGTTTCTCCATAGTATTCATACCCCCATACTTTATCCAGTAAAAAATCTCTTGTAAGAACTCTTCCTCTGTTTTTCATAAGTAGTTTTAATAATTCAAACTCTTTTAGTGTAAGGTCAATTTTTCTTCCATTTAGTGTGACTTCATGCTTCTCTAAATCAAGCATGATTTTACCCACTGTCAACACAGTTTCTTTTTTGCTACTCGTTTCAGATCTCCTAAGAACTGTTTTAATTCTTGCCATTAATTCTTTTACGCTAAATGGTTTTGTTATATAGTCATCTGCTCCAACATTTAGCCCTTCAATTTTGTCTTCTTCCATATTTTTAGCTGTCAACATAATGACTGGAACTCTGCTTAATTTTTTATCTTCACGTATTTTTTTTAATATATCAATGCCGCTAATATTAGGCAGCATCCAATCCAACAAGATAAGATCTGGATTTTCTTCTTTCGCAGCTATAAAACCATCAAAACCATCTCTAGAGGTAATAACTTCATATCCGCCTAACTCTAAATTAAATTTTAAAAGCTCTAATATATGTTCTTCATCATCAATTAGCAAAATCTTTATCATCGCAAACCCTCCTTGTTCTTAAAAGATCTGAACAATAGTTCCTATTCTCTTTTCAGTTTTATTATCTTTTCTGTATGAGAAGAACTTATCATTGTTGCAAGATGTGCATAGTTCTAATTTTTTGATGTTTTTATTTTCAACACCTGATTTTATAAGAAAAAGTTCGTTAATTTTCCATAAATCAAGAAAATACTCATCGCTACTTTTTTTACAAAAAAATTCTTCATCGCAGTTTGTTCCCAGAATATCATCCATCTTATTTTTGAATTTCAAAACTAAATCTTCAGAAACATTATAACAACAAACTCCAATAGATGGTCCAATATAAACTTCAATATCTTTAGGATTTACATCATACTCTTTTTTCATAGTACGTATTGTTTCTCCAACTATATTATCGTAGGTTCCTTTCCATCCTGCATGGGCAATTCCAATAATATTTTTAACATTGTCAAAAAAAACCACAGGTACACAATCAGCTGTAAAAGCTAATAAAGGAACTTCTCTTAGATCTGTAACCAAAGCATCTGCATCTTCAATTTTTCCTACAGAAATATCATTTATGACTCTAACTTTTGAAGAATGAATTTGCTTGTTGAAGGTTATATTTTCTATTTTATAGTCATTTCTTCGACATATCTTTTCAATATCATCATTATTTTTTGCATCCACACTTCTATGTGTAAAAAGAATCGAAACATTATTTTTTTCTATTTTAAAATAATCATTTTCTTCCACGATTTCGGCATTATCAAAATTAACAGATTTATTTAAACTATTTTTCATTATTTATCTCGCCTCTTTCACTAAGTATGCTTTCTAATTCCTTAACAAAAGTATTCAAGTCTTTAAACTGTCTGTATACAGAGGCAAATCTAACATATGCGACTTCATCAACATCTTTTAGTCTATCCATTACCATCTCACCAATTCTTGTCGTTTCTATCTCATCAATAAACATTTTGTTTACTTCAGATTCAATAGAGTCTACAATTTCATCGATTTTTGATATTGAAACAGGTCTTTTTTCGCATGATCTTATCAATCCGTATTTTATTTTATCTCTGTCAAAAGACTCTCTTCTTCCATCTTTTTTTATTACCATAACAGGCGTCATTTCAATTTTTTCATATGTAGTAAATCTTTTTTTACAGCTTTCACATTCTCTTCTTCTTCTAATCGAAGCAGCATCTATATGTCTTGAATCAAGTACTTTAGACTCTTTAAATTCACAATATGGACAAAGCATGTTAATCACCTCTTTTCTTTTTATTCTTATTTAAAATTTTTTCAGTTTCAAATTAATCAAAAGATAGTATACATTATAAGGTTAATTTATATTATCTTTTTTATGAAACAAGGCTCAACCATAAGCTGAGCCTTATTTTTTTATATTGACATTTTTATTTCTTTCTTCTCAAGAAAGTTGGAATAACCATATCATCGTCACCCGCAGTCACAGTTTCATCAAAACTATTTGCAAAGTTTTCTTCAGGAACTGGATTTTGCTCAACTTTCTGTTGTTCCACTACTCTAGGTATCTCATTGTACTTAGGAGTGACTGGTGAAGATGTTTGTCTTCTCAGCTGTGGCGTATTAAAAATATCATCAGACCCATCTTGTAAGCCAGTAGCAACTACTGTTATAACAATTTCATCTCCGAAATCTTCTCTAGTTGCAGCTCCAAATATTATCATTGCGTCTGGATCACATTTTTGTCTAATTATTTCAGTTGCTTCACTCACTTCAAGCAATCCTAAATCATTTCCACCTGTTACATTTATCAATACACCCTTAGCTCCATCTATTGTTGTTTCAAGTAAAGGCGATTCTATAGCTTGCTTAGCAGCTATTATTGCTCTGTCTTCTCCAGCTGCAGTACCCATTCCCATGTGTGCTAGTCCTTGATCCTTCATAACTGCTTCAACGTCAGCAAAGTCTAGATTTATAAGCGCAGACTCAGAAATAAGACCAGATATAGACTGTATACCTTGTTTTAATATATCATCAGCCTTTGATAATGCATCTGTTATGCTAGTTCTTTTTTCAATGATCTGAAGAATTTTATCATTTGGAATTGTAATTAGAGTATCAACATTTTTTCTCAACTCTACTATTCCTTCTTCAGCTTTTTTCATTCTTACTCTTCCTTCAAAAGAGAAAGGTTTAGTAACTACTCCTACTGTCAATGCTCCTGCATTTTTAGCTATCTGCGCTACTACAGGTGCAGCTCCTGTTCCTGTTCCACCACCCATTCCGGCAGTTACAAAAACCATATCAGCACCCTCTACAACTTTTGCTATTTCATCTGCAGACTCTTCGGCAGCTTTTTTTCCTTTTTCAGGGTTAGCTCCGGCACCTAGTCCTTTTGTAAGTTTTTCACCAATCTGTAGTACATGTTCTGCTTTAGATGCCTCTAAAGCCTGTTTATCAGTATTAAGAGCAACATATTCCACACCTTTCACGCCTGCACTAATCATGACGTTAATAGCATTGTTTCCGCCGCCACCTACTCCGATAACTTTTATATTGGCAGAGCCTGCTTGCTCTTCAACAAAGTTTAACATTTATAAACCCCCATTCACACCATATTTTATGTATGACTAATTATCATAACTATATTTTACCACTTAAATAAATAATATTCTATCTATTCTATAATAGCTTAAAAAACACCTTCATTGCAACATTTTTTTAATTTTTTTTGAAATCTACTTAGATGTAATTTATTTAAACTCTTTTGAGATAATGTTATAAATCAAATCAATAGAATCTCTTTTACCAAATTCAAGATTTGCTTCAGACATTTTCTTTAATTGTTCGCCATCATCTAATAATTTAAAAATTGTCTCACATAATTTTTCTTCTGTAAGTTCTTTTTCTTTTATACAAATGCCTCCTCCTGAATTTTGTAGGCTCATGGCATTATGTTCTTGATGATTTTCAGCTGTATACGCCTTAGGAACTACTATAGAAGGTACCCCTATGGCTGTAGTCTCAGCCATAGATATAGCTCCTGCACTACCAAGTACCAAGTCTGCTGCTGCTAAGTTCCTAGCCATATCATCTAAATACGGAACTATTTTCTGATAAGTTTTAAACTCTAAGTCAGAGTGTTTTTTTATAAAATCATCATAATACACTCTACCAGTTGATATCGTAAATGCTATATCTTCTTCTAACATTTTTAAAAGAGACATTCCGAGTGCATCATTGATCTCTTCTGAGCCACCGCTTCCGCCAGAAACTAAAAGCATTTTTTTATCATCAGGTATATCTAAAAACTCTCTCGACTCATTTCTAGAAGAGTTAAGAATATCATCTCTCACTGGATTGCCCGTTAGAGACAATTTATTTTTAGCCTTTTCCGGAAATCTTTTGTGAGAATCCTCAAAACTCGTCATCACAAAATCAACATTTTTTGATAACATCTTATTTGTAATCCCAGGGAATGAATTTTGTTCATGTATTCCCGTTTTTATTCCCATTTGACTAGCTTTTAAAACAACAGATCCACTTACATATCCACCAGTTCCTATTACAAGATCTGGATTAAATTCTTTTATTATTTTTTTTGAATGTCTAAGTGATTTCAAAAACATAGCTAATCTTTTTACGTTATCAAAATCAATCTTTCTTTTAAACCCTTTTACTTCTATAAATTTTATTTCATATCCATACTTAGGAACTATTTCGGATTCAATTCCATCCCTTGTTCCAACGAATAAAATCTCTGAATCAGGATTTTTTTCTTTAATCTTATTTGCTATTGCAATTGCGGGGTAAACATGACCTCCAGTTCCTCCGCCTGATAAAATTACCTTCATCGTATTCCCCTTATCTATATGAATTTGCTCATTTTATTTCGCTAACACATTTTTTAAAGTCATTTCCTCGTTCTTCATAATTATTATACATCCCCCAACTAGCGCATGCAGGAGATAATAATACAATATCACCATCTTTAGAAATTTCTTTTGAAATTTCCACAGCGTCTTTCATAGAAGCCGCCTTATGTATGTTAACAATTCCAAATTTAATAGCAGTTTTCCCAATTAACTCCGCTGTCTCTCCAAGAGCAATTACCGAACTCACATTTTTCTTAGCGACGTCAAATAACTCTGAAAAATCACTTCCCTTATCATATCCTCCTGCTATTAATACAATTGGTTCTTCATACGATTGAACTGCCTTAATAGTAGAGTCAGGGTTAGTTCCCTTTGAATCATTGACATATTTCACCCCGTTTACAGTATCTACATATTCTAATCTGTGTTCTACTGCTTTGAATGTTTTCAATACTCTCACTATAATATCTTTATCTATTCCATAGGAGATAGCAATTCCTATTGCAGCCATACAGTTTTCTAAATTATGACTACCCGGTAAACTTAACTCTTTTTTATTAATTATTTTTTCAATACTTCCATCTTTTGAAAAAACTATATTTCCTTCATCATCCAAATATATCCCACTGTCTAACTTTTCTTTTCGTGAAAAATAGACTACATCTGCTGGATTGTTCAATCCCATATCGTGAGTCAAGTCATCATCGTAATTTAGTATACATTTATCATCTTTATTTTGATTTACAAATATATTAGACTTTGCCAAAGCATAATTCTGCATTGTGTGATGTCTATTCATATGATCTTCTGTTAAATTTAATACTGCCGATATTTCTGGTCTAAATTCTACTATACTTTCTAGCTGGAAGCTTGATAACTCAGTTACTAGTACTGAATTCTCACTAGCTTCATCTGCTGCTTGAACGGCAGGATTTCCTATATTTCCTACCACATAGCTTTCCCATTCAGTAGATTTAAATATTTCACCAACAATTGATGTAGTGGTAGTTTTACCATTTGTACCAGTAATTCCTATAAAGTGCAGATTTTTATCAAGACCTATTCTATAAGCCAATTCTATTTCACTCATTATCACTTTTTTATTTTCCCTTAATTCGACTATATAGTCTAAATCAAGAGGTACTCCTGGAGATACTACTGCAAAATCAATGTTTTTCAACTCACTTGAAGTGGGATTTTTCCCTAATATGAACTCTATATCACCTAAGTTTTTTAATTCTATCAAAATTCCAGAGTTTTTATCTACGTTTTTTGAATCACATAAAACTACTCTTGCTCCATTTTTTAATAAGTATTTGGCAGAGGCTAGTCCAGACTTCCCCATACCAATAACTAATACTTTGTTTTTTTCAAACAATATTGTCACCTCTATTCAGTTTAAGTAAACTGTTTTTATTGCAATTTTATAACATCTGTCAATTTCACAAACCTATTATACCATATATGACAGTATTGTTCATTACTTTGACGCAATTTATTCCTATAGCAAACCACATATAACTTAAATAAGCACAAGAACATACCCATATAGGCATATCTTGTGCTTATTTTGTACAAATTTATCTAAAATATTGCTATTACACCAACCCATGCTAGCATAATAGATACTAACCAAAAAATAAAAACAACCTTTGTTTCAGGCCAACCGCACTGCTCATAGTGATGATGCAGCGGTGCCATTTTAAAAATTCTTTTTCTAGTTTTTTTGAAATACATTACTTGTATTATGACCGATAGAGCCTCAGCAAAATAAATTCCACCAACTATAGGAATTATTAAAATAGTATTTGTAAATAATGCAAAGGCTGTTACAGCACCGCCAAGCGCCATAGATCCAGTATCACCCATAAAAACTCTAGCAGGATTTACATTAAACCATAAAAATCCTATACATGCTCCTAAAGTTGCTGCTGACATCTGTGAAATTTCAACGTTATTTACAACAAAAAGAGCAAATGCCATAAAAAACAAGGATACTATTGCTGTAATTCCACTTGCTAGTCCATCTAATCCATCTGTTAAGTTTACAGCATTTACAGTCCCTAATATAGCAACAATCATAACAGGAATATAAAAAATTCCAATGTTAATTCCAGTATTTAGAAAAGGAACAATAAATTGCACGCCGCCTTCTATAGAGTTATATTTATACAGTGTAACTATAAGAGCTAATAAAACTTGTAAAAATAATTTTTGTTTTGCTGTTAATCCTAAAGATCTTTGCATTTTTATTTTTACAAAATCATCTATAAAACCAATAGCTCCAAATCCTAACATACAAAGCAGAGCTATAAGTATGTCATTATTAATTTTGGTTCTAAATAATGTCGCAACCAATATAGCCACTATCATTAAAACGCCACCCATTGTAGGTGTACCATTTTTTTTAAGATGCGACTGAGGTCCATCATCTCTTATAGTTTGACCAAATTTGAATTTGTGTAAAGCTGGTATTAGCATAGGCCCCATTACCATAACTAATAGAAATGATATTATAGCCGTAAAAGTTACGTCTCTAATTGTTAACATTGGCTTACCTCCTCTAAGTACTCAACTATATCTTCGAATTTCATTCCTCTAGATGCTTTAGCCAATATTACATCGTCATTCTTTATTATTTGTTGAATATTTTTTATTAAATCTTCTTTTTTATCAAAGTGGTATACATTTTCAGAATCAAAACCATTCTCGATAGCTTCAAGCCCTATGTACTTTGACGCTTCTCCAGAAGTCAAAATAACATCTGATTTTTTTGCAGCTTCTTTTCCAATTCGTCTATGTGATCCTTCTGCAAATTCTCCCATTTCCAAGCAATCTCCCAGTATAGCTACCTTTCTTCTATTTTTGTATAAAGAAAGCACTTTTAAACTGGCAATCATCGAATCTGGACTTGCATTATATACATCGTTTATAATCGTCATATTTTTTGTTTGAATTATATCTTGTCTATTTTCTGTTGGTATGAAATTAAGCAAGCCTGCTCTTATTTCATCAATATCCATTTCTAGTGATAAACCTACTAGTATAGCAGACATAGCATTATAAATATTGTGAACTCCTACTGTTGGTATTTCAAACTGAAAATCGCCTTCATTAGTCGTTACGATAAATTTTGTGCTTTTATTTTCATATGTTTCAAATTCACTACAATACAATGTGTTTTTTTCAGAAAAACCAAAAGACATTATATTGTATTTTTTCTGTACAAAGGATTTATCTTTATTATCAACTAATTTTCCTAGAAAATCATCATCTCCGTTAACTATTAATGTCGAATTTTCATCGAAAAAAGTTGTTATTTCCATCTTTGCTTTGAATATATTTTCTTGATTTCCAAGTCTCTCAATATGCGACATCCCAATATTAGATATAACACCTATTTTAGGTCTCACAATATCAGCTAAATACTGTATCTCTCCTAAACCTGTCATTCCCATTTCAATTATCGCACATTTGTATCGTTCATCTAAATTAAAAACTGTCAGCGGTACACCGAACTGGTTGTTTAGATTTTTTTCATTTTTAAGCGTATTAAATCTGTTTGAAACAACGGAGTAAACCATGTCTCTAGTCGTAGTTTTTCCGACACTCCCTGTAACTGCTACCACAGGAATATCAAATCTTTGAATATAATATTTCGCAATTTTACCCATTGCAATCTCTGTATTATCAACAATAACTACATTAGAATCATATATTTCTTTAGATATATAACTTGCATCACTAATCATAAAATTTCTACACCCTTGATCGTATGCTGACTTTATAAATTTATGTCCATCTTGATTCTCACCTATTATAGAAATAAATAGAGAAGAAGAATCCGCATCTCTACTGTCTATTACTATTTTATCGATTTCATTATCAACATTGCCATACATTAATTTTCCAGCTGTTGATTTAATAATCTCTTCAATTTTTAAGCTGTTCATATTTGCCCCCTAAAAAAACTGATTAAATTCAGTTGAAATATTTTTTTCATTTTCAACATATATTATGATAACAGTTTTACTTTTTTTCTGCTACCCTTAATTTTGAACTTCTTGATCTAGGGTTAATATCTATTTCTTCATCCGTTGGTAAAATAGGTTTTCTAGTGATAATTTTTATTTCACTAATCTTATCACATTGACAAAATGGTAGTTCAGGAGGACATATGCAGCTAGAACTCAAATATTTGTATTCATTTTTGACAATCCTATCTTCCAATGAGTGAAAAGTTATTATACATATTCGACCACCGGGATTTAACATTGAAACAGAATCATCTATCATATCTTTTATAACGCCCAACTCATTATTTACCTCAATTCTTATTGCTTGAAACGTTCTTTTAGCAGGATGTGGTCCGTTTATTCTAGCTTTTTTAGGTATAGCCTTTTTTATTATTTCAACTAATTCGTATGTCGTATCAATTGATTTATCTTGTCTACTTTCAACGATAAATTTCGCTATTCTTCTAGACCAATTTTCTTCTCCGTAATCTTTTATTATTCTATTTAACTCATCTTCTGAATATGAGTTTACTATATCCCATGCCGTTTTATCCGCTCGATTATCCATTCTCATATCAAGAGGTGCATCATTCATGTATGAAAAACCTCTAGACGCTTCATCAAGTTGATGAGAAGATACTCCCAAGTCAGCTAAAACACCATCTACTTTATATATACCTCTTGATTCTAACTCTTCTTTTATATTCTTGAAATTGCTGTGAATCAAAATTATTCTATCTCCGAAGCTACTTAATCTTTCTTTTGCCACGTTTATAGCATTAATATCTTGATCAAAGCATATTAATCTTCCTTCTTCCGAAAGATTCTTCGCGATTTCTTTGCTGTGTCCTGCACCTCCCATTGTACAATCCACATATACACCATCTGGTTTTATATTTAAATTTTCTATACATTCTTCTAACAATACAGAAACGTGATTAAATTCCATCTTTACTCCTTTTTAGTAATACAATATGAAGTATAATACTCAGTACTATACCGATTAAGCTCACTATTTGAGCTGCTCTCAAGGACCCGATCATAAGCGAATCCGTCCTCATTGACTCTATGAAGAACCTTCCTAGTGAATATAAAAATAAATACTGCACCAATAATGCACCTTCATATTTTTTATTCTTTCTATTTCTAAATATTATTATGAAAATAAACAGATTCCATATAGATTCATATAAAAAAGTAGGATGAACTTTCTGAGAGTCTACAATAATCCCCCATGGTAAATCTGTAGGACCTCCATGAGCTTCTCCGTTTATAAAGTTACCCCATCTACCTATAGATTGTGCTAAAGGAACTCCCAATAAAACAATATCCGTTAGTTTAAAAAAATCTAATTTTTTAATTTTTGAAAATATATAGACAGTAACTGCACCTGCAATTATACCTCCGTGAATAGCTAAGCCGCCACCACGAATATTGATTATCTGAGATATATTAGCAGTATAATAATCCCAGTTGAACAATACATAATAGGCTCTCGCTCCTATTACTCCAAATGTTATCAAAAACATAGATAAATCTATAATGTAATTCTCGCTATAACCAACCCTTTTTGCTTCTCTTGTAGATATGATTATCGCTAGAATCATTCCTAGAGTGATTAATATACCGTACCACATAATATCTATTCCAAATAAATTAAAAGCTACTCTATCCATAATCACCTCCTATTGTTCTTCTTTTTTAGGCACTACTACAGAGATGACACTTTTATCCTTTAAGAAAAATGTGTTCAATCTAGAATTTACATCATCAATATTCACTTCTTTTAATACCTCTAAATAGTCCAAAAAGTTTATTCCTTTAAACATATAACTCAAAAAGTTATTAGCTATATATCCGATTGAATCAAATGATTTTAAAAATCCACCAATTTTCTTTTTCTTATTTGTTTCAAAATCAACTGGATCAACACCTTTTTTTCTCAAATCATCTATATAATTATCAACCATTTCTTTTAGCTTTTCTGGATCTTTTGATGCTCCTGATGCAATTGCATATGCATAATCTTTTTGTGGTAAATATCCACCTGATATACTGCCTACAACTAGATAGTCATTATATAGTTGCTTGTACAATTCCCCGCTTTCAGAAAAAATTATATCAAATAATATATCCGTAGTCACTTCTTTTTTTAGTGCATCTTTAGCCTCAAGGTTTTCTGCTTTGTCCTTATAACCAATATAAAAAAGTGGCATTGAAACTGAATACTCCTCCACTATTTTTCTTTTAAAGACTTCTTCTGGTTCTTTAGGCATAAATGTTTTTATATCATTATTTCTACTAATTGTGTCATCATTAGCTTCTCTAATAACTTCCATCAGCTCTTTTTCATCTAAATCACCTACTACGAACAATATCATATTTGAAGGATTATAAAATGTGTTATAGCATTTATACAATTCCTCTGGTGTTATTTTATATATACTCTCAACACTTCCTGCTATATCTATTCTAGTGTGATGATTCGAATACATAGCTTTTAGGCAATTAAAATATACATTCCACTTTGGATCATCGTCATACATTTTAATTTCCTGTGCAATTATACCTTTTTCCTTATCTACATTTTCATTAGTATAATAAGGTGTTTGCACATATTGTATTAGATGTTCTAGTGCTGGATAAAAATTTTCAGTAGCAGAAAATAAATAAGAAGTCATATTGAAACCGGTATATGCATTTGCACTAACACCTAATTCAGAAAACTTATCAAATGCATTCCCTCCATCTGGCTGTTCAAACATTTTATGCTCTAAAAAATGTGCTATTCCTTCATTAACTCTTATTTTGTTATTTTCATTTATTGGTATAAATTCTAGATCGTTTGATCCGAAGTCAACACCTAATACAGCATACTTACTCATAAATCCCTTCTTAGGAATATAATATACTCTTAAACCATTGTCCAAAACATCATAGTATAGTTCTTCATTTATTATTTCATTATATATTTTTTTCATATTTCCTCCGATAAAATTAATTAATTTTGCAAAGTATAGTTCTATCTTAGAAAATATACTGTGTCTTCAACTACATTTTTCATAGCTTCAACTATGCCTGCTTTATCGACATCATTAATATAACCTATCACCTCTTCTAAAGAAAGATTCGTCCTACTTATAAACTGATTATACACAAAGCTAGATTCTCCTGATACCGAGTCATATGACACATTAAATGAATTTATCATACTTTTTTTAGCATTTTCTATTTCAAGATCACTTATAACTCCGTATTTTAAATCTTGTAATTCTTTTCTAATTAGCTCAAGAGCTCTTTCATAATTATCTATTTCTATTCCAGAATTAACCATCATAATGCTTTTATTTTTATCCAAACTAGATGACGCATAATAGCATAGGCTCTCTTTTTCCCTTACATTATTAAATAACTTAGAATGAGGTCCACCACCAAATATACTATTACCAAGTAACAGGCTATAATATTTCGGATAATCCATGTAATCTATCCCGCATCTATATCCAATTACTAATTTACCTTGATTTATTCCCAAATCTTCAGTTATATAGTCAACATCTTTAGATTTTATGCTGTAGTCTTCTCTATCTATTTTTACTACATCCCCTCTTCTAAATTTGAATTTTTTCTCACAAATAGATTTTACATTCTGCTTATCGAAATCTCCTTCTATTGTTATAAATACATTTGAAGAAGATATAAACTCTAGATACATGTTGTATACATCCTTAGCTGTAATTTTATCTAAGTCCTCTACATATCCAATCGTATCAATAGAAAAAAGTTCATCCTTACACATATTCTGTATACATTTTGAATTAGCATAGCTTATTTTATTATTTATTTTTGAGTTTATTTCACTTCTTAAATTTTCTCTTTCAATATCTAACATTCCTGGATTTAGCTTATTTCCATCAACTATAATTGGATTGAATATAACCTCACACACAAAATCTAGTACATCTTCTATTATGGGCTCATCTACATACTTATCCGATATACTATAAAAAACGAACTTAGTAATAGATTTTTCCCCGTGCTTACTTATATCTATATCCATCCCCATTCCATACAGTTCATCTAATCTTTTTGAAACATCTTGTATGCTTGGATATAAAGTAGTCCCTGACTGCATTAAACTGGCAAGAAGTGAAAGCACTGTGACTTCATCTCTTTTTAAATTTCTCTCGAAATAGATAGAGATAAAGTTAGTTTTAAACTTAGAGTTTTCTATTAACCCCAAAGAAACTCCTTTATCCAAAGTTATTATATTTGTATTTGACATATTATACCTTCCTGTTTTTATTTTTTTACAAATCTTATATGACGCAGTGGAAGTTGATTTTCTATGATATTCCCATTGATATTAATACTATCTATATTAGCTATATCATTCAAAGCCATTACATCAGTTATTTTATTATGCGATATATTTAAAAATTCAAGCCTTCTTAATTTTTCTAATGGCCAAATATCTTCTACTTGGTTCTCATGGAAATCAAGATTTTCCAACTTTAAACACTCTCTAAGCGGAGATATATCATCTATCTCGTTAGTTGCGATATATAAAGATACAAGATTTTTAGCATTTTGAATTCCCTCAATATTTTTTATTCCTTTTCCGTTCATATCAAGAATTTGAAATTTCTCCATCATTTCATCCGTAACTTCTTCTCCTGCAAATGCATTATCAATTTTTTCTATGTAATTATCTATTATTGCTTTTTTAAAGTTCTCACATTTGAAATTAACTAGCATAAATTTTCCTCCTAATATATTTTTATGTCTATTTTTATTTAATATTATACACCGTATTATACCACAAAAAGAGATTTTGATAAAATTGAGCATTATAAAAACCCTGAGGATCGTATTCTCAGGGTTTTTTAATTTATTGTTTTGTTTTATGGAGTAATATTTTTTACCTTATACATTAAATTTAAACAATATAACATCTCCATCTTTTACAATGTACTCTTTTCCTTCAAGTCTTACTAGCCCTTTTTCTTTTGCAGCAGACATAGTTCCGTGATCAACTAAATCATCAAATGCTATAGTTTCAGCCTTGATAAATCCTCTTTCAATATCTGAGTGAATTTTACCTCCAGCTTGAGGAGCTTTTGTTCCATTTTTTATAGTCCAAGCCCTTACTTCCTGTGGACCAGCTGTTAAATAAGAAATCAAGCCTAGTAAATGATATGATGATTTTATTAGTTTATCTAATCCAGACTCCTTCAGCCCAAGAGTTTCCAAGAATTCTATTTTTTCTTCATCAGTTTCTAGTTCTGATATTTCTGCTTCAATTTGAGCGCAAATAACTACTACTTCTGAATTTTCAGTAGCTGCAAATTCTCTTACTGCTTCTACCATTTCATTATCAGAACCATCATTTGCAAGATCATCTTCTGATACGTTTGCCATATATATAACTGGTTTTGAGCTGATCAAGTCTAGAGAGTTTACGAAATTCCAGTCATCTTCACTCATTTCCATTGTTCTTATACTTTTACCAGACTCTAATACTTCTTTAACGTTTTTTAAAATTTCTAACTCAGATTGTAACTTCTTATCAGCTTTTAAACCCTTTGTAGTTTTTGCTATTCTTCTATCAAGTATTTCTATATCAGAGAATATAAGTTCTAGATTAATTGTTTCTATATCTCTTAATGAATCTATTTTACCGTCAACATGAACTACATTAGGATCTTCAAAACATCTTACTACATGCACAATAGCATCAACTTCTCTTATATTTGATAAGAATTTATTTCCTAAACCTTCTCCTTTTGATGCTCCTTTTACCAATCCAGCAATATCTACAAATTCTATTGCAGTTTGAATTATTTTTTTTGAATTATATAGTTCCTGAAGTTTGTCTAATCTTTTATCTGGAACAGACACAACTCCAACATTCGAATCTATTGTACAAAAAGGATAATTTGCAGATTCAGCTCCTGCTTGTGTTATAGCGTTAAAAAGTGTACTTTTGCCCACGTTTGGCAATCCCACTATACCTAATTTCATAGTATATAACCTCCAATTTATAATTATTTATTTTATGAATCTATTATATTTAGCGTATTTATTAAATTAGAAGCAATTTTATTTTAAAATTTAAAATAAATATTGCACAAACAAAAAAACTTATAACTGCAAAATCTTCTAAAATACACTACAAGCCAAAATATATTATAAACTAAAAAAACTATATTATCAATCATTTGATTAATTCAATTTAACTAATTTTCTAAAACAAAAGGGCCATAGTATAAATAAGCTTAATACTATAGCCCTTAAATATATTTAATCTAACATATTTTATTACTTACTTTTTTATTTTAGAGTGTTTAAAGTTTATTACCAACTTTATGGTTTCCGAGATTAATACTACGACAATACTTATTAGTGCATAATAGTACGTAAATAACTTTTGTTGATTGAAATAAACCGTAACAAAAATTGATACTATTAACAATATCGAACTAATAAAAAAATCAAATTTTTTTATACTATTATTTTTGTAGTTTAAGTATATATTCAGCGCAAGCATTATCAATAATAATACAATCAAAATGACAATATTATTATTATTGAATATTCCTTCTGAAAACCACACATTTTTATACGTTACATGTCTCATCATACCCATTCTTGAGTTAGCAAAATAATTCACTACAAAGAAAGCGACTATTCCCAGTAGTTCAAGAATATAAGATATTATTTTTATTGGTTTCATATTAATTACCTTAAATTAAAAATCATTTTTTGAATCAGGCTTTTTCATATTATTAGGCGCACCTACTTGAACTGGAAGACTCTTATCCATTTGCCATAAGTTCCATCCACCATCATATATTACAAAATTGTCCCAACCCATCATCTGAGTCATTTCCCAAGATATTGCAGCTCTCCATCCTGTTCCACAGTAAAAAGCTCCCTTATCTTCTTTCTTTATTCCTTGAGCTTCCCATAACTGAGCTAATTCCAATGGATTTCTCAAAGTATTATCTGGGTCATAATAATCTTGCATATTTGCAGCATCAGATCCTGCAAATCCCCAAATAGCACCCTTAGGTTCACCCTTTTCTGGAATATAATCATATCCACTAGTCTTTCCTATGTATTCATCCCAAGATCTAACACTTATAAGTTTTAAACCTTCCGATTTCATCTTTGCATCAGCTTCTTTTGCAGTGGATATATTGAATTGAGGGTTCATTGGAACAGTAGCTTTAAATGAATCTACCTTTTTAGGAATATTTACTTTTGTTTCTACAGGTAGTTTTGCACTTTCCCATGCCTGTAATCCTCCATTAAGTACTTTCACGTCTTCTACTCCCGCCCATCTAAGAGCAAACATAACTCTATATGCTGCAGATTGGTCGTTTGAATAAAGCACTATTGTTTTGTCCTTTGTTATTCCTAGATCCTGAAGATTTTTTTGTATTACTTCTGGCTTAGATAGGTTCCACTCCGGTCCATTTTCAATTAAATCAGTATTAAAGTGATAAGCTCCCTTAATATGTGATTTATTATAGTCTTTAGCTTGGTCAACTGGACCCCATGAAACTTCAAAAATAGCATATTCACTAGATTCATATGATTCTGGTTTGTTTCCATCCATCAAATCTTTCAACCACTCAGAGTTTACTAATTGTGAATATCTTTCGAACTTAACTAATTTGTTTTTATCGTTTTTAACGTATTCATCAAATTTATCGTATGCTAATACGTTATATCCTAGTTCTTTAAGTAATCCGCCTACCTTATCAACATTTTTCTTATCAGTATCATAAACTACTACTTTTTTGTCTTTTTTGATACCTTTGTCTTCTACAAATTTAGAAAGTTTTTCTTTTTTTACCTTTCCTACCCAGTCTGATGTATACTGAACCGCACCTTCAATATGTCCTCCTCTAGACTGATCTTTTTGCTTAAATCCATTATAATAACTATCATTTCTTGTGTCTACGAAAATATACTCATCGTTGCCCACATTTTTCTCTACATCAGCAGTAGAAATTGTTTCAAGCTTTACATTGCTTTTTGTCTCTTCATTTGAAGATTCCGCTTTTTTGTTAGAGCATCCAGTAAGAACTAGACCTGCTACTAAAAAAGTAGATAAAACACCGTATTTAATTTTTTTATTCATATTTTAACCCTCCTTTTTTTAGTCAAGTCAATTATACCATATATATTAATATATAAGATTATTATTTTATTTTTTCATTTTTATTTAATTATATATAGATTTTTTCTATATATAATTTGTTGATATAGTTAAAATCGATACCTTAAAACAATAATTTTTATTATTTGTTTTAATTTAACATATTTTTATTATTTTCTTCTCTATTATGCTATAATTAAATAAAATAACACAGGAGGATAAAAATGAATAAGGATAACAAAATAGATCTATTGATAGGAATTGTGCTAATTATTTTTTCTGTGCTTTCTTTTATTGCACCTCAGCAAACTTTTTCTTATTTGTCTTATTTAATTGCTATAATTCTTTTAATAAGAGGTTTGTATAATATTTTTGTATATTTAAGATTAAAAAACACATGGTACCCTAAAAACATTACCTTTTTGATAGTTGGAATTTTAATTTCGGTGTTAGGTATAATCTTCTTACTAAAACCGACTTTTGCGCACACGACTTTTTCTTATGTATTAGCCATTTGGTTTATATATGATGCGATTAATAACTTTTTCTCGTTTTCTATCTTAAAGGACATAGACTTTAAATTACTTATTACATTTATAACTGCAAATGCTCTTACTGTAATGTGTGCAATTTTAATATTTATAAATCCTTGGATATCATATATTCCTTTGTCTAATATATTCGGAATTGCTTTTATATTACTTGGAGTCGAGCACATTATATTCTCAATTACAGGAAGAAAAAACTCACATATTCCAAATAAAATAACAAAAAGAAATTTGAACTAAAAATAAGCCTTGTAATGTATATTACAAGGCTTTTGTTGTATTAATTAATTATTCTTTTTAAGTATTCTAGCAGCAGCGTTTATAACTTCGCCTTTTTCGTCGTAGAACACTCTTTCTCCATTCACATATTGATATTTTTCATGTCCCTTGCCTGCTATTACGACCATGTCTCCATCAGTTGCTATTTCAAGGGCCTTTTGTATTGCTTCGGCTCTATCAACTATTTTAATTACCTCGCTTTTAGAATTATGAAAACACTCTGCTATATCATTGATAATCTGCATTGGATCTTCATCATCAGGGTTATCTGTCGTTAAAATTGATACGTCACAAAGCTCCGCAGCTACCTCTCCTAACTCTTTTCTTCTTATAGCTGTTCTTCCGCCTACAGATCCAAATAAACAGATCATTCTGTTTGGTTTATATTGTAATAATGTTTTTAAAACATTTTCTAAACTCATTCCATTATGTGCATAATCAACAACTACAGTTGCATATGGTAAAACAGGTAAAACTTCAACTCTACCATCTACTTTAGCTTTTGAAAGCGCACCTAGATATTTCTCTTTATCTAAATCCAAACACTCGCATGTAGAAATCACAGCTAGAGCATTGTAAATACTAAATTCTCCTGGAGAAGATATAGATGTATGGATAGGAGTTTCTCCTTTTTCTATGTAGTCAAACTCAGCTCCTAATGAATCTTCACTTCTTGTAAGAGTAATATTTGTCGCTTTTAAGTCACTCTCTTTTTCAATAGAAAAAGTTTTTATTTCACAATCTGCATTTTCTATCATATAATCTGAATTTTCATCATCTAAATTGATTATTCCATATTTGCATAATTTGAATAGCTGACTCTTACAGTATCTATAATCTTCAAAAGTAGGGTGTTCTTTTGGCCCAATATGGTCAGGAGATAAGTTTGTATATATTCCTATATCAAAATTAACATCATTTACCCTTTGCATCATTAAACCACCAGAAGACACTTCCATTGCTACGCATTCTACACCCGCATCGACCATTTTTCTGATCGTCTTGTGAATTTCATAGCTTTCCGGTGTAGTGTTTACAGTCTTTCCTTCGTAGTCATTATAGAAAATACCATTTGTTCCTATAACTCCAGTATTCATTCCGGATTCATCTAACACTGACTTTAGATAATTTGAAATGGTTGTTTTTCCTTTTGTTCCGGTAACCCCAATCACTTTAATTTTTTCTGATGGTCTATCAAAAAAGTTGTTAGACATTTTTGATAAAGCAGATCTACTACAAGATACTAACAGCTTTACACTATCTTCAGGAAGCTTAATATTTCTGTTGACTACGAATACTCTACATCCTCTTTCGTATGCTTTATCTATATAGTCATGCCCATCTACTGTTTCGCCTTCTATAGCAACAAAAATTTGATTTTCACTAGCTAGCCTAGAGTCATATGCTATTCCCTCGATTTCAACCTCATCTAGAGTATCTAATTTTGCGTTGGAAATATATTCTAACCCTTCAATAATTCTGCTAAGTTTCATTTGTTCTCCTCTCAAATTTTTAAATAAGATCTAATTATTTTTTAGTTTTTTTTCTGATTTCAATATTACCTGTCTTGCCAATACTTCTGATGAATCTACGTAAAAATCATTCGGTAATTTTTTATCTTTTTTAATAATAGACAGCTCTGTGCAACCTAGTATAGCACAATCACAACCATTCGATTTTAAATCATCTATTATTTCGTTAAATGTATTCATATTAGCCTTTTTACCAGCTTTTACATCTTCATATATAATCTTCATAACCTTATTTTGTATCTCCTCGTCGACTACATAATAATCAACTTTTTTAGCTTCGCACATGTTTTGATATAGCTTAGTCTGTATATTGCCTGTAGTGGCCAAAATACCAATTTTTTTATGACCATCATCTATTGCATGTTGCACAGTTTCTTCAACCATATTAAGCAGAGGAACATTTACACTTTTAGAAATTTCTTCATAAAAGTAATGAGCCGTGTTACAAGTCAATACTATAAAGTCAACACCTGCTGCTTCTAATCTCTTTGCATCTTCCACGATTTGATCTAGAGGACTGTCATCAGATTTTCCAACTATATATGCCGTCCTGTCTGGAGTAGTCGCTCTATTTATAATGATCATATCCACGTGTTCTTGATCTATACTGGCCTCAGTCATTTCTACCACTAAATCATAAAAATATACAGTAGCCATCGGACCCAACCCACCTAAAACACCAACAGTTTTTCCTTTTGACATATTTTTATCTCCTATTTATTTACAGTATTTCTTAAATTTTCTTTTTTGATTTATATTATATAATTCTATATACAATTTTCTTTTGAAATTTCCCTTTAAATCATAATCATAGTAAAAAGCACTCGCGCTTTTGCCTTCTTTCTCAAGCTTTTTACACTGATCCACAAGATCTTTATTTTCCACATATTTGTACACAATTGAACTTGGTATAACATGCCAATAAAACGGATCTCTCTGTATCTTTAATTCTAAGTCTTTTTTATACACTCTGTCTTCAACTACGTATCTAGCAATATTATTTCCAGAAGAAGTAACATAATTATTGCTTCTCCCTTGTCTTAGGTTAATTTCAAATACCTTAAACTTACCATCTCTACTATCATACTTTATATCAAAATTTGAAAATCCTACAAAACCTATTTCTTCTAAGAAAGTTTTATATTTATTCATTAATTCTTCTTCATATTCTGTAATAATAGCAGCGTGATTTCCTATTCCCTTTGGAGTATGTTCTTCTAACAATACGTGACCTAAACACATCATTTTTACTTTTCCGTTTATATCAGAATAACATGTCAATACTCTCATGTTTTCATCTTTTCCAGGTATAAAGTCTTGTATTATCATACTTTTTTCATATCCATGAGAATATATTTCCTTAATTATAGTATTGAATTCTTCTTCATCATTTACTATATAGGCTTTATTCATACCTTCGAACGAATGTTGGAAAAAAGATATGCTATCAGAAGCCTTTACAATCACAGGATATTTAAATCCAAAGTCCCTTGTTTCATCTCCATTATTATATATATATGTCTTTGGGTAATCTAGTCCATATTTTTCACACACTTCATAAAAAGATTCTTTTTCTACTAATTTATTCTTAAGATCTGAGTCAATATAAGGAACTATAAATTTTGTTTTTAATTTGTCCCTATTGTCTATAATCAGCTCTGCATATTCATCAGTGCATCCCATTAAAATAAGCTTTTCGTCATCATTATGCTTATCAGCTTCATCTAGAAGTATGTCTACAAACATATCTTCGTTTGTTATGTTAGGTTCTATTCTAAAGTCGATTATCTTACTATCTTTCGTTGCTCCTAAAGGATATCGACCAAATGCAATAGATTTGACACCATATTCCTCATGAAATGCTCTAGCAACACTATAGCAGTTAAGATCTCCACCACATAATATGGGTTGAATTTTAATATTTCCCACTTTAATACACCTCTTTTTATTTATATTTTATCTAAATTTTTAAATGAATTAAAAATACTTATCCATTCTAAACACATTATTTATGATATCTTATCATGAAGATATTTGCAAGATTAGAATAAATGAATTTATTTACCTTTGTTTTTTTGATTTTCATAATTTTTTTTCAATTCTTCAAACTCTTTCTTTTGTTTTTTCTCTTTTAAAGTTGGAAAGGCTTTTAATAACCTTCTTTCACTTGGCATAAAGTTCTTTTGCAACTCCTCTTCCAATTTCGATAATTCCTCTATACTATATTTACCTTTTAAGTCTATAGTTTTAAACTCTATTTCTCGTAATTTTTTTGAAATTCTATTTGTAAGCTTGTCTATCCTTTTTGCCAATCCTTCTTCAATAAAAATTTCTCTATTATTTTTAAATCCACTTATCTCTGCTTTTACTTCTTCTCTTTTATTTGCTAATTCTTCAATAACAGGTTCTGTTCGTTTAGCTATTTCTATAGTTTTTTCACTTACATTCTCTCCTATAGAATCACTTTTTTCATGGATAACTTTTTGTATATCGCTTAATATATCCAATCTTACATTCAATGTCTTTATAGATTGAACTGTCGCAAGTAGATCTATTATAATAAGAATAATTAATACTATATCTAAAAATATTAAAACTTCAGTATTGACTAAACTCACCAATTCATATATTACAGACTGAATATTATTTACTAATATAATTCCTCCAACACCCCAGTACAAACTAAATTCTAAGCATATATAGCCCTTAAAGTTAAAGTTCTGATCTGAATAGTCCCACCATTTTTTCGAAAATAATTTGTCTAACACTATGCCTACAATTAATTCAAGTAAGGTACATAGTATAGTTGCTCCTAAAAATAAAATAAAGGTATTATTTCTTATTGGTTCTAACAAATAAATCAGCGCAACGGCTCCAAACCCATATATTGGGCATACAGCACCTGCAAGCATGCCTCTATTGACAAATGATTTGTTTTTGAGGGCATGATATGCTACCTCTAAAACCCATCCTAAAAATGCGTATATAAAAAAATACATTATATATACTGCGATTTCCCTTTGAAATAGTATCTCCATAGCTCCCCCTAATCTGATAACACTAAAACTCTGTTATACTCTAATAAATTCAATCATATTTTTTATGAAATTGATTGCATAAATATTATATCATATTTACTTTTACTTTTTAAAATTTAAGTAAATATGATATAATATTTTCTTAATAAGTACTAAATTAAATGAAAGAAAGTATTATCTAGATACTATATAAAATGTACTTTTAGGAGGACAAGAATTTGAATATTATATTGGCAAGTAATTCACCTAGGAGAAAAGAACTTCTAAGTATGTGTGGGCTTAATTTTGAATGCGAATCCGCAGATATCGATGAAAACAGTATTATTAATTATATTTCATCAGATTCATCTAATCTTTCAAAATATGATCTATCTGAAAAGTTAGTTTCATCCCTTTCATATGAAAAGGCTATAGCAGCACATAAAAGAAATAAGAATAACATAACCGTTGGTTCGGATACTATTGTGTCGAGTGAAAATGAAATTTTCATAAAACCTAAAGATAAAGATGAGGCTTATATCATGTTAAAAAATCTAACTGGAAAAACCCATAGAGTTTACACAGGTGTTAGTATAATTACTGATAATGATATAGATACCTTTTCTTGTTATACTGAAGTTACTTTTTATGATTTTGATAATCTAACAAATAAAATAATTTTGGATTATATAGATACGAACTCTCCTTTAGATAAGGCAGGTGGATATGGAATTCAAGATATGGGAGCTCTTTTGATAAAAGAAATTAAAGGAGATTATTATACTGTAATGGGACTTCCTATTTCTCTTTTATATCGAAAGCTACAAAAAATTTTATAGTGTTGTTTGCAATAAAAAAAGGGATTCATATAGAATCCCTTTTAAAATACTTATTTTACTGTTACTCTTTTTTCTTCTCCAACAACTGATTTTCCTTCAGTAACTACAACTTCTTTACCTGTTTCTAAGTTAGTAAATATAATTGGTGTTATTGTTGGATATCCCTTTGAAACGATTAATTCTTTATCCATTTTAGCTAGCTTATCACCAGCCTTAACTTTTTTACCTACTTCACAGAATACTTCAAAACCTTCACCATCAAGTTTTACAGTATCTATACCCATATGTATAAGAATTTCTAATCCATCTTCTGTTACGACGATTATAGCGTGTTTTGTAGGGAATATCATTCCTACCTCACCATCAACAGGTGAGTATATATTACCATCAGATGATTCAACAGCAAAACCTTCACCCATTATTTTTTCGGCAAAAGCAGGATCTGGTACTTTTGATAAGTCAAGAAGTTCTCCTTCTACAGGTGATACTATTTCTAATGTATTATTAACATCATCTTCTTTGACATCAGTCGCTTTGTTTTCATCATGAATCTCAGAAGTAACATCTTTAGCAGCAGCTATTTCAGAATTTAATTCTTCACTATTGCTGCTCTTTTCAAGCTCCATTAAATCTTTGTATTCATCGTCTACTTTTGAATTTTCAATATATTCTTCAAGGTTTGATTTAATTACAGAAACTCTTGGTCCGTAGATAACTTGAACACCTTCACCGCTTTTCACTACCCCTGCGGCACCGGTTGCCTTAAGTATATCATCCTTCACCATAGTAGAGTCCTTAACTGTTGTTCTAAGTCTTGTAGCACAAGCATCTAAGCTTGAAATATTTGACTTACCACCTAGTCCATGCACTATCGCCATAGATATATCATCTTTTGCAGAATCAGAATTAGATTCTGAGTTGTTCTTAGCATTCACATCAGACTTAGTATATAGTTTTATTTCTGCATCATTATCTTCTCTACCTGGAGTCATTAAGTTAAACTTTTTGATTAAGAATGTAAATAAGAAATAATATATTGCAAAATATGCAATTCCTACAAATACAATTCTAATCCAGTGAGTTTTATCATTTCCTTGAAGTATACCAAATAGAGTCATATCTATTAGACCACCTGAGAAAGTCATACCAACACCAACGTCTAACATATGCATTAACATGTAAGATAAACCTGCTAGAACACAGTGGATTAGATATAAAAATGGTGCAACAAATAAGAATGTAAATTCAATTGGCTCTGTTATACCAGTTAACATAGAAGTAAGAGCAGCGGAAACAAGAAGTCCTTCTACTACTTTTCTATTTTTTAATTTAGAAGTTCTTATCATAGCTAAAGCCGCACCTGGTAAACCGAATATCATTAGTGGGAACTTACCTGACATAAATCTAGTAGCTTCTACACTGAATGAAGTAGTATTTGGGTCAGCAAGCTGAGCAAAGAATATATTCTGAGCTCCTTCTACCATTTTTCCAGCTATTTCCATTGTTCCACCAACAGAAGTCTGCCAGAAAGGTAAATAGAATACATGGTGAAGTCCAAATGGAATTAATATTCTTTCCATAAAACCGTATACCCAAGTTCCAAAATATCCAGATATTCTAACTATATATCCTACTTGATTTATTCCAAGCTGCACTGTAGGCCAAATATAATACATTAAAATACCAACACAAAGGTAAACTACAGCAGATATTATAGGTACAAATCTAGTTCCAGAAAAGAACGAAAGTGATTGAGGTAACTCAATTTTATAAAACCTATTATGAAGCGCTGCCACACCAAGACCGACTATTATACCACCAAATACACCCATTTGAAGTGATTCGATTCCTACAGTCATAGCTACAGAACCTTCCATCATGCTTTCTACGCCGCCATTTACAGTTATCATAGAACCGATAGATGCATGCATTATAAGAAACGCTAACGCTCCTGAAAGAGCTGCTACCGCTTTTTCAGCCTTCGCCATACCAATGGCTACACCCATTGCGAAAAGGATAGGAAGGTTTGCAAAAACAATATCTCCTGCTCCTTTCATAACTGTTAGTATAGAACTAACAAATGTCCCAGGTCCAATAAGACCTGTTAAGTTATAGGCCTCTAACATCGTAGTATTAGTGAATGACCCACCAATACCTAGAAAAAGACCAGCAACTGGTAGAATTGCTATAGGAAGCATAAAAGATCTACCAACACGTTGCAAAACGTCAAAAATTTTGTCTTTGTTCATAGTACTCTCCTAAAATATTTTTTTATCGCATTTCAAAACATAGTACATATAATGGTAGTAGGAAAATATTTTTCCAACAATCAAAATTTATACTATAATTATTTTGTTATGCGTATTTCACATTAAATGACAATATTAAGTTTTATATGTGCTTATATTATAAATTGGGTAGTTTTTACATAAAACTTGCGTTTGTATTGCATCTAAGTTTTCGTATTATATTCTACATGATAATCTAAAAAAAAACAAGTTTTTTTATTTTTATCAATTGATTACCAACCAATTATTCTTTTTAACCTTAGTTATTCAAAATTCAAATAACAGTGCTAAATGTATATATTTACATATATACTCAAATTCTCTGCATATATTCAAATTTTCTATATATATTCAAAAAAATACCCTAGTTTTAAAACTAGGGTATTTTAAAATATTTATTTACTTATTACATTTCAGATCTTTTTTTATATCCTTCATATCTTTCCTTAGCATTTTCTTCCGCCATTGCGAATAACTCTTCGCTTTCTTCTGGGAACATTTTTGCTATTGAAGCATATCTATTCTGACCCATTATAAACTCTCTGAATGATTCAGTTGGTTCTTTTGAATCTAAGATAAATGGATTCTTTCCTTCTTTCTTAAGTTCTGGATTGAATCTGTATAGATGCCAGTATCCTGCCTTAACAGCATCAGCTTCGTTTTCAACAGATTTACCCATTCCCTTCTTAATTCCGTGGCTTATACATGGAGCATAAGCTATTATTAGAGAAGGTCCTTCATGCTTTTCAGCTTCTAACATTACCTTAAGAACGTGGTTCTTGTCAGCTCCTATTGCTACCTGAGCAACATAAACATTTCCGTAAGTAGCTGCCATCATACCTAAGTCTTTCTTCTTAGATCTCTTACCTGCAGCTGCAAACTTAGCCATTGCTGCCATTGGAGTAGACTTAGATGACTGTCCACCAGTATTTGAGTAAATTTCTGTATCAAATACAAGTACATTTACATTTTCACCTGATGCAAGTACGTGGTCTAATCCACCGTAACCTATATCATAAGCCCAACCGTCTCCACCAAGTATCCAGTTACTTCTCTTAACGAAGTAATCCTTCAAGTCAGCAAGTTGCTTAGTTATTTCTAATTCTTTTCCTTCTAATACATATCTATCTACTAGTGACATGAATGCATCAGTTGTAGCAACTGTGTTGTCACTGTTTTGCATATTTTCTATGTATTCATTTACTATGTTCTTATCATCTCCTGAAGCTTTTTCAGCTAATTCAGTAGCTAAGTTCTTAACTCTATTTCTTAACTGTTTAACTGCTAAGTACATTCCGTATCCGTATTCAGCATTATCTTCGAATAATGAGTTTGCCCATGATGGACCCTTACCTTCGTGGTTTATTGTGTAAGGAGTTGCTGGTGCTGAAGCTCCCCATATTGAAGAACAACCTGTAGCATTTGCAACCATCATTCTTGGTCCAAATAACTGAGTTACTAACTTCATGTAAGCTGTTTCACCACAACCTGCACAAGCTCCTGAGAACTCAAGCAATGGCTGAGCAAACTGAGAACCCTTTACAGTAGTCTTTGGCATAACATTTGGCTTAGCTGATACTTTATTGAAATCAGTAGCGAAATACCAATTTTCTTCCTGAACTTCTCTTTGTTCTTCCATTGGCTTCATAACTAAAGCTTTTGTCTTAGCTGGACAAATGTCAGCACAGTTTCCACAACCAGTACAATCCATTGCAGATACCTGAATTCTGTACTGATATGGTTCTAATCCCTTACCAACAGCCTTCTTAGTTTCAAATGATTCTGGAGCATTTGCTACTTCTTCTTCAGTTAATAAGAAAGGTCTTATTGCTGCATGAGGACATACTAGAGAACACTGGTTACACTGTATACAGTTGTCTATTTGCCATTCTGGAACATCAACTGCTATACTTCTCTTTTCGTATGCTGCTGTTCCCTGAGGGAAATGTCCATCTTCATGTCCGTTGAATGCTGATACTGGAAGAGAGTTTCCTTCTACTGCATTCATTGGTCTTAATATATTCTTGATGAAAGCTGGTTCATCCTTAGTTTCTACTGCTTCATCTACTGCATCTGCCCAAGAAGCTGGAACATCTATCTTAACCATAGCATCCATACCCTTTTCAACAGCTTCGTAGTTCATGTTTACGATCTTATCACCCTTTTTACCGTAAGTCTTCTTTATAGAATCCTTAAGATACTTAACAGCATCTTCAGCTGGTATTATGTTAGCTAGCTTAAAGAAAGCAGCCTGAGCGATCATGTTTATTCTATTTCCTAATCCTATTTCTTTAGCTATATTTACAGCATCTAAAGTATAGAAGTTTATTTCGTTTCTAGCAAGGTATCTCTTTAGGTTAGCTGGAAGATTTGCATCTAGTTCTTCTGCATTCCAGATAGTGTTAAGTACAAAAGTACCACCCTTTCTAAGACCCTTTGTTAAATCATACTGATATACATAGCTCTGCTTATGACATGCAATGTAATCCGCTTCATCTAAAAGATAAGTTGATCTAATTGGACTATCACCAAATCTTAAGTGTGACATTGTTATACCACCAGATTTCTTTGAATCATAGTCAAAGTAAGCCTGTACGTATTTATCTGTGTTATCACCGATGATCTTTATAGCCTGCTTATTAGCACCAACAGTACCATCTGAGCCAAGACCCCAGAATTTACATCTTACAGTACCTGGCTGTGCAATCTTTATTTCTTCCTTAGCTTCTATAGAGTGATTTGTTACATCATCAATGATGCTTAATACAAATCTATCCTTAGGATTTTCAGAAGTTAAGTTTTCAAACGCTGCATTAAGATCAGTAGGTATAGTATCCTTTGAACCTAATCCGTATCTTCCACCAATAATCATTGGAGCGTTTTCTTTTCCGTAGTAAATACCCTTAATATCAAGGTATAGAGGTTCTCCGTTTGAACCTGGTTCTTTTGTTCTATCTAATACAACAATTCTTTCTACAGTGCTTGGCATTGTATCTAAGAAATGTTTTGTAGAGAAAGGTCTGTAAAGGTGAACTTTAACGATACCATACTTTCCGCCTCTAGCATTTAGAACGTCTATTAATTCTTCAGCTGCTTCTGTAACAGATCCCATAGCTACCATTACGTATTTAGCATCTTCTGCACCATAGTAATCAAATAGTCCATGTTTTCTTCCTGTCAATTCTGACATTTTGTTCATATATTTTTCAACTACGTTTACCATATTGTCATAGTACTTGTTTGAAGCTTCTCTTGTCTGGAAGTAAATGTCAGGGTTCTGAGCAGTACCTCTAGTCACTGGATGATTTGGAGAAAGAGAGTTATCTCTAAATTCCTTTACTGCGTCAAAGTTAAGTAACTTAGCGTAGTCTTCATTTTCAAATAATTCAACTTTCTGAATTTCATGAGATGTTCTGAATCCATCAAAGAAATGTATAAATGGTAATTTACCTTCTATTGATGCATAGTGTGCAACTGGAGCAATATCAGCAACTTCCTGAACTGATCCTGAAGCAAGTAAACAACATCCAGTCATTCTAGCTGACATAACGTCTTGATGGTCTCCGAAGATTGAAAGAGCTTGTGATGCTAGCGCACGAGCTGATACGTGGAAAACTCCTGGTAATAATTCACCAGCACATTTATACATATTTGGAAGCATTAATAATAGCCCCTGTGATGCTGTATAAGTAGAAGTAAGAGCTCCTCCTGCAAGTGAGCCGTGGAATGCTCCTGCTGCTCCACCTTCAGATTGCATTTCTACGACTTCAACAACCTGTCCAAAAATGTTTTTTCTTCCTTGTGAAGCCCATTCGTCAACAACTTCAGCCATTGTTGAAGAAGGTGTTATTGGGTAAATAGCAGCCACATCTGTAAAGCAATACGATACGTGCGCAGCAGCTGTGTTACCATCAACTGTTTTCATGAATTTAGCCATGTTTGATTCCTCCCTTAATTAAGAAATAAAAATGTTAAGTATTATAGTGTTTCTTGTATACAATATTAAACAAATGCAACTGGTTTTTAACTTTACTTCCGAGATAACAATTGTTTATTTAAATATACTTTTTGTAATTGAGAACGCTTTTTATATTTAAACAACAAAACGTTCTATTAATCATCAAATAAATTATACTAAAAAAATATAAAAAAATCAACTTAAAGCTTGAATTTATTTTGTTTATTTATAGTCATTCAATTTTTTATTATAAAATATTAAGTTCATTGTTTTTTTTATTAAATAAAAATATAATATTTTTTTCTTTTATAAAAAAAGTTTTACTCATATATTTTTTTATAAAAAAAATTAAAATGAATATGATTAATAAAACAATTTCATTGTACGTTATTTTCTTAACTTTTCGATGTTTTCCGTCAAATTCATTATATTCCATCGAAATAATTATCATTTGATAAATAGGACTAATATATCATCTTTTTTTTCTTCTTTATATACAAAAGATTCTATTGAGAGCTTTAGATTATCCAATATATCTATTTTATCTTTATCTACATTCTCAACAATAAAGTTTTCCAGTCTATCTTCTCCATACTCATCATCATTGGCATTTTTCATTTCTAATATACCATCTGTGAAAAAGCACATAAGTTTGAAATTTGATATATCATATTCTAAATCAGAATAATTAGCGTCTTTTATTATGCCTACTGGTAGTTCTCTCTTTTTAGTGTCTATTTTTATCACGTTATTATCTTTATCTACAACAATCGGGAAATAATGTCCTGCACTAGAAAGAACTATCTTTTTTTCTGATTTATATAAAAAACCTATTATAGCCGTTGAGTATATTCCCATTTTATCGAATTCGTCGTATAAAAAATTATTTATTCCTAGTAAAATATCCTTCGGTGAATTTGAAGATTTAGCCAAAACATCAAATGCACCTTTAATTATTGCTACAATGTAATTGGATATAACCCCATGCCCCATAACATCTGCCACAATAAAAACTATTTTTTCTCCCATATCTATTGCATGATAAAAATCTCCTCCTACAACTTTCGCAGATTCCCTATAGAAGAAAAACTCACTATTTTGATATTTTTTGATATTATCATCACTCATTATTAACTCTCTTTGTACTTTTAATAGTGATAGTTCATTATCAATATCTTTTTGTTTTTTTTCTTCATTTGAATATTCATACGATTGTATGCTAAGTGACACTTGCCTTGCCAATACAGATACTGTGCTTTCATCGTCTGTTGAAAAATCATCTCCGCCAACACACATAATCATTAAGGCAGTTTTTGAGTCTATTAAATATTTAAAAAATAAATATTTTTTTACATTTTTTCCATTTGGCAATACTATATCTGCATCGTTATTAAATTCTGATACTCTACTAGAATTCATTACCATTGGCATTAATGAGTTTAAATTATTTATCATGTGAAATGGTTCTGATATACTAACTTTTTGCCCCTGTACTTCACCTTTTTTGCCTACATTATACACATTCATTAGCGCATACTCACTATTTGTATTTTCAACTAAAATAGATGTCATTTTTTTAAGATAGTAAAACATATCTTCTGTTGAATACAAACGTCTAGAGGCTTTGTTTAAATTGGTCAACGAATTTCTTAATTTATTTATCAGATTTTTTATACCATTATTTTTTTCCGTAATCGAAATAGACAGCGACATCAAAGAAGCTACCTGTGATATGAAATCTATATCATCATTATCTAATGTATCATCTTCATCCAGATAACAAGTCATGAATCCTACAGTTTTATTATTAATAATAAAAGGAAATACAGCCCTTCCCTTATAACCTTCATTAATAGCTAGAAGAGACTCTCCTTTTGCAGTTTCGTCATTAGAAACATCTTCTATTACTATTATTTTACCTTCATCAACTGCTTTATGAATATACTCTGGATAAACATTAAAGTCTATCTTAGATCCATGCTCTTCGTTCTTAGGAAATATTTTAGGTATGTAATCTAAAGTTGCAGAACACACCAAATGAGCATAATTATAATCATTTCCATAAAATAAATTAACACATGCTTTAGTAGGATCTACAACATTTAGCATCGTGTTAATAATTGAATCTTTTATATCAAAAAAATTGTCTGATTCAGTAACTAACTTAGTTATCTCAACTAGGTTTTTCATTTTTTCTACATAACTCATAATATCCCCCCAAACTTAAGCCTTTATATAATATTATACTATGTAATTTAAGATTTTCATACAAAGAAAACAATTTAAGATCATTTTATTTTTAAGGTTTAATATTTAGCCCAAGATCTCAATTATTTTAATTATTTAATGTTATTGCTCTCCAAAATGTCTGAATAATAAGAATTTTTATTTAAATCACTGGATTATTTTAATTATTTATTGTATAATATAAATAGAGGTGATTCAGATGCAATTTTTGCAATTGGATTTAGACGTTCGTTACAAAATCTATACTCAGACAAAAAAAACACTTAGAAAGTATCAAAAAGGTATTATTTCTGGAAAGTTAACCCCGGAGAAATTTGTCGATAACATGTTAAAAGATACATTAATTGAAGATATTTTGAAAAGTATAAATGTTTCTTCTGATAGTTTTAAAGACACTTACAGAGACTATGTTGAAACATTAATTTCTATTCAAAATGAAAATTTATTGAGCAATAAGCGAAAATTTCAAAAAAACTACTCAAAAAAAGTTGACTATACAAGTATCTTTAAACTAAATGAACTCTTAAACGACAACGGCTATGATTTATCTATTCCTTCTAAGTATTTAACACAGTCTGATATAGATTCTATTGTGAAGTTCATTACTACGGGAAATATTGATTTAGGTGATGAAAAAATTTACAATTATGTTAACAAAAAAATATAAAGGGAGAAACCCTTTATATTTTTTTGCTAAAATTAATTTTTCATTACTTTTCTGAAGATGCGTTTATTCCTGCTAAATACCCTGTTGAAAATGCTACCTGCAAATTATAACCACCTGTAAAAGCATCTACATCTATAACTTCACCTGAAAAATATAGACCATTTATAAACTTCGACTCCATTGTGCTTGGATTAATCTCTTTTACTACAATTCCTCCAGATGTAACAATAGCTTCTTCTATTGGTCTCAATTTCACTACATCAAAATTAATATTTTTTAATAAATCTACTAGATTTTTACGCTCAACTTTTGTAATTTGATGAACTAATTTATTTTTATCTATACCAGAAATTTCTATTACAAAATCTATTATTTTTTTTGGCAGCAATTCTCCTAATGATTTTTCAAAAGTCTTATTCATATTTTTTGCAAAATCCCTCTGGATTCTCATGTCTAGCTTTTCATGCGAAAGTGCTGGTTTAAGGTCTAAAGATATACTACATTTATCATTTTTTTCATCATCAATATAGCAGCTTGCTGATTTAATAACAGGTCCATCTATACCATAATTTCTAAACTCTAATTCACCAAAATCTTCATATATTTTTTTATTATTTTTATATAAATTAATAGAAATATTTCTCAAATTTAAACCAACTAACTCACCAGGTATTTTTTTATCTACCTCAATTCCGACTAGAGAAGCCTTTAGTTTTGATACCGTATGACCACATTGCTTGGCAAATTTATATCCATCTCCTGTAGAGCCTGTTAGAGGATAACTTACTCCACCAGTTGCTATTATCACTGAATCTGCCGCAATATGTTTCCCATTCTCTGTGATAATTCCACAGGCACTATTTGTATTTTCATCTAAAACTATCTTCTTAACGGACGTATTTAGATATACCTTCACACCTTCTTTATTTAACATTCTATCTAAAGTTTTCACTACATCAATTGCCTTGTCTGACTTTGGAAAAACTCTGTTCCCTCTTTCAACTTTAATTTCTAAACCGTGCTCTTTAAGAACATTCATAACATCTTCATTGGAAAAAGAATAGATAGAGCTATACATAAAATTACCATTTTTGTATATATTTTTTATAATACTTTCTATATCCGACGCATTGCATATATTACATCTTCCCTTGCCTGTTATTCTTAGTTTCTTTCCTATCATGCTATTTTTTTCTATCAAAATTACATCTGCACCTGACTTCGATGCAAAATATGAAGCAAATATACCTGCCGGTCCTGCTCCTACAACTACTACTTTTTTCATTTTATATGTTCCCCTTTAATATTAGTCAATCCATCCGAAATGCTTGCATGCATATTCTATTCCACCATCATCTGCATCTTTAGTTACAAAATCTGCAATATCCTTTAACTCATTTACTGCATTTCCCATAGCTATACAAGTCCATTCAGGTTTAAACATTTTTATATCATTTGTGTTATCGCCAAATACTACGATATCCTTGTCTTCTATTCCCATTATTTCCTTTATTCTATTTATTCCTATGGATTTATCATCTTGTTCTATTATAATATAATTTTTATGATATCTTGTATATGTAACATTTTTCAGCTTTTCTATATCCTTTTCTTGATCCACATTTAAGTATGCAAAGCCTTTGTATATTTTTTCTATTTTTCTTATATCTAAGTTTGGTTCTATTTTTGTCTGCATATAATTTTTAATTTTCACTATACCGCTCATAGCATTTGGAAAAACTTCATTTTTTGTATACCAAATTCTCTCATCAGCAAGACTAACACTCCAAGGAATTTTTCTATAATTAAATTCATCTATTATATCTACCATCATTTCCTTATCTAGAGGTTTTATTTCAGCTTTACCGTCTATAACTATCCCATTTCCACCATCGGTAACCATGTTTGATATTCCAAATTTTTCACAAAAATCTTTTGCCATAACATGCATTCTACCTGTTGCTATACTTATGAAATGTCCTCTTTCTTTTAATTTAAAGAGAGTTCTCTCAGTAGATAACGGTATCTGTCTTTGCGGTCCTACTGCTAATGTACCATCTATATCAAAGAAAAAATATTTTTTATCCTTCACATTTATTATTTCAATGCTATAATGCATCTACTTCTCCTTATATTTTAATATTATTAATAATATCCCTACTAAATAATTCTATTATATCATAAAAAGAGATTGCTATTACTAAATACTATACGTATTTGCTCGCAATCTCTTTTATCATTTAATAAATATTTTACACGTCTTCAACTATACCTATATATGGCAAGTTTCTAAATTTTTCAGCGTAGTCTACACCATATCCTACTATAAATTTGTCTTCTATTTCAAATCCTATATAATCTACTCCTATTTCAACTTTTCTTCTACTCGGTTTATCAAGTAATGTACATAATTTTAAGCTCTTAGGATTTCTTGTAAGCAGTGTATCATAAAGATTTCTCAAAGTAGCACCTGAATCGATTATGTCTTCTACAATTAATACATTTTTGCCTTCAATATCTACATCTAAATCCTTCAAAATCTTAACTGTACCCGAAGAAGTTGTTCCGCTACCATAGCTTGAAACACTCATGAAATCTATATTTACATCTAAATCAATCTTTCTCATCAAGTCAGCTACAAATACACAAGCTCCCTTTAATATTCCAACAAGAAGTATTTCTTCACCCTTGTAGTCACTCTCAATTTTTTTAGCTAATTCTTCTACTTTTGCATCTATATCTTTTTCACTATATAATACGTCTGTCAATTTGTACATTTCTTTCTCCAATCATATTTTCGTTTTTTATTTTTTACAACAGGTGTATTCCTGCTTCATTACATTCTTTAATCATACCCTTAGGCCAAACACCTACTTGAACCTCACCTATATGAGCTTTTCTTAAGAAGAACAAACAAATTCTAGATTGTCCTATTCCTCCTCCAATAGTATATGGTAATTCTCCATTTAGTAAGTCCCTATGATAATCAAACTGAACTCTATCTTCTGCACCAGCAATCTTCAATTGCGAATCTAAAGTTTCTTCATCAACTCTCACTCCCATAGAAGATAATTCAATTACATCGTCTAGCACAGGGTTGTAAAAAAGGAAATCTCCATTTAAATTCCAATCATCGTAGTCAGGAGATCTTCCATCGTGCTTTTCTCCAGATTCTAAGGTTTTTCCTATTCCAGTAAGAAATACTGCCTTATGTCTTTTTACAATTTCTTTTTCTCTCATCTTTGGTTCTAAATGAGGCCACTCATCTTCCAATTCTTGTGAAGATACAAAGGTAATTTCATCTGGAAGCAATGGTGTAAATTGAGGATATAAATTCACTATATATTCATCAGTTCTTTTAAAAACACCAAATATTTTTTTTACAATCCATTCTAGCTTTTCATAATTTCTATCTTCTTTATCTATATGATATTCCCAATCCCATTGGTCTACATATAGAGAATGTAAATTATCTAGTTCTTCATCTTTTCTTATCGCATTCATATCGGTATAAATACCTTTATTAACAGGTATTTTATATTTTTTTATAGCCATCCTCTTCCACTTAGCTAGAGAATGTACTATTTCAGCCTTTTTATTTATAAACGGAACATTAAAAGTTACCGGTGTCTCAATTCCATTTAAATTGTCATTTGTACCTGTTTCAGGCAAAACAAACAAAGGAGAAGAAACTCTTAGCAAATTTAATTCCTTACTTAGCTCTGTTTGAAAAAAATCTTTAAGATTTTTTATTGCAATTTGAGTTTCCAATATATCAAGGTCACTTTTATAGTTCTTTGGTATTATCATTACCATGGTATTTCCTCCTAGTAAATCATTAGTGAACTTTTTTGAATACACTAATGTAATATATTTTTATTGTTTCTATACAGTTAATATACAATTTGATCTGGCATGACAACTTTAAAATTGCCAACACCTTCATATTTATTTTCAAATGCAGAATATGTTTTGCATCTTACAAAAGATACTTTTTCAAGAAAATATGAGTTATATGCAGTGTTCAATTCCATTTTTTTACCGTTTAAGTTTATACCTAACTCAGTTGCAAATTTAATTAGAAATGACTCTGGATCCGCTGATGCAGAGCCTATTGTTCTCTCTATATTATAATTTGACTTATAAAATGCAGATACCTGTTGGTTTAATGTATCATAATCTTCTTTTAATCTAGATATTTGGTTAATTCCATATAATTTCATAATTAGCTGACTTGAATTTGGCTCAGAAAGCTCCGCTATATAAAACTTCTTATCTACCAATTTATTTATTAATACTTCATCCGTACCTTTATCAGTAGAATAAATATTTATTTTATTTCCGTATTTTTCTACCAATTCATCAACTTTATTAGAAACATAAGCCTTTTTTTGCTGCAAGCTATCTGACTCTGGAATTTTTATTTCTTCTACTGGCATATCCAATTTTTTTGATTCAGACTGTATGTTTTCAATAATTTTTTTTGTTTTTTCATCATTTAACTTATCTTCTCTTACAAAGTAGAAAAACTTCTCTGCTCCTAGCGATTTTGCCAATTCTGATATTTCTGCACCTCTGTCAGAATTATTTTTTGTTTTAAAGTTTAGATCAAATTCATTAATTAGCTCTTTATCATCTTCAGTTAATTGAGCTGATATAGTAATTATATCGTTTCTTTTTTCCTTTAATTCCTTTGCGTATGGAAGTATACCTTTTTTATTTGAAGACATTACGACTACATTAATACTCTTATCTTTTTCAATATCTTTAAATATTTTTTCTACATCCTTTTTGCTATTTTCATAATTAGAAGGCAATATAAAATGTTTGATCTCTGCTTTATATTTATCATTTTTTTCTTTATTATAATCTTTCCATAGCTTTAATGATTTAGCAGAATCATAAGCTTTTTTATTATCATCTTCACTCTGCGTTATAATCGCAACCTTAGTATTTTTATCCTCATTTGCATCATTTATTTCGGTTTTTTTTCCGCCTTCATTGCTCCCGCTACATCCTACTAGTAATATACAAGAAAACAAAATAAGGATTTTTTTTAAGTTATTAATCACTTTATTCATATTCAGTTCCTCCTTAATATATTCTAGGATTTAGCTTAAGCTTTCGTACGTATCCAAATGAAGAATCAATATATTCTGGTTTGATTTGCAAATTAAGCTTTTGATTTCCTCTATCAACAACAGATACATCTCTATAACATTCTTCAATCATATAGTTGTTTTCATACATATACTTAGCTATTTCAATAGAAATCTCTGCTGGCACACTTTTTCGTCCTTCAGAAATAGCTGCAATTTTATCGCTAATACCTTTATCAGATAATTTTTTTGAAACAAGTTCATCAAATTCTTCTCTAGTCAATTTTTCATATTCTTTTTTTAAGTTCATGACATCTGCGATTAGTTCACCATCATTATCAGAATTTAAATTCGGAATTATATATTTATTTTCTATAGCTAATTTTAAAATTTCCTTTGAAAGAGTCTGATCAGAAGGATATAGAGCCAACCCTTCAGAACCTTCTACGCTAGCAATTTTTTTAACTTCTTCACTTATTTTACTACTATCATCTGCCTCTACTTCAACCTCAACAAATTTTATACCTTTTTTATCACAGTATAATTTCGCATCTTGTATATCCATATACAAGTCAGAATTAGATTTGTCTTTATTCGTGTATAGATATACAAATGTTTTTGCGCTCATCTGTTTGGCTATAGTTACTGAATTATAAGCATTATACTTTTTTTCAGACATAAATCCAACATCTAATGATTTATCTTTCATGATTTTGTTTATGGAATCAGTATCAAATTCTTCACTGTCACCTGCAATTGTTATTATCCCTGGTAATTTCGATTTAACTTTAGAAAAAACAGGCATTGATCCTTCTCTATCAGATGATAATATCAACACTTTTACACTTTTATCAATGTTATCAGCTATAGCATTTACTTCCTTTTCACTAAATTTACCATCTTTTTTTGCCAAGTAATTAATTGCTATATCTTTATCATCCCTATATTTTTTATCAATATTTTGACCTTCAGGTAAATATACAGTTATCTCTGCTTTCTTATGAATTGAATTATCTGTGTTTGCATTTTTGTTCATACTTGAGCTACAAGCTGATATCGACATCAACACAGATAATAATAAAGCAGTAGCTGTTATTTTTTTGATCATAAAATCCTCCTAACACTATTTGCTTTTAACATACAATTATTTTTCATACCCTTTCGGATTCATCTCTTGCCATCTCCATGAATCCGAACACATTTCAACAATGCTATGCTCGGCATACCAATTTAAAATAGTATTAGCTTTTGAAACATCCGCATAAGATACAGCCGCATCTCCAGCTCTTCTATCTGTAATTTTATAAGGAATTGACTTACCGCATGCTTTTGAAAAAGATTCTATCAACTCCATTACACTATATCCTCTTCCGGTACCTAAATTAAAATACTCAACGCCAACTTTATTATTTAGTAGCCTATCAATTGCTTTAAGATGACCTTTTGCTAAATCCACTACATGTATATAGTCTCTTACCCCCGTACCATCTACAGTATCATAATCATTTCCATAAACGTTTAAATACGGTAGTTCACCAATAGCAACTTTAGTCAAATATGGCATAATGTTAGCTGGTATATCAGTACTTTCTTCTCCAATTAGTCCAGACTTATGGGCTCCGATTGGATTAAAATATCTAAGAATTATACTATTGAATTTTTTATCGGAATTATATAAATCCTCTATTATATGTTCTCCCATTATTTTAGTATTTCCATATGGATTTGTTGTTTTTCTGATATGATCTTCTTTTACTGGAAGATTTTTTTCTTCTACATTTCCATAAACTGAAGCAGTTGAACTAAATACAAAGTTATTCACATTATATTTTTTCATAAGCTTAAGTGTGTTTAATAATGAGAACAAGTTGTTGTCATAATATTCAAGAGGTTTTTTTACAGAGTCCCCTACTGATTTATATGCTGCAAAATCAATAACAGCATCTATTTTATTTTCCTTAAATACTTTTTCAAAATCATCGTCTCTAGTATCTAATTCATAAAACACTGGACTAACTGAAGTAATTTGTTCAATTCTCTTTATTGAAGTTGGGTAACTATTTGAAAAATTGTCAACTATTATTACGTTGTACCCATTTTTTATTAATTCAACTGCAGTGTGGCTGCCTATATAACCTGCTCCACCTGCTAGTAATATATTGTACATAAAATAATCATCCTCTCTAAATGAGTTTTCCCGAAATATCGGCATCAACAATTTCGATTAGATTGTCTTTATCAATTTTTGCATCACCCAATATTAATTCATCTAAATCAATTTCTTTGTAGAGTACGCTTTTTTCTCTTTCCTCAAAATCACAAAGTCTATACTCTTTATTTAATATTTCACTAATTAGCATCTTAATCTCCTTTTAATTCTACTCACTTATCTGTGAGTGTAACCACCTGTGTAATAGTATTCACTATCTATTTTCATCGAACTAAATTTAGTTAAGGAATATAGATCATCGATTATATCCTTCCTTAAAACAGAAGATTCTTTACTTATAGTAAATTGTTTGAATAAGTGCGCAGACCTTATTCTATCCATAAGCTCTTTTTTTAACTCATTTTCATCGACTTTATTATATTCAACAGCCATTCCTACATAAACTCCAAAAACTTCTTTAACTGTTTTAGAAATATAATGTGGTAGTAAATTGTAAATCAAATGTTTCATTTTACTATATGTTTGTTTTCCGAATAAATTTGCCCTATAAACTTGAGTTTCTTTAAATTTCTTAACTTCATATTTACGCATATTATCTGGTAGTAACATAAAACTTGCTGACTCAATAGTCCTTAAAATTTCATTAATATCTAACTTTAGATCATTTCTAATTTCAAAAAATAATCTTTCAAGATTTTCTATTCTTCTATCATCAAATTCAATACCTATACTTTTAAAGTATCTTATTTCATTATTTTCCAGTATTTCAGACATATATACCGAAATTAAATCAAGTTTTTTTAATTTGTCTTGAAGTTCAGTGTATGCTTGATTAACAAATTTCACCCACTCTTCTGTCGTCAACTCATCTTCATTTAAGATCAACAATTTCGAATTTATTTCATATATTTGCCCAAAAAAATTGAAAATTACCATATCTGAGACGGACTTAATCCAATTGTAGTAAACTTCTTCTTTTGAAGTTTCTTCAAGTAGAGAATTCTGATAATCAGAAAAAATATTTGATGACAAGTCGTTTATAATTTCTCTTCTCAAATTTAGAATAACAAATTTATCTTTAAATTTTATTTTTGTTTCCACGAAATATTCACTGTCAATGCTATTTTCCTCATTTATAGATACATCTGAAATCTGAGATTTGTCTATTTCTAGCACTACTTTTTCTTTAGATTTGTGAATTTTGATTTTTTCTTCTGTTATTTCTAAAAAAAACGGTCTTAATTCTTTGGTGAACCCGACCATCTTGTTGTCTATAGCTTTTAATTTATCAAAATCAATTAGCTTAGCATTAGATTCATTTATATACATATTATAAACATCTATGCCATCATATACAACATAATTTTCATTCCCCAAGTAAAAACTTGAAAAACTAGAGATTTCTCTGCATATCACTTCTTCTTTTTGCTTTTTTTCGTATAAAACATATAAGTCATCATGCTTTATAAAAAACATGTTTTTTAATAAATAATCATTCCCTCTTACTCTACCACTTACTTTACAAAAAACTATTGGATTTTTTTTGGGAAGTTTTCCAATTTTTTTATTAGATTTAACAATACTCTCAAAGTCATCAGGCAGTGTGTTTTTTCCTATCGATCCTACAAATGACACTTCACGCATTATTATAGATTCTTTATCAATATAGAAATATCCCTTTAGAGTAATTCTGTTTTCTGACATTGAAAAGGATTCTACATCTTCAAATCTATATTCAAACCTATTTTTCCCACTGTCAAAAATCAATCTCTTTTCAGCTTTTTCTATTTTCCCTCCAATAGTAACCTTACCATCGGCAGTTAATAATATATCTCCCTTTCTAAAATCAAATATCATGTTTTTAATTTGATTATTAATAAATGCAAACTCATCCAAATCCAAAATAAATATTAAATCCGCATATACTTTTTCTTCTACTCCATTTTTTACACGAGTAAAAGGAATTGATTCTGATACTATATTAATATTTTCAGAATCTAACTCAGAGTATAAGTTTCTCCCATGCTCTAAATAATCATAAACTAAATAATCTGTATTTTCTTCCTGTAAACAATCAACCTTGGAAATATAAATATTTCCAAGGTTAGTCAACTGTAAGGATTTATCTTCAAGGATAAAATCATTTAACCCATTTAGGCTATATCCTGATTTCATTTTAAAAATTACTTTTTCATCAAGCCTCAACAAAATCCCTTCCCCCTTTATTGCTTGTTCTTAATAGCTTCTTCGTATATTTCATCAAGATTTTTAACATATGATGAATTTTTTCCTGTCGAAGAAATCTGGTTTCTTAAATCATCGTAATCAGTTTTTAACTGTTCTTTAGATAAATTTGGTATCCTCATTTCATATGCCTCAATTTTTAAATCATAGTACTTATTTTGAGAAGAAATATAATTTTGAATACCCTTAGCAGTTAATTTTGTAGATTCATTATATGCTGAATTATAATCAGTGTATTCACCTTTTCTAAGCATATAATATCCATTATTTCTAACTACTTTTGCTGTTATGCCTCTATTTGCATAATTATTTGCAACAGAATCAGCCGCACTTTTACTCTTTGTAGCCCCTACATAAATGGTAAAATACTCTCCTTTACCACTCTTATATTGTTCAGCTAATCTATCTTTTTCACTAGCTTTTGATTCTATTTCATCTTTTTCTTTTTCAGCTTCAGTTTTTTTGGTTATTTCAGTTGTGCTATTCTTTTTTTCGTTGTTATTAGATTGAGTTGCGACTTGTGCTTCTTCTGTATTTTTATTAGTTTCTTCAACAGTTGGAACCTTAAAACTATTTACTATATATACATATGATACAAAAATTGTTACAACAACTACAACAACAATTACCAAATCTCTTAATACTTCTTTTTTAGGAAATAAAGTTGCTTCATCTGTATCAACAACTAAATCCTCTATTTTAGACTCATGTAACTGACCATTATCAGTGTTCTCAATTTTTATTTTCTTTGAGTCTTTTAAGCTTTTTATCTTTTCTAAACCTAACTTGAAGCTACTTTCTTTTTTTTCTACCTTTGGTGTATCTTCATCTTTTTTAAATTCAGCTTTTATCTTTTTCTGTTCTTTTTGTTTTTTTGCTAAATTAGATATTGCTTTTGAATCCACCATTATTGTCTTGTCTAAGTCTACTTTTAAGTTCACCTTAGTGTCATCATTTTTTGATAAATCTTCTGACGGAATCTGCTTTGAACTAGCTCGCTTTTCTACGTTTTTATTTGGCTTTTCTATGCTTTTATTTGGCTTTTCTATGCTTTTATTTGAATTTTCTTCGCTTTCTACTTTTGCCCTTCTCATGGCTTTTAGCGTTTCCAATTCTTCAAAAGGCAATGCTTCAGATTTTTTAGTATCCAAATCTTCTTTCACAATTTCTATTTTTTCAGATATCTTTTCTTTTTCATGAATATCTTCATTTATATTATTTTTTTTCTCATCAGCTGTCTTATGATGATCATCATTTTTTTTACTATTTTTAATTTTTTCTTCTATATATTTTTTTGAATCTTCTATATCTACTTCTTTATATAGATTCTTATTTTCCTCTTTATTTATATCTTCTATTTGATAATTTACTTCAGAAACATTCTCATTTTGATCAAGTAAAGCTTTTAAATTAAGTCTTTGAGTATGTCCTAATATAGGATTAAATATATTGTTTTCTTTCTCATTATACTTATTAATTTCATCTTTATCTTCTAATCTAGAATCATCTTCATCAGGATTTGACTCGTCCATTGAATCATATATTGAGAAACCTCCTCCAATAGTTTGATCAAATAAATTCTTATTACTACTAATATAATTACTCTTTTCATAATCTGAGTCATTTTCATCTAATACTATATCCGAATCGCACTTAAATGCTGAAAGCCCCTTCTTGCTTATTTGTTCAGTTAAATGTCTTTCATCCCTTAACTCATCAAACTCTTTTTCTATATACTTATTTTCTTTTCTTTTGCTTTTTTCTCTCATCATAAGTATAGCTAGCGCATCTGGGCTTTGAATTTCCTCGTCACCTATAAATACTTCTGTATCTTTCTCGTTATCAAATTCATCATCTCTATCGTATTCATCAAATTCATTGTCACTTTTATTCTTATTTTTAGAGAATACATTTTTTAGCCTAGATTTCAAAGAATCTTTTTTATCTTCATCTTCTTCAGAGTATTCATAGTCGTAGTATTCTTCATCTTCTTCATATATTTCTTCATCTTCATACTCTTCTTCATATTCATCATCGTAGTATTCTTCATCATCGTCTAAGCTATTTTCATTTTTGAATTTCCCTAAAAATAAATCAATTTTACTCTTTATTTTATTAGAAAAATGTTCTTCCTCTTCCACATAGTCAAATTCTGGATCAATAGTTCCATCCAAATAACTAACTATAGTTTCATCATCTCCAACACGACCCAAAAGTTTTATACTTTCAGATAAAACTAAATTATCATTATTTGTTGTTTGTGTTTTTATTCCAAAGAAATTATTATTCTCCATATTGAAGTCTGATTTAACTATTTTTTGACAAGTTAACCAATTTTTCTTATCGATAAAAGTCATATCTCTAATTAATTTGTCTATTATTTCCTCAAACTGTACTAGACTTACTCTACCTGTTACAAGTAATCTAAATGCATTGGCAAAACACATTCTACTTTCCTGAGAAATATAGTCCATTAATAAAACTACGCATGATACGTAATCTTTATAATCTCCAGAAAAACCGTATGCATCTTCTTCATCAATTTTTTCTAACTCCACTGATTTTCTAAAAATATCATTTATCTTTACCAATATTTCAGGAGTACTGATCATCGACACATACTTTTTAAAGCTCTGTATCTTTTCTTCATCATTTATATCGCATCCTTCAATATCTTCATCATCTACCAAAGCTTCATCTTTAAAATCGACTACTGTATTGTCTTCAGAGAACAAAATTTCATTTATTATTTTAAAAATTTCATTCATAAAATCTATTTTAACACTCTCTGTACTCATCTCTAGTATTGGACTGTATTTCTCAACATCACTAGAGATAATATTTATAACCATAGCTAAAATATCTTTGTATAAATTCAGTATTCTATAGTCGTTTTCAACTTTTTCAATTCTCTTTATTCCTGAGCTTTTATCATATGAATAAAATATTTTTTTGTCTTTTTCATTTAGGTACGCAATTCCGTTTTTCATAGCTTTTTTTACGTACTGTCTAGATGAATTAGTTATATTATCTATACTTTTATCTATAGAAATACTTCCTGATATCATGTCGTTTTGTATCCACATTTCAATTATAGATTCAAGTTTTTTAATTATAGACTTATAAAATATAATGTTATATCTTAATATTTCTATAAATTTATCTTCATCCTTACCTACTTTTTCATATTTATTCTTAAGAGCCTCATTTAATTCATTATTAATTTTTTGTTTATTATCTATATATTTGTTATTTACTTGCTCAACTGCAAACTTAATTAATTCTCTGCTATTATTCAAAACCTTCACTCCTTACCAGTTAAGTTCTTCCATAAATGTACTATTTTATTATAACATAAAATTTAGTCATATTATAGCATTATCCCACGAATAACCTAATTTATGAGAGTCTTGTATTAATAAAAAAAACAATCGCATTGTAATTACAATGCGATTGTTTTTTATTAAGCATAGCTATAAGCGGAGTTCTGTATTAGATGATCATCTTTCTAGACTTGTTGTCACCAACAAGTTCAAGCGGCCTACCTACCGGGGAATGCGAGCAACATTCCTAAATCCTAACTTGGCCTTGCACCAGGTGGGGTTTACATAGCCATATAGTCACCTATATGCTGGTGAGCTCTTACCTCACCTTTCCATCCTTACCGTAAAAAAACGGCGGTATATTTCTGTTGCACTATCCTTAAGATCGCTCTCACTAGGCGTTACCTAGCACCCTGCTCTATGGAGCTCCGACTTTCCTCAAATAATAAATTACTTGCGATCATCTGCTATACTTAACAATATATTATTCTACCATATTTAAAATATAAAATAAATAGTTTAATTTAATGTACCCTTTACTTTTTTGTCAATTTCATGGAGATTATTACTTTTTATTATGCTGATAAGTTTATCTGCATATATTTTTTCACCTTTTTCATTAATAGTAGTTGCATACCCAGCATCCTCAAGCGACTGTGCTTGATTTATATAGTCTTCTTTTTTGAAAATTCCAGCCTTTACGTATCTACTATTTTTCAGTAAAAAATCAGTGTGATCTCGTATACTTTCTTCCCATGATTTATATTTTCTAAAATATGCTTTTTCGTAGTCGTTATAATTTTCTTTTGTTTTAAACTTTACTTTTTCACCACTCCATTTAGCATCTGCTTTTATCCCAAATAGATTATTTGCATCTATAGTGAGTTTTGATCTTCCCCAGTTTGATTCTAGTATCGCCTGGGATATGGTAATAGAAGGCAATATACCACTTCTTCTATACTCATTTATAGAAACTTCTTCTATTTTTTCAATAAAATCACTTTTTGATGAACTACTTTTCATAGTGTAACTACTATCTATTTCATAAAAAACTTTACTAACCGTGTATAGGAAATTTAATACAAAAACTATAACGACTGCTATTATTATTTTTTTTAGTCTATTCTTCTTTTTCTTTTTAGGTGAAGATTTTGTTCTAATTTTGTTTTTTTTATTAGACGTTCCGCTCTTCGGGGTATTTTTCATACGCGCTCCTTTTAAAGGTACTTACAACTGACCTTCTACAAACATACTTTTTAGTCTACGTAAATAGTTAGACTGCATATTATTGTAGTATTATACCCTTTACTGAACCTTTACCCTAGTTTCCTTTCATTTCCATCCAAGCTCTGTCATACTTTTTTATATTTTCTCCAAGATCTAGAAACGCTTCACATTTTTTTAATATTTCATCACTAGGATAGGCACTTGGGCTATTTCTCATTTCTTCAGGTAATTTCTTTCTACCTTCTGAAATAGGAGTTGAATATCCTATATACTCAGTATTTCTAGCATTTACATCAGGATCGCATAAGAAATCTATAAATTTTTCAGCCCATTCCTGGTTATCGGATGATTTAGGTATACATATTGCATCTGTCCATAGATTGCTTCCCTCTTTTGGGATTACATACTCTAAGTTTTCATTTTCATCTTTCATCACTTGATAATCACCAGAATAAAAAATACCTAAAGCAGCTTCATCTCCAATCATTCTATCTTTACCATCATCATTTACATACGCCAAAACCAATGGCTTTTGCTTTATTAAAATATCTCTGGCAGAATTTATTTCTTTTTGATTTGTAGTATTCATGCTGTATCCTAATTTTTTTAACGCTACTCCCATTGTATCTCTGACAGAGTCAAACATTAAAATATCTCTACTATATTTTTTATCCCACATTATATCCCAACTGTCAACTTTATCATCAACTAGTGTTTTATTATACACAATCCCCAAAGTCCCCCACATGTAAGGAACTGAATATTCATTGTCCTTATCATACTCAGGATTTAAAAACAGTTTATCAACATATTTAAAATTAGGTATATTTTTATAGTTTATTTTTTTAAGAAGACCTTCTTCTTTCATTTTTTGAACCATATAATCTGAAGGGAAAATCAAATCATACTTGGTGCTTCCACTTTTAACTTTCTGATACATCATTTCGTTTGTATCATATGTAGAATATTGTACTTTTATTCCAGTCTTTTCTTCAAATTCAGATATTAAACTTTCATCTATATAATCACCAACATTGTAGACGCTAAGAACTTTTGATGATGAATCGCCTTTGTTTGTGCATCCTGTAGCAAATAAGGGAATGCTCGCAACTACTAACAAAGTGATAATTAGTTTTTTTAAAATAAAATTATTTTTTTTCATTTTACCTCCATCATTTTCTAATTGTTTATTTTTTTGCAGTGCTCTTTATGATTGAATCCTTCTTATTGGCAACAATTAGAATTATTAAAACTACACCAAACATAATTGTAGATAAAGCATTTATCTCTGGTTTAATACCGCGCTTTGCCATTCCATATATTTCTATAGATAAATTTGTAACTCCATTTCCAGTATTGAAAAATGAAATTACGAAATCATCAACAGACATTGTAAATGCCATTAAAAAACCTGATATTACTCCTGGTTTAATTTGTGGTATTATTACTTTCCTAATAGCATACATTGGTGTTGAACCTAAGTCCAAAGCTGCCTCTTCTAAATTATCTGGCAGTTGTCTTAATTTTGGTAACACAGAAAGTATTACATATGGCACGCAAAACATAATATGTGATATAAGCATCGTATTAAATCCAAAATCCATTCTTAAAAAAACGAAAAGACTCATTATTGCAACACCTGTTACAATTTCAGTATTTAATACTGGAAGATAATTTATGTTCAATAGTACCTTTTTAAACTTTCCTCTCATCTTGTAAATGCCTATAGCTGTTATTGTTCCAAATATTGTAGAAATTATAGAAGCAATTATAGCTACGAGTATAGTATAGTACAAAGCGTTTAAAATCGCTTCATTGCTAAAAAGTGCTTGATACCATTTTAAGGTAAATCCATTTAATTTACCCATCGATTTTGAATCGTTAAAAGAGAATAATATCAATGCAGCTATAGGTGCATATAAAAATATAAAAACAACTCCTAAATAAATTTTCGAGAATATACTTTTTTTTGAATTATACATTTACGTGATACCCTCCTCCTTCAGTGTCTCCTTTATCTGCTTTATTCATAAATGCCATGGAAATCAGTATTACAACCATTAATACTATTGATACAGCAGAACCGAAGTTCCAATCTCCTACTACTGTAATTTGCTGCTCGATTAAATCTCCGACCAACATAGTCTTACCTCCACCAAGAAGCCTAGATATCGCAAAAGTAGTGACACTCGGCATAAAAACCATAGTTACTCCACTTAGCACCCCTGGCATGCTCAAAGGAAGTATTACTTTTTTAAAGACTGTAACATTATCTGCTCCCAAGTCTTTTGCTGCATTTACTAAATTGTAATCCATCTTTTCCAAAGCTGTATAAATAGGAAGTACCATAAATGGCAGGAAGTTATATACCATACCCAGTATTATTGCATAATTTGTATATAAAATTGAATTCGGATGTATATGAAATACTGCCAACAAGCTATTTAATAATCCATTTTTTCCTAATATTGCTATCCACGCATAAGTTCTAAGTAGGAAATTCATCCACATTGGCAGTATAAAAAGCAATATTAATGTTCCTCTTTTACTTACCGGCATCTTTGATATAATGTATGCCACTGGATATCCAATCACTATACAAAAAATAGTTGCAATACCTGCTAATAAAATAGACCTAATAAAAATTTTTAAAAATAAAGGATCGAACACATCTGCATAATTACTCAATGTAAAAACTGTTTCACCATTATCATTCGTCTTAGTAAAACTATAAAAAACTATCAATAATAAAGGAATCACAATTACTATAATAGCCCAAATTGAATAAGGGTACGCTAGTCTAGATTCTTTTTTATCAACTATTGTACTTTTTCTAATAGACTTTTTCATATTATTGTTCTCCTTTATGCATTATATGAATATCTTCTGGACTAATATTCATACCCAACTCACTTCCTATAGATGCATTTTTAGTGTTTTGAAGAAGCCACATTCTCCCGTCAACTTCCACTTCTAATTCATAGTGCACACCTTTAAATGTAGATGTTTTTACAACTCCTACTAGCATAGCATCTTTTACATCAGCCATCACTATATCTTCCGGTCTTACTACTACATCTACTTTTTCTTTTTTTTCAAAACCTTTATCAACACAGACAAATCTTTTTCCAGAGAATTCAACGTCAAAGTCATCATGCATTATTCCATCTATTATATTACTTTCTCCTATAAAGTTTGCTACAAAAGCATTCTCTGGTTCATTGTATATATCAACCGGTGTTCCTATCTGCTGTATTTTCCCCTTATTCAAAACTACGATTGTATCACTCATTCCCAAGGCTTCTTCTTGATCATGAGTTACAAAAATAAAAGTGATACCCAATTTTTTTTGTATCTTCTTTAGTTCTATTTGCATTTCTTGTCTAAGCTTTAAATCCAATGCACCTAAAGGTTCGTCCAAAAGAAGGACTTTCGGCTCATTTACAAGAGCTCTAGCTATCGCAACTCTCTGCTGTTGACCTCCAGATAAAGAATCTACTGTTCTCTGTTCAAACCCAGATAGAGATACTAAAGAAAGCATAGACTTTACTTTTTCACTTATAGTTTTATCATCTAATTTTTTTATTTTTAATCCGAATGCAATATTTTCAAATACATTCATATGAGGAAACAATGCATATTTTTGAAAAACTGTATTTATATTTCTCTTGTATGCTGGAACATTATTTACCTTTTCACCAGCAAAATACACATCTCCCTCATCTGCAAATTCAAAACCTGCTAAGATTCTAAGCAAAGTCGTTTTTCCACAACCACTTGGTCCTAGCAAAGTAAGAAATTCATTTTCACTTATCTTCAAATTAAACTTATCAATCACTACATTATCATCAAATGCTTTTGAAACATTATTCATTTCTATTAAATTTTTTTCCAATATATACACCTCTTTACATCATTAATATTTTTTACTACTCACTATTTCTACGTTAGGCTTATGCCACTAAAAACTAGGTGGAGAACTAACCCATATAATTTCTGCTAAAGTTCTTCCTTTATTTGAAATAAAGTGTTTTTCTCTTGGTTTATAATAAAAACTTTCACCTTTTTCTACCTTTAATTTTCTTTCTCCTATGTGTAGGTAAATTGATCCCTTTGTAATATATCCAAAAAATTCTCCTTCATAAGGATTTTCTTCCTTATAACGCCCCCCTGGCTTTAATGTAAGCAACACAGGTTCCATATCGTTTTTTTGAGAATTTGGAACTAACCATTTAAAGGTATACCCCAATACATCATCATCTACTTCAAACATATCTTCTTTTTCAAAGACTATCTTTTCATACTTTGCTTCTGAAAAGAACTCTTTTAAATCTGTACCTAAATTTTCTAGTATATCAATTAAAGTCGCAATAGACGGAGAAGTAAGATTATTTTCAACTTGAGATATAAATCCCTTTGACAACTCGCATCTGTTTGCTAACTCTTCTTGTGTTAACTGTTTTTCAATCCTCAGTTTTTTTATTTTATCACCGATATCCATATTGTAAAAACATAGCTTATGCTACTTACCTCCTCTTCTTATGTTTTGAATTACTAAACATTTTGTTTATTATAGTTAAACCACAGTACTATTATATATCCATGACTCTATTAAATCAATACATCATTTTATTTTTTTTTATTGCTATTTTATTATTAATTAAAAACATTAAATCTATATATTTTTCTAAACTAAAAATTAATTTAAAAAAAGTGCCAAGCATCTACTTGGCACTTTTTCATTTAATATTATTTTTTTAAAATGCTATATAATTTTCAGCACTTATAATATTATTTTTTATCAACGTTTTTACAAAATTTTAAAATCCTAAAATATTTTTTGATACTGTATTATATCCACCTATTATATAGTTGGTTTTTCCATCAATTAATTTCTTGGCATCACTTGATGCACTGTCCTTACCAACTAATATTAGATTCTTTCCTCCTGAACTCAATAGATTTATTGAGCTAAGTGCATCTGGGAAGCTCTTTCCATTAGCTAAAATATTTTCATTATATTTTAATATACTTGCAACCTGAGTAGAAGTTTCTGCTCTATCTTTGCCGTAAATTCTATAAACTTTTTCAGGGTTTAATTTGTTTTTTAAATTATTTTCTACAACTGTGCTTACTGAATTTTTACCCCCTACTATATATGCATCGCTATATGATGCTATATTACTAGGGATGTTATTTGAATTTTTGACAAGTAACACTGGTGAATTTAATTTTTTTGCAAGTGGAGTTGCAGAAAGCGCGTCAGCAAAGTCATCTCCGTCTGTAAATATAATATGCTTAGATGCTCCAAACTCATTTACAAGTTTTTTAGATGTTTCATATCTGTCAATACCTGCGATTCTTTTTACTTGATATGAAGCTAATTGTTTTTCTACATTATCAGGAACAGAACTTTTTCCACCCACTATAATAATATTTTGTGCACCTAATTTCTTAATTAAATCTAGTGCATCTTCTCTTAAACCACCTTTATCAGAAAATATAATTGGTGCATTTAATTTCATTGCTAAAGGGCCAGCTGCAAGTGGATCTGCAAAACTATTACCTGAAGCAATTACTATATTTTTAGCATTTGTATTAGAGAAACTTCTCTTTACAGACGCTATATTAGTTTCAAATCTATCTCCACCACTTATTCTGTTTGTTTCAGCTTGTGGAGTATTCACCATTACAGGAATAGCAAAATCTCTTACTATTCCAAGATATGATATTCTCACTTTCGCTTCTTTATTTCCTATGCTGCTAGTATCTGGAAGAGAAATAATCTCTATAGTTGCACTCTCAGGTACTCCTTCAAGCATAGATTTTACATCTACGTTATCTCCAACTTTTATAGTTTGTACGTTTACTCCAATATATATTGTGTCTAATATAAAAGTTTTTGTATTGTTATTTCCATCTTTTGTAGGATATGAAACACATAAACCTATGTGACTTCCTGCCTTCATATCTCCATCTTTAAATGGCAATAAAAAGCTTCCGTCTTCTGAATCTATGCTGAACTTGCTATCAGTCAGTAATGTTTCTTCACTTGGTGAAAACTTTCCATTTTTCACGTCTTCATCACTTACCTTATAAAGCGCCACACCTACACCTTTGGCTATTTTCCCAGTAATAGCAGTTTGTGAAGAGCTTATTAGAACCGGCAAATCTACCTCACTAATATTTAAATCCGTCTTTATCATTTCCTTTACATCTGGAAATGTCTGAATATCTATAGGTGCTACTATTGGTTCCTTTGGTTTTATAACACTTTCAGAATTTTCTTCTCTCTTTACATTTTCAGTATCTATCGCAGACACTGCTTCTATCGCATTTTGATTTTCTAACGTGTTTTCTATATCCTCCGCATTAACTCTTGTTGTTGATGAAAAAGCTAATACATTCAATGCTATACTTGCGGAAAGTACAACTGATAATTTTTTATTCATTTTTTACCTCCTTCTTATACATTATAATTACGGCTATTTTTTAAAATATTATTAAAAATATTTCATTAAACTATTATAACATATATTGTCAAATACTTTGTTTATCATAACATGTCCTTTTGCTAAATCTATATACTACTTACAAAAAAATAAACTTTTAAAATTCTTATATACTTTTTGATTTACATGATGTATATTTATATTGTGTATTCTATATGTACAAGTAAGCACTTAAAGGGGGTTGATATTTTGCTTAATAAATTAGAAGACAAAGAATATAAAATGCAAACAATCAAACTCGCTCTATTTTTAGGTGAACTATTAATAAAAAATGGAGCTGAGACATATAGAGTGGAAGACAGTGTTCTTAGAATATGTAAATCAAGAGGTTATAATCATATTAACTGCTTCACCACTCCTACTGTAATAATAATATCCGATGATAAATTTGATGGTCTATGTTTTATGAAAACAATAGATTTTAGAGGTATGAACTTAAATAAAATTTCTCTACTCAACACCTTTTCTAGAGAATTTGTAAATAAAGTTGATCCCGACATGGATGAAGAAATTCAAGAACTACATAAAATAGACAAAATTAAAACATATCCTCCATTTTTTTATTTCTTGGGGACTGGTTTAGGTTCTGCATGTTTTGCTGCTACATTAGGTGGTAACCAACTTAATACTTTTTTATTGACTGTAATGACGTCCATAATAGCTACATTTGTATATGATAAAACTCTAAAATACAGTTCTATTATTGTATTTTCTACTATACTTTCTTCATTCATCATAACATCCATTGGAGTTTTACTTCATAATTTTGGTATTATACCGCAGCCAACTGCTTTAATAGTAGGTTCCATAATGCCATTACTTCCGGGTGTTGCATTTATTAAATCGATGAGAGATTTAATATCAGGAAACTTAATGTCTGGAACTGCCCGCTTCTTTGAAGTTTTTGTAATCGTAACTGGAATAGCATCTGGAGTGGCATTAGTATTCGGATTCGGAGGTGTATAATATGGAAAATATACCATTTTGGCAACATTTTTTATTCGCTGCAGTTGCAACATGCGGATTTGCTATATTTTTTAACGTTCAAAAAAAGTTACTTCTTGTAGATTCAATAGTTGGAGGTCTTGGTTGGATAATATATCTCTACGGATATTATAATATTGACAACCCTACGCTGTATTCTTTTATTGCAGCGGCTTTTGTTTCAATTGTATCTGAAATAATGGCAAGAAAGCTAAAACAACCTGCTATTATGATTGTTATTCCTGGTATTTTACCTTTGATACCTGGGTTAAGGCTTTATGATGCTATTTATCTTGTAATGCAAAAAAATTACGTTGAAGCAGCAAATTCCGCTACAAGAGCATTTATGGTAAGTATTGGAATTGCCTTAGGTGTTTTGGTAATATCGTCTCTTTCTAGAGTCTTCAACCTGTATAAACTCAGAAAAGCTTTTGTGAAAAATGATTCATTAAAATATCAAAATTGGGTTAATTTCGGGAAAAATAGGACAAATAGCATTTTCGTTCTAAATAGAAATGAAATGAACGATCAACTAAACAGCCTAAATATTGATACATCTCTTAGAGAAAGAGATGCTATAGAAAAATTTGAAAGATCCAGTACAGAGGACTTCGCTGTTGATAACGTCGATCAAATTGATAGTGATATCGATGAAAAATACGTATTTGTCCCTCAATCTGAAGAAGAATTAGATACAGAAGAAAAAATAAAAGATGAGACTTCTGATGAAATAGAAGAAATACTAAATAATGAAATAGAAACCAAATCGGATAGTTCCAAGGAAATAAAATCTGACGATAGTGTATTAGATAACTCAAAAAAGGAAGATGGAGAGTAGTTTTTCACCATTCTTTTTAACAAAAAAACTTCGTATTATTAAATAATACGAAGTTTTTTTTGTTATATTAGTTTAAGCTTTGACAAGCTGTAATTATGCTTAGTTTATATACATCTTCTTCGTTACAACCTCTTGATAAGTCAGTGATTGGTTTATTCAATCCCTGTAAAATTGGTCCTAATGCTTCAAATCCACCTAATCTTTGAGCTATTTTATATCCAATATTTCCAGCTTCTAGTGAAGGGAATACAAATACATTAGCTTTACCTGCTACAGCTGATTCTGGTGCTTTTTGTGCTCCTACTGAAGGAACTATTGCTGCATCAAACTGAAGTTCTCCATCTATTGGAAGTGTTGGATCTAATTCCTTTGCCATTTTCGTAGCTTCTTCAACTTTTGTGGCTAAATCATGCTTAGCTGAACCCATAGTTGAAAAACTTAACATAGCTACTTTTGGATCAATTCCAAATATTTTTGCAGTCTTTGCACTTTCTACTGCTACTCCAGCCAATCCCTCTGCATCAAGTTCAATATTTATTGCACAATCAGAGAATATGTATTTAGTATCATCTTTAAGCATTACAAACGCTCCACTAGTTCTTGATACCCCTGGCTTAGTTTTTACTATTTGAAGAGCAGGTCTAACAGTATCTCCAGTAGAATGTATTGCTCCACTCACCATACCGTCAACTTTACCCATATATGTCAACATAGTAGCAAAGTAGTTTTCGTCAAGAAGCATTTTTCTAGCATCTTCTTCTGTAACCTTACCTTTTCTTCTCTCAACGAAAGAAGCTACCATTTCATCAAATTCAGCATAGTTATTTGAATCAATTATTTCGATACCTTCTATATCGATTTTATTATCAGCTGCTATAGAATTTACTTTTTCTTCGTTCCCGATTAATACTGGAATTAATATTCCTTCTTTATTTAATCTTGAAGCAGCTCCTAAAATTCTTACATCTGTTGCTTCTGGCAATACAATTTTTATATTTTTACCTTGTATTTGCGCTTTTAATCCATCAATTAGTTCCATTTTGTTCCTCCATTATAATATTTATTTTATATGGCAAAGAATTATACATCCTTTGCCAAGTTTAAATCTATCAAAATCCTTGTAACTGTAGGCATATATTTTTTACTTTCTCTCATAGCAGCATCTTTTCTCTTAATAACGTAGTATGCAGCTCCGGTAAATATAATCCCTATAAAGAAACTAAGTACCTCTAATGATTTTTCTAACCCAAAAGCTTGCAATATATAATATGATCCTACTGATCCAATAATAAGTGCAATAAGAGGAAATCCATATGCAATACCTACTGCTTTCATAACATTTACTTGATCCATACTTACTTCTACATGATCGCCTACATGTGCTCCGATGTCATTACTTACTTCTACTATTATATCTTGAGATTCACTAGATTTAGACCCAAAGCATTTACCACAACTAGCGCATGCAGATTGTCTTTGCATTTTAAACATAGCCGTGTTTTCGCTAGTTACTTCTACAATATATCCGTTTTGATTCATATTTGTCCCTCCTTTATACTTGGAACAATTAACTATTACTCATATATTTTATTATATGTTATTTTGATTCACTCTTATCTTCTATAGAAACTTTTATATGTAACTCTTTCAATTGTTCTTCACTAGTTATTGAAGGTGCATTTGTCATTGGACAAACTGCATTTTGATTCTTTGGAAAAGCGATTACTTCTCTTATGTTTTCAGCTCCAGCTAAAATCATTACCAATCTATCCAATCCAAAAGCTATTCCACCATGTGGAGGTGTTCCATATTCAAATGCATCCATTAAAAATCCAAACTGATTTCTTGCTTCTTCTTCAGTAAATCCAAGTGCTTCAAACATTTTTTCTTGTAATTTAGCATCTGATATTCTAATCGATCCACCACCTATTTCATATCCATTCAACACTATGTCATAAGCTCTTGCTCTAAGTGAAAGCTTATTTTCATCGCCCAGTTTTTCTATGTCTTCCTCATTAGGAGATGTGAATGGATGGTGTTTTGCCACAAATCTATCATTGTCTTCATCTTCTTCAAATATTGGGAATTCTGTAACCCAAAGTAAATTAAATTTGTCACTATCTGCCAATTCCAGTTTATCTGCTACGGCTATTCTTACTTGTCCTAGTGCATCAAACACAACAGCGTCTTTATCTGCTACAAATAATAGTAGATCTCCTTCTTTTGCATCCATAGCAACTATTATTTTATTCAAAGTTTCTTCATCGAAGAATTTTGCAATTGGTGAACTTACACCCTCTGAAGTCAACTTCATCCAAGCAAGACCTTTTGCTTTATACAGTTTTGCATGGTCCTCTAGCTTAGAAATTGCCTTTCTAGTGAAAGCTTCTGCACCGGAAGTAACATTTATCCCTCTTACAGAATAACCTTCTTTAGCACAATCTGAAAAAACTTTAAATCCGCTATTTGATACAACATCTGTAATATTTTTAAATTCTAAACCATATCTTGTATCTGGTTTATCTGAGCCATAAGTTTCCATAGCTTCCTTGTAAGTCATTCTAGGTAAAGGAGTCACTATATCTCTATCAAGTGTTTCTTTAAAAACTTTTTTTATTAGACCTTCCATTATGCTGATTACATCATCTTCATCGACAAAAGACATTTCGCAGTCTATCTGTGTAAATTCTGGTTGTCTATCGGCTCTTAAGTCCTCATCTCTAAAGCATTTTACTATTTGGAAATATCTATCCATTCCACTAACCATTAAAAGCTGCTTATATAGCTGAGGAGATTGAGGCAATGCATAAAACTTGCCTTCATTTACTCTTGATGGAACAAGATAATCTCTAGCACCTTCAGGTGTTGGCTTAACTAGAAATGGAGTTTCTATTTCTAGGAATCCATTTTCTGACAAGTAATTTCTTACTGTAGACGCCACCTTATGTCTTAGCATTAAATTCTTCTGCATTTTAGGTTTTCTAAGATCTAAATATCTGTATTTTAATCTTAGAGCTTCACTTACATCATCATCATCTTTTATATAAATAGGAGGTGTACTTGACTCGTTTAAGATTCTTAGCTCTTCTGCGAATATTTCTATATCTCCTGTAGTCATATTAGCATTCTTTGAAGCTCTCTCAAAAACCTTCCCTCTAATTGCAACTACATACTCACTACCTAAACCTTCTGCCTTGCTAAATGCTTCTACGCTTACTTTTTCATCAAATACTACTTGAGCGATTCCTTTAATATCTCTTAAATCTACAAAAATAAGTCCACCAAGATTTCTCTTTTTTTGAACCCATCCCATTAAGACAACTTCTTTACCTATATCTTCTTTTCTTAAATCTCCCGCATAACATGTTCTTTTTATACCTTTTAAACTGTCCAAAATACTTTCCTCCGATTATATACTTATAGTGATTTTTTAAATTCGTCTACTAGATTGCTAATTCTAACTTCAATCTGTTCTCCAGTATCCATATTTTTTAGTATTGCAATATCTTTTTCTAACTCTTCATCGCCAATCACTATAGTAAATTTTGCATTAATTTTATTTGAATACTTAAATTGAGCCTTTACACTTCTATCTATGTGATCTTTGTCTGCTGATATATGATTTTTTCTCAATTCTTTTAGAATACTAAATGACTTTACCTTTGCCTTATCTCCAATTGTAACTATAAAAATATCTGTTTTATGTGGATCTTCTATTTCAATAGATTCGGCTTCCATTGTTAGAAGTAATCTTTCTACACCCATAGCAAAACCAATTCCGGCATTGCCTTCAGGTCCTCCAAGTTGTTCAACTAAGCCATCATATCTTCCACCGCCACATACAGTAGACTGTGCACCTAAATTATTTGATATTATTTCAAATGCCGTTCTTTTATAATAATCTAGTCCTCTAACAATTCTTTTATCAACTTTATAATTTATATCCATTTCGTTTAAATATACCTTTAAAGTTTCAAAATGATCGCTACATTCTTGACATAAGTTGTCTGCCATTAGAGGTATATCCTGTAAATTTTTCTGACACTCTTCATTTTTACAATCAATAACTCTCATTGGATTTTTTTCTCTACGCTCATTGCATAAGTCACAAAGAACATCTTCTTTTTGCTTTAAAAATTCTCTTAATTTTTTATTGTATTCAGCTCTACATACTGGGCATCCTACTGAGTTAATTGCTATTACTAGATCTTTTAACCCTATTTCCTCTAAGTATTGAACTGCCAATGATATTATTTCTGCATCTAGAGACGGTGAATCGCCTCCAACTGCCTCGACACCAAACTGATTAAACTGTCTTTGTCTACCTGATTGCGGTCTTTCATATCTAAAGCAAGGTGTTATATAAAATAACTTAGTTGGCTGTGCATCTGCATACATCTTGTTTTCAATAAAAGATCTCATTACACCTGCAGTTCCTTCTGGCTTAAGAGTTAGCTCTCTTTTCCCTTTATCAAAAAAAGTATACATTTCTTTTTGTACTATATCTGTAGTATCACCAACACCTCTTTTAAAAAGTTCTGTGTACTCAAATATAGGAGTTCTAATTTCCTTATATCCATATAGATCACATAAGTTTCTAAATTTCTTCTCTAAATAATTCCATTTATATGAATCCGATGGAGTTATATCTTTAGTCCCTCTTGGAGCGCTTATTGTCATTTTTTTCTACCTCCCTACACTTTTTTTCTATCATTTCATCAACTCTGCTAAGGTATTGTTCTAAATTCTTAACATCATCAACTCTTTCTATTCTATTTTCATCCAAATATACAAATTTTGAAACAGCACCTGCTCCTATTGCATAATTGGACTGATTTTCTTCCATTACCTGCATATTATATATACATTCATATCCATCTTTTGAATAACCAATATTCTCTAAATTTCCCATCATGTATTTTTGTCTATAAAGATAGTATGGATTATAGCTATTCTCTGTGAGATGCCTTTTTGATATATTAATCATTTCAACCATCTCTTTATATGTTATGAAATCATGTTCATACTCTTTTTTATTTAAAGAAAGCTCTGATGTTCTCTTCATCGCAAGTGTATGCACTGTTACACATTCTGGATCCAACTTTACTATTTCTTTAATAGTATTCTCTACCATGTCTACTGTTTCTCCAGGTAGGCCTAAGATAAGATCCATATTTATATTATGAAAACCTAGATTTCTAGCCATATAAAAACAATCTTTAATATCCTCAACTGAATGTTTTCTGCCAATCTTATCTAAGGTTATTTGATTCATAGTCTGTGGATTTATACTTATTCTAGAAACATTGTGTTTTTTTAAAACTTTTAATTTTTCTATTGTGATGGTATCTGGTCTTCCTGCCTCAACAGTAAATTCTTTTACATCATTTAAATCAAAAATTTTAAATAATTCCCTTATCAAATAATCCATATCACCTGCTTCAAGTGATGTAGGCGTTCCTCCGCCTATATATAAGCTTTCAATTTTTTTATCTTGCTTTTCTAGTAATTTAGACACACCTTTTGCTTCTTTTAGCAAAGCTTGTACATACTCACCTCTTAAATCTCCAAACTTTTCTAGAATATGTGATGGAAACGAGCAATATACGCATCTAGATGGGCAAAATGGTATGCTTATGTATAAAGAAATTTTTTTCTCAGATACAGGGTATATAAATACCCTTTCTCGATTAGCAATTTCTATAATTAAATCGAGCTTTTCATCGTTAATTAAATATTCTTCCTTCATAAATTTTCTTATTTCATCTATTGACTTTCCACTATCTAAAAGCGAGTTAATTATTTTAACTGGTCTTATTCCTGTCAGAATACCCCATGGAATATTTACATCATATTGACTGACCATATATTCAAACATGCTTCTTTGAATTATTCTCTTAGATATCGCTTTAATAATATTATCTGTTTTTTTGTTACTTTTTGCAAATTTTTTTTCATCAGTTAAAATTATTCTTTTACTAGATGAGTTTTTATTATTCTTATTGTCTGCAAAATTGTCTGCAAAATTTTTATCGATTATACCTTCAAAACTCACACTATCTTCTATTTTTTTTTCGTATACTTTTACTCCATTTTCATATACTCTAGTTGTAGTAGAAATTTTTGCTTCTTTTACATTTTTTTCTACAATTAAAGAGTTTTTTAATATTTTTTCATCGTCAATAACGTCAAAATCTTCTGAGCTTTCAACTATTGAAAACTCAGAAGAAAATAATCTCAAAAATTCAGAAATTTCATATCTATAGTTATGTCCCGATAATATTACTTTCATGGCTATCTTAGCACCAACTTCATGTATTCATTATTTCTTTTTTCTTCACCTATTGTACTAGAAGGACCATGTCCAGGATATATAACTATATTGTCATCCAATTTACTCAATTTTTTTAGTGAGTTAAGAATTTGTTCATAATCACCACTATATAAATCTGTTCTACCTATAGACCCATTAAAAAGAGTATCTCCTGTGAACAAATCATTTCCACACTGTATACACATTCCACCTTTAGTATGACCTGGTGTGTTTATGAATGAAATTATATTCTGTCCAATTTCAATCTGATCACCTTCATTTACATAAATGTCAGCTTCAAATTCAATCTTTCTAGGGAAAAATTGACTACTTAGGTTCTTATTTGCATCATTTAAAAGCTCTTTTTCATTTATATTAGCCAAAACTTTAGCTTTTGTAAAATCTTTAAGTTCTATTACATCTCCAATATGATCTGCATGAGAATGAGTAAGCATTATATATTTCACATTTAATTTCTTTTGAGAAATAAAGTCTTTCTCTTCTTTAATATTTAAAGCAGGGTCTACTACGATTGCATCCAATGTCTTTTCATCATAATATATATATGTATTTTCCTGCATCATACGATCACTTAAAATTCTTATCTTCATAAAATCCTCCTAGAATTTTTTATTTGAATCTAGCATAATTGTAACTGGACCATCATTTATCAACTCAACTTCCATATGAGCGCCAAACTTTCCAGTTTCTGTAGTTATTCCCATCAATCTAGATTTTTCCACAAAATCTAGATATAATTGCTCTGCAATCTCAGGTCTTGCTGCATCTGTAAAACTAGGTCTTCTTCCTTTTCTACAATCACCTAAAAGTGTAAACTGACTAACTACCAAAAGTTCTCCACTTACATCTTTTAAAGATAAATTCATTTTTTCATTTTCATCTTCGAATATTCTTAGATTGACTATTTTCTCAAGCATATAGTCTACTTCTTTCGCAGAGTCTCCATTTTCTACCCCCAAAAGAATCATAAATCCTTTATTTATTTTTCCTATAATTTTGTTGTCAACACTTACACTTGATGATTTTACTTTTTGTATAACTGCTCTCATATAAACCCTCTTTTATTTACCATGAACTCTGTAAGAATCCTCTACTCCTGGTATATTCTTTATTTTCTTAATTACCTGGTTGAGCTGTTCAATTCCATTAACTTCCAAAATCAAATCTATCGTCAACCCTATGCTATGACCTTTTCTTGCATAAATTCCTGATAAGCCAACCTTTTCGTTTGAAATTACATGTGTAATTTCATTTACAATACCTCTTCTATCATTGGCACTTATTTGAACTTCTGCCTCAAATCTTGTATTGACATCATCTAGCCATGATACTTTCACCATTTTGCTCTTATTTTGATATTCGTCTCTTAATAGATTTTGACAGTCAGATCTGTGTACGGTTACGCCTCTTCCGCGAGTTATATATCCACTTATGTCATCTCCTGGTAGTGGGTTACAACATTTTGCAAATCTAACGTAGATTCCATCTAGACCATCAACCCTAACGCCGACATGTCTCTTTTCAGATTTTTTTATTTTAGTCTTATTTTTTTCGAATTTGCCTATATTATGAGTGGCAATATCCTCTTCCATCGCAGCCTTTTGTTCTTTTTCTTGCTTTCTTGTATCTCTTAAAACTAAATCTTTTACTTTAGTCGCTACATGATTACCTGCAATACCACCATATCCAATTGTAGCTAGAAGATCTTCCATATCTGGCTGATTAAATTTTTCTCCAACTTCTTTTAGACACTTTGCTACCATAGGGTCATTCTTATTAAGATTATTGCGCTTAAATTCCTTATCAAGTATTGCAAGACCTCTTTCAATATTTTCTTCTCTTCTTTCTTTTTTGAAAAACTGTCTTATTCTATTTCTTGCATTTGGTGTTTTTACAATACCTAACCAGTCCAGACTAGGTCCTGGTGAATTAGAAGAAGTTATTATTTCCACTATTTCTCCATTTTCTAACTGGTATTCTAACGGAACTATTTTATTGTTAATTTTAGCTCCAACACATCTATTACCTACATTAGAGTGTATTCTATATGCAAAATCAATTGGTGTAGAACCATTAGGAAGTTCAATTACTTCTCCTTGAGGAGTAAATACATACACTTGTGCATTGAATACATCATCCTTTAAAGCATCCAAAAATTCATGAGGATCGGTAACATCCTTCTCCCATTCCATCATTAATCTCAACCACTGCAGTCTTTCATCTACTTTTGAAGTATCACTTTCTGTTATACCTTCTTTATATTTCCAATGCGCTGCTATACCGTATTCAGCTATGTTGTGCATTTCATGGGTTCTTATCTGTATCTCAACAGGTTCTCCATCAGGTCCAACAACTGTAGTATGAAGTGATTGATACATATTTGGTTTTGGCATTGCTATATAATCTTTGAATCTTCCTGGTATTGGTTTCCAAAGTGTATGCACTACGCCTAGCACTGCATAACAGTCTTTTATTGAATCTACCAATACTCTAACTGCTATCAAATCATAAATTTCATCAAAATCTTTATGTTTTGTTTTCATCTTTTTGTAGATACTATAAAAATGCTTTGGTCTTCCGTAAACATCACAGCTTATATCCATATCACCAAAAGTTTTTATCAGTAAATCCACAATATTTTTAATGTATTTTTCTCTTTGCTCTCTTTTTTTATTTACTTTCTTTACAAGAGCATAATATCCATCAGCATCCAAATATCTAAGTGATAAATCTTCAAGTTCCCATTTTATCTTAGAAATACCTAATCTATGAGCTACCCCTGCATATATATCAAGAGTTTCTTGAGCTTTATACTTTGCTTTTTCAGTATCCATGTACTCAAGAGTCCTCATGTTATGTAATCTATCTGCTAGCTTAACAAGTATAACTCTTAAATCTTTTGCCATTGCCAAAAACATTTTTCTTAAATTTTCTGACTGTGACTCTTCTTTTGTCATATACTTTATTTTACCAAGTTTTGTTACACCATCAACTAATACAGCTACATCTTTCCCAAACATTTCTTCTATTTCAGATTCTTTATAGTTAGTGTCTTCTACAACGTCATGAAGAAGACCTGCACATATTGTATCTATATCTAGTTGCATATCCGCTAGAATATTTGCTACTGCAACTGGGTGTATAAAATAGGGTTCACCAGATTTTCTGTATTGATCTTTATGAGCTTCTTTTGATAAATTGTAAGCTTTTGCTACTTTTTCAAAATCAGCTTGTGGTGCATATGTTTTTATTTTATCTATTAGTTCTTGTAATTTTTCTTCATACATCATATCACCTCATAAATTTTTTATAGCTAATCTATCTTAAAGTAACATCAGCTACACATACTTGAATTTGAATTACAGATTTTTATTTTAATATATTATTCACTCTCATATTTAACTAAAGAGTTTACCTTGTAACCATTTAATTTTTCTCTTCCATTTAAGAAAGATAATTCTACTAAAAATTCTAAAGCAACAACTTCTCCTCCTAATTTTTCAATTAGTTTAGTAGCAGCAGATACAGTTCCACCTGTTGCAAGTAAGTCATCAACTATGGCTATTTTTTGCCCAGGCTTTATAGCATCTTTATGTATCTCCAAAATATCTGTACCATACTCCAGTTCGTATTCATATGAAACCACTTCTGAAGGAAGCTTTCCTGGCTTTCTTATTGGTACAAAACCGATTCCCAGATTATATGCTACCGGAGTTCCTAATATAAACCCTCTTGCCTCTGGACCAATTATTAAATCAACATTTAAATCTTTAAGATCTTCTACTATCTGATCTACAGAGTACTTTAATGCTTCTGGATCACTAATTAATGTAGTTATATCTTTAAATCCAATCCCTGGTTTAGGAAAGTCTTGTACATTTCTAATTTTTTGTTCTAAATTCATTATATCCTCCAAAAATGTTAGCTTACGCCGTAAGTCGTTTTAAATTCTTTTATAATACTTTTTATACTCTTAACTATTTCATTATTTTCTAAATTTAATTTTTTACTTGGTTTTGGCAAAATATTAAATTCTAAAATATCGTCTTTATAATTTATACTATATTCTAAAAGTTTTTCACTTTCCATCACTTTCAATCCAATTAAAAATTTAATCGGTGTCAGTTTTAGCAACTTAATCAGTTTACTATATCTTATTTCACCACTATCCATTGAATTGAGATACTTGTATATAACAACAAAATTTTCCCTATTAAATTGCATTTCATCAAGCTTATTTTTTAAATAAAGAAAGTCTCCATTATTAAAGTTAAATATTATTTTTGAAAATTCGTTCTTTCTTTTATAAATAAATTCTAATTGTGTTAAACTATCTAAATAATCGTATATAATAATTTTATTATAGCGTTTTAAGTCTGTTTTTTCAATATTTGATATGAATATGCAATCTATTTTTTCCTTTTTTGCAATGTTTATATCCGACATTGCTCTAAAAAAACCATTTAATGTATTAACTATTATTAAATCACCATCGTCTGCTTCTGATATGATGTCTTGATATCTTTTGTTTTTTTTATTTTTTATCATATCTTTGTATTCAACATAATATTCTTCTTTTTCTAGTGATTTTAGTTTTTCAGTCGTGATTCCATTATGTAAACTGCAATCTACATCAACTATTTTTTCAGTTGCTTTTAAAGCTTTTGAAAAAGTAGTTATATCACTTGGAGAAAACATACGAATATCTTTAATTAAAAGCTGAACTTTTACATTTCCATTATATCTATTTTCTCCAACTTGAAATACCATGTCTACTATATCACCACTTTTAAACTCATTGTATAAATAACCCATACCGAATCCTATACACTCAAATTCTTCGTTTTTTTCAATCACGATTTTTAGATGTCGCTTATCTTTCCCAAGCAGGTATGTGTTTTTTATATAACATTCTCTCAACACGAAATATGGTGTAGCATTTTTTATTCCAAACGGCTCTAGCACATGTAGTTCATCAACAAAATCTAGATTTATTCTTCTTTCATCTATTTCATACTCTATCTTGATTTCTTCAACTAAATCCTCTTCGTGTAATTTGTCTAGGGCAATTTTATTTATCTCTATCCTTAGTTTATCTATATCTTCTGCTTTGACAGTCATCCCAGCTGCCTGTTCATGACCTCCAAATTTAACCATATACTCTTTACACTCATAAAGAGCCTCAAATAAATTAAAACCTTTTATCGATCTTCCAGATCCTACTGCTAAATCATCTTCTATACAAAGCAGTACACAAGGTTTATAATATTTTTCCGTTATTTTTGAGGCAACAATTCCTATAATACCATGATGCCAGCCTTCTTTCCCCAAGACAATCACTTTATCATTTTCAAATTCCGGATTATCATTTATCATTTTTTCGGCTTCATTGTACATTGTCGCTTCAATAAGTTGTCTCTGCTCATTTTTTATATCCATCTCAGCAGCAAGCTCTTCAGCCTTTTCTGCACTTTTTGCAGTGAATAACTCCACTCCCAAACTTGAAGATCCAAGTCTACCTGAAGCATTAATTCGAGGACCTAGCGAAAATCCTAAATGCGAACTTTTTAATGTAATTCCTTCTAGACCACAAATTTCAACTAAAGCTTTCATACCTATATTATTACCCTTGCCAATAATTTTTAGTCCATTTTTGACAATTATTCTATTTTCATCCAAGACTGGCATAATATCACAAATAGTCGCTAGCGAAGTAATCTCTAAATAGTTATCAATGTTTTCCTTAAATACTTTATCTCCGCTAAGTGCGTGTATTAATTTAAATGCAATTCCGCATCCACACAAACCTTTAAAGGGATATTCACAGTCGGGGCGTTTGTGATCAACAACCGCATACGCATTTGGCAGCTCATTTTGACATTCGTGATGGTCTGTTATAATTACATCTATTCCCAACTCTTTCGCATATTCAACTTCATTTACTGATGTAATTCCGCAATCTACTGTCAAAATTAAATCCACATCTAATTTTTTTATTTGATCAATTGCTTCATTATTTAATCCATACCCTTCTTCTAATCTATTTGGTATATAGTATTCAACTGGATAGTCTATACTATCAAAATATATCATCATAAGAGATGTTGATGAAACTCCATCAACATCATAATCTCCATAAATGCAAATTTTTTCGCTATTTGAAATTGCAGCTTCTATTCTTTCTACTGCTTTATCCATATCCTTCAAAAGAAAGGGATCTCTCAACAATTCAAAAGATGGGTTTATATACATATTTATATCATCGCATTCTGATATATTTCTATTTGTCATAATTTGGGAAATTTCATCAGAAATTCCAAGCTTTTTAGTATATTCATTACCTTTTGGCTTATGCTTGCTTATAACTGTCCACTTTTTCATCAGAACACCTCCCTTACTTTCGATTAGATTTACTATTTTTTAATATCATTATTATCAGTATTATTCCTATAAGAAAAGAAAATGCAAAACCTCCTAGACTTATAATCTGCATTATTTTATTAGAATTTACATTTTGTGAAGATATCATTAGTGATGATCCTAATATACATGCTGCAAATATAATGCTAAGCGACAATTGAGCACTGAATTTTCTAATACTCTCTTCCAAACTCGGTACACTTAACTTCTCAATATCTATCTTAAGGTTGCTTTTTTCCATCTTTTTAAGTATATTTTTAATTTGCATAGGTACTGTAGATACGTCGTAGTACGCTTCAAATAAATTAGATTTCAAAACTCTTGCATTTTTTTTCAAATTCAATTTCTCTTCTCGATAAAATTTAATGTACGATTTTATTATTATATCAACATTAAAATCACGATAAAGACCTCTAGATGTTCCCTCCAGTGTAATTACTGTTTTCCCTAGTAAAACAATTTGTGATGGAAGTTTTATTTTATGTGTCCTCATAAATCTAAATATCTCATTTAGAACTTCTGCTATACTCAATTTGTCAAATGGTATATCATAATAATAGTGTATTAGATAGAGTAAATCTCTTCTCAATCCTGCATTATCCGCTTCACTTGAAATAGCTTCCATATCAGATAAGACTCTTATTATTTTTTCAATATTTTTATCTGTAGAAAACATAATAAGCTGGTTTAAATAACCAAGTGTTTTGTCATCAATAAGTCCCATCATTCCAAAATCAATATAGGCTAATTTATTGCCTTCCATTATAAATATATTTCCTGGATGAGGATCGGCGTGGAAAAAACCGTGTTCCATAACCTGCTTAAAAAATGACCTTACCCCTATATCAACAATTTTTTTCTTTTCAGTTTCAGTAAAATCATGATTTCCAATGTCAGAAAGTGCAATTCCATTCACCTTTTCCATTATAAGAATTTTTTTAGTCGTATAGTCATTATATATTTCAGGTATAAAAACATCACCATTGTACTTAAAAATCTTTTTCAACTTTATTCCATTGACTGCCTCAAATTTATAATCTAATTCTCTTATTAACTGTACTTCCAACTCTGAAATAAATTCTACAGCGTCTATATTATATTCTGTTTTTAAAAAGGTAAACTTTCCAGCTACTTTTTTTAATATACTTATATCTGCTCTTATAATTTTTTCAATTCCAGGTCTTTGTATTTTAACAACTACTCTTTTTCCGTTCAAAAGTTCTGCATCATAAACTTGCCCTATTGATGCAGCGGCTATAGGGGTTGCACTTATTTTTTTAAATACGGTATCTTTTTTGGCGTTCAACTCATTTTCTAAAATAGACATAGCCTCATCAGTATCAAATTCTTCGACTTGATCTCTAAGTTTACTAAGCTCAAAAATTATGTCATCATCAAATAAATCTTTTCTAGTACTTATTATCTGACCGATTTTTATATATGTAGGACCCAGTTCTTCAAAAGCAAGTCTCAATCTTTCCCCAGTAGTTAAATTCTTATATTCACCAGAATTAACACTGTTAGGAACTTTATTTACAGCTGTATCTTTATTTAGTTTTTCAATGATAAATCCAAATCCATATTTTATCATCACAGAAGCAATTTCTGTGTATCTTCCAATATACCTATAGCCTATTTTCATGTTAATTACTCACCTTCAGTTAATAATTTAGCTTGAATCATTATTGCACATTCGGTTCTCTTTTTTTGCATTTCACAACCTAAATCATATGGTTTGTTGATGTCTCCATTGAAGTTTATAGCATTTGCATGACATCCGCCTGAACAATAAAATTTATTCCAACATGACTTACAACTTTCCTTGTTATAAACATGTGCATTTCTAAAAGTACTTTTTATATTTTCTGGTATCTCTATTTTTTCAGAATTGATATTCCCCAATATAAACTCATCCTTACCCACAAACTGATGGCAAGGATATATATCTCCATTTGGTACTACAGATAAATATTCATTACCAGCTCCACATCCTGTTATTCTCTTTATAACACATGGTCCTTGATTTAAGTCTATCATAAAATGGAAAAATTTAATTTTTTCCCCATTTAGCTGTCTTTGTGCAAGTTCGTTTGCATAGTTTTCATATTCACTGAAAATCTTAGGAAGATCTTCTTCTCTTAGGGCAAAAGGGTTTGTTTCATCATCTACTACTGGCTCTACTGAAGTCAGTTCAAAACCTAAGTCATAAAAATGATTTACATCCTTTGAAAAGTCAAGATTGTCACGTGTAAATGTACCTCTGATATAGTAATATTTATCCTTTGGTCTCTTGCTAATTAACTTTTGGAATTTTGGTACAATGATATCATAACTTCCCTTATCGTTTACAGTCGGTCTCATTCCATCATTTATATCCTTTCTTCCATCAAGAGAAAGTACCACATTATGCATATGTTCATTTATAAAGTCTATTTTTTCATCATCTAAAAGAACTCCATTAGTTGTAATAGTAAAACGAATATTTTTCCCTGCAAATTTTTCTACAGATCTACCATATTTAACTAACTTCTTTACGACTTCCCAGTTCATAAGTGGTTCTCCTCCGAAAAAGTCAACTTCTAAATTTTTTCTATTACCACTTCTTTCTATTAGAAAGTCTATTGCTTTTCTTCCTATTTCATAAGGCATTAACTCTGCCTGTCCTCCAAAATCACCCTGTTTTGCAAAACAATATTTGCATTTCAAGTTGCAATCATGTGCAACATTTAAGCATAATGCTTTTACAACTGGTTCTCTATTCACAAAACTTGGATGATATTCGTATTCATCTTCTGTGTATAAAAGACCTTCACTTACCAATTCTTTTATCTCGTTGTAAGCCTCAATAATCTTTTCTTTATCAAATTCATCTGATAAAAGACAGACTATATCATCCATTTCCTTTTCATCATAGTAATCTAACACTCTATAAGTAACATCATCTACAACGTGAACGGCGCCACCATTTACATCCATGACGATATTATATCCATTCATGTTATACTTGTGTATCATCTTCAAAACAATCCCTCCTAGTTCTACTTCTTAAAAATATTTCACATTTTATTATAACATATATTACATCTATTTTAACATTTAAGGTATCATTTACTATTATAATATCAAAATTGTTTTCGAATTTTTATGTTGCAAAAATACTATTTGTGGTATAATATGGGATATGTGTAAAACGGAGGTGAATAAATTGAGTATATTTAAGAAAATGGTAGTTACACTTACTGTTGCTTCATTATCATTTTCCATGGTAGGTTGTGGAACAGATAAAAAGCAAGGCAGCGCAGAAAATACTAAACAAGAAACCGAGTATATAACTGAACTTACAAAAGATAATGTAGAAGAGGTAGTAATAGAATACAAAGAGATACTAGCATATTATAACGATGTCAAAAATAATCTAAAAACTATTAGCGATGTTAATAAAAATCCTCAACTTGAAAGGGATGCTGTTACATCAAGAGATTCTATTAAAAATGGAGTTACTCTTCTAAAAAATACAAAAATTAAATATAAACCTTTGTCAGAAGCTAAAGAAACTTTACTAAAAATGTATAATGTATCTTTAGATTTAGCTGATAATGTAATTAATAGCCCATCTGCTTACCAAAGCGGTTTGACAGAGTATGAAGATCTCTTTAAGGATTTCAAAACAAAAATGGATGACATTCGAAAAGATATAGAAAAGCTTAGAGAAAAATCACCTTCTTCAACTGAAGAAAATGAAATGAAGGTAGCTGAAAAATCAGATTCATCTGGATCAGATAACACAACTTCAAATAAATCAGGTGACTCTAATAAGAGTAAAAATTCTTCTTCTAGTTCTAATGGAGCTACATCGAAGAATAAGAATTCCTCAAGCAACAATAGTTCTAATAACAGCTCAAACAATAGCAATTCTTCAAACTCTTCATCAAATGGAGATAACTATGAATACAGCTCAAATTCTGTTCCTAAGGTATCAAGTCTTAATAACAGTATAAGAAGTGAAATAAAAGCTGCTGGAGCAAGCGCAGGATTAGATTATAAAAACAGCGGTGGAAACAGCTCAAATCTAGATGAAGTTGCAGCTCAAATGTTTAGCGATATAGAAAATGACAACCCAATAGAAAGCGGTCAAAGATCAGAAGCAAGACAGATATTTATAAGTGCTTTTAAAAGCGCTTTTAACGGAAATTAATATAAAAAAACTCTCAAGATAATCTTGAGAGTTTTTTTATATTTCAAAATTTATTATATTCTATCATATTTTAATTAATATTATACAGCTAAAATACTTCTAATATTTGTATTTCTAGAATCAAGATCTACTTCTTCTGAAACATTCATAATTATAGAATGTCTTTTTTCATCTACAAAGAATACTATTATTTTTTTATCACTCACATTATACTCTCTATAAGAGTCCATTCTGTTATCAAGGACCTTAGATAGATTTTTTATATCGTTTTCCTCTTTATTGAGATTAAATTTAGGATGTGATTTTTTTATTAGATTAAAAATGCTATACTCTTCTTCTTTTTCATATACATTGTATTTTTCTAATAATTCTTGTAGTTGCTCATCACTTACTTTCACCTTACTAATTTCTCCACTTTCTGTTCTCAATAAATTTCCATATAAGTCTTGGCTAGAAATATATTTTATATCACTTAAAGGAACGCTTAACACCTTATCAAAGTCAACATATTGCTTTTCTGTTACATATCCCTCATTTTTCACTTCAATAAAACCTGGGATAGTTCCTATGCAAAAGGATTCTATCGAATCTTCACAGTACTTACTAGTAATTGGCACTATATCAACCATGTTACTTTTTTCGTCAACTCCAACTATTATTGCATAATCTAATACTTCTGCACTCTCCATAATATCAGTTATAGCAAAAAAATTATATTTTATAACGTTTCCTAACATATATAATCCCTCCGTTTTATCTAATTTTGTGAAATCATTTTCCAATTAAATATTAACATATTAATGCTATATAGTCTAGTATTTTTATTGTTTTTATGCAAAAAAGAAGGTGATATATTATATATAACCCTCTTTTATAGTATACTATTCATTTTTATGACATACTTATTTGTTGTTTTCAGTAAAGCTCGTCATATATTCTTCAATATCTTTTGCAGTAGTCATTTTTAATATTTCTTCCGATAAGTTCTTCATATCAGATTCTCTTACTGAATTTATCAGTCTTCTTGCTCTTAAAATAGATATTGGAGACATTGAAAATTCATCAAGTCCAAGTCCAAGAAGTATAGGAATCATATTTAAATCTCCTGCTGATTCTCCACACATTCCTACCCATATACCTTCTGCATGCGCATTATCTATTACTAATTTAATCAATCTCAATACAGACGGGTTAAATTGATTATAAAGATAGCTTATTTTTTGATTCATTCTATCTACTGCACACGTATATTGGATAAGGTCGTTGGTTCCAATAGAGAAAAAGTCTACATTTTTAGCCAATATATCTGAAATTATAGCAGCAGCTGGAACCTCAATCATCATTCCTATTTCCACTTCATCAGAATAAGAAATTCCCTCATTTTTCAATTCATGCTTCACTTCTTCACAAATTTCTTTTGCTCTTAATAGTTCTTCATTTGAAGATATCATTGGAAACATTATTCTTAACTTTCCATATATAGATGCTCTATATAGTGCTCTTAGTTGAGTTTTAAATATATCAGTTCTATCTAAACACATTCTTATAGCTCTATAACCTAAAAATGGATTCATTTCCTCTTCAAATTCAAAGTAGTCTAATTTTTTATCTCCACCTATATCAAGCGTTCTTATAACTACTGGTTTATTATTCATTCCCTCTAAAACCTTCTTGTATGCTTCAAACTGCATATCTTCATCTGGGAATGAATCGCTATTCATATATAGAAATTCAGTTCTATATAGTCCAACACCTTCAGCATCGTTCTTTATTAGACCTTCAAGGTCGTTTGGAGTCCCGATATTCCCAGCAAGTTCCACCTGTTTGCCATCTAGAGTAATTGATTTCTTTCCTTTTAAAAGTTCTAATGACTTTTTATCTTCTTCATAAGCTTCTTTTTTCATTTTGTATTCTTCTATTTTATCATTGTCTGGGTTTATAAATGCCTCACCAGTTGTTCCGTCAAATACTATAAAATCATTATCTTTGATTTTGCTTGTCGCATCGCTTAATCCTACAATTGCAGAAATTTCTAAGGTTCTAGACATTATTGCTGTATGTGAAGTTTTTCCACCTATATCAGTTAAAAAACCTAATACCTTTTTCTTATCCATAGTGGCAGTATCTGATGGAGTAAGATCGTGAGCCACAAGTATTACATCATCTTCTAATGCAGAAAGATCTATTACCTTTATCCCTAGAACGTGTCTAACTACCCTTCTACTTACATCCTTTATATCAGCTGCTCTTTCCTTCATATACTCATTATCCATAGATTCAAAAATAGAAACAAACATATTCGTAACTTCATCTAATGCGTATTCAGCATTCAAAGATTCATTCTTTATTTTATTTTCAACTTCTCCTATAAATTCAGGATCATCAAGAACTAATAAATGTGCAGCAAATATTTCAGACTCTTCTTCTCCTAGTTCAATTCTTACCTTTTCTTTTACTTTTGTTATTTCACTTCTAGATACTTCGACAGCATCGCTAAGTTTCTTTAATTCATTTTCTATATTTATACCATCTTTTTTTGTAATTACTATTTCATCTGCTTCCACAACTAACGCTTTTCCTATAGCTATCCCAGGGGAAGCTCCAATTCCTTTTAACATTATATTCCTCCTTTATTACTAAATTTTAAACAAAAAATGTTAAGAGGTTTCTCTTAACATTTTTTTGAACTTAGTTTTCTCCAAATCCATCTTCTATTAATTCTACGATTGAATTCAATGCTAATTCTTCATCTTCTCCATGAGTTTCAATTGTCACTTCAGTTCCCTTAGACAGACCTAGTTTCATAACACCCATTATAGATTTAGCATTTACTTTTTCTCCATCATAAATTAATTCAACTGAAGATTTAAATTCAGATGCTTTTTTTACAAACTTACTAGCAGGTCTAGCATGTAGTCCTGTTTCATTAATTATTGTAACTTTCTTCTCCATAATACCCTCCTATAGTAACTTTCTTTATTTTTTTGTAATATATAATTTTTAAAATTTAATATGTTTCATACTCGTGTAGACATATCATATTATAGTTTACTTTATTTGCAACAAAAATGCCACTTATTTTTATTTTTTTTATAAAAAATTAATCTTTTTTTAACCAATTTTAGAATTTATTATCATGTACTGCTATCTAAGTGGTTGAATACCCACGTAAAAATATAATAAACCTTTTATTTTACCTTATCCTTACTATGATTTTTTCAGTTAGAAATCTTTATTTCCTATCAATTCATTTTTATTGTGGTCAATAAATAATAAAATTCCTTCTGCTATTCCATTAGCTATTTTTTTTATTCCCTGATCACTTTCTAGTATCTCAGAATCTGACTGATTAGTAACAAATCCACAGTGTACTATTGCAGCAGGAATTTCTATTTCTTTTAAAATACCTATTTCCTTTTGATATATACCCCTGTCTTTCATTTCTACAAAAGACACCGATGTATTTTGAATAGAAGTAGCTAATGTTTCAGATAAATCTTTTTCTTCGCTACCTGCCTTACTTGAAGTCTCAGACATCGTTTTATTTACAATTTTAGAAACATTATTCTTTCCTTCACTTTCATTTTTTTTATCTGTAGCATCATTTTCACTATTTTTCGATTTATTTTCATCTAAATTTGAAACTTTATCCTTGACACTTTTTTCATCATCTGCTGTTTCAGTATTTATTATATTGTAATATGTATCAATACCACTTGCATCACTTCTATTACTTTGATAATTTAATCTAATTGACACGAATATATCTATGTTGTTATCTTTTATAATTTTCACTTTATCATTTACTGTTTTATATTCATCAGAAGTCCTTATCATTTTTACTTTAACATCTTTATGTTTTGATAGAACATCATTAATTTCATCTGCAATTTTCATGTTTATTTCTTTTTCAGGTATATTTTTATTTTTTGTACTTGGTCCAGTGTCATTACCACCTCTCTCTGCATCAATCGCTATATTGATTGTTCTAATTTTTTTATCTGTGGTTTCTTGTTGAACTTGAGTATTAGAGGTAGATTTTTTATTCATATTTTTTTGAAAAATACCAAAGACGCCAGATATTATTTTTATAACCAAAAAAATAGCTAAAATAAATACAAATAAAACAAATAATAATTTTTTTATATCAATTTTTTTTCGTTTTCTATTTCTCATTCTTGTTTTCTTCATATTTACACCTATTTTCTATTTTATATTAAAAAATTCTTTTAACACTTTTATTACTCCATATTCATTATTAGAAGGAGCAATAAATCTAGAAATTTTCTTGATTTCATCTACTGCATTTTCCATTGCATAGCTATAATACGCATCATTTAACATATCAAAATCATTCATTTGATCTCCAAAAGCCATAGTTTCCTTGCTTGTAATATCTAAGATTCCTTGAAGTTTTTTAATTGCATTTCCCTTACTCGAATTTTTTGACATTATATCAAGCCATCCATGTGCTGAGGTACAAACTGTAGCCACATCTGAAAATTCATCAAATATACTCTGGAAATCTCTATCAAATCCTTTTTCAGAGTATATAGATATTTTAACTGGTAATCTGTCTATATCTTCAAACCTTTTTACAACTTTATGTTTTGGCAAAAAGATTTCAGCATTTTTTTTGGATGCATCATCCATATCATTTATATATGAATAATCTTTTGTACAGTATACCGCTTTTTTATCACTCATCTTATTGAATTTACCTAGTATCCTTGACGTAATATCTTCATCAAGCTTTTCTTCTAATATTATTTTTCCATCTAGTTCTACTACTGTTCCATTTTCAGAAACAAAAATAATATCATCTGAATACTCCGCAAATTCTTTTTTTAGACTTGCCATTTGTCTACCACTTGCTGCACAAAAATGTATACCTCTATTTTTTAAAACATTAAATACTTTTCCAAATTCTGGACTTTTTCTTTTTTCATCATCAAAAAAAGTTCCGTCCATATCTACTGCTATTAGCTTTACCATATACACCTCCAAATAATGCTTCTATATTATTATAACCACTATTGTATTATAATAAGTATCCAAGAAAACATCAATACCATTATATCATATACTATAATATATAATTAATAAATTCCTATTCTATTTTCTGTTACTCTATTTACTTAATTGCAATTTTTTTATATAATAGAGTAGTTAATGTAATTTTAGAAATAAGGAAGGTGATTTTTTGTCAGCGCTTAAAAAGTTAGTTATTTTTCTAGCTATATTAGTAATTGCACTGCCCGCATCGTTCGCAGGAGTAGTATATACAAAACTTCATAAAATGAAAATAGATGATGGATTTGAGATGCTAGAAACAAATAAGTATAAATTTGATGATGAGATAACAAATATATTACTTGTTGGAAGTGACGCTAGACCGGGAGAAGAACAATCAAGATCTGACGCTATGATGATTTTAACAGTCGATCGTAAAAACAACAAGCTCAAGCTTACTTCATTAGGAAGAGATACTTATGTAAATATACCCGGGCACGGTTTTCAAAAGCTTACTCATGCTTATTCCTATGGTAAAGAAAAACTTCTTATAGACACTATAGAAGAAAACTTTGAACTTGATATACAAAATTACGCCAAAGTCGACTTTATATCATTTATGGATATTGTTGATACTATTGGTGGAATTGAAGTAAATATTCTAAGTGGCGAACTACAAGAATTAAATAAATTTATTTATGAATGTTATAAATTTGATAGAAATCACCCTGAACCAATTCAATATATTAAAAAACCGGGAACACAAACTCTCATGGGATATCAAGCTCTTTCTTTTGCAAGAATTAGGCATAATGATGGAACAATGGAAAGAGATAATAGACAGAGACTTGTTATAGAAGCAATATTAAAAAAGGCTAAAACAATGCCTGTATCAAAGTATTCAAAACTTTTAAATGCAGTTCTTCCATATGTGACAACCAACATGGATCCTGCTGATATACTTTACCTAGCTAAAGATATACTTTCAATAGGAGATTTAAGTTTGGAAACATTGCAATTTCCTTTCCATCCTGAGAATGAAGTTAGACTTCAAGAAGCGGGATATGTAATACCTTATGAAAAATATGAAAATAAGCTTCTTCATAATTTCATATTTGATGACAAGAAACCTACTAAGTTGGATATAGAAAACGCTGATAAAGATTGGGAAAAATCTGGTCAAAAATCTCAGTATATTTCAGATCCTGAGTATTCAAACAGATAAATAATAATAAAAAAACGAGATTTTAAAATCTCGTTTTTTTTATTATTTTCAAGTCATCTAAATAGCTGTCCAACCACCATCAACATTTATTAACTGTCCAGTTGTGTAAGAAGAATATTCAGAAGCGAAATACAATACTGCTGTGTCTAACTCCCCTGTCTTACCAATTCTTCCCATTGGGCAATATGCTTCAACTACATTTGCAAAAGCTTCGTTTTCAATAACAGCCTCTGTCATTTCAGATTCGAAATATGCTGGTCCAATAGAGTTTACTGTGATACCTTCTTTTGCCCATTCATTCGCAAGAGCTTTTGTCATCATCAATACAGCTCCTTTTGTTGTCGCATAGGCAGTCATCATATTAGAATGAGCCATTGCTACTCTAGAGTGTATAGAACCTAAGTTTATAACTCTTCCGTATTTATTTTTTTTCATTATTTTTCCAACTTCTCTTACAACCTTGTAAACTCCATCTATATTGGTCTTCATCATTCTTTCCCAAACTTCATCACTCATTGTGTCAGCAGGTTCTCCTATCCCAAGACCTGCATTATTTACTAAAATATCAATTTTACCATAATGTTTTTCAATACTATCCACTGCATTTTTTATACTGTCACTATCTGTTACATCGCATTTTTGAACAAATATCTCATATCCTTTTGATTCAAGGTCTTTTTTTACTTCTTCTAACTTTCCTTCTCTTCTCGCAACAAGAGCAAGTTTTGCTCCTTGGCTACCTAATGCGTGTGCAAACTGAACTCCTAGTCCACTAGATGCACCTGTTACCATTGCCACTCTTCCTGTTAAATCAAAGTAATTCATAATGTCCTCCTTTAAAAATACTTAAATTTTTATCTAAACATGCCAGCATATAAAACGTTTGCTTAATACAATTATAACCTCTTAAATCAGTTTTGTAAAATCTGTTTTTTTAATATCTTATATCTGTCTTCTAATTGTCAGTATTGTTAATTATATAATTAAATGATTCAAATAAAAAAGTTATTTCTCAACACTATATCAGTTAATATATCAGTTATGGATAATTTAATGTTTATATTATAGAATTACATAGGAAGATATGTGAAATGAAATTTTATATAGAAAGGCAGGTGTAGTATGTCTAAGTTAAAAAAGTTAATTATTTTTCTTTTATTTCTAGTTATATCTTTACCGATTGCTTCATTCGCTCTTACTTCAAATTTTTTAGGAGGTATGCATGACTCAAGCATCAATACTGAAAGCCTTGATGACTTGTCACATTCAAATAGTGATGGAATACGAAATATATTAATCATGGGTTCTGACGCTAGAAAAGGTGAGGAAACATCTAGAACTGATTCTATGATGATATTGACAATAGATAAGGTTCACAATGACATAAAAATCACATCACTTGCTAGGGATAGTTTTGTAAATATTCCAGGTCATGGAAAATCAAAATTGACACATGCATATGCATATGGGAAAGAAAATCTATTGATTAAGACTATAGAGCAAAATTTTGATATAGATATAAATGATTTTGTACTAATCAACTTCGAATCTTTCATATCTATTATAGATACTATTGGTGGAGTTACAGTAGATGTTAAGCAAAGCGAGATTAACGAATTAAACAAGTTTATACCAGAAACTTATGAGTGGAGTACTAATGACAACAAAGGTAAAATGCAATTGATCAACTCTCCTGGCGAACAAAAGCTCAATGGCTATCAAGCTCTTTCTTTTGCGAGAATAAGACATAATGACAGTGCCTTTAATAGAGATAATAGACAGAGAATGATTGTAATGAGTGTATTGAAAGAAGTCAAAAATACATCCTTATTAAAATATCCAAGCATATTAAAATCTGCGTCTCCATACATAAAAACAAATATGAAAACAATTGATATGGTTAAATACGGTGTAAGTATATTGAGTATTGGAACTGACAATATTAAGCAAATGGAATTTCCAATAGTATCTTCTACCAAATATACAACTGGAGGAAATTATGGTAACTATGGTTGGGTTCTTAGATATGATCCTTATTCTGTAAAATTCTTAAAAGATTTCATATTTAATGACATTGAGTATAAGGAGAATTAAATATGCTAAATAGTTTTCGTATACTAAAACTTTTTATTCTATTTTCACTTATAGTATTCATTTTTTTAGAATCGGTAATTTTTTTTGGAGGTAGAGATAACCACTCAAAAGATTCAAAATATATAATTGTTTTGGGTGCTAAGCTACATGGAAGCAGACCTTCAAAATCATTACTGTACAGAATGGAAACAGCTCTAGAATACATGAAAAGACATCCAAAAACAATTTTAATTGCTACTGGAGGGCAAGGGTCAGATGAAACAATTCCTGAATCAAAAGCAATATCTGATTATTTTATTAAAAATGGAATTGATAAATCTAGAATTTTAACGGAAAATAAATCAACAAACACATTTGAAAATCTTAAATTTGCTAGAAAATTAATTTCTCAAAATGGAAATATAAAGGTAAATATCGTTTCAAATAGATATCACTTATTTAGAGCTAAATTATTAGCTAGTAGGAATGGGTTTGAACCATACTCTATCCCAGCAAAAACTCCTAAATCGGTGATTCTTCAATCCTATTTGCGCGAATCTCTGGCATTAATAAAATCTTATCTACTTGATAGATAAGATTTTATATAAAAAGACTACGGCATATGCCGTAGTCTTCTTATATTGAAAAATATAGTTAATAATCATTCTATATTATTTGTATAATATATTTAATTATCTCTCATTTCGCCCTCTAATAAAGAGTATATTTTTTTGTAAGTATTTTCGTTTATACCTCCACCTATTTTATATACAAGACTTGCACTTCTAGGATTTAATACACTCGACTGATACTCTCCGACTGAGTTACCTGCTAATATCACAGGAGAGTCACTCCTTTGAGCAAACGCACTTACAGTTATTGCATCAATCGGTGCACTGGACCTAGTTAAAAAAGCTTTCCAAGAGAAAGTATCCTTATAAAATGTTTCAATTACTTTTGAGTTGGTTTCAATTCTATCTTTTCCATTAATTCTTTTATTTTTTAAATCTTTATTTAATGCTTTTTCTACTTGTGTTATCACATTATCCGATAGTACATCTGGACCTCCTATAAAGTATATGTTTTCTACATTCTTATTTTTTAACCATTCTAAATTGTCTTCACTCATACCATTTTTAGAAGATATTAATATAGGGTTCTTTTGATACCCTGCCTTTGAAGCTATTGATAAAACATCGACCATAGCATCTTCACTGGCTATATAAATAGTATCTATAACATTTTTACTATCCATCCTATCAGCTACTTTCTTCGACTGCTCTTGAGCATTAATTCCATATATTCTATCTATAAATATATTAGGTATCTTCTTTTCTATATTCTCGATGTCCGACCTCATAATAGAGTTGTCATTTCCTAGTATTATTAGATTTTCTACTCCAAGTCTTTTCATTTCATTTATTGTTGCATCACTTACTTTACCAGCAAAACTCAATAGAATAGGCGCGTCGTAACTTGCTGCAAGAGGGCTAGAAACAACTGAAGATACTAACTCGTTACCATTTACTAATATCGCTGTTTTCGATCCATTTGTCCATCCTCTTTGACTAATTTTTATAGCCGTTTCAGCTCTGTCTTGTCCCATAAGTTCACTTTGATATGGCTTTATTCTATCCCCAGTATTTACAGTATTCTCATACAAGCTCTTTAAATCATTGAAAACCTGATTTATATTCACAATATCCCTTGCTGAGAAGAACATACTGCCCTTAATCTCAGGGTATTTTCTATTTAGTTCAATTTGTTTTTTGATCTCTACTGCTACATTTTCACCATTGTATTCTGACTGCCCATGTTTGTAAATTCCTTGACCAATATATAAGTCTACATTTGTACCTTTTACTTGCTCAGCCCACCATTTTACTAATGTAGCATAATCTGCTTTTGAATGACCTATTTTCCAATATACTTGAGGAACAACATAGTCTACTAAATTATTTTTTATCCAATATCTTGTATCTGCATATTGTTTTACGTAAGACTCTCCACCAGAAGTATTTGAACCATTAGGATCATTTGAAACATTTCTCCATATACCCGCTGGACTAACTCCGAAATCCACATCTGATTTTATTGATTTTATACTGTCTTTTACTTGCTTAATCATGTTGTTGACATTATTACGTCTCCAATTATCCTTGCTCCCAGAACCATACTTTTTAAAAGTATCATCATCAGGGAAATTTGCACCTGGATAAAAATAATCATCAAAATGTACACCATCGATATCATAATTTTTAACAACTTCAGAAACAGTTGCTACAATATATTTTACAACCTCTGGATTACCTGGATCATAATACCACTTATTATTGTACAATTTTGCCCAACCAGAATATTTATTTAATGCGTTATTTTTATCGCTTGATGATTTATCAGAATACACAGATGCTCTATATGGATTAAACCATGCGTGTACTTTTATTCCTCTTTTATGCGACTCCTGAATTATGAACTGTAATGGATCATAACCTGGAGATTTCCCTTGAGTTCCAGTTAAAAATCTTGACCATGGATTTATTTCTGATTTATATATTGCATCAGATTCCGGTCTTACTTGCACAACTGCTGTATTGATACCAGCTTCTTTAAGTTTGTCTAAAAGAGCAACATATTCTCTTTTTTGTGCCTCTGGATTTCCATATGAACCTTTAGAAGGCCAGTCAATATTATATACTGTAGAAATCCAAGCCGCCCTCATTTCGTTGTCATCAGCTTTAACAGAATTGTAACTGTTAGGTAAAATCAATGTTCCTATAGCTAGTACTGTGGCTGTGACTAAAGTGATTATTTTCTTCATACATACCTCCTAAAAAATATTCTAAATACAACTACCATTATATTTATTTAATGACTAGTTTCTTTCATAATACATAATAACATATATAGACCTTTTTGTTTTATTTTTATAAAAAAAGACGAGGATTAACCCTCGTCTACAAAATTTATTTTATTACTCTTCTAGCAGATGTATACTGACCTAACTTAGCTATTGTAACAGTCGTTCCAGGCTGAGGTGCATGTATATATTTACCATCACCTATATATAAACCTACATGATGTACTGGCGATCCCCAGAATATTAAGTCTCCCGCTTTTAGGTCGTTTTTACTTACATACGAACCTACTGTAGCTTGATCTCTTGATACTCTTGGAAGCGATACGTTAGCTCCATTTTTAAATGAATACAACATCAATCCTGAGCAATCAAATGTATTTGGTCCTGTAGCTCCCCAAACGTAACGAGCTCCTATTTTCGATTTTGCAACCGCTATTACTTTATTAATTTTTTCTTGAGCAGGAGTTACAAATGTAGTATTTGGTACCCATCCTTCGACAGATCCATCTCCACTTTTGACCTTTACAAAACTTCCGCTATTAGAAATTATTTCTACTCCACTACCTTTGTATATATTACCAACTGTTTGTGAATTATTATCAGCACTCTTTTTTACAGCAACATTATTCAATACAATATCTGTCTTTACAGAAGTATTTAATGATCCATCTGCATTAAACTTACATGTTTTACCATCAATATATTTAATAGTATTAGCATACATTACTCCACCTTGTCCAAAGTAGTATGTAACTCCATTGATAGTTCTCCACATATTTTCAGCTCTATTGAATGTATTTAAGAAGTAATATTTATTCTTACCTTCTTGGAACCATCCTCTAGTCTTTTTACCATTTTCGTACTTATACCATTTTCCACCTTCTTTTAGAAGTCCGTTTTTAACAGTTGAAGATGCCTTTGATAAAGTTTCTTCCCCTAGTTTATATAAGTTTTCTTGTTCCTTTGTAACTACTCCAACTTCTTTGCTATTGTTTGGGGTAATCATATGACCATCTTTATTGAATTGATATACTTTATTATCAATCTTTATTTTTTGATCTTTAACCATTACTCCATCTTTATTGAAGAAATATCTTTTTCCGTTTATTGTTCTCCACATATTCTGTGGCAACTGGTATGTATTAATTATATAGTACTTGTTACCATTGTAATTAACCCACCCTTTTGTCTGAACATTTTTAACGTAAAAGTACCATTTTCCATTTTCTTTTACAAATCCGTTAAAGCCTCCAGAACTACCTTTTATTGCTTTATCTTCTACAGATACTTCAAAAGTATTCTTTTCTTCATTATTGTTTGGTGCATTATTAGATTCCAATGATTCACTTATATTGTTAGAATCGCTTCCTTCCACAGAACCATCAGAAATATTGTCATTAGCAATACCTTCATCCACAACTTCATTATTGTCTTGAGTTTGAGTGGCTGATATATATTCCGTCTGCTCTACATTATCAGCCAGCGATATTGCCTCACCGAAGCTAGACGAAATTATAAAGGTTGCCAAAACTATTGCAATTACATTTTTATTCTTACCTTTTTTAAACTGCATCACTGCCTCCTCCAAGTTAATTGTTATCCAACATGTTTTATTTTAGCATAGTGTTTTCTAATATGCAAGCAAAATATTACATTTTGTAACTTTTAAACTCAGATTTTGTTTCTTTTTTCTCTACTTTGTAACTTTTTTAAACTTACTTTTAACTCCATTTTTAGCTAAATTAAGCAACAGAGTGTATTCTTCTACCTTCATAAAATACATTACTATAGCATATACCAAGGCTCCAATAAGCACTGATAAACCTAGCTTAATAACTTTTATAATTAAACCTCCTTGTAATAAAGGTGTAACCGCTCCAAAAACAAAAGTTACTACAACCGCCATAATTAAAGCTGATATTAAGCATTTAATGAATACTATAATATTGCTTTTTGGGTTAAATTCTGTAATTTTTTTCTTCATACTTCTATTAAATAAGAATAATCCTATATAGGCAGATATTGCTGTTCCTAATGCTAACCCTTGATATCCAAAGGGTTTTATAAAAGCTAAATTCAAAATAATATTTAAAGCTATTGCTATTATACTATTTGTCATAGGTGTTTTACTATCTTCTACTGAGTAAAATCCTCTAGACATTACATCTCTTAGAGCAAATGGTAACACTCCTGTTATATAAATGACCAATATATTAGCCGTCATAATAGTATCTTCTGGCTTAAATGCATTTCTTTGGAATAATACCTCAACAATAGGATTTGCTAATACAATGCATCCTATTATTACAGGAACAAGAGCTATAATTATAACATTCATAGTCTTTACCATACTATCTACAAAGACTTGAATTTTATCAAGAACAACTAGACTCGAAAATTTAGGATACACTACTGACAAAATTGATGTTATAAAAAGTGCTTGCACAAATTCATACAGTCTCATTGCATAATTAAATGAAGCAACTACATTAGTTCCTAGTAAAGATGCCAGAGATTTATCTACAACTGCATTAATTTGATTTGCTCCAACTCCTATTACTACTGGAATTATCAATATCAACATATCCTTCATTATAGGATCATGTAGATCAATATTTCTCGAATATTTGTATCCTTCTTTGTATACAAAAGGAACTTGAAATAAAGTTTTAGCAAGTATAGCAATTAATGTACCTACTATCAACACGACTGGACTCGTCTTTAAACTTATCAATATAGACACTATTATTATTATGCTATACGGCATTCCTATCAGCCCTGGCACTACAAATCTTTTTTTAATCTGTAAAAAAGCAGTGAATATATTGGCTAGACCTACAAATATTATACTTGGAAGCAATATCCTTGTATATTGCACGCATAGTTCATATACTTCTCCAGTATATCCTGGAGCAAATACTTTTACTAAAGGTTTTGCTCCTATTATACCTATTACAGATATTACTAGACATACTATTACCACTGTATTAATTACAGAGTTAAGAAATGCCATAGCTCTCTCTTCTGAATCTTCTTTGACTAATTTATTATATAATGGAATCAAGCTAGTAGCTAGTGCCGAACCTATTACTGCAAATAAAACTACTGGTATATTATTAGCAGTCGTATATACCGCTGTATACGTACCTGTTCCATATGCAGATGCTAGAACAGAATCTCTAGCAAGTCCCAATATTTTTGACAGAATAGTTACTACCATTAATAAAAAGGTAGCCTTAACTGTTTTTGACATAATTTACTCCTCTATATAATATCTAGAGAATCTCCAGATATTTCCCGTATTTAAATTTCGTTTATATTTATTTATATATACTTACTTATTTATTTCTATCAATTTAAATGTTATTTACATCCTCTGGTTTTATATACGTTTTAACTAACTTTCTCATCAGTGGATCTATTTCATCTTCTTTTTCATTAAAAGCCGAATCCTTTAACTTATCGAGCAAGAAAAATATTTCATCTTTATTAAATGATTGAGGTTTACCTATAAATATTTTATCATGCTCAGTATTTTTTAAGCCTTCTTCCGACATCAATAATTCTTCATATAACTTTTCGCCCGGTCTTAATCCAGTGTATTTAATTTTAATATCTTCACCTGGTATAAAACCACTTAATTTAATTATATTTTTGGCTAAGTCATCTATTTTTACAGGTTCGCCCATGTCTAAAACAAATATTTCTCCTCCCTTTGCCATTGCGCCTGCTTGCATTACAAGGTTAACAGCTTCTGGAATAGTCATAAAATATCTTATTATTTCCTTATGTGTAACTGTCAGAGGACCACCTTCTAGTATTTGTTTTTTGAATAAAGGTACTACCGACCCACTGCTACCTAGTACATTTCCAAATCTAACTGCTACAAATTCAGTTGAACTAAGGCTATTATAAGTTTGGATCAACATTTCAGACATTCTCTTTGTCGCTCCCATAATATTAGTTGGATTTACAGCTTTATCACTAGATATCAAAACAAATCTTTTTACGTTATATTTATCGGATATTTTAATTAAATTTAATGTTCCAAAAATATTATTTTTTACAGCCTCTGTCTTATTATGTTCCATCAAAGGCACATGCTTGTGTGCAGCTGCATGAAATACAATCTCTGGATTATATCTTTTAAATATAGAGTCTAGCCTTTTCTCTTCTCTAATATTGGCTATAACAACATCAAGATTTAGCTTTCCCGAGTATTTCATAATTAACTCTTGTTGAATATCATAAGCCCCATTTTCAAAATTATCCAGTATTATAAGTTTTTTAGGTTCATACTCCGATATTTGTCTGCACAATTCTGTACCAATTGTACCGCCTCCGCCTGTCACTAGTATCACTCTATTCTTTAGATAGCCATTTATTTTTTCAATATCCAGACTTACTGGATCTCGTCCTAACAAATCTTCTATTTCTACATCTCTGACTTTTTTAAAGGATACTTTGCCATCTATTATTTGTGACATACTAGGAATCGTTCTAGTATAACAACCTGTTGACCTACATACATCAAGTATTTCTCTTTTACGGCTGTTTGAAATATTAGCTATTGAAAATATAATTTCATCAATTCTGTACTTCTCAACTAGATGTGATATTTTATCAACTCCACCCATTATTTCTACACCAAAGATTTTACTCCCATGTAATTTTTCATTATCATCAACGACAACTATTACTTCTCGTTTTAATTTTTGTTTATTTCTATTTATCTCGTTAAGAACCATCTGCCCTGCTTCGCCGGCACCTACTATCATAACATTTGATACGTTGTAGTTTTTCTCCATATTATCCCCTCTTACTCGATCAGTAAATTTTACTGTGAATCATGAGATTTCACTATCAGTCTATTATATTTTTGTATTATAACAAATACGAACTCATAAATACTTATTATAATACAAAAAGCTTTGTAAAAGCTACTTAATTTCAAATAAATTAACACGCAATACAAAGCTCTACTATAATAGTTTACTTTTTTATGGGATACTTTTCAAGTATATCGCCATATATTTTAGATATATCTTCAAAGTTATCTTCAAATTTGTAATTATTTTTCACAAATTCTCTACCATCTTTTCCCATTTTCATTCTTAGATAATCATCTGTCATAAGTTTTTCCATAGCTATATATAAGGAATCCACTGATTCAGATTTCACTATAATTCCTGTTTTTTCAGGGTCCACTGATTCAGGGTGACCACCTACTTCAGTAATTATCACAGGAACTTGACATGCTTGAGATTCAATAGCAGAAACTCCAAACCCTTCCCTTAAGGATGGAAATACACACACATCACACATATTATAAGTTTTGGCCACATCTTCTGGACTAACTCTACCTAGAAAGGAAATAGTCTCCGGTGCAATACAATCATTTGCTCTAGATTTTAATATTTCCATTTCTTGTCCGCCTCCACCTATTAAAAGCCTCATTTTCTTTCCATTAAAAACCCCATTATATTTCTCGTATAATTTATCATATGCATCAATTAAATACTTTATACCATATTTTTTTTCTAGACTTTTTACGATCCCAAAAGTAAAATATGCATCATCTTTAAATTCTTCCATAGGTTTAAATCTTTCCATATCTACACCAAAATATGTTATATGGACTTTCTTATCAGTATATAGATTAGACTCTCTTCCCATGTCCACGCTATTTGAAAATATATAGTCTGCCTTTTTGAAATTATGTTTAATTATCCATTTTTGTATAGCTCCATTTCTCGGAAAATCATAAATGTCTGTTCCCCATACCGATACTACAAAAGGATGATATCCAACTAAGCTCCCTAAAAAGCCATAACTACTCGCATATTGAGCGTGAAAAATATCTGGCTTAATGCTATTTACTAATTTCAAAATACTTCTTCTATGCAATAAATATCCAAATTTTTTATATATTTTTTTATTTCTCAGTTCATTGACATTTGATTGAAAGTTATGAACCTTAACCCCTGGAATTTCACCACCGTTTAATGATATAACATGTATTTCATATCCTTTTTCAAGGAAAAATTTACACCACTTCTTAACATGTGGATTAGAGGCGTCTGCTAAATAACATATTGTTTTCATAATATTTATTACTGCCTTCCTATTGAATAATATTCTATATTAGTTTCCTTTATTTCTTCTAAATCATAACAATTTCTTCCATCAAAGACTAGTGCTCTTTTCATCAATTTCTCATAATTTTTAATATCGTATTTTTTTATTTGATCCCACTCTGTCATTATGAAGCACATGTCAGCATCTGCAATTGCCAAGTCAATATTATTCTCATATATTATACTATCTGAAAATATTACTTTAGCATTTTCCATACCTACAGGATCATAGACATGAACATTCGCACCTCTTTCTAACAAATATTTAATATTTACAATTGAAGGCGCTTCACGTAAATCATCTGTACCTGGTTTATATGTCAAACCTAAGACTGCAACTTTTAATCCTTCGAATGAATCAATCATATTTGATGCTTGTCTTACTAATTTCATTTTTTGAAGCTCATTGACTTCTATTGCCGCTTTTATTGTTTTTAACTCATATCCATTTGTATTTGACAACCAGTGTAAAGCTTTGGTGTCTTTTGGAAAACAAGACCCACCATATCCAATACCTGGCTTTAAAAAGTTTTTCCCTATTCTATCGTCATAACTCATACCCAAAGCAACATCTTCAATATCTGCACCCACTATTTCACACAAGTTCGCTATATCATTCATATAAGAAATTTTTAATGCTAAAAAATCATTTGAAGCATATTTAACCATTTCAGCTGAATTTCTATTTGTTATGACAAAAGGATTATCGAACGATTTATATATATCTAACATTCTTTCCTCTGCCCATTCACTCTCTACACCAATAACAATTCTAGATGCCTCTAATGTATCTCTTACAGCTGTTCCTTGTGCTAAAAATTCTGGATTTGATGCCACTTCAGCTCTTATATTTCTTTTTATTTCTTTTTTTAAATATTCTTCTACAAAATTATTTGTACCTATTGGAACAGTAGATTTTACTATTACAAGTATATCTTTTTGTGCTGATTCAGCAATTTGTTTTATTACTTTTTTTAAATAATCTAAATTTGCAGATCCATCGCTTCTTTCTGGAGTGCCAACTGCAATGAATATTGCATCAGCATCACTATATGCATAAGCATAATCAGTGGTATATTCAATATTTCCACGATTTTTTGCTTCTTTCATCATTTTTTCTAAATCTTTTTCATATATTGGAGGAATTCCATCATTTAACATTTTGATTTTGTCTTTGTCTACGTCTACACAGACTATGTGATGATGCCCTTTTTCTGCAAGACAAACACCTGTGACTAGCCCTACGTATCCAACTCCTGCTATTGCTATTTTCATATGTTCCTCCTTAATCTATTTTAATCTCTCTCTTTTTTAATTCTCTTTTTAAGTGCGTTATACGCATAAAATACAAATACATACATAGCTTTAGGTAAACTCAAATGCTCTACATTTCTATAAGTGTTCCATGTTCTTTTAATAGCCGTCCACTTATTATCTGACAGAGATCCACTTACAACTCTATACCAAACTAAATCATCATATATACCATATGCAAACTTAGTTCTTTTAAGAAGCTGTAGCCATGTTGCAGTATCCTGACCTCTTCTTACGTCAGTCATTCTAAAATCACCAATAATTTTTTTATCAATCAAAACTGTTGAACATCCTATTATTGTATTTTTTAGAAGTCCATTGTAATCAATTTTTTCTGGAGCTCTAGCAACTTTATTCATTGGTTCTCCATTTTGTAAAACATATCTATATGATGTAAAACAAAATCCAACTTTTTTATCATTAAGTAACTCAAGCTGTAATTTAAGCTTATCTGGTTTCCAGATGTCATCACTATCCAAAAAAGCAATATATCTACCATTTGCGACAGAAAGTCCGGTATTTCTGGTAACTGCGGCTCCAGAATTTTTATCTAGTTTTATATATTTAACTCTACTATCTTCTTCAACTTTTTTATTAATAAGTTCAGCTGACGAATCAGTAGAACAATCATCTATCAATATCATTTCCCAGTTTTCATATGTTTGTGCCTGAACTGATTCAATTGTTTGAGATATAAACTCTTCGGCATTATATACTGGTGTAATAATTGATACCAAACTTTCTTTCATATGAATTCTCCTCGTTAAACTCTTTTCGATTTCTTTACTGGAAAAATGCTTTTTATTCTAACTTTTGATACTCCATAAACAATCAGTATTAATCCAATATTTGTAGGTAAATCTACCATTATACTTTCAGCAAAGCAATATATCAAAATACTTACTATCAGTAGTATTTCATCTTTTTTGTTTTCTAAACAAAGCTGGTATAAAGTATAACACATCATTGCAATCAATGCTACAAATACAACAATACCCATACTATATAAAGACCAAATATATCCACTATCTAACGGCATTCTTTGTGTAAAAAGTATATCTCTTATATTAGGTGCATATCCGAATAAATTGATACCTTTTGATGAATGCATTAAATAAGAGTTCCAATATATAGGCCTGTGTGAAAGCACTTTATTGATAAGGTAGTTATTGCTCAAAAAAACAGTTATAACTACACTCAAAAGTGACATAAGTGCTGGGAATGATGCTATTAAATAACTTGGTATTTTTTTTCTAACATCAACTAATTTCAATATAATAAATGCTACTACAGTCAATATAGCTGTCAAAAGCCCTGTTCTTGTCATTGTTTGCGTATACATTAAAAATATCATTAAAAAAAGAACTATAAAATCAATCTTTTTTTCGCTGTAAAATATATAATAGAAAAATGCAGACCAAATCATAAACATGCTGATAAACGCTGTATTAGGATTACCAAATCCAAAGTCATTTCTACCTTCTAGGTATTCAGTTGGATGTATCCCTAGAATATTACTTAGTAAATATATAGAAAATAAAGCGGTACTTATAATTATAAACCACTTAATAACTGTTCTAAATTCAAGTGCAAAAAGACCTAAACATAAATAGTAAGTATATACCATTGTAATATTTTTAGAGAGAACAAATTGAATACCTGCCAAACCTAGAAAGGCAAAATGGATTATATTGTAATTTTTTCTATTTTCAAAAATTAATAATGTTGCCAGAACCAAAGATACAATCATAATGTACTTTGACATATTAGGAAGTGAAAAATACGTTCCATAATATTTAAATACTGCTAGAAAAATGATTAAAATCCCTATACCATTTTTCCATTTATCTTTATTCATCAATATGTACCTCTTTTCTATTCCATCTATAACATTCCTAGAAATTATTAATATCCAAATTACTTTTTCAATTTAATAATTTCATTGTAAATTCTTTCAGAGTTTTTGTCATCTCTCATATTAAAACTCATATTTACTCTATTTAAATACTTATCATCCATAACAAAATTATTTTCAAAATAATTTTCTAAATCGGAAACCAGTTTATCTTCATCAATAACTATATCTCCAAATCCATCCGTAGCATAATTAAAATATCCATCTAAATATCTATCATCTGGTATGTTTTGATAATATATTATTGGTTTTCTCATATATGCAAAATCAAAAGCTACTGATGAAAAATCTGTTATCATTAACTTAGATTCCTTTAACAGCTCTTGTACGTCAAATTCACCTTTATCGGCAATAACTACTCTATCACTTGAAATTTCAAAAGCACTTTTGTAAGGTTGCATCTCATAGTGAGGGTAAAAAATCAAGTCAGCTTTATTTTCTTCCAACATATTAATCAACTTTTTATTATTTATTAGACTGTTTAGAGATTTAAAGTAATCAGAGTTTCTAAAAACCTCTTCATCACCTATACCTTCTCTAAGATACGATGGTGTAATTATACCTTTTCTCCATGTAGGCATAAGAAGTATTTGATTTTTTACTGAAAACTCATTTAATCTATCATATCGAGCTAGTCCGGTTTGAACTACAACTCCTTTTTTAAATCCATAATGATCTCCACTTATATCTTCACATTCTCTTTTTGTAGTCGTAATAAATAGGTCCAACATATTTTTATGATTAATATCTTTACTGGCATCATTCATCATTACTCCATGCTGTAAAAAAACAAAGAATTTCTTGTCTTTTCTATCTAAAATCATCTTATATAGCTTATAGCTCCAAGGTTCTAAAAAGCCTGTATGTGTAGATATTGCATATTTACAATTAATAAATGCTACTTTATGTTCATCGCTGTTATATTCGATTATATTTCCCAAATCCTTTACTTTGTTGTAATCTTTTGTACACGATGAATCAATTACATACCAAGCATTTATCTCTGGATGTGATTCTCTTAAATACTTAAAAAAAACATATCCATTGTCTTTTGCTTCTACGCCTCTTTCTGATATCAGCCACATGTCAGTATATTTTTTATCATCTTTATATTTTTTTGCCAATTCGTTGAATTTCAACATATCAATCGCTTGTTTAGACAAACGCACTACTTTATTAATTTTGCTCATACTAAACCTCTTATTTGCTTATAGTTTGAATTTTATTTGCTCTTTTAAAGAAGATGAAAATATACTCCAAAATTTTCCATCATTATTATTTTCTATTTCTTTTTTCTTTTTTATTGCAAATGCTATAAATATAAAAAATCCTAAAAAGGATCCAAATAATCTTTTAAATAATGGACCTTTCCCAATCATAGATTTTTCATCAATATAATTTACTTCCTTGTATGGGTGATATGCAACAATTTCCGGAAAATAGAACATTTTTCTTTTTCCTTCATTGTAAGCATCCATTATATATATATTTTCTTCTCCGGAATTGTATTTTGTTCCTATTCCAAATCTTTCATCAAATTTGTGTGTATGCGAGTCAATGCTTTTTGAATTAAACCACATATCTAATGTAGCTTGTTTTAAAGTTTGAAATCTTTTTATTCCCATTATTTTTTCTTTAGGATAATTTATTGTAGATTTCTTTTTCTTAGGATCATAATGCTGAAATATAGCTACGTCAGGATTACATTCATCAAAGTAACCTTTCACTATTTCTAATGCATCATCTTTGTACCAACAATCATCATCGGTAAAAGTATATACATCTCCACTTGCTAAATCCATAGTAGCATTTCTACTAACGGCACACCCCGTTCCTCCTGCAAAAACATGCTTATATTCAAAGCTATGCTTTTTTAAGATTTCCTCTATTTCATCAAAATTTGTTTGTGATCCTACAATCACTTCAAAATTTTTATATGTTTGTCTATCTAGGCTATCAAATAAAAAATCTAAATCCTTTAGTCTAGATCCATATGTTCCTAGTAGTAAACTAAATTTCATATGTCCTCCTATTTATTTAGATAAAAAATGCTTGTAAACATTAATCACAGCGTAATAACTAAAGCAAAATACCGACTTGAAAAATCCAATTTTTTCTTCATGTCTAAGTATATTCCAAGTCCAGCCTGCTGCTTTTAATTTATTACCTGAAAGCGAATTTTGTCTTTTTCTATAAAGAGCAAGCTTTTCATCAAGACCATAAGCTTTATGGCCTTTTTTCAATATATTAAGCCATGCAGCGTAGTCTTCATGATGAATATTAGGCATATGTATATTGTCTACATATTTTTTATCAATAACTACTGTTAAACATGATATTGCATTGTGCTTAAGTAAGTCATTGTAAGATAATTCTTTTTTTGCCTTCACTACTGTATTTAGCAAATTGCTATCAGAGTCAATAAATTGATAACTAGTAAACGTAAATTCATAATTATTTTCTCTCATAAAATTAATTTGCTTTTCTATTTTTTCGGGTAACCATACATCATCACTATCTAAAAATGCAATAAATCTTCCTCGTGATTTCTCAATTCCTATATTTCTTGCGTTAGATACTCCTCCATTTTTTTCAAGAAGAATCGGCACGACCTTAGAACTTTTAGATGCATACTCTTTAAGCATATCTCTTGATCTATCAGTAGACATATCATCAATACATAAAATTTCGATATTTTCATAAGTTTGACCTAGTATGCTATCTAATGTTTCAGCTAGATACTCTTCCGCATTATATACAGGTACTATGACAGAAACCAAGTTATCAATATATTTTTCGCTCATTAAAATAAATCCTTTCTATCTTGCACCCTCTCCTGTAAAGACTACCTTCACAGTCATAAATACTATTTTTACATCTAACATAATACTTCTATTCTTTATATAATATAAATCATATTCTAATTTTTCACCAGGATCCATTTCATATCCACCATTTACTTGAGCCCAACCAGTTAATCCTGGCTTAATAGCTAATCTGTTAACAAAGCATGGATATATTTCTTCGAACTCTTTTGTAAATATAGATCTTTCCGGCCTCGGACCAATTATGCCCATATCACCTTTTAATATATTCCATAATTGAGGAATTTCATCAATTCTTGTTTTTCTAATAAATTTCCCTACTTTTGTGATTCTAGGATCATCTTTTTCCGCCCATTGAGCTCCAAATTTTTCTGCATCAGTCCTCATCGATCTTAATTTATAGACATAGAATTCTTTTCCATTTCTACCTAAACGTTCTTGCTTGTATGTTATTGGCCCATTATCTTCTATTTTTATTAGTAGTCCAAATATTAAAATTATTGGAACACCTATTATCAAGGCTACTGATGATAATATTATATCAAATATTCTCTGATATAATTCAAATCCTCTACCTTTATTCACTATGCTATAATCTATCTTATCAATGTATTCTTTTAATATTTTATCATCTCCTAAATACTCATTAAAAGACATACTTTCCTCCCTTCATTTTCTAGCTTTAATAATCAGAGGTGTTTTACACACCACGAAATATTATACTAAAAAAAGTGCTATTTTACAAGTTGTTAGCGACGTGTTCTTAAAACTCTAGTAGCCATAACAACTGAAATGAGTATTAGAAACGCGGTAGTAGCCACTTTAAATCGTTCAACATTGAAGAAGTTCCTTCTCTCAATTAAAAATCCTACTTCATTTATTTCTTTATAACTCTTTGACTTGATCATTTCATTTTCTTCAGAACTAAAATAATTATTATTTATAAACATAAGTGGAGCATTGTTATCTGCGGCCAAAGGTGATATTGCCATTGCATTTATCAACTGACCTGATGCAATATGTCTTTTATGTAATATTTCTCCACCTTTAGATATATATACTTTCCCATTATTTTCATCACTGAAAAACTTATCTATAATTTTTATATTTACGTCATATCTATCTTTTCCAGTCACTTTTTCCATTTCTGGAAGAATTTTTTCTATGTTAGTATTAAAATATCCTTCATTTCCAATTAAATATGTTTTTTTAATTCTATACTTATTTATAAACTCTTTTAACTTTACTACATCCTCTTCTCGATTGCTCATGACAATGATAGGTATATTCTTATTCTGTGCATAAGGAGAAAAAGATATCGCGTTTGGCAAATCGAATTCATTTCCAGTAACCACAGCAATTGAGTCAATTTTTTTCTCTGAATTTTGCAATTCTGCCATCTTAAGTGAAAGGTTAATTCCTGGTGATTCAATTATTTTTTCAAATTTGTACCCATTGCGTTTCAAACTTCTTTCCACCGTCGGAGCAATTGAATTTGGACCACCAACTAATACAACTTTCTTAACTCCTAATTTTTCCATCTGATCATATACATCTTTTAATACTCGTTCTTTTTCTATATAAAATACTGGCATATTCTTTGAGTAAGCATAAGAAGAAGTTGACACTACTTGATCAATTGATTCTGTATTTATCAAAATAGCAGTATCTGCCTTTTTAAATCTTTTGCTTACAACTTTATTAACCGTTGTAAACCTACTATCTCCAGTATAACTATTAATCTTATATTGTTGTAGGTATAGCTTATCTAACACTTTATCTACACCTATATATCCTATTACCAAAGCTAATGCTATAATAATATATTTTAAGTATTTCTTCATATCCAGTCTCCTACTCTCTTTTTCATTATTACATTATACTATAAAAAGTAATAATTTAAAACAATATAAGCCAATCAATATTAAAACAGTAAAAAAGGACACATTATAATGTGTCCTTTTTTACTGTTTTAATATTTTAAGATATTTTTTTAATTTCATTAAAATGAAGCAACTATTCCCTTAGCAATCTGAATTCCCATCGTTTTTAATGCACTTTCAGAGTTTAGCATATTTACATCTTTTGAATTAGATATAAATCCACCCTCTACTAAAATTGCTGGAGCATCAGTATTTCTTACTACATATAAATGCGTTCCATCTTTGCTCCCTCTGTTTCTTAAATTGAACTTCTCTAATATGCTGTTTATAACATTGTTAGAAGCCTTATTGGCAAGAGCACCCTCTCCTCTAAATACTTCTACACCTGTACCACTTTGTTCTCCTGTAGCACTATTCACTACGTCTCCGCCTTTGTTGTAATGAATGCTACAGAAGAAAACCGCCTTATTCTTGTTACTCAACACTGCTCTGTCTTCTAGGCTTGGATAAGTGTCTGTCTTTCTAGTCATAATTACATTGGCACCGGCTTTTGTTAAATAGTCTGCACATGCTAAAGCTGTAATTAGAGTCCAATCTTTTTCTTTTATTCCATTAAGTCCTACTGAACCACTATCTTTTCCTCCATGTCCTGGATCTATTACTATAGTCTTCCCCTTTATATTGGAGTTTTCAGGTACGTTAGGGTTTGTACTTACTGGAGGTGTTGTTGTATCATCAACAGTACTAGAACTTGAATCTAATAATGATTTGATTTTATTCATAACACTTGAACTTATTCCTCCACCAACTTGGTAAACATTATTAGCCTGAACTTTATTTAAGTATTCAGAAGTCACGCTTGCAACTGATGTCTTAGAAGTTATTAATATAGGAGCATTTTTCTTTGTAGCAAATGGTCCTGCAGTAACAGTATCTATTAAGTCATTGTTGCTAGATTTTGTAACTACTAATGATGATAAGTTTGTATCTTTATAGAACTTATTGATTACCGCAATATTCGTGGCATGTCTATCGTTACCAGAAACTCTATTTGAGGTAGTTCCATTTTTTACAACACCTGATATTTTATTTATTAGGCTATTTGATATTGAATCAGCTCCACCTATATAATATGCATTGTTAACTTTACTTCCTAGGAAGCTATAAGCATTTACGTTGATTGAATTTTTATCAACAACAATTACAGGATTTTTTGTTTCCCCAGCTTTTGATGCTATACTCAAAGCATCAGCCGCACCATTCGAACCACTTACTACGTATGCTGTATCAACATTTCTAGCAGCTGCAATTCTTTCTGCAACAGAAGCCGATAATTCACCTGGTTGTGAACCAAATACTCTCTCGATCGTAGCTCCAGTTACACTTTTCATCTTATCTGCTACACTTTTTGATACAAGGTCTCTATCCCCAATAATATATACTTTCTTAGGTTTTAATCTTTTAAGTTCATTAGACACATTTGAATCTAATGAATTAGTATTTGTTACCAGAATAGGAGCATTAAGCATAGTAGCATATGGTGTTGCAATTAGACCTATCATTACATTTTTGCTATTTACAACAACTACTGAATCCGAACCATTAGGCCAACCACTCTTGCTTACCTGTACCGCAGTTTGATATCTATCTGCACCATAAATTGAACTTACGTTAGCCGCTGATTTTGCATAGTTTGCATTAAGCTTGCTTTCTACACTTAATTCATCTGCAGATAAGTCTTTATTAGTATCTTCAACTACATTTCCATCCTCTGTAATTTTACCAACACCTAGTTTTACCTCTATATTTTCAGAATCACCTTCACTTTGCGCTTCATCGTTTACCACAGCCTCAGTAGATTGTTCAACATTATTTGTAGAATCATAATCTGCCATCGAATTAGGTAAATAAGATGCCAGCATGACCAAAACCATAGTCAATGCTAAAAACTTCTTAGCAATTTTTTTCATAATACACCTTCCTTTCAATTATATACATACTGTGTTTTCCACATTTCAATTGTCAAGGCTATTATAACATATAAGTTACATTTTGTAACCATTTTAAAGAATTTAAATGGATTTTTTTATATTTTTTGTAACTATTAATATTTCCATCCAGTCATTTCGCTTATATTTTTTAGTTAGCAGAGCTTACATTTTCAGTCTGATTGTCTTCTCCAGTACTTGATTCATCAGCATCCACCTGGTTATTATTCTTTTTGATCACAACTTTTCCTTCAGAATCTCTATCTATTTTTTCTTTAGGAAGAAAATCTGTATAAAAACCACTAACGTAACTATTTCTCAACAAGCTAATCATTTTTTCATCATTGTAAGTAAACATATATAGACCAATTCCTCTATCAACTAATTTATTTGTCAATTCTTTTGAGAATTTAAATCTATTTATTGCAACAATTTTTATACCATGTTCATATGAAAAATCAACAATTTTATTTACTTCAAACTCTTCAATTCTATACGTAGTGAAAATCATTGATTTAAAATCATATATATTCATTACTGGCTTATACATTTCTTCGTAATATATTTGAGGTATAATTCTGTGAAGTACTGATGAGTCGATTTTTTTAGTTACTTTTACTAATTCTTTATAATTTTGCTCAACATCTTTTATATCATTTTTCTTTAAGTCAATAACAAGATACATATCCTTATGCTTTTGCATATACTTGACTATTTCTTCAAAGTTCATAGTTTCATATTTGTTCAATATCTTTTGATTTAAAAATTCTTTTTCAGTCGGAACTTCTTCTGCCCATGATTGAGGCAAATTCAAATTTGAAAGACTTTTTTTATCAAAAGAATGGAATAGTATCAGTTTATTATCAGAAGACAATGATATATCTGCTTCAAATACACGTATACCTTTTTCGTAATTTTTTTCCAAAGCATCTTTTGAATTGGTATATGAATTTCCATCGATACCACCTAAAGCATGTGCTATATATCTATTTTCTTTCACCCATGAATAGTTAAATTTTTTAGGATAGTTGTCCATATATACAGTCCCATCAGTCGCTTGAACAACATTTACATCCAATACTTTATATATAAAGTCTAAAGGTACATACACAGTATTTTCTGCAAAGACTACTTCACCTTCCATTTTTAATACGTTATTATTATTCAAAAACTTAACTTCATTAGAATTTCTTTTTAATATATATGTAGCTTTTCTATATTTCAGCTCTATTTCTCCTTTAGGTAAAAATTTATAACTTGCTTCTGTCTTAAAATTTTCACATAATTCTAGTACTGGAACATATACTATACCATCTCTAATTTTGTAAGGCTTATCCATTTTAACTTTTTTATTATTAGTTATTAAATTTTCTTTGATATTAGTATTTTTAAATTCAGAAATTATTTTTTTCTGATTTGCATAATAGTTAAAAAGATTAAAAAATCCAATTATTAATAATAAAGATACTATTAGTATAGCTATTTTTTTTATTCTTATTTTAACTCTTTCTTTTCCTATATCTTTAAACATCTTGCCTCCACTACTATTATAATTTACCCTTGCATTATACTATTATATATTTATCTTTATATCATATTTTTCTAAAATATTAAAAATAATTATCCAAATAATAGTTATAACTGCCGCATAGAATGCGGACGCTGTATCTATTCCTGTAACAGGTAGAATAAAATCAGTAGTAAACCAATTATTAAAATTCAGCCACGTACCTGTGTAAATCGACTTTATTTTTATAAGACCTATTAACTTATGAACTAAAGATACTGTAAAAATAATTAATATAGCATTTTCTCCAATTCTTTGAATAAATTTAACTACATGTTTGATATTTACAATATCGCATACAACGTATAAAACTGTCATTATAAAATATACATAAGAAGATATCCTTAAAACAAATGTGATACTAAATACGTTTCTATTCAAAGGAATCCATATTCCTATAATCAGTGATAATACATGCAATAAAATTCCTAATAAAAACATATTTACAATTTTTTTCAATTCATCATTCAATCTGTAGTAATTGCTGAGTATAGCTTTTATCGATCTGATATTTATCCAACTTTTTATATCATGAATCAAATTCTCCTTACTGAACCCATTTTGCTTAATCTTACTTATACGAATATAATTAATGTATTTCTTATTTTCTATTTTCTTTTTATTTATTATGCATCCTAGCGACAATCCATACATACCTAGCGATAATGAGGATAGAGTTGCTAATATTCCCTCAGGATCGGCTTTGGAAGCACTCAAAAAGTCTCCTATTACCATATTATCAAAAACAACGAATGCATTAGATTCTATCCCCTTACCACCAAATGCTATTGCAGTAAATATTATAGATATTATTGTACCAAATACCAGAAATACGTATGTTAGTGCGTTATTTTTTATTCTAATTTTCAAAAATGAAATATATAATAGTGCACATATTACATAAACAACAGCTATTAACTGATATCCACCTGTTAATCTTACAATTCCTCTTGCATCTACGAATAAAGCACTGTATACTAATCCAATTATAAATATAAGTATTGACCTTATCATAATCTTTTTTACGATTTCTAGGACTTTATCTCCATTTTCATAATTTTTCTTCACATAAAATGGTATCGACATCCCCATGACTAAGATAAATATAGGTAGTATTACGTCCGCAAAATTCATACCATTCCACGTAGATACCACATGATTAGTATTAATAGAATCTTCAAGACCCTGATTTATCAGAAACAATGCCATTATAACTGCAATTCCTCTGAGAACATCAATAGAATTAATTCTTAGATTTTCGTATTTTTTATCTTTTTCTCTTTTTTTATTATAGAAATTTCTAACTATAAGTAAGTATTTTTTTAAAGTATACTTAATTTTATTTGTCTCCATAAAACCACCCGTTATTAAAACTATTATATTAAATTGCAATAATTTATAAAAATTATATAATCACAATAATACCACAAAAACTAAGAAGGCAACTTCTTAGTTTTTGCAATACTTTAATTTTATTCATTCTCTTCTTCTTCAAAACTAAATACAAACTTCAATGTTTCAAGTCTTATTTTTCTATTTAGCGTTTCAAACATTTTATACCCTTCTATAGTATATTCTTTTACTGGATCTTTTTGTGCTACTGACACCAATCCCACACTCTGTCTCATTTGATCCATTAAGTCAATGTGATCAACCCAATATGTATCAACTACTTTTAACAAAATTTCTTTTTGTTGATATTCAAATGTTGCACGCGAGATCATCATTACTTTTAATTCATATACTCTCTTCACAATATCCATCGTAGCTTCAATTATTTCTTTCGGACTCATCTGTTCAATATTCGGAATCAAAAGAGTTCCATCTGGCATAAATGCATTGTATAAACTTTTGTAGAATTTGTAATAGTTTCTTGGCTTTGTTTCAAGGTATTTATGAACAAACTCAGATACAGTATCTTCTGCCATCTGCATTACCGTATTTTTTAGTTCAATCCCCTTTATAACCTTATCTCTTTCAGCATATATAACTTTTCTCTGTTTATCTATTACATTATCGTATTTCAATACATCTTTTCTCTGTTGGAAGTTTTTACCTTCTATACCCTTTTGTGCATTTTCAACTGCTCTAGTAAGTCTTTTACTAGAAATTGCACCTATTTCATCTGGCTTCAATCTAGAAGATAACTTCTTTATTTCCTTTCCACCATACAATTTCACAATTTCATCTTCAATACTGACAAACATTCTTGAAGTTCCTGGATCTCCCTGTCTACCAGAACGACCTTTAAGCTGATTATCTATTCTTCTTGATTCATGTCTTTCTGTTCCTATTACGTATAGACCTCCAAGATTTTTCACCTCTTGTTCCATTTTAGGATCTCCATTACCAAGTTTGATGTCTGTACCTCTTCCGGCCATATTTGTAGCAATTGTAATATTACCAATCATACCCGATTTTGAGACAATTTCTGCTTCTTTTTTATTGTTTTTAGCATTTAATATATCATGTTTTAGACCCGCTTTACTAAGCAAACTGGAAAGCAGCTCTGATTTTTCAACTGTAGAAGTACCTACTAAAATCGGTTGACCTGTACTGTGTGTCTTTTTAATTTCTTCAACTACTGCATTAAATTTTTCATCTTCAGTAGCAAATATTTTATCATTTAAATCGGCTCTGATAACCGGCTTATTTGTAGGAATTTGAACTACATTCATATGATAAGTTTCTTCAAATTCATTTTCTTCTGTTTTAGCTGTACCTGTCATTCCAGACATTTTTTCGTACATTCTAAAGAAATTTTGATAAGTTACTGTAGCCATAGTCTTATTATCAGATTGTATTTCTACATTTTCTTTCGCCTCTAAAGCCTGATGTAATCCATCTGAAAATCTTCTTCCATCCATTATTCTTCCAGTGAATTCATCAACTATATACACTTCTCCGTCTTTTATTACGTAATCGTCATCTATGTGCATAAGCTTGTGTGCAGTTAATGCTTGGTTGATATGATGGTATATTGCAATATTATTTAAGTTTGTAATAGTTCTTATTTTAAAGTACTTCTCAGCTTTTCTAAATCCCGAATCCGTTAAAGATACCGTATGTTCCTTTTCATCTAAATCATAGTCTTCTTCTTCAAGTGTTTTTATAAAGTTATCAGCTTTATAATACAAATCACTTATTGCTTCACCTTCTCCAGATATAATAAGCGGAGTTCTTGCTTCGTCTATTAAAATTGAATCAACCTCATCAATTATACAAAAATTTAGCTTTTGTTGAACTTTATCTTCAAACCTATCTACCATATTATCTCTAAGGTAGTCAAACCCATATTCAGAATTTGTACCATAAGAAACATCACACAAATACTGTTCTCTTCTAATATGAGGTGGTTGCCCAGTAATTATCGTTCCAACACTCATACCTAGTAATTCAAAAACAGGTCTTACCATATCAGCATCACGTTCTGCCAAATAATCATTAACTGTTACTACGTGTACCCCTTCTCCTGAAAGTGCATTTAAATAACAAGGAGCAACTGCAACTAAAGTCTTACCTTCTCCTGTCTTCATTTCCGCAATTTTACCTTGGTGAAGAACTATCCCCCCTATAAGCTGTACCTTATATTGTCTCATACCTAGAACTCTTTTACTCGCTTCTCTTGCAACTGCAAAAGCCTCTATAAGCAAGTCATCTAGTGTTTCTCCATTTTTTAATCTTTCCTTAAATTCCAAGGTTTTCTTGGCTAAATCTTCATCTGCAAGAGATGAAATAGTAGGCTCTAAATTCTCTATACTTTCAATTATTGTATCTAATTTTTTTATTTCTTTATGATCTTGTCTATTAAGAAACGAATCTAATACTGACATAACATTCTCCTTTATTGCTGTATATTTAATTTTATTAATAATCTATATTATCTTTTGTATTAATAAATTATTTACTATTTTGTACCTTGTCTATTTCCATATTGAGATAATTTACTTTAGACAAGCTTTTTATATTATACCACAATAATTAAGATTAGATTAAAATTTATTAGACTTTTTATCCCACTTGTTGTATAATAAAAATACTTAAAAATCACATTTCTTTTTTAAGTATTTCTCACAAAAAAAGAAGGGTTGAATATTTCAACCCTTCTTTTTTATGCTTAAATAGCCAATTTTATCCTTTTATTATTAGTAGCTGGTATAGTATAATTAAATTATAATAAACTAAACGATTGGAGGGTATGTGAATGCTTATAGACTTTACTATAGAAAATTTTTTATCTATAAAAGATAAACTTACTTTTTCTATGATTGCCTCAGATGAAGAAAACGGATATGAGATTAAGACACATAAGTTAAAAAGCTACCTTAAATTGCTGCCTGCTGTTACAATATATGGTTTTAATGCATCTGGTAAAAGCAATTTAATAAAAGCAATGAGTTCTCTTAAGAATCAAATTATTTATTCAAAGGTGTCCGATTTATCACTAATAGATAAAAATATTTTTGAATACAAACCATACAAACTAGATGATTCATATCTCTCAGTTCCAACATCTTCAGAAATAAGAATTTTCATAGATGAACTTATATTTGAATACTGTTTGAGCTACAACAACAAAGAAATTGTATCAGAAAGTTTAGTAATGATTGATCGTAAAGATAATTATGTTACACTTTTTAAAAGGACTTCCGATCTTATAAATATTGATTATAATATAGATATTTCTATTATAAAAAAAGTCGCTGGTGAAAGCTTATTACACAAGCCTATAATTGGAACGTTAAGCATTTTTGATGAGAGGGTTACAAAGTTTGTCGACTGGATGGAAAAGGATTTTTTAATAATAGAAAATGCATTCGATTCAAAAGAAAATCTAAAAAGAACAACTTCGTACCTTTTGAATAAAGACTCTAGTTTTCATGTAAAGCTAATTAAAATGCTTAATGACATTAGTTATTCAAATATAAATCAAATACGCGCAGAAAATGTTAAAGATTGTTTAGACTATGAAGATATAAACCAAGGCGTAAAAAAAATACTTCAAACCAATCCCAATATAAAACAAGTAAGTGATGGTGATGACAATGATGATTCAAAATTTGATGAATACACTCTAAATACCTTCAAGCAAGGCTATGATATTTACGGTAATAAGAGAGATGTTGTTTTCAATCTATTTGAAGAGTCTGAGGGTACGATTAAAATATATGCTCTATATGCTTATATTTATGATGCATTATACTTTGGAAAAACGCTAATTATAGATGAAATGACATCATACATACATCCTTTAGTATCTAGATATATACTTGATTTATTCCAAAATCCTCAGGAAAATAAAAGTGGTCAGCTAGTAATTTCCACACATACAACAGATCTTTTAGAAATGAAATCACTCAGAAAAGACCAGGTCTATGTTGCCGATAAAGAATTTAATGAAACAAAAATTTATTCTCTTTCAGATATTTACGACGTAAGTAGAAATGAAAATTTTAGAAATGCATATTTATCAGGAAAATATGGTGGATTAAACTATTTTAGGAGGGAACTGAATGAATAAAAAACATATAAATTCATTTAAAAGGCCTACTCCAAGTATAAAACCAAAAAAAACTGGCCTTGACTTAATAGACAGTAATTTTAATGTGCCTTTAAAATCTTTTCATGACAACGTTCACAAAATCAGGGTTTTGCTATCACAAAATCCTGAAGACAAGAATATTTATAGATACTCTATAGTATTAATATGCGGAGCACTTGACAAATATATGCACGATATAGTAAAGGTCATGATTCTACAAATTTTTAAAGGAAATACTTCTCCTGGAAAGAATTTTGATGAGTTTTTAATACCGATTAGCTTACTTGATAAATTTGACAAATCTAGCTATGATATTGAAGAAAAAGAAAAAATACTAAATGAAAGCTTGTATGAGATAATATCTGGATTCACTATTTTAAAATCATACGCTATAGAGCGAAATATGAACTATATAATAAATTTCAATATTTGGAAAGCAATATTGCCAAGGATGATGATGCGTTTTAAAGAATTGAATAGTGTCTCACAGCTCAAAAAGTTTATAGATAATCTTGTGGAAAGAAGGAACATTATTGCACATGAACTAGACTTTATGCCAAATAGCCAGGATAAATATGACATTACTTATAAATATGTTGAGAATGTCATTGATGTAATTCAATATTTTGTTGAATCTATTAACTATCAAATAAGAGATTCTCTTCTCAACTATAAAGGAGATACCGAACCTAAAGGCGATTCCGAGTCTAAGAAAGGAGATTAATATGGACATTTCTTCATTTAAACCATTAGTTAATAACGCTTTTACTGCTCTAAATAACTCTTACTCTCCTTACTCAAAGTTTAAAGTAGGAGCATGCATACAAACAAAAAGCAATAAATACTTTCTTGGTACAAATATAGAAAATATTTCTTTCGGCTTAACGGTTTGTGCCGAAAGAAATGCAATTTTTTCCGCATATTCTAACGGATACAAAAAAGAGGATATTTCAGCAATTGCAGTAGTCACTAATGACGATATTATCACTACTCCTTGTGGTGCTTGTAGGCAAGTTCTATCAGAACTCTTACCTCATAATACACCTATAATTTTATCAAATGGAAAAGAATCTAAAATAACATACATAGATGAACTTTTACCCGATTCTTTCAAATCAAAAAATATATAAAAGCTTGCCTTAAAGGCAAGCTTTTATATATTTCAATAATTATCATCTGTTACTTAAATTTTTTTGTATAGCTTTTTATCAATTTTTTTAGCTGCTGCTTCATCTAAAACTACTAATACATCTTCATGAAGTTGTAAAATAGAAGCTGGCACCTTAGGATCTATTCTTCCATTTATCATGTCATTTACAGCTTGTGCTTTTTCTTCTCCAGATGCAATTAAGACTATTTTTTTTGACTTCATAATAGTTCCTATTCCCATACTTATCGCTTTTTTAGGAACGTCATCCTCATTATCAAAAAATCTTGCGTTAGCTTCAATTGTTTCAGGTGTCAAGTTCACTACTTCAGTATATCTTGAAAAAGTATCACTTGGTTCATTAAACCCAATATGAGCGTTGTTACCTATACCAAGTACTTGTAAATCAATACCACCCGAAGAGTCTATTTTATTATCATATTTCATAGCATATGATTCAATATCATCTACATTGCCCTCTGGAATATTTATGTTTTCTTCTTTTATATTTACATGATTAAATAAATTTTCATGCATAAAAGTGTAATAACTATTCACATCTTCCTTAGGTAAATCTAAATACTCATCAAGATTAAAACTTATAATATCGTTAAAATCTATTTCTTTTTTATTATACTTTTCTACAAGTTGTCTGTATAATCCCTCTGGTGTAGATCCAGTTGCCAATCCTAATATTGAGTTTGGTTTTAATGTTATTTGAGCTGCGACGTAATTTGCTGCAACTTCACTCATTCTATCATAATTTTCACACACGTATATCTTCATTTGAACAGCATCTCCTTATAAATTTATTTTAAATATTATTTAATATTTTATAAAAGCCAAGTTCCTTTTTCATCTTGTGTGACCATATTTTTTTTCATTAAGCCTCCAAGAGCTCTTTTAAAGTTTTTCTTACTGGTATTAAATACTACTCTTAAATCTTCTGGATCGGACTTATCATTAAATCTCATATATCCATCATTACCTTGCATGTAACTTATTATTTGTTCTTCAATTGAATCTAACTCTTCTTTTCTTTCAGCTCTAGTGGAAAGACCTACTTTTCCATCTTCATATATCCTTATTACTCTCATATCTTTAAGATAATCGCCTTCTTTTAAAGTAGAGTAATTTTCTTCTCTTAATATTATCCCAGAGAAGTTTGGTTCTATACAAACTAGTGCTGTTTCATTAGTTTGAAATCCATATACATAACCATTGCAAGTATCTCCTACTTTTAAGCCACTGTCTAAACTCAAATGTGGTTCAATATCTGTAGTTGCAGCAATTCTTCCTGTTTTATCAACATATACATAAAATGGATATTTTTCATCTTCAAACAATTTATATTTTATTTCTCTAAAAGGTATCAATACATCTCTTTCAAGACCTATATCTACGAAACTTCCTATTTCAGTGTTATCACATACTTTCAAAGCTGCCACATCGCCTACGTATGCATGTGGTTTTTTTTGTGTTGCAACTAATCTTTTTTGTGAATCTCTGTAAATAAATACTTCTATCTCTTTGTCAATCTCTACTAAATCTGTATTGATTATATTTTTATTTGGTAACAATATATCATCTTTTGCATCCGATGTTTTGCCATCCAAATAATATCCATAGTCCTTTTTTCTAAGAACTTTTAGTCTGTTTATTTTTCCTAATTCTATCAATTTTATACCTCATTAATCCTACTTACACCAGTTTTTATAGCTGCTTTTTTTACAGCCTCTGCAACTGATTCTGCTATTCCTTTTTCAAATGCACTAGGAAGTATGTAATCTACTTTTAACTTATCTTCTGGAATAAAGTCAGCTATTGCATATGCAGCAGCAACCTTCATTTCTTCATTTATTTCACTAACTCTACACTCAAGAGCTCCCTTAAATACCCCTGGAAACGCCAAAACATTATTTACCTGATTAGGAAAATCACTTCTTCCAGTTCCCATTATATAAACTCCAGCCTCTTTTGCTTCAGAAGGCATTATTTCAGGAGTTGGATTTGCTAGTGCAAATACTACTGGTTTTTCTGCCATATTCTTTATCATATCGCCAGTAAGCATATTAGGACCTGATACACCTATAAATACATCCTTGCCCTTTAATGCATCCGCAAGAGATCCTTTTTCATTGTTTTTATTTGTGTATTTTAGCATTTCTTTTTGTGCCCAGTTAATATTTGGTGTATCCTCTTGAAGAATTCCCTTTCTTCCACACAATACAACATTTTTTGCATTCAAATTCAATAACATTTTACAAATTGCAATACCCGCTGAGCCAACACCGTTTATTACAATTTCTAAATCTTCAATGTTTTTATTTTCAATTAACTTTAGTGCGTTTATAATACCAGCTGCAACTATAATAGCAGTTCCGTGTTGGTCATCATGAAATACTGGAATATCCAATTCTTTTTTTAATCTGTTTTCAATTTCAAAACATCTTGGAGCTGATATATCCTCTAGGTTAATTCCTCCAAAAACAGGTTGAATCATCTTTACAGTATTTACAATATCTTCAACATCTTGAGATGCTACGCATATTGGAAATGAATCCACTCCTGCAAATTCTTTGAATAGTATCGCCTTACCTTCCATTACAGGTAATGATGCCTCTGCACCTATATTACCTAGCCCCAATACTGCAGATCCGTCGCTGACAACAGCTACTAAATTTCCTTTTGAAGTGTACTTATATACATCTTCTTTATTTTCACTTATTTTGACACAAGGTTCTGCCACCCCTGGTGTGTATGCAATAGCTAAATCATCACTGCTATTTACACTAACCTTACTATTTACTTCAATTTTACCTTTTTTCTCTTCATGTAGTTTTAATGCTTCTTCTGCGTAATTCATATTTCACTCCCAATAATTTTTTTAATTTAATTCAATTTATATATTATTACTTTTTTCGTATAGATTATTCCCCTTCGAATCAATGCAAACTGTAAGTATCATATCCTCAACAGTTATTCTTCTCACTGCTTCGGCACCTAAGTCTTCATATGCAACTATTTCACTTGATTTTATAGAATTTGAAATATATGCTCCTGCACCACCAATTGCAACAAGGTACACAGCTCCATACTCTTTCATTGCATTTATTACCTTTTCATCTCTCTTACCTTTGCCTATCATTATTTTTAAACCTTTTTTTAACAAAGGTATTGTCAAATCATCCATTCTATAGCTAGTTGTCGGCCCAGCAGATCCAATTACTTCCCCTGGTTTTGCAGGTGAAGGACCTACATAATAGATTCCCTGTCCATCTAATTCAAATGGAGGTTTATCTCCATTTTCTAACGCTTTACAAATTCTTTTGTGAGCAGCATCTCTAGCCGTATACAAATCACCACTTAGAGATACTATATCTCCAGCTTCAAGCTCTCTTATAGTTTTTTCATCTATAGGCATTTTAATTTCAATCATGCTTGCCTCCTATAATATAATTTTTTTATGTCTAGAAGAGTGGCAGTTAATATTTACCACTACTGGTAATCCTGCTATATGAGTAGGAAAAGTTTCGATATTAACCGCAAGAGCAGTTGTTTTTCCACCTAATCCTTGTGGTCCTATCCCCAATTCATTTACTTTTGTAAGCATCTCTTCCTCTAATTCTTTAATGAACTCATCATGGTTATGTTCTCCGACTTCTCTAAAAAGAGCTTTTTTAGATATTTGAGCACACTTGTCTACAGTTCCTCCTATACCTACTCCTACAATAATAGGAGGACATGGATTTGGACCTGCATCTTTGACTGTTTGCAGTATAAATTCTTTGATGCCATCAAGACCATCAGAAGGTTTTAGCATTTTCATTTTACTCATATTTTCACTTCCGAATCCCTTCGCTGCATACTCAATTTCAATATTATCACCCTTAATCATCTCATAATGTATTACAGCTGGAGTATTATCTTTAGTGTTTATTCTATCAATCGGACTAACAACTGATTTTCTTAGATATCCATCTGTGTATCCTCTGCTTACACCTTTATTTATAGCTTCGGTAATGGTATCTCCTTTTACATGAACATCTTGACCAATTTTTACAAAAAATACAGCCATTCCCGTATCTTGACATAGTGGCTTATTTAAATTTTTTGCAATTTGCGCATTGTCAATTAGAATATTTAATATATTCTTAGCAACTTCATTTTCTTCATTATCTCTATTTTTTTTAAAGCTGTTTACCACATCATCATTTAAGTTGATACAACCATCAATACACATATCTCTCACTACATCTTCAATTAATTTTGAATTTATTGTTTTCACTTAATCACCTACCGTCTCTGATATCAAATCAGCATATTCTCCATTAGATAATCGCAATATATCGTTTGGATCAAGTTGAACTTGAAACCCTACTTTTCCTGCACTCACTACGATAGAGTCCATATTCATCGCGGAAGTATCTATATATGTTTTATAATTTTTTTTCATCCCTATAGGAGAGCAACCTCCCCTTATATATCCTGTCACCTTATTTATATCACTTAAATTAATCATATTAATGCTCTTTACACCAGCCGCTCTTGCGCCTTTTTTTAAGTCTAAGCTTTGAGCTACAGGTATTACATATATATAAAATTCACCTATATTTGCTTTTGTAACTAAGGTTTTATAAACCATCTTTTCATCTAAACCAATGTTTTTCGCAGCTGTAACTCCGTCTACATTATTTCCTTCAACAGAATAAGAGTGCGAATTATATTTTATATTTTCTTTGTCTAGAATTCTCATTACATTAGTTTTTATTTTGGATTTTGTCACTATAATCAGCCTCTTTCTTTTAATACCTATAAAAGCAATATAAAGTATAAATTAAAGTTCAATAAATTTATTATCTTAACGATATAGACTCTACTCCGTAATATCGTGACATAGATTTATTAATCCAGTCATCACTATTGTCTTTGGCATCTTCAAGACCATATGCCGCCATGTATTTATTTTTTGCTGGCAATTCTGGAATTTTTATATTCTCTAAATTAGAACTCATCTTATTATCTAATATCAATATTTCCCTAGCATTATATGTCGAAAGATATTCTTTATTAGCTAATATCGCTTCTGGATATGTACTTATAAACTGATATCCTAGTATTATTATTCCCAATATTGATATAACAATTTCAAATTTAACATTATAGCGATATATATATGATAAATTAATTACAATAGATATTATAAATAAATATATTGTACTTATCATTGCTCTTTGAGGAAAAATTGGAGATACCATCATTACTAAATAGGCTATAATTCCAGCGGCAAAGTATATTTCCGATTCCCAGTCTTTGTCAAAGTATAAAAGTCTCGTTACTAATAGTATCATTAAAGCTATTAAAAAAAGTACTATTATAGAGCTATAAAAATTATCATCTACCACAAATATTCTTTCAATATATTTTTCAATACCTTGAAATTTTCCGCTGTACATTTGCAATCTTATAAAGTTCCCTGGGGCAGATAGCATCACTAAAAAGCCAAGTATTACTCCAGTATACATAGCTAATGCTACTATAAATCCTTCTGCTTTTTTCTTGTACATATTTATTATATAATATGTTGCAACAAAAATCATTGCTGGTACAGAATTTTCATTTGTCCATCCAGAAAAAAAAGAAAATACCAGTAATATAATAATATATACTCTTCTATTTGGGTTTACACCAAATATAGATATTTTTCTAAAATTAAGCAAAACTGCCATTACTATTATTGATGTCCACATATAATTTGCCGAACCTATTACCCATAAAAAATTTTGCCCAAAAACGGGTGTAAAAAACCATAGCAATAGAAAAATGAGCATTGATAGTATAGATCCATTTATATCAGATCCTAATAATCCTTTTTTAGGCACAATTTGTCCACTAATATTATATTTATCATCAAATCTAGTATAGCTATAAATACAATATATAAAAATACAAAAAGCAAATGAATTCAATATATTTACTAAATCCTTATCTAGCAATAGAAGAATTTGTCCTATCGTATGTGAAACTGACCTACCATTCACACTAAAATAATGTATCCACTGATTATATATAATATCTATTAAATTTGAAATTTCTTCTAAATTTATACCTACCAAATAGCTAAAATCGTCGGCTACATAAGGTGTATATCCATTTAGAATTAACATACACATAAATATTATTGACATAACAAAAATAAAAGGATAATTAAATTTAATTTTTTTTATATTCATTTTAATTCCCTCGTTAGATTTTTTGTTAAAAAGAGGGTTGCATAAGCAACCCTCTAAATAAAACTTCTATACTAAAATTATCAAATATTTATTACTCTTCTTCTGAAGATTCAATTTTTTCTTTCAATACATCCCCTATATTACCAATAGTATCATCACCTAAAGACATATATTTACTAATATCTTCTTCTGGTTCTCTTGTAAGTTCTTTTATTGAAAGCATCATTCTCTTATTTTCAGCATTGAATTTAATTATAGCAGCTTTTACTACATCGCCTATATTTACAACATCTTCAACTTTGTTCACTCTATTTTCACTCAATTCACCAATAGGTAAATAAGCTTCCACACCTTCTTTAACCTGAACAAAAGCTCCTTTTTCAATAATTCTCAATACCTTTGCTTCAACTACAGATCCAACACGTACTTCATCTGCTATAAGCTTCCAAGGATCCTTATCTGGGTCTTTTAAAGATAACGCAATTCTTTTTGTTTCTGGATCAACACTCTGTATAAATACTTCTACTTCGTCACCAACACTTAGTACAGATTCTACAGATTATACTCTTGTCCATGAAAGGCTGTTAATATGTGCAAGACCTTCTATTCCACCTAAATCGATGAACGCACCGTAAGGCATAATATTTGTAACTTTTCCTGTTCTTTTTTCTCCTGCTTCTAGAGATGCAAATAATGCTTCTTTTTCAGCTTTCATCTTAGCTCTTTCAGCCTTTATTTTTGCTCTTTCAGCTTCTCTTTCAGCTTTGAATTTTTCTCTTTTTTCTTTTCTTTCCTCATCAAGTATTTCTTGAGCAACTTCTCTATGAGAAACTATTATTCTATTCTTTCTTGGGTTAACTTCCTTAACATAGCAATCTAAGTCAAGACCTACATATTCGTTAGTATCCTTTACAAATTTTGTATCAATTTGTGAAATAGGCATGAACATAGTGTAAGACTTATATCTAACATATAGACCTCTTTCTAGAGCCTTATATGCATGTACATTTATTATTTTATGCTCTTCTAGAGCTTCAATTATTTCCTTTAAATCAATTTGCTGTTCAAGTTTCAGTCTAGAAATCTTTATAGTAGCGTCTTTGTAGCTAATATTAGTAATTATACCAGTTACATCTTGATCTATCTTATAAAGTTCAGCTATGTCCTCTCCCTTTTTTAGGTTTAGTTCAGAAGCAGGAATCACTCCATCAAAACCAATGCTTAGTTTTAAAACTAAACCATCGTGGTTTACTTGTGCAACCTTTCCTGTAATTTCCTCACCAACATTAATCTTGCTTAGCTCTTGCTCTTGCATTTCAAGTAGCTCTTGCATAGTCAAATTGTTTTCCATTATAATAACATCCTTTCGTCGCGTAATATCCATATGTACTATTATAGCATATACAAAGGTATATTAAATAGTATTATTCGCATATTTTTTAATTTCTTTTTTATTTTAAATCATTTCCTGTCTATGAAAATATAAATTATTTATCAAAAGCATATTTCATATTTTTATTTACTAGTTATTACAATTTATATTTAACCCTCATAAAGGTTTGATGACTGATACTCTGAATCGCAAGTCACATCTATCCCTAAGTTTCTAAATACCTGTTCATCACTCTTATTTAATATGACAGTTGAATGTGCTTGGCATCCTGATAACTGTGGTAGTTTTTCCATAGCGTATTGTGCTACTGGATTTGTTGCTGCACTTATGCTAAGAGCCATCAAAACTTCTTCTGCATTTAACGCTATATTTCTACTTTTTAATATATTCTTTTTTAAATTAATAATAGGCTCTAATACAACAGGCGAAATCAAAAATATATCGTCTTGAATCTCTGCCATATATTTTATTGCATTTAATAAAACTGCTGCCGAACCATTCATTAAATTTGAAAATTTCCCAGTAATTGCTACTTCATTCTCTAATTTTAATGCCACTGCATGAGATGATATATTATCATTTAAATCATAACTATCTTTTAGATATTTTCTAGCAACAGTTACAACTGATCTGTCTTCTTCTTTAAGACCCATCTCTTCCATAATTAATCTCATTCTAGAAACGACTTCTTTATCTAAATTTCCTTTTTTGTATTCACATAGTGTCTTGAAATATCTTCTTATAATTTCTTGAGTTGCTGCTTCTTTGACAACTTCATCATCTATAATTCCAAATCCGACTCTATTTACCCCCATATCTGTTGGAGAGTTAAATACACTTGCTTTTCCTGTTATTTTCTCTATTATTTTTTTCAAAACCGGGAATAGCTCTAGATCTCTATTATAGTTGACAGTCGTTTCTCCATAATGTTCTAAATGAAAAGAATCTATCATATTTATATCTTTTAAATCTACAGTAGCAGCTTCATATGCTATATTCACTGGGTGTTTAAGAGGTAAGTTCCAAACAGGGAATGTCTCATACTTCGAATATCCCACTGACTTCCCTGACTTACTCTCATGGTACAACTGACTTAAGCAAGTTCCTAACTTTCCACTGTTCGGTCCCGGTGCCGTCATTACCACTATAGGCTTTGTAGTTTCTATATACTCATTTGCACCAAAACCTTCTTCACTGACTATCGTATTTATATCAGTTGGGTATCCTTTTGTCGCTCTGTGCTTATATACTTTAATTCCTCTTCTTTCAAGTTTGTTTGCAAAAATTGATGCAGCTGGTTGATCTTCATATCTTGTTATTACTACAGAATTAATATCAAGGTCATAACCTCTCAGATCATCAATCAATCTCATGACTTCAATATCATAAGTAATGCCTAAATCACCTCTTATTTTATTCTTCTCAATATCTCCCGCATACACACATATTACTACTTCTAATTGGTCTTTTATACAATTTAAAACCTTTATTTTAGCATTTTCATCAAACCCGGGCAAAACTCTCTTCGCATGTAAATCCCAAATTAATTTACCACCAAACTCAATATACAATTTGTCAAAGTTATTCACTCTCTCTAGTATAAATTTGGACTGTTCTTCTAAATATTTTTCATGATCAAAACCAATTTTCATATATTCTCTCCCATTCATTATATTATCTTGAAAAATTCAAAAAATGTATTGACTTAGTCTAAATAATGTAATAAAATGTAATTCCACTACAAATTCATTTTTACATTAACATACAGCCCTGTTTGCTGTGTGTTTTTTTTTGAAATTAATCAAGTATTTATTATACAATTTATACATATTTTTTTCAAGTTAGTTTTTTTATCAAAAGCTATACTATTTAGCTTCACTTTCAAAAATTTCTTTAATATCACTTATTCCTGAATAAATTTCTTCTTTTGAAAATTTTTTTTCCTTTAATTCTTCATCGCTAAAATTCATTAGCATTGAATAAAACTCCCCTGCTATAAACATCATATTTATACTCTTCACCTTTTCAAACTTAGAAAAAAGTGTGTCTTCTGCTTCGTTTATATTTCCTTCCAAAACTAATCTCTTAATAGTAATCAAGAGAATTTCTTCTTCTGGAGAATATAACACATCGAAATCATCTAAATCGCTATACTTCTTCCCCATAAGTTCTTTAAACACAAGTTCTCTATTTTCATTTTTCATTCTATCAACGAGTCCCATACATACCTCCTTAAATAAAAAGTCCCCAGACTTAACCTGAGGACTTGTTGTTCATTAAAAATGCTTTTTATTTCTTTTCATCTGTAAGTACTTCTTTTATTCCTTTAAATGTACCTAGGAAATTAACTGCATCAGATGGTAATACAAGTTTAGTTGAATCTTTTTCACCTAATTTTTCTAGTGCTTCCATTGACTTAAGTGCCAACATGTTATCATCTATATCAGATTCCTTCATAGCAGCAAATACCATCTTTAGACCTAGTGCAGTAGCTTCTTGTGTCTGCTTGATTATCTGAGCCTCACCTTCAGCCTTTGCCGCATATACATCTCTTATTGCTTCAGCCTCACCTTCAGCCTGTAAAATCTTTGATTGCTTATCCCCTTCAGCCTCTCTGATTAATGTTTCTTTCTTAGCTTCGGCCTTTAGTATTGCAGACTGCTTCTCACCTTCTGCAATTAATATTACAGATTGCTTTTCTCCTTCTGCCTGAAGTATAGCTTCTCTTCTTTCTCTTTCCGCTCTCATCTGCTTTTCCATGGCAGCTTGTATATCTCTAGGAGGCATTATATTTTTAAGTTCAACTCTATTTACTTTGATTCCCCATATATCTGTTGCTTCATCAAGTATAGTTCTCATTTTAGCATTTATAAGATCTCTAGATGTAAGAGTTTCATCTAAGTCTAAATCACCTATTATGTTTCTCAAAGTAGTAGCTGTTAAATTCTCTATAGCAGATATCGGATTTGCTATTTCAAATACATAGCTCTTAGGATCTGTTACTTTGTAATACACTACTGTATCTATTTGCATAGTTACGTTATCTTTTGTAATTACTGGCTGTGGCGGAAAGTCAATTACAATTTCTCTCAAATCTATCATATAAGCCATAGAATCCACAAAAGGAAGTAAGAAGTGTATACCTGTTTTAGCTTCTTTATGGAACTTACCTAATCTTGTGATTACTCCCATTCTCGCTTGTTTAACAATTCTTATACATCTTACTGCAATAATAATTACAATAAGTATTACTAATACTAATAATATATTTTTTATAAGCATATATTATTTCCTCCTTATTTATTTTTTTCAACCACTAGTTTTACACCTTCGATTGATCTTACTATAATTTCTTCGTCTACCCCAATAGTTTGTTCATCAGATACTGAAATCGCAGTCCAAACCTCACCTTTCACTTTTACGAGACCAGCTTTTTCAGGAGTTATTGGCTTTATTACATACCCCTTTTTTCCGATAAAAGCGTCTGAGTTTGTATCTATACTCGCCCAATGCGTATTATTTTTGTCTCTATCCATTTTTATTAATTTTTTTGTGGCTATGAATAGTAAAATAAATGAAACGATCGCAAAAACTAGTATTTGAATGAATACACTCTCAGTAAAATACGAGGTTATTAATGCACAAACAGCACCAATTGAAAACCATATTAGAGTTAGGCTCAGCGTTGCAAGTTCTGCTATTGCAAAAGCGACTGCAACAAGAATCCATATTATTTTAACACTTAACCCTAACAAATAATTTACCTCCTTTTCTATTTAATCTTATTATATAACATTTTTAAAGTTTTTTGAATTATTTTTATAATATCCGAAGCATTGACTACTTGTTTTTCTTTAAAAACTTCATCTCCACATAGTCCGTGTAAGTAGACACCTAAACATGCTGCTATAAACAAATCATATCCTTGTGCAATAAATGAAGTAATCATTCCAGTCAAAACATCTCCCATACCTCCATTTGCCATTGCACTGTTCCCCGTAGTATTTACAACCGTTCTAATTCCATCTGTTACAATTGTATTTTCACCTTTTAGGACCACTATGAGATTATTTTCCAGTGCATATTTCTGAGAGTATCCAATTCTATCATTTTGCAATTCCTTTATTTCTACACCGGTAATTCTTGAAAACTCTCCCATATGTGGGGTAATTATACATCTAGAGTTTTCGTTTAAAAAACTTGGATCAAAAACATTAATTCCATCTGCATCTATTACAACAGGGCTATCTACATTATTTAGTACGTATTTAAGCTTCTCTCTTGTTTTCTCTGTATTTCCTAATCCTGGTCCAAAAGAAATTGCAGTTGCTTTTTCAAGCAAAGTTGCAATCCGTTCTCTTTCTTCATATGAGCATGTCATCTCTTCTGTTAATTTTGATGACAAAGCTATTTGAACATCCTTATCACAAACTAAAGTTACCAGACCCGCCCCAGATTTTACGGCTGATTTTGAACAAAGATATGCTGCCCCATAAAAACCAGTTGATCCAGCAAAAACACAGACCTTTCCGTTATCTCCTTTGTTTGCATAACTATCTCTTATTATTAAATTATCTAGTATGAATTTTTCTTCTATAAATTTAGGTAGATATCCAAACTCGTTGTATAATTTGTATGGAACTCCTATTTTTTCCACAAAAATTTCACCAGTATTTTTTTTATTTTCGTATATCAAAAATCCTTTTTTATAATACTCAAAAGAAATTGTATAATTCGCTTCTATTGCCACACCTCTTACTTCACCTGTTGTAGCATCTAATCCTGAGGGAACATCAATAGATATTACTCTGTAACTATACTTTTCTTTTTTTTTGTTTATATTTTCTATGATATGTTTATATACACCCTCTATGTTCCTACTTAGTCCTGTACCAAATAAACAATCAATTACTAAATCACTATTTTTCAGATGCCCATTTATATCATCCTTATTGTTTTCATAGTTGCCGCTACTTATATTTTTATAGGAAATACCTATACTTTTTACAATATCTAAATTAATATTAGATGATGAAGTTAATCTACTTTCATCACCTACCAGGATTACATTTGTTGTATATCCAAGATTATCTAATTTTCTAGATATAGCAAATCCATCTCCACCATTATTACCAGGTGCGCAAAAAATGGTAATTGTACAAATTGGCAATTTTATTTTTTTTCTTATTTTATCAATCCTATTAACTGCTGCATTTGCAGCATTTTCCATCAATAATATTTCTGGTATCATATATTTTTCTATGCAAGCTTTATCTAGCTTAGAAGTAATATCTCCTCCACCTATAAACATTTTTTGAACACCTCCTGATAAAATATTAATCTATCTCTTTGTAAAAATGTCCTGTACAGTATGATACTTTATCATTATAAGCATAATCTAAAGTAGAGTCTCCATTTATCTTATTTATAAACATTTCTACTACTTTTGATGTTTGAGTAGAGTCTTCAAATTCAAAGGATATTTCAAAAGAGTTTAACCCTGATTTTTCTAGTTTTTCAATTTCATCAACTAGATTTACAATCTCCTCAGAATGTATTATAGTTCTACATTGACCATCTTTAGATAATCTATATCTGCTACCATCACCTGATTCTAAGTAATATTCTTCTTTTTTACATTCTTTGTCATTACATGCTGTGCGGCATCCCTTTTCACTAACTTTAACAGGACAATACTCACTTATCATCATATCTGTTTGCCCATACACCAAATATTCAACATTATTTAAGCTACTTTGCAAATTTTCAATTTGATATATTGACATTTCTTGCGATAAACATATCTTATCTGCACCAAGTTTTTTGTAAAATTCTATAGAACTGTCATTAAATACATTCATCCATGATGAAATTCTAATGTTTTTATGAGGATAATTCTCCTTAATAAAATTAATTTCCCCATAATTTGAAACTCTAAATGAATCCAGCTTTTCAATTGTTTTAGATTCCATTTCTAGCAATTTTTTATAAACTTTTTTATCGCTATTTCTAAGAATTCTAGGCATATAATATGATATTTTTTTACCTTTTTTAGATGCTATTTCTATTGCATTTTCCAATGTATTTATATCTCTGTAGTATATATTATCAATTTCAAAATCAACAATTGCCTTTAATTGTTCTAAATTCTTACAAGATATATTTAATTGCTTGTCATCTACATAATCATTTTTTTCATCAACTATTTCATATTCATTTTTATTTATTACATATTTTCTTCCATTTACTTTTGATAACTGTTCCGACAATTCAAGTATTGCCTCTCTTCTCATATTATTTAGTTCGCTAATTGGAATACTGATTCCTTCATCAATTTCGCTAATAGCATCTGCAATATAAAAAGGTGATTTTCCTAATTTTGAAATTTGAGATACAGCCCTTTGCTCTGTCATAGGAACTTTAATAGCTTTTTCTACTATGCTATTCGAATTGATACTAACTTCTACCCCTCTGCAAGAAAACATCAATACGCCTTTTTCTCCGATTTTAAGTGTTATATTCGCTTTTATTGGTAATTTAAATTTTTCATGTCCTTCTTCATATGTCTTTTGAACTCTATCAATTAGGTTTTTATCGCTTGTCTTAAAAATTTTAGTTCCCTTTTTAAGACTCCCCACATAATCTATTTCAATAATTTCACCTGCTAGAGCATATTCAGAAATATCTTTTCCTTTTATTATTCTCCCTATCGTTCCTCCGCCTATATTAAGAGCATCTCCTTTTTTTAGATCCTTTTCTAGTTTAATCTTAAGTCTTTTTCTCTTAGGATTAAATGAAATGACCTCTCCAATATATAAACCTCTATTATTTGGCTTTTCTGGATTCATAAGTTTAAATGCATTATCTCCTAATATATATCCTTGTGTGAATTTTCTATTAAATATTGTGTACAAATCATCTATCATATCTTCAGTTACATTTTCTTTTTTAGTATCAATATAGTTATCTACAGCCTTTCTATATGCCCCTACAACTGCTGCAACATACTCAGGTCTTTTCATTCTTCCTTCTATTTTCAATGAAACCGCATTTGCATCAATTACTGAACCTATATTGCTTACCGTATTTAAATCTTTAGGACTGAGTATAAATTCACCATCAAAGTCCATATATTCATTCTTAACAGAATCATATAATTTATATTTTTGTCTACACGGCTGAGCGCATCTACCTCTATTTCCAGATCTAGTTCCTAGTGTCGAGCTCATTAAACATTGTCCTGAATATCCTACACACAACGCTCCATGTATAAAAACTTCTATATCTACCCCAGATTTATCTGCTATTTCTTTAATTTCTTTTACATTTAGTTCTCTTGCTAATACTACTCTTTTGAATCCCATTTTTTTTAAAAACAGTGTATCCTCAAGCGAGTGTGCAGACATTTGAGTGCTCGCGTGCAATTCGAAATCAGGTATTCGCCCTTTCACCAGTTGAGCCATTCCAATATCCTGCAGTATTAATGCATCTACACCTATATTATATAAGTAATCTATATATTCTAAAAAAGCTTGTATTTCCGACTGCTTAATCACTGTATTTGCTGTTACAAATACTCTACACCCTCTAATATGGCTATATATTACAGCCTCCTTTAATTCTTCTCTATCAAAATTATTAGCACTCGCTCTAGCGCTGAAATCTTTTCCTCCAAGATATACTGCATTTGCTCCATTTTGAATAGCTGCTTTAAGAGATTCAAAGCTTCCAACAGGAGCCAGTAATTCTAAATTTTCTTTCATTTTTCCTCCATAACAATAACTCAAATTTTATATCCATAAAAAGGACCACCTTTATAAAAACTGTAGTCCTTTATTAGTTCTATTTTATACTTTTTTTCAATTCTTCGTAATTTAGCTGTATATTATATGCTTTATTTTGAAATTCATCAGCCATATTTTCTGCAACAGCAACTTTCTTTTCCATCTCATCTACCATCTTTTCCAAAGATTCAATTTTTTTCTTATATTCTTCTTCAACCTCACTTTTATCAATTGAACGTTGAGATTCAGAATCTCCTGAATTCGATTCGAGTTCAGTGATTATATTGTTTAGTTTTTTTATTTCAGTTTCAGACTCATCCAATTTTAATAAAATAGAATCAAACTCTTTTTCAATATCATCATTTTTATTAGAGTAACTATCCTCTAAAATTTGTATTTTATTTTTTAATTCTTCATTTTCAGACATATTATCAAATAATTTATCTGCTATATTAACAGATGTAAGTATTGCTGCACTAGTCTTGCTCAATGAAGGTGCAGCCTTGCTTATTTTTCTTAATTCACTATCTATATATTTTGCTACTTTAACAATTTCCGCCTCTTTTTTTTCACCTGTAATTTGGTATTCAATTCCATCAATAGTAACACTAACTTTATTCATAACTCACACCTCGTTTTTTTCTTTTTTATATTAACTATTAACTTAATTTATAAGCTACTATCAACCTTGCATAATTTCATTTTTAATAATTCCTATAAATATCTATACCCTTCATTATATCAAATATTTTTATAATAAGAAACCCCAATCAAATTTGACTGGGGTCTATTTATTACTGTTCTCTAAGTTTTGCGTTTATTTGCTTTTCTAATTCATTCAATATATTGTCATGTACTTTTACTACATCGTCTTCTGTCAATGTTTTTTCTGGATTTCTATAAATAATTGAATATGCAATTGACTTATATCCTTTTTCTATCTGATTTCCCTTGTAGATATCAAATAGCTTGCATTTTTCAACTAATCCTTCTCCATTTTCTTCAATTATTTTTTCAATCTGATACACTTCAATATCATCTTTTACTAAAAGAGCAATATCTCTAGTAACTGAAGGATATTTTGGAAGTTGAGTAAAAACAATTGTAGTATCAATTAATTCATATATCGCATCCAGGTTGATTTCTGCAACATATACTCTGTTAGAAAATCCATAGTTTTCTTTAACTAATGGATGAATCTCACCTATTGTCGCTAATAGTGTTTCACCTGATTTTATATCTGCACATCTTCCTGAGTGGAAAGTCGGATTATCAGAGTTTACAATATAATTATGGCCTTTTAATCCAATTCTTTCAAATATTTTTTCTAAAACTCCTTTAATCTCAAAGAAATCAACTTGTTTTCCATACATTCCTATACAAAGTCTTGTTTCTTCAGTTCCTGCCATTTCTTCAGGGGTAAATACATGTCCTAGTTCAAACAATTTTGCTTCTTCAATATTTCTTGAGTTATTTGTGCTAAGAACATCAAGCATATTTGGAATCATTGTTGTCCTCATTATAGAAGTATCTTCGCCAAGAGGGTTAAGTAATTTAACAACATCTCTTAGTTTTGAGCCCTCTTTTACCCTTATCTTATCTAAACCTTTAGGGCTTACAAAAGAATAAGTAAGTATTTCATAAAGTCCACAAGACATGGCAGTTGTTTTAATCTTATCTACATATTTTTGCTTGTCAGTCTTTATTCCAGCTGTGGTATTTCCTTGAAGTTGTACTGAAGGTATATTTTCAAATCCATAAATTCTTGTAACTTCTTCTAGTATATCTGCCTCTTGTTCAATATCTAATCTAAAGTGAGGAACTTCTATTTTAAGTTCTGTTCCAGATATTAATTCACAACCAAACTCAAGAGATTCTAAAATTTCTATTATTTCATTTGGTGAAAGATTTACACCTATTCTAGAGCTAATTCTCTTTGGATTAACCGTTAAAGTTTCTAATTCTTTTTTATTTGGATATTCGTCTATCACACCCTTCATGACTTTACCTGCATTTAGTAATTCTACTAATTGTGCCGCTCTTTCAAGAGCCTTTTCTGCAGTTTCTTCAGATATTCCTTTTTCGAATCTTGAAGATGATTCTGATCTAAGTCCTAATAATTTAGATGTTTTTCTTATGTTTTCTTTTTTGAAAACAGCTGATTCAAACATTATTTCAGTAGTATCATTTTTAATTCCAGAAGATTTTCCTCCCATAGTACCCGCTATTCCTAGATTAATTTCTCCATTTGTTATCATTAACATATCAGAGTTTATCTTTCTTTCTTTTCCATCTAAAGTAACAAATACGTCTTCATCTTCAGCATTTTTTACTACAATTTTATTGTTTTGAATTTCTCTCATATCAAATGCGTGCATTGGCTGTCCCATTTCAAGCATTACATAGTTAGTTATATCTACAATATTATTTATAGGTCTTACACCAGCTTCTATCAATCTTCTTTGCATCCAATATGGAGAAGGTTCAATTTTTACTTCAGTTACTCTTCTTGCCATATATCTTGTACAAAGTTCACTGTTTTTAATAGATACCTCAACATCTATATTTTTTCCAGATTCTTCAACTACGTTTATTTCAGGATATTTAATCTTTTTGCCTAATGTAACAGCAGCTTCTCTTGCAATTCCTAGTACACATCTACAATCTGGTCTATTTGAAGTCAATTCAAAATCTATTATTGCATCTTTTAAGTCTAACTCTTCTCTAATATCTCTACCAGTTTCGTATTCATCTTTATAGTCAAGAATATAAATACCATCTTTTTTATAGTCTTCTACAAATTTTTCATCAATTCCTAACTCACTTGAAGAACACATCATTCCAAATGATTCTACCCCTCTAAGAACTCCTTCATTTATAGAAACGCCTCCTGGTAACTTAGCTCCCACTAAAGCTAGAGGTATATAATCTCCTACATTTATATTTTTTGCGCCTGTAACTATTTGAACTTCTTTATTTTTTCCAATTTCTACTTTTGTAACTACTAATTTATCTGCATCAGGATGAAGTTCAATGCTAAGTATTTTTCCTACTACAACATTTGATATCTCTTCTCCCAAATATTCTACAGTTTCCATTTTTGTGCCTGTCATTGTCATCATGTCGCCAAACACTTTTGCATCTACATCTATATCGACGTAATCTTTTAACCATTTTAATGAAACTAACATAATATTATCCTCCTAAATTAAAATTGATCCAAAAATCTTACGTCATTTTCAAACATAAGTCTTATATCATCTATTCCATATTTTAACATACCCAGTCTTTCTACTCCCATTCCGGCAGCAAATCCTGTATATTCATCTGGATCTATACCACAATTTCTAAGAACGTTAGGATGAACCATTCCAGCACCAAGTATTTCTATCCAACCTTCTCCCTTACATACTGAACAACCTTCTCCACCGCATTTAAAGCAAGAAACATCTATTTCTGCACTAGGTTCAGTGAACGGGAAGTTATGTGGTCTAAATTTAGTCTTAGTATCTTCTCCAAAAAGTTTCTTTACAAAAGTTTCCATAGTTCCCTTGAATTCTGTGAAAGTTATTCCTTTTCCTACAACCAAAAGTTCAATTTGATGGAACATTGGAGAGTGAGTAGCATCAGGGCTGTCATTTCTAAAACATCTGCCTGGAGCTAATATTTTCAAAGGTAATTTATTTGCTTTTACTGCAGCTTCCATAGTTCTAATTTGAACTGGAGATGTCTGTGTTCTTAAAAGCAAATCATCTGTAATATAAAAAGTATCTGTCATGTCTCTTGATGGATGGTCTTTTGGTGCGTTTAGATAATCAAAGTTATTTCTAACAGTTTCTATTTCTGGACCTTCCATTATAGAGAATCCCATTCCTATAAATATCTCTGAAACTTCATCTATCATTTTAGATATAATATGTTTTTTCCCTATTTCTATTTCTTTACCAGGAATTGTCACATCTATTTTTTCAAGATCTAGCTTTTTCTGCATTATTTCATTTTTTATTATTTCTCTATTCTCATTTAAAAACGAATTTATTTTTTCTCTAATTTCATTTCCAAGCTTACCTATAACTGGCTTTTCATCTCCAGGAAGTTTTCCCATATCCTTTAGTATTTTAGTCAACTCTCCCTTTTTACCAAGAAATTCTACTCTAATACTTTCAAGTTCTTCGATTGTTTTTGCCAGCCTAATTTTTTCTTCGGATAAAACCCCTAAATTTTTAAGAGATTCAATCATTTTAGCTAAATTTTCTGATTTGTTGTTTGATCCACTCATATTATTATCCCTTCCTTATTTTAGTGTACATAAAAAGACCTTCCATCCATAGGGACGAAAGGTCTAAAATCGCGGTACCACCCTATTAGTTTATATTAATTATATAAACCAACTCAAAAATTTAACGCACATCACGTTTTCACCTACTATTAATTCAGCGAAACTGCTCCAGAGCGAACTTCCAACTAGAATGCAAATGGCTTCACAGCTTCCAGCCACTCTCTTTATTGCAATATCTAATGTACTTTTCTCTTTCATAGCATTTATTTTTATATTTTTAGTATTGCTCATATTGTATCAAATAATTTGATTTTTTTCAATAAAGTAATTTTTTTATTTATATATTTTATATCTAGTTTCTAGCTCTATACATTAAAAGTGCTGCAGAAATAGCAACATTCAACGATTCTGCTTTTCCATACATAGGAATTTTAACAAGTATTTCTGAATTCTTTTCCCAAAATTCACTTATTCCATTAGCTTCATTACCAACAACAATAGCACATTTTTCACCATAATCAATTGAGTTATAATCTTTGTCTGTATTTAATGAACTTGAAATAATTTTAAATGTATTTTTTCTCAAAGCTTCTAATATTTCGCTATCTTGAGCATTAGTAATATCAATATGCGATAAAGATCCCATGGCAGATCTTACTACTTTAGGATTATAGTGATCAACACTTCCTTTTGTTGTAATAACTAAGTCAAATCCCGCTGCATCTGCTGTTCTTATTATAGTTCCCATATTTCCAGGATCTTGAACTCTATCTAATATTATTATCCTTTTATATTTTTCAAAATCAGCATCATCAATACTTACATCACTCATCTTTAAAATAGCTACAATTCCCTGCGAGTTTTCTGTATCAACTATATTTTTAAATAATTCATCAGAAAAAACATACATATCATTTTTTTCTTCAAGTTTATTTAAAATATCTCTTTTTGTTTCATCTTTACTCAGTGATTCACTTACCACCATATAATCAACTTGCATATCATTTTCCACTGCTAGCTCAGCTGACCTAATGCCTTCTACAAGATATTTTTTTTCTTTTTGACGACATTTAGATTTTAATAGCGACTTTGTAAATTTATATGTATTATTTTCTTTACTTTTTATATGTTTCATATTTATTATCCTCTTATTTTTAGAAAAGACCTTCCTCTTCCTGAGCTATTTTAAGTGCTATTTTTTCTATTATTTTAGTATTACCAGCGACTACTATTACATCACCCTCTTGGAAGATTGTTTCTGGGTCTACAGGTACTTCAAAAGCATCTCCTCTTTTAATAGCCGTAACATTTAATTCAAACTTATTTCTTACACTTAAATCTTTTAAAGTGCTTCCTACCCATGAAGCAGGTACTCTGATTTCAAAGATAGAATGTTTTTCATCCAGCTCCATAAAGTCCACTAAATTATCAAATGTCAGTGCTTTAGCTAGTTTTACACCCATATCATGCTCTGGTAATATTATTTTATCTGCACCAATTTTTTTCAAAACATGTGCCTGTAATTCATCCTTTGCCTTACTTATTACATATGGAACACCTAAATCTTTTGCTACCAAGGTAGCCATAATAGATGCTCTTAAATCCGTACCTATTGCCACAATTGCTACGTCAAAATTACCAAGACCAATACTTTTTAATGCTGATTCATCTGCAGCATCTAAGATAGCCACATTATCCAGTACCTCCGACATCTGTTGTATAATTTCTTCATTGGCGTCTACTAACATTACTTCTCTTCCTGCATTAAAAAGTGATTCTGCTAAAGATCTTCCAAATCTACCTGCCCCTATAACGATATATTGTTTCATAATTTAACTCCTATTTTATTAATTAACCTATTATTATCTTTTCTTCTGGGAATCTCACACTTTTAACTTTCTTTTCATGAATGAAGAAAGTTAATAAAGTGATTGAACCAACACGACCTGTAAACATTAAAGTGCTTATTAGAACTTTTCCAAATCCATCTAAGCTCTTAGATCCTCCTAAACTAGATCCAACTGTAGCAACTGCAGACGCAACTTCAAATGCGCTCTCCAGAAGATTAAAATGAGCACTCTGGGTTGCACTTATTAAAAAAGTTCCAGTAACAGAAAGTATTATACCTAAAGTGAGAACTACTAATGCTTTTCTAAATGCAATTTTACCTATTCTCCTCTTAAAAACAGATATTTCTTTTTCATTTTTCACAAATGCTTTTACTGCTAAAAATATAACTGCAACAGTAGTCGTTTTAATACCACCACCTGTAGAAGCTGGCGATGCTCCTATCAGCATATATATTATCATAATAAACAAAGTAGACTCTCTAAACGTCGTAAAATCTATAGTGGCATACCCAGCAGTTCTAATAGTTACTGATTGAAAATATGCAACTTGAAGTTTTTCACCTAAGCTCATTCCTCCAATTGAACTTGCATTGCTGAATTCACCGAAAAAAATAAACAAAGTACCTGTAACTATAAGTATGGCTGTAGTAATGACAGCTAATTTGGAATTCAAGTTCCAATGTTTAAATTTCTTTCTCTTTTTAATTGATAATATTACTGGAAATCCTATACCTCCAAGTATTATCAGCGAAGACACCGTGAAGACAATCGTTGAGTTATTATAATACCCAATTAGCGAGGAGTATTCTCCAGTCACATTTCCCATTAAGTCAAAACCAGCATTACAAAATGCTGAAATCGCATGGAATATGCTATACCATATTCCCTTCTCTAGTCCAAACTTAGGTATAAAAACAGTTGAAAGGAATATTGCTCCAACTAGTTCTACAACTAAGGTGTATTTCACCACAAAAATTATTAATCTAACAGCACCAGATAAATCATTCTGATTCAGTGACTCTTTTATTAGTATTCTTTCTCTCAAATTTATTTTTTTTCCTAAAAGTATAGCTATTAATGTAGCAATAGACATAAATCCTATCCCACCAATTTGTACTAAGGTTATTATTATCGCCTTACCAAAAAAACTCCAATATATACCAGTATCTACAACAACTAGACCTGTTATACACACTGCTGATGTAGACGTAAAAAGACAATCTGTAAAATCCGTGCCTTGTCCACTCGCGGAAGAGATTGGTAACGTAAGAAGAACAGCCCCTATTAATATTAAAGTTAAAAATCCCATTACCATCATTTCTGCAGGTTTAAATCTATGCATAATAGATGGATATCGTTTCTTATCATCGTTCATTTTTATCCCCCAATAAAAGCAAAATAATTAATACTTAAGTCCAAATATGATTATATTCCATTTGTTCCATAACCTCAACACTATTTTAGTATTTTTGTTTGTTTATTTACTATCATTCAACTATAGACACTTTTTCTTTTTATATAATTAAATAGATAAAAGGAACTCAAAAATGAGTTCCTAAAATTTGTGTTTAATTTTTTTCGATTCAGCTATCTTATTTTCGTCATTGTCATGTTGGATTAAGGATATTTCTTTCTCACCAGAATATTTATTTTTATCTATAGATAAATTATTTTCATCAATATAATCTGTTTTTACTTGTTCTCCATCTACACAAGCATATATAAACCTATTAAATCCATTACCTTTTAAATATATCTTGTCTTTATTTTCTTCTACAGATTCCAATTTCATTTCTTCATTTCCGACCTTCATACTTTTAGCTTGAGGTTTTTCTTCATCCTTTAAAAAATATCTCTCTCCAAATAAAAGATCATATTGGACAAGTTCTAATTTTTTCTGGTAATCTTTGTCATCACTTAAGTATGCATGCACTAAGTTCATTGGCCCATATGGCTGCCCTGATACTTCCATTGCCAAAGTACTTAATTGGTATGATTGGAAATCTTTTGGAATTTCTTTATTTTCATCACCATAATTATTTACTATGGCAAAAACAGATGAAAATCTATCTAATTTAGTTCGATCCTGAGATAATATATCCAATGCAGGCATATGATCTCCATATAAGACTATAGTAGTTGGTTTTTTTAATGAATTAATTTCTTCGACCAATTCACCTACAAAATTATCCATTTCTTTTAGCTGATTTATATAATAAGTAACTTGATTTAAATCTTCTTTTGGTAAATCCGTCTTTTGGAGCTCAATTAGAGGATCTCCTTTGTAAGATGTAGTCGGATACTTGCTATGTCCTTGAGTAGAGATAGTAAATACCATTTTTTGATTATCATCTTCTTGATTCAATTCATTCATAATATATTTTAACAATACATCATCTTTTGGCCATCCCATTTCTGTGTAGTCAACTTTTGTCATAACTTCTAAAGGTATGAATTTATCAAAACCTAAATTTTTAAGCCCTACGTTTCTATTATAAAATCTCTCATAATAGTTATGAATAGCTGTTGTACTATAATTTAAGCTATTTAATGAATATGCAATAGATGGTGATGTTTTTTTTGATAATATAGTTTGATAAGGTATTTCTCCTTGATTCAAATAGTCGAAATTGCTACCACTCAATACTTCGTACTCAGTTCTTGCAGTACCACCACCTGTTACTGGGACATTCATTTTTCCAGATGTGTATGTTTTCATCAATTTCCTTACATTTGGAATAGGATCTTCCGAGAAATTTACACCCTCTAGTTCAGTTGGATCCATAAATGCTTCTAGCTGCAAAAATACTATATTAGGTTTTTGACTTCCAGTAAGTATTTTTCTACTATCATTTTTTTGTTTTTCATCAACTTCTTCTCTTATTTTTTCTATAGTTGCTTTGTTATATCCTTCTGGTTTTTTTCTTATAGCAGACGTACATGCATCCACAAATGAATAGACAAAACCATTATTTTCATAGGATAATCCAACATTCCATGCAATAGGATCAAGTATTTTTGCTGCTTCTAATCTAGGCACTACTACCATATATGGTATTAATAATATAAAAAATACTATTATATTCCTTTTACCTGAAATTCTATTTATTCGTTTATCCTTAATGAATATGTATATAGAAACAAATATTATAAAAATTACTGATATTGCTATTAAAAGTATCTCCTTTATATTTAAAAAGCGTCCCATAACTTCAATAACTTCTTTATAAGTAGCAATATCATATGGAGATAAAGGCATGCCTCTTAGTACTTGTAAAATTGAACTTGTAGTTGATAGCAAAATCATAGAAAAAGTCAAAATAAAATACATAAATTTTTTCTTTTTAACAAATATAGTAATAGAAAAAATCAGTGTAATCAGTATATAATTTACTACCGAATGTATTGGAAATTCAATAAAAAAATCCAATACTTTAGTAAAGCTTCTTCTTGATATTGTCTCTATCAATACATATACAAGAAAAGAATATATAAAAAGTATACTCAAATCTATATTTGGATTTTCTTTTTTTAATTGTTTTCTTGTATACCTAGATCCAGAGCTCATATTTAAACCACTAGATCCATTGTTTTTTTTATTAGAAAATCTACTTGCTCTATTTTCACTATTATTTTCCTTGAAATACAATTTTTTATTTTTTCTTACTTTTTTCATCTTGTATTATCCATTCACAGCAGCTGCGCATTTTCTTAATATACTTTCACTTATTCCACCAAGTGACACTAATTCATTTGCTCCACTAAGTGCTGTTTTGTCACTGTTAAGACCCACAAGTGCAATTGGACTCACATTTCTACCAGCCAAAGGACCACCTGTCAATGCATCAACCAACTTATAACCATCACTCAAATAGATCTTTGTAGGATAATCTTTATAAAAGTTCTTTATTACGGCTGCATTTGTTTTATATCTGTCGTCTCCACTAATTCTAGTAGCAGAAATACTGCTCACTAGTCCAGTTGACATCAGGTTTCTTCCTCCAATTGCATACACATTTCTAGTTTTTTCAATAATAGACGCAGTTACATCATTAATAGTAGATCCATTTGTCAGAAGAACAGGTTCTCCATCTCTAGATGCAACAGCTGAAATACTCATAGCATCTGCCTCACCTTTATTACCATTTGTTACAAATACTTTTCCAATAGATCCCTTTATATTAATGATTTCTTTAGCAATGTTATTACTTGTTTCAATTCTATCGCTTCCCCCAATTCTCTTTACTGAAAATCCACCCATATTTTCATCTTTTAGTTGGTTCTCTACGGATTTACTGATAGAGTTTTCTGAACCGATTATATATATTTTTTTCGCTATATCCAATCTTAACTGTGTTTCATTTGGAATGCTATCCTTTTTAACAAGTAAAATAGGTGCTTTTATAACTCCTGATAGACCACTCGCACTCAATCCATCAGCCAAATTTTTATCCGCATTAACTAGTATAACTGAATCATATGATCCCATATCACCAGAAATTGATCCTGCTGTAGCATATCTATCGGCACCTTTTATTTGTCTTATTTCATCATATGTCATGGCCTTTGACATTACGCCAAACTGTGAAAGTAAAGCAAGAGCCAGAGAAAATGACACAATCTTATTTTTTAAACTCATATATTTCCCTCCTATTTTTTAAAAAAAGAAAACAGCCCAAAAGGCTGTTTTTCTAAGAATACTATCTTTCGCACTCTTGGTTAGCAACTGTGCAAGATGTCTTACACGCAGATTGACATGAAGTCTGACATTCTCCACATCCACCCTTTGCTGCGCTTTCCTTTAAAGTAGCCTTTGAAAGAGTTTTTACATGCTTCTTTTCCATAGTAATCCCCCCATTTAATTAGTTTTCTCTATCGATTATACCATATAATAGAAAAAAAGAGTAGTACTTTTAAAATACTACTCTTTCAATTAGTCTTCTAACTTATCTTCAACTTCTTCAACTTCCTCGTCCTTAGAAGCTTTTTCAACTACTCTTCCTATAGCCCATTTTTCAAAAGGAACCTTTGTTCTACTTGGTCCAAGATCAAGAACTATCTTATCTTCTTCAACCTTAGCAACTTTTGCAATTATTCCGCCAATAGTTATTACAGTATCTCCTTTTTCAATTGAGTTTCTCATATCTTTTAGCTTTTGTTCTTTTTTTCTCTGCGGTCTTATAAGTATGAAGTAGAATATTGCAAATATTAATATCCAAACTCCTATGCTCATAATCATTTGATTCTGTGGCATATTATTCCTCCTAATGTAATTTTTAAAATATTACGTATATATCTATTATAAACTATATATAGTTTATTTGCCATAATATTTTTCAAAAAACTCTTCTTTATAATCAAGCAATCTATCTTGCATTATTGCCTCTCTTACCTCTTTCATCATCTTTAATAAAAATCTAAGGTTGTGTATAGTCAGCAATCTCGCTCCCAAAATTTCGTTAGTCTTTATTAGATGTCTAATATATGCTTTTGTATAATTTTTACAAGTATGACAGTCGCACTCTGGATCTAATGTTGTAAAATCTTCAGCATATGCAGCATTTCTAACGACAACTTTTCCGTTGCTCGTCATTGCAGTACCATTTCTAGCTATTCTTGTAGGAAGTACACAGTCAAACATATCAACGCCTCTTATTACACCTTCAAGAAGATCATCTGGAGATCCAACCCCCATTAAATATCTTGGTTTATCTTCTGGTAATAGAGGGACTGTATAATCAAGTATTTCATACATCAATTCTTTAGGTTCTCCAACGCTAACTCCACCTATAGCATATCCCGGAAGATCTATTGATGTAATTTCTCTAGCTGACTGTTCTCTTAAATCTCTGTACATTCCACCTTGAACGATTCCAAAAAGTGCTTGATTTTCATAATTTTTATGTGCTTCCTTGCATCTTTTAAGCCATCTTGTAGTTCTTTCTAGTGATTTTTTTACATATTCTCTATCTGCCGGATAAGGTGCACACTCATCAAATGCCATCATGATATCTGATCCTAGTGCATTTTGTATTTCTACTGCCTTTTCAGGTGAAAGAACATGTTTTGATCCGTCTATATGAGATCTAAACTCTACACCTTCTTCAGTTATTTTTCTTAAATCTCCTAAACTAAATACCTGAAATCCTCCACTATCTGTCAATATTGGTCTGTCCCAATTCATAAATTTATGAAGTCCACCAGCCTTTTTAATTAGATCGTGACCTGGTCTAAGGTATAAATGGTATGTATTGCTCAGAATAATCTGAGATTCTATTTCTTTTAATTCATCTGGAGTCATAGCTTTTACAGTAGCTTGCGTTCCTACCGGCATAAATATAGGTGTTTCAATAACTCCATGTGGAGTATGTAATCTCCCCAGTCTAGCTCCTGACTGTTTGCATGTTTTTATAAGTTCATATTTTACTGCGTACATATAAATTCCTCTCTAATAGCTTTTTAATTGCTTTTTAATTGCTTTTTAATTACTTTTTTAAATTTATCTATTTTAAATACATTGCGTCTCCAAAACTAAAAAATCTATACTTATTTTCTACTGCTTCTTTATATGCATTTAGCACGTTAACTTTGCTTGATAGTGCACTTACTAGCATTATTAACGTAGATTCTGGTAAGTGAAAATTAGTTATAAGGTTATCCACTACATTAAATTTGTACCCTGGGTATATAAATATATCCGTCCATCCACTTTTTTCTATCACATAGCCATCTTTACAAGATGATTCTATCGTTCTGCAGCTAGTTGTTCCTACACATATAACTTTCTTTCTATTTTTTTTAGCTTTATTTATTTTTTCTGCAGCTTCTTTTTCTACTCTAAAATATTCTGAATGCATCTTATGGCTGTCCACATCATCAACTTTTACAGGTCTAAAAGTCCCAAGCCCAACATGTAACGTTACAAATGCAATATCTATCCCTTTATTTTTAATTTGATCTAATAGCTCATTCGTAAAATGTAAACCTGCTGTAGGAGCTGCGGCAGACCCATTATTTTTAGAATATACTGTCTGATATCTTTCTCTATCTTCCAATACTTCTGTTATATATGGAGGAAGAGGCATATTTCCCAATTCATCCAATACTTCTTCGAATATTCCTTCATAGCTAAATTTTACTATTCTAGAACCTTCATCCGTAATATCGACAACTTCTGCAACTAATTTATTTTCACCAAAACTGAATTTAGATCCAATCTTAGCTTTCTTACCTGGCTTCACAAGAGTCTCCCAAGTATCATCTTCATTTCTTTTTAATAATAAAAACTCTATTTTTCCACCAGTATCTAATTTTTCACCAATTAACCTAGCTGGGATAACTCTTGTATCATTCATTACAAGACAATCCCCTTCATCTAAATATTCTATTATATCTCTAAATACTTTATGTTCAATTTCTCCTGTAATTTTATCCATTACCATCAATTTCGAACTCGATCTATCCGATATTGGAACTTGTGCTATAAGTTCGTTAGGAAGATCATAAAAAAAGTCACTCGTCTTCATTTTTTTGCCTTTCTATTTTTCTTTTAGTGGTATCCCTAAATGTTTGTATGCTCTCGGCATAGCTATACGACCCCTAGCGGCTCTATTTATAAATCCTAATTGAAGAAGATATGGTTCATACACATCCTCTATAGTATTTCTATCTTCTCCAATAGATGCTGCAAGGGTATCCAATCCAACCGGACCACCTGAAAATTTATCTATTATTGTATTTAATAATTTTATATCTATAAAATCTAATCCTAACGGATCAACTCCTATTAATTCTAAGGCACTCTTTGCTACTTCATCCGTTATTGTCCCTTCTGCCTTCACTTGAGCAAAATCTCTTACTCTTTTTAGCAATCTATTTGCAATTCTAGGTGTACCCCTTGATCTCTTTGCAATTTGTAGTGCTCCCTCATCAAGTATACCTGCATCTAGAATATTAGAAGATCTCCTTACAATTTCGGCTAGTTCTTCTTCATTATAGTAGTCGAGTTTACATATAACACCAAATCTATCTCTAAGTGGATTTGTAAGCATACCTGCTCTTGTCGTAGCTCCAATCAGAGTGAATTTTGGTAAGTCTAGCCTTATACTTCTCGCTGAAGGACCTTTACCTATTATAATATCCAGACAATAATCCTCCATTGCTGGATACAAAACTTCTTCTACATTTCTATTTATTCTATGAATTTCATCGATAAATAATACATCATTTTCTTGCAAATTTGTCAATATAGCAGCTAAGTCTCCAGCTCTTTCGATTGCTGGCCCTGATGTAATTCTTAAATTAACTCCCATTTCATTTGCTATAATACCTGCAAGTGTCGTTTTTCCTAGTCCAGGAGGTCCGTATAATAATACATGGTCCAAAGCTTCACTTCTATTTTTTGCGGCTTCTATGAATATTCTTAACTGTTCTTTTGATTTTTCTTGACCTAAATATTCATCAAGAGATTTTGGCCTAAGAGTATTTTCTATATCAAAATCTTCTTCTTTCATTGTAGAAGTAATTATTCGTTCTTCATCCATTTATTTTACCTCCTTTAAAATTTAATACTGCTTTTCATTATATATTCAAGTGATTTTTTTACTATATCCTCTGTCTCCATACCTGGTTGTTTTACAAAGTATACTGCTTCTTGTGATTCCTGCTTAGAATATCCTAAAGACATTAATGCTTCTATCGCTTCTTCTTCGCTATTAGAAACTTGTTTTGAGTCCACAATATTTTGTTCATTTTCAAAATCATCTTCATCTATTGCAATTTTATTAACTTTATCTTTTAGTTCTAATACAATTCTTTCTGCAGTTTTTTTACCTACACCAGGAGCTTTCGATAAAGAAGCTGTATCTGCATTTCTTATATATTTATACAGCTGATTTGGTGTTGCAAAAGACAATATTGACAACCCTACCTTTGTACCTATCTTTGACACTGATGTTAATAAATTGAACATCTCTTGCTCTTGTTCCGAATAAAAACCACATAGACTAATATCATCTTCTCTTACTATCATCTTTGAATAAATCTTTACTTCTTCTCCTAATGATAGCTGTGATATTGTATTTGAAGAAACATTTAGTTTAAATCCTACTCCATTGTTTTCTACTATTATAAAATCTATCCCAACATCTTCTACAATACCTTTTATATACCCAATCATAATACGATACCTTTCTCTTAATTACTTATATATCAATAAAATTTGCTTAGCTCTTTATCTAATTTATTTGAATGTGCATGACATATTCCCACTGCTAGCGCATCTGCCACATCATCTGGTTTAGGAATTTCATTCAAATTTAAAAATGAAGTAACCATCTTTTGTACTTGCTCTTTCGGAGCTCTACCATATCCACATACGCCTTGTTTTACCTGAAGTGGAGTATATTCATATACAGGTTTATTGTTTTGTGTACACGAAAGAAGAATTACTCCCCTTGCTTGTGCTACAGTTATAGCTGTTTTTACGTTTTTATTGAAGAAAAGTTCTTCAATACCTACTTCATCTATGTTATACATTTTAAATAATTGATTCATACCCTTATATATGAGCTCTAACCTGTCTACAATATCCATGCCTGCAGGCGTAGTAATAGCTCCATAGTCAATAGGCCTAAACTTACTATTTTTATATTCTACTACTCCATAACCTATTATTGCCAACCCTGGATCTATACCTAATATTATCATAATATCTCACTTTCAATAGTTTTATCGTTACTAATAATTTTACTATTACTAATATTTCTATCATATACTTATACAATATTCGAATTATAATCTTAATTTTAATCAGTTCCTTAAATTTATACCATCATTCATTTTATCATACTTGATCTTTTTTAACAAATTAGACAAATATTTTTTTCAAAAAAAAAGAGGCAAAAGCCTCTTTTTCATTTTTCTTATAAATATAGATTTATTAGCAAATTATTCATTAAATAATTCGACAGTCTTATTTGTATCTTTTTAATATTTTAATAATTATTATTTATTATCTAAAACTACTATATCTATGTTTCTTCTTCCAAAGTTCATCATCTGAGAATATGAAGTCATAAATATATCTATCTTTGTTCCTTTTATAATACCACCTGTATCATTGGCGATAAATACTTTATCAAAGTATGGTACGTATACCTTTGATCCTAGTGGAATAACCTTAGGATCTACTGCTATAGTTCCCCATCTAGGCTTTTGACCTGATGCTGTTATTGTGTGACCTGTATATGCACTTGCATTTGAAACATATTTTTTACCAGTTCCTAATACATTCCCCTTTTTGTCATAAAATACATTTTTATTAGTATTAGAAGATGTTGAAGTCTTTTGAGAGTTAGCGTCTTCTTTAATTTCATTTCTTAAAACTCCACTATCACTAAAGTTATATTTTTTCCCACCTATACTCTGTACTCCTGTTACCATTACTCCATTACCGTTGAAGTAATACCATAAACCGTTGACTCTATTCCAGCCATAAGTTCTTTCTCCATTCGCATTTAAATATATGTAATCATTTCCTGATTTACTCCATCCCATATTTGTAGTAAATACATTCTCAGCAGCTTCTACTGTATCTGCAAAAGATACTCCTATTAAACTAGTTCCTATTGTCGACATTAAAATTAATGCTCCCAATGTAGTTGATATTGCTTTTTTCATATTATTTCTCCTTTATGTTTAGAATATTTCACCCTGTAATTAAATTTGACCTCAATTTCGGCCTCAAAAAAGTAACAATTTGTAACTTTTATTTCTTTCACTTACATAGTTTAATATAAAAATTACAAAAAAGCAACTTTTTTTTCAATCTTTTACACCTCATTATAGCCATAATACAGTAATATCAAGTTATAAACCGCTAATAAATAAATTACATTTTGTAACTTTTTTATGACATTCTTTTAGTAAAAAGAAACAAAAAAACTTTTTCCTATTCTTAAAATATTTTTCCTATCTCCAGATTTGCATAGTTATTTTTATTAATCATCAGTCAATTTTCACTATATTTTATCTACTATATAAATTGACTTTAAACTCCGTTCAGTGTAGTATTATATTAAAGAGTACTCAACAATATGGGAGGTGTAATTATGGGTTTAACCAATGTGATTAAGAGAAAAAGAAGAGAAGCTGAAAAAAAGAAAAGAAAAGAAAAAGCTTTAAAATATGCAAAAATTGCTGCTGCTAGTGCTACAGTCGGAGTAGTGAGTGGTGTCTTAATTGCTCCTCAATCAGGAAAAGAGACTATTGGGGATATAAAAGAAGGCGCTTCAAATACAGGAAAAGCAATAGCAGAGACATCAAAATCTATTTCAGATAAGACTACCCAGTCTATTGAAGACACTAAAAGTAAAATCAAAGATTCCAAACACAAAATAAAAGATTATTTTGATAAAAAAGAAGCAGAAATAGAAGTGATTGCACTTGGAGATAGTGCTGATTCTGATGTTTCAAATGAAGCAAATTCGAGTGAAGAAATAAATAAAAGCGAAAACGCTGAAAATTAAGAGGTATATTAGATGACATTTACGATAGACACGCAGACTATTTTGTTTATATTGGCCATATTAGGCTGTATAGCCCTTATTTTTTTAATTTTACTCCTAAAGAGGCTAAACGGTTTACTATTGAGCATAGAAACTCTAATTAACCAAAATTCAGCAAATGTAAGTTTAACAATTGCAAAACTACCTGGATTAGCTACAAATGTAGATGCCGTAGTAGATAATGCAAAAGACGTCACTGATGTAGCTGTTGATGTAGCATCAGATGTGTTAGTTGCCAAAGAAAAAATAAAATCTGGAATATCTACATCTCTAGATATTGCTAGCATTATAAAAAATAGTTTCAAAAAATAAAAAATACCCAGGTTTATAAACCTGGGTATTTTTTATTATATGATATTTATTTTAAACTCATAATTATTAAGCTAACTGTGCCTTAGCAACTTCTACTAGCTTTGTAAATCCTGCTGGATCAGCTATAGCCATTTCAGCAAGCATCTTTCTGTTTACTTCTATTTCAGCCTTCTTTAATCCATTCATGAATTTTGAGTATGACATATCGTTCATTCTACAAGCTGCATTGATTCTCTGAATCCAAAGCTTTCTGAAATCTCTCTTCTTTAATCTTCTTCCTATGTAAGCATTGTTTAAAGCTTTCATAACAAATTGGTTTGAAGTCTTAAATAATTTACTTCTAGCCCCTCTGTAACCTGATGAAAGTTTAATTACTTTTTTATGTCTCTTATGGGCATTCATACCCTTTTTTACTCTTGCCATTATAACCCCTCCTAAATACTAATCTTACTTATATGGTAACAATTGTGCTATTCTTTTTGCATCACCTTCGCTTACTAATGTTCCTTTTCTTAAGTTCATCTTAGTTTTAGGTGATTTCTTTGTAAGTATATGACTTTTATAAGCTTTCGCTCTCTTAAGCTTTCCGCTTCCTGTTCTTTTTAATCTTTTTGCTGCACCTCTGTGTGTCTTCATCTTTGGCATAACAAAATCCTCCTCTCAATATTATCTATTTTTTTGGATCTATAATCGCAACCATATTATTTCCCTCTAATTTAGGGAGTTTACTTGGTTCTCCAAACTCACTTAACATTTCTATAAACTTCATAATTACTTCTCTACCAATATCTTTATGTCCAAGTTCTCTTCCTCTAAATCTTAGTTCAACTTTTACCTTGTCTCCCTTTTGTAGGAACTTAATAGCATTATTGGCTTTTGTTCTAAGATCATTATCCCCAATTCCCGGTCTAAGTCTTATTTCTTTTACACTTACTATTTTTTGCTTTTTCTTAGCTTCTTTTTCTTTTCTGGCTTGTTCATATTTGAACTTTCCATAGTCTAATATCCTACAAACAGGCGGTTGTGCATTTGGAGAAATAGCTGCCAAATCTAAATTCTTTTCAGCTGCTAAATCTAAAGCTTGTCTTAAGCTCATGATTCCCAATTGTTCCCCAGTTTCAGAAATTACTCTAACGTCTTTTGCTTTAATTTCTTCGTTGATTGTTAGCTCTTTACTAATACCAGACACCTCTACTTTCTTTCTTCACAAATATACTTGCAAAATAAAAAGACGGATTAAAAAATCCGTCGTAAGTTCTATACAAAAAGGCAAATTTTGCCTACTTCTGCTGACTTATCGACCTTACTAAGCTGTGCCGTAAGGTGAGAACGGATTCTACTTCTTTTTATCACTTGTTTAGTATATCCCATTTTCGATAATATGTCAACAATTTATTTAGATATTATTTCATATCCGTCTTCTGTAACTAATAACTGGTGCTCCCACTGAGCCGATAAAGAACCATCCTTAGTATATGAAGTCCATCCATTTTTCTTATCTAAATAAACTTGAGGCTTACCTATATTTATCATAGGTTCAATCGTAAACATCATCCCTGGAACCATCAACATGCCAGTATCTCTTCTTCCTACATGAGAAACAAACGGTTCTTCATGGAATTCATTTCCAATACCATGTCCACCAAACATAGTCACAACAGAATAACCTCTTTCTTCTGCGTATTCCTGTATAGCTGCACCAATATCTCCTATATGTCCCCATGGTTTTACTTGCTCAATGCCTATTTCAAGACACTCTTTTGTAACTTCCACTAGTTTTCTTGCTTCTTCTGATACTTCTCCTATCATAAACATTCTAGATGCATCTGAGTAGTATCCATCTTTAATCGTAGATATATCAACATTTATTATATCTCCATTTTTTAGCACTACGCTATCTGATGGTATTCCATGACACACTTCATTGTTTATAGATGTACAACAACTTTTTGGAAATCCTTCATAATCAAGTGGCGCTGGTATAGCTCCATGTTCTACTGTATATGAATGCACTAACTTATCAATTTCTTCAGTAGTTATACCTTCTTTTATATATTTTGATATATAGTCTAGAACGCCTGTATTTACCTTAGCGCTTTCTTTTATTTTTTCTATTTCATTCGGTGTTTTTATTGTAAATCTATCAGGCACAATTTCACCTTTCAATTCATGTTCTCTTATTTTTTCATCCATTTCCATATGGCATTTTTTATATTTAAGGCCACTTCCACACCAGCACTTATCATTTCTATTTTGCATATCGTCCTCCTATATTAATAGTAATAAAGCTTCCTACCATATTATAATACCACAATATTATAATTATAATTACTTTTAAATAAAATATTCTTGTTATTTCTAAATTATCATTATTATATTGTATCGATACTTTTTGTTTTTATTATCATTTAGCCTATATTCAATTGACTTTTTTAACTCTAAATAATAGAATTGTATTGTAATTATTCTTTTAAAAGGGGTGTCATAATGAAAAACCAAAAATTAATGAAGCTTAGTCAAACCGCTATATTAGCTGCCCTTTGCTTTATAACATTCACATTTTTACAAATTAAAATTCCTATACCTGGTGGAGATGCAACATCGATACATTTTGGTAATGTATTTTTAGTATTAGCAGCTCTTTTACTTGGAGGATTCTACGGTGGACTCGCTGGAGCCATTGGCATGACACTTGCCGATATTATGGATCCCGTATACATATTAGTTGCTCCTAAAACTTTTATATTAAAGTTTTGTATAGGTTTAATTGTCGGACTGATAGCACATAAATATGCAAAAATCAATGAAAGTTCAGATAGTAAATATATTTTCAAGTGGGCTTTAATCGCATCTATAGCCGGAATGGCTTTTAATGTGTTTGCAGATCCTTTCGTTGGTTACTTCTATAAGATTTACATATTAGGTCAGCCTGCTAATGTTGCTTCAATACTTGCAAAATTAAATGCGGGAGTAACTTTTTTCAATGCTATTACAGCAGTTACCGTGTCTATTTTAATTTATTCTTCACTTAGACCTATTCTTATTAAAAATAATCTTTTACTAGATTATCATATGAAAAAAAATAATTTCAATATAAGTGCCTCATAGTTTTTTTAATAAAAATAAAGAAGCGTCCAAGAATTAGTTAAAACTAATTCTTGGACGCTTTTTTATTTTTTATTAATTTCTTTTACGTTTATTCAATTCCGTTTTACAGCAATTCCATATCTACATTTTCCCTATCAGAAATCTGCTTTTGAATTTTTTCTAAGAAAGTATTCATTTCCATAGAATCTAATTCACCTTCATCTCTTGATCTAACAGAAATTGTTCCGTTTTCTTGTTCCTTTTCTCCTACTACTATCATGTATGGTATTTTTTCAAGCTGTGCTTCTCTTATTTTGAATCCTACTTTTTCAGCCCTATCATCTAGTTCTACTCTTAAGCCTTCGTCGAATAATCTATCAACTACTTTATTTGCGTATTCATTGTACTTATCTGATACTGAAATAACTTTTACCTGACAAGGAGCAAGCCAAACTGGGAATTTACCAGCATAGTTTTCTATAAGTATACCTATAAATCTTTCAATAGATCCAAGGCAAACTCTGTGAATCATAACTGGTCTATGCTTTTCTCCATCTTTACCAATATATGTAGCATCAAATCTTTGAGGAAGCTGCATATCTAACTGGATAGTTCCACACTGCCATGTTCTTCCTATACAGTCTTTTAGATGGAAGTCAATCTTAGGACCATAAAAAGCTCCATCCCCCTCATTTATTATATAGTCCATTCCTAATTCATCTAATGCACCCTTAAGACCATCTTCAGCGATTGCCCATTCTTCATCTGTTCCCATTGAATCTTCTGGTCTAGTAGACAACTCTACATGATATGTAAATCCAAATTTAGTGTAAACTTGATCTATTAGATTAATTACACCCTTTATTTCATCTCTTATTTGTTCTGGTAACATAAATATATGTGCATCATCTTGAGTAAAAGCTCTTACTCTCATCAATCCATGAAGTGCTCCAGAAAGTTCGTGTCTATGAACTCTACCTCTTTCAGCAACTCTCATTGGGAAATCTCTATATGAATGTAGTTTAGACTTGTAGAAAATCATGGCTCCCGGACAGTTCATTGGCTTAACAGCATAATCTTCTTCATCAATTTCTAAAGTATACATGTTTTCCTTATAGTGGAACCAGTGACCTGAAGTCTCCCATAATTTTCTATTCAGCATAATAGGAGTTTCTATTTCAACGTACTTATCTTCTCTATGTATTTCTTCCCAATACTTCATAAGAGCATGCTTTAACTCTACACCTCTAGGTAAAAATAGTGGGAAACCTGGTCCTTCTTCTGGAATCATGAATAATTCCATTTCTTTACCTATTTTTCTATGGTCTCTCTTTTTAGCTTCTTCTAACATCTTTAAATATTCATCTAGATCTTTTTTCTTTTCAAAAGAAGTTCCATACACTCTTTGAAGCATTTTATTTTTTTCATCACCTCTCCAGTATGCACCTGCAATACTTTGAAGCTTAAATGCCTTAATTTTTTTAGTACTTTGAAGGTGTGGTCCTCTACATAAGTCTACAAATTCACCTTGTCTATACATTGATATTACTTCATCTTCTGGAAGATCTTCTATCATTTCTACTTTATAATCTTCACCTATTTTTTTCATCATGTCAATTGCCACATCTCTTGAAACTTCAAAACCTTCTATCTTCAAGTCTTCTTTGACAATCTTCTTCATTTCTTTTTCTATTTTTTCTAAATCCTCTGGTACCAACTTATGATCTAAATCAAAATCATAGTAAAAACCATTTTCTATAGAAGGACCTATAGCTATCTTCGCTTCAGGCCAAAGTCTCTTAAGCGCCTGTGCAAATATATGTGCACTAGTATGTCTAAAAACATCCTTTCCTTCTTCATCTTCAAATCTGTAAAAACTTACCTTTACGTCTTCATTTAATTCTTCATTCAAACTAGCCATTCTTCCATCAACTGAAGCAACTAATACACTTCTAGCAAATCCATCACTAATCTCTTTTGCTACATCTAATAAAGAAGAGCCTTTTTTTACTTGAATTATATTTCCATCTTTCAATTCAACATTGATCATTTCTAATACCTCCATTTTTTAATATCACAATATAATATTTGGCAATGATATGCATAATATTATATTAATTTTTTAAATAAAAAAACTCGCCCCTAAAAATTGGGACGAGTAAATCGCGGTTCCACCCAAGTTGGTGTATAAATACACCCTCTCGAAATGACTTTAAGGCAGTCAACCAGACATTTTCACCTAAGCTAATGAGTCTTGCTCAAAGGTAGTTTTCTGATAACTCTTTTCTCGTGAACTTTCAGCCTAAGGTTCAACTTCTCTGTAGATGATATTTACCATACTCTTCCTTTTTCATAGCATTATATTAATATTTAATGATATCTTATATTAACACATAAATTTAATTTTGGCAATATTCTTTTATTATTTACTAATTTAAATCTTAAATAATTCGCTTCCACTTATTTAAAAAACTATTAATCCTCCATAGTCTTTTAATTTATTAGAATCTAAATTCATTATTTTTTTGCCTTTTTTATCAATAAACTTTTTTATACTGTTACTATTGGGATGTTCATTTATATTTCCAAAAAAACAAATATTGTCATTTCCCAGTTGAGCTGATGCTCCTCCAATAAATCCGTAATTCATGCCTTGCAATTCTATATTTCCCTCTTCAATCTTTAAAATATCTAAATCAGTATTTTTTAATGTCTTAAATATACCTTCATCAGAAGTAATTAATGAATTTTCATCAACACAGCAAATTGAACAATTAGCATAACCTTGATTTATATTGATAAATTTAGCATCTATCTCTTTTAATCTGCTAATTAATCTTTCATCTATATAATTAAAATTCCCAATAGCATATTTTCCTGTGTAGCATAAATTGTATTTTACATCAGAAGGATATGATTTATCTAAAAATGAATCACCTTCAATTAAGAGATACTTATTTTTAAAATCAGCATCTTCTATAATTTTTTTATAGTATGAATATGACTCTTTTGAAGAAATAAAGTTTTTTCCATCGAAAAAAAGAGAAATATCCACATGACCTGATAGAGAGGGATGCACGTTAGTATTGTTGAATGAATCATATATTTTATAACCTAGTTTTTCTAAGTTATTTTTCATCTGATCTTCCATCCTATAATCTACTATTACCCTTTTAATATAAATTCACACCTTTCTTTTATTATTTACTGATAAAATTATATAGTTTTTTCGATAAACCTTCCCAAGATAGATCTCCAATTTCAACACATCTTGTTCTGTCTTTTTTTCTATACTCTATTGCTTTTATTAGAGACTCTCTTAGCCTACTTTCAAAAGCTGGAATTTCATCTTCCATAGGGACTGATACCTTCTCCATTTTAGGTAAAGATACATAGTCAATCATGCCACAATTATTTATTTTATCTCCCATCCATCTTTTTACACCAGGCACATCTGTCGATATAACATAGTTTCCACAAGCCATAGCTTCTAATATTACAAGTGGAAGCCCTTCATAATAAGATGGCAATACAAATATATCTGATTTATTTAAGATTTCAGCTAATTTTTCTTGATTGACTCTACCTGCAAATTCAATTTCATACTTAGAGTTATTTGCACATGACTTGATATCTTCGACTTCATCCAAGTCACTGCCATCTCCTGCCATAATAAATTTTATTGAGTCTTTTCCATAGTCCAACTCTTCAAGACATTCGATAAATGGTTTTAGCCCCTTACTATATGATATCTTCCCTGCATATGATATAGTAATTTGTCCATTTTTTTCGTAGCACTTATTGTTAAATACATTCTTATTGTATCCACTTCCCAACACTTCTACTTTTTCGCTTGGTAAGTTGAATAAATCCTCAATAATACCCTTTTGATCATGATGCAGCGAAAAAATCATATCTAATTTAGAAATATTTTCTAAAATGTATTTTTTCTTAAAATCATGTGATTTCAACTGCCTAATACATGTTCCATGACATATTGCCACAATCTTTTTATCTGGTAAAAACTCACGGACTATAGAAGTCGCATAGTATAAATGATGACATACGATTACATCAGGATCACAGTACTTCAAGGCTTCTTCAAGTGCTGAAATTATATTTTTTTTCATTTTTTCAGCCATATCATCGTTCATGTCTCTATATCTTGTGCTTGGATATGGCATACTATCACTCATTCCAGGGACATTAAAGTTCAAATCACCTGCATTATAAACTACTGGAAATAGTTTGAAATTCTCTCCAAATTTATCGTATATAGATTCTATGCTATCTGTTTTATCAATACCTGCAATCAATGTTTGTGAGCTACACATCGGCTCTAATCCTTTTATAAGGCCACTAAGGTAGATCCCACTTCCTGTCGAATCCGGTTTTTGGGCGCTTATATGAAGAATATTCATAAAAAAGTCCTCCTATTAATTTTATTATTTTTAATTATAAATTTTATCAATACATATCTTTCATAATTATAAGTATATTTTAAATCTTTTGCAATAGTAATAAGAGGATTGTGCAAAGTTTACACAATCCTCTTATTTTAGGTAATTATTGTTTATTTTAACTGTTTCTTATTATCTTGCAAAGCTCATTACTAAATTCCTCAGTACTACTGTCTCCACCTAGATCTACTGTCAATACCTTTCCTTCTTTAAATATTGTTCTTAAAGCATTTTCTATTTTCATAGCGGCATCGTGTTCACCTATGTGTCTTAGCATCATAATTGAAGACTGAATTATCGCAGTAGGATTTGCAATACCCTTACCAGCTATCTGTGGAGCACTACCATGCACAGCTTCGAATACTGCACAGTCTTCTCCTATATTGGCACTTGGAACCATTCCCAGTCCACCCACTAGACCTGCGCATAAGTCAGACAGAATATCTCCATATAAATTTGGCATTACTAAAACGTCAAAATCTTCAGGGTTTAAAACTAAATTCATTGCTGCAGCATCCACAATCACATCATCTGAATATATATCTTTATCTTCATTAGCATTTTTTCTGTATATTTTATTATTTTCACATACTTCATTAAAAACATCTAGAAAAAGACCATCTGATATTTTCATAATATTTGCTTTGTGAACTGCAGAAAGTCGTTTATATCCATTTGTTTTTGTGTAGTCACAGGCAAATTGTGTTATTTTTTCACACGCAGGTCTAGTAATTATTTTTATACTTTCACCAGCGTAGTCACCTATCTTATGTTCAACACCTGAATACAAATCTTCAGTATTTTCTCTAATAATCGTAATGTCAATATTGTCATATCGAGATTTTATACCTTCAAATGTTTTTATCGGTCTAACATTTGCGTACAAATTAAGCTCTTTTCTAAGTGCAACATTAACACTTCTAAATCCTTTGCCTACTGGCGTTGTAATAGGACCTTTTATTGCTAGTTTATTTTCTCTAATATTTTCTATTATGTGTTTCGGAAGCGGAGTACCATATTCTTCTAATACGCTTTCTCCTGCATCAAATTCTTCCCAAATAATATCAACTCCCGCTTCTTTTACAACTTTCTTCATTGCAGCTGTAATCTCAGTACCTATTCCATCTCCAGGTATAAGCGTAATTTTATGCATTTGTTCCCTCCGCTGTATTTTTTAATTTAATACTGTTTAACTTTCCACCAAATTTTAACATTTCAATCTCTTTATCATTAAACTTAGTGCTCACATAAAAAGATGTATTTTTTGTTTTGTTTACTATCTTCATTCTTCCTTTAGTGATTCCTTCTAAAACATTTTCTATTAAGATATCATCCATTTGATCAACTAAATTATAATCTTCTTGATCAACTAAATTATAATCTTCATCGTTCTCAAACTCCATAGGAATTATCCCACTATTAATTAAATTAGCTTTATGAATTCTTGCAAAACTTTTTGCGATAACTCCCTTTATCCCTAAGTACAATGGAGCTAAGGCAGCATGTTCTCTAGAAGATCCCTGTCCGTAGTTTTCCCCGCCTACTATAAAACCTCCATTATTTTCAATAGCTCTATCAGAAAAGTTTTCATCTATCGTACTAAAGCTAAACTTAGATAAATATGGTATGTTACTTCTATATGGCAATAATTTAGCATTTGATGGCATAATATGATCTGTAGTTATGTTATCATCTGTTTTTATTATAACTTTCCCAGATAATACATCTTCAAGTTTTGTATTTAGTGGAAACGGCTTTATATTCGGACCCCTTACCACCTCTACATTTTGAGGGTTTTCACTTGGCGATATTATCATGCTGTCGTCAATCAAAAATTTATCTATAGTGATATCTTCAAAATCCACATCAAAATCAATATTTCTAGGATCAGTAAGCTTTCCATATATAGCACTAACTGCTGCTACTTCCGGACTAGATAAATATACTTGAGCCGAATTAGTTCCACTTCTTCCATAAAAATTTCTATTAAATGTTCTAATACTTACCGCATCAGTCCCTGGTGATTGCCCCATTCCTATGCAAGGTCCACAGGAGTTTTCTAAAATTCTTGCACCTGAACTAATTATATCTGCCAGTGCACCGTTTTTCGCTATCATTTCCATAACTTGTCTTGACCCAGGTGCTATAACTAAACTTACATCATCAGCAACTTTTCTTCCTTTTAGTATTCTTGATACCTTCATTAAATCTTCATATGATGAATTTGTACAACTTCCAATCGCGACCTGGTCAACTTTTATCTCGCCAACTTCTGAACATGATTTAATATTATCAGGGCTATGAGGAGCGGCTACCATTGGAACCAATTCTCCAAGATCTATTTTTATTATATCATCATATATTGCATCATCATCGGCAATAAGTTCACTCCAATCCGATAATCTGCCCTGTGCCTCAAAATATTCTTTTGTCTTTTCATCACTCGGGAAAATTGAAGTTGTAGCCCCTAACTCTGCACCCATATTAGTAATTGTTGCTCTTTGAGGAACAGATAGATTTTTTAGTCCATCTCCTCCATATTCATAAATTTTTCCTACTCCACCCTTTACGGTTTCTCTTTTTAAAACTTCCAATATTATATCTTTTGAACTTACCATGCTATTTAATTTTCCTGTCAGTTCGACTTTTACAACTTTTGGAACTTCTATATAATATGGTTCGCCAGCCATAGCAAGTGCAACATCCAGTCCACCAGCCCCAATAGCTAACATTCCCACGCCTCCTGCAGTTGGAGTATGGCTATCAGATCCTAATAGAGTCTCTCCAGGAACAGAAAATCTTTCTAAATTAACCTGATGACATATACCATTTCCAGGTTTTGAAAAGTATATTCCATATTTATTAGCTACAGTTTGTATAAATCTATGGTCATCTGCATTTTCAAAACCTTGTTGCAACATATTATGGTCAATATATGCAACAGACTGCTTAGTTTTTACTTTGTCTATCCCCATTGCTTCTAACTGCAAATATGCCATAGTTCCAGTAGAATCTTGAGTTAATGTTCTATCTATTTTTATACCAACAGTAGTTCCCTTTTCTAATTGTCCTTCTACTACATGGTTATAAAGTATTTTTTCTACAATATTTCTTCCCAACCAAATCACCTCTTAAATAAAGATTATATTACTATTTTTGATTCTAACTCACTTCCAACGCTCTTTATATCATCATATATTGAAACGATTTCTTTGTCAAAAAGAGCTCTTTTTAGTCTGATTGATTTCGCTCTTACCTCTTCCAAAATTAAAGACGCTTCATCATTAGAAACTTCTATACCATAATCTGAAAGTCTATTTACAATAGCCGCCTTACCAGAATGTTTTCCAATAACTATCTTTCTTTCTATTCCAACTTCAGATGGATCGAATGCTTCGTAGTTCTTTGGATCTTTCAAAGCACCATCAGCGTGTATACCTGATTCATGCGTGAACATATTGTCTCCAACTATAGACTTCCATGCTGGCAATTCTCTTCCAGCAGCTCTTGATACATATTCAGATATTCCCTTAAATTTTCTTGGATCTATATCAGATTCATATTTTAATACATGAGTAAGAGTCATAATAACTTCTTCTAGTGCAGCATTACCAGCCCTTTCTCCTAATCCATTTACTGTTACACCAACATGATTAGCTCCACCTAAAACTCCAGCTACTGCATTAGCAGTTGCCATACCAAAATCATCATGAGTATGCATTTCTATATCCATTTTAGTTGCATTATAAATTTTTTCAATTTTTTCTTTTAATGTGAATGGATCCATTATTCCAACAGTATCACAAAATCTAAATCTATCAGCTCCGGCTTCTTGTGCACGCTTTACAAATTCAATTAAGAAATCATCATCAGCTCTTGATGCATCTTCTCCATTTACTGAAACGTATAATCCATTTTTCTTAGCGTATTCAGTTGTTTCCATCATTTTCTCTATTACCCATTCTCTTGATGTCTGTAATTTGTGTTCTATATGTATATCTGAAACTGAAATTGATATTGCAACAGCGTCAACACCACAATCTATGCTGTGCTTTACATCTGATATTACAGCTCTATTCCACCCCATGATACTTGCTTTCAAATTTTTATTTGCAATTCTTCGAATGCTTTCCTTTTCGTCTCCACCCATCGCAGGTATACCTACTTCTAGCTGGTCAATGCCTAAATCTGATAACATTTCAGCAATCATGATTTTTTCATCATTAGCAAATACAATGCCTGCAGTTTGCTCTCCATCTCTTAAAGTAGTATCAACAAATTTTATTTTTTTATTTCTATTTTTATCAACAACACACATTCTCAAAACCTCCTATTTAATTCTACCTAATTTATTATGCAAGTTTTTTTCTATCTCTTTCATATCGTTTATAAATATTATAATTCTTTGTTAAGACAAATGCAAGAATATTTTATTCATTTTTGCATTTTTTTTGTTATATTATTCATTAATCTCCCTAGCAATCGTTTTATCCAGCTTATTTCTAGTCTTTTTTGCAATATATTTTATATATATTTCATTTATTTGATATTACACTATATTTAAACTTTATTTATTTGTATTTATTTTTTATTTTATTGAATTTTTGTTTTATTATTTTTCATTTTCAGTTTATTTTTGTAATTTTCTTTCTATATAAACTTTTCTAATATTATTTCATATAACTGCTACTGTTTGCTAATTTAACACATCTATTTGTGCTAATATGCTATAATAGTCAAATAATGAATATAATTAAGTTATAAGGAGAATTCGATGAATTTTAATAATATGAACATCAATAGCGAATTAGTAAGTGTACTAAATAATATAGGTATAAATTCCCCAACAGAAATCCAAAAAAAAGCAATCCCTGATATTATAAACGGAAAAAATTTGATAGCAAAATCTAATACAGGAACTGGAAAAACTTTATCTTTTTTAATTCCAATTTTAAATAATCTGGTAAGTAAAAATAAACAAACATCGTTAATCCTAGTTCCTACTAGAGAACTAGCCATACAAGTATTCAATGAAGCAGAGCGAATCATTCAAAAACTTGATATAAAAAACGATGGAATAAATATACTAGCTCTATACGGAGGGCGTGATATACAATCACAAATAAACAAACTAAAAAAAGATATTGATATAATAGTTGCTACTCCTGGTAGACTTCTAGACCATCTAAATAGAAAAACTATAAATTTGACAAAAATAGACATACTTGTAATCGATGAAGTTGATCAAATGCTATTAATGGGTTTTATGGGTGAGATTGATAGAGTTATTAAAAATATAAAAAATACACCACAGCTTTTATGTTTTTCTGCAACAGTAGATTCTAAAGTAAAGAAATTAGCATATAGGTATTCAGATAATATACAGATAATAGGAATTGATGATAATCATACACTTGCAGATCTCATCGAACAAGAATTTATTTTCACTACTGATAGAGATAAATTTGATGATTTGTGCAAAATTATAGATAGAGATAATCCCTTTATGGCAATTATATTTTGTCGTACAAAAGCAAGAGTTGACAATCTAGATCTTAAACTATCTCAAAAAAAATATAATTGCGCAAAAATCCACAGCGATATTAGTCAATCAAAGCGAGAAAGAATTATAAAAGATTTTAGAAATCTGAAGACACAGTTTTTAATATCAACAGATTTGTCCTCTAGAGGACTTGATATAGAGGGTATAACACATATATACAACTATGATTTGCCAGATAGACTAGAAGATTATATCCACAGAGTAGGACGTACTGGTAGAATCGGAAAAGATGGTAAAGCTTGTTCTTTTGTAACTGATAAAAATACGGATCTTTACGAACTAATACAAAAAAAGCTTTTATAATCTCAACGTTATACAGCTTAAAATATTAATTCACGTAAAAAAGCAAAGTTCAAATTTGAACTTTGCTTTTTTATTTATTATATGCTATTTTTATTAATCTTTATTAAGCTTTTGCTACCCATAAACCATGTAGGTTACAGTATTCATATGCTGCTACTACCTTATCTCCATCTTGAAGTGCAAATTCAGCAACAGGTTCAGCATCATGAGCAAGATCTACTCTCTGCACACCTTTTTCTGTAACTAATACTACAAATGCAATATGGTGAGCATCTGTCATAGGATGTGCAACACTTCCTACCTTAACACAAACCTTATTTCCTGATACTTCAATTACAGGAACATGCTTTTCACCAGCAGCATCAGTAGAGTTAGCATTAAGTACTGTTAATCCAGATACAGCAGCTTCCACTTCATTATTAACTATTTTTTCGAATATATCTCCGCTTTTTTCATCTTTTAAAAAAATCAATTCTTTATTCATCTTTTTTCTCCTAAAAAATTATTTATTAGTATTACAATTTTTACAAAGGCCTTTTAAAAGTATATACCCTGATTTAATTTTCATACCATTTTTTTCCAATGTATTATCAACATAACTTACATCATCCAAATCTACATCAATAATATCATTACACTGCTCACATATAAAGTGATTATGTTCTTCTAGGTTTGCGTCAAATCTAGCTGGATCACCTTGAATATTTATTTTCCTTATATATCCATTATCCGCCAACTGTGTCAAATTTCTATAGACAGTTCCTAGACTTAGACTAGGATTATCCTTTTTTAAACTATCGTATATTTCAGTTGCTGTATGGTGTTCATTACTCTGCAAAACTCTGTTTAAAATAAACTCTCTTTGTTTTGAAAACTTCATACCAGCACACCTTTCATTGTTAAACTGATTTTTTATTTCCAGCTTTCGTTTTTAACTTCAAAGAATGCCTGTGGATGCTTACAAACTGGACATAGCTTTGGAGCCTTCTTAGATACGTGTATATGACCACAATTCATACAGTGCCAAACTACAACTTCATCTTTTTCAAATACTTTACCATCTTTTAAGTTTTGAAGTAATGTTCTATATCTTTCTTCATGAGTCTTTTCAATAGCAGCTACACCTTCAAATAATCTAGCTAATTCAGTAAATCCTTCTTCTCTAGCATCGTTTGCAAATCCAGCATACATTTCCGTCCATTCATAGTTTTCGCCTTCTGCAGCATCTAGTAAGTTTTCTTCAGTTGAAGGAACTTCTCCACCATGAAGAGCCTTGAACCATAATTTAGCATGTTCTTTTTCATTTTCAGCTGTTTCTAAGAATATATCAGAAATTTGATTATATCCTTCCTTTCTTGCCTGAGAAGCATAATAAGTATACTTATTTCTTGCCATAGATTCCCCAGCAAAACCTTCATTCAAGTTCTTTTCTGTTTTTGTACCTTTTAATTCTAATGTCATTTTATAAATCCCTCCATTTTATTTTTATATTTAAGTAGTAATTATTACTACTTGTATTATCTCAATTATATCCCTTTGAAGAATTAAAGTCAAGCCTTTTCATTTCTTTTCTTTTTAAGTTTTTTTATCATCGATAATGCATTTCATTTAATTATTTTATTCAAATAGATGTATTTCATTTTAATCTCCTACTAATATATATTCACTTATTATATGATTTTCAAACAATAAAATTCAAATAATTCTTACTTTTTATTTGGTATTTCAATATGAAAATACATCTGTTTTTACTAATATTTAATATGAAATAATGAAATCAAGAAAAAAAGATTCCCAAAAACTGTTTTCCACAATTTCTAGGAATCTCTTAATATAATCATTTACTTAAAATTACTCTGGAATTATTGTAACTGTACAATTAGCATGCTTTAAAACATATGCTGTATTAGATCCTAACATTCTTGTTAGACCTTTTTTAGTTGACTTAGTCATAACTATCATATCAACCTTTTCGTCTTTTGCTCTTCTAACTATTTCATCACCCGCATATCCGAATGTGAAGTATAAATTGACATCATAGCCATCCATTACTTTTCTAGCTTTTTCGAGTAGTTCTCTCCCAAATTTTTCAGAGTTCTTTATTTCGTCACTTATTGAAATCCCATCAACAAAGACTACTTCCTTTACGTTAATTATGCTTATTTGTACTTGCTCTGGTTCATACACTTCTTTTATATAATCAAGTGAATGCATGCTTCTTTCAGTTCCATCGATTGGCACTAATATTTTCTTAATCTTCATAATCTACACCCCTCTCACTAAAAAAGTTTATCTTTTAACTATATTATATACTTATATAAATTTAATGTCAAATTATAATATTCAGAACTTTACAACATTAATTAGCAGCTTCTACAGTATTTGAATTCTTTCCTGGTATAAATTTACCTATAATTCCACCTATAACAGCTGGGACAACCCAGTTAAATCCATATGGTGCAAGAGGTAGAGAATTAACAAATTCTAATCCTGCATACTTAGTCGAAGCTAAAGTTAAAACACTTATAATTATTGAGAAAAGCACTGCTCCCTTATATATATTATCATTTTTAATTTTTTCCTTGAAGAATGCTAATATAATTAATACTATTGTAGGAGGGTAAACTATTGCAAGTATAGGGTTTGCTATTTTAACTAATCCACTTACTCCCATTGTAGCAGCTCCAGCCGCAAATATACAAGTAAATAATACACTGTAAGTGTAGTTAATCTTATTCTTAGTAATCATTGACACGTAATCTGCAGTCGCTGATGTAAGACCTATTGATGTAGTCAAACAAGCAAGAGAAACTGCAAGAGCCAACACTATCTTACCAGTATTACCTAATAGCGCCTCTGTAATTTTTACTATTACTATTGATTGTTGAACATCCTGTCCGTATACAGTAGATACTGTAGCACCTAAGTAAGTAAGACCACCATATATTAAGCCTAGCCCAATACATGCAATTACACCTGCCTTTACAAGCATTTTTACCTGTTCTTTAGGTTCGCTGTAACCCTTGTTCATAAGAGTAAGCATAAGTACTCCACCTACCGCTATTGAAACAAAACAGTCCATTGTCTGATATCCATCTAATATACCTCTCTGGAAAACATTATCAATAAGTACGTTTGAAGATATATCTCCTATAGGAGAAACTACACCTTTTATAATAATGATTGATAATGCGATGATCAGCACAGGAGTCAAGAATTGTCCAACAATATCTATAACCTTTGAAGGTTTAACCGTAAGTGCAAATGTCAGTGCAAAGAATATAATAACCACTATGATAATTGGAACATCACCAACTAAAGGAACTATTCCCATTTCATAAGTAGTTGCTCCTGTTCTAGGAATTACTAATAGTGGACCAACACACATAATATCAGCCAAACTCAATAATATTGCAGGAATTCTACCTATTCTACCAAATAATTCCATAATCTGTCCATGACACAATGCTATTGCTATTACTGCTAATAACGCTAACCCCGCATCAGCGAACGTAAATCCTGCGAATGCTGTAAACCACTTTTCTCCTGATAAAATACCTAAATATGGTGGGAATATCAGATTCCCCGCGCCGAAAAACATAGCGAATAGCGCAAATCCAAATGTAAAAATATCTTTTACATTGTTTGTCTTATTCATATTATTGCTCCCTTCTTATTTCTTAAAGAAATCCAAGATAATTAATGCAAATTTGTAAATTAAATTCGCTTGTATTAATTATAGGATATATATAATAAAGCTGTCAAGATTCAAATATCTAGCTTTCAAGCACTTTGTTATTTTTTTACTTTTAAAGTATTTATTCTTTTTTTTTTATTATTAGTTGTTTTTTTCTTTTATTCAGATATATGATATCTTTTTTATCTCTCTAATATCTTCTTTTTTAAAGAAGCAAACATTTTCAAATAATATAACTTTTTTTTAAAAACTTTTTTTCTTTTTTTCATCTTTCCCTCTTGTTATAAGGCTTTCAAATAAATGTCAAAACTTTATATAAAGTAATTTAATCACCTGAAAAATTTTATTATATTTTTTTTTTGCTTTTATTTTAACGTTTATTCTATTTTTTTTAAATTTCATTATGAATAAAAAAGAAGAGGTGATTCACACCTCTTCAATTTAATTAATATCTTGTATTATACTTGGATCATCTGAACCTCCAGAAGAACTTGTATAGTTTTTCTGAGAATTACCACTTTGACTTGAGCTGCTTTCTGTATCGTTTGATGTAGTGCTGCTTCCAGATCTTGTGCTACTTGACGAGCTATTTTGGTTTGATGATCCTGTGCTACTTACACCCCAAATTTTTCTTAAGTCATTTTTTAATTCATCATATGACCAAGATTTATTTGTATTAATAATGCTGTTAGGATCATTGATTAAAAAGTCACCATTTCTATCATAACCTTTGATTACAATAATATGGCCAACTTCTGTAAATATACCTGGCTTTAAACTAGCAATTAGAATTTGTCCATCATCCAGAGCTCTTTTCATTTTAGCTTCTGTTGGTACAATATCTCTTGATTCTAAGCCATAATTATTTAAACCTTTTTCAAACAATTTCCAGCTAGTTGTATTTTCTGCAGATACATATCCATTATCTTGAGCGTATTTTGCCACATCATATGGATTTACGTCTGCATTTGAATCAAAATGCTTAATAACCATTGCAAGTGATGTAGGTCCACAGGCTGATAACCCTATCATTTCTTTTCCGTAATCTCTGTATCCCCATCTTCTGTCCCATTGAAGGAATAGTGGTACGCTACCATCAACATAATAACTAGAGCTTATGTTTTTAACAAGCGCCTTATTATTATATTTATCTTTGTCCTTATAACTATATACATAGTCTATTGTTTCATGATTTCTTATAAGTAAATCTATCATTTTCTCTGGGTATGAACTAATATTTTCTATTATGTAATCCATCTTCTGTGATTCTTCAGAGTTTAATTTAGATTTAATATCATTTAATTTTTTTATTTTTTCTTCAACACTTTCCTTTTTCTCTTCCTGTTTAGGTTGAGAAGTCGTAGTTGTCGTCGTCTTTTTAGGGGCAGTATTATCCTTCCCCTTATTTGAAAAAATCTTATCAAAAGCTGTAGCTCCGAAAATAATAACAAGAAAAACTATTACTATCATAGTACCTACTTTTTTAACATTAAGCTTTTGGGATTTTTTCTCATTATTTCTTCTGTAAACATCTGCTCTCGTACTTCGTCTTGAATTTGAAGTATTTTCGTTTTTTTCACTAGAATTAAAAAATCCTGTTTTTTTATTTTTTCTACTAGTTCTATTTTCTTGAGATTCTTGTCTTCTACGTCTTATTATTTCTTCAATTTCGCTTTCACGAAGCCTTATATCTTCTTCATTTTTTATTTTGCTATTTCTTAATGTATCCTCTAGCGAATATTTTTGTTCTTCATCTTCATTAGAGTTTGAGTTAGATGACAATAAGGTACTGTTCTTATTCAATCTTTTAGTCCCAAAATCAGAGTATTCCTTGTATATTTCAACTCCTGACTTGTCCATATTAGCTCTTTCTTTTGCTGTTTTTCTAATAAAAGAAGGATCGTTGTTAAGACTCTTTTCATAAACATTTGACTCATCTACTGATTCAAATCTAGCTGTTTTATCAGCTATTTCGAATGAAAATGTATCTTCATTTTCTTTATCTATATCCCTCAAATCAAGTCTCTTTGTTTTATATAAAAGATCTTCATCACCTGTTTTAGAAGCCCTTTTTTCTCTTTTTAATCTTTCAATACTCTCTTCTCTATCAAAATCAACTGATCTTTTTTGAGTTATTATCGGACTTGACTTCTGAGTTGCAATTTGTTTTTCATTTTTCATTGCCTGTCTTCTTTTTTGAGCATTAGCTTCAGCTTCTTCAGCTGACAACACTCTAGTTACTATTTTACCTATTTCACTTTGAGGTTCTTCCTCACCTTCAGGCAATTTATGGATTTTCTTTAAACTATTAGAGTTGTAAACTTTTTCTTTTTTATTTAAATCTTCATAGATATCGGCATATTTATTTTCACTTTTTTTGTTACCTTTAAATGTATACCTAGTTCCATTTTTTCTATTACTTGAATCCATATTCAGCCTCCCTTCTCTAGTAGTAATTTCATTATCATCATATCATAAAAGTTATGTTTTGTACATTTATGAAAATAGCTTTTTATTTTTTAATCGCTTTTTCTTATCAATGTTTTTAACCACTATATAGATAATATACAAAATATAACAATTTTTCAATTAAAAAATTAATTAATCCTAATATAGTAATTTTCTATATTTCTAAAATCCACTTACAGTCTAAATAAAATAAGCAAAACAAAATAGTTTTAACAAGTAAACCATTTTAGCTTTGCCTATTTTTTCATATATTTTACTACTTAATCCTTTACTCTTCCCTAAGTATATTCAAATTCTCACCAGACATAATTTTTTTCATAGTTCTCATTGAACACATTTTTCCGCACATTGTGCATGTATCTTCGTTTTCAGGTTTTGACTCTTCTCTATATTTTATTGGTTTTTCTTTATCGATTGCTAATTCAAACATACAATCCCAATCAATATCGGCTCTTGCTTTCGCCATTTTGTTATCCCATTTAACTGCTCCTGGAACTTTTTTAGCTATGTCTGCTGCATGAGCTGCAATTTTAGTTGCTATTATTCCCTCTTTCATATCATCTATATTGGGCAATCTTAAATGTTCCGCTGGAGTTACATAGCATAAAAAATCCACCCCTGCTGATGCTGCAATTGCTCCTCCTATAGCTGAAGTTATATGATCATACCCTGGTGCTATATCTGTTACAAGAGGCCCTAGAACATAAAAAGGAGCTCCATAACACAACTTTTTTTGAAGCTTAACATTAGCTTCAATTTCATCTATAGCCATATGACCTGGCCCTTCTATTATTATTTGAACATTTTTTTCCCAAGCCCTTAGAGTTAACTCACCTAATGTGATCAGTTCTTTAATTTGACACGCATCTGTTGCATCTCTTAAACATCCCGGCCTAAGCGCATCACCTAGACTTATTGTAATATCATTTTCGTAGCAAATATCCAATAATTCATCATATTTTTCAAAAAAAGGATTCTCTGCATCATTTAGTTCCATCCATGCATACATCAAAGATCCACCTCTTGAAACAATATTAGTAACTCTTTTATTCCTCTTAAAAAGCTCCATCGCTTCTTTATTCATTCCAGCGTGTATTGTTACAAAATCTACTCCATCTTTCGCATGCTTGCGTACTACATCCAAAAACTCGTCTGCAGTTATGTCTTTCAACTCTTTATCATAAAAACCTATCGCATCGTATACTGGTACTGTTCCTATCATTGACGTTGACATATCAATAAGCTTTTTTCTAAATTCTTCTGTTTTACCAAATGAACTTAAATCCATTATCGCTTCCGCTTTCATATCTATAGCTTTTTTTACTTTCTCAAGTTCTTTATCGATATCTGGACAATCTCTTGATATACCTAAGTTTACATTAATTTTGGTACTTAGACCTTCTCCAACACCCTCAGCAACTAGGTTTTTGTGATTAATGTTTGCTGGTATAACCACTACTCCCCTAGCAATTTTTTCCATTAACTCTTCTACTCGCATTGATTCTTTTTTTGCCACAACTTCCATTTCTTTTGTAATTATTCCTTTTTTAGCCGCTTCCATTTGTGTTTTATACATTTTATTCTCCTATATATTATATATTTTTATATGTTATTTATTTTTCTGAACTTTTTTATTATCTTCATAGTTTTTTTATCGCATTCTTGGCTATTTAAAATATCCGATATTACACATATTCCGTGTACATCTGTTGTTTCAAGATATTCAATGTTTTCATATTTTATTCCACCTATAGCTAAAACAGGTATGTGCAGAGATTCAACCATTCTTTTTACTACTTGTATGTCTACAACCTCTGAATCCTCTTTTGTATCAGTTGAAAAAATTGCTCCTACTCCTACATAGTCCGCACCTTCTTCTTGTGCTCTAATTGCTTCTTCTAAGTTGCTTACAGAAATTCCTACAATTTTATTGTATCCTATTAGTTTTTTGGCTATTGTTATAGGCATATCTGACTGTCCTAGATGAACACCATCCGCATCTACTGACATTGCAATATCTATCCTATCGTTAATTAAAAAAGTAGTATTATGTTTTTTGCATATTTCTTTAAGCTTCAAAGCTCTATTATAAAAATCCCTAGTTGACATATTTTTTTCTCTTAACTGCACTACTTTCGCTCCACCTATTATGCTTTTCTCTATTGAATCATAGAAATTTTTACCTTTGCAGGCTTTTTCATCAGTGACTAAATACATTGAGTAACGAGATTCTATTTTTTCAATTTCTATTTTAGAATTTTTTAAAATAATATCTTTATTAAATTTATATAAATTATTAAAAATTTCTGTCTTATAATTTCCAATTCCTTTTTTAGCTACTACCTCAGCTTTAGCTGCAAGTTCTCCTGATACGCTCATCGCCAAAATTCCAGTTACTGAACTAATTAAAGGATCTTTTGTTGCCCCTAAAAAACTTCCTATAATCGATGCTATCATACATCCAGTTCCTGTTATAAAAGATAACATTTCCGATTCATTGTATACCTTTACAACATGGTCTCCATCCGTAATTATATCCACTTTTCCAGTAACTGCACATATACATCTGTATTTATTTGCAATAAAAATAGCAGATTCAATAGCGTCTTCGCTGTTATCACTCGAATCAACACCCTTAGTATTTGATATTTTCCCAGATAATGCAATTATTTCTGACACATTTCCTTTTATTACACTCATGTGTACTTTATCTAATATTTTCTTTACTGCATCTTTTCTAAACTCCGTAGCTCCAACTCCAACAGGGTCAAATACTATTTTAATATTTTTTTTATTAGCTACTCTACCAGCATTTATCATAGTCTCCAATGATTTTTCCCCAACTATGCCAAAGTTTAAAACTAAAGAATCCGACACTTCTGTCATTTGTTCTGCATCAACAGGTGCATCAGCCATTACAGGTGAGCCACCTACCGCTAGCGTAGCATTAGCACAATCATTTATCGTAACATAGTTTGTTATTTGCTCAACTAAAGGAGATCGTTTTTTCGTTTTTTCTACCGAATCTATTATTTTTTCTAAAAGCTCTCTTTTTGCATTCATCTATTTTACCTCCATTCCTAATTTTTCATACATTTCGCCTAGTGGATTAGTAGGACCACATCCTTTTCCAATATCTAGAGACCTTTGAATAGCTTTTGATATAAACTCTTTTGACTTCTCTACAGAATCTTCAATTGAATAACCTAGTGCTAAATTTGAAGCTATTGCGGATGATAATGTGCATCCAGTCCCATGCGTATTTTTTGTGTCTATTCTATCATTTTCAAAATAATAAACACTCATATCTGACATTACTAATACATCACATGCTTTTTTTTCTAAATGCCCCCCCTTTATCAAAACATTTTTTTTGGAAAATTTAGAAATCATTTTCCCAGCTTCCGACATCTTCTCAGGTGAGTCAATTTTTAAATCAACATCGCCTTTTATTTCTTTTAAAATGCTTTCTGCTTCAAATAAATTTGGTGTAATAATATCAGCAAGAGGAAGTAATTTTGAAATTAATACTTTTTTTGCTTGATTTCCTATTAAATCAAATCCTGAAGTAGATATCATAACAGGGTCAAGAACAATATTTTTCATATCATATTCTTTTAATATTTCATAGACAACATCTATTGTATCGACATCCGATAACATACCTATCTTTATAGAATCCACACCTATATCATCAAAAACTGCTTTTATTTGATCTTTTACCATTTTAGAAATTATATTTTCAACAGAAATAACTCCCATTGTATTTTGAGCAGTGACGGCGGTTATTGCACTTGTTCCATATACTCCATGAGCTGCAAAAGTCTTTAAATCGGTTTGTACTCCTGCACCACCTCCAGAATCTGATCCAGCTATTGTAATTACTTTTTTCATAAAATCCTCCCTTGATAGTATATAATTATGTACAAACAAAAAAAGCACATACCTAAAAAGGTATATGCTTGCGCTCATTAAAATTTCCTACGCTGGCATTATCCAGATCAGGTTTGAAGGTCAAGGCTCACATCCTTTTCTCAGCCGATTTATCAGCTCCCTTGAGATTATTAAATCTCTATTATTCATTTTTTGTAAATACTACAATATAATAGTATCATACGAACTTATCCTTTACAACTAAAAAGTTATATTTAGAATTTCATACATTAAAGAATTCCTGCAAAAAACGGAACAGTGATAACGCTCAAAACTGTTGTTAGAAATACACATTTTGAAGAAAATTCAATGCTTGTTGAATAACGCTCTGCCATAATTGAAGTAAATGCTGGACTAGGTAGTGCAGCTGTATAAAATAAAATAGCATACGGAAGTGATTTTCCAGCATCTATATGTAATACTCTAAACAATACTATTATTAAAGCAGGTACTATCACCATTCTAAAAATAGTTAGTCTATACGCTTCAAAATCTTTAAACATATTCTTAGCATCATATCTAGATAAAGATAATCCTACTACCATCATAGATAGAGGAACCGTTAAGTTAGCAACATATGTAAGAAGAGTTTCCACTGGTTGTGCAACCGGGAATCCTGTAAGAAATATAATTCCACCTATTAATACAGCTAAGTTTTGCTTTGTAAATACTACACGTTTTAAATTAATTTTTTCATCAATGTTATAATTCATTATAATCAATTTTATTCCTAATGAAAAAATCAAAACATTCTGCACTATATTAGCTATAGCCATAATAAATAAACCGTCTTTTCCATATAGTGCAAACATCAATGGATACCCAATAAATCCGTTATTTGAAAAAACGGTAGCAAACATCCAACTTCCTCTTTTGCTATCATCTACTTTCAGTAGTTTGGTTACAAAAAATGATACCACAGTCATGACAATATAATATAACAAAACTACCACTATAACTTTTAATGCATCTCCCATCAATCTTGCATCGTATGGCCTTATCATTGACAATACTATTGTACAAGGTATACTAACATCTATTAGTATGTTAGTAATGTCATTAATAGAAGAATGTGACACTATTTTTCTAACACCCATTAAATAACCTATTAATAATAGCATAAAAAGTATAAATACATTAACTAATACTACCTGCAATTGTGATGTCTCCCCTCTAAATTAAATTTAATATTTTATAATTTCACCATCATAACATGATAACATATTTTTATACTTATTACTACTTCTTAGCTGTGCTATGTTAATGTTTTCAGTCTTTTATATTTTTATTACATACACCAAATTGCAAATATTTCATTCATTTAGATTTATTATATTAGTATTTTTTAATATTATTATACTCGTCCCAAATTATATTACGAATTTTTTTAATTGCCTTAAATTTTATTTTTCCAATTGCAGTCATAGAACAATTCATTTCATGAGACAAATCTTTTTGTGTACGATCTTCTAAATAAATACTTTGCATAATATATCTTTCTCTGCTATTTAATTTTGTCATTGCATCCAAAATCAATCTATAATCAAATAACCTATCCATCTTCTCTTCAAATTCGAATACTCTATAGTTTTTATATTTATCTAAAAAAACACTATCTCCCTCTATTCCTCCATCATTATTTATTGAATAAATATTGTTTCTATTTTTAATTGCCAGTAAACTTTCTACTATTTTTCTTTCTTCTATATGATTTACTTTTGATAACTCCTTTACTACAGAAAATTCTATTTTATCTTCTAAAATATCTAATTTTTTAGAGCATTTTGTATAAATTGAACCCGCTTCTCTCGAAACAGAAATAGACCCATATTTTCTATATGAGTTTTTTATGCTAAATTTAACATTGTAAGTCAAATATGTTTTGACTTTTATATTAGGCCTAAAATCAAATTTATTAACTGTATCAATCATTCCTATTATTCCAGTTTGAAAAAGATCTTCATCATCTAATCCTCTTTTTTTAAATGATGCAATTTCATAATCACTTCTTACAAGCTTTTTAACGTAGTCAATTCTATTTAATATAAATAAATCCATAGCTCTTTTACTTCCTTTTTGAGCTTTCCAAATCAACAGTCTATCAATTCTATCATCCTCTGAAACATTATCAATATGTACATATTGATTATCTACTTCAACGGCATTAATTATCTCAGTTATTTCTTCTTTTAACTCAAAAGCAATCATCGAAATCCCCCCTCTTTTTAGTAAGATATATCTCTTATATCTTTTATTATACTATCTATTTTGTATATATAGTCATATAAAATAAATATTCAACTCATTAATTTTAAAATTAATAAAAGAGCCTGTCATAAATTCGTTTGACAGACCCTTATTATCCTATTTTCAGCTATTCTATTTAGCTACTTAATTATTAATAATTTTTTAATTTTTTTGTATTATAATTTTGAATTTCTAGCTTCTGAATTTCATAATTCTCAATGAATTTAAAACGGCAAGAACTGCAACTCCAACATCTGCAAATATTGCAATCCACATATTAGCTAATCCAAATATACTTAATATCATAATTAGTACTTTTATTCCTATCGCAAATATAATATTTTGCCAAACAATCTTACTTGTCTTTCTTGATATTTTTACAGCAGTAGCTAACTTTGATACTTCATCAGTCATAATTACTATGTCAGATGCCTCTATTGCTGCATCCGAACCTACTCCACCCATAGATATCCCAATATCTGCTCTAGCAATAACTGGAGCATCGTTTATTCCATCTCCTATAAAAGCTACTTTTGTTTTTTCTTCTTTCTCATAAATTATTTCCTCTAAAATTTCAACTTTTTTATTTGGTAATAAATTTGAGTAATATTTTTTTATACCAAGTTTATTAGAAATTTCGGATGCAACACTCTTTGAATCTCCAGTAAGCATTATAATATTTTCCACACCAATGTTTTTTAATTCATCTATTGCTTTATAACTATCTTCTTTTATCTCATCAGATATTTCTAAGCACCCAAAGTACTTTTTGTCTACAGCTACATAAACCTTTGTTGAAGAATTTTCTATTTCACTGAAAGTAATGTTGAATCTATTTAGCAATCTTGCATTACCAGCTAATATTTCTTTTCCAGAATATATGACCTTTACTCCATTAGCAGATATTTCTTCATATTCTTCTATATCACTATTCGACATCTCAAAATTATTGTGTTCGTTTTTAAAATAGTTAGAAATGGAAGTTGCAATTGGATGAGTAGATCTTGATTCAGCTATATATGCATATTTTAACAGCTCTTTCTCATCAATATCATCTTCTACCACTATGTTTGTTACTTTAAAAACTCCTTTGGTTAAAGTCCCTGTTTTATCCAAAACCACTGTTTCTAAATTTTTAAGTGCCTCTAGATAATTACTTCCTTTTACAAGTATTCCATTTTTTGAAGATACGCCTATACCAGAGAAATAACTCAAAGGTATTGACAATACTAATGCACATGGACAAGATACAACTAAAAAGATCAATCCTCTGTACAGCCATTTATCAAAAGGTTGGTTCAAAAATATTGCTGGTAGCACAGATATTATTACTGCTAATCCCACAACAATAGGCGTGTAGTATCTAGCAAATACTGTTATAAAATTTTCTGTCTTTGATTTTTTAGTTGTTGCATTTTCCACCATTTCTAATATTTTAGATACGGTTGAATCTTCAAATCTCTTTGTCACTTCAATAGTTACAACTGAGTTTTTATTTATTATTCCTGAGATAACTTCTTCTCCTCTTGATATGCTTCTCAATACTGATTCTCCAGTGATTGCTGCTGTATCAAATCTACTTTCACCGTCTACTATTATTCCATCTAGAGGAACCTTTTCTCCAACTTTAACAACTATTTTATCGCCAATATCAACATTTTCTGGGGATACAGAAATTATTTCATCTCCTTGTAATAAATGTGCCACTTCTGGTTTTATATTCATTAAATTCTCTATATTTTTTCTAGATTTATTGACAGCCTTAGACTCTAGGTATTCTCCTACACCGTAAAATAGCATTACACCTACGGCCTCTGGATATTCACCTATTGCTATTGCTCCTATTGTAGCAATAGTCATAAGGAAATTTTCATCCATTACCCTTCCTTTTACAATATTTCTTACTGCACTAGTTATAACCTTATATCCAGACAATACATACGCAATTAGTAAAGATATTAAATATACCGACTTTGGTAATCCAAAATAATTTGAAACTATACCAAAAATATAAATACTTATTGATATTATAAGTACTTTCAAACTATCTACTTCATGACTGTGTTCATGAGAATTTTCATTTTTTATATCATCATTATTGTCACAACAATCACTGATACTACTCTTATTATAAGATTGTGTGTGTTTTATTGATTTTTTTTCAGTCTGATAGCTTATTTTTTTATCTAATCCGGGTTCTATATCATCAATAATTTTTATAATTTCTTCTACCACTTGATCTCTCTCAAACTCATCTCTAATTCCTAGAGCAAGTTTTTTTGTTATAAAATTCAAATTAGCACTTTGAATTTCTTTTTTTTCTTTTACCTTATCTTCTATTTTTCCAGCGCAATGTGCGCATCCCAAGCCTTCCAAAATGATTTCAACTTTTTTCATGTTTACCTCCCCTGTATAAGCGACTTATTTACTTTAATAGTACATTTCGTTTATATGGCTCAAACCACAGTCAAAGATATCTCTAACATGAGAGTCATCTAGAGAATAATATACTGTTTTTCCTTCTTTTCTGAATTTTACTAGCCTAGCTTTTTTTAAAGTTCTTAACTGATGAGAAATTGCAGATTGTGTCATTCCAATCAAATCTGCTATTTCACACACACAGAGTTCTTTATCAAACAATACTTTAATAATTTTTATTCTAGTTACATCTCCAAACACTTTGAAAAATTCTGCTAAATCATCTATTTTTTCATCTGAAATATTTTCATCACTAGCTAAGCTATTTTTATCTATACTAATTTTATGTTCTTGGCAAATCTGTATTTCATCATCAATAATCATCTTTTCTATCGGCATTTCACTACCTCCATTCTTTATATATATGAATACTTGCTCATATGTTTGTATATTCATATTATACATCTTGATTATATAAAAGTAAATACAAAAAAGAGGCTTTTTATACAAAAGCCTCTTTTTGTTATTATTAAGTATATAGTTTATTTACATCGCTATTTATTATATGTTGTAAAAAAAGTTGTTACCTGACTTTGTATAAAGACCATAATAATAACCTTTTTTATCCATTAATTCTTGATGGCTTCCAGTCTCTACGATACCATTATCGTCCATGACAATGATCTCATCTGAATTTTGTATAGTAGTCAATCTATGTGCAATAGTTATAGTCGTTCTGCCTTTTGACAATATTTCAAGAGAAGCTTGTACAATTGCCTCGCTGTTATTATCCAGTGCAGAAGTTGCTTCGTCTAGCACCAACACTGGTGGATTCTTTAAAAATACCCTTGCTATGGATATTCTCTGTTTTTGACCACCGGAAAGCATTACGCCTCTTTCTCCTACATATGTATCAAATCCATCTTCTAGTTCCATTATAAATTCATATGCCCCAGCAAGCTTACTTGCCTCTATAATTTCTTCTTCTGTAGCATCTGGTTTACCATATCTTATATTTTCCATAACTGATCCTGAAAATAGGTACACGTCTTGTTGAACTATTCCTATATTATTTCTCAAAGAACTTAAAGTTATATCTTTTACATTTATACCGTCAATGAATACTCCACCTTTAGTAACGTCATAAAATCTAGGAATAAGTGATGAAACCGTACTTTTCCCACTACCTGATGGTCCTACTAACGCAATATTTTGTCCTTTCTTAATAGAAAGATTAAAATCATTTAGCACATATTCACTACTTTCATTGTATCTAAAATAAACATTTTTGAATTCAATGTTACCTTCAACATTATCCAATATTACTGCATCTTCGCTATCTGTAATATCTGACTCAATTGCCATTATTTCATTGAATCTTTCAATTCCTGTCATACCTTTTTGAAATTGTTCCGTAAATTCTATAATTCTTTTTACTGTCACCAATAATGTCGTCACATACATCACATATGCTAACATATCACCAGGTTCTAACTTACCATTTATCATTTGTATTCCGCCGAATACTACAACGATAAAATACATTGCTCCATCAATCGCCCTATTTACAGTATTAAATCCTGCCATAGATTTATAGAACATTTCTTTTATAGATAAAAATTTGTTATTATCTTTTTCAAATTTTTCACGCTCTATATCTTCATTTGCAAAACTCTTTACGACTTTAATTCCAAGTAAGCTATCCTCAATACTAGAATTTAGATTTCCTACGTGTACTCTCTGTTTTTTCTGAGCATCTCTCATCTTATTTTTAAACTTATTAGAGCTAATAAACATAATTGGAATCATAATATAAACCGCTAAAGTAAGAGGTAAATTTATACTGATCAATATTATGAACGAAAATACGACTTTTATTAATCCTATAAAATACTCTTCAGGACAATGGTGAGCAAACTCAGTTATATCAAATAAATCATTTGTCATTCTAGACATTATTTGACCAACCTTAGTTTCATTATAAAAATTGTCTGATAAGGTCTGTAGATGCTTATAAACATCACTTCTCATATCTGTTTCAATTTTAGCTCCCATAATATGTCCGATTGAAGCCATATAGTATACCGCGACTAGCTCTATACATTTAATTATTATAAATACAGCTGCTAATCTAAGTATTAGTTGAAGCGATAAAGATGCCTTATCTGATATACCTAAATTTGTCATGTATCTCAAAATTAGGGGTAATACCATTTCAGATGCAGTTGTTAATGCTGCACAAAGTAAATCTAAAAATAAGATATTTTTATATCTATTGAAATATGGCAATACGCTTTTTATTAATCCAAAGCTTTTCATTTTTTCCACTACGATAATCTATCTCCTTCCTTTTCATTATTTTTTAAAAAACTATATATTAATTATGATATCTATTATTAATATATACATATTATTAAAGTTTAAATCATCTTTATATAAAATAAATGTTTTCTATTAATTACAATAAGTTTAATAATTCTGGACTTTTATATAGAAGTAATTCATACTTTTTAACTGTTTATTTTTCTGGATCTAAATTCAACATACAGATATGATAAAAAAAGTATCATAAATATTAAGCATATTATAAATTGACAAGTTTCAACGCTTAAAACACCTGATTTTATTACTTTTGCAGTTCCACTCATTATATCTCTTATATAAGATATAATTGTAATCATTGAAATTGCTCCTGCTAGTATATAAAAAAGTTTCATTTTATTACATTGTTCTCTAGTTTGAAACCTCACTAATCTTCTTGAAAAGCTTACAACAACAGAAAATGAAAGCGGAATAACATATTGATATGGATACTCCGCCCATTTAATTCCTCGCATTTCCAAAAGCCAATTAAACACCATAAATATAAAAAAAATTAATATCATATCCATATACTGATTCTTTCTTATTCTATTTATATTCACTCTTTCACCGCCAAATTCCACAAAATTTATATGTTTAGTTCTTTCAACAGATATGAAGCAGACTCTTTTATAGCTTCATTAGATTTATTTATACCCAATTGAGTATATATCTGCCCAACCTTAATATTTGATTCAAAAAAGGCATTAAATATTTCATCAATTAAAGGCTCAGCTATTTCTTTTTTTTGTTCTGGTCCAAATGGATTTGCAAAAAAAGTTGTGCTAATACCTTTTTCATCTGTAGTGCCTAGAGCTTTTCTTTTACCCTCTTCAAACACCACTTTTGCGTCCTCAGATCTAGTAAAGAATTCCACACCTATCTTGTCATCATAGTTATTAGCGTATAAAAACATATCGACCTTAGTGTCTTTTATTATATCTTTATATTTAGAAACAGGTATAACTACCCTTGCATTTGTTGTCTCTGGGTTGAAAAATATACTTCTATCCATATCTCTATATGCAGCACCACTTTCCAAATCATCGAGTCTTACAAATGCACCTATTTCTGTTCCATTTGCATATACTTCACCATTTTTAACATAAAAAGCTCCCATATCATCAAATATGATGTCCATGTCTCTTATAGAATCTCCTGATATCATTCTTAGTGCTTCTATTGTTTCTGATTTACCTGCTCCGGAGTCGCCCAAAAAAGCCACATTTTTTGTCGTTCCATTTTTAAATGTCAATGCCACCATTGCTCCATGAATTGGGAGTTTTTTCTTTGTCATCATGCACAAATTATGAAGTGTTAAGCACATTTTTTTCATATAACCAAAGTATTCTGCATCTTTTTTATAAGCGACTTGACCAATATAAATATCATTTTTAATATCATGATAAAATTTACATCCTTCTTTGTCAGTTTTCATTCCAAATAAACATATTAAATCAGGCTTTCTATACATCAAATCTTCTTCAGACGCTAATTCAAATAAATTTGCTAAAGATATTCCACTTGCAATAAAATCTCTGTGAAAATATACAAATGCTAAGCTCTCTCCTATCTTTGCCGGATAACAGTACCAATCTTCTACTCTTTCATCAAATTCTGCCATAGGATGCTCAAAAATTTCATCAAATGTTCCTACTCTTTTATTTGAATGAGGATGCACTAGTAGTGGAGATCTAATCATTACAGTATCAATAAAAGGTATTTCTAAAAGTTTCTTATAAGTTTGACCTGATGTCCACTTTATATTTTTTATTAGAAGACAAGCATTAGATGCAGGATTTAATTGCCTGTATACACGATTTTCATAACCCTGTACCTTTTCTCCAATAGTTCTGTAAAAGCTTAATACTAGTTCATTAAAGCTCTTATCAAAATCCATAAAAGTCTTTGATGTCAAAGCACTGTCATTCATCTCAACAACCCCAAATTTCAACTTGCTTCTAAAAAATGTATATATATCCTCAAATGCTTTTAAAAATAGATCTCTATCTTCCAAATATTCATCTTCTATTTCACTCAGTTCAAATACTAAAAGTTTCTTCAAGCAATTTACAAAATCTAACGTAGCTTTATAATAAGATTTCTCTTTTATCAAATATTTTGCTATTTTACCATTTCTTTTTTCAATTACAGAAATATAACTCATAATGACTTTTTCTAGCTCGCTACTGTTTGCCAGTTCAAAAATATTTTTATAATATGTATTTTTATAATTAATAATTATAGTTGACTTACTTCCTTCTCCGTAATTAACCATGTTCTCACTCCTATCTTAAAATAGTTGCAATTTATTTAAGTGCAAGATTTAATAATTATCCTCTACAACTTACGAACTAATTTTATATTTAATTATATTAAGTTCGTATTTAATCTTCTTTACTAGATTTTATCATAACTTAATTCCTTTGTATACAAAAAGAGATTGAACATTTTCAATCTCTTTTTGTATACATTATTTATTTATATTTTTCCTAAATTCAATTTGTATTTAATAGTTTTTTTGAGTTTTTTGAAACTACATTTTCAATTTCTTCTAGCTTCATATTTTTGATAATAGATATTTCAGAAAGTGTTTTTTCTAGCATTGCCCTAATTTTTTCTGGCTTAAATGATTCCTTAAAAAGCCACTCCAATGCATCTATTCCATCTGTTTCAAGTAATAATCTATTTAGTGGCACCTTATCAACCAGTTTTCTCACATTGTCATCAATTAATACGGCAGGTCCAACTGTAAAATAACAACCCTTCTCAATATATTCGTCAATATAATCTGGGCTACTGTACCAATGCACAATAAATATCAAATCATAATGTCTAATTATAGAGTATATCCTATCCTCCATATTTTTTGTATGCAATATAACAGGTAAATCATATTTTTCAGCTAAATCTAAACTCTTTTTAAAATACTTTTCTTGAATATCGGTAGGCACATTGCACCATTTTTCATCCATTCCAATTTCACCGACAAAATTCGCATTTTTTATAGAATCTTCATACTCTTCACCAAAGTGCTCATCTGCTATATCTGAGTCAAAAGGATGAATACCAACACTAAAATAAAGATCACTAAAGAAAGTTTGATTACCTAATTGAACAGATTCTATAAATTTTTTTACTGCCTCGTATTCTCTTATATTCCTACAATTTACTACTGGTACAATATTATCTTCATAATACTGTAACAATTCATCTCGACTGCTAATATGCGTATGAAAATCGAATATAATTTTCTTTTTCAAGGTTACCCCTCTTCTCAATAAATTATTTTAGCCTTCAATGAGAAATCCACGTTTTTTTAACATTTCTTCAGCATAATCTAAATTTTCTTTTGAAGTAGATTCCACCAAGTGAAAATGTTCGGAATTAGTCAAGCTAGACAAAGGTATATTATGTATATTATCAAGACTAGATATAAATTGATCGACTTCTCTTCTATTCGATATATTTAAAGCTCCACCTATCTCACCATATATTTTATGTTCAACTCTAACATCTACAACCCTACATCCAGCATCTACTATCAAATATAGTTCTTCTTTTGTTTCGTTAGCACTATGTTTTACTTTAAATTTTCTTGAAAAGATACCCTTTTCTATTTTTTTATCACTTTTATCTAACAGATAGCCTCTATTGGTAGATATTATATTTACTTCTGAAGCTCTTATCAAGGCAATATCACCGACTATAATTTGTCTGCTAACGCCAAAGATATCGGCAAGTTTTTTTGCAGAAATTGGTTTTTCTTCACTTTTAAGTATTTCTAAAATTTCATCTCTTCTATTGCTCGTTGACATTATCTACACCTCATTTTCGTGATTAATAATAATTACTACTATATATTATTTTAGTAGATAATTCAATCCTTTGATAAAAATTACATCTATATTCTATATCTATTTTTTAGCTAATAAATCTCTTATTTCTATTAATAATTCCAATTGAGGATCTGGAGCTTCTGACTCTTCTTTAGATTCTTCTTTTTTGAATGCACTAGTCATTTTATTTATTATTTTTATAAACATGAATATAGAGAATGCTATAATTAGAAAATTAATTATCGCTTGTAAAAAAGCTCCATATCCTATAGATGCGCTTCCAACTGTTATCGCAAGTTTGGATACATCTACTCCACCAATGACAACACCTACAAGCGGCATCATTATCTTTTCAACCAGTGCTGTTACAATACCACCAAATGCTGATCCCATTACAACCCCGACTGCCATGTCAACAACATTACCCTTCATTGCAAATTCTTTGAATTCACTTATAAAACTCTTCATAATAAACTCTCCTTATATTTTTTATATATAAATACTAATTTATATTTTATTTTAACATTTGTTGAAGATAGAATACTATTGTATGAGAAAAACGATTTATATTTTTAATATACGCAAAATCCTTGCCGTAAATTCTCTTTTCATACTCTAAGTCGTTCTCTTCTCCAGTAAATACACCTAAAATATGTTTGTCTCTTAATTTTAAATTAAAAACTTCTTGAGCTGTATCTTTGACAGCTATTTCACCTTCGTAATCATCTCCATCTACTTTTATAAAGCCAGATGCCCCTAAATCTATTTTATCATTTGGCTTTCCATCACTCAATACTATTAGTACTTTATTTTCATATTCTATACTGTCCATTTGATTAGATATCAATTTAATTGCTAATCCATCTCTATTGCTGCCTGAAGCTTTGTAGTTGAATATTTTTCTGTTTGCAGATACCGAATCATTATAATCTCTATATTGAGTAAGTACTAAGTAATTAAAAAAATTACAAAATCCAATCACTCTTGTCGGTATATTTAAAGACGACAATGCTTCGGCAATAACATAAGCTTGCGATGAAACCTGCTCCTCTCTACCAATCTGAGATGCAGAAGCATCTAATAAAATATCCACTGAAATTGAACCTAACTGACTAATATTATTTTTTTGAAAAATTTTGTCGTCATTTAAGTATTGGTGTCTCCATATTTTTGAAACTACTAGCTTACCGTTATTTGTTATTTCACTTTCGTCTTCATCGTTTAGCAGTAGTTTTTTCGTGAGTAATTCTTTTAGTTCATTAATTGACCTTCTAAAAATAAGCTCATTTTCCTTATAAAATTCAGTGTTTATCCTATTTTGATTCTCTACTGCTTTTGAAAAATATGGATCTCCCTTTCCATTCACAAAATTTCCCTCTGTAAAATGAATTTTTATTCCATCATGTATACCTGTGGAAACTTCTTTTTCAATGCGATTAATATTGTGTACTGGAATACTTGCTTCGCCATACCTTGATTCAACCATATTCTTTATTTTATTATTATCGCTTGTCATTGAATTAGAGGATTCTAACCTCTCGTCGCTTATTATTTCATCCTCAGAAATATTTTTTGTAAACTCTGCAGATTCAACTAAAAAGGAATCTGTATCAATACTTTCTTTATTTTTATTTAAACTCCTTCTTTTCATTTTAAAGTTTATTCTAGGAGTTTCTCTTTTTTCATTTTTCGATTCTTTAGACTTCTTTTCTTCTGAATCTTCTTTATCTATATTTCGTTTATTTTTATTAGAAGATGCTAGCTGAACATTTTCATAAAAAAACTTTAAAAAAGCCCCGTTAATAGCCTCTATCACTTCATCTGTAGTTCTAGCATTATTTCTCATATGCATATAAGACACCAATTGTTCAACGACTTCTCTGCTCTTTGAAAATTTTCCGACTAATACCGCAGAATACAAACTTTCAATTTCTTCTTCTACTTCAAGATTTTTTCTATTCTTGTATTTTTCATTTATTTTTTCAAGAAAATTAACTCGATATTTTTCAGCACCTGGTCTTTCTATTATTAAATTTTTACCAAAACAATCATCTAAAAATATTTCAATCGTTTTTAAAAATTCATTTTTTAACTTAGTTTTTTCAAAATGTATAGCTATATAATCCAATAATTCATGCATGTTAATTTTTTTATATACATATCCTAAGAGTAACATTCTATAATAATCCATATTGAAATCTTGGTATACATCAAATAGTTTTATTATTGGTTCATATGAGTAATCTTCGGATACCGTCCAAACAATATTTTGTTTTCTCCACTTTATATCATCCATATAAATATTCTCCTATTATTTGAATATACTTATAGGGTCAGTATTATCTTTAAATAATGAGTTTATTATATCCAATACAATCTCTTTTTCATATTGATCAAAAGTCTTATTCACAATCCCCATATCTAAGGCCGATTTTATTGGTAGTCCTCTTCTCATTGTTTCAATACTAGAAAAAAGCCCTCTTAAATCAATTGGCTTAGATGATATTTCTGCATTTAGTGATTTTTTCTGTAAATCCATAAATAATCTCACAAACAGTTCAATATATTCATCTTTTAAATCAAATTCTTCTTCAAGTATCATTTTAAAATTAGATTCACTTATCGATGGCATATCTATAACTAAAAATCTTGATATCAAAGCTTCGTTTAATTCTTTTGTTCCTATATATCCATAGTTCATTGTACCTATAAATCTTGTCGCTTCATCCAAAAATATTCTATCATACCCAGGAACATCTATTACTCTTCTATAGTCTAACGCAGAGTATACAACAGACAGTGAGTCATTTTTCGCCATATTTATTTCATCAAATATCGCAAACCCTCCATATTCTGCCGCACTATAAACGGGACCTTTTCTTAAAACCACTTCATTATTAACAAAGGTATCAGTTCCTAATAAACTTGAACTATCTGAAGTCACATTCATTGACATATTCCACATAGGTCTATTGAATATCTGAGCCAGATTTTCTGATAAAATATTTTTACCAGTTGCTTTTGGTCCTGTAAGCAAAATATTATATCCTCCTAAAAGAGCTGCTATAGATTTTTCCCATACTTCTCCTCCATAGTATTTATAATGTGGATTCGGTACTCTATCTTTTACTTCGTCCGCTAAGTTATAATATTTTCTAAATTTATCAAGTTCATCAAGTAGTTTTTCAGAAACTCCCTGATTTAATAAAAATTCATTCATATTGTCTTTCCCTTCATTTTAATTTCGATTATATTTCACATCTTTTATACCCAATTATACATCAAATTACTTAGTTGAAAGACATTTTTATTTGATTTTTTATAGTAACTTTAATTGTTTTTTTCACTTCTTTTGGAAACATACTTTCCTAGCATTATAGAAACAACTGTTAAAAGTATTACAAATACAATCGACCATATAAATTCAGGTGACTTTACATCCAATATTTTATCTCCTACATTTAAAAAGATTATTGTACCTGGTAAAATACCAATGGCAGTGGCAAGTGAATAATTTAAAAAACTAATATTAGTCAACCCTGATACATAATTTATCACGTTATAAGGCAAAGCAGGTATTAATCTACATATAAATACTATTAAAAATCCTTCTTTTTTTTCAGCATTCATAAACCTGTCCCACCACTTTTTAGGCATTTTCTTTTCTAGGTATTTAGTTACCATTTCTTTTGCAAATATATTTGCAATCCAAAACATAAATGAACTATTGATAATTGCTCCTATCAACGTGTATATAGTTCCATCAATTAATCCAAAAGATAATCCTCCCGCTAGAGCTAACACTGGCACCGGAAAGAAAAAAATAGGCAATATTGCCCATACAACTATATACGCTATTGGAGCTAGCACCCCGAAGCTATTCACCCAGTCTCTTATTCCTTGAGCAGTAATATTTTCTAGAAAAATCTTGTATATTACTATTAGAGCAACTAAAAAAGCAGCTATGATTATCTTTTTTTTATTATTATCTGACATATTATTCCACCTTTCTTAAGTTAATATATTTTTTTATTTATATATAATATTGCTACATAATCTGTCATTTTAACACATCATTCAATTTTTATTTGATTTGTATATTTCATAATATGCATATAAATTCAACTTATTGGTTATATATATTATAATAATAGATATATTTAATCCTCCATATATTATTATTGCTGTAAAATAGCAAATTTAATTATATCACATATATAATTCCACAACAATTTAGTATAGATTTTTTGAATAACAGTATTTTAATATATATTTATATATATTAAAATACTCGTTTTTATTGCTTTTTTTCAACAAAAAAGGCACCTCTGTTGTTATTCAGAGTTGCCTTTTCTTATTATTCTATTGTTTTAAAAATATATATTATAATCAAAATATATTCTGTTTTTAATTGCTATTTAATTTTGGGGAGAGTTTTTTTCTCTTTTCTATATAAATCTATTAAATTTAATAAACAGACTATAAGGTAAATAAGGCTTAGAGGTACCAGATTTTCAAAAAAAATGAATGTACTAATAATAAATATAATTGCTATAATAATATTCCCACCTACATAATATAAATCCTTCATATTCATCCCTCCTATTCCTCATTTTAAAATAATGTTTTTATACCCTTTTTATTTAATAAACGTAGCTTTGTTTCCATATTCACCTACGTTTTTATCGTTCTTTCTATTTACAACTTAATTATATATTATATTTTAAATATTTGCAACATTCAAGTTTATTGTTGTTTTTTTGATATTTTATGTTTTAAACTACTATCTCTAATTTTTATTATTTTATTATTATTTTCCTCTCATTAAATATATTTACTTTCATAAATATATTTAAATGTTAAAACATTTTTTTATTTATTTATTATATATGAAAATAATTTCTCAATAAAATAAGACCTCTAAAGTCTTCTTTTATCTCCAACTTTAGAGTTCTTATTTACTCTAATATTTCTTTAATATTCTGTTTTTAAAGTTCTATTATTCAAATATTATCATTCATTTATTATTTCCATCTCTTTAAAGTTGGAAAATATCCTTTCATACTGTTTCTAACCTGTTCTTCTGTCATACCTTTATTTGCCAATAACATTGGTTTTACACAAATTTCAATCATTTCTTCCATTGTTCCAGAAAAAGTAAATTCTCCATTCTCATAGCAATAGTTACAATATTCATCGTTTCTACTTCCATCAGCATTAGTTCCATAGTCTTTTTCATTCCCTAGTGGCATAGCACAACTTTGGCAAAATTTTTCACTCATATTCATTACCTCCTTTTTTCTATATTATATTAGGTATAATATGCGACCTATTGTCATATTAAATTATTTTTTTATATTTTATTGATATTCATATCAATGTCAATATCAATATTTATTTTATGTATTCTTTTTCCATATTCATCAGTACATCTACAAATTTTTTTTTAAGATGTTGAGGTTTAACTATTTCAACATCTCCACAAAAGCTCATCAAATATCCTACTAGCCAATAATCTATTGGCATAATTGTATTTACAATCATATCACCATTTTCTAAAAGCATGACATCCTTATTGTTAAATTCATCAAAAACTCTATATGCTGACTTTTTTTTGAATTTAAGCTGAATATCTTCATATGATTTCAATGTTTTTTCACTACATGATTCGCCGAACTGGTCAATTTCTGGTGGTATTAAGTCATCATCAAATTTTTCATCTAAAACCTTCATTTCTATTATGCGGTTTATTTTAAATACCCTATAATCATTCTTATCCATGCAGTATGCTTGTATGTACCAATTATTTGACTTAAAATTAATTTTAGCGGGCTTTATCATTCTAGTACTTTCCTTAGAATATGAATTTATATACTTAATTGATATTATGTTTTTATTTAATATGGAATCTCTAATTATATTAAATTTATCATTGTCAATTTTACTGTTTCCCCATCTAGAAAAATTAACCTCTATCCAGTCTTTACTCTCCTGCTTAAAAAATATTCTAAGTTTTTCTAGTAATATTTTTTGTTCATTTGGAAGAACACTTGAAAAATTTTCTAAAGCACTTAATATGTTTATTTGCTCATTTCTAGAAATTATGCTTTTATCAATAGTAAATTCCTCCATTAAAAATATCCCGCCACCTTTTCCTTTTTGTGAATATACAGGTATACCAATAGAGCTAAGATTATCTATATCTCTATAAATAGTTCTAACAGAAACCTCACACTCACTGGCTAATTCAGTTGCAGTAGATTTTCCTTTGTTTAATAAATAGTATATTATTTTAAACATCCTACTGTTTTCCAATATATACCACCTCTCTTATTATTTTTATAATGTCTATGCTTTCTTCACGACTACTTTATGCTATTTTTTACGCTTTTTATATGAGCTTTTATTTTTTTGATTGCCCAATCATAGTGACTAGATGTTGAAGAAACAAAATAGCTACCCAACGTAGTAGTTCCAGTCCAATCAAAGTTATTTTTTGTGAATAATTCTTTATCAGAAAATTCTTTTATAATGTTCATCACGTCTTCATGGCTTTTTTCCAGCATTAATCTAGCTTTTTCAACATCAGTACTTTGATGCTTTTCCCAAAATTCAATATTCATCTTTCCATACGTTCTCCAATTATATGGATCAGGTAAAAAGTTAGCTTTTTTACCATTTATATTGGATTTAACCCAATTTAAAGTTAATTGATGCCATTCATATAGATGAATATAAATATCTCTAATATTTTTATCTCTGCTCCAATGTCCTTCTTTTTTCTTTGCATCATCGTTAAAATCAAATTCAGTATTTAATACACCTTCTTCTAGAGAATCTATTAACATAATCATTTTTTTAAATTTTTCGCTAGAAGCTTTTATCAAATCATTTTTTGAAGAAGGTCTTGCCATAATAATCACTCCCTTTTTAATATTATTATACAATGTTTAATAAGACATGTATTGTCATATTAAAAAAGTGCAAATAAATTTTTATCTTTTATCTGCACTCCTACTCTGTCTGATTATTATTTTAAAATTCTACCATTATACTTTTAATTTTTCATAATTTATTTACTATCATTTCATAAATCTCAACAATATATTTTATACAACTAAGTTCTTTTTGGTTTTATTGCACAGCTAAATAGCCCATGTTTATTACAATAGCAGTAAATCTTTCCACTACCTCTTATTCTAAATCTTGCCTCTGCATTTCCTTCTGGATAAAGTTTTACCATGTCAAATATATTTCCTGATGCATATGCAATAAATGAAATATAATGCTCTTTTTTCATTTCGTGATTAATAGTTATATAGTGTTCATCTTCAATTTTTTCAATTTGTATTAAATGTTCTTCGTCTGGATCTTCACCCTCTAATGTAGGCAAAACTATTCCGCAGCAGCTCATTACAGCTTTTCCTGTGCTATGTATTATATTTCCACAAACTGGGCAAACATATAATTGTGACCTTAGCATATTTGATGAGCGATTTGAGTTTGTGATATCATTTCCTGATAATAATTCAATAGTGGATATTCCAAGCGCTTCGGCTAGTGAATTAATGAGTGTCATATCTGGATAGCCTCTTCCTGTCTCCCATTTTGAAATTGCTTTATCACTAACACTTAGTATTTCAGCTAAATCAGCTTGTGTCATTTTTTTTCTTTCTCTAAGCTTTTTTATTACAGCTCCTGTGACATATTGGTTCATTTTATAACCTCCTTTATAATAAAACTTTATCAGCTAAATGCATAATAAACAACCTACTCTTCGTAGATATTTTTTTAATTTTCTACACTTTCATTGTTTAATTTTACCCACTCATTTATAATGTTAGTTATAATAGTTGAATTATAAATTCTTATAAATCCACATTATTGAATTGTCAATATGTCGATTAATTTAACTAAAAACTATAAAGGAGATTTCTAATATGAAAAAATTCATTACATCTGAAACAGTCTTTGTTGAACTTAATAAGGAGAATCCTAACGCTTTAAAAAATATAATAGAAGAGCTTCATATGATTGGCGAAGAAAATAATACCTTAACGGAAACTCAAGTATCAGCTGTTCTTAAACCAATATCTGAAACGGAGTTCTCTCTTTGTTATTCTGTAACTGCTCTTTATTACAAAGAATCCTAAAAATGAATATGCTCAAAAAAACGCGCTCTATACAAATTTAGAGAGCGTTTTTTAATTTTATAATAAATCGTTTGAAAATTCATTTATTGAGTGGTAAGATTATGATATATAAAGGATTTGCAATAAATTTAAACATCAAATTATTATTTCTTTCATATAATTATTATGAGTAAAATAATTATAATTTGTTGAGGTTCTTTATAAATTTATTTAATCGGAGGTTAAAATGAAAAGAATATTTTATTTATCTGTATTACTTTTTTCTATGGTATTTTATTTTGGGAATGATAACATCTATGCAAATTCTACTTCCGATAGTACACCTATCTTAAAGTCTGATAATCTTAACAAAATTGAAGTTTCTAATTTTGAAGATTTAAAGGATGCTATAGAAAGCGAGTCCTATGATGAGATAGTTATAATGAACGATATAGAGATTACTGAACCAATAGAAATAACTGAATCGGTCATAATATCTGGAGGAAAAGAAAATAAAGTTGTTCTCACTGGAAAGCTAGAAAATGGTGAAACTATGTTTACTGTAGAAGGTAGTACACTTAACACAGCAACGTTTAATAATATTGTTTTAGATGGAAACAACATTAATGGAGCAGTTCGAATACCAAATGGTCAAAATTTGAGTATAAAAAATTCTTCAGTAGTAAATTCAAGAGGTGGATACTATGGTGCAATTGAAATAGATGGAGAATGTGAATTAAATATAGTTGACTCTGAATTTAAAAATAATTTAGCAAGTAACTTTTACGGAGGTGCAGTATACTTTAATAACTTCACTGGAAATGTCAATATATTTAAGACAGCATTTAAAGAAAATTCAGCTAAATACGGTGGTGCTCTTGCATTTACAAATTCCAGTAACAAAGTAAATTTAAAAATGAATGAAGTTACATTTGAAAAAAATACTGCACTAGGATCTTCTGGATCAATGGGTGGAGCATTATATATTGATAAAAGCCCTCTGAATATTGTTTTAAATGATACCAATTTTATCGAAAACTCTGCCAAAGACTTTGCAAGTGGCGGTGCTATAATAATTAGATATAGCGACGAAGTAAAACTTGAATTAAACAATAATAAATTTATTAAAAACACTTCTCAATATGGTGGAGGAATATATATAGAGAGATCTTTTTATTCTAATATAAATATTAATAAAACTTTATTTGAAGAAAATGAAGCTTTTATTGATAAATGGCAAACAAGTATGGGAAAAAGCTCATTTGGTGGTGCTTTTTCTATAATGGTAGCTAAAAATTCTAATGTATTGATTAAAGACTCTTCATTTATAAGAAATAAAGCATATACTTCATATACTGCTGAAAACGGAGAATTCAAAAACGATGGTCACGGAGGAGCTATTGATACTGTTGTGGATACAGAGATAATAAATTCTATTTTTGATGGCAACTATGCTGGAACTAATGGTGGAGCTATTGCTGTATTTAAAAGAGATAAAAGTATGGATATAATTAGTGATGAATATGCAGACGGATACTACAATCCATTAAAGATTACTGATACATCATTTTCTAATAACGTGGCTGGCAATGGATTTTATGTTTTAGATGAAAAAGAATATCCGCTTACATACGGCATTTACACTAAAAACATATTAAATACTAAATCTCTATCAAATCCTGCACAATTAGGTAAAAATATTGCATATAACAATTATGATATTTCTTTTTTAAGCAATAAGGAACTGATAGCTGTAACATTTGAACCAGAAGGCGGAAAATTCACAGATAACAGCACAAATAAAAAAGTAGTTGAAATATCAAAGGGTGAAAAAGTAGCGGAAGAAAAGATATCTAGAGAAGGATATACATTTGAAGGTTGGTATCTAGATAAAAATGGCAAGGATAAATTCGACTTCAATACAGCAATAAACTCTAACACAACTCTATACGCAAAATGGAAAAAGAATGACGTTCCAGTTACACCTCCAGGTGGTGGAGGCGGAGGAGGAACAATCAACCCTCCAACTAAAAGAGCAACTGCAGTACTTGCAAGCGGCAAGAAGTATACTGACGTATTGACAGCTACAGTGCTTGCAAGCGAAAGAGATTGTCCAATACTTCTAACAGATACAAACGACATTACTACAGAAACTTTTAACGAACTAAAAAGACGTGGAATAGGTGATGTAATTATATCAGGAGGACCAGATTCTGTATCTCAAAAAGTTGTAGATCAGCTAAAAGATTTCAACGTGATAAGATACGCTGGATCAGATAGATATGGAACTGCAAGAGAAATAGGTAAAGAGGTAAGAGCACTTACTGGAAAGACTGATGGAGCAATGCTAGTTGATGGAACTAACTTCCCTGACGTAATTACAATATCAGCTCTTGCGACTCAAAAGAGAGTCCCTATATTAATCACAAATCCTAACAAGCTTACAACTACAACTGAAAATGTAATAAAAGACTGGAAGCTAAGCAATATAGTAATCGGTGGTAGCACAGATTCAGTTGCAAAGAATATACAAGATAGATTAAATA
>NZ_OERU01000011.1 GCF_900240845.1 Peptostreptococcus faecalis
AGACCTAATCAACTCAATAGCAGTTGAAGAAGGATTAAGATTCGCCATCAGAGAAGGTGGAAGAACAGTTGCTTCTGGAGTAGTTGCTTCTATAATAGAATAATCTTATAAATATAGATACTATAAAAGAGATAAAACTATTTAATTTAAAAGACCGCTTATTGCGGTCTTTTTTAGATTAAACTATATGAATTATGAACTGAAAGCTAACTGATAATATTCATATTTTGGAGGTACAAATGGACAAACTCGCTAGATATAAAATATTAACAGAAGATAGGACTGGTATATCAGCTGAAATATTAAACTCTATATACAAGTTAAATATAGATTTAAAAACCGTAGAAGTAAACAGCAAAGAAGTAACTATAAAAATAAAAAAAATAAATGATGAAAATTTAATGAAAGTATTAAAAAGAATAGATGGCGTAAAAGAAGTTAAAAAGATAGAGTGGATGGACTCTGAAAAAAATGAAAAAAATCTATCCCTAATAATGGATTCGATTAATGCAGGAGTTATGTCAGTGGGATCTGACATGAAAGTCCAAACATGCAACAAATTGTGTGAGGAAATTTTTGGGTTAAAAAAAGAAGATCTTATAGATAAAAAATTAATAAATTTAGGGGTTGTTAATGACATAGTAGAAACTTTGCTAAGCGAAGAAGAAGACTTTGAATATAGAGAATTTAATTTAAAAACACCGAATAAAGAGATAAAAGTAGTGATTAGTGCTAAAAAATTATACAATAATGAAGGCGATATATTCGGTGTAATGCTATTATTTTTCGGGCAGGATAATTTTGCAAAAGTATCCAAAAATTTTCATGAGGGAAAAGTTCAAAAGAGATTTATAGGAAAAAGCTTAATAGCTAGTAAAATAAAAAAATTTATAAATATAGCGTCTGAAAGTAATTCAAATGTATTGATACTAGGGGAAAGCGGTACAGGAAAAGAGGTGCTGGCTAAAGAAATAGTTTTTAATAGCAATAGACATGAAAAGCCCTTTATATCAGTGAACTGCGCGGCTTTGCCTAGTGATTTAATTGAAAGTGAATTATTTGGATATAAAAAAGGTGCGTTTACCGGAGCTACATGCGACAAAAAAGGATTATTTTTGGAGGCAGATACAGGGACGCTGTTTTTAGATGAAGTGGGAGAGTTAGGATTATTAACTCAAGCAAAGTTACTAAGAGTTTTACAGGAAAAGAAGTTGAGAAGAGTTGGATCTAGCGTAGAAGAAAATGTTGACGTTAGAATAATATGTGCCACAAATAAAGATTTAGAAACTCTTGTGAAAGAAAAAAAATTTAGAGAAGATTTATATTATAGATTAAATGTTTTATCTATATTAATCCCTCCTTTAGACAAAAGAAAAGAAGATATACCGATGCTAGTGGATAATTTTATTTCTGAACTTAGCAATAACGTTAATAAAAATATAGAAGGATATAGCGATAATTATATAAAAAAATTAATGGAGCTGAGTTATAAAGGAAATGTAAGAGAACTGAAAAATATAGTTGAAAGAACTATGAATTTATGTGAAGGAAAAATATTAACAAGCAACACAATAGAAGATTCTAATTCAATGATGAAAAAAGATTTTTATTATAACGAAGAAGAATACGAAGACATAAATGATATGAAAAAAGAAAAGCAAAAATGCTACGTAGTAGAATATGATAGAGAAAAAAACTCATCACTGAAAAAAATTGTAGAAGAATTAGAAAAACAGATAATATTAACTGAAATGAGAGAACGAAGAGAAAGTGTAAGGAAGTCAGCTGCTAGATTGGGGATGTCGCACACTACTCTTATAAATAAATGCATAAAGTATAAAATAAAGTATTAAAATGATGAATGGTTCATAAATAAACCAAAATAAAGTAAATAAGGAATAATGTAAATAAAATAAACCGGAAAATAAAAATAAAACCCCATATGTAAATAAAATTAACCACTGTATATGTTTTCTAACAAAGTGTAAAGATAAAGTCAATACACCTATAATTAAGCATAGAAAAAACAAATACATATTAACTAAAAAAGAGAAAAAAGTAAGTAAAAAACAGATATTTTGGTAAATATAAATAAAATACATATATTTTATCAAGAAATAACTTAAAAATTAAAAAGTTGGCATTGAAGTTGCGATATATATAGCGTATCTCAAATTCGAGAGAACTATAAACATTAATTAAACTTAGGGGGATTTTAAAAATGCAGAGAAAAGAACTAGAAACACTAGGATTTGCAACAAAAGCTATTCATGGAGGTTACACAAAAGATCTTAATTCAGGAGCACTATCTACTCCTATATATGCAACGTCAACTTATATATTTGATTCAGCTGAGCAAGGTGGAAGAAGATTTGCATTAGAAGAAGGCGGATATATATACAGTAGATTAGGAAACCCTTCAAATACAGCATTAGAAGAAAAAATGGCAATATTAGAAGGTGCAGAAGCTTGTATGTCTACTGGATCAGGAATGGGAGCTATATCATCTGCTCTTTGGACAGCTTTGAAAGCAGGAGATCATGTTGTAGCATCAGATACGCTTTATGGGTGTACTTTTGCATTATTAAATCATGGAATTAAAAACTTTGGAGTAGAAGTTGATTTTGTAGATATAACAAATCCTGAAAACGTTAAAAAAGCTATTAAAGAAAATACTAGAGTAGTATATTTAGAAACTCCAGCAAACCCAACATTAAAGATATCTGATATTAAAAAAATATCTGAAATAGCACATTCTGTTGAGAATTGTTTAGTATTTGTTGACAATACATTTGCAACACCATATATTCAAAGACCAATTGAATTAGGTGCAGACGTGGTATTACATTCTGCTACAAAATACTTAAACGGTCATGGAGATGTAATCGCAGGATTTGTATTGGGAACAACAGAATTTATAACTAATGTAAGATTATTCGGAGTTAAGGATATGACAGGAGCTGTTCTTAGTCCTTTTGATGCTTTCTTAGTAGCAAGAGGTCTAAAAACATTAGAACTTAGAATGGAAAGACACTGTGCAAATGCAATGAAAGTTGCTGAATTTTTAGAAGCACATGATAAGATAGAAAAAGTTTATTACCCAGGTCTAGATAGCTTTGAACAAAAAGAACTAGCAGAGAGCCAAATGAGCTTATCAGGTGGAATAATAGCATTTGAATTAAAGGGTGGAATTGAAGAAGGTAAAAAACTATTAAACTCTTTAGAAATAATAAAGTTAGCAGTAAGCTTAGGAGATGCAGAAACTCTTATAGAGCATCCAGCATCAATGACTCACTCTCCTTACACTAAAGAAGAAAGAGAAGAATCAGGAATTTCTGATGGTCTTGTAAGACTTTCTGTAGGTTTAGAAACTGCTGATGATATAATAGCAGATTTAAACAAATCACTAAACAACTTATAAGATGGGGAAAGAATAGTATGAGCGAAAAAGAAATACAAGTGGATAAAGATATGAGTTCAAGTGAACATAATGAGCAAGCACAAGATGTGATGCCTAATGGGAAAGCTCTTATACCATTTTTGATATTCGTTGGAGTATACCTAGGAAGTGGTATAATATTCGAACTCAAAGGAGTAGAGATGGCTTTCTATCAATTCCCAGCACCTCTTGCAGTAGTGCTAGGCGTTATAGCAGCATTTTTAATCTTTAAAGGTAAGTTTGAAGATAAGCTAAATACTTTTTTAAAGGGCTGTGGAGATTCTAATATACTGATGATGTGTATTATATATTTGCTTGCTGGTGCTTTTACAGCTGTGTGTAAAGAAATGGGAGGTATAGACTCGACTGTTAATTTAGGTCTTACTTACATTCCTATGGAATATATGGCAGCAGGTGTATTTATAGTATCTGCGTTTATTTCTACGGCAACAGGTACTTCAGTAGGTAGTGCGGCGGCTGTTGGTCCTATAGCAGTTGCGGTAGCGGATAAAACTGGAATACCGATGGGTATGATGTTAGGTTGTGTACTTGGAGGAATTATGCTAGGTGATAATTTATCCATAATATCTGATACAACTATAGCTTCTACAAGAAGTCTTGGCTGTGAAATGAAGGATAAATTCAAATTGAATTTATGGCTGACAATATTTCCTGCAGCTATAACAATAATATTATTAATGATATTTGGTAGACCAGAAGCGTTAGTAGGAGTAACAGAAGCTGCTAATGATTATAATATAGTAAAAATACTTCCTTACATAGTAGTGCTAATAACTGCTTTAATGGGATTAAATGTGTTTATAGTTTTAGTAGGTGGTGTAGTTCTTGCTGGAGCGATTGGACTATTCTATGGAGATTTTACTACAATAGAATTATTAAAAACAACATATTCAGGATTTACTGATATGACAGATATATTCTTATTATCATTATTAACTGGCGGGCTTGCTGAAATGGTAAGCAGTGCTGGTGGAATTTCTTATATGTTGTCTAAAGTGAAAAACTTAATCAAAGGAGAAAAATCTGCTGGATTGGGGGTATCGGCTTTAGTATCTGTAACAGATGTTGCCATAGCAAATAACACTGTTGCGATAATAATAAATGGTGGTATGGCGAAAAAGATATGTTATAAGTACAAGCTTGATCCTAGAAAAGGAGCTGCCCTTCTTAGTACATTCTCAACTATATTCCAAGGGTTGATACCTTATGGTGCTCAAATGCTTATACTAACCAGTTTTGCATCTGGGAAGGTTTCTCCACTAGAGATTGTACCAAATGCATGGTTCTTATTTTTACTAGCTATATCAGCGATTATTTCTATTTATATACCTTTCTCTGATGGATTGATAAGAAAAGATCCATGGGATTATGAAAGAGAAATGCCGACTAGTAAGGTAATAAAAGAAGATAAACTTTCAGGAGCGACTACATAGAAGTTATTATATAAAGAAAAAAATAAAATATAAATAATAAATAGAAAAGACTGCTGTTAAGCAGTTTTTTCTATTTTATAAAAAATAATTAAATTAATTATTATAAGATTAAGATGCTAGTAATAGGGAATAATAGATATGTTGCTGTAATTCAAGGCAACATGGAGATGGATAAAATTTATTCAATTAAATATATAATATAGAAGATATTAAAAAAAGATAAAAAAAAGTTCAAAAAAGCTTGCAAAACAAGAATAAGTTTGGTAAAATATTCTAGTATGTTCATGAAAGTGGACAAGTTTTGGGTGGATAAAGCAAAAATCGATTAAGAAGTTACGAAACACCCGGAACAGTGTATCGGTGTTTGATTTATCTGGCCAGGTAAATAAAATTCAAAAGGAGGGACAAAAATGGCTAAGAATGAAAAGATAAGAATAAGATTAAAATCATATGATCATAAGTTATTAGATTACTCAGCTAGCAAGATAGTTGACACTGCTAAAAAAGCAGGTTCTCAGGTATCAGGTCCAATTCCTCTTCCAACAGAGAAGAAGGTTGTAACTATACTTAGAGCCGTACATAAGTACAAAGACTCTAGAGAACAGTTTGAAATAAGAACTCACAAGAGACTTATAGATATTGCTAGTCCAACACCAAAGACAGTCGATTCATTAATGAAACTTGACTTGCCAGCAGGTGTAGATATAGAAATCAAATTATAGACCGCCTAAGATAGTAATATCTTAGAATGATTGTCTGATTTAGGCAATCCGCTGTAAGAAAATAGGAGGTAAAAATGAAAGGGATTCTAGGAAAGAAAATAGGAATGACTCAGGTATTTACTGCAGAAGGTTCTGTAGTTCCAGTAACTGTTGTAGAAGCTGGTCCTGTAGTTGTTACACAGATTAAGACATTAGAAAATGATGGATATGAAGCTATCCAGATAGGTTTCGATGATGTAAAAGAAAAAGCATTAAATAAGCCAAAGAAGGGTCACTTAGCAAAGTCTGGTGTACTTAAGAGAAAGCTTAAGGAATTCAGAGTTGATTCAGTAGATTCTTATGAAATAGGTCAGGAAATAAAAGCTGATTTATTCTCAGAAGGCGACAAGATAGATGTAACTGGAATATCAAAAGGTAAGGGATTCCAGGGTGCAATAAAGAGACATGGACAGAGTAGAGGTCCAGAAACTCACGGTTCTAGATACCACAGAAGACCAGGTGCTATGTCAGCTTGTGCTTCTCCAGGTAGAGTTTTCAAAAACAAGAAACTTGCTGGACACATGGGTAGCGTAAAGATTACTATTCAAAATCTTGAAGTAGTAAAAGTAGACGCTGAAAAGAATCTTTTACTAGTAAAGGGAGCAATTCCTGGAGCTAAGGGAACTGTAGTAACTGTAAAATCAGCTATTAAGGGTTCTAAGTAAACATTAGAGGAAAGGAGGATTAACAAATGCCAAAGATTAATGTATTAAACGTATCAGGCCAAAATGTAGGTGAAATTGAATTAAACGATTCAGTATTTAATATAGAAGTTAACGAACATGTTCTTTACGAAGCAGTAAAGTGCCAGTTAGCTAACAAAAGACAAGGTACTCAGTCAGCTAAGACAAGAGCTGAAGTTAGAGGTGGTGGTAGAAAGCCATGGAGACAAAAGGGTACAGGTAGAGCTAGACAAGGTTCTATAAGATCAGTACAATGGGTAGGCGGTGGAGTTGCATTCGCACCAAAGCCAAGAGATTACAGCTACTCATTACCTAAGAAGGTTAGAAGATTAGCTATGAAATCTGCTTTATCTTCAAAAGTTCAGGACAACGAAATAATAGTACTAGATGCACTAAGTTTCGAAGCTCCTAAGACAAAAGAAATAGTAAATATGTTTAAGAATGTAGAAGCAGCAAAGAAAACTTTAGTTGTAACTGCAGACAATGACGAAAACGTAGTAAAGTCAGTAAGAAATATAGATGGTGCTAATGTTTGTCATGTAAACACACTAAATGTTTACGACATATTAAACTGTGACTCATTCATTATAACTACAGACGCAGTTAAGAAAGTGGAGGAGGTGTACGCGTAATGACAAATCCACATGATATAATCATAAAGCCAGTCGTTACTGAACAGTCAATGGCTGAAATGGGAAATAAGAAATACACTTTTGTTGTTGCTAAAGATGCAAACAAGACTGAAATAAAAAAAGCAGTAGAAAAAATATTTGAAGTAGATGTAGATACTGTAAATACTTTAAACTACGATGGAAAAATGAAGAGAATGGGAAGAACTTCAGGAAAAACTGCAAGCTTCAAGAAAGCTGTAGTAAAACTTACTGCTGAAAGTAAGGATATTGAATTCTTCACAGGAATGTAATTCGAATTAAGGAGGGTAAAAAAAATGGCTATTAAAAAGTTTAAACCAACTTCTCCTGCCTTAAGACAAATGACAGTTTTAAAGTCAGATGAAATAACATGCGATCAGCCGGAAAAGTCACTACTAGTTAGTCTTAAGAAGAACGCTGGTAGAAATGTTCATGGTAAGATAACTGTTCGTCATAAAGGTGGCGGAAACAAGAGAAAATATAGATTAATAGATTTCAAGAGAAACAAAGATGGTATACCTGCAAAAGTTGCCACAATAGAATACGATCCAAACAGAACTGCTAATATAGCTCTTCTACACTATGCAGATGGTGAAAAGAGATACATACTAGCTCCACTAGGAATTAAAGTAGGAGATACTTTACTTTCAGGAGTAGGTGCTGACATTAAGCCAGGTAACTGTTTAGAATTAAAGGACATGCCAGTAGGTACTCATGTTCATAATATCGAATTAAAAGCCGGAAAAGGTGGACAGCTAGTAAGAACTGCTGGTGTTTCTGCTCAGTTAATGGCAAAGGAAGGTACAAAAGCACTTCTTAGATTACCTTCTGGAGAAATGAGATATGTAAATATAAGATGTAGAGCTACTATAGGACATGTTGGAAATGCAGAATATGGAAATGTAGTAATAGGTAAAGCTGGTAGAAAAAGACATATGGGAATTAGACCTACAGTAAGAGGTTCTGTAATGAACCCTAATGACCATCCACACGGTGGTGGTGAAGGTAGAACTCCAATAGGTAGACCATCACCAGTTACTCCATGGGGTAAACCAGCTCTTGGATATAAGACTAGAAAGAAGAAAAAAGCTTCAGGTAAGTTAATAGTATCTAGAAGAACTAAGTAATAGATTTATTTTACTCAGGAAGGAGGACTAATAATGTCAAGATCAACAAAAAAAGGACCTTTTGTCCATGCAGGATTACTAAAGAAGATCGAAGCTATGAATGCTAGTGGAAGTAAAGAAGTTATAAAGACTTGGTCAAGAACTTCAACAATATTCCCACAGTTTGTAGAGCATACTATAGCTGTTCATGATGGAAGAAGACATATACCTGTATATATTACAGAAGATATGGTTGGACATAAATTAGGAGAATTCGTTTCAACAAGAACTTTTAGAGGTCACAAGGATGACGAAAAATCTTCAAAAAGAAAGTAATTAATTGAAGGTGAAAGGAGGAATATCAATGGAAGCAAAAGCTACAGCTAAATTTGTACGTGTATCTGCTAGAAAAGCTGGACAGGTATGCGACCTAGTTAGAGGAAAAAACGTTAACGAAGCAATGGCAATATTAAAGTTTACACCTAGACAAGCATCAGAAATAATATCTAAGGTTGTAAAGTCTGCCGCTGCAAACGCTGAAAATAACCATGAAATGGATGCAGATAAACTTTATATAGCATCTATAGTTGCTAACCAGGGTCCTACAATGAAGAGATTCAGACCTAGAGCACAGGGTAGAGCAACAACAATAAGAAAAAGAACATCTCATATCGAGGTTGTTATAAAGGAAAGAGAAAATTAATAAGAAGGAGGGACACAAATGGGTCAGAAGGTAAATCCACACGGCTTAAGAGTTGGTGTAATTAAAGATTGGGACTCAAGATGGTTCGCTAATGATAGAAAAGAATTTGGTGAGTTCATAAAAGAAGACTACGTTCTGAGAGAATATTTAAAGAAAGCATTACATTCTTCAGGACTAGCTAAGATAGAGATAGAAAGATCAGCTAACAAAGTAAAAATGGACTTACATGTTGCAAAGCCAGGCGTTGTAATAGGTAAGGGAGGAGCTGGAATCGAAGCTCTAAAAGCTAAGTTAGAAAAGATGACTGGAAAAGTTGTTATACTTAACATAGTTGAAGTAAGAAACATAGACAAAGAAGCTCAGTTAGTTGCTGAAAATATAGCTCAGGCAATCGAAAGAAGAATCGCATTCAGAAGAGCTATGAAGCAAGCTGTTCAAAGAGCTATGAAGTCAGGAGCTAAGGGTATAAAAGTAAGCTCATCTGGTAGATTAGGTGGAGCGGAAATGGCTAGAACAGAAGGATATAGTGAAGGAAATGTGCCTCTTCATACATTAAGATCTGATATCGAGTATGGATTTGCAGAAGCAAACACTACTTATGGAAAAATAGGTATCAAGGTTTGGGTATGCAACGGTGAAATACTTCCAGGTAGAAACCTATCAACTGAAAGAGAAGAAAAGAAAGCGGAAAGAAAAAACGCTAGAGATAACAGAAGAAACACTAGAGGAAACGATAGAAGAGGAAATAGAAATAACGATAGAAGAAACAACAATAACAGAGGTCCTAGAGCTCCAAAAAGGGATGCAAAGTAGGACAATTAGTTCGGAAGGAGGAAATAGCTCATGTTAATGCCAAAGAGAGTAAAGCGTCGTAGAGTTCATAGAGGAAGCTTAGCTGGTAGAGCAACCAAAGGGAACAAAGTAACTTATGGAGAGTTCGGACTAGTTGCTTTAGAACCAACTTGGATTACTTCTAACCAGATAGAAGCAGCCAGAATTGCGATGACAAGATATATTAAAAGAGGTGGTAAGGTATGGATAAAGATCTTCCCACACAAACCAATAACTAGAAAGCCTGCAGAAACTCGTATGGGTGCTGGTAAGGGATCTCCAGAATATTGGGTAGCAGTAGTAAAGCCAGGTAGAGTAATGTTTGAACTAGCTGGTGTTTCAGAAAGCAAGGCTAGAGAAGCAATGAGACTTGCCGCAAACAAACTTCCAATCAAGTGTAAGTTTGTTAAGAAAGAAGATTTAGAGAAGGTAGGTGAATAGGATGAAAGCTAAAGAATTAAGAAATCTATCAGGTGAAGAATTATTATCGAAATTAGACGAGTTCAAAAGTGAATTATTTAGCTTAAGATTCCAATTAGCTACTGGTCAGTTACAGAATACAGCTAGAATAAAGGCTGTAAGAAGAAACATAGCTAAAGTTAAGACTGTTCTTGCAGAAAGAAAGTTAAACGAAGCTAGAGCTTAATATTGGAAGAAGGAGGCTTTATAGACATGGAAAGAAACAGAAGAAAAGTTAGAATAGGCCGTGTTGTAAGTGATAAGATGGACAAGACTGTAGTAGTAGCTTGTGAAGATTTCGTTAAACATCCACTTTACAATAAGCGTGTTAAAAGAACAAAGAAATACAAAGCTCATGATGAGATGAATATATGTAACGCTGGAGACAGAGTAAGAATAATGGAAACTAGACCTTTATCTAAGGATAAGAGATTTAGAATTGTTGAAGTAATAGAAAAGGTAAAATAGTTCTAAGAAGAAGGAGGAATTGCGATGATACAGCAGGAATCACGTTTAAAAGTAGCTGATAACTCAGGTGCTAGAGAAATTTTGTGTATACGTGTTCTAGGCGGAAACAAGAGAAAGTACGCCAATGTAGGTGACGTAATAGTTGCAACAGTAAAAAGTGCAACACCAGGCGGAGTTGTAAAAAAAGGTAAAATAGTAAAAGCTGTTGTAGTTAGAACAAAGCAGGGAATGAGACGTAACGATGGTAGCTATATTTCATTTGATGAAAATGCTGCAGTTATTATAAAGGATGACAAGACACCGGTAGGTACTCGTATATTTGGACCTGTTGCGAGAGAGTTAAGAGATTATGATTATATGAAAATAGTATCTCTAGCTCCAGAAGTACTATAAATAGAGGAGGTGCAATAGATCAATGATGCGTGTAAAGAAAAATGACACTGTAGTAGTTATAGCAGGTAAAGATAAAGGCAAAAAGGGACTAGTACTAAATGTAGATCCTAAAAATGACAAAGTAGTTGTTGAAGGTGTGAATATAGTAACTAAGCACAACAAGCCATCTGCGACTAGTCCACAGGGTGGAATAACAACTAAAGAAGCTCCTATACACATCTCAAATGTTATGCCATTTGATGCAGAAGCAGATAAGGGTGTAAGAGTTAGATATGAAGTTAGAGACGGAAAGAAAGTAAGAGTATCTGCAAAGAGCGGAAAAGAATTATAATAAATAGATGCGAAAGGAGGGAACACAATGACTTCAAGATTAATAGAAAAATACAATAAGGAAGTTGCTCCAGCATTGATGGAGAAGTTCGGATATAAAAATGTAATGGAAATACCTAAGCTTGAAAAGATAGTAATTAATATGGGTATTGGTGAATCTAAAGACAATGTAAAGAGTCTTGAAAAAGCAGTAGAAGAACTAGAAATGATTTCTGGACAGAGACCAGTCGTAACTAAGGCAAGAAAATCAGTTGCGAACTTCAAACTTAGAGAAGGAATGGCTATAGGAACAAAGGTTACACTAAGAGGTGACAAGATGTTCTACTTCGTTGATAAGTTGGTATCAGTTTCTTTACCAAGAGTAAGAGACTTTAGAGGTGTTAATCCAGACTCATTTGACGGAAGAGGTAACTACGCTTTAGGAATAAAGGAACAACTTATATTCCCAGAAATTGAATATGATAAAGTTGACAAGGTTAGAGGAATGGACATTATCTTCGTAACAAGTGCTAAGACTGACGAAGAAGCTCGTGAACTAATAAAATTATTAGGAATGCCATTTTCTAAGTAGGTAAAGGAGGGATTCACGTGGCTAGAAAAGCAATGATTGTTAAGCAACAGAAGAAGCAAAAATACAAAACTAGAGAATACACTAGATGCTCAATATGTGGTAGACCACATTCAGTTCTAAAAGACTTCGGTATATGCCGTATATGTTTTAGAGAATTAGCATACAAGGGACAGATACCTGGTGTAAGAAAATCAAGTTGGTAAGATAGATAAATTAGGAAGGAGGGTTTTATTATGACAATGACAGATCCAATCGCAGATATGCTTACAAGAATAAGAAACGCTAATACTGTTAAGCATGACACTGTTGATGTTCCTGCTTCTAACATAAAAAAAGAACTAGCTAGAATACTTCTTGAAGAAGGATTTATTAGAGGTTATGATGTAATAGAAGATGGAAAACAGGGAATAATTAGAACACAGCTTAAATATACTCAGGAAGGTGAAAGAGTAATATCTGGACTAAAGAGAATATCTAAGCCTGGAATGAGAATATATGCAGCAGCAGAAGATGTACCAAAAGTATTAAACGGGTTAGGTATAGCTATTATATCAACATCACATGGTATATTAACTGATAAGCAGGCAAGAAATATAAACGTAGGTGGAGAAGTAATCTGCTACGTATGGTAAGATTTCTTTAACGTAAGGAGGTGCAAAGATGTCAAGAATAGGTTTAAAGCCAATTAATGTTCCAGCAGGCGTAGAAGTTACAATTGGAGAAAACAATGAAGTAACAGTAAAGGGGCCAAAGGGAACTTTAACAACAGAATTTAACAATGAAATAATCATAAAAAAAGAAGACAACACTATTATAGTTGAAAGACCAACTGATAATAAAAAGCATAGAAGTCTTCACGGTCTTACAAGAACTCTTTTGAACAACATGGTAGTTGGTACTTCTGAAGGTTTCGAAAAGAAACTTGAAATTAAGGGTGTTGGATTTAGAGCAGCAAAGCAAGGAAATAAGCTTGTTATGAACTTAGGTTTCTCACATCCAGTTGAAATGGAAGATCCAGAAGGAATTACTACTGAAGTTCCAAACCAGTTAGAAGTAATAGTAAAAGGTATAGACAAGCAAATAGTTGGAAATTACGCAGCTAAGATAAGAGCTTGGAGAAAACCAGAACCATACAAAGGTAAGGGTATCAAGTATGTTGACGAAGTTATCATACGTAAGGAAGGTAAGACTGGTAAGAAGTAATAATTAACGAAAGGAGTGAGTACTTTGTTTAAAAAAGTAGATAGAAACGCAAATAGACTTGCTAGACACAAAAGAGTTAGAAAGAAAATTTCAGGAACTCCTGAAAGACCAAGACTAAGTGTCTTCAGAAGTGCTAACAATATATATGCTCAGATTATAGATGATACTAACAGAGTAACACTTGTTGCTGCTTCATCACTAGATGATGCTGTTAAGGGTGCTGTATCAAACACAGGAAATAAAGAAGCTGCTAAAAAGGTCGGAGAATTGGTAGCTAAGAAAGCCGCTGAAAAAGGTATAACAGAAGTTGTATTTGACAGAGGTGGATATATATATCACGGAAGAATTGTAGAACTAGCTGAAGGTGCAAGAGAAGCTGGTCTTAAATTCTAATAGAATTAAGGAGGAAAAATATGCTACGTAGTAAACCTATAGATGCAACTCAATTCGATTTAGAAGAGAGAGTTATTGAAGTAAGACGTGTTACTAAGGTTGTTAAAGGTGGTAGAAACTTTAGATTCGCAGCTTTAGTAGTAGTTGGCGATAACAACGGACACGTTGGTATAGGATCTGGTAAAGCAATGGAAGTTCCAGATGCTATAAAGAAGGCAATTGAAGATGCAAAGAAGAATTTAATAACTGTACCAAGAGTTGGAACAACTATACCACATAAGATAGTTGGACACTTTGGAGCAGGAAAAATACTTATTATGCCAGCTAAGAAGGGTACAGGAGTACTTGCAGGTGGACCTGTCAGAGCCGTACTTGAATTAGCAGGAGTAATGGACGTTAGAGCGAAGTCTACAGGTACAAACAATCCAAGAAACATGGTTAACGCAACTATGGAAGGATTAAAGAACCTTAAGACTGTAGAATCAATTGCAAGATTAAGAGGAAAGAAAGTAGAAGAACTACTAGGATAACAACAGGAGGTTTCAAATGTCTAAAATACAGATAAAGTTAGTTAGAAGCGTTATAGGAACTACTCCTAAGCAGAGAAAAAACATTGAAGCTCTTGGTCTAAAGAAAAGAGAATCAGTAGTAGTTAAAGAAGATAACGCTCAGATAAGAGGAATGATTAATAAGGTTAGTCACCTTGTAAAAGTAACTGAGATAGCAGAATAATAGATTTAGAAAGTGAAGGAGGTGCGACAGAATGAAGTTACATGAGTTAAAACCTGCCAAGGGTGCTGTAAAGGCTAAAAGAAGATTAGGTAGAGGTACTGCAACTGGTCAGGGTAAGACATCTGGTCGTGGACAGAAAGGTCAGTGGTCAAGATCTGGCGGTGGAGTAAGAATAGGTTTTGAAGGTGGACAGATGCCACTTGCAAGAAGATTACCTAAGAGAGGTTTCACTAATATATTTAGAAAAGTTTATTCTGAAGTTAATGTTGAAACACTTAACAGATTTGAAGCTGGAACAGTAATAAACGCTGAACTTTTAAAGGAGACAAAAGTTATTTCTAAGATTGAAAAAGATGGATTAAAGATTCTTGGAAATGGTAAATTAGACAAGTCTTTAACAGTTCAAGCTGCAAAGTTTACTTCTTCAGCAAGAGAAAAGATTGCAAACGCAGGTGGAACTGTAGAAGAAGTTTAGTCACTTTATAATGGAGAGAGGTGATTAATATTGATTAAGAAAATCAAGGAAGCTCTTAATATAAAGGATATTAGAAAAAAAATAATTTTTACTCTTTTTATGATAATTGTTTTTAGAATAGGTACGACAATACCAGTTCCTGGAATTGACACATCTATAATCAAAAACATGGTAGAAGAGAACTCATTATTGGGACTTTACAATATGTTCTCAGGGGGAGCATTTAGTAACTTTACAATTTTTGCGCTAGGGATTAGCCCGTATATTACTGCATCGATTATAATTCAGCTTTTAACTGCTGGTTTTGAAAGTTTGAAAGAACTTCAAAAATCAGGAGAAGAAGGTCAGAAAAAAATCAGTAAATACACTAGAGCTACAACTCTTGTTCTAGCTACTGTACAAGCCGTTGGTATAACACTTGGAATAGTTAGAAGTGCATTAAAAATAGATAGTCCATTCTTTATATTTACTGTTATTATTACACTTGTTGCTTCAAGTATGATGGTAATGTGGATGGGTGATAGAATAACAGAAAAAGGTTTAGGAAATGGAAGTTCAATTCTAATATTCGTAGGGATTATTTCTAGATTGCCAGTAGATATAATAGCAATATCAGAAAAGTTGACTTTAGGAGCTATTCATTGGCCAGCTATAGCAGCTTTGATAGTTGTAGTTTTACTGACAATAACAGGAGTTACATTTATAACAGAATCTACTAGAAAAATACCAGTACAATATGCAAAACGTGTTGTTGGAAGAAAGATGTATGGTGGAGATAGCTCGCATATACCGATGAAGGTTAACCAGTCGGGAGTTATGCCAATAATCTTTGCTAGTTCAATACTTGCACTTCCACAGACAATAGCATTACTTGGTGGTCCTAAGGCTCAGGCGGCAGTAAATGCCTTCTTTAACCTTAATACTAATAGTGGTTTCTGGACATATAGAGGAATTGAAGTACTATTGATCATCTTATTTTCATATTTTTATAACACAATATCTTTTAACACTGAAGACATTTCAAAAAATATGAAAAACAGTGGAGGATTTATCCCTGGAATTAGACCAGGTGCTCCAACTGAAAGCTACCTAAATGGTATTTTATCAAAATTGACTATAGTAGGAGCTGCATTCTTGGGTATTATAGCTATGGTACCAGCGCTAGTTACTCATTACATGCACATACCAATGAACTTAGGTGGTACATCACTTCTAATTATAGTCGGTGTTGCATTAGAACTTAAGAGACAATTGGAGTCAAATCTTGTAATGAAAAATTATCAAGGTTTCCTAAAATAATTATGGAGATGATGGATATGAAGATAATATTACTTGGGCCTCCGGGTGCAGGCAAGGGTACTCAGGCTGCTAACATAGTAAAGAACTATAATATACCTCATATTTCTACTGGAGATATATTCAGAAAGAATATTAAAGAGGGAACTGAGCTTGGTAGAAAAGCTAAAGAATATATGGATCAAGGTAATCTGGTTCCAGATGAACTTACTTGTGACTTAGTAGCATCTAGATTATCTGAAAAAGACTGCGAAAGTGGTTTTATGCTAGACGGGTTTCCAAGAAATTTATTTCAAGCAGAATACTTGGATAAGTTCTTGAGTGAAAAGGGAATTGAATTAGATAGAGTTATAAATATAGAAGTAGACCCTAAGCTTTTAGTTGAAAGAGCTTGTGGAAGAAGAATTTGTAAAACTTGTGGTGCTACATATCACATAAAATTCAATCCAAGTAAAGTTGAAGGAATTTGTGATGTTTGCAACTCTGAACTATCACAAAGACCAGATGACAATGAAGAAACAGTTTCTAATAGAATACAGGTTTATATTTCTGAAACAAAGCCATTAGTTGAATATTATACTGAAAAAGGTAAAATAGCAAACATTGATGGTGCAAGAGATATAGACGAGGTTTTTGGAGATATAAAAAATATATTATCTTAAATAAAACCTAGAGAGCTCTTAGATGAATTGAAGCTGAGAACACCCATCGCAAAAGGACACGGGAAACTAAAAGTTGGCCCTGTTTGAAGACGACAAGGGATGTTATGAAAGTAACTTTGTAAGCTTTTATAACAAAATGTTCCGAAAGGCAATTTAGTAGACAGCTCCACGAACCATATAGAGGGGGGACAGTTGTATGCTATCAAACAATTTAAGTGTAGGACAGCTAGTCGTAGCTTCTTGCGGAAGAGATAAAGGTAAAAAATTTTTTATTGTCCGGATAATAGATGAAAATTATGTACTGATATCTGATGGAAAAAGCAGGAAGCTCGATAAGCCGAAATTAAAAAAAATAAAACATTTAAATATAAACAACTTTGTAAATGAAAAATTAAAAAAGTTATTGCAAAACGGAAATAATATAACAGATTCTTTTATAAGAGCTGAGCTGGATAAGTTGAAGTGAGTCTTGACTTGTGAATGGAGGTTTGGTTAGTTAATGGCCAAAAAAGATGTAATTGAATTGGAAGGTATAGTTTCTGAAACTTTACCGAATGCAATGTTTAAAGTTAAATTAGAAAATGGACATGAAGTATTGTGTCACATTTCAGGAAAGCTGAGGATGAATTTCATAAGAATTCTCGAAGGAGATAAGGTCAATATTGAACTATCCCCTTATGATCTTACGAGAGGAAGGATTACTTGGCGTAAGAAGTAGGCTATTTATAGTCTGAGGAGGTATTAATATGAAGGTTAGACCATCTGTAAAACCAATATGCGAAAAGTGTAAGGTTATTAAGAGAAAAGGTAAAGTAATGGTTATTTGTGTTAACCCAAAGCACAAGCAAACACAGGGTTAATCGAATACTGACGATATATAGAACGAGTAGAGTAATACGTAGGAGGTGCGAATATGGCAAGAATAGCTGGTGTAGACTTACCTAGAGAAAAAAGAGCTGAAATAGGCTTAACATATATTTATGGTATAGGAAGAGCTACTTCAAATGAAATTTTAGCTAAGGCTGGAATAAATCCTGACGCTAGAATAAAAGATCTTTCTGAAGATGAAGTAAATTCTCTAAGAAAGATAATCGACGACGATTACCTTGTTGAAGGTGATTTAAGAAGAGGAATTGCTCTAAACATAAAGAGACTAAGAGACATAAAATGCTATAGAGGAATAAGACATGCAAAGGGCTTACCTCTTAGAGGACAGAAAACTAAGACTAACGCTAGAACAAGAAAAGGTCCTAGAAAAACTGTATCTCGTAAGAAGAAAAAATAATAGTAGAATACAGTAGTTAAAGGAGGGAAAAATAATGGCTAAAGCTAAGAAAAAAGTTGTTCAACGTGTCAGAAGAAGAGAACGTAAGAATATAGAACGTGGACATGCACATATACAGTCTACTTTTAATAATACATTAGTTACTTTAACAGATGTACATGGTAATGCAATTTCATGGGCATCTTCAGGTCAGCTAGGATTTAAGGGTTCAAGAAAGGCTACTCCATTTGCATCACAAATGGCAGCCGAAACTGCAGCTAAAGCAGCTATGGAACACGGCCTAAAGACTGTTGAAGTATTTGTAAAGGGACCTGGTTCAGGTAGAGAAGCTGCGATTAGAGCTCTACAGGCAACTGGACTAGAAGTTACTATGATCAAGGACGTCACTCCAATACCACATAATGGTTGTAGACCGCCAAAGAGAAGAAGAGTATAGTTTTGAGGTATTTCACCCTCGGTGGATCAATATTTGTATAGGAGGGTTTATCCATGATAGAAATAGAAAAACCAAAAGTTGACATTGTCGAATTAAGCGAAGATTATAGATATGGTAAATTTGTTGTAGAGCCTTTGGAAAGAGGTTTTGGTATTACAGTTGGTAATGCGCTAAGAAGAATTTTATTATCTTCTCTTCCAGGAGTAGCAGTATATGCTATCAGAATAGATGGAGTTCTTCATGAATTCTCTACTGTTCCAGGAGTAAAGGAAGATGTTACTGAAATGATTCTATCTTTAAAAGAGCTATCAGCGACTATAGACGATGAAGAACCTAAAGTTTTAAAAATTCAGGCTGTAGGACCTTGTGAAGTTACAGGGGCAGACATTATATGTCCACCTGAAGTTGAAATAATAAGCAAAGACTTGCATATTGCGACTTTAGATGAAAATTCAAAGTTAAATATGGAGCTGTATATCAACAAAGGTAGAGGATATGTATCAGCTGAAGAAAATAAAAAAGAAAGTATGCCAATAGGCGTTTTACCAGTGGATTCAATTTATACACCAATTGAAAAGGTGAGCTATCACGTTGAAAATACAAGAGTTGGTCAAAGAAGTGATTTCGATAAGCTAACACTTGAAGTTTTGACAAATGGAAGTATTAATCCTCAAGAAGGAATATCTCTAGCTGCTAAGGTTCTTGATGAACATTTAAAATTATTTATTGATTTGACAGAACATATAGGCAACGTCGAAATAATGGTAGAAAAAGAAGAGGACAAGAAAGAAAAAGTCCTTGAAATGACTATAGAAGAATTAGACTTATCTGTGAGATCGTACAACTGCCTTAAGAGAGCAGGTATCAATACGGTTGAAGAGTTATCTAATAAGTCAGAAGACGATATGATGAGAGTTAGAAACTTAGGTAAGAAATCTTTAGAAGAAGTTATTCAGAAATTAGAAGAACTAGGTCTTAGATTAAAACCTAACGAAGAATAGAATATAAATATTATTCTGATTGAAGGATCGTGTAAAGGAGGGAAATAGATGGCTAATTACCGTAAATTAGGACGTGAAACTGCTCACAGGAACTTAATGTTAAGAAACCTTGTGACTAGTTTACTAAGAGAAGGAAGAATAGAAACTACAGTTACTAGAGCTAAAGAAACTAGAAGAATGGCAGAAAAGATGATAACTCTTGGAAAAAGAGGAGATCTTCATGCTAGAAGACAGGCTCTTTCTTATATTTTAGATGAAACAGTAGTAAGTGACCTATTTGATAATATCGCACCAAAGTATGCTGAAAGAAATGGTGGATATACAAGAATATTAAAGAAAGGACCAAGAAGAGGAGATACTGCCGAAATGGCACTAATCGAATTAGTATAATTGGTCTTAGTCAAGGGCGAAGATAGTGGTTTTCCATATCTTTACCCTTGTTTTTTTTTGCTTTTCTAAGTGCATATAATTCTAGAGATTGATATTTTTTAATTATATAGTGTTTATTATTGATATTAATTTAAAAGATATGATAAATAAAAATATTGGTATCGCTTAATTGGAAAAATATTCTGAAAATATTCTATAAAACACATGGACAAATTTGTTAATATGGCTGTAGAATATAAGTATATAAAAATAATTATATTTTAAGAATAATTAATTTATGAATGTTACTAGGAGGATTATATATGAAAGCACTTTTTAATGTGAATTTTGATACTGAAAAAATGGAGAAGATATCCAATTTAGGATATGAAATTACTTATATTCCAGAACATGAATTGAAAGATCAAAAAGATATATATGATGCTGAAGTGTGGTTTACTTATTCTGGATTTGAAGAAGTCGATATAAAAAAATTTAAAAATTTAAAATATATTCACCTAACAAGTACAGGATTTAATCATTTACCAAAAGACTATATTTTAGATAACAATATAGTTGTATCAAACAACATAACAGGATACGCAATTCCTATAGCAGAAAGTATAGTAATGTATATATTAGAAATATACAAACATAGCCATAAAATGTTTAAGCAACAGGATAACAAGGTTTGGAAAATGGATATGAAGTGGTCTGAGATTTCAGGAAAAACTGTAGGATTTCTAGGTACAGGCAATATTGCAAAAGAAGCTGCGAAAAGGTTAAAGTGTTTTGGAGTTGAATTAATCGGTGTAAATACGAACGGAAGAGATATAGAAAATTTTGATAAATGTTACGCTCTGAGTGACTCTGATGAGTTTTTCAAAAAAAGTGATGTGATAGTAGGGTTGATGCCGTCTACTGATAAGACTTCAAGAGTATTAAACTCACGTAGAATGGATATTATGAAGCAAGGATCCGTTATAGTAAATATTGGTAGAGGAAGCTTAATTGATGAAGAAGCTCTAATCTATCATATTGATAAATTTAAAGGTTTAGCATTAGATGTAGTAGAAAGCGAACCACTTTCAGAAGAGAGTATATTATGGGAGCATGAAAATGTAATAATTACACCACACAATAGTTGGGTATCAGATCAAAATAAAAATAGACTATTTGAAACTCTTTATAATAATTTAGAAAGCTATATTAAAACAGGGGAGCCACTGCATATTGTAAAAGACATAAAAAGAGGCTATTAAAAGTCTGTAGTTATAAATAAAAAACATTCTTTAGAATTAGCTAGTCGACATTGATTGAGTAAAAAGCTCTTTATCAATGATATTTGACAAAGAGCCGATTTAAAAGGATGTTTTTTGTTTAGTTAAATTTGTTTTTCAGTTCTTTTTTTTGTAGGTAAAAAAATATAGTAAATATAACTAAGGAACATAATCCCATTAACAAAAAATCATTCACAAAATATATTTTTTCTGGAATAAGATTCATAGCATGAGTAATACTGGTTGTTGCAAAGATATACTTTAATAGTTCAACTTTGGTGAATGCTGACCCCACAAGTGCAATTACTGATATAATCATAGCTATTGCTACTGGAATAGCAAAAGACTTTATCTTTAGAGAAAGATAGTTCTGTACTGAGATATTTGCAATAGAAAAAATAGTCGATAGTAATATTAAATATAAAATTTCATAGGGAAATGCCATTTTAAAGTTAAAAAGCATTCCAAATAATACAAACAACGAAATCAAGTAAAGTTGAGTTAATATATTTAGTAAAAAAACTACAGTAGTCTTCGATAATATAATTGTATTGTAGCTGATAGGACTTGAGAGAAGAAGTTTTAAATTATTATGTCTATGTTCTATATTATAGACATAAGCTGAATATATAGCGGACAAACATGGAAAGAAGAAAAAACCATAAAACAAATATACTTGTGACCACAAACTAATCCATTCATTTTTCAGCAACTGAATATTTCCATAGTAACTAAAACTACCAAAAATAACTGAAATAAAGGGTAGCAGAAAGGCAGGAATTAATATTTTTGAATTTTTAAGTTTAATGAACTCTATTTTTACCTGTTTCATTATTTATCCTCCTTTAAAAATATTTGTCCGTATTTGTACAGCGAAACTCCTATAAAAATTGAGATTAACATGGGAAAATAATTCAAATTATTAATAGATACAATAAAATTATCTTTATCTACAAATTTATATGATATGGACAGCAATTGAGCATACCAACTATATGGAACTAAATAGCTAATAAACCTAGGTAAAAGCATCGAAATTACTCCAGCTATACTTCCTAAAAGAGAAATAGAAATGGTGATAAGTTGATTTTTATACTTTATGGCTAGATTATAATGAATAGTCATAATCATAAAAGATATAGCAAGCTGGCTAGAAAAGTAAACTACCATTCTAAATATAGGAAATGACTCTTCAAGACCAATAACCTTTGCCGTTCCTATCATCATAACCCACTCTAAAATCTGATATAAAAAATATAACCTAAAAATATAGATAAATTTATATTTATATATGTCTTTAAATTCTACATTACATGTTTTTAGATATTGCCACATATTACCTTGATTTTCCAAGTCTATGGATTTACTAGAAAGCACTGCTAAAAAAATTGGATTAGATACGCATTTAAATATAAATAAACTATCCATTATCTTCATCCATGAGTACCCAGTATTATTCATAGTAGATTGAAATGACGAGTTGAAAAAATTAGCTCCCAACAGACATAAGTCTATAAACAAAAATGCTACAATAAGCAAAGGTAAAAATGAATGTTTATATTTTCTTTTTTCTAAATAAAATAGATTATTCTTATGAGCTTTAATATTATTCAACTATAGATCACCCTTTCCTGTCATATTTATAAATAGTTTTTCTAGTGACTGTGTAGACTCAAATACTCTGTATATATCTATATTATTATTGACAAGTATTTTTATAATTTCAGATATTTTTTTATCTTCAATCATGGGCAACTGAACAACATCGACTTCAAGTTTTGGATTATAATCTTCTAGTAACAACAGCGATTTTTCATTGTTGGAAGTTTTGACTGAAATTTGAGATCCATGTTGGACTTTAAAATCTTCAAGGCTGCCTTTGTATATTATGTTGCCTCTGTTTATAATTCCTATAGTATCCACCATTTTTTCGACTTCATCTAGAATGTGAGATGAAATAAAAATACTTAAACCATAATTCTTAGACAAAGATTTTATTAATTCTCTAATTTCATCCATGCCTTGTGGATCTAGTCCGTTTGTAGGTTCATCTAGAATTAATAGCTTTGGAAAACCTATTATTGCCATTGCAATACCAAGTCTTTGCTTCATTCCCAGAGAATAGTGATTTACCTTTTTATCCATCTGATTTTTTAGACCTACAATGCTTATTGCTTTATCTATATCCGAATTGTTTAGATTTTTTAAATCCCTAACTATTTTCATATTCTCCATTCCTGTCAGATTTTCATAATAACAAGGACCTTCAATAATAGAACCAATGCTTTTTAGTATGTGGGATCTATTTTTATCATTGACCTTATTGCCAAGTATAATAATATCCCCCTTAGATGGACTGGTAATAGAACAAATCATTTTCATGATGGTAGACTTGCCTGCGCCATTAGGACCTATAAGACCATATATTTCGCCCTTTTTAACTTTTAATTCATCAATGGACACAACTGTATGTTTTCCATAATTTTTTTTTATATTTTTTAATTTGACAATATTATTCATAGTATGACCTCCTTATAATTATAATTTTAAAATAGGAATCTTAAATTTGAATGTAGATAACCTTAAATCTACTTAAAATAAATCATCAGAATAAAAAAATATAATTCTAAATGATATAATAAATATAGGAGGAGTAATATGAACATTTATGAGAGAAAAGTATTGATAGTAGATGATGAAAAAGAAATACTAGAGATGATAGAGTATGCCTTGAAAAAAGAAGGTTTCAAGAATATATATACGGCAAAAAATAAAAGAGATGCACTGGAAACTTACAAAATAACAAAGCCTGATATGGCTATTTTAGATATATTGCTGCCAGATGGATCTGGATTTGAAATAATAGAGTATATGAGGCAGAGTGATAATATTCCGGTGTTATTTCTATCGGCTCTTTCAGATATAGATAATAAATACGAAGGATTTAATCTTGGTGCAGATGATTATATGGTTAAACCTTTTATGGAAAAGGAATTAAGTTTAAGAATGAAGGCGATTTTAAATAGGTCATATGGAATGGAGGATAAGGTAGTCTATTTAAAACATTCATATATTGATTTTGATAGAGCTGTGATTGTCAAAGAGGATCAAGAATATGAAATGACCGCGAAAGAATATAATATATTAAAACTTCTACATGAAAACAAAAATAAAGTAGTTACGATTGACGGAATTCTCAGTGCGCTTTGGGGGCAACAATATTACGGATATGAAAATACATTAATGACACATATTCGTAAAATCAGACAAAAAATAGAAAAAAATCCATCAAAACCAGAGAGTCTAGTAACATACAAAGGACTTGGATATAAATTAAAGGAGAACTAAATGAATGATATAAAATTTTTATCAAAGTATATTATTAGATTTTTTATAGTTCTACTAGTTATATTAATAATCAGTTTTTCAGTGTTATTCTTTGTAATTGCTAATATATCTGTAAAATCCAATTACCACGAACAATTGTCAACTGCGAGAAAATTGGTGGAAAAAGATTCTAAAGACATACATAGTGAATACTCAAAAGAAACTAGAATATTTTTAGATAAATCTAATGTATGGACAATGTTGCTAGATGAAAATGGGAAAGTAGTCAAAGATTATAATCTTCCAAAAGACATAGACAAGCAATATAAAATAACAGATGTTGTAAGGTTTACAAGATGGTATTTAGAAGGGTATCCAGTATTTACCTATGTGGTAGATGACAAAGTATTTGTATTAGGATTTCCAAAAAATTCATTTGATAAACTACCTGGAAATTATTATAATTTTAGCACATACAAAAATTTTGGTATAGGAATATTTATTATTATATTAACAGATGTTTTTATATTGTTTTTGATATACGTCTATTCAAAGAAAAAATTGCTAAATGAGATAAAACCTATAACTCAAGGATTACATGATTTATCAGAAAATCATATAATTGATATTGAAGAGAAAGGTAATTTACTAGAAATAAAAAAAGCATTGAATAAAACTTCTAAAATAATAGAGAATAATAAAAAAGAAAGTGAAAAATGGATACGAGGAATTAGCCACGATATTAGGACACCTCTTACAATAATTGTAGGGTCTAATAACGTATTAAAAAGCAAATATAATGATGAAAAATCAAAAACTATAGAAGATAATGTTTTATTGATAGAAAATATTTTATCCAATTTAAATTTAACATATTCAATAAAATCTAATTTGTATGACTTAAAAAAGGATACTGTGAATTTGAAATCCCTATCTAGAAAAATAATTGTAGATATCCTAAATTCATATGAACATATAGATATTGAACTTGAAACTGGAGAAGACGAGTATATTATTAAATCTAATGAAATAATATTGGAAAGAATGATAAGAAATATTATCTTGAACAGCATAAAGCATAATAAAAAAATAGATATAAAAGTTTGTATTAAAAAAATACTAAATGATATAGTTATTGAAATTAGCGACAATGGTAAAATAACAGAGGATAAAGTTTTAGAGCTAAACAATAAAGATTCCTACAATAGAGATGGATTTGGGATATTGGTATCTAAGATGATTGCAAATCTTTATAATGGAGAGGTGTTTTTTGAATATAACAACCCGGGGTTAAATACTATAATTAAATTTCCCACAGAAGATTAGAAGTTGATATTATCTTAAAAGTGTGATAAATTTAAGATATAGATGTTTAAATAGATACGGTCTTGGGGAAAATCATTTGTTCTATTTGTATTTGCAAATTTAAAATGAACAAGAGTGTAAAATGATTTTCTTATTTTATATTAAACAAATTTAAAATAAGAAAGGAGTTTGCTGAAAATGGATGAAAAATATTACAATATAGTATTTTCTGTAATTGCAGCTATTTTCATATCTGTACCGATGGCATTTATTATGGTGGTAATGAACGTGGGATTTACTAGTGCATTTATAATGGCATTTTTAAAATCAGCATTAGTAAGTATTATAGCATCGATACCATTAGCAGCAATTGGCATACCAATTGCACAAAAAATAGCAGATAAAGTATTTAAAAAGTAGTAAAGATTAATTTTGAATAATTACTTTAAAAAGGAGATGAAGCTATCTCCTTTTTTTATATAACTTACAGAAGTTAGTTAAGTACTCAACTTTAAAATATACTGAATTATAAATTTGATATAATATACATATAAATTATGATATAATTATTAAGACAGTTTAAAATGAGAAAAATTAAGAATAGCTAAGAGTTTGAGTTACTAAGCGGAGGAAATAAATGAAAAATATTATTGAAGTGGAAAATCTTGTATTCGAATACCCGCACGAAAAAGGAACTTATCGCGCAATCGATGAGTTGAATTTGAATGTAAAAAAGGGTGAATTCGTTGCTATAATAGGGCATAATGGCTCTGGCAAGTCGACACTTTCTAAAAATTTAAATGCAATTTTGGTTCCTACTAGTGGGAATATTATTATAAATGGAATGAACACAAAAAATGAAGAAAAACTTTGGGATATAAGGCAAGCAGCTGGTATGGTATTTCAAAATCCAGACAATCAAATTGTTGCAACTATAGTAGAAGAAGATGTAGCTTTTGGATGTGAAAATCTGGGTATTGAGCCGACTGAAATCAGAAAAAAAGTAGATGAATCATTAAAAAATGTAGATATGTATGACTTTAGAGAAAGACAACCACATCTACTTTCTGGAGGTCAAAAGCAAAGAGTTGCAATAGCTGGAATTATAGCAATGAGACCAGAATGTATAATATTTGATGAAGCTACTGCTATGCTAGATCCATCTGGTAGACAAGAGGTAATGAATACTATCAAAACACTAAATAGAGATTATAATATTACTGTTCTTCACATTACACACTTTATGGAAGAGGCTGTAGAAGCGGATAGAGTAATAGTGATGGAAAAAGGACAGAAGGTTTCTGAAGGGACACCAAAAGAAGTCTTTTCGCATGTAGATGAATTAAAAGCAATAGGATTAGATGTACCTTATATGACAGAGTTGTCTAAACTGTTGAATAATGATGGAATAAATGTTGATAAAAACATTTTAACAGTTGATGAAATGGTGGGTGAATTATGTCGATTAAAGTAGAAAACTTAACTTATATTTATGATGAGGGTCTTCCTTTTGCTCAAAAAGCTCTTGATGAAGTAAGTTTTGAAATAGAAAAAGGTGACTTTGTAGGGCTTATAGGTCATACTGGATCTGGAAAATCTACGTTGATACAGCATTTAAATGGAATTATGAAACCACACTCTGGTCATATTTATATTAATGATTTTGACATTACAGAAAAAGATCAAAATCTTACAGAAATAAGAAAGAGAGTTGGAATAGTATTTCAGTATGCAGAGTATCAACTATTTGAAGAAACTGTGGCTCGTGATATAGCATTTGGACCTACAAACTTAGGTCTAAGTGAAGAGGAGATAGACTCTAGAGTAAGAAATGCGATGAATAATGTAGGATTAGATTACAATGAATTTGCAGAAAAATCTCCTTTTGAATTATCTGGAGGACAAAAAAGAAGAGTAGCTATTGCCGGTGTAATAGCTATGAATCCAGAGGTGTTGATACTTGATGAACCTACTGCTGGTCTAGATCCAGGTGGGCGAGATGAAATATTTGAACTAATAAAGGAATTACATAGAAATAATGACATTACTATTATACTATCTTCTCATAGTATGGATGATATGGCGAAACTAGTGAATACTTTAATGGTAATGAATAAAGGTAAGCTAGAAATGATGGGAGCTCCGAGGGAAATATTTAGAGACAATGCAGATCAGTTAAAATCTATGGGACTAGATATTCCACAGGTGCTAGAGCTAGCTATAAAACTTAGAAATATAGCTGGATATAATGTGAGAACAGATGTAATTAATTTAGATGAAATAGAAAGTGAAATAAAAAGATGTATTAAGGAATATGACTTTATTGAACCTATACAAAAGCAAGACTATTTAGCAGATGCTGAATTGAAAAATAAAGATAAGATGGAGGATAATGAAGATGCTTAAAGATATTACCTTGGGGCAGTATTATCCCGTAAAATCTATAGTACACTCTTTAGATGCTAGAACGAAACTATTTGCAACAGTGATATTTATGGCGTCAATATTTGTAATAAATCAATTTTGGGCGTATGCGGTTGCATTTGCATTTATGTTTTTAATATCTAAAGTTTCTAATATACCTGCAAGTTACCTTGTAAAAGGTGTAAAACCTCTAAGATGGATAATATTGTTTACTTTTATTATAAATATATTTTTTGTTCAAGGAGGAGAAATACTGCTTCAATTTGGAATACTAAAAATATCTGAACTCGGTCTTAGAACTGCGTTTTTTATGGCAATAAGACTAATATTATTGGTGGTAGTAACTTCTATTTTGACTCTTACAACTTCACCAATCGAATTGACTGATGGTATAGAAAATATATGTTCACCACTAAAAAAATTTGGCTTTCCGGCACATGAACTTGCAATGATGATGACAATAGCGTTGAGGTTTATACCGACATTGCTGGACGAAACTGATAAAATAATGAAAGCGCAGATGTCTAGAGGTGCTGACTTTGAGAGCAAAAATATAATAAGTAGAGCAAAAAATATGGTTCCACTATTGATCCCATTATTCGTAAGTGCTTTTAGAAGAGCAGATGAACTTTCTATGGCAATGGAAGCCAGATGCTATAGAGGTGGAGAAAATAGGACTAAAATGAAGCAAAGTAAACTTGGGAAAAGTGACTATATAACGGATATAGTTGTAGTTTTATTTTTGGGGTTTACTATAGCGAGTAGATTTATAAAGCTTATATAATTAGTAGCTATTATAAGGATAGAAAAAACATATATATTGAAATTATAAAAAGAACCCTTAAATTTGAAGAGAGTTCTTTTTATAATTTCAATATATTATACTTAAAAGACTGAAAAAAACAATATTTCATTTAATTATTAAAGTAAAATAAAATAATAATAGCGTTGACTTAATCAATATAAGAATGTTATATTGTAATTAAACAGGGAAAACGATGTTATCATAAAAATATTAAGGAGGAATAGTTATGAAAAAAAAGGTAATACCAATAATTTTAGCATTTTCCATGGTTATGCCTGGTGTAGCCACAGTTGTAGATGCTAATGAGTTGAGCATAGAATCAACTCCAACTGTAATTAAAGATAATGATAACAAAGCTATAAAAACACAAGCAATATCAGTTGCAAACGTTGAAACCACTAAAGTAACAAATCAAGAAGAGTTAATTAGTGCGTTAAACAGCTTAAAAGAACACATAACAATAACAAAAAGCTTTGAAGTAACAAAATTAATAGAAATTAGAAAATCTGTTACTTTAATAGGCGAAGGAAATGCAGAAATTAAAGTATCAAAAGATATTCCTCTACATGCAAACGGAGAACCTAGAGGTGTATTTTATTCCAAACAATCAGATGATATAAAAAAAATAGAATTAGAAAATCTGAATTTTATAGGTGATCCAGAAAATCAAATAACTAAAAATTTAATATTTATAGAAGATGATAGCCTAGATGTTATTATTAAAAAATGTACATTTAAAAATTTTTTATTTGATAAAGCAACAGGGGTATTACATGCAAGATTAAATCAATATAAAGCTGATGACCTAATTACTCTATCAGTAGAAAATAGCAGATTTGAAAATAATAGAAATGCCGGAGATGGATCTGCTATTAGAATGCTTGTAAATTCAAAGATCGACATAAAAGACTCTGTATTTATAAACAATGAAACAACAGCTGGAGGAGGAGCAATCTACCAAGAAGCAGGAATAGATAATGGCACATTTAATAATGCAACTAGCTTAAAAATATCAAACTGTAATTTTGAGGGAAATACATCGAATGCTAGTGGAGCGGCTATTTATGGTATGTATAAAGGTTCTGATACAGAGATAATAATAGAAAAATCAAAGTTTAATAAAAATGTAATGCTAGGTGCTGACAGAGGTGGAGGAGCAATAAGCTTTACAAACTTCAACACGCAAGCACAAGGGAAAAATAATACTCCTTTAAAAATAAGTGACACTACATTTACTGAAAATGAGTCAAAAGATGCAACTTCAGGAGCCGCATATATAAATAGATTTAATACAGAAATAAAAAATGTAGCTTTTATTAATAACTCATCTTCAAATGGTGGAGGAGCATTTTGTATTAGTTCATCTGAAGATCCTACTTCAGGGGAAAGTTCAGCTTCATATAATTTAACTATAGAAGGAGATAAGGAGAAGAATACTTATAAAGGGAATAAAGTTTTTAATGATGGATTAAGTTCAAGTCAAGGTGGAGCCATATCTATAGGAGATAAAATTTCATCATCTATAGAAAATGCGATATTTGATTCAAATGAAGCCACAATGGGTGGTGGAGCTATTAGTATAGACAGCTATGAAGATACAACTAATCATAATTTTAAAAATATTACCTTTAAGAATAATATTAGCACTGCTATAGAAAGATCTAGAGGTGGAGGAGCAATTCTATTAAATGGAGTTTTAAAATTATCTATTGATAATAATGAATTTATTGCAAATAAATCTCTTACTAATGGTGGAGCTATTAACTATAATCAAATGGACGAGAATATAGAAACAGTAGATATAAAAAATTCTAAATTTATAGGAAATAACGCATCCAAACTAGGAGGAGGAATAAGTGTGTTTGGAAGACAGGTCCCTCCAGCAGGTGCGACAATAGATGATTCATTTAATTCAATATATGGACATCTTACTATAAGCAACACAGAATTTAACGACAACATAGCAGATCTTGGATATTATGTGCTTGATAAGACTATTGTTCCTAAAATATATTCAATTCATGAAAAAAATATTAAAGATTTAAAAGCTTTGTCTTCTCCGGGACAACTTGGTAAAGATGTAGCATATAACAATTATGATATTTCTTTTTTAAGCAATAAGGAACTGATAGCTGTAACATTTGAACCAGAAGGTGGAAAATTCACAGATAACAGCACAAATAAAAAAGTAGTTGAAGTATCAAAGGGTGAAAAAGTAGCTGAAGAAAAAATATCTAGAGATGGATATACATTTGAAGGTTGGTATCTAGATAAAGATGGCAAGGATAAATTCGACTTCAATACAGCAATAAACTCTAACACAACTCTATACGCAAAATGGAAAAAGAATGACGTTCCAGTTACACCTCCAGGTGGTGGAGGCGGAACAATCAACCCTCCAACTAAAAGAGCAACTGCAGTACTTGCAAACGGAAAGAAATATACTGACGTATTGACAGCTACAGTGCTAGCAAACGAAAGAGATTGTCCAATACTTCTAACAGATACAAACGACATTACTACAGAAACTTTTAACGAATTGAAAAGACGTGGAATAGGTGACGTAATTATATCAGGAGGACCAGATTCTGTATCTCAAAAAGTTGTAGATCAGCTAAAAGATTTCAACGTGATAAGATACGCTGGATCAGATAGATATGGAACTGCAAGAGAAATAGGTAAAGAGGTAA
>NZ_OERU01000018.1 GCF_900240845.1 Peptostreptococcus faecalis
ATTATTATTCTAAAATCATATTGCTTTCCTTTAAATAATTTTTTCATGATTGCGTACCCTCCATTTATATGAATTATACAAATATTATATCGTAAAATTAGGATAATTTAAACTTTGCAACACAACCGAAAAAACAACATATACTCAGAATTAATGAGTATTGAAATATTAGATAATTATGACGTACTGTATACATTTGTGAGAAATATACATATATATTTGTTTTATATTTTGGCTATTATAATCTCCTCTAGTTATATTAAACCTATGTTATTTAATATTGATGAAAAAGTATATATTAGAAAAAAAATAATATTAAATAATTATATAAAAGTATTGCTTTTTTCGCTTGTATTTTCAATTATATATGTATTAGTGCATTTTTTTATATTTTTATTATTCTCAAAATTGAATAATTATATTTATATAAGTAAATATAATTATCTTATAATAATAAGCTTATTTATTATTATATTTACTTCAAATTTAATAAATATGTATATATCGTATTATATCAAAGAAGGGTTAGATATATATGTTATGAATTTTTTTTTAATACCAATATTTATGTTAAAAAATTATTGGATTATATATAATAATAGTTTTATATATTTCAATACAGTCATTAAAAATATATTGAGTAATGTTTTTTTAATAATTGTTATATCTGTATTTTTATATATGAAATACAACAATACAGATATACTTTAGTAAAAAGGAAGGAACTTATATGATGGAAAAAAAATATATTGAGTTGGAAAATGTTTCAAAAACTATAAAAAATAAAAAAGTTCTTAATAATATAAGTTTGACTTTAAAAAAAGGAAAGATATATGGATTAGTAGGAATTAATGGATCTGGAAAAACTATGCTACTAAGGGCTCTTGGAGGATTAATAAGTATAGATGGAAAAATATTTATTAATAGAAAAAGGTTGTTTTTTAATAAAGAATTACCAGAAACAATAGGAATAATAATAGAAAATACAAATTGGATTCAAAATTATACGGGATATGAAAATCTAAAATATTTAGCTGATATAAAAAAGAATATAGATCAAGATAAAATAAATGAATATTTAAAACTATTTGAGCTTTATGATAAAAAAGATTTAAAGGTAAAAAAATATTCTTTAGGAATGAAACAAAAATTAGCGATAATACAAGCAATTATGGAAGATCAAAATTTATTGTTATTGGATGAGCCTACAAATGGTATAGATGAAAAATCTGAAAAAATATTTAAAGAAACCATGTTAAATCTTTCTAAAAAAGGAAAGACAATTATAATAGCTACACATAACAAAGATTTAATAAAAGATATTTCATATAAAACAATAAAAATATCAGATGGTAAAATAAATGAAAAGGTAGAGGATTAGCTATGAAAAAAAAATATATTACAAAAATAATAATCATAATACTTTTATCATTTTCCGTAGTAAGAGTTATACATGTAAATTTAAACAAGCCTACTTATAGTAAAGATTCAATAGTGGGAAAATATACAGAAGTTCGAAATGGTAAATACTACTATGAATTAATATCTTCCAAAGAAATAAACGATAAAGATAAGATAAAAAAAATATCTGAAAGTTTAGATAAAATTCGAGATGCAGCCCTTGATGATAAAAAAATCATAGAAATTAAATTTCGTACGAATGATATTAATCTAGATAAAGAGCTACAATTATTTAGTGGTAATTATTCTACGAAAGCGAGTTTAGGAGCAACTGAATATGACAATGAAAAAAAAATAATGACTATTATTTTTGCATATAATACAAACTGGTATAATAGAAATGAAAAATTTTATATTTCAACTCCGACACCTTATTATAAAAAAGATATATTTGATGATATCGAAAACCATATAAATAAATTGTATGATGATTCGACTAAAAAAAGATTAATATTTGAATTCAATATTTAAAAAGACTGATTATACTATTTACTGTGCTTTTCAGTCTTTTCTTTATTTAATCTTCTCCAAAATTAAGTTCTCCCATAGCTTCATCAAAAAATTCAACAACATTATTATTCTCAATATAAGATTTAATAGTTTTCTTATTTCCTGCACCAGTCAATATTTACCAGTCAATATTTGATTATAAGCACTTTCCATCATCTTGTTCCACATATCTTTAACTTTTATTTATAGCCTATGTTCATTCAATTTCTTTTTTCTTTTGTTGTTAGTTTCAATTTGAAACTCCATTGCTTTTTATTTAAATAGTTCATAGTTTTTAATGTGTACGGCATGTATCCTGTGAATTATTTTACGTCCATGTTACTTTTTATCTTTTTTAATCGATAGCATATTCATTATAGTAACAAAAGCGAATCCAATAAATAATCCTATAGGTATATTTTTAATTCCTAAAATAAGACCTATTGGAATCCCAATACTAGATAAATAGATTGTGATGCAAAGTTAAAAAAAAGACATACTCCACCAATTTATTTCAATTGTATGTTATGTATAAAATAATTGGTTGAAATTTTATAAATTCATTTTAACGGGTAATACTCGCAAAAAATAGAGGCTCATACACTAGTGTTTTCAATGGTTGTAATTAAGTATATAAAATACGTAAAAAGTTTCAATTTTATATGTGTTTAGTACCTATTTTTAACTTATTACACTAAAAATTTTCTGCCTTGTATACGTGAAGTAACCTACCAATATTTTTAACTCAAATTATTAATGAATCAAGATAAGTACCCCCCTATATATTGGTATAAGCAAAGGAGATGTAGCTACATCTCCTTGTTTTGTTCTTGTTCATACTTTTTAATTAGTTTATCAAGTGTTGGTCTTGATATTTCATATAAATTAGCAAATTCTTTTTTTGTAATCTTTCTATTCATGTATTGATTATATAAATCTATAAAGTTGCCTTTTATTTGTCGACCTTCTTTTTTATACTTACCTTTTTCTTTAGCTATTGCAATTCCTTCTGCTTGACGTTCTTTTATATTTGCACGTTCAAATTCATTGATTGCACCTATCATAGTTAGCATTAATTTTCCAGTATGAGTACTTGTATCTATATTTTCTTTAATACTAATTAAATTAACCTTTTTAGAGTTTAATACATCTATTATATCTAATAAGTCCTTTAAGCTTCTAGCAAGCCTACTGAAGTCCAATATAACCACTGTATCGCCATCTCTAACGTAGTTTAGCATATTCGTTAGCTCTATCCTATTCTTATCCTTACCAGATACCTTTTCAGTATATATTTTATCTAAATCATATTTTTCTTGTAGTGCTTCTATCTGCCTATCTAAGTTTTGATCTATACTAGAAACTCTAGCATAACCGATAAACTGACTTTTCAAGTAATCACCTCTTATACAATTTATTTAGTCTTAACCATATAACAAGTATACCATTAAAGTAAAATGAAGTATAGAGTTTGATTTACTGAAAGTAAAAGTATTTTAATAAAAAGCAGATATATACATTGTAATATAACGGATAAAACCGTTGTATATATAGCTTGTATTCAACCTTGATTTACACACAAGAAAACGATATCTTAAAAAGTTAAATATAGTATACTTTAGTTTACTTTTTGAGAAGTATGAAATTATCTTTTTTCTATTTCTAAAAATCTCCAATTAATTAGATCAAAGTCAGTAATTAAGTCATTCATAAAGTTTTTGAAAAAATAATCGTAAATAGCATATCCCACAGCTGTAATATATATTGAATTATCAGCATTATGTTCTGATATTATTCCAGTTGAATACAGCTTTCTTAAACTTTTTTCCATTGATTTAGAAACATTGTTTTTTTCAACTATTCCATCTGAATATTTTACTTCTTGATAAAATAAGAGTCCATTATTCGTTCCTATGAATAATGGGTTATTTACATCTAAAAATAAATTTAAATTTCTATATTCCATATATTTAATGCAATTTAAAGTATACATATCCTCGTATATACATTTATACCATTGTGTTTTATTAATATAATCTCTTATTTCATTTTTTATATGTTTTTTACTTTTTTCACTATAAAATGTTCTGTTAGAATAATATTGAGTTGTTTTATGATCACTTATTCTAAAACAAATGTATTCACTTTGGTTATTGGTTATGCCTACATATATAGATTTTTGATTTCCAGCAACAGAAAATTCAACTAAAGTTTCATCTTCTTTTAATAAATCATATATGTATTTTTTAAATTCTAATTGTTTTTTTATATCCATATAGAATCCTTTCTTTAGTTATTATTTTTTTAAAAAAGCTATATTATAACCAGTTCTTTGTATACTTATATCACTATATTCTTGTAACAATTTCTCTTCGATAGCTTGCATTAGGATCTTTTTTGATATTGTATTTAATATTATTATTCTCTAAAATAAAATTTATATTATCATTACTATATTTACAAGTTAAAGTGTTTAGTTTTAACATTTTTTTAAAAGTTCCTTGAAAAGTACATTTTTTACCTTTTGCATAAACAGTTGTACCTTTTTCTTCATAGTCTTTTGCCCATTTTTCAAGTTGATTTATAATATCAGCTTTTTCTTTTTCACTAAAAATAATATCTTTTAATATATTCTTAGTATTTTCTTTATTAAGTTCTATTTTAGTTGTTTTTCCAATACTATCTATTAAATCTCTGTCATAAAAATAATTAGAAATATGTTTTGCTAGAGAACCTTTACTTTCAATATAACCATGATGTTCTTTAAGATACTCTAGCTCTGCCTTACACACATTTTTAACATATTCATTTGGCAAAATGGTATACTTATCATCCACATAAAAATAAGGTTCGTGTAATTTTTTAGTATGTCTTTCTACAGTGTTATTATCATAAGATTTATATGTTTCCTCTATTTCTTGAAACTTTTCAATAATATTCTCATAATTGAAAGCTGTTTTTTTCAGTATGTATATATTAACATTTTCTGTTTCATCTATTCTTATTCTACCTATTTCTTGTCTTAATGTTATAATATCGTTTTCTAAAATAAAAATATTTTTTATAGGAATATCATTAGGTTTATTAGATTGCCGTACATTTATACCATTATCAAGTATTTTTGTTGAAAATAAGATTTCTTGGTCAAATCTACTATTTTCTATAATTTCATTATAGGTATTTATAGTATTTTTATTTTCAGTGTGTTTTTTTTCAAATCTATCCAATGATTTTTCTTTTTTTATAAGCTCTTGCCATTCAAAAAAGTCTAAGTTATTAGATTTATACTTATAATTTAAATCCTTAACCTCACTATATAAATCTCGAATTTCTTTTTTTATTGCAAAATATTTATCTATTTGTTTTCTATCAATAAAAATAGATAAGCTATCAATAAACTTAAAAATGCTTTTTTCTTTTTCTTTCTCAATCTCTTTTAGTTTAAATCTATTACTTTCATTCTCAATTTTTTTATTTATTTCATCTAAGCTTACACCTTTTTTCTTTATGATATCAATAATATCTTTATTAACAAATTCACTATCAATACTATTAAATATATATTTTCTTATGTTTATATACTGCTCTTTAGATGTAACAAAAACTAATGATTTTTCATTATTAATAATTTTTTCTATTAATACTTCTGCGATTGCTTGAGATGACTGACATTCATAAAAATTATAATTATCATAATTTCTTTTAAGTTTCTTATCAAGATTCCATTCATATATGCGAAGATCATACTTACTATCTCCTTCCCTATGCAATTTAAGAAACACTTCAGGTGTTGCTGATAAGAGAATTTTTTGTTTTTTATTAAGATGGTTAAACAAGTAAAAAAATGATAGATGTACATATTCGTTAAACGAGTAATCAGAAGTAAAATAGTGAACTTCATCAAGAACAAGATATTTACTTTGTTTTATGTCATCAGTTAATTTTAATATATCTTCGCTATTATAATCCTCATTATTTTCTTTAATTGAACTAGCTATTTCTTGATATGTCTTTACAATAATATTTTTGTCAGATGTATCTTTCTTTATCTGATTTTTAAGGACACTTCTATTGCAAATATAGAATACTTTTTCATCCTTCGCCAAACTATTAGTTATGAAGTAAGTTTTATCTGCTCCAGTATCAGCTCTAATTAGTAAGTTCAAGCCAGAATTCTTCCATGCATCGAACATATTTTCTTCACTTCCATCTTTTTTAGATATGATTGCATTATTAATAATATCGCTTATAAACGCTTTTTTCATGGTATCAATTTACCTCCTAAATCCATTGAATTGCTATTAAAATTCAGAAAATTAGGACTTTAGCGAAAATACTATATATATAGTGTTTATGAAAAAGGACTAATTGACTAATAATAGTTTATCATAGTTCTATATATTATTAAATGACACTAAGTAAATAAAGAGGAGTATATATATATATTTAAAATAAAACAAATAACTATATAATTTTTTGGATTATCACTCACGTTTTTAATTAACGTGATAATCCTATTATATACTTATTTATTTTTTGTGTTAGGTTTTACGAGAGTTATTATTATATAGTTAGAGAGTAAAAAAAAGAAAAGATCAAAACCATAAAACCAACTCAAACCATAATCAAGATACTAATAAGGGTTTTGAAAGAATTTTGAAAGGGTTTTGAAATGCAACTTCAATTTTTCGTGTAAGTAAAAAAACATACTATCTAAAGTACCATAGATTAGCTTGTTTCAAGCTCGTAATTAATATGTATAGTGAAAATTGACATATATACTATTATATAATTGATAAAAACGTTAATGATTTATTAGATAAAAGCAGTGTTTTATAAAAATTAAACGAATTATATTATAGAATAAAAAATAATATAGAGGGAGAATTCTTATGTATAAATATTTTTCAGAAGCAGAAAAAATTATAGAAACAGCAATAGAGAGTTTTGGTGTTAAGAAAGTTAGTAGTGAATTTTATAGAAGTAGAATTAGACGTTTCTTTGAAGAGTATATGTCTTTAGAAGAAAATGAATCAAAACCATTAAATACATTAACATATTATGATATAAATATGTATTTAGAAAGATTGGAGTGTAGTGATTCACAAAAAGATAATGTATATAATGCATTAAAGCGATTTTTTCAATATACCTACGAAAAGCGAATAACTAGTGAAATCATTAGTCAAGTAAAAAAACCAAAAACGATAAGAAAACCTAAGGAAACTTTAAATGATAATGACTATTTGAAATTAAAAAAATTTATAATAAGTAAAGAAAATGATTTAAAAGATAGATTACTATTAGGTCTATTTATTTTCACAGGATTAAGCCGAAAGTATATTTCAAATTTAAAAAATAATAATTTCAAGTTTGATGAAGGTGTATATAAATTAAGTATTTATAAAAATAAAAAAATGATAGACTTACCATTAAAAGCAGAACTACAATTAGTTATAAGTCAATATTGCTCTACATTAAATAATGAAGATAAATACAATGATTTTTTAAGTATGGATGAAAATTCGATAAGCGAATATGTATCAAAAAAATTGCTCAATATAATAGGAAAAAAAAGTACGCCAACTATATTATCTAATACATTTATATCTAAAGTACTTTCTAATGGAAATCATGTATATGGGATTAGTAAATTAGCATTAGAATCAATTACCACAATAGAAAATCACGTAAAAAAAGATGATGTTGATTTGGAAAATAAACAAACAGCAATACTAAATAGTTTTTAATACAATTTTTTGAGAGGAATTATATATGAAATACAATAAAGAAAATAAAAAATATACATTTGAAGTGAATAATGGTTGTGTTGCAAATTTTAAAATTCTCTAATTTTGAGATATAATATTACTATAATCCATATAAATGGAGAATACACAATCATAAGATATATATTTAGGTAGGTGAATTTAGATTTATGGATAGAAAACAATTAATCAATAAAAGTATTGATTATATCATGCAACATTTAGATGAAGAACTATCGCTTGATATTATATCTTCAAAATTATATATATCTAAATACTATTTTAGCCGCATCTTTAAAGAAGAAACAGGTGAAAGTGTATATTCTTTTATTAAACGATGTAGGATAGATCAAAGTGCAATAGATATGAAATTAAATCCTACTAGAGCAATTTCAGACATTGGTTTAGATTATGGATATAGCTCCTCAAACTATAGCTCTGTATTTAAAAATCATTTTGATATTTCTCCAACTAAGTTTAAAAAATCAATACCAACCTATAGTATGCCTGTTCCATTTACGCCGGAACTCACTATTAATTTTAAAACAGCAGAAGAATATGCAACTCACATAGAAGTTCAAGAATTCGATGACTTTTTTGTAATATATGAACGCTTCATTGGAAGTTATTCGGATATCGAAAAGCATTGGTATAAATTTTTAGATAAGTACTCATCTTTTACTAATGAAAAAACAATCTTATTAGAGCGTTTTTTTAATGATCCAGCAATTACCAATTCATCACAATGTATTTGCGATATTTGTATGACAATAGACCAAAATTGTGATTTAGATAATGTAATGAAAATCAGTGGTGGTAAATGGATTGTTTATCATTTTAGTGGAGAAATAAAAAATATTTTTGAAACATTACAAGGTGTTTTTAATATTTGGTTACCTAAAAGTGGTTATATAATGGGGAAACGATATGGATTAAATATTTACCATCATATTGACAGAGACAATCACAGAGTTGATATGGATTTATGTATTCCAATTTAATAAAAGCAAGAATTCAGAAGTTAACAAGGTGATTTTCTTTCTATAATTAAAAGTATTTAAAAATACTTTTAATGGAAGGGAGGCCACCTTTTATGATTAATAGCAAAGAAATAACTACTATTATTTGGAATGTAGAATATTGTACACCGCCTGCTATATTACGGTACTGTAAAAAATGTGGAAAGAAAAGAGAATATGTTTGTTCTGGGGAGTTTCGGATAAATGCACAGCAAAAAGTACTAGATGTTTGGTTGATTTATAAATGTGTTCAATGCAATACAACTTGGAATAGCAGCATTTATTCTCGAGTTTCTCCACAGAGTCTGGGAGTTGATTTGCTTGAACGATTCCACAACAATGATGCATTTCTAGCCTTGCAATATGCAATGAATATTTCCATTTTGCATAAAAATGGAGTAGAAATCAAAATGCCTGCTTATAATATTATTGGAGAAGATACATCCTTAGAAAATTCGGTAATCATAAAAATTAAAAGTCAATATATATTACCACTAAAAATATCTTCTGTTTTACGCACTAAGCTTAATCTTTCACGACGTGAATTTGAAAATCTCGTTTCAAACAATAAAATTCAAAGTATTACAGATCAAAATCTAAAAAAGGGAAAATTATTGTCTTCAGAAACTATAATTTTAATTTCAAATACTTGATTAATGGGGTGAAAAAATTAATCGATGAACATCATGAAAAAAGAGCATAAGAACTAAAAGTAAATATTTTAAAGGATGAAAATGATGTAGATAATATGGTTGTGTTGCAAAGTTTAAATTATCCTAATTTTACGATATAATATTTGTATAATTCATATAAATGGAGGGTACGCAATCATGAAAAAATTATTTAAAGGAAAGCAATATGATTTTAGAATAATAAT
>NZ_OERU01000006.1 GCF_900240845.1 Peptostreptococcus faecalis
TTTCAGTTGTAGTTGTAAGCTTGTTAGGATTTGTGATTAAAATTGGTACTCTCTTTTGAGTCGCAAGAGCTGATATTGTAATTACGTCAGGGAAGTTAGTTCCATCAACTAGCATTGCTCCATCAGTCTTTCCAGTTAAAGCTCTTACCTCTTTACCTATTTCTCTTGCAGTTCCATATCTATCTGATCCAGCATATCTTATCACGTTGAAATCTTTTAGCTGATCTACAACTTTTTGAGATACAGAATCTGGTCCTCCTGATATAATTACATCACCTATTCCACGTCTTTTTAATTCGTTAAAAGTCTCTGTAGTGATGTCGTTTGTATCTGTTAGAAGTATTGGACAATCTCTTTCGTTTGCTAGCACTGTAGCTGTCAATACGTCAGTATATTTCTTGCCGTTTGCAAGTACAGCAGTTGCTCTCTTTGTTGGAGGAGTTGTTCCACCTCCACCTCCACCGCCTGGTACTTCTGGATCTTCAGGCTTTAATACTTTGTCAGATACAAAACTAATATCATAGTTATTATATGCTAGGTGCTTACTTACATCAGCTGGCTTTGAAAGAGCTGTCAACCCTTTTATATTAGATTGATATATTTTATAAACTTCTGGATACTTACTCTTATCTAATTCAAATATACCTTTATCTGCTATATTTCCTGTAAATTTAGTATTACTTACCTTTAATGGACTATAATATACTGAATCTGCATCAAGAGTTAATCTATCTTCCATTGGTAGTACATTTATAGCGCCTCCAAGTATACCTGTCTTATTAGAATCAAATGTAGATTCTTTTACGTTGATATCTTTTTTACTCTCTATTCCTATAGCACCACCGTATTTATCTGACTTATTTTTTGAAAAATCTGTACTTGTAATATTTGCTGTAGTATTTGCATCTGCATATATTGCTCCTGCACTTATACCGGCTGTATTTTCTTCAAATTTAGATCCCTCTATATCTAACTTTACCATTTGACCATCTTCTAGGTCTTTTTTATCTTCTTCATAATTAAATACGTATGAATAGATTCCTCCACCATATCCACTTGTTGAGTTTTTAATAAATTCTGAGTTTTTCACTTTTACGTTTGAAGTAACTGCAACACCTGATTTAACAGGAACACGTACATATAGAGCTCCAGCTGTATTATTAGCTGAGGAATTTTCTCTGAACTTTGTATTGTTAAACTCAGTCGTAAGATCACTTTGATTTTGAATTACAACTGCTCCACCATAATTAGTAGCTTTATTTTTATCAAATTCTACCCCAGAAAAATAAAGACTTCCTCTATTTTGAGTTGTTGAATCATAGTAGAATATTCCTCCTCCTTTAGAGGCTTCATTTTCTATAAATTTTGTATCCTCTATAGTTGTTTTCATATCACCATGTATTAGAGCCGCTCCACCAAAGTTTTGAGTATCTGTATCTTCTGGATCACCTAATGATTTATTTTTTTCGAATAAAGAATTTTTAATTTCAAACACTGTATCCAAATCTTTACCAAATACATTAGTATATGCTGAGATAGCTCCTCCCCCTGCAATAGAAGTATTTCCTATATACTCATCATTGTCAATATACGTATTTATTAATCCAGTAGTTAAGATAGCTCCTCCATCAGAACTCCAGTTTAGACCAAAGGATTTATTTCCAATAAATTTATTATTACTACTCTTATATGTCTTAATATTATCACTTGAACTCACCGCTACTGCTCCACCTTGAGTTTTAGCACTGTTATTTTCAAATGTATTACCTTCTAATTTTATATCGAATCCATTTATTCTTAGAGCTCCTCCATGTGCATTATTCGACATATTTTCTGAGAGTATTGAGTTTTTAATGTTAAGTGTTCCTAATTCGTTTTTGCTATCAAGGTTAATTGCTCCACCTAATCCTCCTGAAGAATTCGCTACATTTGATTTAAAAGTCGATCCATCTATATTTATAGTTGGTACAGATTTACTATACTTTCCGTCAATGGCTCCACCAACATTTTCAGATGAATTTCCTTCAAATGTTGAGTTTGATATATACATTAATACGCTATCGCCCTCTTGATCTGTTGATAAAGCAGCACTTTGTCTTATTGCACCTGAATAAGAACTAGATTTATTATTCTTAAATGTTGAGTTTTTCACAACTATATCAGAAGGACCTTCTACAAGAATTCCTGCTGAATCCGAAGATGTCGTTGTATTATTTTCTATTAAACAATTTTCCAGAGAAATATTCAATCTATTATCTTTTTTGCCTTTAGTCTTTTCTTGAAGTCTAATTACAGTCCCCATTGAGCTTCTAAATCCTGACATATTACATTTTTTTAAAGTTACATTTATTTTATCTGATTTAATATAAAATAACCTATTCCTATGAGAATCTTCTGTAAAATCCCCCCTCTTAAAATTCACATTTTCTATATTAATTTCTTCTACTGAATCCGTTGAATAAAATATTCCTTCAGAATAGTTAGTAACTGCTTTTGGTACAGTCAGTGTTACATCTCCTTCTCCTACAATTGTTACCGAACTTGTAATGTTCATACGCTTTGTAATATCAAAACTAGACGTAATAGTAATATGCGGTGCTTTTGCTTTAAGTTGAGCTTCTAACTCATCTTCAGTGGATACTTTTACTGTATTCACTTCTTCTTGCGCAAATTGTTCCCCCTTAATATTTTGTTGCTCTTGCGTGTCTTGTGTATTATTTGGAAGCTTTTCTTCTACATATTCATTTGCACTTGATATTGGTACAAATGAAATGGCCAAAGCTAGCGATAACGCTATACACGATAATTTTTTTTTCAATTTTACCACCCCTTTTTTTAATGTTTTGCCTAGCTACTAGGCTATTAAAGTTTGTTTTTTAATTTTTCCTAATCGTCTATTACATTTCTATAAACCTTTAGTAAAATCGTTTTCCTAGGTTGTGCACATAACACATTATACCAAATAAGCAATGTTTTATGTTTTTATTTTAACATATGCTTATATACGTAAAATTCATATAAAAACGTTGTATTGGTTCGATATCCAATATTTTATATATTAAACATTTAATTGTATTTTTTTATATCTATAATATTTTGTACTATAGATATTATAACACATAATTGTATTTTTTTATATCTATAATATTTTGTATTATAGATATTATAACACATAAAAAATAGAATGTATAACTCTAAACAGGTTATACATTCTATATAAATTTACTATTTATGCTCAATAACTACCCTTCTATAAGGATCTGTTCCCTCACTATAAGTGATTACATATCTATCATTCTGAAGAGCTGAGTGAATAATCCTTCTCTCATATGGGTTCATATAGTCTAATTTTTTTGTTCTCTTAGTCCTTGCAACTTCTTTAGCAGCTTTATAGCTATAACGTTTTAAAGACTTTTCTCTTTTACTTCTATAATTTTCAATATCTATAAATACTCTTGTGTGAGCATCTTTATTTACTTTATTCAAAGCAAGTCCTGTTAAAAATTGTATAGCATCTAGAGTTTCACCTCTTCTACCTATAAGAGCACTTGCTTCTTCCCCATTTATATTAATCTTTATAAGATTATCTTCTATTTTCACATCTACATCTGCTGAAATATCTGCATTTTTTAAAATTTCAACTACAAATTCTTTTGCAATTTTTATTTCATCTTCTTCTGTTATGTTTACTTTTTCTTCCTTAGATACTTCAGTATTTTCAATTTCTGTTGAATTTAATTCTTCTATTGATTTTACTTCTAATTCAATCTCTTCAATTTCAACTTTTGATTCTTCCAGTAAATTATAATGTATTTCAAATACACCATTTTTAGCTCCAATACCTAAAAATCCTTTACTAGGCTTTTCCTTAACTGTTATTTGAATACTAGCTTTATCTGCATTTGTAGATTTTAATAGTTTTTCAACAGCTTCATCTGAACTTTTTGCGTTTATTAATTTTGATTCCACTATTATATACCTCCTACTTTTTGCCTTTTATAGCTTTCTTAGCGTCTCTTTCTTCTTTTTCTAGTGCCAGTCTTTTCTTCAATGGTCTAGTGATAACAAAATATTGGGCAACTGAAAATAGATTCGATACAGTCCAATAAAGAGCTAATGCTGCTGGGAATATGAATCCCCAGTAAAATGACATACCAGCCATTACCCATGTCATTATTTTCATAGTACCTTGTAGCTGATCCTTAGGAGTCATAGCTATCTGCATAAAATATGCACTGATACCTGAAAGTGCTGCTAATACATAGTCTGGCTTTATTAGTGACTGAATCCAAAGGAAATTTCCATTTGCTGCCATAAAAGCAGCCTTATTTGCAAATACTCCATGTGCAACTGGATCTCTAAATACATAGAATAAACCAAATAATATTGGCATTTGAATTAACATTGGTAAACAACCAGCAAGAGGATTAAATCCTGACTCTTTATACAGTCTAGATATTTCTTCATTCTGCTTTTCTGGTTTATTTTTATACTTTTCTTGAATTTCTTTTATCTTCGGATTGATTTCCGACATTGCAAATGTCGATTTAGTCTGTTTAATAGTCAAAGGAGTAAGTATAGCCTTCACTATAACAGTAAATATAATAATAGAAAGACCATAACTTCCTACTGCACCATAAATATAACTTAGTATCGTTCCAAAAAAACCTGCTATAATTCCCATTAATACCTCCTAAATAAACATGCCCCAACTTTTGAGACATAGACCTTCTACTTCAAAGGATCATATCCACCAGGATGAAATGGGTGACATTTTCCTATTCTCTTTACTGTCAACCATGTACCTTTGAAAAAGCCGTATTTTTTAAATGCTTGGATAGAATATTGAGAGCATGTAGGATAAAACCTACAACTAGGACCAATTAAAGGTGAAATTAATTTTTGATAAATTCTAATTACACCTATACAAGCATTCGCCATAATCTTCCCCAATGTTACAAAAAACGGTTTTATTGTTTTCATAAAATCACTCCAATAAAAACTAATTACTTCTTTATATTTATCATTTTTGCCCTTTTAGTGATATTTTTTATAGATTTTTCGATATCTTTGTAACTTGCACTACTGCTATTTACCCTGGCTATAAATACAATATCGTATCCATTTTTAATATTGGCATCTATATTTATTCTATAAGCTTCTTTTATATACCTTCTAATTTTGTTTCTCACGTTAGCTTTTCCAACTTTTTTAGAAATTGATATACCTATTCTAGATTTTTTTTTGCCATTTTGTAATGTATATATCACTAAATTTCTATCCGCAACAGATTTACCCTTTTGATAAACCCTTCTAAAATCAGAATCTTTTTTGATTCCATCGGTGTTATTAAATTGCATCAATAACCTCCATTTCCTGTTTTTTAATGAATATTACAAAAAAAACCACTTAATAAAGTGGTTTTTTATTATTATTAATTCTAAACAGGTCTCAACTTATTAGTGTGTTAATCTGTTTCTTCCTTTGGCTCTTCTCTTCTTTAAAATATTTCTTCCGTTAGAAGTTTTCATTCTTTTTCTGAAGCCATGTTCTCTTTTTCTCTGTCTTTTCTTTGGTTGGTACGTTCTCTTCATTCTTGAACACTCCTTTCATTAAATCGTAATCGTAAACATAACAATATAATTATAATGATTTTATAGGTAAAAGTCAATCAATTTTAATATTATTTTATTCAAAGTTATTGATATACAAGTATTTGATATTTATTTTAGTATATATATTAAAATTTATACATCTATTATAATTTTTTTAAAAAAAAGTTATCAACAATATACAGAAATATTTTTTAATATTATCCACATAAAATACAATATGTGGATAATATTAAATTTTAATAACAAGTTATTCACATTTTGTGTATAACTTTGTGGACAAAAAAATAGATTTAAGCTATATAATATATTTATGTTTTTAATTACAGGATATTTTGCTGTTGATAATATGTATATTTTATATACACATCCTGTTAATAATTTTTTTAATTTCATAATCATAATATATATTATCAACACTTTTTATACACAGGTATTATACAATAAATAAACACAATTTGCGAGAGAAAAGGAGGTCATTTTATATATGGATGCAAAATATATGGATGCAAATAAACTGTGGACTTCGATAAAAAATAAAATGAAGGGCACTTTTTCAAAATCAGTATTTAAACTGTACTTTGAAGACAATAAATTTATACCGATTGCTATAAAGGACAATGTACTATTTCTAAGAGGTGATGAAAGTGCTAAAAACTTCTTTAACACTAGAAAGAGTATTCTTTTAAATGCTGTTGACGAGTTGGCTATAAATATTTCTGACATTGAGGTAATTACAGATCCTGATGAAGAAAGGTTTTTATCTGACAACAAGGAAAATGCACAAAGTAGCAATACTAAAATAGATAACCAAGACAACATCATTAACAGAGCAAAGAGCATATCTTCTGCCAACCTAAATCCAAAGTATACATTTGATACTTTTGTAGTTGGATCAAGTAATAATATAGCAGTAGCAGCTTGTCAAAGAGTTGCCGGATATGACGAAACATCAGGAGATAATCCACTTTTTTTGTACGGGGGAGTTGGACTTGGTAAAACACATCTAATGCATGCAATTGGTCACAAAATACTAGAAAGAGACCCTTCAAAAAAGGTATTATATGTATCCTCTGAAACCTTTACAAATGAACTTATAATGGCTATTAGAGAAAAGAAAAATGATGAATTTAGAAAAAAATATAGAAGCGTAGACGTCTTTATGATAGATGACGTCCAGTTTATATCTGGAAAAAACTCAGTTCAAGAGGAGCTGTTCCATACATTTAATGATGTACATGGATCTGGAAGAAAAATAATACTATCTAGTGATAAACCTCCAAAAGATATACCGGACCTTGAACTGAGACTAAAATCTAGATTTGCTGGTGGTCTTATGGCAGATATTCAGCAGCCAGACTACGGTACTAGAATGGCTATACTTCAAACAAAAGCAGAAAGTGATAACTTAGACCTACCAAAAGAAGTAATTGAATATATTGCTGACAACGTAAAGTCCAATATAAGAGAATTGGAAGGTGCTCTAAACAAAGTTATTCTTTATGCTGAATTGTTGTCTAAAGATTTAAACTTAGACACTGCTAAAGAAGCACTAAAGGATATTTTGGTATCATACAATACAAAAGAAATAAATATGCTTAGAATAAAAGAGATGGTGGCAGATGCATATAATGTATCTGTAGATGATCTCAACTCAAAGAGAAGAACAAAAAATATTGCATTCCCAAGACAAGTTGCAATGTACCTTGCTAGAAAAATGTTGGATATCTCTCTTCCTGGAATCGGTGAAGAATTTGGAGGAAGAGATCATACTACAGTAATGCACGCTATTAAGAAAATTGAAGATGAAATTAGCAAAAACGAACTTACTAAAGTAAAAATAGAAAAAATTACATCAGATTTAAATGGATAGTTATACACATTAATAATGTTGAAATCCTGTTTATTTTATGTGTATAATTATTTATAAAAAGTTATACACATTTTATCACAATTTTATCTTTGGATTAGTAACAGAGTTTTACACAGCCAAAATCATTGTTATTCTAGTGTTTCAAGTATATTTAAACACTTTCAACATATACTACTACTATTTCTACTACATATATTATATATTTATATATATTAAGGCAGAAATTAGTTATCTACAATTTTACTTTTACAGAGAAAGGATGATATACATTGGAAATATTATGTAATCAAAAAAAACTAGCAAATGCAATTACAAATGCACAAAAAGCTATTAATAATAAAACTAATATAGAACTACTTAGAGGAATACTAATTACAGCAAAAGACAATAATCTTATAATCACTGGATATGATAGTGAAATAAGTATAGAAACAATTATAGAAGCAGAGGTAATTAAAGAGGGTAGTGTTGTTATAAATTCAAGACTTATAGGAGATATTGTAAGAAAGCTACCAGATACTTTTATATCTATTGAAACTGATGCAAACTACAATGTTTTTATAAATTGTCTTAATTCAAGATTTAAGATAAAGGGAATATCAGCAGAAGATTTTCCTAGACCAGTAGATGTATCTATTGATAGCATGGTCAAATTTAGCCAACCTGAAATGAAAAATATGATAAAGCAAACTGTATTTGCAACTGCACATGAACCTATAAACCCAACACTTGCAGGTGAGTTATTTGAATTAAATAGCGAACAGGTAAATATGGTTGCAGTAGATGGATATAGACTTGCTGTAAGAAAATCTGATATAGATGAAAAGGTCGAAAATGACATAAAGGTAATAATACCTGGAATAACATTGAATCATCTAAATGGTCTACTTTCTGATGAAGGTGAATTTTTTATAGGTGTGGACTCTAAAAATATTATATTTAAACTTGATAATACAAGAATAGTTGCAAGATTGATTGAAGGTAATTTTACTAATTATGAGGGATTACTTCCAAAAGACCATATAACAAAGATAAAAGTAAATACAAAAAAACTACAAGAGTCTATAGAAAGAGCTGCTTTATTATTTACTGGGGATAAAAATAACCTAATAAAAATATCTGTAGGTGAAGATATAATGTCAATTACTTCTAATAACGAAAATGGTAATGCTTACGAGGAAGTTGAAATAGAATTTGAAGGTGAAATTATAGATATAGCATTTAATTCAAAATACTTCTTAGAAGGAATAAAAAATATAGATAGTGAATTTATTTCTATAGAGTTTGGCGGATCTGTTAATCCTTGTATAATAAAACCAGTTGATGGTGTTGAATATATATACCTACTACTGCCTGTTAGACTTAACAATTAATTAACAAAAAGAAGTTTTAAATATTTATTTAACAATATAAAAAATATAAAGTTTTTAAGTTAATATATTAAATAGATAAACGCCTGTGTATTTACGCAGGCGTTGGTTTGTAGAGTAGAAACAAACATTTATAAAACTGATTATAAATATTATTGTAAGTATGATATAATATAATAGATGTCGTATGCTAAAAAAATGTTTTTATAGAAACATTACATTATGAAAAAATAGAGGTAAACAATATGGAACAGTTGAATATAGAGACTGAATATATTAAATTGGATCAGTTTTTAAAAATAGTTGATTTAGTATCATCAGGTGGTGAAGCTAAAATAATAATTATGAGTGGAGAAGTGAAAGTAAATGGAGAAGTTGCCACTCAAAGAGGAAAAAAACTGAGACAAGGTGATATTGTTGAAGTCGGAGGAAGAAAAATTAAAATAGGCTAATTTTATATTTCAAAATTCATAGATTTATTTATTTAGGATTTTGAAATTTGTTTAAGTTTAAAAGTAGGTGTTATATTGTACATAGATAGCTTAAAACTTATAAATTATAGAAATTACGATAACTTACATGTTGAATTTAATAAAGATATAAATTTGATAGTAGGTAAGAATGGTCAAGGAAAAACTAATATAGTAGAATCGTTGACGTTAATGTCTATAGGTAAATCATTTAGATCTAGTAAGGATAAAGAAATAATTAAATTTGGAAAAGACAATCTCTATTGTGGATGTACATTCCTAAAAAATGGACTAGGCAAGAAAATAGAAGTGATGGTTACTAAAGATAAAAAAGGAATAAAAGTCAATGGCGTGTCTATAAAATCTATCCAAGAATTGCTGGGAACTTTAAACGTTGTAGTTTTTTCACCAGAAGATTTGAAATTAGTTAAAGATGGACCAAAAGAAAGAAGAGGATTTATAGATAGGGAAATAAGTCAAATTATGCCTAGATATTACAGTAATTTGACAATGTATAACAAAACTATAAACCAAAGAAATAAAGTATTAAAATCTAATAAAATCGATCATAATTTGCTAGATGTATATGATGAACATTTATCACTATACGGTAGTGAAATATATAGTACTAGAATGAAATTTATAGAAAAATTATCTAAAATATCTAATAAACTGCATAATAGTTTAACCTCAAATTCAGAAAATATGTCTATAATATATAAGAGTCAAATAAATATAACTGAAGATGATACAGTAGATACAATAAAAGATAAGATGGATGTAAAATTAAAAGACAGTAGAGAACACGATATATTTTATAGAAGTACTAAAATTGGTCCTCATAGAGATGATTTGAGCATATTTGTTAATGATATTGATGTGAGGCTTTATGGTTCTCAAGGTCAACAAAGAACCGTATCTATTTCTTTAAAATTGTCAGAAATAGAATTAATTAAACAAGAACTAGGAGATTATCCAGTGCTTATTTTGGATGATGTTTTTAGTGAATTAGATCAAACTAGGCAGAGAATGTTAGTAGAAAAGTTAGGGGACATTCAGATGTTTGTAACATCAGCTGACCCACTTCATAAAAATATATTGGGGAAAAAAAATTATACAATATTTAATATTGAAGAAGGAAAAATAGTTGATATAGAAAATGGAGGTAAATAGATGGCAAAACAAGAATATGGTGCAAATCAAATTCAAGTTTTAGAAGGATTGGAAGCTGTTAGAAAAAGACCGGGAATGTATATTGGATCAACAGGGCCAAAAGGATTACATCATTTGGTTTATGAAGTAGTTGATAACAGTATAGATGAGGCTTTAGTAGGAAATTGTTCTGAAATATATATAAGTTTGAATAACGATAATAGTGTAACCGTGAAGGATAACGGAAGAGGTATACCGGTAGAAGTTCATCCTAAGACAGGTCTATCTACACTTGAAACAGTACTGACAGTGCTTCATGCTGGAGGTAAATTCGGTGGAGGAGGCTACAAGGTTTCAGGTGGTCTTCACGGAGTTGGTGTATCAGTTGTAAATGCTCTTAGCACATGGATGATAGCAGAAGTTGCTAGAGACGGAAATGTGTATAGACAGGAATATGCAAAGGGACATCCTACTACAAAACTTGAAGTTGTTAGAGAATCTAAAGTTGAAAGTGGTACATCTATTACATTTATGCCAGATGACACAATTTTTGATGAATTAGAGTTTAGTTATGAAACTCTAGAACATAGATTTAGAGAATTATCTTTTCTAAATAAGATGATAACAATTATTTTTGAAGACAAAAGAGAAGATAAAGAAAAAACAAAAACATTTAAACATACTGGAGGTTTAGTTGAATTTGTTAAATATCTAAATAGAACAAAGACAACACTTCACGATCAGATAATTTATGTAGACAAAGTAGCTAAAGATTGTACTATAGAATTTGCAATGCAATATACAGATGCTTATTCTGAAAATTTACATTCATTTGCCAATAATATAAATACTCAAGAAGGTGGAGTTCATTTATCAGGATTCAAAACGGCTCTTACAAAAGTTATGAATGACTATGCAAGAAGAAATAACATATTAAAAGATAAAGATGCAAACTTGTCTGGAGAAGATATTAGAGAAGGTTTAACTGCTATAATATCTGTTAAACTTCCTGATCCTCAATTTGAAGGTCAGACTAAGACAAAACTAGGTAATACTTTTATGAGAGGTCTAGTCGATAGCATTACAAGTGAAGAAGTTGGCTCTTTCATGGAAGAAAACCCAAGTGTTGCAAGAATAATTATAGATAAGTGTTTGAGAGCTCAAAGAGCTAGAGAAGCTGCCAAGAAGGCGAGAGAACTTACTAGAAGAAAAAGTATACTAGAAACTACATCACTTCCAGGTAAGTTAGCTGACTGCTCTGAAAAATCTCCTGAAAAGAGTGAGATTTTCTTAGTCGAAGGGGATTCTGCCGGTGGTTCAGCTAAGGGAGGTAGAGATAGAAATATACAAGCTATACTTCCACTTAGAGGAAAAATATTAAACGTTGAAAAATCCAGATTAGATAAAATATTATCTTCTGATGAAATAAAAAATATGATAACTGCATTCGGTTGTGGTATAGGTGATGATTTTGATGATTCAAAATTGAGATATCACAAAATAATAATAATGACGGATGCGGATGTCGATGGAGCGCACATAAGAACTTTGCTGCTGACATTTTTCTTTAGATACATGAAGCCATTAATTGAAAATGGTTATGTATATGCAGCACAGCCACCGCTATATAAAATTAAAAAGTCAAAGAAAGAGTACTATGCATTTTCTGACTCTGAATTAAATGGCATTTTAAACGAAATAGGAAGAACTGGAACAGAAGTTTCTCGTTATAAAGGGCTTGGAGAAATGAATGCTGAACAGCTTTGGGAGACTACTATGGACCCTGAATCTAGAACGCTACTTCAAGTTACGATTGATGATGCAATAGTAGCCGATGAAGTATTTTCTATGCTTATGGGAGACAAGGTTGCTCCTAGAAGAGAATTTATTGAAGAAAATGCTAGATACGTAAGAAATTTAGATATATAGGAGGTAGGCTTAATTAAATGGATAAAAATACAAGCAGGATAATTCCAATAGAAATTGCTGATGAAATGAAAAAATCTTATATAGATTATTCTATGAGCGTAATAGCAGGTAGAGCTCTACCTGACGTAAGAGATGGTCTAAAACCAGTTCATAGAAGAATATTATATTCTATGAGTGAACAAGGTATAACACCTGATAAACCTTATAGAAAATCAGCGCGTATTGTCGGGGACGTACTGGGTAAGTATCACCCACATGGTGACAGTTCAGTATATATGGCTATGGTAAAAATGGCTCAACCATTCTCTACAAATGGATTACTAGTAGATGGTCAAGGTAACTTTGGTTCAGTAGATGGTGATAGTCCAGCCGCAATGCGTTATACAGAAGCTAGAATGAGTAAACTTGCCTTAGAATTACTAAGGGATATAGATAAAGAAACTGTAGATTTTGGACCGAACTTTGATGAATCGTTGAAAGAACCTAAGGTGCTTCCAGCTAGATATCCAAATTTATTGGTAAATGGTTCAAATGGTATAGCAGTAGGTATGGCAACATCTATACCACCTCATAACTTAGGTGAAGTCATAGATGCGACTATATTTTATATAGATAACCAAGACTGCGAAATAGACGATATATTGACGTATATAAAAGGACCTGACTTCCCTACAGCAGCAACAATTGTAGGAATGGAAGGTATTAAGGATGCTTATAGAACTGGTAGAGGAAAGGTAAAAGTAAGAGCTAAAGTTGAAATTGAAGAACTTCCAAAAGGAAAGCAACAAATAATAGTTACTGAAATACCTTTTCAAGTAAATAAAGCTAGATTGGTAGAAAGAATAGCTGATTTAGTAAAAGAAAAAAGAATAGAAGGAATATCTGATCTTAGAGATGAAAGTAATAGACATGGAATGCGAATTGTAATAGAATTAAAAAGAGATATGAATGCAAACATAGTTCTAAATAATTTATACAAGCATTCTCAACTCGAAGACACGTTTAGTATAATAATGTTGTCATTAGTAAATGGTACACCAAAAATACTAGATATAAAGTCTGTTATATATCATTATGTTGAGCATCAAAAAGATGTAATAACTAGAAGAACTACATTTGACCTAAATAAGGCTAAAGCAAGAGCCCACATATTAGAGGGACTAAAGATAGCCTTAGATAATATAGATCGCGTAATAAGCATAATAAGAGGATCTAAAAATGGTCAAGTTGCTAAGGAAAGATTAATTGAAGAATTTTCATTTTCAGATGTTCAAGCACAAGCTATCTTGGATATGAGACTTCAGAGATTAACTGGACTAGAAAGAGATAAGATAGACAATGAGTACAATGAATTAATGGTAAGAATTGAATATCTAGAGAGTATACTAGCAGATGAACTTAAGCTGTTGGGCGTAATAAAAGATGAAATGTCTGCAATTAGAGATAAATATGCGGTTGATAGACAGACTGAAATTATACCTGCTGAAGGTGAATTTAATGTTAAGGATTTACTTGAAGAAGAAGAAATTGCAATTACACTTACTCATCTTGGATACATAAAGAGATTACCAGCAGATACTTATAAGAGTCAAAAAAGAGGTGGAAGAGGTATTACAGCTCTTACAACAAAAGAAGAAGACTTTGTAACTGACTTAATATCTACAACAACTCATTCATTGATGTTATTCTTTACGAATAGAGGTAGAGTATATAGATTGAATGCATATGAAATACCAGAAGGAAAGAGAAGTGCTAAGGGGACTGCTATTGTAAACCTACTTCAATTAAATCCTGGAGAAAAAATAGCTAGAATAATATCATTTAATCCTGATGATAAAAATAATGATGATTCTAAATACCTATTATTTGCAACTAAAAATGGTATAGTTAAAAAGACTTTGATACAAGAATTTAAAAATATAAATAAATCAGGTCTAATAGCTATTAACTTAAAAGATGGTGATGAACTTATTGGTGTAAAAAGAACTGAAGGTGATGAAGACGTAGTATTAGTAACAAAAAATGCAATGTCTATTAGATTCAGTGAAAAAGATGTTAGACCAATGGGAAGAACAGCAACTGGAGTAAAGGGGATCACTCTATCAAAAGATGATATAGTAGTATCATTAGATTTGACAAGTGATGGAACAGAACTATTAGTAGTGAGTGAAAAAGGTTTTGGAAAAAGAACAGACATAGGTGAGTACAGACAGCAAATAAGAGCTGGTAAAGGTATAAAGACTTATAACATAAATGATAAAACAGGTAAAATAGTAGGTGCTAACTTAGTTAATGAAGATGATGAAATGATGATGATTAACTCAGATGGAGTTTTGATTAGAATCAGAGTCAATGAAATATCTATCTTCGGTAGAATAACAAGTGGCGTTAAACTGATGAAAACAAACGACGAAGTAGAAGTTGTTTCAATTGCTAAATTAAAAAGAGAAGATGATATTGAATAGCAAAGGAGGTTGGTTATGTCGTTAAATATGGTTTCTAACTATGAAAATAACAATGATATTTGGACCGTAAAACTTTCAGGGGAACTAGATATTTCTAGTTCTGAAGATTTGACCAGAGAGCTAAATAGCGATATAGATAAAAAGATTTCAGACATAAAATTGGATATGTCTAATCTTGACTATATTGATTCAACAGGGATAGGTGCAGTAGTTGTCGCTATGAAAAGGCTAAAGGAAAATAATAAAGAAATTTATATTTATAATGCGAAGGACAATGTAAAAAAGATATTCAGAATTACTGGTTTAGACCAGATAATACGTATGGAGGGATAACTTTGAACTGTGAAGTAATTAGTATGAAAATGACAGTTAATCCTAATTTTGTTTCTGTGATTAGGTTGACCACATCTGGTATCGCTAGTAGCATGGGATTTGATCTTGAAGAGATAGAAGATATAAAAGTAGCTATATCAGAAGCTTGTACAAATGCAATAAAACATAGTAAACAAGATGAATTTGAACTAACATTTTATGTATATAATGATAAATTGACAATGGAAGTAAAAGATGAAGGAATTGGCTATGATGTAAAATCAGTAGCCTCTCCAAACTTAAAAGAGCCAAAGGAAAATGGTCTAGGTTTATTTATAATACAAAGTCTAATGGATGATGTTGAAATAAATTCTTGCGAGGAATGTGGGACAATTATTAGAATAACAAAATGGCTGGAGTTGAATAATGATGAATCGTTTATCCACAGAAAAAAAATATGATGAAATGAGTAGTAAAGAACTCTTCAAAATTTTTTCTGAAGATAGGAGCAACACAACTTTAAGAAACATTCTAATAGAGAAGCATCTTTATCTAGCAAAGATAATATCTAGAAAATATATGAATAAAGGTGTTGACTATGAAGATATTTTTCAAGTTGCATCATTAGCCCTTATCTATGCTATAGATAGGTATGATATCTCGAGAGGGTTTGAATTTTCAAGTTTTGCTACTCCTACTATTGAAGGGGAAATTAAGAAGTATTTCAGAGATAAAGTTTGGACAATGAGAGTTCCTAGAAGAATACAAGAATTAAGTAAAAAAATAAGCAATGCAAAAGAATACTTAACTCAAACCAACAATAAAGTGCCTATGACTTCTGAAATAGCTGAATACTTGGGCGTAACAGAAGAATCAGTACTAGAAGCTATGGAAGCTTCATTTGGTTATCAACCTATATCATTAGACACATCTACTGGTGGAGATGATTCTGACGATAAGGACATGACTTTAGGGGATAGAATTGGTGTAGAAGATAAGGAATTTTCAAGAGTAGTAGAAAAAGATTTTCTGGATAACTTTATGACTACTTTAAATGAACTGGAGATAAAAATTATGGAAGGAAGATTTTTCCATAATAAAACGCAGTCTGTAATAGCAAAAGAGATCGGAATATCTCAAATGACTGTGTCTAGAATAGAAAAAAAGATTATTGAAAAGCTTAGAAAAGAATATAAGCGAGTTATTTAGTAAATAATTAGATCAGATATAATAATAAATAGTGCTGGATTTTTCCAGCACTATTTATTATTATATTAAGTGATAAAGAGTACGATAGGAGGATATTTAAATGGGAGAATCTATAGAGAAACAAACCTCTATAATGAATAAATACTTTGATATATTCATTGAAAAGTTACCATCGATAATTGTTGCAATTATTACAGTAATAATTGGCGTATTAATAGCGAAAATGGTAAAAAAAATAATGCATAGAGTCTTGAACAAATATAGAACAAGTATAGGAGTTGTAAGTTTTCTTATAAACTTTGTACAGGTTTTGATAATAGTATTTGCAGTAATGCAGGCTTTTTCATTAATGGGATTTAATACTACGTCCCTAGCTGCTATATTAGGTGCTGCTGGTTTTAGTATTGGTTTAGCATTTAAGGAAGTATTGTCAAACTTTGGATCTTGTTTGATAATACTTTTTTTCAAACCGTTTCAAATAGGAGACTATATTAGCTGCAACGAGATAGAGGGTACAGTAAGCGAAATACAAATGTTTTCTACAAGTTTAAAAACAGTAGACAACAAATTGATAGTAATGCCTAATTTTCAGATAACATCAAATCCTCTTATAAACTACACTGCTCAAGATAAGAGAAGAATAGACTTTGTATTTAGATTTGAATACGATACAGATGTGAAGTTATTGTATGATATAGCAAAAAAAATATTTGAAGAAGATGATAGAATTATTAAAAATCCACAACCATTAATAGGTATAGATTCAATGGAAAATAACAGTATTACATTTGTGGCTAAACCTTGGACAAAGACTGATGATTATTGGGATGCGTATTATGATATTATGGAAAAATTTAAAAATGAGTTCGATACAAATGAAATCAAGCTTTCAAACGTTGCTTTAATTAATACAATAAAATAAAAATAAAAATAACTTGAAAAAAATGTTTTAATATTATATAATTAACTCATAAACTAAAGGACAAAGGCTATGATGGAACTTAGTAAGCAGTGTTTTGTTTTCTAGAGAGTGGGTGTACGCTGCAAATCCACATCAAAAATTGCTGAATCTACTCCTGAGCATCTAGTTTGAAATAGTACTAGACGTATACCTGCGATAAAGGTCTGAGGTGAATTGGCCTATGCCAATTAATTAGGGTGGTAACGCGGATAATGACTTTCGTCCCTTATAAGGGGATGAAGGTCTTTTTTTATACAATTTTTTATAACACTTTGTCTTAAAATACTATAAAATTAAAAAATATTAAATATACTAGGAGGATGTTGTTGATATGTTAGATATTAAAAGAATTAGAGAAAACTTAGATGAAATTAAAGTATTGATGGGAAGAAGAGGAGAAGGCGAATTTAATCCTAAAGATCTAGATGATGTAATTGAGTTAGATGATAAGAGAAGAGCAATATTAAAAGAAGTAGAAGTAATGAAGAATGAGTCTAATGTTGAGTCAAAGAAGATTCCAGTAATGATGAAAAATGGAGAAGATATCACAGAAATTAAAAATGAATTAAAAGTGCTATCTGATAAAATAAAAGAACTAGATACAGAGTTAAAGGAAGTTGAAACGAACTTAGAATATAAACTACTTAGAATACCAAATGTTCCTAATCCTGATGTACCACAGGGAGAAACTGATGAAGACAATGTAGAAATCAGAAGATGGGGTGAACCTACTAAATTTGACTTTGATTTCAAAGCCCACTGGGATGTTGGAACAGATCTTGATATACTTGACTTTGAAAGAGCAGGAAAGATTACTGGCTCAAGATTCACACTATACAAAGATAAAGGCTCAAGACTTGAAAGATCATTAGTATCTTTCTTCTTGGATTATCATACAGAAAATCATGGGTACACAGAAGTATTACCACCTTTTATGGCAAACAGAAACAGCTTTATAGGTACAGGTCAGCTTCCTAAATTTGCAGAAGATATGTTCAAACTAGAAGATGTAGAATACTTCTTAGTTCCAACTGCAGAAGTTCCTGTTACAAATATATATGCAAATGAAATTGTTGCTTTTGAAAAATTACCAATTAAACATTGTGCATATACACCATGCTTTAGATCAGAAGCTGGTTCAGCTGGTAGAGATACTAGAGGACTTGTTAGACAGCATCAATTTAACAAAGTTGAATTAGTTAAATTTGCAAAGCCAGAAGATTCTTATGAAGAATTAGAAAAATTAACTAATGATGCTGAAAAAATGTTACAGTTATTGGGATTACCTTACAGAGTTGTAAAAATTTGTACTGGAGATCTTGGATTTACAGCAGCTAAAAAGTATGACTTAGAGGTTTGGATGCCAAGTTACAACAGATATGTTGAAATATCTTCTTGTTCAAACTTTGAAGACTTCCAAGCTAGAAGAGCAAATATCAGATTTAAGAGAGATAGAAACTCAAAGACTGAATACGTACATACATTAAATGGTTCAGGACTTGCTGTAGGAAGAACTTTCGCAGCTATATTAGAAAACTATCAACAAGCTGATGGAAGTGTAGTAGTTCCTGAAGTTTTAAGAAATTACATGGGATGCGATGTAATAAAGTAAGTTGAATATTTAATAATTTATACTGAAAAATAAATAACAATATAAAAAATACGAAGAAGAATGTGATATAAAATTCTTTTTCGTATTTTTATGTGTAGAGATAAAAAATGTGTTAATATAAAAGCTATCAATAACGTCATTAAGAAGAATAGATAAAAAATATCATGAAATAGCAAAAAGATATCCACATTATCCACAATTAAGCTTGAAAGGTCTGTGGATATGTCTGAATTATTTAATATATAAGCGACAATTTTACACAAATCAAAGTATAACATAATTAATAAAATAACAAAAAGGAAGTATTATTTGTATGAATGTAGAAGATTTTAAAGTTGAATTTATGAAAGAAGCTATGATAGAGGCAAGAAAAGCATATTCTATAAAAGAAACTCCAATAGGTGCTGTGGTAGTACATGAAAATAAAATTATTGGAAGAGGTTATAATCAAATTGAAATCGCTTCTAACCCAACACTTCATGCAGAAGTAGTAGCAATAAAGCAAGCAGCTGAAAATCTAGGAAGATGGAGACTAAATGACTGTGAACTATATGTAACTATGGAGCCTTGTTTTATGTGTGCTGGAGCAATTGTAAACTCTAGAATAAAAAAAGTATATGTAGGAGCTAAGCACAGTAAAAACCATATGGTCAGCAAACATAATTCTTTTATACAAGAATTTTATAAAGATTATAAGGTAGAATATATCGATGGAATATTGGAATATGAAAATAGTTGTATTTTAACAAAATTCTTTTCTGAAAGAAGAAAAGAAAAAAAGTAACCATATAATGTTTACTAAGTAGAGCCATTTATGTTATTATTTATAAGTAGGCAATTTGGAGAGGTGTCCGAGTGGCTTAAGGGGCTCGCCTGGAAAGCGAGTGTGTGGGAAACTGCACCGAGGGTTCAAATCCCTCTCTCTCCGCCAGTTTTGAAATTAACATTGTGTACATATTGGAAATACTAGTCTTTAAGATTTTGTATTTCCTTTTTTTATGTCTAAATAACCCAACTATAACCCAACTGTACTATAACAGTAAAATATTATACAAAAAAAAGAGAAGTTTTAAATACTCCTCTCTAAAAATTAAATATGTTATTTAATGTATCTACAGCTTCTTGTTTTTGCTCTTCCATAACCTCTGTATATAGGTTTAATGTCATAGTAATATCAGCGTGTCCCATTAGTACTTGTACTGTCTTAGGTGGTACTCCGTTTTCAAATAATCTAGTAGCATATGTCTTTCTTAGTCCATGAAATTTAATAGGATCTATATTTATTTTCTTCAAAGTACTTTTTAAGTGTCTATTAGGCTTTTTATTGTCTATATTTTTGCCTAGTTTATCAGTAAAAACATAGTTATTCAAATAATAAGACTCACCATATTTAAGTTTATTTTCCATCTGTGCAAGCCTTAAAGCTTTGAGCTTAGGTATTAGCATATCAGGTATAGGAATTACTCTATATGCGTCATTTGTCTTAGGTGATTGGGTAACTAAAGTCCTTCTTCTATTGCCTTGTTCGTCATAAATGTATGTTGTTTGAAGATTCTCTTTTACTGTTATTTTCTTATTGTCTAATTCTACATGTTCCCATTTCAAACCTAGTATTTCACCTAATCTCATACCAGTACTAAGAGCAGTTAGAAATAATGTTTCTAGTTCACTATCTTTTATTTCTTCACAAAATAGTTTTTGTTCCTCTAGTGTTAATACTTGCTTTATTTTAGGTTTTTCATACTTCGGAAGGTCTACAAGTGTTGCAGGATTCCTTAATATTATTTCCTCTTTTACAGCTCCATTCAATCCAGTTTTAAATATCTGATTAATTCTTATAATTCTATGTGATGATGTGCCATTGTTTAGTAGTGATTTGTAGTATTTATTCAAGTGTGCTTGTGTTAGTTCTTTAAGCTTGATTTTACCTACTGGACTACCTTTTAAGTAGATTCTGTATATAGATTCATACCTTTGAAAAGATGAAGGTTTATACATATCTATTCTATCGAATAACCATTTATAAAAATAATCTTGAAATGTTATATTATCATAGTTCAAATCATATGAATTTAACATCAATTCACGCTTATAATTTTCTAGCTTTTCCTTTACTTCTTTTTGAGTTTTGCCATAAAACTGTTTTCTAATTGGTTTGCCATTTTCATTATAACCTATCATTATTCTTGCTCGCCAACTGATACATTTTCCGTTTTCATCAAACTTATATTTTGAAATATTTCCTTCACCATTCGCACGTTTAACCATGTTATCACCACCTTTCATAAAGGCTAAATATTAATTCTAGATATTTTTAATTTTACTTCGTATGATATCTCATCATTTTCTATTATTGATGTTATTATTTCTAATAACAAATCTTCACTGATTATGTTTTGAACTACCATAAGTACAATATTTTCCATTTCATCAATAAAAGTATCAGAGCAGTAACCGTAATCGTTTATATTTAAAAATAAAGCTCCTATTGCGATACTAGTTCTTTTGTTCCCATCCATAAAAACATGGAACTTTGCTATAGAAAAAACCAAACGTGAAACTTTAGATTCAAAAGAAGGATAATAAATGTCATTTTTTATATGGTCTAATAGGCTATCTAAAATTCCTAAGTCCATTATTCCATATCGACCTCCAATTTTTTTTATAAGCTTATCGTGTTCTTTTATACATATATCAGGTGTCAGGTAATTAATTTTTTCATTCATTATTTATCTTTTAACCTCAAAAATACGTCTTTATGGTCTTCAATTTGTTTTTCTAAAGATTTACTTTGCTCTCCAATAAAATTTTCAAACTCCTCTTGCGTTACCGGTGTAAGATATTCAGTAAGAGATGAATGAGACACATTTCTAAAGCAGTTATCTCTACTTGCCATTTTTGTCCTTGCATCATTTAAAAAAGGCTTTTGAGAAGGGTGGTTAGAAAAGTCTGATATTATTTGATTTACTTCGTCTTTATTTAGTAACCGTCCTTTTCTTTGAGATTCTTTTTCTATATCATATGCTAAGCCAGCTTCAAAGCTAGCTATTAACAATAAAACTTCACTGTACATTGTATCTCGAGCTTGTTCGTCAGGAGCTAGAGAAAGCATATTTTTATACTTACGTGCATTTTCCTTGAATATAGCTTTATAAACCTTGTCTGTAAAATATGGATATTTGTGGGTACCCATATCTACGAAATCATTTAAAGATTTTTTAAATTTTTCCCTTTCAACTGTTCCTATAAATCGATTATTTAGATAATCCTTATCTCTTTGGTTTATATACTTCACATATCCACCTGTTTTATCAACTAGTACATTTATTACGATATCAAGCATTCTAGATCTAACTTGCTTTGCTTTTTCACTATTAGAGAGTAACATTGCAAAATTCAAGAGCGTTCGAAAGGTTGAAATTCCTAAATTCCTTGTCTTGTGACCGACATTAATGTCGGTCGCAAATGATTTAAATTTTTCCAACTCATCACCTTTTAACAATTTGTAGTCATTTGATGATAACTCATCTTTATTAGTGTCTAGAATTCTTTCTATAGTTCTTATATCAACCTCAAAAAAATCGGCTAAATTTTGATTCGTGTAGTAATAAACACCATTCACTTCTATACCTTCTATATCAAACTCTTTCTCTGCTTCTTTAATAGCAACTGAATTGTTTAATATATTTTGTCTATCCACTTTTGATTTAATATCATTTTCCATTAAAACAACTCCTTTCTGAAATTTTGTTTATAAAAACAGTATAATTCTATAAAATAATAACTATCTTAAAATATAGCCTTAATTGGCGTTATAAGAAAAAATTTATAATGTTAATATAAATCTCATTGATACCTAATAAAATGCTTTACAGTTGATTCTAGAAGGTCATTTCTTGCAAAATTATAAAAATATAATATCATTCCCATAAATTCAATAATACTCGGAAATTACTCGGTTAATTCAATGCACGTAAGAGGCGAGTTCACTCTGTGACTTATAAATAAGTAATATTATGCTTTGATAATATTTACGTGTCTGTTTTATAATTTTTTTAATTGATCCAACGCTTCTGAAATTAAATTTTCTCTATCCTTATAACTATCAAAAATATTTTTAACCGTATCAGAAAGTTTGTTTATAAGAGGGTAGTGTAAATTATCTCCTAGAGACTCTATCTTATTATTATGAATATTTAAAATTTCTAAGTAAGTTATTTCAAATATTTCAGGCATATTGCCGTCTTCATTTGGCTTAGTCATAACGCTGACATTTATAATCATATAAAATAATCCTTCAATTTCACAGAAAAAGCTCTCACTATCACTAATGCTCCAAATAGCATCTTCTTTTTTAGCTATATTATAAATTTCAAACAATGCTTGCTTATAACTACTTTCGATATTGTTTATAATATATTCTTGAAAGTCTTCTATTTTTATGGATTCTTCTAAAGCTGTAGGCTTAAATTCAAATGTAAAATTAAAAGATCCAGGTTCGAAAGAGAATGTTTTATTAAATAATTTATTCCAAGAAATGGTATTATTAACTGTTTTTTCTATGAGAATATTAATAATTTCTCTTGTACTGTCTAGGTCTGCATTGTTACCATTTATAACAGTATCTTCTAATCCAATTATGTGCAAAGGTGAAACATTTAAAGCTCTTGATAATGAGAGTATGTTATTTTGTCTCATATTGGCAATATCTCCAGATTCCCAGCGTGATATAGTTGCTTCGCTAACACCTGTCAAGTTTGCCAATTCTTTCATTGTGTACCCCAATTCTTTTCTTCTTTTTGTGATTATACTTTTCATTTAGTATGGACCTCCTCGCAAAGTATCGCTAATAAGTATATTATATATTTAAAGTTGCTTTTTCGCAATAAAATTAATCAATAAAAAACAAAACTTACGAAAAAGTATTGACATATTATTTAAAGCTGGATATAATTGACTTACGCTAACGTAATAAAGAAAGGAGGGATAGGTATGATAGATAAATATCTTTTAAAAAGCTATATGAGTAAAAAGAGAAAAACATCTAAGGATATGGCGGAGAAATTGAATATTAATGTGTCTACATTTTACCTTAAAATGAATGGGCATAGAGATTTTACTAGAAATGAACTGAGCATTATTTTAAAAACATTAGAACTATCTACGGAAGAAGTGGGAAATATTTTTTTTGCAAACTAACTTACGTTAAAGTAATAAAGGGGGGAGGGAGAGTAAATGCAAGAATTAATGAAAAAAGAAAATATGACAAGCTTAGAGCTTACAGAACAGATTAATATTTTTAGAAAAGACATGGAAGGTAAAAAAGACTTACAGCATTATGATTTATTGAAGATAATAAGAGATGAATTTGAGGAAGAGATAAACGACGGAAAAATTTCCTGCGTCTCATATATAGGCGGAAATGGACAAGAAAGACCAATGTTTATATTAACGTTTGAACAGTCTAAGCAAGTATTAGTAAGAGAAAGTAAGTATGTGAGAAAGGCTGTAATAGCTTATATAAACAAGTTAGAAGATAGAATAAAGAATCCACCAATATTAACAACAGAAGAGATATTAGAGCTTAATTTCAGATACTCAAAAGAAATAAAAGAAAAAGTAGATAACATTGAAAATGTAGTTGATAATATGGCTGATATCATTTCACTTAATACAGATAACTGGAGAAAAGAAACCAATTCACTAATAACTAAAATAGCAATAAATGGATTTGGAGGTGTAGATGAAATTTCAACGGTAAGAAATGAAATATACAGAGAACTAGAAAATAGAGCTTCATGCAAACTAGATGTAAGGTTAAATCATAGACGTGAAAGAATGGCTGAAATTGGAATTTGCAAGTCTAACAGGGAAAAAATAGGTGTTTTAGACGTTATAGAAGAAAATAAAGCATTAAAAGAAATATATGTAGCAATAGTAAAAGAATACGCAGTTAAATACAAAGTAAAGAGATTAGCGTAAGTATAAATCAAATTAAGTGATGGACAAAAATGTCTGTAACTTGAAACATTATATAAAAAAACTAAGGAGAAAATAAAATGAAAAACTTAAAAACAATAATCGAAAATGGATACGCATTCGTATATGACAAAGAAACAGGATTTATAGATGTATATAATTATGCAGATAATACAATTCAAGAATGGGTTACAGAACTTTCCATAAGTTCAAAATCAGAACTAAAAAATACAATAAAAGAATATGCTAAAAAACAAAGTAATCTAATAAAATCATACGAAATATTATACAAAGATGGAGAACATGAAATAGTAACACCTGAAATGCTAGAGGCTATTAGAATCGGAACACTTACTTTTATTTATGATAAAGACATAAATACTTGCTTGGTTTTCTTTGGTGAAGATAATTTAGAGTATTTAAACGAATTTAAAACAGATATTTTCACAAGGGAAGATTGTATTGAATTCATGAAAGAAAATATAAATGTAAGAAAGATTGAACATTAATACGATATATATGCTTGATATCATATAAGGGAGGTGGAGTTAAGTGAAACTTGAAGAACTAAAAGCAACTAAGAATGTATTAGAGGAAGTTATAGAAAAGCAAGAGCAAGAAGAATTTGAAAGAAAAGGATATAAAGAAGTACCACAGCCTTCTAGACAAGAGTTAAACCTTAAGACAGTAAAGGAGATAGCTGAGAAATACTCTATCGGTCAAGGAAGGCTTAGAGAGTTAGCAAGGGCAGATAGAGAAGTAAGCTTGAATTTCCCAGTACTACGTATAGGAAAAAAGATATTAATACCTGAAGCACTGTTTGAGGAATGGTTAATCGAGGCTTGCAAAACAGGATTAAAGTTATAAGAAGGTGATATGGTGGCTAAAGGTTTTTATAAAGCTAATAACAGAACAAGACAATTAAAGTATACAAAAGGCGACCGAACTACAATGTATGTGTTAGAGGCTATTGAATCACTGGAGAAATATCAAAATATAGATAGTATAGAAAATAGAGGTTTGGTATCTGTTAGCATAAGAGAGCTTCAAAGAGTTATAAAAGGCAGAAATGATATAGATTTAGCCCCAACTACTATTTCAAAATACATAGGCGTATTACTAGAAGATGGAGATTTAAAAGTAGTTAAAGATGCAATAAATCAATATGGTAAAAGAGAGTATTTTTTGACTTCATTTTCAGATGAGTGTACAGCAAAATGGACAGCAAACGCCAGTAGTACCAATGGTGAAGATGATATTATGCGTACAGCAAAATGGACAGCGAAAAAGTGTACAGCAAAATGGACAGCAAAACAAACAGCAAACACAAGTTATAGCAAAGTGAACAGCGATTTAAGTAAACAGCAAAATGGACAGTATAATAAGAACAATAATAAGAATAATATATATAGTGCAAATAATGAAGAATCTATTAATAGTATTTGGAAGTTGTATCCTGAGAAGAAAGGCAAGATAAATGCTATTAAGAGTATAGGTAAACTACTAAAGGAATACACTGTAGAAGAAATAGAAAAAGCTATTGAAAGATATAAGCAATATGTATCTAGCAAGAGAAGTACAGGATTTGAATTAAGGTATCAACATGGTAGTAGTTTCTTCAATAAAGGCATATATGACTACTTAGGTGATGATATAGAAGATACAGAGGTAGTACAGGATAGTATAGGTAAGATTGAAACTGTAGAAGATACAATTAATAAAAATGAACAGATAATAAAATACTAGGATTTGATAGGGTTAGTTTAAATACTGGAAAGGTTTAGGAAAGGTATTACTTAAAAAATATTAAATTAAAAGTTAGGTTTTGCTAGGTTCTAGTTTAAACATTACTAAGATTTCCTAAGGTATGGAGGTGGATTAATGGAAATAATAGATGTAACAGATATATATAACACAGAAGCAGAACAGAGTGTAATAGGGGCAATCTTAATGGAGAGTAGCTCAATAGTTAAAACTATTAGAAGTGGACTAAAAGCAGAACATTTTTATGAAGAGTATTACAGAGAGATTTATAAGGTTATGTTAAAGCTTTATAACGAAAAGAAAGAAATAGACATATTAGCAGTAAAGACAGAACTAGAAAAAGGGGGCATAGAGGTCGATACAAGCTTTCTAACCGATATTGTAACAAATACTATTACAACAAAAAATTTAGACTACTACGCTGATATAATAAAGGATTTTAGCACTAAGAGAAATATAGAAGAAATAACTAGATCCCTTTTAGTAAACATGAAAAATAAAAGTTTAGATGAAATGAAAAGAGAGTTTGAACTTGCAGTAGCATATTGTAGTTGTAAAAGTGATATGAAAAATATAATTAAAAATTTAAAGATAGCTGAAAATCGAGAAAAGATATTAAAAATAAGTACAGGATTTAAAGAATTGGATAAGCGTTTAGATAGATTGCATGGAGGGACTCTCACAGTATTAGCAGGAGACTCCGGTTCCGGCAAGAGTACCCTTATAAGCCAGCTATTAGCAAATATTATGTTTAGTGGAACAAGTTGTTTTATATATAGTGGAGAGCTTACAAATAAGCATGTAGGCGAGTGGATGGGAAGAATGATAGCAAATGATAGTGATTTAAAAGAAGTACCTACAGGATATGGAAGCATTAATTACACTGTATCGAAAGAAGCTAAGTATAAAATTAATAATTGGCTAGAAGGAAAGTTGTACATACTTAGTGATGAGATTAAAAGCGATTTAGATACAATAATAAACTCTATTGAGTATTCTTATGAAAGATATGGAGTGAAGTTCTTTGCTATAGATAATTTAATGACTATAACAACTAATAAAAGCGATAAATTCGATAGACAAGAACAGATAGTATTTAGACTGAAAGAAGTAGCTAAGCGTTTAGGAGTGGCAATATTACTTGTAGCACACCATAAGAAGGGGAAACAGGGTACAGATGGAACACCATCAATGTATGACATATCAGGAGCTAGCGAGATAACCAATTACGCAGACCATATTATAACGATTAGAAGGGATTTATCAATAGAAAACAGATCAGTTATTAGCATAACTAAGAATAGAACTACAGGAGTGTTAGAAAAGACAATCCCAATTAAATTCGATTCTAAAAGAAAGAGATTTTTTGAATACTTTGATAATGAATTAGACTTTGATTATGGATATGACAAAGATATATGCAAAGAAAATCAAATAAAGATAAAAGCAGATAAATAAGTTAAAGGTGGAAGTGATGAAATATAAAATTACGCATAAAAAAAGCGAGGTTACGGCAATAACCTCACTAATGGCGATATATTAATATATCATTTCCACCACAAAATGCAACTTAATATTATCTCAAAATAAGAAAAAAATCAAGCTAAATATAAAAAATAGGAGATAAAAAAATATGAATATTATGAGTGATGAAAGAATAACAGAATCAAAAAATGGAATATCTAATGCATATGAAATGCTGGATTTTATGATAAAAAACCATACTTTATTAGATAACAATGACATGAAAAGAGAAGTGTTCTTTCATACTATATGTGAAATGTTAGAGAAGGCTACAGAAGGTATTAGAAATTGCTTACATGACCCAAATGGAACAGATATAGACGTAGAAGTTATAAATGACTTAGCAAGGCGAACAGGGGCAGAATTTAGCGAGGTATATAGTGTTATTAGTAATTTGGGCGTAAATAAAACGATAAATTAATAAATATTAGGAGATAAAATATGAATACTGTTAGAGAAGAAGAGAATATAGATCCAGTTAATAAAGGTTCACATAAATATAAAATACTAGATTTTACTACATTGGACAAGATAATGTACTTTGATGAAATAGATGATGTAAGTGCTAAAACAGGGAGCATAGATAGTATGAATGAAATTAAAGAACTATATATTCATGCATTTAATAAAAGGGTTAATGCAGGTCAGACTTGCGAAGAATGGATTTCTACAAGTAGTTTATGGAGTGTATATATGATGGGATATATTGAAGGGAAAAGAGAAGAACGTAAAAAGAGAAAAGGCAGAGAGTAAACTCTCCACCAATTAAAAAAATAGCGAAACAAATCATTTGTATAAGTCTATTATACCACATAGGAGGCTTTATATGAATGATTCAGACATATTAAAATACGAAAGAATGATATACAAAATAATAGGTAGATATAAGTCTAGGCACTTAGATAGAGATGATTTATATCAAGAGGGGGTGATAGGAGTAATCTATGCTTATAATAATTTTGATGAAACAAAGGGAATGAAATTTGATAACTGGGTTTATAGTTATATAAATTGGCATGTACTTAGAATGCTAAGAAATGCTAGGGTTAAAAATGAATCTAAAACAATATCAATTAGTACAAGTATTGGAGATACCGAAGATTTAACATATGAAGATACTATAGCTGATGAAAGCGTAAATATAGAGAATACAGTTGGTGAGAGATTAATTGAACAATTCTATTTGAGAGAGTTTGAAAGACTTCTTGATGGATATGAGAGGGATTTAATCCACTATATGTATTCCAATAAGGTATTTAATATGGTAATTCTAGCAGAAATATTTAATATGGATCATGAAAAAGTAAGAAGACATTTAAGAAATGCTTATAGAACGCTTAGAATGAAAAGTAAGTATATAAGAGAGCGATACGCAGAAATTAAAAAGGTGTATAGACCTTCTGATATGTATAAATGTAGTGCTGATAAGGTGGCATTAGACAAGGTATATGATGATTTAATGCTAGATTGGGCGAAGATACAAAACAAATAAATATAATGAAAAGAGGTAGTAATATGACATATAAGGAATTTTTAGAAAAGAAGATAGTAGCAGTAGATGGAACTTTAAAGAAGTTTGAGGATAAAACAAAAGTAAATATGAGTAATATTGCAAATATAGAAGCAGATTATAAAATGTCTGAGGACTATAAAAGTGAGATAAAAGAAAAAGAACTACTTGCAATAGATAAAATAGCTATTGATTGTCAAAATGATTTAGTTAAGATAAAAGATGAAATAAAAACAGAAATATTCAAAGTTCAGGGATTTGAGTTTGAAGAATATAGCCTATCAGAATTAAACGAAACTTTAAACTTAATAAAAACATGCAAGGAAATAATGACTTCTGAAATGCTTAGAAGGTTTATAAAGAAATATGTTGATGGATTTGATATTGATAATTTAAAGGTTATATATAAGTTTGTAGAGAGCCAACATTCAACTGATGAAAACTTTAAAGAGTTATTTGATGAATTTTCTATATTACCAATTTATGAAACGATTAATAAGGATTTAGATGATTTGGAAAGGTTTATAAATGCTAATGGTCATGGTATATTCAGAAGATGTTTATACAAGCAAGATTATGCGAGTGTAGTTTTCCATATTGAACAAACAAAAACTCTTATAGAATGCCTAAAAGATTTGAAGATAGTTAAACAATAAAAGAAATAAATGTATTGGAATGTAGGGTCTCTAAGAGGCTCTATGTTGCTATATATGAGTAATAAAGGCTAACAAATGCTAACTATTACAGCATATATAAAAGTCAATAAAAGTCAATTTTAAGGGGGTGTATATAAATGAGTGAAAAGATGAAAAAGTGTATATTTCTAATGGTTAGAACAGGATTGACACAGAAAGATATAGCAAAGGAGCTTGACATAGCAGAAGAGACTATTTCACGTTGGAAAAGTAAAGATGAATTTAAGGAATTAAAGCTAGAAGAAGAATGGAAATATCTAGGAGAACTAACATCTCCATCTATTAGAACTATGGAACAGTTATTAGAGGCTGATAGCGAGCATGTGAGGTATAGCGTGGCAAGTAATATATTGGATAGAACAGGATATAAACCTACTGAAAAGCGAGATATAAGCGTTGAGGCAGATGTAAAACATAATGATCCATTTAAGGAAATGACAAGAGAAGAACTATTAAAGCTTGCTGGTATGGAAGATATGATTTAAGAAGATGATAGTATATAAAATAAAAGTTAAAAAGGACTTAGTTAAAAAAAACTAAGTCCAAAAAGTATAGTGTTATGGGCGTAATCCAGAACCACCTTGTATTGTTATTGTTTCTCCTGTAATATAATGTCCTTCTTCGCTACATAAAAAAGTACACATAGGACCAATATCAGTCATTGGGTCGGCAAATCTTTGCATAGGAACGCTTTGTATAGTACGATTATATAAATCTGGGTACTCTTCTTTCCACTGAGCAAGACTTTCAGTCATAGCTAATGGACAGATTACATTTACATTAATATTATCTGGACCAAATTCAGTTGCTGCACTTCTACTCATACCTCGTATACCTTCTTTTGCTGCAGCATAACTAGACTGTCCTTCTTTTCCAAATAAACCAGCACCAGATGCGAAGTTAATAACAGAACCCTTAGATTCTTTTAAATAAGCATAAGCCTCTCTCATATAATAAAAAGTTGCGTATAATCCAGAGAGAATAGCTTTATCAAAATCTTCATTGGTGTGATCTTTTAATAAAATTCCAGATGCAGAAATTTGTGCATTATTTACAACTGCATTTATTTTACCAAATTTTTCAATGGCTTTTTTTATAACGTTTTTAACGTCACTTTCTACGGCACCATCTGCAGTTACTACAAGTACTTTTATACCAAACTGTGCTTCTAATTCCTTTTGTGCATTCTCTAGCCTTGATAATGTCCTTCCTGTGATTACCAAGTTTGAGCCTTCCTTAGCAAAAGCTTTAGCAAGTCCAAAGCCAATTCCCTTTCCACCACCAGTTATAATTGTTACATTACCATCTAATCTTCCCATAATTGCCTCCTAATTTTCAATGATATTATTATAAGTATACCACTATAATCAAGATAGGATAAGATGTTTTTTAAAAATTCACTCAATTTCTAAAATGAAAAATTATTAGAAAGAATAAGATATAAGTCAATTGGAAAAGTAGAAATAAGCGAATATATAATATTATGGGATACAGAGAAGATGAATAATTGAATATAGATTATGTAGAGGTACTTTTATAGTATCTCTACTTTTATGTGTGAAAGTATAGTAGTTCACATTTAGATAAGTTCATAAAAGGTAGGAAAATATATGATAAAAGATAAAAGTTGTTGTAATTGATTTAAGCTACAGTATATTCATGCACATTATTTTTGATTACAATAACTATGGAAATGTACATGAATACGCTGTTGTAGATTAAGTATAATTAAATAATTTATTCTATTGGAATGTATATATCTGTAAGGCTTTTACCTTTGAAGTTTTTAGGGGGTTCAGTTACGTATAACTCAAATGGAATAGAATCTCTAGGAGTTTGATCACCTTTAAACAGCCATTCTTCGTACATATATTTCCAAGCTTCCTCATACTCTTTTAAAGAAATATCAAAGTGACCAATAGCGAATTTACCAGACAAAGACGATACACATATTTGCCCTTCTTCTAGTATCTCTACATCTTTTGGTATAGTCATTGCAATACTAGTTCTCAAATTATTATCACCTGTTATAAAGGGATTATCATTATAAATAGTCATTACTTTTGTTACCTCTGGAATTATTAAATCGTTTTTTTCTGCAAATGCGAAGAGCTCTTTAAATAACTTATTGCTGCTTTTTCTAAACTCTAGATATGTTCCTCTAAATCTAATATAAATAATTCTCATTTCTACATTATTTTCTATTGAGATGCTTGGTTTGTTCATTTTAGTGCCTCCTTATTTTTTTATTAACACTATTATAACTTTTTTAGAGTTTTATTAATTGTCATATCTTGCTTTTTTCTAAACTTAGATGGACTAATACCAAAATGTTTTTTAAAAGCTCTACAATATGAACTAGAATCACTATATCCATATCTATAAGAAATATCTGTAATTGAAATCTTTTGATTGACTACTAAAAATATACTTGATCGTTCCATTTTTATTCGGTTAATAAATTGATTTAAAGTTTCCTTCGAATAGCTTTTAAATATTCTATGAAAATGAAATTCTGTATAGTTTACATTCTTAGAGAGTTCTTTTAAGGTTATTTTTTTATCTAAATTGTTTTCTATATAATCTTCCGTTTTATTTATTATTCTGATATAATCTTTCACTTTTTCACCTCATAACTATATGAACTTATGATTACAATATACTACAATATATAGTCAATTTAAATACAATTATGTTTTTCTTATGTTATAATTTAATCATACGATTGCATAACTTTTCATAACTATCAATAATATTACATAAATTAATATATAAGGCATTTTTGAACAATATAATTAATTATTAAAACAATGTTGTGAAAATATGATAAAATACATTAGATTATAAAAAATAGTGAAAGTTAATATAATAAAGTTTGGAAGTTATGAAAAACAAAGGTGGTATTTGCAATGTGTTGAGACAACTATTCCGAAAAACGTCATTTAGGGAATAGTTATGGTATGTATCAAAATATTTTAATATCTGTTCAATAAATATGTAATCATTAATATAACTATGAAAAAAAAGAGGTGAATTTAGGATATGAGTTTAAAGAAAAATAAAATAAATGAATGTAGCTATAAAGTGATATTTGCATTACTTATAATATTATATATGAAATATTTTTTAGAAGTTCCATTTTTTAGCAAACCATTAGTGTATGTTTTTGATGTTCTAAAAACATCAAGTAATAAGCAGATATTGTTAGGAAATGAAACTTTCTTTGTTAATTGGCAATATTTTTTTTATAGGACGATTTATAGTATATTGATATATATACCCTTTGGAATAATTATAAAAAAAACGTTTGGGAAAAAAATTAAGAACTTTAATTTAATTATAATACCAATAATATTAAATTTAATTTCATTTGTATTGAAATTTGATGATTTAAATACAGTGATTTTAGTTGCAAATACAATCGGTTTTTTTATTGGATTGAAAGCTTATGAAAAAATTATATTTAAATTTAGTGAGAAACAAACAATAATATTTTTCTTTATATGCGTAATATTATGTGCTTTTTCTGGCATGAGCGATGATGGAGGTGATTTTATAGGGACTGCAAGTGGTAAATATAATTTCGCAATGAATGATGCCCAATGGTCAGAGATGACAGAGTTAGAACGTAAGGATAACAGTGATTCTTTACCTTATGACTCGTATAATAAGTTTATAAATAATTATAAAAAAGGGGCTTATATTGAAGGTTCATTTGGGGGATATAGTAGTAATGGAGATATAATTACTGTGAGGATAGATGGTAAAAACAACATATTCAAATTAAGTCGAGACGCAGAATATATATCTAAAGTTAGGTATAACAATGGATTTGAATTATATGTGTCTAATATCAAAAAAGAGAATGTATATAATTATGATGATAGTGACATGAGTAGATTTATACATTTTTCGAACTCTATGTACCAAACTGTCAATTTAAAAGCAAAAGTTATAATTTGCCTAAATAAAAAAAAGGAAGTGAAGTATGTTTATACAGATGAAAGCTTGTTTGATTAATAAGTGTAGTGGGATTATGCAAAACTTGAAAATTAACATGAACTTTTTAAAAATTGTGGCAATAACGGGGATGTTTTTGCAACATTTTGCAGTGATAATATTAGATCCATCAAAAGTTTTAACTAATATTTTGATAAATATTGGTGTAGTGACATTTCCAATAATAATATTTATTTTAGTAGAAGGCTTCATCTATACGAGAAATATATATAAATACTTATTTAGAATCCTAATCTGTGGATTAGTATCAGAGATTCCGTTTCGCATGATTTTTCCAATGGATGAAATATTTTTTGGAAATATAATGATTACACTATTTGTATCATTGTTGTGCCTATATTTACTGAAAAAAATAAATAATCCAATACTTATGGTATTGACGATTATATTAATGAGTATTATATCTTTAGCACTAAGAGTAGATTACTTTTTCTATGGGATACTTTTATCTATAAATTTTTACTATTTTCGAAATGAAAAATCAGTAAAGTATATTTTAGGATTATTGATAATTATAGTTCTTACTAAATACAATTTTATTATGTCAATAATATCAATTATATTAATAAGTCTATATGATGAAAAGAAAGAATATATAAAACCAACAAAAACAAAACAGATGTTTTTTTATTTTTTCTACCCTGTTCACTTTATTATAATAGCAATTATAAAACAACTACTACAATAGATGTTTAATTGATCTAAAAATACTATCAATTGGAATGTAAAAAAATAGCAGAATCATAACAGAGCTGTACTGAAATATATTATAAAAACAAGAGTAATAGCGTAATTAGAGGTTAATAAACCTTGAAATATAAATAAATATTTTATATTAAATGTTAAAGGAGGTAGTTTATGCATAAAAACATTAAAAAGATAAGCGTTTTATTTTGTGCTTTTATTTTTACGGTTTCATTAGTAGGGTGTGCAAAGGAAAGCAAGGATAAAAGTGCTGATAAGATTGTGAGCAGTAGCGAATTATGGAAGAAGAATCCTGTTGAAGTAGTATCTAGATACGTGAATAGTCTTAATACAGAAGATTGTTATAAGTATGTTTATGCTGATATGAATGAAAAAAACAAAATATATTCTATCGGAGAAGATTATTTAGGCGATGATGGATATTATTACTTAGGTAGATTTATAAATGAGGAAACTATAAAAAAAGAAATTGAGCATAGAAATAAAATTATAAAAAGTTATAAATTTATTGGAGCAAAACCATCTCTACAACAAGAATTAATTAAAAATCCTATAAAAATTAAAGGTAAAAATGGAGAAGTTAAAGAGTATAAGAATCCTATAGTTATTGAAGTTTGGTTTGAAGTTAGACATCAAGGTGGCGAAGGGCTTATATTTGAAGAAGGAGAAAATATGATGGAATATACCTTAATACAAGATATGAATGGTGATTTTAAAATACTATCAATTGGTAGATAAAAAAAATAAATACTTTCAAGGGAAGTAATGCATACAAAATGACAGAACTATAACAGAACTGTACTACAATATATTATAAAAGTATAATTATTAAAGGATTTAGAGGTTAACAAACGTTGAAGTATAAATACACATTAAGATAGAACTCATGTATTTTATAGAATTTTTTAATTACGAATATATGTTCAATAAGATAATTTAAAGGAGTAAAAATGATTAGAAATTTAAAAAAAAATGATATTGATAAAATAATGGGAATATGGTTAACAGAAAATATAAAAGCACATTCTTTTATTTTGAGGAGCTACTGGGAAGATAATTATAATTTTGTTAAAGAAGTACTGCCTCAGGCAGATGTATTTGTTTATGAAAATATTGAAGGAGAAATAGTAGGCTTTTTAGGACTAGATAATAATTATATAGCAGGTATTTTCGTTTCGGGAAGTGAAAAGTCAAAAGGTATTGGTAAGAATATTATTGATTATGCAAAGTCTATAAAGGATGAATTATGTTTAAAGGTATACACAAAGAATACAAGGGCAGTAGGTTTTTATAAAAGAGAAGGTTTTAAAATTGAATCCAATAGTATAGACGATACTACGGGAGAAGAAGAGCTATATATGGTTTGGAAAAGTGGAAAAAGCAACTTATAAAAAAGGTAGGTGATTTGTTATGTTAAATCAGAAAGCATTTAAACCAAGTGATACTGAATATTTAGTTGATTTATGGGAGCGGTCTGTTAGAAAAACACATTTATTTTTATCAGAAAGAGATATTTTATCCATAAAAAACGATATACCAAACCATTTAAATAATTTAGATGTGATAATATGGGAAACTTTAGATGGTACAATTGTAGGTTTTAGTGGGATATATAAAACTCATCTTGAAGCGTTATTTATAGATCCAGTACATTTCAGAAAAGGATATGGAAAGTATATAATAAGAACTTTAATAAATGAATTTGGAATTAAAACAGTAGATGTAAATAAAGATAATAAAGGTGCATTTGAGTTCTATAAGTCATTAGGATTTATGGTTGAGTCAGAATCTGCAATTGATAATGAAGGAAGAAACTTTCCTTTATTGCATCTTATTTTAGAATAGATAAATTTAAAAATAACCCAACTGTAACCCAACTGTACTAAAATATATTATAAAAGTATAATTAATAGCGTACTTTGAACATACAAAACGTTGAAATATCAACATATATAATTTTATAGAATTTATTAAAATACTATTCTTAAAATCCCTCTCTCTCCGCCAGTTTTGAAATTAATATCGTGTATATATTGGAAATACTGATCTTTAAGATTTTGTATTTCCTTTTTTTATGTCTAAATAACAGAACTATAACACAATTATATTGTAACAGTGAAATATTATAAGGAAATGAGGAAATTGATGTAGCAGAAGAAACGATTTTGCGTTGGAAGAATAAATATGAACTTAAATTGTGGAGAAGATGAATAATTGAATATACCTTTAGATAAATATTATAAAAGGTTGGAAAATATGGGCTAATAAAGCATATACGAAAAATATACCTTGATAGACATTTATAAAATAATATAATAAATATATAAATATTTTTTATTGAGGAGTGAATTTAAATTGGAGCAGAAATTAGACAGGGTGGGAAAAGTATTATCAGAAGTTCCAGTAATATTATTAATGATAGCGGTTTATTGTATACCTTCAACAGTGTTAGATTTTGTGTCTGAATTTATTAGAAAAACAGATACTCCGGATAAACTTGTACCAATTACAGGGATTAATACTATAATACCAATAATAGCAATTCTACTGACTGTTTCTATGTATCTATTAATAGCCAAAGAAATAAATATATTTAAATTTGACAAATCCTTCATTAACATGAAAAATATATTAATAATATTAGTAGGGACTATATTAGCTCGTTTAATTGTTTATTCAGGAATATTGGCTTTAATGGTACAGGGAATAGAATCAACTCAAAATGATGTTATATTATCAGAAGTATTAAAAGGATATAGTTGGTATTTAATAGCGTCTATAGGTGTTTTACTAGCTCCTATTACAGAGGAAATAATTTATAGAGGATATATAATGGGACACTTGTTTAAAAATAGTAAACCAATCATAGGTATATTAATTAATTCATTTTTATTCGGATTAATGCATAACGTTAATAACCTGACATCACTATTATTATATTCCTCAATTGGGATACTCCTTTCTGTTTCTTATCAAAAAACAAAAAGGCTTGAAATTCCAATTGCTATTCATATGTTAAACAATTATATTGCTTTTTTTACAGTATTATAAAAGTTATTAGAACTTTAGACAGGAGGCTCATATGAAAAATGGAATAAAGTTATATATAATATTTTTAATTTTATACGTAATAGTGACTCTATGTTTTTTCACGTATATGAAGATTTATGAAGACATTTTAATATCACATTATGAATTTTTAATTTCATATATGATATGATACTATTATTGATTTTTATGTAATTTTAATTTTAAATGAATATTTGTTATCTAAATATAAATATTTAATTCAAAAAAAGACTAATTAATATCAATTGGTCTTTTTTTGAATTTATATAACTCCTCAATTTATAAAAGCTTTGAATTTATAAAAGTGATTGTTTATAATAAAATAAGATGGGCAAAAAGTTATTATCAATTGAATTTCAATTCAATTTAATTAACAGTTGTAATTTATTTATCAAAAAGGTATGTAAATTCATAAGTAATATTTAATTTTGAGGAGGTACTGTTCATGAAAGTAATTAGTTCTAAAAAAATGGGTAAAAGTAATTTAGGTTGGCTTAATAGTATTTTTCATTTTTCTTTTGCAGAATACTACAATCCAGAAAATATCAATTTTGGAAAATTAAGAGTAATCAACGATGATTTGGTTGATAGCGGAACAGGTTTTGGTACGCATTCTCATCAAAATATGGAAATAATATCTTATGTAGTAGATGGAGAACTTACTCATGCTGACTCTATGGGGAATAAGAGAGCATTAAAAAGAGGGCATGCTCAGTACATGAGTGCAGGAACAGGAGTTAGACATAGTGAGTACAACCTTGGAGAAAACACATTAAGATTTCTTCAGATTTGGATATTACCTGATAAAGATGGACATACTCCTAATTATGGAGATTATATGTTTGAATGGAATGAGAGGGTAGATAACTGGTTGCATATGGTTTCTCCTAAAGATGGTGGCGCTCCAATTAGAATAAATCAAGATGCAAATATATATGTGACTGAAATTGAAGCGGGAAAAGAAGTTGAATTTTCTGTAGGTGAAGGAAGACAAGTTTACCTTGTTCAAGTTGAAGGAAACTCTGAGATAAATGGACAAGAAGTGTCTGCAAAAGATGGAGTAGAGTCTATTGAAGAAGATCTAAAGATCAAGGCTAAGGATAAGTCACATTTACTAGTAATTGAAATGAGAAAAGAAGATTAGTTATATTTTGATAGAAAATATAGCTTAATATATGAGTATAATTAAATAAGATGATAAAAGAGAACTAATATAAATCAGTATTTATAAGAAATTAGTTCTCTTTTTTTGTAATTAAATATAAAATATTTGAATTTTCAGGTTAGTATGATAAAATAGAAATAATAATTAATCATTGGAGTTTTATTCAAGGTTTTTTATAATAATAAACCTTATAAGCCTACCAATGATTGTTTTTTATTTTTATACTAAATTAATTTGACAAACTAATAGTATAATAAAAAACAATTTAATATATAAAATATGGAGGGGTGGGGGAAAGTATAATATGAATATTTATCCAGCAATAGATATAATTAATGGGCAAGCAGTTCGTCTCACGGAAGGTGATTATAATAAGAAAAAAGTTTATGATGAAGACCCATTAAACGTAGCTAATAGCTTCTATAAAAAGGGTGCAAATCATTTACATGTAGTTGATTTAGATGGAGCTAAAGGCGGAGGAATGTCTAATTTAGAGACTATTTCAAAGATAATAAAAAACACATCGATGTTTGTTGAAGTCGGTGGTGGTATTAGAGATGAATCTCGTATAAAGGATTTGATTTCAATTGGAGTTGGAAGAGTAATTCTTGGAACAGTTGCAGTTAAAAATTTTGAATTTTTAAAAGAAATGGTAGAAAAATATGGAGAAAAAATATCTGTAGGAGTAGACACAAGAGATGGATATGTAGCAGTTGAAGGTTGGTTAGAAACTACAAAGGTATCAGGATATGAATTTTGCAAAAAACTGAAAAGCATAGGTGTAAAATCAATTATATATACTGATATCGCTACAGATGGTGCTATGAAGGGGACTAACTTAGACGCATTTAAAGAATTATACAAGATTTTAAATGATGACGAGGAAAGCAAAGTAGAGATTACTGCATCAGGGGGAGTTGTTTCTATAGAAGAGGTAAAAGAGTTAAAAAAAATAGGGATAGACAGCGTTATAATAGGCAAAGCTTTATATGAAGGTAGTATAGGCATTGAGGAATTGATGAAAATAGGAAAATAATTTCTAATTTATTTTAAGATGGGAGATTGAGTTATGGAATATAAAAAGATAATACCTTGTATGGATGTTAGAGATGGAAAAGTTGTAAAGGGTACAAACTTTAAAAATATAAGAGAAATAGCAGATCCGATAGAAATGTCTAAGTTTTATGATAAAAGTGGTGCAGATGAACTTGTGTTTTATGATATTGGAGCAAGTATGGAAGGAAGAACTGTATTTATTGATATGTTAAAAGATATCGCATTTAATGTATCTATACCTCTTGTTGTTGGTGGAGGAATCAGTTCTATGGAAGATGTAGATAGAGTGATGAGTTCTGGAGCTGATAAGGTAAGTATCAACTCTGGAGCAATAAAAAATCCTCAATTAATAAAGGATGCTTCAGAAAAGTATGGAAAAGAATGCGTTATATTATCTGTGGATGTGTCTAAAGTGGACGGAAAATACCATGTATTTACAAAGGGTGGTTCAGAAGATACAGGAATGGACGCAATTGAGTGGGTAAAGAAATTAGAAAAATTAGGTGCAGGGGAATTAGTTTTAAATAGTATAGATACTGACGGTGTGAGAAATGGTTTTGATTTAGATATGCTAAGAGACTTTGCATCTGAAATAAAAATCCCTATTATAGCATCAGGTGGAGCTGGAAAGAAAGAAGATTTTAGTGAATTATTTAAAATAGATGGGATATCTACTGGATTAGCAGCGGGTATATTCCACGAAAAAGTAGTAGATATAGCTGATTTAAAGGATTATTTAATAGAGAATGGCGTAAATGTAAAGAGGAATGTGATATGAATATAAAGGATTTGAAATTTGATGAAAAAGGACTTATTCCAGTAGTAGTTCAAGATTATTATTCAGATGAAGTACTTACTGTGGCATATATGAATAAGGAGAGTCTGGATATTACAATTAAGGAAGGTCGTACTTGCTTTTGGTCTAGGAGTAGAAATGAGCTTTGGAGAAAAGGTGAAACAAGTGGAAATGTACAGCATGTAGTATCTATAACATCAGATTGTGACAATGATGCTCTTGTAGTGAAAGTAATAAAAGATGGTCCTGCATGCCACCTAGGTAGCGATAGTTGTTTTTCTAATCTATTATATTTAAAAGTAATCGATAAATCAGATTTGAATGATGAAAAAGAAATAAAAAAAATAAGTGAAAAATCATTGCTATCAAATCTTTATGACTTATTAAATCAGAGATATGTAGACAGACCGGAGGGAAGTTATACAACTTATTTATTTGATAAGGGATTAGAAAAAATATTAAAAAAAGTTGGAGAAGAGTCTGCTGAAGTTGTAATTGGTGCAATGAAAGACGATAAAGAGGAAACTATCTATGAAATATCAGATCTTTGCTATCATATCTTAGTGTTAATGGTAGATATGGGAATTTCAGTGGAAGATGTATTAAAAGAATTGGATTCTAGGCATATTATAGATAAAAAAGTGAAACAGGAGACTATGAAATGATAATTAAATCTACTATGCATAATCACAGTACTTGGTGTGATGGTAAAAGTTCTGTAGAAGATATGGTAAGAGCTGCCATAAAGTCTGGATTTACAGATATTGGATTTTCTAGTCATAGTCATGATCCCAAATTTCCAGAGTCTTTAAACGATGAGGATGGATATATCAGAGAAGTTTTGCAAATGAGAGAAAAGTATAAAAATGATATACGCATATATTGTGGGATAGAGCAAGATTATTTAAGCGAACCACCAAGAAAAGAATATGATTATATAATCGGTTCTGTACATTATGTTCCTATAAAAAATGGAGATACATTTTGTGTAGATGAGTCATTTGAAAGTTTTTCATCTGCAATATTAAAATATTATGATGGTGATTCTATTTCTATGGTTAGAGATTATTTTGATTCAGTGGTAGATAATGTAAATAAGAATAAGCCAGATATAATAGGACATTTTGATTTGTTATTGAAATTCAACTCTGGAAACAAACTTTTTGATGAAAATTCAAATGAATATAAAAAAATAGCAATAAAAGCATTAGATAATTGTATGCAAATTGGAGGGTTAATTGAGATAAATACAGGCGGTCAATTTAGAGGGTATAGAAACTTTCCATATCCTCAAGACCATATACTGGAGTATTTATGTAAGTACGATTATCCAGTTATGATAAATACAGATTGCCACAATATAGAGGGCATTGATTTTGGAATTGAAGATGCACTCTATAGAATGAAAAAAATAGGATTCAAAAGAGTTCATCAATATATAGGCGGAGAATTTATATCAGTAAATATTTAATTAATTATAATTTGGTTATAACTTGAAAATAATTAATTATGTTTAATCTAATTAAAAAAGATTCCTTGGAATTTCACCTAGGAATCTTTTTTTTGAAAATATTATCTTTTAAATAAATTTATTTACTTTAAAATTTAAATATCTAGAATACCCTTTGTAGATGGAATTTCATCTTTAAATTCTTCATCAATTGATACAGCCTTACGTAGAGATCTTGCAAGTGCTTTGAAAGCCGCTTCTATTATGTGATGACTGTTAGTTCCTGCAAATTGATAAAAATGTATATTTGATTTAGATTTTCTAGAAAAAGCAACCATAAACTCATTAATTAATTCTGTGTCGAAGTTACCTACTTTTTCAGTTGGAATTTGTAGGTTATTTACTACGTATGATCTTCCTGACAAGTCAACTACAGCCATTACCATCGCCTCATCCATTGGTATAGATATTTCACCATATCTACATATTCCTTTTCTATCCCCTAGAGCAGTTTGAAAAGCATCTCCAAGCACCATTGCAATATCTTCAGTTGTGTGGTGATAGTCAATATGGGTATCTCCTACACATTTTATGCTAAGGTCAAATCTACCATGTCTAGCAAAAAGTTCCAACATATGATCTAGAAAACCAGATCCTGTATGTATATCATATTCACCTGTTCCGTCCAAGTTTAATGATATTTCTATTTGAGTTTCCTTACTATTTCTAGTCAAATTAGCTTCTCTTTTAATAATAATCACCTTCTTAAAATAAAATATGTTCTATATTGTAAATTTATTTTTATACTTTATCGATATTATTAAATAATATCTTTTAGAGCTTCTATTAATTTATCCATTTCTTGGTCAGTTCCAATAGATATACGTATATATTTATCTATAAAAGGCTTGTTCCAATATCTTACAAGGATTTTTTTACTTTTTAGTTCTTCATAAAAATATTCGCCCAATTTATCATTAGGGCATTTTGCAAAAATAAAGTTAGCCTTGCTGTCTGTCAAATCAAATCCTAAATCTATAAGTTCTTTAGATATGCGCTCTCTGGTAGATATTATCTTATCTACGCTTTTTTGAAAGTCTTTTTTATTTTCAAAGACTTTTCTAGCTATCGTTTGGGATAGAGTGTTTACATTATAAGGATTAAAATTATACTTGATAGTATTTAAATCATTAATCAGCTCTGAATTACCTAGTGCATATCCTACTCTTGTTCCAGCTAGTGAACGTGATTTTGACATTGTTCCAACTACCAATAAATTATCGTATTGATTCAGCAAGCAAACTGAACTCTCAGCTCCAAAGTCAACATATGCCTCATCTATTATTACTAATCTGTTTTTATTCTGCTCTAATAGTTCTTTTATTTTATCTATACTCAAAGCTAGTCCAGTAGGTGCATTAGGATTTGCAAGTATTATAGTCTCAGATAAATCTTTATAATCATTTATATTTACTGACAAATCATCCATTAAAGGTACTTTTCTATGTTTTACTCTAGCTACATTAGACATATTAGAATAAAAACTGTATGTAATATTAGGGAAAGCAACTCCATTTTTTCCATATGCCATCATGCAAAATGCTAAAACTTCATCTGATCCATTTCCGGCATATACCATATCACTTGAAATTTTGAAAGTATTTGAAAGAGTCTCATATAAACGTGTGCATTTTGGGTCATTATATAATCTAAGATTTTTAATTTCATCTGTAACATTTGATATAAAACTATCGCTATATTCATATGGATTTTCGTTTGTATTTAATTTTATCCAGTTATCTATGTCTCTTGGTTGTTCACCAGGGACATAAGGAGGTATATTTTTAAGTTCTTCATTTATAAATCTACTCATTTCACATTCCTTTATAAATTATTTATTTGTTAAATCTAATTTCTATGGATTTTGCATGGGCCTCTAGACCCTCTTCTCTAGCAAATCTAGACACTTTTTCCTCTACCTCTTCCAAGGCTTTTCTGGAATAATATATAAATTGAGATTTTTTTACAAAATCATCAACAGATAATGGGGAACTAAACTTAGCTGTTCCACTAGTAGGTAATGTATGATTTGGACCGGCAAAATAGTCGCCTAAGGCTTCAGGCACATTGTTTCCTAGGAATATGCTTCCCGCATTTTTTACTTGATTTAAATATATGAAAGGGTCATCTGTACATATCTCTAAATGTTCAGGTGCGATTACATTTACGACGTCAATAGCATCGTCAATATTATTAGCGACTATTATTTTTCCTCTATTTTCTATTGATTTTCTTGCAATACTTTCTCTTTTAAGATTTTTTAGTTGTATTTCTATTTCACTTTGAACTTCTAATGCTTGCTGTTTACTTGTGCACACTAATATTGCGCTTGCAAGTTCATCATGTTCTGCCTGTGATAGCATATCTGCAGCAATATATGATGTGTTGGCAGTTTCATCAGCTAGTACCAAAATTTCGCTTGGACCAGCAATCATATCTATATCCACTCTACCAAAAACTTTTCTTTTTGCTGTTGCAACAAATATATTTCCAGGACCTACTATTTTGTCTACTTTTGGAATTGTCTCTGTTCCATATGAAAGAGCTGCAACAGATTGAGCTCCTCCAACTTTGTATATATTATCAACTCCAGCAATTTTAGCCGCTGCTAGTATTACATCTGGAATACTCCCATCTTCATTTGGTGGAGTAACTATAGATATGTTATTTACTCCAGCAATTTTAGCTGGTATAGCGTTCATAAGAACAGTACTTGGATACCTTGCCGTTCCTCCAGGTACGTATATTCCCACGTGATTTATGGGAGTTACTTTTTGACCTGTAATACGTCCCTTACCACTATCACATATAAAATCATTTTTTACTTGCTTACTGTGAAAAAGCTCTATATTCTCAGCAGCTTCTTTCAAAATAGATATAAAATCAGGATCTACATTATTCCAAGCAAGTTCTATTTCATCTTCACTAACGACCAAACTATCTATCTTAGCTTTATCAAATTTTTCTGTGTACTTTTTTACTGCTAAATCACCGTTTCTCTTTATGTCATCGATTATTTCATCTACAGCTAATTCAATTTTTTCATCTAGAGAAGAGTCTTCACGTAATAGGATTTCTTCTATGCCTATATCATCTAAGTTAAATATCTTTATCATACCAACTCTCCCATTTTTTTACATATTTCATCTATTTTGTCATAGTTAAATTTGTAGCTGCTTTTGTTTGCTATTAAACGTGCACTTATTGGCATTATATGTTGGTGAACTACTAGGTCATTCTTTTTTAGAGTAGTTCCAGTTTCCACTATATCTACGATTATATCTGACAATCCTAGAAGCGGTGCTAATTCTATACTTCCATTTAGTTTTATTATATCTATAGGTCTACTTTGTTCTTCAAAGTATTTTAAAGCAACCCTGGTATATTTAGTTGCAACTCTCAATGGCAAATCTAAATCATCTGTCCAATCTTTTTTTGCAGCTACTACCATATTACATTTTCCTATATCCAAGTCTAAAAGTTCGTATACTTCAGCAGAAGTTTCAGCCAGTATATCGCTACCGACTACTCCGATATCAGCAGTTCCACGTTCTACATAAATAGCTACATCAGAAGGTTTTACAAGTAAATATCGTATACCTTTGTCCTTTACTTCAAATACAAGTGCTCTGGTATTTGAAAGTATTTCGCTACATTCTAGTCCTATTTTTTCAAACATGCTATATACGCTGTCTCCTAATCTACCTTTAGGTAAAGCAATGTTTATCATCTATAATTCCTCCAATTCATCATTCTTGATAATATATAAGTGTTCATATGGAATGTTTTCAGGCATATGTTTTAGAATTAAAAGTTGTTTATGTTTTTCCTGAAGTTTTTTACGATATTCCATTACTGTATTTTTATCAGCATCATTATATACAAGTATAGCTTCTGTTATTTTCTTATTTTCATTTTTGTGAAGAATACTTTTTAAATTAGTTATGTATATGGCAAAACCTAAAGCAGGATGTTTTTTTCTGAATTTTTCCATCAGCTTATCATATCTTCCGCCTGCTAGAACATAGCTAGGTGATCCTGCAACATAACCCCTAAATACCAAACCATTATAGTAGTCAGAGTCATTATTTATAGAGAAATCTATGTAAAAATGTTCTCCTAGATTATTTGACTTTAGTAACTCAAATAAATCTAGTAACTCATTTACAGCTTTTGTCATATAAGGGTTGCAATCGATACTTTTTATTTTATTTAAAACCGATTCAAATGGACCTTCTAAAGACATAATCTGTATAATTCTATCTATATCACTTGAAGATAAATCTGTATTAGCAACAAAACTCTCTAGTTTATGTATGCTTTTTTGTTCCATTATAGATAAAATTTTTATCTGTTCACTTTCTGTAAGTTTGAGTTCATCTAAAAATGAAGATATAAAGCCCATGTGACCTACATCGATAATATAATCTTTATTTACAAAGTCTAAGCTTTTAGCAGCTAAAGATAGAACTTCGTATTCTGAAATAATATCTTCAGCACCAATGTATTCTAGACCGATTTGTCTTATTTCTTGACATTCCTTGCTATTTTTACCTATACGATAAACATATTCGTCGTAAAAGAATTTTTCTTCTTTGACATTCGATTGTGTATTTTTTGCAATGCTAACAGTCACATCAGGTCTTAGTGCCATTAAGCGACCAGTTGCATCTGTGAAAGTAAGTATGCCCTCATTGCTAAGAAAACGTTTGTGTTCTAGGTAAATATCGTAAGGCTCAAATTTAGTCATCGAATACTTTTTATAGCCATTATTTTTATACAAGTCGCTTAATTTAAAAGCGAAAATTTCTTCATTTGATAGATTTAGAATTTCTGGAATCAAAAATATACCCCCTTTAAAAAATATAATTGTATCAAATAGTATCACTATAAGCCAGTTAAGTCAAGCATTTTAAGAGTTTTTAAATTGTTTTTTTTTTTTTTAATTAATGCTTATTTTGACAGGATTTCAAAATAAATTGCTTAGTTTATTTCCTGTGAGTGGAATTATATTAATTTTAAGAAAAATAGGAATTAAAAGAAAAATACATACAATATCCTAATAAAAAAAACAGAAAAAAATAATGAGATTTGTATGTTCAATTATAGAACATAAGATATAATAGTAGTAGTTAAAAATTAGGAGGATACACAATATGACAAAGAGTAGAATGGAAGCATTTACGGATGCAATAATAGCCATTATTATGACGATACTGGTACTTAATTTGACACCACCAGTAGGGGATTCTATACGTGATTTGGCAGGAGTAGAGCGCAAGTTGTTAGTTTATTTGTTTAGTTTCGCAATACTAGCTGTTTATTGGATAAATCATCATCACTTATTTCAGTTGGTAAAATCAGTAAATGCTAGAGTTTTATGGGCGAATAATCTATTGATTTTTTGTCTTACATTATTTCCTTTCACAACTGCTTGGATAAGTACGCACTTATTTAGTTTAATTCCCCAGTTTATGTATGGAACGGTAATATTGATGGCAGATATAGCCTATTTAATACTATCACTTTCCTTGATAGATGTTAATCAAGAGTGTAAAATCTTATATAATCGTGAATTATCTAGGAAAAAGAATTTGATATCTATTTTATTCAATATATTAGCTTTAATTTTAGGAGTTTTGATAAATCCAATATTTGTTTGTGTAGTCAACTTCTTTATGATATTAATGTGGGTTGTACCTAATAAAAAAATAGAAAAGAAATTAAGTGAACTTTAGAATAGAAAAAATAAGATAATTCATGTAAGTCTATGTAAATTAGTTGAACATTTAAAAGCGACTTATTTATATTTCTATTGAATAATTTTTTTGTGTGTGATATTATTTTATATGTATTATATACAAATATATACATATAAAAGTTATAGTTTCAATTTTATGTATTAACTTAGATTGAAATTAGAATATGTTAAACTACATTGGTTATAATTTTGCTGTACTAGATGGGGAGATAGCGGTGCCCTGTAACCCGCAATCCGCTTTAGCGGGGTTGAATTCCATCCGTAGGCAGTTTTACTTGTGATGCAGCACCTATGCAAGTAGTGTTGATGTGTAGGTCCTAAGCAATAGAAACCCATGAATCCCGTCAGATTCGGAAGAAAGCAGCGGTAAGTGATCATTTTTATGTGACTTGGGGAAGCCTACATGGAGCTAACTACATAGGTAACGATTGGAGGTAGCTGTCAATGGATGGTGTACAGTTTAAACATATAAATTCACAATCCCAGTTAATGGGATTGTTATTTTTTTTGGAGGGATATTTATGCATAAGGCTTTGTACAGAGAATATAGACCGCTTGTATTTGATGATGTAATAGGTCAAGAACACATTATCAAAACTTTAAAAAATCAAGTCAATGAAAACAATATAAGCCATGCATATATGTTTTGTGGAACTAGAGGTACGGGTAAGACCTCTACTGCAAAAATATTTTCTAGAGCAGTAAACTGTACTAGTAATCTGATTGACAAACCATGTAATGAGTGTAAGGAATGTAAGTCTATTTTAGATTCATCAAATCTGGATGTGGTAGAAATAGATGCGGCATCAAATAATAGCGTTGATGATATTAGAGAATTAAGGGATACAGTTAAATATACTCCAAATAATTCAAAGTATAAAGTTTATATAATAGATGAGGTTCATATGCTTTCTCAAGGGGCTTTTAATGCATTATTAAAAACGCTAGAAGAACCGCCTTCGTACGTTATATTTATATTAGCTACTACTGAACCAAATAAAATACCTGCAACTATTCACTCTAGATGTCAAAGGTTTGACTTTAGAAGAGTTTCTATAGAAGAACTTGTGAAAAAAATGAGTGCTATAAGTCAAAAAGAAGGTATAGAGATAGAAGAAGATGCGTTAAAGATAATAGCAAGAAATGCAAATGGATCTGTGAGAGATTCACTTAGCATATTGGATAAGTGTACTTCTTTTAGTTCAGAAAAAATAACATCTTCTGACGTATTGGATATACTAGGTTTTGCAGATCCGCATCAACTCTTTGAACTATCTAAATCAATTATAGATTCGGATGTGGGCAAGTCCATGGAATTAGTAGAAGACTTTTTTATGTGGGGGAAAGACATTAAAATACTAGTTGAAGAATTGGTATCTTTCTTTAGAAGTATAATGATGATAAAAATATTCAATTCATCTGAAAATTTTGCTGAAATTATGCAAGACTACACAGAACAGATGGAAGAAATATCCAAAAATATGGATAAGAATGAAATAATAAGAATATTAAATACTCTATCAGAATTACTAGATAACTTAAAATATTCATCAAATCAGAGGATGGCTTTAGAAATATATATAATGAAATTATCTTCTCCATCAACTGATAGTTCATACGAATCCTTATATAAAAGAATAGAAAATATAGAAAAATTAATTGAAGATGGAAAGATAAATATAAAGTCAAATATACAGACAGTTAGTACGAATATAAATACACAAATACCTAATAGTACAGTAGAAACTACTGATATAGAAGAGAAAACACATGTGCAGCCTAGTGCAAAATTTGATATAATAGATGATGAGGAGTTAGATTCTATTATATCTGAATGGGATAAGTTGCTAGAGCAGATGAAAAGAGATAAAAAGATGCCACTAAGAGCATTTTTAGCAGAGAAGAGCGACTTAAAATACAAGAATGAAATATTATATGTGATTTTTAGTGATGAGTTCTCATTTGCATTAGATAGATTGGAAGAGCCAGAAAATAAAACTTATATTCAAAATATAATGAAAAAAGTTTTTGGACTTAATATTGAACCAAGGTTTATACTTAAGTCGAATATATCTAAAATGGACTTCAACAAAGCAGATAAAGCTACCGACGAAGAGGAAACTTTAGATGAGAAGTTGTTAAAAGATGTGCTTGGAACCAGTCTTGAAATAGAAAAATAAAAAATAAATATATTTTTGAGGAATATAGGAGGAAATAACAATGGCAAAAAAAGGTGGATTTTCAGGGGGAATGCCTGGAGGAATGAATATGAATAACCTACTAAAGCAGGCTCAAAAAATGCAGGAAGATATGCAAAAATCTCAAGCTGAACTAGAGTCAAAAGAAATAGAAGCTTCAGTTGGTGGAGGAGCAGTAGTAGTAAAAGTTAATGGTAAAAAAGAAATAGTGGATATGACTATAAAACCAGAAGTTGTGGATCCAGATGATATAGAAATGCTTCAAGATTTAATTATAAGCGCTGTAAACCAAGCAATAAGAGATATAGAAGAAATGCAAAAATCTCAGATGAGCAAGCTTACAGGTGGAATGAACTTGCCTTTTTAATAGGTTAATTAAAGGATAAATATTATATGGAAAACTATAGTGAACCAATTGATAGATTGATAAATGAGTTTTCTAAGCTTCCAGGCGTTGGAAGAAAAACTGCTCAGAGGTTGGCTTTTCATGTTATAAATATGAATCCAGCCGATGTAGAAGGTTTAGCAAAAGCTCTTGTCGATGTAAAAAAAGAAATAAAATACTGTAAGGTGTGTTGTAATATTTCAGATTCAGAGATATGTTCAGTATGTTCCAATCCAAATAGGGATGCAAGCATAATTTGTGTTGTTGAAGATCCTAGAGATGTAGCAGCAATGGAAAGAACAAAAGATTACAAAGGTAAGTATCATGTATTAAACGGTGTAATAGCTCCTATGGATGGTGTTGGTCCGGAAATGCTTAATATAAAAGAACTTTTATCAAGGCTTGGAGATGGAGTAAGTGAAATAATAATGGCAACTAATCCAACTATAGAAGGAGAAGCTACTGCAATGTATATATCTAGATTAGTAAAACCGATGGGAATAAAAGTCACTAGAATTGCCCATGGGTTGCCTGTTGGAGGAGATTTGGAATATGCCGATGATGTTACAATTTCTAAGGCTCTAGAAGGTAGAAGAGAGATATAGCTATTTTTAGTTGTAAAAGGAGTTTTTAATATGAAAAATGACAAATACGATGAAAATAAAGCACTAGATTTATTAGTAAAAAAGAAATATAGTAACAAAAAAGATTCTTCTAAAAGTAAGTTAAAAAATAAAGACTCAGAGAAAGATTCTGTATTCAGAAATAATGAAAGAAGATTTGAATATGATTATGAAGAAGACCATTATGAACCACCTTTGGGAGAAGAAGATTACGAACCACCAGTAGATTAAAATTATAAAAAGAAAAGGCATATAGCTATAGCTATGTGCCTTTATTTTTTATAATCTTATTATTATAATAGTCTTAATCTAGCATTAAACACATCAAAAAAATGATGTGAACCTTTTAATGAAAGATATTTTTTATCAAAGAAGTCAAAAGAATTCATTTCATTAGAAAGTCTTTCATAGTTAACGTAATGGCTTTCAAAAATTTCAAATGAGAGTTTTGCTATATTTTCAGCAGCATCTAATTTTTTTATACCTCTCATGTTTTCCTTAATTCTATAAAGTCTATCTGGATTATCAAGCAATACCTTTATAACAGATTTTATAGAAAATTTATTTGTAGTTCTTATTGCTACACCACAGTTTGTTAGAAAATCTAAGTTTTCGCCTTCTTGACCAGGTATGTAATAAGGAACTACCATAGGAACTTCTTTAATCAGTGCTTCTGTTGTAGTCAAACCACCTGGTTTTGTAATTAATAAATCTACTGATGACAAAATATCATTCATAATACTTGTGAATCCAAGTATCTTTATTCTTATATCTGTTTCGTATTCAGATACTCTATCTAATAGTTCATTCTTTAAAGACTCATTTCTTCCTGTAATTACAAGTACTTGGAAATCTCTATCTACAGCCGCTATTTCATCAAGAGTACCCTTGATATTACCAGCACCAAAACTACCCCCCATTAAAAGAACAGTCTTTTTGGAAGGATCTAGTCCAAGTTCGTTTAATACTATTTCTTTAGGTCTATTGCTCATAAAGGATTTTTCAACAGGTATACCAAATGGCATAATTTTGTCTGCTGATATTCCATCTTCTATTAGAAGTTCTTTTACATATTCATCTCCACATATATAGTAATCAATTTCATTTTGTAAATATGAAGAGTGAGCAGTATAGTCAGTTAGTACTGAAATCAACTTTGGAAAGTTAAAGACTTCCTCACATGAATTTGAATTTGCAGCAAAGTCTGAGAATAATTCATCAAGCTCTTCACCTCTAGCTGCTTTTTTAAGTTTACTTAGCGCTACTAAAGGGAATGCATGAGTACCTATTATCAAATCAGGTTGTTCCTCTAATATAAGTTTTTTAAACTTTCTCGCCATCAATAGAGAAAGCGGATTATTTTTAAATTCATTAATAGAAAATATTTTTTTATCTGAAAGGTTATATATTTTACCATACGCAGAAGGTGTATATTTTGCAGATATTTCGTACCCCTCTGAGATAACCTTGTCTATTGTTTTATTTATTAGTTTAAAACTATCTACTATTTTACATTCAATTTCTTGGCCGTGAAAATCTAATTTTTCAAGCTCTTCTATTATAGCTTTAGCGGCTCTATTGTGTCCCCCTCCAGTTGAAGCGGTCATTATTAATACTTTTTTCATTTTAATTCCTCCATTCACCAACACTTATAAAAAGAAAAATGAATTTTGTCTATAATAAATTATAAAGCAAAGTAAAAATAAATAAAAGTAGTTTAAGAAAAATATAATATAACTTAAGATAATCTTTATAAATTTATTTAATTAAATATTGCATTTAAATACACAAAAAAAACAAAAAAAACCTATTGACTTTTAATTCTATATTTGATAATATAATACTTGTCCAATATCTCACAAGTTGAGATAAATTGATAAGCTTGATAGCCAAATTACTTTGGCTCATTGGTCAAGTGGTTAAGACTCCGCCCTCTCAAGGCGGCAACAGGGGTTCAAATCCCCTATGAGTCATTAAACTTAATATGCGGGTGTAGCTCAATGGTAGAGTTCTGGCCTTCCAAGCCAGCTGTGAGGGTTCGATCCCCTTCACCCGCTCCAATATATGTGGGAGTATAGCTCAGCTGGGAGAGCATCTGCCTTACAAGCA
>NZ_OERU01000014.1 GCF_900240845.1 Peptostreptococcus faecalis
CACTTATATTCTAGCACAGGATTCATGGTGAATCTTTTTTTATTGAGTTGTTCAATTTCATTTTACAATTAGCCTTAAGTTTTTATTTATTTTTTTAACATATTTATTATAGTCTCATATATGTTTTTTACATTTCATACACAACATCTACTGAATTAACTATATATTCATCATGTGTTATGAGTATAACTATTTTATTAGTTAATATTTCCCTCATTTTATTAAATAAATATTCTTTTTTTTCATAATCTACTTCTGAAAAATTTTCATCTAATATTATTACATCTTCTTCGCTTAATAGTGCTCTTACTATTGTTATAATCTGCCTTTGTCCTCCTGATATTAAGCTCCCATTATTGCCAATAATAGTATTAATTCCTTTTTCAAAATTTGAAAAAAGATAATTAAAATCAATGATTTTTCTTAATTCACACATTTTATTTGCTCTTATCGAATCATCCGATACAATATTATTATATACAGAATCCGAAAAAATAAAATCATTTTGTGAAGAAACATATACATTATCTTTTAAATTGATTTCATGTTTTTTTACAATATTTGTTTCATTGAAAGTAATTACTCCAGATGTATTAAATTTTAAGCCTGATAATATATCAATTAACGTTGATTTTCCAGATCCATTTTTTCCAATAATAGCATACATTAATTTTTTTTGAAAATACATATTTATATTTTGAAATATGTATTTTTCATTTATATGAAAAGATACATTTTCCAATTTTATATTTTCTATTTCTTTTTCATCAATTTTATTAGGTGATATCTCATCTAGTGACATTATTTTATTTAATCTTTGATTAGATATTCTCATTTCTTCAAAAAAACTTTTATAAACAATCATTGATAAACACGGTCCTATAAACATAAATGAATATTGCTCAAATGCAATTATTTCTCCAATAGAAAATTTTCCATTTATAACATTAAAACCTCCAATAATATATATTATCAGAATACTGACTGTAGTTAGCATTCCTTCTTCAAATACATTGAGTGAATGAAAAAGGCTTAATTTTACACTTTTTTTCATATAAAGGTCAACTGTCTTTCCAAATCTATCACAAAAAAAACCACTTAATTTAGATAATATTATACTTTTAATGTTATTTAAATATTCTTGAAACGAGTTTGCTATTTCTTCTTCTTTAATTCTTACATCTAAATAATGTTTTTGTATTTTTTTAGATATAAAAATTTGAATAAAATATCCACATATCTGTATAACACTTATAATAAGTGTTAATTTTAAATTCATATTCACTAATATTATAAATGATATTAGTGATATTATTATATTAGATAAAATATTTACTATAACATCTCCACCAAAATCTTCCAACATTTGTATGTCATTGTTAAAAACTGTTAATACTTCACCAATATTTAAATTGTCAGCTTCATTCCCATTTATTCTTTTTAGCTTTTTTATTATTTGTATCTTATAATATTTTACCACATTATTTTTTATTACAGAAAGAATGTATTGTAGTGCTATCCTTGAAACTTCCATTATTGATGCTATAGCTATATAATATAATGAATATTTAAGTAATAAGTAGACACTTTTACCAATAATAGCATCATCAATTATTTTTTTTAATATAAGAGGTAATATAGTGGTTGGTATTGATACTAATATCATAAGAAGAAAAACAAAAATAATATTTTTTTTGTTTAAAATAAAAATGCTTTTAAATAATTTTAACATATATTAATCTCCATTTTATTTATATGATTATAGAATGAATCATAATTTAAATTTTCTAAGTTAAGTTTAATTAATTCAAGGATATTACTGTCTATATATTTTTCTAAGTTATCACTTCTGTATAATAACAATAAAAGTCCAAGAACAAATTTATTTTTGTATTCGTTTTTGTTAAATAAATTATAGTAAGAATCTTTAACTTCATAAAATTCAGATCTATTTATAGATTTTTTAATACAATTTTTAACAACTATACTAGAGCATTTGTTTTTTAGTACTACTATTCTATAAATATTATAATTATTTATTAATTTTGTACCTATATCAATCTTATTATTCTCAAACATTTGATTAAATCTACTCACGATGATTGCATCATAAATCATATCATATAAAAAGCAGTCTTTCTTTTCTAATTTATAAATATAGTATAGTTTCTTATTATATTTTGCTGTATTAATTTTTTTTATATTTTTATTTTTTTTAATAAATGACTTGTTTTCATTATAAATATGTATCTTATTTTCAAATCCAAGGGTAATAAATAGTGATTCATTTTTAAGTAAATTTTTTTTAATATTATCAAGTACATCTTCTAATGTTATTTTTTCTATATCATTAATTTCACCTATTGGCAAATTAATATTTTCATTAAAAATATGTTTATTTATAAAATCAGTTTCTCTTTTTATTGTGGAATCAAAACTTTTAATTTCGTCAATAACTTCATTCTTTGATTGAATAAATATCTTTTCCAGAAAATAATGATCATAATTCAAAATATTTTCATTATATAGTATTTTTTTTATTTTTTTTTCCAGTTTGTTGTTATCATTTTTATTATCTGAAAAAAAAGTAAATGAAGTGTAATTATACCCAGTTTCTGCATTCATTCCTATAGTCATACTATTTTTTAATATATTTTCATTTATTAAATTCAAAATAAAATGTTCAGATATGTGAGTTAATCCTTTATATAGATCATATTCACATCCATATTTAAATACAATATGCAATAAACTATAATCTTCCTTTTTTGATAAAGATAAATCGACTTTATATTCTTTTCTTTTTAGCATTATATAACATCCTTTTTTATTTTATTTTATTAATTAAATACAATTTTTAAATGAATTATATATATATATTATTTTAGAAAAAATTTCAAGTCCATTATATTTCTTTATATATATTCTCTCATTAAATAGTTCAAGTTGATGAGAGAGTATATATAAAGAAATATGCGAATAGCTTTTTTTCCTTATAATACCTTCATCTAAAATATTATAAATTTTAAGGTATCTTGTGTTTTTGACTTATTTTTCTAGTTTTTTAAAACTATAAGCAATATACAAAAAAAGTAATTGACACTTTTACAAATATTTATCACACTAATCTTCATAGATATAAAAGCATTTTATCTATGAAGATTAGTGCCTTTTTTTAATTTTACATAGTCACATAGATTTTAACATAAACTATAATACATAGTGATTTTAAATATATTCAGTGTTCTTTATGAAATTTAAATTTTCAGGACATTTTTCTCTATACTCATGATATAATATCAAATTATCTTTAGTTGAATTTCTAATTGATTCACAAGTTCCCTGTAAATTGAATTTTTCATTATAACCATCTTCAGTATATCTATCCGAGTAACATAATGAACAAAATCTTATTGCCCAACATTTACTACAATATGGCATAGTTTTGTCATTAAATTCATCTAAATAGTGTTTTTTTATGTTTTCTTTGTTTATTCCAAATTCAACATCACCGATACTTGGTGATAGACCAATTCTTTCACATAAATAATATTTACCATCAGTGTTAACATAAAGCCTTCTTAATCCAGGAATACAACATGAATTCATGTTATAATTATCATAAGCTTTATCAGCCAAATATCTCTTATCAATATCAACTAATGCTTCGGCTATATGTTTTCCAATATAAGTGTTTGTATTTTCTGAATAATACTTCCCATTGAAATGTTTTTTTTGCCACAATAAGAGTGGTTTAAAATCGCCAAAATTTGTATTATACTTAGGATTATTATATATATCAAAATTATCAATATAGTTAATTATACTTCCTTCAGTAGGATATGTTATTCCAAAATCTATTTTATCAGAAATTTCAGATACCGAATTAGCAAAATTTTCCATCCTATCTAATTTCTCATAAGTATATGGTGGTGCAAACACTGAATTAACAGCAATATTACTGTCTTTATTTACATATTTAAATTCTTTTACTAATTTTACAAAATTTTCATATACTGTATCAAAAGTCCCTTTCCCACCTGATATAATTCTATATTCATCATGAGACTTTTTATCCCCGTCTATACTACATAAAATAGAGAGATTATCTACCTTTTTGAAAAAATCAATCATTTCATCGTTTAATAAATACAAATTGCTCGTAAAGGAAAATTCAATATTTATATTTTCCTTTTTTGATTGACCTATACTATATTTTATAATATCCTTCATAAGATCATATTTTATAAGAGGTTCTCCACCATAAAATGTTATTGCTACAGGTTTTGTTTTATTTGAATGCTTTATAAAATAATCTACTGCTTTTTTAGCCGTTATTATGTCAATATCCTTATCATTAAATTCTTCGCATGTTTCAAATGATTCATTATATACACAATACTTACATTTAAAATTGCATTTTCCAGTTAATTTTATAATCAATTGTTCCATAGAATAATCAATTGTTTTGATTATTCTATCTTGTTTTTTATTTATATAAAAATTATTAGGTTTAATAGCACTGAATAAATTTTCATTTTTAATAAACTCTATTAAGTGAGATATATTATCTGCATTTTTGGCCAAAGGAGCTACATTACCTTTAAATAATGCATTAATTATGTAAAAATCTAAATCATCTAATTTTACTATCTTTCCAGTTCCTGTATCATAAAAATAATTATTTTCTTCTGTGCTAAAGAGTTTTCCAAGCCTATTTATTTCACCAGACTCTGAAAAAAGCATCAATCTCTCATATATTTCTCTGTCCAATTTAAAATCCTCCTATAAATTAAAATAGAAATTTGTATTTAAATATTTATTTAAACATATATTTAAACATATATATTATACATATGATTTATTTTCTTTTTGATTTCTTGTTCCTGCACAAGCACATCCACCAGGAATTCCTGGAATAACTGAATAACCTCTCCCACTACTATGATTTTTTGCCTTTATATTACACTTACATCTGCATGCGTTTGCTTTGTCTCCATCTAACATTTCTCCATACAATGGCTCAATTAAATTCATAAACTAACCTCCAATTATATTGTATATTTAATACAAATTTCTATTCTAACAACATGCTATACGTAATAATTTATTGCTAATACATATATACTGAAAAAAATAGATGTATGTACAAAAAAAGATAGATATATGTACAAAAAAAGATAGATGTATGTACAAAAAAATTGTGTTACAAAGTTTAATTTGTCCTGATTTTGAGACATACTATTGGTGTAATTCATATAGATGGAGAGTACACAATCATGAAAAAATTATTTAAAGGAAAGTAATATGATTTTAGAATAACAATTGAAGCCTTAGGACTTTATTATCATTTTTCTTTAAGTTATCGTGATTATAAGAAAATAATGCGTAGATTTAGTGATCATACAACTATTTATCGTTGGAATAATCAGTATTGAAAGACTTTTTATCCTTTATGGAAAAGAATAAATAAACGTAGAGCTTTATCTAAGTCTTGGAGAATTAATAAAACTTATATTAAGGTTAAAAGTAAATATTGCTATCTTACAGAGCTATCGATTCTAATGGATATACTTTAGATATTCGTCTAAGAAATCATAGAGACTATCTCTATTAAAGCTTTTTTCAAATGATTAATAAGAGATTACGGATGGCCCAATTCTATTGTAATAGATAAATATGAGCCTCATTCAAAGCTATAAATGAGTTGAAATCAGAAGATTTATTAGATAAATCAATAAATCATTGGCAATCCAAATATATTATTAATATTTTAGAACAGGATCATCATAAGGTGAAGTCTAAAATTCCCTATAGTAACAGTTTTCAGTCGACTTAAACTGTAGCTTCTACTATAAAAGGAATTGAAGTTGTATACGTTATGCATAAAATCAGCCGAAGAGAGTGATTTCTCTTCGGCTTTTGTCCATGGACAGAAATTGAAAGATTATTTAAAAATGCCTGCTAGAAATTCAAGAATTTTCTAAAGTATGCCATTGTTTTAAATTTTGAAACCCAACTTATTAAACTCCATTGGTTTTTTTTGTATCTATATTTACATTAATTCTTTCAATTTATTCTCAACGTTCATTAGTACTACCTACTATTATTACATTCTCTATATTATTATTTTGTATATATTCCCTTGTATCTTTATTTAATCTATCAGACTCTGTTAATAATACTGTTCCGTTGTTCATTGTCGCTATTAAGCTTGATGAAAGGGCATCAGGACAGTCTTTTCCATTTACTAGGACTATTATTTTTATATCTTTGTTAAACTCTCTTTTATCCACATTCGCCATTTCCGTAGCTGTTTTATATCTATCTGATTCAAATAGTCTTATTACATAATAATCTAAATTTACATAATTAGGAATATAATCAAGTCCCCATATTACATAGCAAATCTCTTCATAGAAAGGAAAATTATAAAAAGTTTCATTAAGTTTACTATAATCTAACAAAACAAATCCATCTTTTCTTGCTAGGTATGATGCAAAAGTAGATATAGATAATAAATAAGGTATCTTATTTATTATCTATAACGATGTTATTGTGTTCTTTAGATAAAAAAAATTTCTGAATTATATTATTCACTTGGCTTCCATATTTAAAATAATTATTCCCAATATATCCATTATAACGATTATCTATCCTCTAAACCTTACAATGTTGAGGATCACATGAAAGAATTGTCTAGTGTAAAAAAAGTCAAAGGAAAAAGTCAAAAAATCAGATTTAACTACAATGAAAATTAAAACTGATACATTACTAAAAATGAACGCATTAATAGGAATAAAAGACCATAAATTTATCTACAAATGCATTGACGAGGCGATAGACACTTATATAAATTCTCTGGCACCTGATGAAAAAAAATGTATCTAATGGTACTTAAGTTAAAGAGTAAACAAACTATCCCCAAAAATAGTGTCTACAGAATAGTTCTAAAGAACATTTAAATATCAAAGTTCTTTTTCTATTGCATATAAAACTTTATATTATTAAACTTACCGCAGCCTTCTAATCTAGAGTATTTTTTATTTTGCATTAAATTTTACAAGGCTTTAATAAAAATAACCTTTATATTTGAATCATAGGATATTTTTATAATATCCGCCTTAGTTTTATACCTTACAATGCTAATTAACGTAAAATAGAAATCTAAAGTTCTAATTTCTGGCATTTTCTCGGATTTAACCTCGGGTGTGGTCGTGGGGATTCAGTTTCAAAACTTTTTCACCTTCCCCCTCTATATGAACGTCCTTAATTCATATATTCTATAAAAAAAAATAATCGATCTGTACCTATACCCTCACTGTACTAGCTATTACTTAGCATATTTTTATATAATATTGCTTGTTAATAGCGTAAGAGAGCAGTCTTTATAATATAAATATATATTTATATTATAAAGAAACTCATTGATTATTTTATACATAGTTAGATGTTCTTACACTGTCTTTTATATTGAGTTCAAATTGTTCCTTGAATGGTTAAACTATGTGTAATCAGCACTATGAACATATGTAGTTGCAATTGCTTAAGCTGTGTCTATTGTGTGTTTACTCTGTTTCTATAACTATTCTATGATGTGTCTTCTATGTTTTTCTTGATTATGTTTAATCAGATATAAAACTGTATAGCAGTTTATTACTGTGGGATATATCCTCCTTATGCTGTCCCCCCTTATATTATGTACAAGATGTTACATATCTATAATTGTGTAACATCTTAAATATTTTATACATTTTCTTACATTTCTTTATTATCAATGCTTTCACCATATAAATATAGAAAGTATTATTCATAATGTTACATTAAGTTATTATGTAACATTATGAATAATACTATTTTTATCTAATGAGCTGTATAATTAAGTGCTACACCTAAATAAAAAACTCATAATAGATTCTATTTCGTGTAAATGTTAATAACGACAAAAACACTTTCGAAAGGAATTATTATGAGTTATAAACATCTTAGCATAAATAAGCGAGTTAAAATAGAGGTACTAAATAAAAAAGGATATTCCGCTAGGAAAATTTCTACAATACTTGATTCCCATCATTACACAATAAGTCGTGAAACTAAGCGCTGCCCAAATAACTACAGTGCTCAAAATGCAGATACAAATAGTAAAACTTTATCTAAAAACAAAGGTGGAAAAGTAAAAATCACAAGTTCTTTAAAAATTTTTATAGAAAATTGTATAAAAAATCATGGTCTCCTGAACAAATAGTTGGCAGATTTCTTGAGGGAATAGTTTCGTTTAAAGCTATTTATAATTGGATTTATTCCAATGTTTAGATATCAATCTAAGTTCATTGAGATTCAAAGGTGAAACTAGATATCCAAAAGATAAAAGAGGTCAATTTAATATTGGAAAACCTATAGCTAAGAGACCTAAGATAGTTAAAGAACGTAGTGAATTTAGTCATTGGGATTAGATACTACTGTATCTCCGAGGGGACAGAGTAATGGATTTCTATCGACATTTGTTGAAATTAAAACAAGAATGTACGTTGCTATAAAAATGAGTAATAGAAGTAAAAAGTCTATGTATGAGGCGATAAAAAAGTTAGTATCAGCTTTTCCTAAAAAATATTTAAAAGTTTTACATCTGATCGAGGCAAAGAATTTGCATGTTATAAAGAAGTTGAGAAAAATCTAAAAATAGACTTTTATTTTGCAGATTCTTACAGTGCTTGGCAGAGAGAAAAAATGAAAATAGTAACGGATTACTTAGAGAATATTATCCAAATAAAACTTATTTAGCAAAAATCGATGAAATCGAGCTAATAAATGTTTTGCACGAAATAAATTCCAGACCAAGGAAGTGTCTGTAATTTAGAACTAATTTTGAAGCATTTTTATATGAGATAAGTAATTTATAGAAATGTCGCAGTATTTATTGCTAGTATATGCAAAAAAGTCTGTAAATTAATAAATCCTTCTATGGTAAAATAAAATTATTATAGGAAGACTTTTAAAATGGGCAGAAAAAAACGCGAACAAATGGATCCAAGAAAGAAAAATATCACAGGAGAGCTAATTAATACCTATGAAATCAAAAACGTTAAGGATATTCAATAAGCTCTAAAGGATTTACTCGGAGAAACACTGCAAGATATCTTATAAGCTGAAATAGATGGGCATTTAGGGTACGAAAAATACGATAGAGATAGCTCAAAAAACAATCGAAATGGCTATGAAACAAAGAATGTTCGAAATTCTATGGGATAATTCGATATCGAAATTTCTCAAGATAGAGACTGTAAATTTGAACCTCAAATTATCAAAAAAAGACAAAAGGATATTTCATAAATTGAACAAAAAATAATAAACATGTATGCGTCAGGATTAACTAATAAGACAATTATCGAAGAAGTTGAAGATATTTATGGATTTAAAATGTCAGAATCCATGATAAGAGATTTCACAGATAAGGTTATTCTTAGAATTGAAGAATGAAAAAGTCGACCGTTAGAATCGATTTTTCCAGTAGTGTATATAGATCTGTACACTTTTCTGTAAGAGATAGTGGTGTTGTTAAAAAACGTGCTGTATACCTAATTTTAAGGATAAATAAAGATGGAATAAAAGAAGTTTTAGAGATATATGTCGAAGACTATGAATCTTCTAAATACTGGTTTTCCATTTTTAATGAGCTTAAAAATAGAGGGTTAAAAGACATAATTATATTTTGTGCAGATGGATTAACTGGAACAAAAAAAACTATAGAGGTAGCTTTTCCTAAATCTGAATATCAACGTTGCATAGTTCATCAAGTTAGAAACACTTTTAAATATGTTTCTTACAAGGAAAAAAGAATTCGCCCAAGATTTGAAAAATATTTACTTATCAAGTAACGAAGAGCAAGCAATGCAAAATTTAAATGCTCAGTTTAAACGACTAAACAGAAACAAAAGAGTTTTTCCTACAAAATCTTATTTAGAAAAAGCACTATATCTTTCTATCGAAAAAGTAAGTAAAAAGTGACAGTATCCAGTTAGAAACTGAGGTCCAATATTTGGTGAACTTTTAATTATGTTCGAAGAACGTATAGAATATCAATCTTTAAAAACTGAAAATTCGCGATTTTCATTGACGTACTTAAATTTAATTAATAATATAAGATGGCTCTTTGTCAAATAACGTTGATGAAGAAATCTTAAGTTTTTAAGCGGCAAAATCTGTTTCACAATTAAGTGATTCAGATTTGCCGTTTTTTTGTGTTTTGAATCTGTTTCTTAACAATATCCTTATTCTCATATTTCTAAAGCTTCTAAATCCGAAGGATACTCTTTTATACGCTTTTATTAAGTTGCTATTCCCTTCTACAGAAGCATTTGTATAACCCGTTTTAAGCGAATTTATAGCATATTTCTTGTATTTATTTAGACTTTCTATACTAGTTCTAAAACATTCTGGGATTTCATTAATATCTTGATTTAAAAGCTTTTTAAATCCTTCTATATCCTTGAGTTCAATTACGCTTAATACTTCTTGATAAAATATATATGCTTCTTTTAAAGTATTAGAATATGACAATATATCGTTTCTAATACCTCTTGAATTTGTGAATTTTTTATATCCTATGCATTTATAAAACTTTATACTTTCTAACTCCCATTCCTTCGCTAATAGTATCTTCCAATATCTTTTCATCATTTTATATTCATGTTTATAAATTTTAAAATTTTTCATTTCATTTATTCTGAGTTTGTTCATATTCCTAGTAAATAGTTGTACTATATGAAATTTATCTAGCACTATTTCTGCTTTAGGAAAGAGAATTTTAGCCAATTCAATATATGTAGGATACATATCTGTCACAATATATTTAACATTATTTCTTATTGATTTGTTATATGAATTAAAGTATTCACCTAAAAATCTTTTTCTCCTGTCGGAGACAATATCAATAATTTTCCCAGTTTCTATATCTACTAAATTCACACTCATTGAGCCATCTACACTTTTAGTAGATTTAAATTCATCTATTCCAAGAACCTCAGGAAACCAACACTTATTGTTTTTAGATTCAGTTGACCTAAGGACTCTAGCAACTGTACTTGGAGAAATATAGTGATTCTTTGCTATTACTTTCATAGGTATAATTTCAGATAAATTATCTATAATTGATTTCTTAACATTATTGCTTATAAAACAACCTTTGTTAGTTAAATTAGTTTCTGCCATAAAAGTTTTTTTACAGTTTTTACAAAAGAATCTTTGCTTTTTAGCATGAATCATCACAGGATTATCGCAAGTCCTATTTAATAATATTTTTACAATTTGATTGCCATTTTTAACTATGTTGTGATTTTTATTCTCTATTTTACAGTGAGGAAAATGGCTTGGTATATAGGTAATAATAACTTCTAGAACTTGATATTCAACATCTTTTATTATTTTTGAATAAATTTTTTCAATTAATTTTAAATTTTTGTCACAAATTCCTAAAAGTTTTGATATACTTATATTTGAAAACATGTTTAATCCTCCTTGTAGTTTATGTTTAGCGATTTAATCATACAACTGGATCTAACATGTTTTCAACCTTTTTTAAAAAATATAGCGCTGATAGTAATTTTATCCATTTTAGTCTTTCGACTATTATTGATTTTTTATTACCATCAACGCTAAAAATTATACAACCTATAAGATAAAAGCGAGCTAAAAATTCAGCTCACTTTTATCTTATAACCATATACTTTCTATTTTTCCTTAATCTAAGATAATTAAATCTTTGAAAATTATTATATATATTTAATTATTCTTAAGTACTCGTGATCTATTACTATCTTTATTCTTATTTCCATAAGCACAAGTACAATTGCATCCAAATGGAAGGTAAAAACTACTATTTTTATTTCTAAAGGTACCTATACATGAACTTCTAGATTTTCCTACTACAGTATTACTATTTACGATGTGTTTTATTAGCTTGCATATTTGCCTTACCATTACAAGCACATTTTCCTACAACTTTCCCATATTTAAAAAGTTTTTTACCGCTACACACGCATCCTGCTCTCCCAACCAACGGCTGTCCTGTTACATCATTTGTTAATTTCATAATATTCCTCCTAATTTGATTTTATTTTATTCTGGCTTAATTATAAATCAACCAGTAATAAGCTTGTTATTATTTTTCATATTGAATATTATATAACTCTGTATATATATCATTTTTATTAATTAACTTTTCATGAGTTCCTTCATCTAAAATTATTCCTTTTTCTAAAATTATTATTTTTTCTGCATTTTTTAATATTTTATTAAATCTATGCAATATAAAAATAGATATTTTAGAATTAACTCTGTCCGAAATAGATTTCAATATATCTCTTTCAGATTTTAAGTCCAAAGATGCATTTAGCTCATCAAATATGTAAACATCGGATTCTCTTATCAGCGTTCTAGCTATTGCTATTTTCTGCCACTGCCCAATTGATACTTGTTTTCCACCATCAAATTGATAACCTAATTTTTCATATAAAGCTTTATTTAAGTTTTCTAACTTAACATCCTTCAAGATATTAAAAATTTCTTCATTTTTATCACTTTTAAGTAATTCAATATTTCCATAGCAAATATTATTTCTTAAACTTGATTCATATCTTATATAATCTTGAAATAAACTTGAAACTAATCTTCTGTAACTTTCTATGTTTATTAACTTTAAATCAATATTATTAATATATATAGAACCCTCATAATCAAGATATATACCCATTAATATTTTAATTAAAGTTGATTTACCGCTACCATTATGACCTAAAATAGCCATTTTATCGCCCTTTTTAAGGTTTATATTTATATTTTTTAATACATAATCAGAAGACTTTTCATATTTATAATATATATTTTTTAACTCTATCTTATCTATTGAAGTAATAATTATACCATCTGATAAAACAACCTCTTCTTCTAGATTGAAAAATAATATTATTTGATCTACTATCGAGCTATTTTTATACAATGATGCAACTTGCATAAACGTCTCAAGTAAATTTTGTTTTATGCTGCTTAGAGCTCCATTGTATAGCAAAAATGCTCCTATAAGTATTTCATTATTATATACTTGTGTTAACATTTTAATAATAATAAATCCATCAACTATATTTTCAAAAAAATTTATAACTGTATATGAACATAGCGTTTTTCTTTTTAAATTAATAGTTGAAAAATTTATTTTATATTTTATATCATTAAATTTTTTGATGAAAAATTTTGATAACGAATACGAACGAATTTCTTTAAATGTATCTGAATTCGTTAGTATAAAAAAAATATAATGAGATTTTCTATCATCTTCTGTATTTTGCTTCATTAGTTCATATTCACATAAACTATATTTTTTACTATAAAAATAACCTATTATAGGTATAATAATAATTATAATCATGATTTTTATATCATAATTATAAATAATTAAAATAAATGAAATTATTGTTATCATTTTTTTCAATATATCAAATAGAGTTTTGATATATTCTAATAATCCATATTCTGAATCATATTGAACTCTATCGATTAAATTATATATATCACTATTTTCAAATTTTTTAACATCTAAGCGTGCTGTTTTACTTAATATTTCTGACTGAATATATTGCGTGTATTTTAATTCAAATTTTTCTATATTAAAGGCAACAAAATTAGATAAAATTGTATTTATTACTTCAACAAAAATTAACAATATTGCTAACATCAATATATTATTAAATTTACTATGTTTTAATTGAGCCAAGTTAATTATATTCTCCATTATTAACAATGGAACAAGAGGCATTATACCTTCTAAAATACTCCTAAATACAAGTAATAAAATATATCTTATATCAAATTTTTTCACTTTATTAATAGACCATAGCAGATTTTTTACAACTGTTGTTTTTTTGTTATATGCAGTATTCATATTTTAATTGCTAAACTCTTCTTCGCTATCATTAATTATATTTTCTAAAAGATCTCTGTTATATTTCAATAGTGTATAGTATCCTTCTAATTGTTTTTCTACAGTACCCCTCGCACTTTTACAGATTGAATCTAATCGTTTATAATCTAATCCATCTTTATTCATAGTAGTAGAATAACATATTGAACATAAATTATGAGCCCAACAAGTTTTACATTTTTCATTAAAGTAATCTAAATGTTCCTGATAATAATTTTTATATATTGCATCAAAATCATATCCATAATTATAGTTTCCTATGAAGGGTGAATCTCCAGTTCTTTCACAAACTCTAAAATCACCATCAACATTTACATATAATCTTCTTTGACCAGGTATACAATTTCCGTGAAAATAAATTTCTTTCATTTCATTAAATTTATTTATTGGTCTATTAGATATTCTTAATATATCATTTTTAATTTGTTCTATATAAGCTATATCATTAGAACTTTTTAATCCCTTCATTGCCCAATTTTCTATATCATAATCTGAATTATCATCATACAAATCAGCAATATTTTTTTCTTCATTATAGTCATATACCATATCACCTTCATCTACATAATTTAAGGTATACTCTATATCATCTGGCAAATCTAATTCTTCCTCAAAAAACTTTTTTATGTGTTTAAGTTTTTCGTCATCTAAAGGTGGACATATAACTGTATTTATTGACATTTGTTTAGTCTCTGAATTTTTTTTGTAAAAATATTTACGTAGTAAATTGAATCCTCTTACTGAATCTTCAAAAGATCCTTTTTTGTTTTCATATCGCCTAAATCGATCATGTATTTCCTTAGGGCCATCAATACTACATAATATACTAATTTCATCTAATGAATTAAAGTAATCTATCATTTCTTTACTAATTAAAGTTGCATTTGTTGTAAAGGAAACGCTTAATTTAATCATCGGATACTCATCTATAACATAATCTATTAATCTTTTCATTAGCTTAAAATTAACTAGAGGTTCTCCACCGTAAAAAGTTAAATTAAACTTTTCCCTTTTGAAATCTTTTAACACATAATCTATAGTCTTTTTTCCTATTTCGAAACTTAAATTTTTTTTACCAAAATTTCTAAATCCAGGATGTGAATCATTATATATACAGTAACCGCATCTTAAATTACAAATTTCTGTCAGCTCAAATATAATTTGTTCACAGTTACCTTTCATTATACTTTCTAATTCTATTTTTGATGGAACCATAAATTTTCTTTTTTCTGGACATTTAAATAAACTTTCTTTTTTTACTATTTCTCCAAACATAGGATTTTGTTTTACTGTATCTTGTACTGAAATCTTATTTTCTAAAATATTACTTATTATTTTTTCATCATTAACATCACAACTAAGAACTTTTCCTGTACCTGAATCAAAAAAAAATGTTTCTCCGTCTTCTATTTTAAATAGTTTTCCAAATCTTTCATTATTCATTGAATTTCTCCTTTTTTTATTTACTATATTTTGCCATAAACTCAATTATTTAAATAAGTGTTTTAAAAAAGCTATTAATAATAAGTGCATTGGACAAAAAACAATCTACTTTTAAAATTATTAAACTTAAACACAGTGCAATAATAGTTAAAAGTATGGATAACGGATTCTTTTTAATAAATAAAGTGGTAATAACGATAAAAATAATCTGCTCTAGACGCATTTTTATTAATAAGTTCATTAAATATATTTTTATTAACTACAGTTACCTTATTAGATATGTTATCTATGTTATCCAAGACCACATATGTGGTCATTATTTTTGTTAACGAAGCTAAAGGAACTTTTTCATTAGCATTAATATCCAAAATTTCTTCATTATCAGTTAAGTTATAAACATATATATTTTTCGAATTAAATTTATTACTCGCACAATAATTTAATATGATTAAAAATAATACTGTCAAAATTATATATTTTTTTAATAAACTTATTCTTTTTATTTTTTTGACATATTAATAACACAATATTTATTATAATTTGTATTAAATAAAAATAGTAGTCTTTATTTGATACAAATTATAATAAATATAATTATATATTATATAATCACGTAACGTGTGTCTAAAACTAATTCTTTTCATAATGTTAAAAATTGACATTATTTTTATTATAAAATATAATTAGTATATATTTTATAATAAAAAGGGAGTTTTAAATGAATAAAATTAAACATTATAGATTAGAAAACAACTATTCACAAGAAGATCTTGCTAAATTATTAAATGTGTCTAGATCAACGATAGTAAGATATGAAAATATGAGTGACAATGAAATACCACAAAACATTAGTACATATCAATTAAAACTTCTCTGTAAAATACTTAATATTGACATTGATTTTTTTATCAAATTTAAAGAATCTAATATTAAATCATTAAACATATATAATTTAAAAAATCGTAAAATGGTTACTTCTTATGAAAATTTTAAAGACTATGTATTAATTCACAAGAATAAAGTTGATTCTGACTATGTTGTTAAAATAGAATCCGAGGATAATATTAATTTTAATATTTTTCCAAACTACTTTGTTCTTGTTAAAAATACACAAAAGTATACCAATGGAGACTTAATAGTTATATCTATAGATAATGAAAATCCTGTTATTAGAAAATGTTATATAGATAAAAATGATGAGGATAAAATTATACTCCTTTCTGGAAATTCTAAGATAGAAGTGTTATCAATATTGAAAAAATCAGTATCTGTTTTGGGAAAAATAACAGGAGTGTATTTTCAAACTTAAAGTTACATGATTAAATAAATTAAAATTGAATAAATCAGTCATGTTACAAATTTTTTTGAAAAATGAGTAGAGTGGATAGCTATACTAAAGGCTATGTTTTAATATATAAATTTAGTCTTTAAAACTTCCTTAATAGCCTCATTTACAGCATTGTCATAAGTATTTCCCTTACAACTAAGTGATCGTTTAATTTTAAATATGACTATTATTTCATCTATTTTTGAGTTATTCCTTTCATCTATCAGAATGAAATATATTAATTTTATCTAATGAATATTTATAGCTTAATATTGATTTTTCTATTAAATTTGCATCTTTATTTTTGCCTGTAGAAGATCCGATTATTTTTCTATTATGTAAATCATTTAAAAAGCATACATAATTCCATGAATTTCCAACTCTAGCATAGGTTAGATCGCTAACAATCACGTCTAAAGAATCTCCATTATCAAACTCTCTATCAATTATATTTAGCAATGGTTGTGTTGCAAAGTTTAATTTATCCTAATTTTACGATATAATATTTGTATAATTCATATAAATGGATGATACACAATCATTAAAAAAACTATTCAAAGGAAAACAATATGATTTTAGAATAATAATTGAAGCTTTAGGACTTTATTATCATTTTTCTTTAAGTTATCGTGATTGTGAGAAAATAATGCGTAGATTTAGCGTTAGAGTGGATCACACTACTATTTATCGCTGGTTAAGTCAATATGGAAAAACTCTATACTATTTATGGAAAAAGAGAAATAAACGTAGATTGTTGTCGAAATCAGGGAGAATTGATGAAACCTATATTAAAGTTAAAGGAAACTATTACTACCCTTACAGAGCAATTTATTCAGCAGTTTAACGTTAGATATGTGGCTAAGAAACCATAGAGATACAGTCTCAGTAAAGGCTTTTCTTAAATGACTTATTAGTGATTATGGACAACCTCGTTTAATTGTAATAGATAAATATGCAACTTCTATTAAAATTATAAATGAGTTAAAAACAGAAGGCTTCTTAGATGAATCAGTAAATTATTGTTAATCCAAATATCTTAATAATATTTTAGAACAGAATCACCATAAGGTGAAGTATAAGATTTCCTATAGTAACAGTTTTCAGTCGAACTTACACTGCAGCTTCTACTATAAAGGGAATTGAAGTTGTATACGCTATGCATAAAATTAGCCGAAGAGAAAATACTCTCTTCGGCTTTTGTCCATGGACAGAAATTGAAAATTACTCAAAACTGCTTTTCTATAACAATATGTGTAAATTTATTATGATGTTTTTCTAAATAATAATCTGATATATAATTAATATCTTTCCAATAGCAAAGGATATTAATTATATGATTTCTAATTTTCTTTCTTAACTGACTTGACTTAGAATTCAAAATATTATAAATTTTATCTATATTAATTCTAATAGTGTTTGCTTTATCCCATTCTGAGTAAAGTATTTCAAATATCAAAAATTCTTTTATTATTATATTGGTTTTTGTAAAAGAGTTTGGAGTTTCCATCACTTCTATCGGGACTTTTATTGTTTTAAATTCAAACTTTCCTATTCTATATAATATAGGGTCTCTTAAAATTTTTATTATATTTTTTTTTTCTAATAAATAGATTAAATTTTCTTTTACTATTTTGTTACCATTTTTATCTATTATTGTTATACTTGTGTTTTTTATTCTAGTTATAGATTTACTTATGTCATCTTTCTGCAATTTTTCTAATTTATTATTTTTTTTACCTGATAATACTTTTACAATCATATTATTAGAGATAATATTAAAACCACAGTCATAGATAGTACAAATAGTTCTGTAAATGGCAATGTCATATAAATTAAGACCAGCTGAAATTAATTTATTATCATTTGAACAAAAATAGTAGCTTTCCATATTATTAACACCATAAACTTGATTTTTTTTAAAAAAATCAAGTTTATGGAATATAATTGTATCAATCAAGCTTACCGAAAAAGTAATTTTATTTATTTTAAGGCACTTTTCTTCTAAAGAAATTCCTTCATTATTAAAAATATCAATTGTTTTACATGCTCTTTCTTTCCAGTAATAATGTCTAGTATATAAGCTAGTCAAAAAATCTAAATAGTTTTGATTTCTATAATTACAATCATTATCCAAAATATTTATTAATTTCACAATTTTTTCATCGAATTTTTTTAAATTTTCATAAAATAATGCTAAATTGTGACAAAATGCATTAATATATTTATATTCATTATTTAAAATTTTTTTATTTGTAATAGCCCCTAATTCTAGTAATAATTTATTTTTTTTACTCAAATGAGGATCATCAAAGTAAATAGTTTTATCACATTTCACATTTAATATCTTTTCTATAATATGTTTTTTATCACAATAGTTACTCATAATATACAATCTCCTTATAATAACATCTTTTGAATCTACATCAATTATGTAGACACTAATGGTTTGTCTTTTAAGTTGAAAGCTCATACATTATCTCAATACTTTATACATTAAAACATTTGAATTTTAAGCATTTTAAAATCAGAGTATTTTTACTGATGAACCTCTTCCTTTTTTAGAACGCAATAACTTGATACACGCATTATCATGATGATTCCCCCGACGACTAAGTAAGCATTTATTTTAAAGGTATCTATTCTCTTATCTGTTTTTAAATTATCATATTCTTTTTATTTATAAAGAGTGTAACTATTCATCTAATTTAATACATATTTGCAACTTAATATGCCCTTTTCTAATAAATTTGCGTCCTTATTTTTTACTCGCAGAGCATCTCACTATTTTGCTATTATAAATGTCTGTTAAAAGACATACGAAATTCCATGCGCTTCAAACTCTTACATAGGTTAGATAATTCATAATAACTTCTAAGGAATCTCTATTATCAAACGCTCTATCAACTATATTCACTATCTTTGCTTCATTACAATTACTTTTAGGCACTTTACATTGAGATATTGTATAGTTTGAAACAAACTCATTCTGATTCATTATTTTAGCAATTACTCTCCTATAGACACAAATATTTAATTTTGCTAACTCTATTTTTATTTTTTTTGCACCGAAGTTATTTTTACTATCTTTTAATATTTCTCTTTATTAGAAATCATTAGGTCTATTTTTTTTCCAGCAGTACTGCAGCTTGCTTTAGGATATCATTTTCTATTTTAAATTTTTTAAGTATTTTTTCTAATTCAATCAACTTGTTTTCATCATCATTTATGTTATCTTTAGTATTAAAATACTGCATTTTACTATACCTCACAACCAACTGTCTAATTGTAGATTTAGAAATTTTATATTGCTCTCTAACTCTTTATATTTGTAATTATATTGATTGTAGATATTCACTAGTTGTTTTTTAAAAGTTTCTTCGTAATATATTCACTCAGATATTTTTATTTCTCCATATACATATACATTTATATATCACGTTCAGAATAAATTTTTTCTATTCAGTATATCCTATCCAATGTATGCTCATTATTCATATAAGAGTTTCGATTTTTCAAAATAAATATAGAAGGCTAATTGTAAAATGAAATTGAACAACTAAATAAAAAAAGATTCACCATGAATCCTGTGCTAGAATATAAGTT
>NZ_OERU01000008.1 GCF_900240845.1 Peptostreptococcus faecalis
AAGATTTATCTGAAGCAGTAGGGATAAGCAGCACAAATCTTTCTATATTGAAAACTGGAAAATCAAAAGGGATACGGTTTGAAACTCTTGATAAAATTTGTGATTTTTTAGAATGCACTCCAGGTGACATCTTGGAGCATAGAAAAGAAGAAAAATAAATAATATATTTTGATCGTTATTTTTATAGCTCTAGTAATATTTAAATAAAATATGCATATAAAAAAGCTTTATAACATCAATGTGATACATGAAGAGGAAATGATTATATATTAGGGGGGACTTTTATGAAATCAAAATCTAAAAAAGTTATAGCTGTAATATTAGGAGTTGTTATTGTTTATTGTGCAACTATGTATGTAACAAGCGATTACGTGGGATTTGGAGAAACTGCTTTAAAAGGCAACGAAGAAAAAGTGAAAAAAGAGGGTGGAACTCGCTGGTATCTTTTTAAAAATTTTAATAAGTAAAAAGATGATACTAAAAAACGTATATCACACTGTAATGTGATTAAATAAATAAAATGAAAAAAATCCACTGGCTATGCTAATGGATTTTTCTATTATTTTCACATTTCTTTTTCTCATAAAGTTTATCGATGATGTTTATGACAAATATACTAAGAACAAAGTTGGTTAAAAGTATAGATCTTATCAGAGTATCTTGCTTAGTATTCAAATATTAATATTTTTATAAAATTATATTTTGAGAATAAACGTATGTAAAACTTGATAGCACTATATTTATGATGTATTCTATATTATAAATAGATATACTAGCATATATAATAAATAGGATGACTTAAACGTGTTATGAAATAGAGATACGTAGATTTGATGTTAGTGTGTAGAATATCCAAAGGAGGTATTATTTATGAAAAGGGAGATAAATGTTTTTGATTATGGAGGAGAAATTATAAAAAATGTGGAAAAAGGTGTTTTACTAACTACTAAAGCTGATGAAAAAGTAAATACGATGACGATTTCATGGGGAACATTAGGTATTGAGTGGGCAAAGCCAATATTCACCGTTTTTGTAAGAGAAAAAAGGTTTACTCATGAACAACTTAATAAAAATGGAGAATTTACTATCAATATTTCGCTTGAAGAATCTAATAATCAAGTACTTAGTTATTGTGGAACTAAGTCCGGAAAAGATATAGATAAAATTAAGGAGCTAGGATTGATACTAGAAGAGCCGGAGTGTATTTCTGTACCGGGTATTAGAGAATTGCCTTTGACTCTAGAATGTAAAGTAATATACAAACAAAAGAAAGATAGTGATGAAATTTCAGAAGAGGACAAGCTGCGATTTTATCCGCAAGATATAGAAAGCTCGGATCCTGGTTCAAATAAAGATTTCCATACAGCATACTATGGAGAGATAGTAAAAGCTTATATTATTGAGTAAATATGGAATACTTTATTGATAAATGTTAAAAGGACAATCTATTGTGATTGCCCTTTTTTGCTTTAAAATTACGATTATCTAAGTTGTTTACGTCAAATATACCTACAAAATATTAACAGAAAATATTTATACTAATTAATGAAAGGTGATTTCCCAGAAACAGAACTTAGTTCGATTTTATAACATATAAACGTATCTAAAGTTCATTTACAATAATATATTTTAGTTCATTAAATATATTTTCGATTAGCTTGTCATTTAGAGGAATTTTGAAGATACCTTTAGAAGTGCCACTTTCTGATAGTGAAAAATACAGAGAGTTATCTATTTTTTGTAGAGGGTAATTAAAACTCATCGCATATTTGTCAAAAGACACTTTAAAGTTAAGAGTACAGCTATAGATTTCATATGTTCTTTTGTATTTACCAGAATTGACACCCTCTATAAATTCATTTAAATGATTGTATAGTTTTTTTGAAGTATTCGTTTTTTCAAGTAATCTATTACCAGAATTGAGTTTAGAGTCATATTTTATTTCACCAAAGACTATATCGCCCTCTTTTATTACATATCTTTTCAGATGGAACCCTTTGTTCTCTTCAAAAGCCTTGTGTGCATCTTTAATGTTATTTACAAAAGAAATATCATCAGATTCTATATATCCATTAACGTTGTTCCCTGAGAATATTTTGCTTGTATCGTATCTATCTTTTCCTGAAATTCTATCCGCTCTAAAAAAATCTTGTAGATAATCACTAACTACACTTTCTCCTCCTACTATTACATTATAAGTAGATAATCTATCTAGCTCTGACTTGATTTTAATATTTTCATTATCATCAATGTTATTTACTAGAACTACAGGCGTATCCTTTGAAGCTACAATGCTAGCATCGGCAAAAGACCTACCAGATACTAGATGTATTTTTTTTGTATTTTTAAGTTTTTCATGATACTTAAGTGTCTCTAGAGAAGTATCATATCTATTTTTACCAGATAGTCGAGTAACCTGATTATCATTGAAATACTTAGAATTTAAAGAATCCTCTCCTCCAATTAAAATTATGCTACTAGCATTTTTGATTTTTTCACTCTGTTCTAATCTTTCCTTTCCAATGCATTCATGTAAATATGGTTTTTCATCGAAAAATAGAATATCGCTATTTAATTTATTAGCTAAAGGCGTTGCAGATAGCATGTCTACAGGCTTGTCTTTAGAAACTACGACTAATGGTGTATTAGAAGTCTTTTCATCAATAGCACGTGCACTGGTTGCAAAAATAGTAGGTAGAACAAAAACACTTGTTAAAAAAATTAAAAAAAACTTATTCATAATAGATACCCCCTATATATAATTAAAAATTCTGAATAATAGATCTATTATTTAACATATCTTAAAGAGAGGTAAAAGTCAATAAATATAATAACTATTCACATAAAATAATTACAATAAATTACATAAAACTATTTTTTTATCTTAATATGATACAATAAAATTGAGAAAATATTTATTATAGGAGGAATTATGAAAAAAATATTATCACTAGGTTTATCAGTTATTATGTTTTTATCAGTTGTAGGTATGACAAAGGCAGATGAAAAATTAAATGTGTCAAGGATTGGCGGGAGAAAATAGATATGAAACTACGGTAGAAGTGGCAAAAGGGTATAAAACTGTATTAAAAGAAGATATAGACACAGTAATAATTGCAAGTGGTGAAGATTATCCAGATTCGCTTGCATCATCACCAATAGCTACAGTGAATAAGGCAGCTATTTTGCTTACTAAATCAGATAAACTAAATAAATATACTAAAGAATATATAGAAAACAACGATATAAAAAACATAATAATAGTTGGTGGAGAAAATTCAGTATCTAAAAATGTAGAAAATGAATTGAGAAATTTAAACTAATAAAAATATACAAAAGCACTTACATCAGTAGGTGCTTTTTAATATGATAAATTGCATAATAGTTGTGTTATATTAAATAAAATAATTCCACCTACTAAGATGGAATTGTTTTTTATTATGATTTGTCAGTTTTTTTACTAAATGCTTTTTTTACTAGGAATTTAGAAAGTTTATACACAAGAAAAACTAACCCAACTAATATAACAGTATTAAATAAAGTAATTAAAAATTCTGGGATCATGATAAAATCTCCTTATAATAATTTATATATATTATAACATAAATAATATAGTGAATAATAAGCAAGTTGATTCTATATCTTACGAAAAAAATAGTGTCAGTTCATACATAAAGAACTATATAACTAATAAAAATATAACGAATATAATAATCGTAGGCGAAGAAAATTCAGTGTCTAAAAATGTAGAAAATGAATTGAGAAATTTGAACTAATAAAAAAGAAATTTAAACTAATAAAAAATATGAAAACACTTACATCAGTGGGTGCTTTTTAATATCATGAAATGAGAAATATCTAATAATTCAACTTATTACAACATATACAAGTGTTGATTTTAAATTTGAGTATGATAGAATGAGATGTACACACGATATTATAAGGAGGATTAGTGAATGACAGCAGTAAAAAAAATTTTCAAGGAATTTTTTATAATTATTTTAATGATTATACTATTTATGATTCCTGATATTGTCAAAATTGTTAAAGCAATTAGTATAGCAGGGATTGAAAGTTTAAAAGACGGAAACATGCCATCTGTTCCATTACAAGGCGCAGATACAATATTCCCTATGATAGCATCAATTTTAGTCATAATTATATTTATTTACTTAGCTAAAAAATTGGGGATACAAAAATTGGATTTTTCATTTATAAACAAAAAAAATCTTATAACTATTTTATTAGGATTTTTGGCTTTACGAGCAATTGCTCATATCGGGACAGCTATTTTAAATCTTCAAGGTATGAATACTAGTGCAAATGACCAGGCTTTAATAAAAGTGTATAAAGGTTACAGCTGGTATCTAGTAATTGTAAGTATGACAATTTTCCCAGCAATTGTGGAAGAGATTCTTTTTAGAGGATACATAGTAGGACGTTTATTTAAGAATAAAAAAATTATAGGTATAATAGTCAGTGCATTATTATTTGGTGCAGTTCATACACCAACAAATATAACAAGCTACGCCATGTATTCTTTAATGGGGGCTGTTATGGGTATTCTTTATTATAAGACAGGTAGGCTAGAAGTTGCAATAGGAGCACATTTTTTAAACAATTTTATAGGAATTATAGGAATGTTTTAGTAATATTATAGATAAAAAAACTGATATATTAACTTATATCAGTTTTTTGCATATCAATATATAAAATAATATAGAGTTATTATATTTTAGTTATGTACTGTTGGAGAATGATAGTACATAATTAAAAAACTAAATCATCTAATTCTTTATTTTCTTTAAAAATTTTTGCGGCAAAGGGACAAAGAGGTTTAATTTTTAGATTATTTTTTCTTGCATATTCAACAGCAGCCATTACTAATTTTTTACCTACTCCTAAACCAGCAAATTCATCTCTGACTCCAGTGTGAGATATTGTAAATTTATCCTTTTCAGTCCAAGAATAAAAAACTTCACCCATTCTATTATCTCCATCCATGGCTATAAATTGCCCTATTTTTTCACCATTTTTATGTATTATTTTCATATTAAATACCTCCTTGTAAATATATTAAAAATCAAAAATTATAAATTTATAAATCAACACACCCATATATTGTTACTTTCATTATACTACACATTATTTAAAAATATTAAAAATAAGTATTTGGACTAATTTAATGTGGAAATATGGTTAATAACGTATAAAAACCATCAAGCTTAGATATATAAATAAATAGATAATAATCACTCATATATTTTTAATAAATTAGAAAATATAAATTATGGGTATATTTGTACAAATAGTTAAATTAAATAATTGTAGGAGGAGAGATTAAAATGAGTAAAAATACAAGTTCCTTAATTTATGTATGGGACCCATATTGTGGATGGTGTTACGGATTTTCTAAAAGTATACAAGCACTTCATGAGAACCATCCAGAATTACCGTTGACTATTTTATCTGGAGGATTGTTTACAGGGGATAGAAAGAAACCAATATCTACAATGTCATATATTGAAGAATCAAATAAAAGAATAACTGATATTACAGGAGCAAAATTCGGTGAAAAATATCAAGATTTAATTGATGAAGGCTCTTTTATTATGGATTCTGATATGGCAGCTAAAGGCTTTTCAACGTTACGTTTTTTTGCACCTGAACGTGCATATTATTTAGCATCAGCTATGTCGCAAGCATTTTATAATGAAGGAAAAAGTCTTAGTGATCCGAATACTTATAGAGAAATAGCCATTGCTAATAATCTTAATCCGGATGATGTAGTTTCGAGATTTGAGAGTGAAATTTCGACAAAAGATGCTAATAGTGATTTTATAAAGACTAGAGAGCTAGGTGTTCATAGTTATCCTACATTGATATTAAAAAAAGATGATAAATTTATTGAACTCGGTGTTGGTGATATGAATCTTGAAAGGCTGGAAAAAAAACTAAAAAGCATATAATCTATAAAGAATAAATTATTACAAATATGTAGATTATAGTATCAATTAAAAAATAAGGCAAAATAAAAAGGAATGAATCTTGTTAACCAGAGATTGCATTCCTTTTTTTATAAATCAACTTCAAAATAATATTTTGACTCAAATTATAGGAAGATAAAACTTTAATAAAAAAGCATTAAGAAAATCTAAAGTGAAGTATAAATACGTATAGATGTTTATTAGAGTAATAAATTAAAATTTTATAAAAAATATTAAGATTTTATAAAATATATGAAATATATATTTATTGCTGGTCAGAAAAGAGTATAATAATAAAAAACACGTATATAGTTTTATATAAAGCAAGTTAAATAATAATAAAGTAATAAGGGAGAAATGAGGAGGATTTATGAAAAGAGGATTTTTAAAAGCGGCAGTGGTAAGTTTAGTATTAGGCACTATGTTTGTGAGTACAGATATAAATGCAGAGTCTTATAATATAAGAATGGATGAAGGAAAAGTATACAATAATGAGAAATTGGTAGTAGATTATACAGGGGAAATATTTAGTCAAAGAATAGAAAATGGAAAAGTATATATAAATGACAAGCTAGTTTATGATGCAGATTCTGATAATATAGGTAGCACTGATTCAAGTAATATATCTAGGATATCTGGTGAAGATAGATATGAAACAAATTTAAAATCAATAAACAACAATTTTAAAAAATCGGATTATGCAGTAGTTGTAAGTGGAGAAGGATATGCCGATGCTCTTTCTGCATCACCTTATGCAAAAAAAATAAATGCACCATTATTTTTTCTAAATAAAAATTCTGTTTCTGATAAAATTATTACTACAATGAAGTCTTTAGGAGTAAAAAACATTGAAATAATTGGTGGTAATAATTCTATATCAAATATTCAAGAAAATATTATAAAGTCAAAGTTAGGTGTTAATATTAATAGAATAACAGGCTCTGATAGGTATGAAACTTCAAAAAATATATATAGTAAAATGGGTGACTCAACTTCAGCAATAGTTGTGAGTGGTCAAGATTTTCCAGATGCATTGTCATCAGTATCTCTAGCAGCGGAGTTAAATGCACCTATAGTTTTAAATAATGAGGAAAATATTAGAAATATAAATTCAAATAATAGTTTAGAGAATGTATATATTGTTGGAGGAGAAAGATCAGTACCTTCTATATCAATAGAGAGTAAAAAAAATAGTGAACGCATAAGTGGAGTAGATAGATATGAAACTTCGATGAAGATATATGAAAAGGTTAGAGGAAATAAAAATATTTTGGTATCAGGAAAAGTATTCCCAGATTCTTTATCAGCTGTAAATTTAATGCAAAACAATGCAGATAAATGGAATCTATTGCTTACAAATAAAGATAGTATTAATAAAAATACTAAAGAACTAGTTGAAAAAAACACAACAATTATATTGGGTGGAACAGAGTCTATTTCTAAGACTCTGTTCAATAAATAAAAAATGTATAAAATAGAAATGAAAAAATAAATTATAAATATATTTAGACACTAAAAAAGAGGTATACATATAAAATGATACCTCTTTTTTAGTATTTTTTAATTAATAGATTAAAAATTTAAAAAGAATGTTGCTAGCCCTAAGAAAATAAGTGCTAAATAAATTAAAATAATTGCTAGATAAATAAATAGAGTTACTAACCCCGCTCTATCCCAAGTTTTTTGTATTTCTAAAAAAGTTTCCAAGTTTCCTTCTTTATAATTGTTCCAAGCCCATTTTCTACCTTTAATTCCGCAAACAAACATCCAAATTAAGTTAAAGACAGGTATTAAAGTCAATAAAGCTAGATAGGCTTTGTTTCCGATTCCCCAGTAAAAACTTAGAGTAAATGCTCCCCAACTCCACTTGTCAAGTTCATTTTCTAGTTCGACAGTATTAACTGAATTATCCATATTAAATCTCCTTTATACTATTATTTATTATATTATAACAGAAATATAATTTTAATATAGAGGTAAAATTAGAATTAATGATATAAAAAATAATATTATTGTTTTACTGTTTTTTGCATGGAAAGTTTCTTCTTAAGTGGATTTGTTATAGTAAAATACTGTAAAACTGAAAATATATTTGAGATGTTCCAATAAAGTGTAAGAGCAGCTGGAAACATTAATCCTGAATATACAGATATTCCTGCAACCATTAGTGACATTATTTTCATAGGTCCTTGTACTTGATCTTTTGGAGTGCTTATTTTTTGCATAAGAAAAGCACTTATCCCAGACAAGATAGCCAACAAATAGTCTGGTGTTGACAGAGAGTTAATCCAAAGGAAATTTTCGATAGAAAGCAAAAAGGTTGCGTTATCCACAAAAACTCCATGAGCAATAGGATCTTTGAACACAATAAAAAGTGCATACATAATGGGCATTTGAATTAGCAGTGGAAGACATCCTGATAGTGGATTTACTTTAGCCTCTTTATAAAGTTTTGAAATTTCATTATTCAGCTTTTCGGGCTTATTTTGAAATTTTTCTTGAATCTCCTTTATTTTTGGACTTAATTCAGACATAACAAAAGTAGATTTAGTTTGCTTTATAGACAATGGTGTAAGCAATATTTTTACTAAAATTGTGAAAATAATTATGGCAAAGCCGTAATTACCAACTATATTTAGAATATGGTACAGTATTGCTCCAAAAAAATTTGCGATAAATTCCATTATTACCTCCTAAATTAATAAAGATCTGAGTCATAATTACAATGGTATTGCTAAATATAGCAAAAAAACATCACAACTTTGTGATTTTAGTAAAGATACTTTATGCATATAAATATATAATACAGACTATTTTGATGATTATTAAATATTATTGAGTATAAATTATACAGCGTATTAAATTATATGAAAAGGTATACTTTTTTATATATAAAGGTATATATTTAATGCTTAGAAGTTATATATCTATATATTAAGTATATTTTTTAAAATATTATCTATATATAAGTTATATAAAAATATTAACAGTGTGAATATTAATAAAAAACATTAAAATATAAAATTTGACGAGAAATAGTTTTTATATTTATAATAAAAAGAGAGTAATATGGTATTTAATATAAAAGTTTATTTTAGGAGGATTTTTTTGAATAAAAAAAATATTAAAAGTGTTATAGAAGAGGCTTTAGGTTTAAAAATAAATGAAGGCGATATACCTTTATAGATCCTTTTATGTTTACAGCTAGAGAATTGCTTAATAATTTAGATGAAATTGTGAGCTATCAAAATATTCATAAGAAAGAATATGAGAAAGTTATAAAAGGATTTAAAAATAGATTAACAAATTTTTCAGACGAATTAGAACAGTTTGACTATAAAATTGAAAAGATTATACATGATTTTAGCAATATAGATAATGCAGAGGAAGGTATTAATTATTTACTAGATATACATAAAGAACATAAAACTTGGAGAAAAAGAATAGTTCAAACCTTAAATATTATTGATAACATCGAATCTACAAGCATTAACACCAATAGAGTAAATGAAATCATTAGTTCAAATGATGCTGTAAGTGAAAGAATATTTAAAGAAATAAATTTTTTTGAAAAGTATCGCATAGAAAATAAAAAAAGCTTTGCTGATTATGTAATCTTATCTTCAAAAGAACATTTGATTAGTTCAGAAAAATTAAATTTTTATGATTTAGCTGTATATAGAGCGATATGTACTTTATTTGAACATGGGCATCAGCTAATGACATACAAAATGATACTTCACTCATTGTCTGGATCTAAAACAAAGACACCTAAGCAAAGTCAATTAAATGATATTGAAAAGTCTGTGGTGAAAATGAAAAATGCAATGATTACTATATACTTAAAAGAAAATTCATATAATAATGAGAATAATATTTTAAGGGAAAAGCTATTATATGTACAGATTGACAGAAATGATTATACTATTAATGGAAATAAATCAACCACTAGAGTAGTTAAGCTGTTAAGAGAACCAATTCTTTTTAGGCTAGCTAAAAAATATTTAAAAGCAGATACTATGAGTATAGATATAATCAAAGTTCCCATTTCATCAACAAAAGCGAATATCGAAATAAAAGAGTATATGATTCGTAAAATGGCGCGACTAATTTCAAATAGTAGAGAAACGGATGATAGTAGGTATAAAAATATATTCTTTGAAAGTATTTATAATGATCTAAAAGCAAATAATGCTTCTAGAAAAAAGAAAGTCCGAGAAGTAATATTAAAAATATTGCATTATTGGATTGAAGTAAAGTATATAAAAAGTTTTTACATAACTAGAAAAAATCATATTTACAATTCTATCAACATAAAATTTTAGTAAAATAAATTAAGTCATAAAAATTTTTTGTATAATTATCTTGGTATCTTTTAAGTAGTTAATAATTCTTCTCTTAAGAAGTTATAGAGGGCTTATAACATGCATATGCTTTAGAGGTTAAAGTTATATGATGACTGTTCATAAAGTTTCTAAAAATATTTGATAAAATCTGTAATATAAATATATTTAAACGTTTATAAAGAGGTATACCTATAAAAAGATACCTCTTTTTGTTGTATTTTTTAGTTAACTAATTTGAATAAAATATTTCATTTAAAAGTGTATTATTAAGTAAACTGCTATTATTAAAATAGTTATGATTTAAAATTTTCAGAATTTACTTGACAATATTATATTTAATCTCTAATATAGTAATAGTAAAATAATTAACAAAGATATGTAAATCTACATACAATTTTAAGTAATTAAGAAAGTGTTATATAAACTTAATAGTCTTATAGAAGTATACTCTTAAACAAAGCTAAAAAAAGATTTATAAGGATATATAAAGTCTAGTGTATTAGATGAAGAATATAATCCGAAAGAAATAGAAGCTATCATTTTAAAATGAATAGAGTGGACTTTGAAAAACGATTTTATAAAATGAATTATCGAACTGCTGAAATTAAATTTAATAGGATGTGATTAAAATAAACAATATTATTCAAACATATGTTAGAAAGCGCTTAGAAGTAAAAAGAGCGTATCCAATTAGTACAATTGTATCGTTAGTTATTACCGGTATCTTTAATATAGTATTTCCGGTGATTATTTATAAATTTGTATTTAATAGCCAAGTTAGTGATTCGTTTTCTACTATTACAAACACATCTAACTATATATCATATATATGTTTGGGTGCTTTATTTAATGTAATATCAATGACTATAATACTAAATATTGGTAAAAGTATGATGTCAGAGATAACGGAAGGAACTATACAAAACATATTTATGAGTCCAACTTCAAGGTTAGGATATTACATTGGTTGCCTTTTTGAGCAACTAGATAAATTGATACTAGAAGCGCTTATAATATTAATAGTGGGATACATGATTGGTGCTAGATTTGCAAATGTAAATTTATTTACAATTTTAATTGTGCTTTTAATTGCTTTGATAGCATTTTTTTCAATGTCAATTCTTATATCAAGTATTCTAATATTTTCAAGGGAGAGTTATTTAGTATTAAACACTATTTTTGTAGCTATGGACTTCCTTTGCGGAGTAATTTTTCCTGTTGAATATTTACACATAAGCTTACAATGGGTATCCAAATTATTTCCTCTTACTAATGTGCTTGGAATATTTAGAGGTGCGCTGATACTTGGAAATGATATTTTTATGTATAAATCAGATATATTATTTGTCGGAATTCAGAGTATTATATATATTTTTATAGGCATAAAGATTTTAAAGAAGATGGAGCCTAAAATAATAGAACAATTACTTTTTTAATATAGATATAATACATTTGAATATAAGACAAGCAACTAGGAGGATACTATGATAGTAAATGATTTAAAAAAAACATATGAAGTCGTTGAAAATAGTGGATTATTTAAAAGAGGAAATAAAAGATATATAGAGGCAGTGAAGGGGATTAACTTACAGGTTGAAAAAGGGCAGATAATAGGTCTATTGGGTCTTAATGGAGCAGGTAAAAGCACAACGATAAAAATGCTAACAACTATTCTTTCACCGAGCAGTGGAAATATAGAAATAGATGGAATTGATATTGTGAAAAATCCAAACTTGGCCAGAGAAAAAATTAATATGATAATAGGTGGAGAGAAAGGTCTTTATTGGAGACTTACAGCACGCGAAAATTTATTTTACTTTGGATCTCTTTATAAAATAGACAAAAAGACGTTGAAAAATAGAATAGATAAAATTATTGATGTTGTAGGATTGGCAGATTTTGAAAATGTTATAATTGAAAAATATTCTAAAGGTATGAAACAAAGAATGCAAATTGCAAGAGGACTTATAAACGATCCGGATTATATATTTTTAGATGAGCCAACATTGGGACTTGATGTTGTAATAGCAAGAGAGCTTAGAAATTACATAAAGAAACTTGCCAAAGACGAAAATAAAGGCGTGCTTCTTACAACTCATCATATTATAGATGTGGAGGAGATGTGTGATTATTTATATATAATTGACAAGGGAGAAATTGTACTCGAAGGTAAGATAGACGATGTAAAAGAAAAATATAAAACATATTTTCAGTATAGTATAAAAGTTTCGTATATAAATTCATCAGTAAAAAAAGAACTAGATAATCTAAATGGAACCAAATTTGATTATTATGAAAACGAAGAAGGGATGCTTATTGATGCATCACTAAAAGAAAATATACTGCCGGAAGTGTTAAATATACTTATTAAAAATAACATAGATATAATAGATACAAAAAGCACAGAGCCAAAATTAGAAGATATATTAATTTCAATATTTTCAAAAGGGGGGAATATTGATGCATAGCTTTAATATATTCGTTGTAGAAGTTAGAAAACTGATAAAAAATAGATACCACAATATCAGTATTTATATAAGTCTTTTCCTCTGGCCTGCTCTTATTCTAGCAAGTACATACTTTACATATTCTTCCTTTGAATTAAAGCATATTTATAGATTTGGTATAAATGGTAAAAAAGAGCTTATGATTTTTTTGTGCATAGGAGCAATGGGACTCAACGTATTTTTTTCAATGATGCAAAGTGCGTTTCATATGAGTGAAGAAAGAAAAAATGGAACACTTGAAATTATATTTTTAAGTCCGTGTAATAAAACACTTCTTATGATAGCTAGGGCTTTTAGTGCTTTAGTTGAAAATATTTGGATAATACTTTTGTGCACGGTATACATTATATATTTAAAAGGAAGCTTCGATACTTTAACTTTTTTCAAATCTATTGGGGCCATTATGATAATATTATTGTCAGCAGGTATTTGGGGAGCATTTATGAATGCTATATTTCTATTTTCTAAGGATGCCTCATTTCTATTTAATTTAATAGATTTACCTATGGATTTATTTGCAGGGGTTAGATTTCCTGTTCAAGCACTGCCTACAGCACTACAAGTTATTTCTGCTATATATCCGTTAAAGTATGCTCTTGATGTGTTTCGAAGCATATTTTTAGGTATTAGTTTTAATATTAAGGAGTTATTATATTTTGTGATTATTCTACTTATGATGTTAGTTTTGACTGTAGTTATAGTTAAGTTTGCTGAACATAATAATAAAAAAGTTGGAAGTTTTAATTTTTATTAGTGAAAATTTTTGTAGTGTTATTTAATTGGTATTGTAAGGGTTGATAAATATCTAAAGATGATAAATTTATATTTACTAGGAAGGATTCTTTTTCATAAAATCCTATAGGATTTTTAACATATAGATGTTTTAGATGTTAATGTGATATAATGACTGTACACAAAGTTCTAAAGATACATGATAAAATCTGTAATATAAAATAAGTGTTATATAAAAGTAAAAATTATTGTAAATTTCAAAAGTACAATTTTTTTGCAATGCAGGTAAAATCATTCAAATTGTAAAAGTAAATTAATATGAAGTTAAATCCTGTATGAAAGGAGATTCTTTTTATGAAAAAGACCAATTTTATAGTAACTTTTTGTTTATTAATTTCATTAATAAGTTTTGTTGGATTTTTAATAAACTTTAGTGAGTTTTGGAGAAATATATCTTTCTTAATAATTCCTTCAGTTGAAGAATATGATTTAAAAACACCGGAAATATATAGAAGTCTTATCACAAATATTCCAATGCTGATATTCACAGGGGTAACATTTTGTATAGGAGTTAAAAAAGGTATAAAGCTATATAAGAGCAGCAACGAATAATCTATGAATAATATGTTTGTGAATCAAGGGAGGATGTGTTTATGAGGAAATTAACGCTATTGACAATATCTGTACTTTTATCTATTACACTAGTGGGATGCAAAAAAGATAATAAGGCAAAAACGGATGATAAAAATACCACTAAAGTGGAAGTAAAAAAAGAATCTGAAGTAAAAGCAGGTTCTCCAGAAGAAACTCTTAAGATAGTTATTTCATCTTTAAAAAAATCTGATGGAAAAACTCTTAATGAATACGTTATTTATCCTGAAGTCAAAGGAAAAAATTATATGATAAGCGGCAATAAGTATTTTGATGATATGGACGATAAAGAAGACAAAAGGCTTGTAGAAGCAATGTTTGAAAAATTATCATACAAGATTTTAAATGTAGAAAGCAAAGGAGATCAAACAGTTATTTCCTGCGAAATATCAAATAAAGATTTTACAAAAATCATAAAAAATTTGTTGGAAAATGCAATTGATGAAAATAGTGATGAAGAAGTCGAGATGCTATCAGCAATAAAAAATACAAAGACGATATCAACAAAAAAAATTGACATAACTCTTAAAAAAATAGATAATAAATGGAAAGTTGTTATCGATGATGAGTTTGGAAAAGGAATTTTAGGAATCTTTGGAGATGAATTGTTAGAAGATTAATTACTATAATATAATATATTTCGCGCAAAAAGCACCTAGATTGTATTTCAGCTAGGTGTTTTTTGTATGGATGAAGTGATAAATTTTATTTGTCGCTGTCAGAATTATTGTTTTCAATACTTTTTTGAGAATCAACATATTTTGCTCCAAACAAAATACCACAAGCAATTTGTATAGCACTAGATTCTGAGAGCATGATGATTTCAATCAAAATATTATTAGAAAATAACTGGAAGAAATTAGACACTATATTATATAGTGTAGGACCAATTAAGGCGGCACTCCAATATAGAAGATATATAAATAATTGAAGTATTAGCAGTGAAAATGCACCTATATGAACTATTTTAGCTGTTTTTTTGTTAGGAATTTGAAGCCCAATAGCTCTTGATAGAAAAAATCCTGCTAAAAAGCATAGAATAATCATGGCAGAAATTGTCGTTATTAGCAAAGCATAAGTGTCATATTCTCTATTTGCATAATCTTTTACGTAAGGGATGATGTATAGATTTGCGATAAATATTAACGGTATCAAAATAATGGATAATATTGTAGGAATAGAATTTTTTTTCATTTTAATCAACCTCCTTGGTTAAAAAACTGAATATTCATACTTTTATTATAGCATAAAAAATATATATATAATTAAAAAGGATAACACAATAAAGTGTTATCCTCAAACGTTCATTATTAGTCTTCTTCTAATTGTGCAATTTCTCCTTTTGTTGATACAATTGGGTTTCCATTTGAATCTAGTAGAGGTGTAAGGCCGCCACCTTGTCCTTGAGCTATATAAAGATAGTTAACTCCTGTGACTTTATCAACCCATATTTCGACTGATTCAAATTTGCCTTGATAATAACTATTTACAAATCTTTTTTCCTTTTTTGCCATATCGCACCTCCATTTAGTGATTTTAGTTTTGTATAATACTAATAATAGCACCAATTTAAAACGTTTGCAATTGAGTTAAATATTTTAGAGGAGTGTTTACGTATAATTAAAAGATTTTATGTTTTTATAAATATTTGACATAAATCATGCATACATAGATAATGTAATTATAATACTAATAAAAAGGAGTGAGAGAATGAAAAAAATATTTAGCATATTGACTTGTTTTGTATTATTAATGACATTGTCAGGGTGTAATGAGGCGAGTGATGTAAAAGTAGAAAATCGTACAGATATAAATTTTATCGAAAGCGTACAAAACGGATTGACTGCAAGATGGACAATATTAGATGGAGAAGAATATAAGAAGGCAGAGCAAAATGACGATGGAGCTAAAATAGCCGAACTATTTGCGGAATCGATAAGAGTTGAACTATCTCAAGTAAAGGAGTATTCAAATGCAAATTTTAAAGATGATAATCTAAAAAAAATAGCTAATGAATATATAGAGTCTCTTGAGCTTCAAAAAAAATCTCTAGCTGAGGAAGATCAATCTAAAGCAGACGAATTATATAATGAAGGAAGCAATAAAAGAGCAAAAGCAATAATAGAATTAGTAGATAAATATAAAATGAATATACCTCAAAACTATTATGATGGATTTAAAAAAGAGGTATCTTAAGCTCGTTTTATTGAATAAAGTTCAGATTTTTTTAAAAGACTCAAAATTATTGAGTCTTTTTTGTTTGTTTTTTTAAATCATGAGGTATAAAGGTAATATACATAAAATTCTAAAAATAAAGAATTGGAATTGAATGAATTTTTAATGAAATATGGTATAATATATTCATAGCGATAGGGCTTTGAATGTTCGTATAAAATTTTTTAGGAGGATGATATTATGAAATTTGAAAGTTTAAAGAAGAATGATCCAGAAATACATGCAATATTAGAAAAGGAATACAATAGACAGCAGAGAAACATTGAGTTAATTGCATCTGAAAATGTTGTTTCACAAGCTGTTATGGAAACAATGGGTAGTTATTTTACTAATAAATATGCAGAAGGATATCCAGGAAAGAGATATTATGGTGGGTGTGAATTTGTAGATGAGATGGAAAATACTGCAATAGAAAGAGTTAAAAAGATTTTTGGAGCAGAACATGCAAATGTTCAGCCTCATTCAGGATCTCAAGCAAATCAAGCCGTATATTTTGCATTTTTAAATTATGGAGATAAAGTATTAGGTATGGATTTATCACAGGGTGGACATCTTACACACGGATCTCCAGTAAATATATCAGGAGTTAATTACAATTTCTTGGCGTATGGAGTAGATAAGGAAACTGAAACAATAGACTATGATAAATTGAGAGAAATTGCTTTAGCTGAAAAACCTAAAATGATAGTAGCAGGTGCAAGTGCTTATTCTAGAGAAATTGATTTTAAAAGAATATCTGAAATTGCAAAAGAAATAGACGCTTATTTTATGGTAGATATGGCTCATATCGCAGGATTGGTAGCAGCTGGGCTTCATAATAATCCTTGTCCTTATGCTGACTTTGTTACTAGTACAACTCATAAGACACTTAGAGGTCCAAGAGGTGGTTTGATTTTATGCAAAAAAGAGCATGCTGCTAAGATTGATAAAGCCATTTTCCCTGGAATACAAGGAGGTCCTTTAGAACATATAATTGCATCAAAAGCAGTTTGTTTTAAGGAAGCTCTACAAGATGACTTTAAAGAATATCAAAAGCAAGTTGTAAAAAATGCAGCTGTTTTGGCAGATGAATTGAAAAAGAGAGGTTTTGACTTAGTTTCAGGTGGAACAGATAACCACTTGATATTAGTGAACCTTGTATCAAAAAATATATCAGGAAAAGACGCAGAAACACTATTAGATGAAGCTTATATAACTGTAAATAAGAACTCTATACCTTTTGACACTGCAAGCTTTGTACAGACAAGCGGAATAAGAATCGGTACTCCAGCTATTACAACAAGAGGTATGAAAGAAGAAGAAATGGTGAAAATTGCAGAGGCAATGGACTTAGTTATAACTGATAAAAATATTGATAAGGCTCGTGAAATTGTGTTAGATTTAACAGAAAGATTTCCACTAGCATATTAATATCCAAATAAGGAGAATTCTATTATTTTGAAATAAATAAATATTTAAATAAAAAATCCTTAAACTGTTTTAACTTGCAGATAATATGTTAAAATTAGATTAAGGGTTTTTTGTTTTGATTGGCATTTAGCAATAGCACTTATATATTAAAATATTCTAAGAGTTGTGTTAGCACAAATAAAGAAAGGTAGTGATCAAATGGTAACTGAATTGTATAAAAATGTGTATAGTTTTCCTGTTGTTCTCCCAGATAGCCCTTTAAAAGCAATAAATATCTATGTTATCAAAGACAAAGAAAAAGCTTTGGTTCTTGATACAGGATATAATATGGAAGAATCAAAAGAATCAATGATTCAAGGCTTGAAAGAGTTAGGCCTTAAAGTAGAAGATACTTCTCTTTTTTTAACTCATCTTCATTCCGATCATACAGGTCTTGCTGCAATGTTTGCAGATGCAGGATGTGATGTATATGCAAGTAAGCTTGATGGAGAGAGTGTAAACAATATGGCTAAGGGGAAATACTGGAATTTAATGGGCGAATTGTTACAGTTATTTGGAATATCTGAAGACGAGATAAACGTTACAGATAATCCAGGATACCTATATAGATTGTCTCACGCTATTGATATAAAATACGTAGAGCCAGGTGATATAATAAAGACTGGTGATTATGAGTTTGAAGTTGCAGATTTAAAAGGTCATACTCCAGGACATATAGGGTTAATTGAAAAAAACCATAAACTACTGTTTTGTGGAGATACAATATTAAATAGAATCACACCGAATATTACTTTTTGGGGATTTGAATATGGAGATATATTAGGTACGTATATTAGTACTTTGCTGAGACTACGTGGAGAAGATATAGAACATTGTTTTTCAACACATAGATCTATGATAACTGATTATAGGAAAAGAATTGATGAATTAGTGGCACATCATATTGATAGATTACAAGAGATATTGGATGCTATGGAAGAAGGCGAAGAGTACGTAATTAGAGAAATTTCACCTAGAATTTCTTGGAGAATTAAGGCTGATTCTTGGGATGATTTCCCTGCTGCCCAGAAGTTTTTTGCATCAGGAGAAACTATGTCACACGTAGAACATTTAGTATTTACTGGAAATGTAAAAAGAGAAAACAGAAATGGAACTCTATATTTCAAAAAGGTAAATCCGAAGTATGAAAAAGAATGGTTTTAATATAAAAAATAGATAAAAGTAATATAAATAAACAGAAGTAAATTTAAATAAAAAATGTATATATAGTATATAAATGCAAATAGAGAGCTGTTAAAATAACAGCTCTCTATTCTTTGATTAAATAATATTGATAAAAGCATCCTAATTATAATAAATAATTTATTAGAATGATGTTAACTTGAATTCGCTAGCTAAAGTTTTTACAGCATCTCCACAGTCAGAAGATTTTACAACTACCGAAATAGTGATTTCTGATGTACCAATCATATCTATATTTACTCCAGCTTTAGCCAAAGCTCCAAACATACGCGCAGCTATATTAGAATGTGTAGTCATTCCAGAACCAACTATGCTGACCTTTGCTAAACTCTCATCTACAAGAACTCTTTCAGCACCGATTTCATCAGATACTTTTTGAAGAATTTTTCTAGCTTCTTCAGCATCTTCCAGTGAGCATGTGAATGCTATATCGTTTTTATTACCAATTTGTGCACTTTGCACTATCATATGTATATTAATATCTGCGTTTGCTAGTTCAGTAAATATTAAAGAAGCAATACCAGGTGTATCAGGTACACCGAATACAACCACCTTAGCTACATTAAAATCATGGGCAATTCCAGTTATTAGACCTTCTCTCTCCACAGAAGATACCTCCTTTACAACAGTTCCTATATTATGGTTAAAACTAGATCTTACGTGTATTGTGACGCCATGTGTTTTTGCTACGGTCACCGAACGAGGGTGTAATACCTTCGCTCCTAAAATTGACAATTCAGCCATTTCATCATAAGATACAATCTTTAATTTTTTTGCGTTTGGTACAATTCTTGGGTCACATGCATAAATTCCATCTACATCTGTAAATATTTCGCACAGGTTTGCTTTAAGTGCAGCAGCTATTGAAACTGCAGATGTATCGGAACCACCTCTACCAAGTGTTGCTATGTCATGATTTTCAGTTTCTCCCTGGAATCCAGCGACTATTATTATATTATCATTTTCTAATTCATTTAGAAGTCTATGAGAAACTATTTTTATAATTTTAGCTTTGTTGTAGCTAGAGTCAGTAATAATTCCGGCTTGAGGTCCGGTCAATGATACTACGTTTTCTCCTAACTTGTGTATTGCCATTGCTAGAAGAGACATAGATATCTGTTCACCAGTGGATAGCAGTCTATCCATTTCACGTTTTGGAGGTGAAGATGTAATTTTTTCTGCCATAGAAATAAGGTAATCTGTAGTTTTTCCCATAGCGGATACTATTGCAACTATTTGATTTCCATCTCTTTTTGCATCGACTATTCTTTTTGCAACTCTCATTATTTTTTCATCATCAGCTAGAGAGCTACCTCCATACTTTTGAACAATTATACTCATTTTTAGTCACCTCTCTCATATATTGGACCATTTACACAAGGCTCTAGAACAGATGCAACACCAGCTATATTTGATTTATTAGCTAGATTTTGCATTGCCTCGCATACCATATTGCTTTCGCTTTCAGAGCAATATGCAATAATAGTAGAACCAGAACCGCTTAGAGAAAATGCAAAAGCTCCGGCATCTAGAGCAGCTTTTTTAAATTCGTCAAATTTCTTAATTAATACCTTTCTATAAGGTTCATGTATTCTATCATCCATAGTAATACCTATTAATTCTTTATCACCAGTCAAAAATCCCATTATCAGAAGACCTAGATGAGAACTGTTGTGAACAGTATCTTCCATTGAAATATATTCAGGTAGTACTTCTCTAGAGTCTTTAGTAGAAACTTCGTACTCAGGTATGAAAACTACACAACGTAAATCCTCAAATGGTTTGATACTTCTATATATAACTTTTCCATCAGATGTTTTTGTAGATAAAATTAATTCTCCCAAAAGTGCTGGAGCAACGTTATCTGGGTGACCTTCTATTTCAGTTGCTAAATTTAATAGTTCTTCTTTTCCAAGAGGATTACCTACTAATTCATTTGCTACGATAAGTCCACCAACTATGGCAGAGGCACTAGATCCAAGCCCTCTTGCCATTGGAATGCCATTGTTTATTTTTAGAGTGTATCCTGTTGGATATTTTCCCACATAATCAAATAATTTATTCATAGAGTTTACAACCAAGTTGTTTTCTACATTCAATTTTTCTTTCTCAATACCTTCAATTTGAATATCTATATTATCGTTTAGTTCGCATTCATAAGTTGAATATTTTGTAAGAGCCATGCCCAATGAGTCAAATCCTGGACCAAGGTTGGCAGTAGTGGCTGGTACTAAAACTTTAAACATATATGACTTCCTACCCTTCTATTATTTTTAGAACATCTTCAAGAGTTCCAGGTATAGTCTTTGGTTTTTTAGATAATTCTAGACAAGTTCCTGGATCTTTTAAACCATTTCCTGTCAGAATAGATACTACGGTAGATCCTTTTTTTATTTCTCCATTTGCTACAGATTTTATAATTCCTGCTAATGATGCTGCAGAAGCTGGTTCTGCAAAAATACCTTCTTGGTTTGATAAAATTTGATATGCTTTTAAAATTTCTTCATCTGTAACAGCTTGTATTGATCCCCCTGATTCATCTCTAGCATTTAATGCTGAGTTCCAAGATGCGGGATTTCCAATTCTTATAGCTGTTGCTATAGTTTCAGGATTTTCAAAAATTTTATTTTCAACAATTGGAGAAGCCCCTTTTGCTTGGTATCCTTTCATTATTGGCAGTTTAGTGATTAAATTATTATCTTTGTATTCTTTAAATCCTTTCCAATAAGCAGTTATATTACCAGCGTTTCCAACAGGGATAGATAGATAATCTGGTGCATCACCAAGAGCATCAGATATTTCAAAAGCACTTGTTTTTTGGCCTTCTATTCTATAAGGATTTAGTGAATTCACTAAAGTAATAGGGTGAGTGCTTGTAATGTCTTTTACTAAATTCAAAGCATCATCAAAATTTCCTTTTATTGCAACTACTTCCGCACCATATTGAAGAGCTTGAGCCATTTTTCCCATTGCAATTTGACCGTCTGGAATAAGAACTATTGTTTTTAATCCATATCTAGCGCCATAAGCTGCGGCAGATGCTGAAGTATTACCAGTACTTGCACACATAATGGTATTTGAACCATCTTCAATGGCTTTGGCGATTGCCATGACCATGCCTCTATCTTTGAATGAACCAGTAGGGTTTAGACCTTCATATTTGAAATATAAATTTATTCCTAGATCTTTACTTAAATTAACACTTTTTATTAAAGGTGTATTTCCCTCGTATAGTGAAACGAGTGGAGTATTTTCATTTATTGGTAAATATTTTTTGTATTCGTTTAATAGTCCTTGCCAAGCCATATTATAAACCTCTTTCTATTCTAATTACTCTTGTAGGTAATGATACATTTGGAAGCATATCGATTTCCTCGACAGCTCTTTCTAAATTAAGTTCTCTACAAGAGTTTGTAATAATAACAAATTCGTCGTATTGTTTGCCATCTATTTCTTTTTGCCACTGGTTTATAGAATATATTGGTATATTATAAAACTCAAGTGACTTAATTATATTTGATACAGAATTATTATCGTGTTCAAATAAAAGTCTCATATAATACGAAAATGAAAGATTTTTTAATGATAAAACTTCCTTATTTTCGTAAAAATCATAAGCTAGTTCAGGTTTGTTTTCAAAGAGAATATTCTTAGATACAGATATAATGTCATTCACTACTGATGATCCTGTAGGAAGAGCTCCAGCTCCTTTTCCATAAAACATTGTCTGCCCAACTTTATCACCAACTACATACACTGCGTTGAATTCGTATAATACGGATGCCAAAGGATGCTCTTTTTCAATTAGAGCAGGGTGCACTCTTACCACAATACCTTCATCAAGGTTTTCGGCAACAGCTAATAATTTAATTTTATATCCTAAGCTATCTGCATATTCAATGTCTTCGAGGGTGATTTTATTTATTCCTGATACGTATACTTGATTTGATGTTACTAGAGAATGAAATCCGATGCTTGCAAGAATGGCACACTTTCTAGCTGCGTCAAGACCTTCAAGGTCTGCAGAAGGGTCTTCTTCTAAAAATCCTAATGCTTTTGCATCTTCGACAATTTCTTCTAGTGATAATTTTTCGACTTCCATTCTAGTTAGAATGTAATTAGTTGAACCGTTGATAATTCCGCCTATTTTATTGATTTTATTTCCAGATAAGGCGAATTGTAATGATCTTAAAATGGGAATACCGCCAGCTACGGCAGCGTCATAAAAGAAATGGCAATTGTTTTCTTTGGCTAAATCAGATAATTCTTTTCCGTAGAGGGAAATCAGATCTTTATTAGCTGAAACTACATGTTTACCTTTCCGAAATGAAGATTCTATTATGGATCTAGCTTCTTCAATTCCTCCCATTACTTCGACTACAATATCTATTTCAGGGTCTTCTATAATGTCGCTTGTTTTATCAGTCAGCATACTTTTATCTATGTCAAAGGAGCGTTTTTTGCCCATATTTTTGACACAAATCTTTTTTATGGTTATAGGACAACCAGCTTGTTTTTCAATTATTTCGGAGTTGGTCATAAGTATCTCTATGGTTCCGGAGCCTACCGTACCAAACCCAAATATTCCTACTTTTAGTTGTTTCACTTGCAAATCCTCCTTTGTCTAGATATAATTTTGACTGAAAAGTTTTAAATTAGTATTATTTTCAGACATTTGAAACTTTATTTAAGGGATATTGTAACATTAAACTGATGAGGTTACAATAGGAAAATTTTAAAAAAAAGTTTTTCTTATAAATTAAACAAAAAAGGATAAGCAAATTTAAATTCTAAGAATTTATTGAAACTTTGTATGCTTAGACCTGATTTTTAATTAAGTCTTCAAGAGATTCTCTTTTTATAGCTAGTTTTGAATCATTATTTTTCACAAAAACAACAGCAGGTTTTCTCATTTGATTGTAGTTAGATGCCATCGAATAGTGATAAGCTCCAGTGCAACCTACGACTGCTATATCATCGATTTTACATTCTGGAAGTTTGACATCATAGGCTATAATGTCACCAGATTCGCAGCATTTTCCAGCAATAGTTACTAATTTATTAGGTGTATCATTCATTCTATTTGCAAGAGATACTTCATATTTTGCACCATAGAGAGCTGTTCGCAAATGATCGCTCATTCCACCATCCACTGATACATAAGTACGAACTTCAGGAATCTCTTTTATAGTTCCAATTTTATAAAGTGTATATCCTGCTTCTCCGACTATCGATCTACCTGGTTCTAGCCACAGCTGAGGGATAGATAGATTTTGATGTTTAGCAGCTTCTTTTAAAGATTTTACAATTTCGTTTACTGCATTTTCTATAGGGTAGGATAGATCTTCTTCAGTGTATCTGATTCCAAAACCTCCCCCTATATTTATTACTTTTACAGTGAATGAAAGTTCTTTTTGAAGTTTTTTCAACCATACAAAAGTCTTTTTTATAGCCTCATTATATCCATCTGTACCAAAAATTTGAGAACCTATGTGGAAGTGAATTCCAATAAGATTTAAATTTGGTGAAGAAAGTATTTCCTTAATTGCATCATATGCTTGTGAGTTATCTATACTTAGCCCAAACTTTGAGTCTGTGTTACCTGTAGTTATAAATTTATGAGTATGAGCCTCAACGCCTGGAGTAATCCTAAGTAGACAGTTTGGAGTTTTGTTCACTTCACCAGCTATTTTATTCAGTCTTTCTATTTCAGAAAAGCTGTCTATTACAAAGCATCCGACATCGCTTAAAAGAGCGTAGTGGATTTCTTCATCAGTTTTATTATTTCCATGAAAGTGAATTTTTTCACTTGGAAAATCGGCAGAAAGAGCGTTAAAAAGTTCTCCACTTGAAACTACATCCAGCCCCATATTTTCTTGCTGCATTATTCTAACGAGTTCTTTGCATATGAATGCTTTGCACGCATATGATACATGGTAATCTAGGCCGGATGAACTCAAAATTTCATGGAATCTTTTGCACTGATTTCTAATAAGTTCTTCGTCATAAACGAAAAGAGGAGTATTGTATTTTTCGACAAGATCTAGCGTGTCGACACCACCGATTTCAAGGTGATTTTTTGTGTTTATTTTTGCTGTTCCGTGTAGTTGCATAATATAATCCTTTCTGTAGTAAGTAATCATTTTATGATTATAGTTCCTTTTATTTTATGAGTAAGTAACTATTTTTATGATTTATGATTATAGTTCGTTTTTATAAGTGATATTTAAGGTATTGTGATTTAGTGCTGATATCTGCTCAGAATTAGCACCGATTCCCTTAAATGTAAATTCGTGAATAGGTATTGAGCTAGAGTACAAATATACAGTATCATCAAGCATTACATTGTTGTCGATTTCAACAACTAAGTGACTCATCATGAAAGATACAATTTTATATCTTTTTTTATTTATTTCTACATCATTTCCAATCGATCTAGATCTTAATATACCGTCTCCATATCCGATATTTATTACGGCCACGCTTACGGAGCTATCTGCAATAAAAGAGGAACAATAGCCTATGGATTCTCCTTTTTCTAGATGTATAATAGATACTACATGAGCGCTTAAAGTAATGCTATGAAGTATGTTTTTCACTGGACAAGAACTATATGGCAAGCAACCGTATAAAATAATTCCGGGCCTAATGTGTGTATCTCCTTCAAATTTGCCATCTCTCATAAAAGATGCGCTGTTTTGAGAATGTATATATTCAAATTGGTGTAAGGTTTTTGATTTTTCTCTAATGCTTATCCAATTATTTTTTTCGATTTCATATGTGTTATTTTTATCAAAAGTATCAGCGTATGAAAAGTGTGTCCAAAGCCCAGAAATATTTATTTTTTTCTGCTTTGCAAATTTCAGTGCTTGACATAATTCTTCTTCGTTTCTACATCCAGATCTACGCATCAAACCAGCCCATTCTAGATGCCATTTTATACTGTGCATATTTTCAAAATGGTTTTTAATAAAATTAAAAGATGGGAGAGTACAACTAATGTCATACTCTCTCAGTGTATCAAATTCAGTTGTAGGATTTAACAACAGAACTTCGACATCTGAATATAATTTTTTAATGGATATACAATCTTGCAATGATGTTGTTGCAAATACTCTTACACCTGCCTTATAAAAGGTATTCACAGCAATGGATAATCCAAAGTTGTAGGCGTTATTTTTTACTACAGCTATTAGGCTGTTATTCGCGTTATCAAGCACATATTTTGTATTTTTATAAACAGATTTTAAGTCGAATTCTAAAGTTGCATTTTCCATATTATAAACAATATCCTTTCACTATTTCTACAAAGTAATCAACTCCATGCACTAGAGCTTCTTCTCTTAATTGAAATAGGGGAGTATGGAGCCCATTTGTAAAATCTAGTTCTTCATTTCTAACTCCGATAAATGCAAAACATATCGGTGATATCTCTGAAAAAAATGAAAAGTCTTCACCTAGAAGATATGATTCATTTATTTCAACAAATTCTATGTTTGCTTTTTTTGCTGCTAATTTTGATAAATTTATTAGCGAGTCATCATTTAAAACTGCAGGGTAACCTTCTCTTAGATTTAAGTTTATTTCACACCTTGTTGATAGAGAAAGACCTTCACAAATCTCTTTCATTCTTTTTTTAGTAAAGCTCAGATCTTCAGAGGAGTATGTTCTAATTGTACCCTCCAAATGTGCTGTTGAAGGAACTGAATTCATTACTTCCCCAGCATTTAATATTCCGATGTGCAAAACATTTGTATTATTGCTATTTAAGCTATACATAGGGATTGTCACAAATTGTTGGTATACTTGCAATGCAGCATTTATTGCATCAATGCCTCGATATTTTAGACCTACATGAGATGACTTGCCATTTATATCCACAAGGAATTCATTGCAGCTAGCCATTATAGGACCTTTTTTGGAAGCAATAGTACCTTCATCAAAATCCGGACTTACATGAATAGAAAACGAAGCAATTATATTATGTTTTTTGAAGTCGTATTTTTCCACTAGGACGTTAGCACCTCCAAAAGATTCTTCAGAGGGTTGAAATACTATTACTACATTTATTTTTAATAAGCCTTCATCTCTAAGTGCAATAAGCTCTTTTACAGTAGCTAACAGCATACTAGCATGAGCATCATGTCCACAGGCATGCATAACTCCATCATTTTTTGATTTATAATCTACATTTACAAGTTCTTTTATTGGTAATGCATCTATATCTGCTCTTAGCAATATAGATGTATCACTATTTCCGTCTATTACAGAGATAGTAGCTGTATCCATAGGAGTCTCGTAGTCTAATCCCATTTTTGATAGTTCATCTCTTATATACGATGATGTTTTATATTCTTCTTGCGAAAGCTCAGGATTAGAGTGTATATTCCTACGCCAGGTTTTTAATTCTTCTAAAGTCGTTGCCAACATAATAAATTGCCTCCATTTGTTTTAGTCAAGATTTCTTAGAGCATCTATAATGCTTATTTTAGAGCTGTCGACTTCATTAGTTCTTTTAATTACCTTTGCAGGAACTCCGGCAACCACAGAGTTCTCTGGGACATCCTCTGTAACTACAGATCCAGCAGCTACTACAGCATTTTTTCCTATTTTAACACCTTCTAGAATAACGGCATTAGCACCTATTAATACATTGTCGTCTACAACTACAGGATTTGCGTTAGCGGGCTCTACTACTCCTGCTAAAACAGCACCTGCGCCGACATGTACATTTTTTCCAGTCGAGGCTCTACCTCCTAGCACAGCGCCCATGTCGATCATCGTGCCTTCTCCAACAATAGCACCAATGTTTATAATAGCACCCATCATCACTACCGCGTTGTCTTTTATTACTGCATGCTCTCGTATAATAGCACCGGGCTCAATTCTTGCATTTACTTTAGATAAATCTAGAAGAGGTATTGCACTATTTCTTCTATCGTTTTCTATTACAAAATCTTCAATATTTGATTTATTTTTTGAAAAAATATCTTCCCAAGTGATTAAATCGGTGAAAATTATTTTTGAGTAGCTGTCTCCAAAGTGTTTTATATTGTCTGGAAAATCGATTTCCTCTAGATTGCCTTTCAAATATATTTTTACTGGAGTCGTTTTTTTAGATGTAGCTATATAATTTATTATTTCTTCAGATGTCAAAAAATCTCTTTTCATATTTCTCCTAACTATTTATATATTTTCGAATGTGTAAAATCCAGCTGGTTTGTCAATAATTGCTTGTGCAGCTTTTATTGCTCCGTCAGCGAATATTTTTTTAGATTGAGCTCTATGCACAATTTCTATTACTTCATCAGTACCCGCGAATAAAACTTCGTGTTCACCTACTATTGTTCCACCTCTAACTGCACTCATTCCAACTTCAAACCCATCTCTTTTATGTTCATTTTGAGATCTATCAAATATTGGATAGTATTTTTCGTTTGAAGACTGTATAGCTTCCAACAGCTTGACTGCTGTTCCACTAGGTGCATCTATTTTTCTATTATGGTGCTTTTCAATTATTTCAATGTCAAATCCATCTGATAACAGGGGAGTCAAAAATTTTAGAGCTTCAGTAAAGACATGTACACCGTAGCTCATATTAGCGCTGAAAAAAATGGGGCAATATTTGCTAGCTGAGTCCATTAAATCTTGTAATTTTTCTCTTGCACCTGTTGTAGCAACTACAATAGGTGTTTTATGAGAAGATGCTTTTTCCAGAATTGCAGATATATTATCAGGATGAGAGAAGTCTATTATCACATCGGATTCTGGAAGGTTTTCTGCATCATTAAAAACTGGGTAAGGAGAGTTTTCTATATCCATTTTTGAAAATACTCCCACTATTTCATGGTTTCTTTCAATAGCCAAAGATTCTACTACTTTTCCCATAGTACCATAACCACTTAGTAGTATTTTCATTTATAGAGTTACCTCCAATTCTTTACATACATCATATTCTCTTATCACATTATTTCTAACAGTATCTGTTGTAGGTATCAAAGGAAGTCTAAAATTTTCTTCCATTATGCCCATATGCTTTAATACAGCCTTTAATGGAGTAGGGCTGACATCTGAGAAAAGAGTTGCGATGAAAGGATCCATTTTTAATTGAAGATCTCTAGATGCATTCACTTCATTATTTCTGTATAGATTGTAGACTTCGAGGAATAACTTAGGAGTAGCATTTGCAACTACACTAATTACACCATCTCCACCATATACAAGAAAATCAAAGAAAGTTCCATCTTCGCCACTATACAATTTAAAGTCTCTGTTTTCTCCAAGAAGTCCTTTTAACTTAGCCATATACTTTAGACTTCCAGTGGCATCCTTTAAAGCAACTATATTTGGATGCTTAGAAAGTTCTACAACAGTTTCTGGTTCTATAGTCATTCCAGTTCTTCCAGGAACATTGTATAGTATAATAGGAATATTTACAGCATCAGCTATAGCAAAATAGTGTGCAACTAATCCCTTTTGGCTTGTCTTATTATAGTAAGGTGTAACAATCAACGCAGCATCTGCACCATACTTTTCTGCAAGAATAGTTTCTTCTATAGATGCTCTAGTATTATTTGATCCTGTTCCAAGAATTATTGGACAGTTGTATTTATCACCTCTGATATCTTGAGTTCTTTTTAATAATTCTATTTTTTCTTCCGTAGTCAATGTAGAACCTTCGCCAGTTGTACCAGATACGATTAAAGCATTTATTCCACTTTCAAGTTGAAAACGAACTAATTTTTCATATGATTCGTAATCGACTGATGAATCATAGTTCATAGGTGTTGCGAGTGCAGTTGCCACGCCGTTGAATAAAGTTGTCATAATTAACCCTCCTAAATAAAGTAAAATTATATTAAATAAAATATTGTACAAAATAATTTGATTTAAATTCTCTGATATTTATGCTTATTTTAGCGATTCTAAAAGTTCGGCTATTTGAACAGCATTACTAGCTGCTCCTTTTCTAATGTTGTCCGCTGTTGTCCAAATATGGAATCCATTTTCTTGAGATATGTCTTTTCTAATTCTTCCTACAAATACTTCGTCATGCCCTGTAGAATTTAGTGGCATAGGGTATTCATTGTTTTGAGGATTATCTATTAATACTATTCCAGGAGAGTTACTCAATATTTCTCTGACTTCTTCTACAGTAGCTGGTCCTTTCAGTGAAATATTTATTTCTACTGAGTGAGAGTTTAACACTGGAACTCTAGCGCAAGTAGCAGTGATGAGAACGTCATCCCCTAAATTTAATATTTTTTTTGTTTCCTCAATCATCTTCATTTCTTCTTTTGTATATCCATTTTCAAGGAATGTATCTATATGAGGTAATACGTTGTTGTATATTGGATGAGGGTATTTGCTTGGAGCAATTCCTTTTTCACCATTTTTTAAATCATCAATTCCTCCAACTCCTGAACCAGACACTGCTTGATAAGTAGTGTAAGATACACGATTAAGTCCAAATCTATCATTAAGTGGCTTTAGAGGTAGAACTGATTGAATAGTAGAGCAGTTAGGGTTTGCAATAATCTTTCTATCCAAAGAAGGAGTATTACACTCTGGTACTATTAAGTCAATTTCTGGATCCATTCTCCAAGCACTTGAGTTGTCTATTACGATTACTCCGTTTTTTTCTGCTATAGGAGCAAATTTAAGTGAAGTAGACCCCCCTGCAGAGAATAATGCATAGTCTATATCTTTATCAAAAGAGTTTTCAGTTAGCTCTTCAACTATAATATCTCTATCTCCGAATTTAATAGTTTTACCAGCAGATCTAGAAGAAGCCATAAGGTAAATATTATCAACTTCTAAATTACTTTCCAATAGACGTTCTATCATTTTTGTTCCTACGAGACCTGTAGCCCCAACAATTGCAAAATTAGCCATTCTTTTTAAATCTCCTTTTATATGTGTTATTGTTTATTTTATATGTCGAATTCCTTGCAAAGCAGGGTAACTGCTTTTGTGGAATTATCTCCGTCGATAGCATATGAAATCGATATCTCAGAAGTTGTTACTTGGTAAAATTTTATTCCATTTGAGCTAAGTACTCTGAATGATCTAGCGGCTACACCGCTGACATCTCTCATACCTGATCCAACTATGGAAATTTTAGCAAAATCAGTTCTTATAGAGTGCTTTACTCCGTTGAACGCTTTTTCTAAGTTGTCAATTACTTCGTTTAAGTCGTTTTTATCATCAACTTTACATGTAAATGAAATATTTATGCTATTTTCAAATACAACCTGGCTTATCATGTCGATATTTATGCTATATTGGTCAAGCTGATTAAATAGCTCTTCAACAAAGTTTGAAGAATCATCCACATAAGTTAAAGTAACATGTAATATATCTTTGTCTAAAGCGACTCCTGTAACAACCTTCTTTTCTAGTAAATCTGTATTAGCCATAATCCAAGTTCCTTTCGTTTCTGATAGAGTTTTTGCGATATATATAGCGACGTTGTAATTTTTTGCTATTTCTACGCAACGTGGTTCTAGTACACCTGCACCTAGAGCTGATAGTTCCAACATTTCTTCGTAACTAATTCTATTTATTTTTTTTGCCTCAGGATAAATTCTAGGATCTGTGCCATATACACCAATGACATCTGTGTAAATTTCACAAGGAGCACCTATTGTAGCGGCTAGAGCAACGGCACTTGTATCAGAGCCACCACGTCCAAGTGTGGTAATTTCAAAATTTTCATTGAAACCTTGGAAACCAGCTACCACAAGCACATCATATTTTTCTAATTCCTTTGAAATAAAATCTACATCTATTCCAGCGATCTTGCTTTTAGTATGTTTTCCGAATGTTTTGATACCGGCTTGCATCCCAGTAAGAGATCTCGATTTCACTCCCAAGTCATTTAGTGCAATTGACATTAGGGAAATTGTATTTTGTTCTCCAATTGATAAGAGAGTATCGAGTTCTCTAGGGTTAGGATTATCTGTAATTTCACTAACCTTTTTCAGCAGTTCATCGGTAGTTGCACCCATAGCGGATACTACGACAACAAGTTTTTCTCCTTTTTCAGATCTTTCTTTTAGATATTTTGAAATTTCCTTTATCTTATTGACGCTACTAACTGAGCTGCCACCAAATTTCAATACAGTTGTTCTGTTCATAAATACCTCCAATCGAAAAAATTGCTATAATTTTGTGTACAAAAAAAGACAGATACGAGCCGCATCTGCCTTAATATACACATAACATATAATAATGCACGAGACGTGGCTAGCACTCCATTATATAAAAAAAGGCAAATGCAGTAGCCCACATTTGCCTATAAATGACATTTGTTCTGGCTAGCACTCCATTATTTTAATATAATGACAAAACAATAGCTCTTAACACATGTTCCAAAAATAATTGTGAGGCAACACAATTATAATCTCGGCAAAATCCCCTTTCCTATCAAACTGATTGCCCTCATTATTTGAAAGTACTCTTGTCATTTGCGCCTCTATCCTGTATTTGATTGTATTGTTTCCATTATAGATGATGAAAGTATATTTGTAAAGACTGTATTTTTAGAAAATAAAAAAATTTAAAAATAAAATAAAAATACTGATTTATATTATATTTATACTGATAACTTGACTGTGGTATAATAATTGTAAATATTTAAATATAATTATAAAAAAAATTGTGTTTTTAAAGGAAAGATAAAGATAAGAATAAATAAAAATTTTTGAAAAATAGAAGAGTATAAAAATAAAAAAATAAATGATAAGGAGCTTACATATGGAAAATCAAGTAGAAGAGATAGTGCGGGAAAAATTATTTGATTTACAAGATCTAAAATATAAGGAATTTACTAGCAAATTAATACCATCAAAAGATGAGGGAGTGATAATAGGGGTAAGAATGCCGGCTCTTAGAAAGCTAGCAAAAGAGTTAGTAAAAAGCGATATTGGAGAAAAATATTTAGAAATATTACCTCATAAATATATGGAAGAGTACAACTTGCATGGGTTATTGCTGGAGAATAATAAAGACATTGATTTTGTAATTGAAAAAATTGATTTATTTCTTCCTTACGTAGATAACTGGGCAACCTGTGACTTGATATCACCTAAAGCTTTTAAAAAGTATCCAGACAAGGTATATGAAAAGATTAAAATATGGATTGAAAGTAATCACGTATATACAGTGAGGTTTGCTATTCAAATAATGTTGTCAAATTATTTAGATGACAATTTTAAGCCAGAAATGCTAGAACTTGTTACAAATATAGATACAGAAGAGTATTATATCAATATGGTGATAGCTTGGTACTTAAGTTTCGCACTGATTAAGCAGTATGACGCAACTATAGGAATTATTGAGTCCAAGGAACTAGGTAAATTTGTTCATAATAAGACCATACAAAAAGCTATAGAAAGTAGACAAATAGATGAAGATACAAAAAAATATTTAAAGACTTTAAAAAAGTAGTATAAAAATAGTATAAAAAGAGAGTATAAAAGATAGTATTATAAAACAAAAAATAGTATTATAGAAACTCAGAAAAATATGGAGGAAATAAAATTGAAAACTTTTTTAATAATATTTGCATTGCTAATAATTATAGTATTAGTAGCCGTTGGCATAATTGCCAATAAATTTGCACATGAATTATCAAATCCTCAAAGAACATACAACGAATCTAATCCGAAAAATGCTATAGGTATGGATTATGAAAATGTAGAGTTTACATCCAAGGGAAATAAGATAAAGGGTTGGTATATACCTGCTGAAAATGCTAGATTCAATTTCGTTTTTGCTCATGGATATACTGAAAATAAAGAGTGTAAAGAGTTTGAAATGTATGATTTGGTAAAAAAAATAAACTCAATGGGCGGTAATTTTCTTTCTTTTGATTTTTCTGGAGAGGGAGAATCTGAAGGAAATATCGTGACTTGTGGATATAGAGAAAAAGATGATTTGAGAGAAGCAATAAGCTTTATAAAGCAAAAATCAGATAAACCTGTATTTTCATATGGAATATCAATGGGTGCGGTAGCATCAATACTACAGGCAGAGGGGCAAAATAATGTGCGAGGAGTAATAGCAGATAGCCCGTTCTCTAGTATGAGAGATTATCTAAATGAAAACTTAGGTGTTTGGACACCACTTCCATCTTTTTTCCATCCTATTTTAATAAAAACACTAGAAAAAATATCTAATATTTCAGTAGATGAAGTAGAACCAGTAAAGAGCATTAAAAATGTTAATGTACCTGTTTTGTTAATACATGCAAAAGGTGATGAAATGATACCATATGCTGAGAGTCAAAAAATTTATAATGCAAACAAAGAAAAAGTGATTTTTAAATTAATGGATAATTATGGTCATAGATTGTCCTTTTCAAAAAATAAGGATGAATATACTGACTTATTACAGTCGTTTATAGAGGCAAATTTAATAAAATAGAAATAAAAGATAAAACATAAATAGAAATTGGAGGTAAAAATGATAAAAAAATACTTAGATAAATCACCAAAAATACCATCGTCTTGTTATGTAGATGAAATGGCGAGCGTGATAGGAGAAGTTGAGTTAGGGGAAAATGTGAGTATATGGCCTAGTGCATCGGTTCGTGCTGATGAAATGAAAATAAAAATAGGAAATAATTCAAATATACAGGATTGTTCTTCTTTGCACGGAGATGAAGACATATCTATTGGGGAAAATGTATCTGTTGGACATGGAGCAATAGTACATGGTGCGGAAATAGGTAATAATGTTGTTGTAGGAATGGGTTCTATAATTTTAGATGGTGCAAAAATAGGAGACAATTGTATAATAGGTGCAGGTTCGCTAATTACTGGAAATAAAAAGTTTGAAAGTGGAATGATGATATTAGGATCCCCAGCAAAAGCAGTGAGAAAGCTTACCGATGAAGAAATTAAATATATTGAAGACAACTCAAAAACGTATTTAGAACTAAAAAAAGATTATTTAAATAAATAGTAAAAATATAAACACAAATATATAGATTCACAAATATAAAAAGTCAATCCTCTGCATAAGCATTCACTACAGTTGTAGTGTTAGGGCGGGAGGATTGACTTTTTAAATATGTATAGTGGATAGGCAAATTATTTATATCTTTACGGTCACCTTATCAATTTTCAAATTTTTGTAAAATACCAATACACCAGAAATTACATATACTATAGCAATTATATTAGGTATTATTGGATTTATTCTTCCTGCAAATAGTGAAATAACAAAAAGTACTAAAGCAAATAACATAAATTTCATAACCCATCTATTTTTTTTAGGTTTATTTTTTTTGGATTCTTTTCTGCTCATAAAAAATATCACTCCTTAAAAAGTTCTTATACATATATTATACAACTTTATAGATAAAAGTGTTGATTTTTATTGAAATTCTTTAAAGTAATTGCAAAATATTATTTATGATTTGGTAGAAATGTAGTATGATATAATAGTAGTATTATGGTTACATTAATATACTTCGTTTTAAAGATATTATTCATTAATTTAAAATGATATAATGTTTAAAGCGAAGCACATTAATAATGCAAATTTGACAGTTATATTAAATTGTAATTTTATTTTGGAGGAACTTTTATATGAACATCAATCAAAAGTCAGTAGATGCACTTAGAATATTATCTGCTGATCAAATTCAAAAGGCTAATTCAGGTCACCCAGGTTTACCACTTGGAGCAGCTCCAGCAGCTTATGAATTATGGGCAAAACACATGAATCACAATCCTAAAAATCCTAACTGGGAAAATAGAGATAGATTTGTTTTATCTGCGGGACATGGTTCAGCATTACTTTATTCACTACTTCATTTATTTAACTATGAAGGAATGACAATAGATGAGCTAAAAAACTTTAGACAGTTTGGTCATTTAACACCAGGTCATCCAGAATATGGACACACAGTAGGAGTAGAATCGACTACAGGCCCATTAGGAGCAGGAGTATCTACTGCAGTTGGTATGGCTATGGCTGAAGCTCACTTAGCAGCTAAGTTTAATAAAGAGGGATATCCTGTTGTTGATCATTACACATATGCAATGACTGGTGACGGATGTTTAATGGAAGGGATCTCTTATGAAGCGTTATCTCTTGCTGGTACATTGAAATTAGACAAGCTAATTGTATTATATGATTCAAACAACATAACAATAGAAGGGGATACTGACTTTGCATTTACGGAAGATGTAGCAAAAAGATTTGATGCATTTGGATTCCAAGTTCAAACAGTTGAAGATGGAAATGACCTAGAAACTATCGGTAAGGCTATAGAAAATGCAAAAGCAGAAAAGAATAAGCCTTCTCTAATTATATGTAAGACTCTAATTGGATATGGATCACCTGCGAAAGTTGGTAAGGCATCAGCTCATGGTGAACCTCTAGGAGTAGATAATGTAAAAGAAATGAGAGAATTCTTAGGTTGGGAATCTCAAGAAGCATTTGAAGTTCCAGCAGATGTATATGCAAACTATGAATCAATCGCAAACGAAGGTTCTAAAAAAGAAGAAGAATGGAATGCAATGTTCGAAAGATATTCTAAGGAATTCCCTGAAGCTAGAAAAGAATGGGATGAATTTTTCTCTGATATAGATATTGATAAGATAATGAATTCTGATGAATATTGGAATTATGAAGACAAAGCAATGGCTACTAGAGCTGTATCAGGAAATATAATAAATATATTAAAAGACCTATATCCTAATATGGTTGGTGGTTCTGCTGACTTGGCACCATCAAATAAGACAGAGATGAAGGATGAAGGATTCTTCTCTGCTACAGATAGATCAGGAAGAAACATTCACTTTGGTGTTAGAGAAATGGCAATGACTGCTATTACTAATGGTATATACCTACACGGCGGATTAAAATCTTTCTGTGCAACTTTCTTTGTATTCAGTGATTTCATGAAGCCAATGATTCGTCTAGCTGCTCTAATGGGTCTTCCAGTAGCATACGTATTGACTCATGATAGCATAGGAGTTGGAGAAGATGGACCTACACATGAACCAGTAGAACAACTTGCAATGCTTAGATCAATACCAAATCTAAACGTATTTAGACCAGCAGATTATACAGAAACTGCTGTAGCTTGGGCAAGTGCAATGAAGTCAGAAGCTAAGCCTACAGCTATAGTGCTTACAAGACAGAATTTACCACAAATTGAAGGTTCTTCTAAAGATGCGTTCAAGGGTGCATATGTAATTTCAGAAGCTAAGGATAAGGACAACATAGATTTAATAATTCTTGCATCTGGATCTGAAGTTGAACTTGCAGTAGCAGCTCAAAAAGAAATTGAAACTACAGGAAAATCTGTAAGAGTAGTATCAGTTCCTTGTATGGAAATATTTGAAAGTCAGGATTCACAGTACAAAGAATCTGTATTACCAAGTGGAGTAAGAGCTAGACTTGCTGTAGAAGCGGCTAATCCTATGCCTTGGTATAAATATGTAGGAATTGATGGAGATGTAGTTGGAATGACTACATTCGGTGCATCAGCTCCTGCAAAAGTATTATTTGAACACTTTGGATTCACTACTGAAAATGTGGTTGAAAAAGCAATGAATTTAATAAATAGATAGATATAAAAAATCCCCTGCTTTTAAATAAGCAGGTTTTTTTTGTTATCAGATATATTATTGAACCATTTGTCACATTTTAAAGCCGAATATCACAAATCAATAGAATATATAAAGAATTATGGTAACATAGTGTTATAAAAAATAAGGAGGGATAGAATTGATACAATTTCTTGAAACATTTATAAATAAAGGAGTATCTTTTGAAATGACAGGAGTAGTTTTTCTTCTAATAATGATATCTTTTATACGAGGCAAAAAGGCTAGTAAAAAAGAGGTACTGATGGACTTTAGTGTAGTTATTGTAGCTACACTTATAGAAGAATTAATTGCCAGTACAGGTATTTACAAGTTGGCGATTTTTGTTGAAACCTATGCCTTTAATCCAGTTGGTTATATATCCCTAATATTGGTGTTGGTTTATATTAAAAGAAAATACAAGACGAATTATACCGCAATGTATGGAACGCTTTTCTTTTTCTTATCTACAACTGTTAATTCGTTAGTTTATAATTTTCAGAGTACATTTATAATTAGCCCTTTATTTCAAAATTTGCAAAAACTTAGATTTTCAACAGAAACATCTGAAATTATTTTTGATGCGTCTTTCATTTTTTTAACAGCTTTAGTACCATGTATAATAATGTTTTTAATAACTGAATTATTTCTTAAAAAAATCAAAAAAGACGAAGTCATATTTTCAAAGAGAGATCAGTATATATTTATAGCTATTTATATAGTCTTGTATCTAACTTTTGCGACAGTCATAGGGTTAGTAAATGATATTCCGTACGATAGAGAGCAATCTGTTATGTTTGCAGAAATTTTCCATGCTATAAATAAAAAAGAATCTCTTTTAGGTATAGGTGTATTGATTTCAGGCATACTTAATCTATACTTCTATGTAAAAATCAGCAATTTATACAAAAAAGATTGTGAAAACAAGATTACAGAGTCATTTATAAATTATACTGATAAATACCTAGATAAGGCAATAGAGCATGAAGAAAAGATATCAAAGCTTTGTCATGATTTTAAAAATCATATGATGGTAATAGCATCTTTAAAAGAAAATGGTATAGAAGAGGTCAATGAGTATTTAAAACCAATAGAAGATATGAAAAATGATCTTCCAATAAAAGTAGCATCTGGTAATGCTATAGCTGATATTATTCTAAACGAAAAAGCTAGTGACATGGTGAAATTAGGAATAAAATATGACATCAAAGTAGCGATACCAAAGGATATAAAGATGGAGCCACACGATTTAGGGTCAATACTATTTAACACTATAGACAATGCAATTGACGGAAGTATGCATGAAGAGGATGGATGGATAGATATAGACATATCCCCTAAGGGTAAAAATTTAGTATATACCATATCAAATAGCTATAATGATAAAAAGACTAAAGAAAAATCATACTCTAAGAAAGAAAATATATGTAGCGGTTATGGCAATAATATAGTCAAAAATATATTAAAAAAATATAATGGCGATATGGATATAGAAAAAAAGGATAATAAGTATTCTGTATCTATGTACTTTAGCGTATAGTAAGTAAATAGGGATCTTTAATAAAAAGAATAAAAATGATAAAATATATAATATAATGTAAGTTCTGCCAATATTTAAGTTTAAAGATATTGGCAGAATATTTCTGTAAAATAATATGCAATAAATTGGTGGTAATAATCATGATTAATATAGCGATATGCGAAGATGAGATGTCTAGTGCTAAAAAAATTGAAAATGAGATAAAACAATACTTTTCTGACTATGGTATAGAGCATAGCGTGTCTATTTACAATGGTGCAGATGAACTAGTTAAAGTTGTTGAAAATTTAGAGTTTAATATATTTTTTTTTGACATAGAACTAGGTAGAGATGATGGAGTCGAGCTTGCTAGGCACATTAGAAACATTTATAAGGACGCTTTATTTATATTTGTCACAAACAAGAGTGAAAGAGTATATGAAGTGTTTGAATTAGATACGTTTGGATTTGTAAGGAAGGATTTTTTTGAAAAAGATTTTCCAGATATTATAAAAAGGTTAGTAAAACAGTTGAAAAACCATATAAACATATATGAGATAAAGACGAACGAAGACGAAGTTTATATAAGAGAAAACGATATTGTATATGTTGAAAGAATTGCAGGTTATATAACAATTACAACTCGTGAAAAAAAGATAAAAACAGGATATAGATATTTGACAGAACTACCAATTGACTTATCTGATGAAAAATACTTTGAAATTTATAGAGGGTTGGTAGTGAATTTTAAATATATTGACTATATAGAAGGTGAATCAGTATATATGTTAAACATAGAAAAGTTACCTGTGTCGAGGAGAAAGAAACAGAGCTTAAAAGTAGCGTATAAAAATTATATGTTAAAAGATTAGTTGATTAATAAATTATGTATAACTTAAAATATTGTTTGCAATTATGATATTTATAATAATGTTTTATAAAAAATAAAGATAATAAAAAGGAGTAGAATGTTAATTCTACTCCTTTTTTGACTTTAAAATTTATATAATATTCTATAAAGCATTTAAATCGATTATATAATTTAAATATGGTACAACTTATAGATATTTTATATTATTCTACTTCGTCAGCTAGCGGTATTGGCTTTCTAACGATATATTTGTAATAGACTTTTTCTACCATTATAGATATTGCATTATCTCCAGCAACATTTGCTGCAGTTCCGAAACTATCCTGAGTTAAGTACAATGATATCAAGATAGATGCAAGAGGACTGTTAGTTGCAATCCCAACTACTGGTAAGAATGGAAGGGCACTCATTACCGCTCCACCTGGTGCACCTGGTGCTGCAACCATAGCTACACCTAGTATTGCTATAAACTGTATAAATAATCCGAAACTATATGGCATTTGATACATGTGAAGTAATGTATAAACACAAGCTGTCAAAGTAATCATTGAACCAGGAAGGTGAACAGTTGCAGATAGAGGTATAACAAATTCTCTTATCTGAGCAGTAACACCCATCTTTTTGTTACAATCAACATTTACTGGGATAGTAGCTGCTGATGATTGAGTACCAAGAGCAGTAAGATATCCTGGAATAGCTTTCTTTAATGTCTTGAAAGGATTTCTCTTTGTGTAAGTACAAGAAACTATAAACATTAAAGTAATATAAAGTAAATGAAGTATTAATATACACACAAATATCTTGACAAAAATTTGTAGTATCGCAAAAACTGAACCTGAATAAGCCATATTTGCAAAGTTACCAAAGATAAAGAATGGTAATAAAGGTATTACAGATTTAGTAAGTACAATATTTATTATTTCATTGAATTCACCAATGATAGAGTGGAATACTTTTCCAGAACCTTTTTGCTTTATCATTGATACACAAAGTCCAAGTAAGAATGCAAGAACTAGCGCAGAAGTTACATCCATAATAGGTTCAAGAGGAATTTCAAATAATGGTTTTAAGTTTCTAGAAGTAGCTGCTTGAATTTCAGTAGCCATAGCTGGATCTATAAAGCTTGGGAAAATAGAATCCGCCATAAAGTAAGAAAGTGAACCAGCAACTAATGTAGAACAATAAGCAAGTAAAACAGTTACCAGTAGTAATTTTCCAGCTCCTTCTGATAAATCAGATATACCTTTAGATACAAATGCAAGAATCATCATTGGAATAATGAAGTTCAAAAATTTCCCGAAAAATGCAGAAAAAGTAACAGCCACTTGAACAACAACAGTTGGTAAATAAGAGCCTGCTATTATACCTAGAATAATTGCGATAATCAATTTTGGAATAAGTCCTAATTTGAATTTCTTTTTCGTTTCAGTCATAGTATTCTCCTTTTATTAAGTTTTAGTAAAAAATATTTGATAATCTAATAGTGTTTTATGCAAATTTCCAATAAATATTTTAAGTACCATTTTAAAAATATAATATCGTATTTATGATCGTATTTATAAATAAAACGATTTGGGAATTAACATAAAAACGCTATAGAATTAAAGATATTAGGTCGCAATGTACTTATACTTTTTATGGACATTATATAAAACTAAATTAAAAAATTTACAAATTATAGAATGTTTTTAAAAGAAAGTAACGACTTCACAAGTTATAATACAGTATGAACGAAGTAATTGCAATAGCAGGAAAAAATAGAGAAATATTAAAAATTAAAGAATGGAATTATAATCAAGGATGTATTTTTATTAAATTAACTTTTAAAGCTTAAAAACTGAAATAATAAAAGGGGAAAAGAAGTATTACATAATTTAAAAAAAATAAAAATTGAATTATTCGACGTTTAGATAAAAAAGGTAAAACTTATTGTAGTATATATGTGCATACATATAGACACCTTAAATTTAAATTTTGCGTGTTATTTAGATAAAGATATTTTAATAATTACTACAATATTATAATTTAATACAGTGATATGGAATAATGTTGAATAGTAATAGTAAAAAAATTGCATGGAAATTATAAAAATAAAAGTATAAAAAAAGAAATGTGATCTTTTATTACTATTTATTGTATACACGTGGTGAAAAAATATAAAAAATTCATACATCAGATAAATACGTCTCATAAATACTACATAAGTATAGAAAGAAAAAATAACAATAAATCAACTAAAGATTGATAAATCAAAGCATATAGTGTAAAATGAGTTTGTGTTTTATTATAAAAAAAATATAAAAGAAAAAAATATATTTTTAGGAGAAAAAAATAGTAATAAGAGATTTTAATATGTTTTTTATATAATTTTTTAATAAAATCTTCAAAAGAACACTATGAAAGTTAAAATGATACAAACATTGAAAATACTAGTGTTTAAATGGATAAAACCATTTGCTAATTATGCTATTTAAAAGTTTTTTATAAAAAAATAAACTTTTTTTATAAAAAGTGTTGACGACTATGGGGTACTATGATAATATAATACTTGTCCTTGAGAAACAGGGAAAAACAAAAAACAAAATGTGGTTATTATAGCAAAGAGGATACACCTGTTCCCATTCCGAACACAGAAGTTAAGCTCTTTAGCGCCGAAGGTACTTGATGGGAAGCTGTCTGGGAGAATAGGACGTAGCCACGTTATTCCAAGGTAGCTCAATGGTGGAGCAACCGGCTGTTAACCGGTAGGCTGTGGGTTCGAGCCCCACCCTTGGAGCTTAATGACTTGGCTCCTTGGTCAAGCGGTTAAGACACCGCCCTTTCACGGCGGTAACAGGGGTTCGATTCCCCTAGGAGTCATTATGGGAGTATAGCTCAGCTGGGAGAGCACCTGCCTTACAAGCAGGGGGTCACAGGTTCGAGCCCTGTTACTCCCACCATACAAACATTATATGCTGGTGTGGCTCAACGGTAGAGCAGCTGACTTGTAATCAGCAGGTTGTAGGTTCAATTCCTATCACCAGCTCCATCAAAATTCAATACGGTCTATTAGCTCAGTAGGTAGAGCACTTGACTTTTAATCAAGGTGTCCCGCGTTCGAGCCGCGGATAGATCATTAAGGAGAGGTGTCCGAGTGGTTTAAGGAGCTGGTCTTGAAAACCAGTGATGCTTAACGGCACCGTGGGTTCGAATCCCACCCTCTCCGCCATTATTTTTTTTTAAAAAAATGGAATATTAAAAAAGAATATTATATGCGAGTTAAATATATGGAGAAGTACTCAAGAGGCTCAAGAGGATCCCCTGCTAAGGGATTAGGCTGGATTAAACCGGTGCGAGGGTTCGAATCCCTCCTTCTCCGCCATTTGGAGACGAGGTGTGGCGCAGTTTGGTAGCGCACATGGTTTGGGACCATGGGGCCGGGGGTTCGAGTCCCTTCACCTCGACCATTTAACTTAATTATATATGGACCATTAGCTCAGTTGGTTAGAGCGCCCGGCTCATAACCGGTAGGTCCGGGGTTCGAATCCCTGATGGTCCACCATTTTAGGGAAAACCTAAAAATGAACTTTGAAAATTAAACAGCAGGTTAATTCATATTGTTTTTATAAACAATTGATTAATCGTTTAAACCATAAAGGTTTAAACCACAAACAACAAACCAAGCCAGATATTTCGAGATAATAC
>NZ_OERU01000015.1 GCF_900240845.1 Peptostreptococcus faecalis
AATTTGGTCACTGGGAAATTGACACCGTTTTAGGTGGTAAAACCAAAGATCAAAACTGCGTTTTTTCACTTGTTGAAAGAAAAACAAGGTATTATCTGCCTATTAAAGTAGCATCAAAAGATAGCAAGTCTATAAAGGAGGCATTCCAATCACTAGTTTATAGTTTTAAGAGTAATGTATCTGAGGTGTTTAAAAGCATTACATGCGATAATGGCTCCGAATTTTCGGAGATGCATACTTTTGAGTATCTATCAGATATTTACTTTGCTCACCCTTTTTCATCATATGAACGTGGTACAAATGAAAGACATAACGGGCTTTTAAGAAGGTTTCTACCAAAAGGAACATCCATGAACAAAGTAAGTAAAGAAGAAATTCTTCACTATGGTGACTTAATAAATGGATTACCTAGAAAAATCTTCAACTACAAAACTCCGGAAGCTCTTTTTGAAGAAGAGATGGACAAAGTGTATTCAGTTTTATAAAAGTGTTCAATTTGATATTGCAATTTAGTAAATAAAAACTTAAAAAAGTAGCCTCAATAAAATTTATTATAAACAGAGATAACAGAAAAAATTCGTATTTATGCTAAAAAATGGAGTAACAAAAGTTGTAAGAGTATATAATACAAATAGGAAGTTTATCTATCGAGAATCAAAAAAATGGTAATGTTAGAAGTTTAGTACTAAAGCCTAGAAAGTCGATGTCCATTCAAAATCGTATATTGAAGAAGAATTATATCAACAGGTAGAAGTAGATATCCCGAGAAAAAAGTAGCGTATGGAAAAAAGCCTGTAAATTAATAAGTCCTTCTATGGTAAAATAAAATTATCACAGGAAAATCTTTAAAATATCAAAAAAAATATGAACCAATGAATTAAAAAAGAAAATATCATAAGAATGCTAATTAATAGCCATGATATCAAAAATGTTAAAGAAATTCAAGAAACCCTAAAAAATTCATTAGAAGAAACACTGCAAGATAAGTTAGAAGCCGAAACGAATAAGCCTTTAGACTACGGAAAAAATGATAGATATACTTCTGAAAACAATAGAAATGGTTTTAAAATAAAGAAAATCCGAAGCGCTATAGGATAAATTTGATATCTTAGGTCTTCAAGATAGAGACTGTGAATTTAAATCTTAGATTATCAAAAACAAAACAAAAGTAGGGCGGCCCCAGCGTAGTGAAAGTATATTTAAGAAATTGAACAAAAAATAATAAATATAGATGCTTCTGGATTAACTAATAAGACAATTATTGAAGATATTTATGGCTTTCTACTGTCAAAATTCATGATTTCAGACATCATCGGTAATGTGATTTGTTAAAAAATATAATGTCTACATTTCATAGGTAAATAAAATCGGTTTAAAAGAGGTTTTAGGAATGTATTTAGAAAATTTATAGTCTTCTAACTCAAGTCATATTACTATTGTTTATATTTACTTAATCGGAAATAAAAGTCATAGGAGTCTTAATTTACATAAAAAATTCTATACTCCCGAAATATATTTAAATTTAAATTTAAATTAGGAAAATCTATTTCTAAAGGTTTAAAATAAGTAAAGAAAAGCAGTGAATTTAGCAATTAATAACTATATGCAATGGAATTTTCTAAAAGTAAAGGACGTATAGCGATATTTGATGAGATGAAAACTAGAATGTATATCGCTATAAAAATGTAGAATAGAAGTGAAAATTCTATGTATAAGGCTATAAATAAGCTGGTATCAACTTGTATTACAACTTATAGAGGTAAAAATTTGAGTCCTATAAAGAGGTTGAAACAAAGTTAAAAATTAATTGTTTCTTTGTGTATTAATATTATGCTTGGTAGCAATGAACAAATGAAAATAGTAATGGATTATTTAAAGAATATTATCCTAAGAAAATTGATATTCTAAAACTGGTTAAGCAAATTTAGTTCTAAATTTGAGTTTTGTTTATATGAGGTGGGCATTTTATAAAAGTGTAGAAGTAATTATTTCAATTTAGTAAATGAAAAAAATATGAGATACAATTAATAAATTTTAAAATATTGTATATAATGAAATGACAATTATAAAAAATATGGTAAAATAATTTTATTTCAAGAAAGGAATAATGATGGAATTAAAAATATCTAATATAAGTAAGAAGCATGGTAAAGATAAAATACTGGATAATATTTCTATAAATTTAAAGGAAGGCATCTATGGTCTGGTTGGTGTTAATGGTGCCGGAAAAACAACACTACTTCAAATAATATCTAATAACTTAAAAGCAGATAGTGGAAAAATAATCTTAGAAAATGAAACTATAAAAAGAACATATAATATAGGATACTTACCACAGTCATTTAAAGGTTTTAGTTCATTTTCTGTTTTAGAATTTATGAAGTATATAGTATTATTAAGAGGTAGTTCAGTAAAAAATTCCTATGATGATATAAATGAAGTATTAAAGCTAGTAAATCTTGAGAATAAAAAAAAATGTAAAATAAAAAAATTATCTGGAGGCATGTTACGTAGACTTGGTATAGCACAGGCAATTTTAAAATATCCACCGATTATATTATTAGATGAACCCACAGTTGGTTTGGATCCTATTGAAAGAGAATCATTTAAATTATTACTTGAAAAAATATCAAAGAAATCAATAATTATTTTATCAACACATATATTGGAAGATATAGAAAACATTGCCTCAAATATACTTTTATTAAAAGATGGAAAATTAACAAGATTAAAAACAAATAAAAAAATCGGAAATGAAATAATAAACAAGTATAGGTAGGTGATGATGTGATTAGCTATGAATTAAAGAAAATAATCAGAACAAAAATTTTTTTTATGACTATTTTTATTATTTTTATATATTTAATAATATCAACTACTGTAGGTATTGTTAATGAAGAAAAAATTATATATTCAGACAAAAAAATAAATGTGTTAAAAGGATATGATGCTATAGAATATGAGAAAAAAGAAAAAGGATTTTTAATAAATAATAGCTTTTTAAACAAGTTTCAAGATGAATTTAATATATTAGACAAGAAAAGTAATATAGAACAAGATATTTTTTTTTCTAATTATAGCTTTATGATTAAAAACTACCATATTATATATGGAGAAGATTATAATAATGTTATAAATAAAAAGAGACCTTTAAATTTTTATAAAGATCGAATTCTTTATGGATATAAAACAAAAAAATCTAATTTTGAAGAGGATGGCTATATTAGATATAATATTCAAACTCCAAAAATGAATGCTCTACATAAATATAGTGAAAAAATAAAAAAACCATTTTTAATTAAATACAATAAAGGTTGGGAAAGTATCTTTAATGAAACAATATTGATCAATATGTTAATATTGTTAGCTATTTTTTTTAACATATATAAATATGTTAAACTAGATGAAGCTAGTGGTGTGAAAAAAATAATTAATTCATCTGAATTTATACAGTTGTATGATAAGACTATATATATTTCTAGTATATTATTTGGAGCTATATATTATTTTACTATTCATATTTTAGAAGTAATCATAAAAGCAGTTACTTATGGATTAGATGGAGGAACCCTTAATATACAAGTTTTAAGTTCTTATTTGCTATCGCCTAATCACATGGATATATTAAATGCATATATATTTATAATTTTATTAGGGCTTTGTAGTATATTTATATTTATAAACATATTATTCTTATTAAATAGGTATTTACTAAAATACTCAAAAAGTTTTTTAGTAACGATTGTTGTTTTTTTATTATCATCATTATTTTTAAAGTATGATACAAATATTGTAAATTGGTATAGCTCAGTTGCAAGTTTAATGCCTTTTTTTAATTTAAATCCCGAAAATATATTAAATAATTTAAATATTATATCATTCAAAGGGATATTATTTTCATATACTTATATAATATTTTTTTTGTATGTACTTATAAATATATTAATATATATTTTATTAACAAAGACAAATCATAGAAAGAGGTGAATTTTTGATTAAAATAATAGCATTTGATTTAAAAAGGCTGATATCTGAAAAGAAGTTTACAATACCTATATTAATGGCTATTGCAATAAATATTTTAGCATTCACATATATGTGTGTTGACGGGATTGAAAATAATAGTGTGACTACTGATAGTGAAGAGTATATAAATAATAATTATATTAATGATTCTATAAAAAAGATACAAAATAATAATGAAAATATTAGTGAACTTACTAACGAGAAAAAACTTGTTAATAAACTTTTTTCTCCGCCAGGAACATATGATGATAATATTATATATGATTTAAAGGCTCCCGTAGATATTTTTAAAAAAAGAATAGAATATACAAGATTTATTTTGGATAAAAAAAAAGTAGATAAAGTGAATCAGAAAAAAGTTCTGCAAAAAATGAACAGTTTAGATAATAGTATCAAGAAATCCAATTATTCATCATGGAAACTATTATTAATTCTAATCGGAATAGTTACAATAACTACTGCACTTTCTTTAATAATAAATATTTCTAATTTCTTATCAGAAGAGAATGAAACAGGAATGAAGTCGATTATTAATTCTGAAATAAAAAAAATAAATGTTTTTGTTAAATCATTAGAAATTTTAGTATATTCATCATTAGTATTTATTGTTAATATAACAATATTAATTATTCCAATATTTTTTTTAATGGGAATAGATGGATGGAACACTGACATTCATCTATATAGTGAACTTTTTACCTCAATGTATAACTATAATTTCTTAAAATGTTTTATTGTATTAGTTATCATGCATTTTACTTTTATTATTTTTGTTGGAGAAGGCACATTATTTATGTCGCTTATAATTAAAGATAACATCACTGTTATATTCATAGCTTTATTTATACTAACTTTTCCTGTGTTATTTATTAGAATAGTTGAAATCAACTCTTCAGGTATCATATCAAAGATATTTTCAGATTTTAGTATTATTAATTATATAATACCTATTACACCACTAATTGAATTTAAATTATATAAGATGATAAATAATATTTACATCACTAAAATAGAAATGCTTATAATAACAAATATAATGAGTACAATTTTTATCTTATTTTTAATGTATATATTTAAAATAAATAAAAATAATTATATTAAAAATGATTGTGTTTCAAAATAAAAAAAACGACATCCTTCAAGTATCTTTTAAAAATAAAGGGAAAGATAAAGTTATTTCTTATGTAAATGCCTTGGATGGCGAGATTTTATTCAATGATATAACTGAAGATGGTCGAGCATACTATGACCGAGAAAAAGGTAGATGGAGATTTGAAAGAGCAGTTTCTATTGCTAATGTTATGAAATTAAAAGGAATCTATTCTTATGAAGTTGGAATAACTTCAAACGGAACTAAAGATAGATATACTACCGTAGATGAAATTAAACAATCAAATATAAATGCGTTCAGCTTTTCAGGCCACTCTGGAAACTCTATAGGAACATCTCTTTTATTGACAAATAAAAATCAAGATGGAAGCCTCCCATATGATGAAATATATCCTAATAATATACCTTCTAATAAAGAGTGGAAATTTGCATATTTAGATGCTTGTGACACAGGTAAAACAGATGATTGGGCTGAAAATTTCAAAATATGGAGCACAAGCAAGGGTAAAGTTTTAATTGAAACAAAGGATAAATTACATATAAATACTGCTCATGAATTTAGCAAATCTTTAGAAAAAAATCAAAAAAGCTATGGTGGTAGTTTATATGATAACTTTATAAGAGCAAAATCAGACTGTAATTCAAGAAACTTTGATTCATCTCTGTTCAATTATAGAGGTGACAAAAATTTTTAAGAGCATTAGGAAGGTGAAAATTTTATTATGAAAAAAAATAAATTTAAATTTTTTACATTAGTTAGTTTTATTTCTATCTTGTCGTTGAATTCAAATATGTTTATATCACATGCTGATACGCAGGGAAAGACTCATGTGATAGTCTCCTCTGATTCAGAGGCAGATATGATGGTTGCTTCACCATTGTCAAATCATTTTAATACAAAAGTTATTTTAAGCTCAGATAATGACTTTGACTCAACAGATATTGACATAAAAAATGATAAAATTATTTTAATCGGTGGAGAAGATACTTTGAAATTGAACTCTATAGATTCTTATAAATATATTCGGTTATCCGGCAAGGATAGATATGAGACCTCTATGAATGTTTTTGAATATAGAAAATCTATTGACAAAGTTAACACTATAAATATTGTTTCAGGTAAAAAAGCTGCTGATGCAGTTACAGCAGCTAATAGTAGCGATCCTGTAGTTCTTACATATGAAGATTTATGTGAATGCATAGATATAACAAATTGGATAAATAACCAAGCTAAAACTCTGAAAAACTATAATAAAAGGGTTATTGGAGGGGAAAAAACAATCTCTAATGAATTACTAAAAGTATTGGATGCTACCAGAATAGCTGGAAATAATAGATATGAGACCAATAAAAAATTTATTGAAACTTTGAATAAAAAAGAACACTTAGAATCTTTTGATTCAGTTTTTTCTGAAAATATCAGATTAGCAAATAAAGCTTATTTAGAGGGAAAAGCCCTATATATAAAAGACTTTAGAATAAAACAAAATAATGATTTTTTAGAAATCGATAAATCTGAGATTGAAACAATAAAAAATATATCAAGCTTATTTCATGAAATATCACAAATGGAATCTAATGGATTAGTAGATTATAACTTAGATACTTCTGTATATATAGATGGACAAGTATATAAAATTAATAGTGATTCATATAAATATAGTGAAAATAACCCTAAACGTAATAACCCTATAATTAGGATTAGCAAAAATCAGGACATAATAATAAAAAAAGATAGTGACATAGATAGAAAAATAGGCACACTATTTAAACATCTTTTAAATATAAAATAACTTATTTAAAAGCATTCTTTTTTAGAATCAAAAAAAAGAAGGGTAGCATTAACTTGCTAGCCCTTTCTTTTTGCGTCAACTATAATTAAGAAATTTAGTATTCTCAATACGGTTGTGTTGCAAAGTTTAATTTATCCTGATTTTGAGATATAATATTGATATAATTCACATAGATGGAGGGTACACAATCATGAAAAAATTATTTAAGGGAAAGCAATATGATTTTAGAATAATAATTGAAGCCTTATGACTTTATTATCATTTTTCTTTAATCGATTTTAATAATTTTCACTATATTTTTATAAATCACCTATCTAATCAACATACTATATATTTAAAATATTTAACGACATTCCATAGCTAGGTGTTTTAACATCTTTTTTAATATTAAAATTTTTATCATATAGAGTTATCTTATCATGGCTAATTAAAACATAATCTTTATTTTTAGTTTTACCTGAATAAAGAATAGTTCTATCTAATTTTTTAGAATTAATTAACTTATCACTATTTGCATTGTATCTTACAACACTAGTATGATTTTCCGGATTAGCTATATCTTTAGACTTAAATAAAGTAAACTCTGAGTCATTCTCCTTTATCATATTAAATACCATCTCGTCAAACTTTTTTTTCCTATAAATATTCTTTTTATCAAGATCAAAAATGATAAATGCACCTGTCTCATTATCTTCAGCTAAACTTGCTGAAGTATACAATTTTTCACCTTTAAGGTACGCAGAATTAAAGGATAGTGAACCATCTATTTTTATTGTTGCATCTACTTTCATAGTTTTAGGATCTATTATTTTTAATGCTGATTCTTTATCTCCTCTCATAAAAACATACACTTTATCATTTTTTGATGTCATATAGTCTGCAACATAGCTATATTAAAACTTATCATTCTTGTTTGGTTTACTCAAAAATATCTTATCAATTTTATTGTTTTTTAAGTCGTTTTTTGAAAATAGTACTTCACCATTCCCATTATAGGTGTTATATACATAATTTTCATCTCCACAAACTGTATCAGGAGAATATTTTTCCAATAAGTTATATTTGGTTTCTTTGTTGAAATCTTGACAATCCATTACTATATTATTGTTAATATTAAAGGCTCCTTCTTTAATTAAAAATAATTTATTTTTATATATATCTGCTGGTTTATACGCATCCGGTCTTGAAGTTTTAAAACTTTTTTGTTCTGTAATATTTAACTTATTGTCATAACCTATAGTTAAAAGTTTGTTTTTTTCAAGGTATGTTGCAATAATTTCCGTTTTTTCATTTTTAGATTCACTATTTTTTTCTTTATGAAAAAATAGTAATGATGATAATACTATTATTGATAATATTATTGAAATAAGAATTGTTATTTTTTTTCTCATTTATAATTACCAGTTGTTATTATACGTTATAGTAGTTTGAGTATTATTAACGAACTCATAAGGTGTAATCGCATTTCTTCCCATTACTTCTGTATCTAAATCCCATCCTAAATTGTAGTAAGCTCTCCAAATTAGTGAAGAACAATAGTATTCACTTGTCTCCCACTTATTATATAATCTATAGTTATATGATTTTCCTCTACATCCCTCCGAAAAAGATGCTGCTCTATCACGCGCAGATTTACTACTTCCATTTACTGTTACAGCTACACTAGAATTATGTTTCCACCAATTATTTTCCCCTCTAGAAATATGAACACCTACTCCTGGGTTAGATTCAGTTAAATCTCTATGATTCGTTACTATAGCAGAATGTCCTACCTTGAAGACTCCACCAACCCCATCTCTAGTTACAAGAATATATCCTCTTTCATTATCTCTAGGATACTTTCCAGAAGACTTTCCACTATGTTTTGGTTTAAGATCTTTAACCGATTTTTCATGTACAATATCATCTATAGTATCAGCCTCTTTTTGAAATTCTTCAAAAGTCTCATCGCTGTATCCCATCTTTTCTATTAAAAAAGTTTTTTCTGTATCTGTATACATACTATTTTTTTCATTTTTATGTTCTTCTATAACTGCATTAAGAGTACTCTTATCCATACCCATTGTTTCATAGGTTTTTATCTGTTCATCAGTCATTTCATAATTCACATCATTGTTATGTGCATTAATTACCCCAGTTGATAATAAAGTAATAACAAAACTAATTGATAATACTCTTATTGCTAATTTTTTAATTTTCATTTATAATAATCTCCCTTTGTTTATTTTAACAAGAAGTATTTAAAATATTCCTTATTTTTTTAAGTATAACATAATATTATAAGATCTATCAATAATTAATTGAGTTTTTTTCATCATAATGCATTTTAATCCATTACGATTTTCGTTCGTGCCTATTCTTTCAGTTGTTCACTTCTACCTTTAACTTTAATATTTTCTGTTAATTATGATAAATAATGTCCAACTATATCAATCTGGCTGTGAGCTTTGAGCATAGTTTTGACCCTTAAATAGAGTCAAAATAAGAAAGTATTAGAGGTTGTGTTGCAAAGTTTTATTTATCCTAATTTTAAGATATAATATTGGTATAATTCACATAAATGGAGGGTATACAATCATGAAAAAATTATTTAAAGGAAAGCAATATGATTTTAGGATAATAATTGAAGCCTTAGGGCTTTACTATCATTTTTCTTTAAGCTATCGTGATTGTGAGAAAATAATGCGTAAATTTAGCATTGGAATTGATCATACAACTATTTATCGTTGGAATAAACAGTATGGAAAGACTTTATATCATTTATGGAAAAGAAGAAATCGACGTAGAGCATTGTCTAAATCTTGGAGAATTGATGAAACTTATATTAAAGTTAAAGGAAAATACTGCTACCTTTACAGAGCAATTGATTCTAATGGTTTGTTAGATATGTGGCTAAGAAACAACAGAAATACAGTATCTACAAAGGCTTTTATTAAACGCCTTATAAGAGATTATGGACAACCTCGTTCAATTGTAACAGACAAATATGCACCTTCTATTAAAGCTATAAATGAGTTGAAATCAGAAGGTTTCTTAGATAAATCAGTAAATCATTGGCAATCTAAATATCTTAATAATATTTTAGAACAGGATCATCGTAAGGTGAAGTCTAAAATTCCCTATAGTAATAGCTTTCAGTCAACGTACACTACAGCTTCTACTATTAAAGGAATTGAAGTTGTATCTGCTATGTATAAAATTAGCCGAAGAGAAATTACTCTCTTTGGCTTTTGCCCATGGGCAGAAATTGAAAGATTATTTAAAACTACTTGCTAAAAATTTAAGAAATTGGTGAGGTATGCTGTTTTTTCAAACTTTGCAACACAACCAATTAAATGTTAATTGAGAATTATCAGTCTCAATAACTTCTGAGAAAGTATTGGACGAATTTTCTTCCGTTGCAAATGAATTATTAACTACTCCAAACGAATTAATAGTTAAACCTATAGTTGCTATTGTTAAAAATAAATATTTTTTCATTATAAAACCTCCTTTTGTGTAATTATAAAAAATCTTTATTTAACCTCCGATATGTAATATTTTGTAATCATTATTTTTATCACGAATTAGTATAACTTCATGAGAATTTAAACCTTCATTATAACTAACAGAATTATTTTTTTTATTGAGCTTAATATCAAATGAAACCATAATTACTATAGGATTTTTATACTCTAATACTTCTTCTTTAGTATTTTTTACTTTTATAGGGTTTTCTATAGTACCTTGACTTGATGAAGGTTTCGCTCCGATAAATCTAACACTTTTAACTGAATCATTAAATTCTTTTAGTTGATTTTTTCCCTCATCTTTATCAAGAGGCTCTCCTAAATTAAAATAACCTCCTTCGAATTGGCCTTTAAATTCAGAATTTATTTTTTTATCATTGTTCATATCAGAATAGATATAATTATATTTATCTTCTTTTCCCATATTATTTATATATCTTGACACTACTTCAACAGGGTTTTGTTTCCATAGTTCTGCACTGTCTACAATCGTATTAAAATCTTTACTACTTTCACTTGTTTTTATACATCCAACTAACGGAAAAGATAACATTAAAATAGATATGTATAGAATCATTTTTTTATTAAATTTCATTTTCACAACTCCTCATAATATAAAAATAAAATAATATATTTTTTTCAGAATTTTCAAACAATATATACTTATCTAAAACCTATCAGATTTTTTATATTTTGTCAATGTTTTTTTAACAAATATTATTTCAATTGCCTAATCTACCCTGTTAATCTGGCTGAGAGCTTTGAGCATATTTTTGACCCTTAGATAGAGTCAAAATAAGTTAATGTCATGTAGTAATTTATTTACGACCGTATAAAAGTACGTAAAATATATTCAAATTGATTTATAAATGCAAATAAATGCTATAAGTAATAATTCTCAAGGTGTGTAGCAAGACACAAAACGCAAATATACGCATTTGTTATATTTGGGCAGGAAACAAATTTCCTTCGCAAAACAATAAATAATTAACCTAAAAGCATTTAAAAGCACTATTTTGTGACGTTAACAAGATGGTAAATCCGATTTAATACAAAAGCTAAGGACAGTCCTTTGTGACTGTCCTTAGCTTCCAATAGATGTCATTTATATGTCATTGGTATCAATGACATCTCATCATATAAATACCTTAAATATAATCATCTTTCTTTATATTTTTAAGCTCATCTAATGTATCATTAACATTTTTTTCGTGCCAATTTTTTAGCCCAACATATAAAGAATTAAGTCTTATACCGCTCAATTTTCCTTGTTGTGCGCTCAGTTTAATAATGCTGTCACTTGTTTTTATATCTATTCTGTAGTTAAGACCATGTTCATAAATATCTATATTTTCAATTTCAGCATATGGTATAGAAAGTATACTTTCCTTTTTTATATTTGTAGTCCAATCACTAAGTTTAGCTATCAGTATTTCTGAATATGTAAGTTGCAAAATAAAACTTTCTGTAGAGAAAAAATTATATATAGCTTCACTCATATCATTCGCTTGATATTGAACAATAATTGTTCGATCTTCCTTGGGCTTAAAGCCTAATTCCTCAAATATCTTTATATGTGATTTTTCAGATGCCATTGTCACTTCTCCTTTATTCATATTTGTTATATATACAATAATTATAACATAAAACAAATACTATTGTAACTCCCCAATCTACCCTGTTAATCTGGCTGAGAGCTTTGAGCATATTTTTGACCCTTAGATAGAGTCAAAATAAGAAAGTATCAGACATATTTAATCTGTCGTTCACTCGTCGCTACACGTTCAGTAATCTAATTAAGCAGTCCCCTAATATCATCAATTACCTTTTCACTTTGCCAGCATTTCTGCTTACTGCACCACCGATATAATTTATTCATCGGTCATATCAACCCGACTGACGTATTAATTCGTGTCTACGTGTATGGCACTCATTAACCGATTAGACTTTTTGCATTGGCTCTAATTAACCTATCGTTTTTATACTGCTGTCGGCTTGCAGTTTTATTGTTTTTGAAATTATGAGTTAAGTATAACCCAGTATTTACAATGGTTTCAATGGGATTTTTTAATAGGTGGACTTGTCCACCTGTCCACTCGTCCACCTGTACACTCGTCCACTTGTACACTTGTCCACCTGTCCACTTGTCCACCTATCTTCTTATATATTTCATTTTTAAAATGCTGTCTTTTAAAGAATTACAGCCACACTTACCTTGTCCACCTGTACACTCGTCCACTTGTACACTCGTCCACCTGTACACTCGTCCACTTGTACACTTGTCCACCTGTCCACTTGTCTACCTGTCTACCGTTTTTTTATATTGTTTTATACTATTAATATTGTCTTATATTGGTGGACATTGGGGGGTATACATGTTATAATTTGTGTATATTAATGATCGGAGGAATAAAGCATGGGAAAGGTAATTAGTTTTGCGAATTTTAAAGGTGGGGTAGGAAAAACCTCAACAACTGCACTAGTTGGATATAACTTATCTAAAATGGGCAAAAAAGTTTTAATGATAGACTTTGATGCACAAGCAAACTTGACATCATTATTGTTAAAAACTAAAAGTAAAGATGAGGATATAGTCACTATAGGCACATCTCTTATGAGTGCTATTACAAATAATATAAACTTAGGTGAAATTGTATTAAATATAGAGGATAATTTAGACCTTATACCAAACGCAGTAGATTTCTCAATGTATCCACGTTTTTTAGAAAAGGAATTTGATGATGAAAACAAGAGAGTATCCTTTTTTAATTCTTTAATTGTTGACCTAAAGAAAGAGTACGACTATATTTTTATAGACGTACCTCCAACACTAAGTCTACTTAATGACACAGCCTTTTTTTCTTGTGACCAGATTGTTGTTGTTCTGCAAACGCAAGAAAGATCTCTTGCAGGTGCAGAAATATTTATAAAATATCTTCAGGACACGCTTATAGACATATTCCATTCAGGCGTTGATATATTAGGTATACTGCCTGTTTTAAGCAAAAAGGGAGCTAAGGTTGACCTTGTAGTGCTTGAGGAAGCTAAAAAAGAGTTTGGAGAAAATAACGTATTTAATAATACTATTTCAATTATGGAAAGGGTTAAGCGAATGGACATGACTGGTATAACTGATGATAAAAAAGATATACATGACAAAAGAGTTCATTCAGCTTTTTCAAATGTAGCTAAAGAATTGCTTGATAGATTGGAGATGGAGTAATGGGAATGCTAGATCATAAATCCGATAAAGACAAAAAAGAAAATAAAGGAAAGAAACTGCTTACAAGAGGAACAGAAGTTGAAGTTAAAAATATAATAGATAGGACACAGTTTACTGGCAAAAGTTCGGAAACTGCTAAAGCTCCAAATTTAGATGCAGTTCCAACCATAAGAGTTAGCTTAAAAACTGATAATCATACAAGAAACAAATTAATGAGCTTAGTAACTCTTGGTCACGCAAATTCAATAGGAGAGTTGGTAGAAGAGTTGGTTAAGGAAAAGATAGAATCTTTAAGTGAGTCTGAATACAGTAGATATGAATATTTATTTTCTACATATGAGCTTTCAGATATGAAAAAACAAAATAAAAAATAAACTATTCCCAAAAACGATATTTACGGAATATTTTGGTGAAAGAGTTGAAAAATACGTGTTTTATAAATAGAGTAGGGCAGACTTAATATATTTAGGTTTGCTCTATTTTTGTTTTATTTTACAAAATAGACTAGATACTTAAACATTTTTCAGAATTTTCTTTATTTTAATTTTAATTCATGATAACCTTAATGTATACTAATTAATTCTTTTGTTTTATATTTGTAATTAAAGGAGGTTTTCTAATTGAAAAAAATAGTGGTAAGCATTTTATTTGTACTTTTTTTAATAGTAGGTTGTTCAAAAAATGAACAAAAATTAGACAACAGTGCTTTCTTAGATAAGGCATTGGAATGCAATACGCTTGATGGGGTAAACTCAAAATTAGATAAGTATGTAACTATTAAAGAAACAACTAAATTCAAAGACGGAACTTCAAAATCAAAAAATTCAATCGCTATATTAAATAATAAAGGAACTCTAATAAAAATTGGTTCCTCCGCAGATAAAAATGTTGAAGGAGATGGATACTATAATTACAATAAAGATAATACCATAGATATGTATACCTTTGGGCACAATTCGTCTTCGAAAAATAATTATTCTCTTAACGTTAGTAAAAACATTCCATATGAATCAATGAAAAATATCTTTAAGCAGTTTTTAATATCTGACCCAAAAAAAGAAAAATTTACTGTTATCAAAGATGAAAAAATAAATGGGATAGATACTGTAAAAATAAAATATACCGTTATATCTGAAAATTTTTTAGATGGATATATATCAGATGGAATGTTGAGTCAAAATGATGCGGATAATTTAAAAAAGAATAAAGATTTTAATAATGCTATTATGAGCATAGAAAAAAATGACATGTATGTGTATTATTGGATTGATAAGAATACATATAAAATAATGAAAACTGAAATTAACAACAGTGCAATGGAGACAGTACATTATTACTTACAAAATTTCTTTGATAAAAAGAATGAAAATAATCCCCCTGTACATTCTGTAACCACATATATATTTGACTATGATAATGTGAAAAAAATAAAATTACCTGAAGAAAAATAAACTATTCCCAAAAGACATATTTACGGAATAGTTAGTTGTAACAATTGAAAAATAAGCGTTATAAAAATAGAGTAAGACAGACTTAATATAATTAGGCTTGCTCTATTTTTGTTTATTAAAGTATTTTAGTTAATATGTTTATGTTTACCTTAAGATTTGTTATTTTTATTTTATTTATCATATTTAAATATTTTTTCGAGAAAAGCATATATCCATCCATTGGGACACCTTCAAAAGTCTATAATAAGATTAAATATTATGTTATAATAATCATGTCCTTATGGATAATATCTCCGAAAGGAGGGAAAAGCTATGGATGAGTTGAAAAACATACTTATCTCTATTATCTGTCCTGCTACTAAGGAAATTTTAGTAATGATTTTTAAAAGATTTCTTGATAAAAAGGATAAATAATGCAAAAAGGAGAGCTGGCAGGCTCTCCTTTTTTGTGTCCTTAAATACTATGGACGAGTTATATACCCTATCTATTATCTAACACATTTATACCATATTTTTTCAAATAATGCAACATTGTTTATTTATTATCATATTATAAAATAAATAAAAAAGTTTTGTGAAAAAGACCTAATTATTCGTGCCGAATAATATATGCTAGTATTATAGAAAGGAGGAAATGGTATGGACGAAACAAAAAAATAGGAGTAGTAGCTGAGCAGCAAGTACTATATTTATTCTATGAGCATATGGCATCAATTATATATAGTAAGGCTCTAGAGGATGCACAGCTTTGGATGAGAAATCGCATTGAAAATATTGAGATAGACTATTTTGTATTATATTGCAATACCAATAAATCTGAATATTAATCATAAAAAAAGAAGGCTAGCATTAATTTACTAGCATTTCTCTTTGCGTCAACTGTAATTAAGAAATTTAGTATTTTAAAAACTCTAACAGGTTCTGTTGCAAAGTTTGAAAAAACAGCATACTTCACCAATAGTTGTATGATCAATCCCAATTCTAAATTTACGCATTATTTTCTCACAATCACAATAACTTAAAGAAAAATGACAATAAAGTACTAAAGCCTCGATTATTATTCTAAAATCACATGGATCTCCTTTAAATAGTTCTTTCACTATTATCTATCCTCCATTTATGTGAATTATGAAAACTTTATCTCGTAAAGTTAGGATAAATTAAACTTTGCAACACAACCAAAAATATTACAAGGAGAGTTTACATTAATTGGATTTTATATTATACTGATTTTGATTCTATATTTATTTACTAAATTGCAATATCAAATTGAACACTTTTATAAAACTGAATGCACTTTGTCCATCTCTTCTTCAAAAAGAGCTTCCGGAGTTTTGTAGTTGAAGATTTTTCTAGGTAATCCATTTATTAAGTCACCTTAGTGAAGAATTTCTTATTTACTTACTTTGTTCATGGATGTTCCTTTTGGTAGAAACCTTCTTAAAAGCCCGTTATGTTTTTCATTTGTACCACGTTCATATGATGAAAAAGGATGAGCAAAGTAAATATCTGATAGATACTCAAAAGTATGCATCTCCGAAAATTCGGAGCCATTATCGCATGTAATACTTTTAAGCACCTCAGATACATTACTCTTAAAACTGTAAACTAGTGATTGGAATGCCTCCTTTATAGACTTGCTATCTTTTGATGCTACTTTAATAGGCAGATAATACCTTGTTTTTCTTTCAACAAGTGAAAAAACGCAGTTTTGATCTTTGCTTTTTCCACCTAAAACGGTGTCAATTTCCCAGTGACCAAATTCTAGTCTGGATTCTATTTCAGAGGGTCTTTCACTGATTGACTTACCAAGCTTACGCTTATGCTCTTTAGAAAATTTCTTATTTTCAGCACGGCGAAGTTTAAATGGTAAATCATAGTTTTTGATTGCTATGATTTCTTTACCAACGTAGTTGTAAAGAGTTTTCATACAAACTGTTTCAGTAAACATAGAATTAGCTATGGCGTATCCAATACATGCATCTAGAGACCATTTAAGGTTAACATATTTATCTATAACAAAATCTATAAAGTCTCTGCATTTTTCTAGATTAAGTGACTTACAACAACTTAATCTGTTGCTTTCATATATCGCCTGACCTG
>NZ_OERU01000016.1 GCF_900240845.1 Peptostreptococcus faecalis
ATCCACCATCCTCCACCAGTTTAATAAACTCAATGCGCGGATGTGGCGGAATTGGCAGACGCACTAGACTTAGGATCTAGCGCCTTTGGCGTGGGGGTTCGACTCCCTTCATCCGCACCAGTTTATTATAATTTTGCATATGGGTGCATAGCTCAGTTGGATAGAGCAACGCCCTTCTAAGGCGTGTGTCCGGGGTTCGAATCCCTGTGCGCTCACCATTTAAATATTTTGTTGGGGATTAGCCAAGCGGTAAGGCACATGACTTTGACTCATGCATTCGTGGGTTCAAATCCCGCATCCCCAGCCAATTATTTTTTTTTACAAAAAAACAGTTTAGTTTAAGATATAGATTGTGGAGAGGTGTCCGAGTGGTTTAAGGAGCTGGTCTTGAAAACCAGTGATACTTAACGGTACCGTGGGTTCGAATCCCACCCTCTCCGCCAGAGCAAAATGCCTAGATAGCTCAGTCGGTAGAGCAGGGGACTGAAAATCCCCGTGTCGGTGGTTCGATTCCGCCTCTAGGCACCATATTTGGCGGTATAGCTTAGTTGGCTAGAGCGTTCGGTTCATACCCGAAAGGTCACAGGTTCAAGTCCTGTTACCGCTACTATATTTAGTTTAATGTATATTGAACTTTATAAAATAAGAGCAGTCAAAAGACTGCTCTTATTTTATTTTAAATAGTATTTTAAAACACTAACAAATAAAACAAATAAAATATCATTATATTGAAATAAAATAGCGCTGATAGTAATTTTATCCATTTTAGTCTTTAGACTATTATGGATTTTTATTACTACCAACGCTAAAAATTATATATCTAAAAAGTAGAACACTTTATTAAAGTTGAAAATGCTTTATAACGAATAATTATCCTATTTTAGTGTCATAGCTTATGTTTGTACTTATTCAGCTACAACAGGCTTGCTGTGTCCTTCTGAAGTCTCAATCTGTATTGATCCAAGTTCAGTATCTACTACTGTTACTTGCTTCATTCCTGAAAACTCCTCAAAATCTAATTTTGAAACACTTCCATCTTTAATTACCTTAACATCTTTATTTACAGCTGTGTTATCTTTGCTTATATTATTGATGCGCTGACCAATCCCTACAGCTGCATATCCATTGTTTACCGCTATAGCAACACTAGGATCATTTTTATAAAGAGCTTTAGAAGCTTGAACCATAGCATTTCTCATTTGTTCAAAGTCAGAATTTTTATTTAGATAATGTTGCATAACTGTGAAGTAAATTTGTTGTGCTTTTTCTTTACCTATAGATTGAATAATATTATAGGCTGCCTTGTTCATTATACCAGAGTTTATATGTACACCGCCATGGTCACCTTCCTCTGTATTTGGCATGTTACGATACTTAGACATATGGTCTGGCTGATTAAATCTTCCAGGATTTGATAAATCACGAATTGTGAAGTTAGCATCTTCTCCCATTGTCCAGTTACCTGGATCAACAAAATAACCGAATGTATCTGCTAGTGATTCATTTAAAGCACCTGACTGATTAGAATACTCAAGATCACAAGAATTATTAATAAATCCATGTGTTATTTCATGGCCAACAACATCCTTTGCAGCAGATAGTGCAACACCAGTTCTATCTACTTCACCGTAGTGCATAGTTTGAGTTCCTGGATTCCAAAATGCATTGTTTTTTGCTTCATTATCGTGTACAATTGCGATCAATGGAGCTTTTTTACCATTTACACCTTTTATGTTGAATTCATTACGATAGTAATTATAAACTTCCTGACCATGTACAAAAGCATCTACTGCCGCTGAATCATTAAATTGATTGTTGTATGAGTGAACAAAGTTGTTTTGAGTACGAGAATCTAATATTTTGTTTTCTGACTCATTGTGAGGAGCGTCCCATAAAAGATTTACTCCATAATAATTATCAGCTAAAGTTTTGAATTGAACTCTTTTTCCATTTTGTTTAATACCAGTTGAATTTACTGGCGTTAAACGCTGTTCGTGTTGTATAGCACTTTTTTCTTCGATAATACTTCCATCTGAAGAGCTAATTTTGTATTGCATAGCATCTTTGTTTACATCTTTAGAACTAGCCACCTTTACTACCCAGAATGGGCTACCGTCTGCATCAACGTATTGTTTTTGTTGATACACTTGAGCATCGCTGCCAAATTTATCTTTAGCAATATCTGATGCACGATTTTCAGATACAGTTACTTTATCAGCTAAAGAAATTTTATTTTCATTGATTTTTCCTGTAATTCCTACAATTAAACCTTCTGAATTTACATGCACTTTTACTTCGCTATTATCTACAGCAATCCCATCAGCAATTTGTTGCAATGTGTAATGAGTTTGACCAACTTTATCTATTGATTTTCCAATTACTTTATATTGTGAAAGTAACCCTGAGTCAAATTTCTGTCCAGTAATATCTGGTAATTTTTCTTGAATATTACGTTCTGAAATGGTTGTTAATTCATCTGCAAAGTTTGATGTTGGCAAACCAGCGATTGAGCTTAATATAAGCGATGATAAAACAGTTGTTGTAAAAATTTTGTTGATTTTCATAACCTTCTCCTTTTCTTATCTTGATATATTTTGATAGTTATCAATTTAAATTATTTTACATTATCATGAATTTAGTTTAAAATATAAATAAAATGATAACTTCGATTTAATTCTACCAAATATTATAAAATATGTAAAGTATTTTTAAAAGAATATGATTTTCATAATGATAATATTTTAGCTCATAACCTTGTCTACTGTTTAATTTTAAAATTTATAAAATTATTAAATTTAGAGATTAAATTAATAATTTTTTATCATAAAATTAATGAAAATTATGATTTGATATATATAAAATCGTGTTTTGAAATATAGTCAGAGGTTGTACATATTATTTATATTGTATTATAATATTACAGTGGTCTAAAAACCTGAAAAGAGAATTATTATGAGAGCTAGAGATTTAAAGATTCCGTTTAAAGGAATAACAGGAAAATATAATGCAATTACCGATGTAGAAGGCGTAGAAGTTGGATATAAAACTATAATCATTGAGGAATCAAGCAGAGACACTACATGTGATTGTAATTTTGCAAGAACTGGTGTGACAGCTATTCTACCAAGGGGAAAAAAGAAAAGTGCAGTTTTTTCTGGTAGATATGATTTAAATGGAAATGGAGAATTAACAGGAACACATTGGATTGATGATTCTGGATTTCTTCACGGACCTATAATGCTGACGAACACAAACAGCGTAGGTGTAGTAAGAGATGCTACATCTAAATGGATGGTTAAAAATGATTATTTTTATCCAATTTATAACGATGGCGAAATAGATGGATTTGGATACTTTTATCCTGTAGTTGGAGAAACATTTGATGGAGTACTCAATAATATCAATGGATTTATGGTGAAGTAAGAGGATGCAATAGAAGCACTGGAAACATCTACAAGTGGAAAAATATTAGAAGGCTGTGTAGGTGGAGGTACTGGAATGATTTGCCATGAATTCAAGGGAGGAACAGGAACTGCGTCCAGAATAACAGAAGATGGATATACTGTTGGAGTATTAGTACAGGCAAATCATGGAAAAAGAGAAGACTTAAATATTGCAGGCATACCATTTGGAAAAGAAATAAAAGGCTTTGATAGTGAAATAAAGCATCTTTCCCCTAGAGAGGGAAGTGGATCTATAATAGTTGTAATAGCAACAGATGCACCAGTACTTCCATGGCAATTAAAAAAACTATGTAAAAGAGCTCCACTTGGAATTGGTAAACTAGGAGCAGGAAATGAAAGTGGATCAGGTGATATTTTTATAGCTTTTTCTACGGCTAATGAAAATGCATTTTCATATGACAAAAGTACGGTGACGTTATTGTCTGATGAAAAAATAGATCCTATATATAAAGCAGTTACACAAGCTACAGAAGAAGCTATTGTAAATGTATTAGTTGCAGCAAAAGATATGCACGGAAGAAATAAAAATACTGTGTATGCACTTCCACATAGTGAAATAAAAAGAATTTTAGATAAATATAGAGAATATATAAAAAATACTAATGAAGATTTAAAGTAATATCATAATATATGATATACAAGTGTATATAATAATTTAATTAAAAGGAGATGGTTTTATTCTTACAAGTTTGGCATTAATTTTTATATTTGGAATGATTTTAGAACGTTTCTTCAAAGAAATAAAATTGCCAGCTCTTTTAGGAACAATAATAGCTGGTATTTTACTTGGACCTCATGTATTAAATTTAATCGATACAAAAATTCTGGATATATCCCCAGATTTGCGACAGATCGCTTTGATTGTAATACTGATGAGAGCGGGGCTATCATTAAATTTGAAGGAATTAAAAAAAGTTGGCAGACCGGCAATTTTAATGTGCTTTGTTCCTGCATGTTTTGAAATATTAGCAGTTTCGATTATTGCTCCAAAAATATTGGGAATAACCGTAATTGAAGCTGCAATTTTAGGGTGTGTAGTAGCGGCAGTTTCTCCAGCAGTAATAGTACCGAGTATGATTAAGCTAATATATTCTAGGTATGGAGTAGACAAAAGCATCCCACAAATAGTAATGGCTGGCTCGTCTGTGGATGGAATTTTTATCATAGTTTTATTCGGTGTGTTCATGTCCTTGGCAGGTGGAGAAAGTATATCTATCATTCAAATTATATCGATACCGATATCAGTATGTGTAGGAGCAACTATTGGTATACTTACGGGATGGTCGCTTAGTAAAATTATGAAAAAAATTGATATCAGAGATACTGCAAAAGTGCTGGCGATTCTAAGTATTTCATTTTTATTTATAGCTTTGGAAAATAAAGTAAAAAATATTATTCCATTTTCAGGTCTTCTTGCAGTAATGACTATGGGTATGGGATTATTGTATTTTTCACCAGAAATTGCAAAAAATATGTCTTTAAAATTTTCTAAAATATGGGTGGTTGCAGAGATACTTCTTTTTGTATTAGTTGGAGCTTCTGTAGATCTTAGCTATATTTTATCATCTGGAAGTACGATAATTATATTAATAATTATTGCAGTTGTATTTCGAATGCTAGGCGTATTTATATCTTTGCTCAAGACTGATTTAAATATTAAGGAAAAATTTTTCTGTATGGTATCATATACACCAAAAGCTACTGTTCAAGCTGCTATAGGGGGAATACCTCTAGCTAGAGGTATAGCTTCCGGAAATATGATTATGGCAGCATCAGTAGTATCTATATTAGTAATGGCACCAATAGGAGAAATAGGAATAAAAGCTTTGTATAAAAAATGTCTGAAGAAATCATAAATTAAATAAAAGTTGTAGCTGTCTTATAATTACAGTGAAAGCAAAAATAAATTTATAATAAATATTTAAAACTATAAAAAGGTATTTTTTACAGTTTTTCAAATAAATGTTATTAATAAAATAATATAATTGAAAATAAGACTTAAATATGGTACAATGGGAAGGTAAGATTTTACCAGTGCTCGTAGCTCAACTGGATAGAGTACTTGACTACGAATCAAGGGGTTGTGGGTTCGAGTCCCGCCGGGCGCATAAAAGACTTAAAGAAAATTCTTTAAGTCTTTTTTTTGTTGCAAATAAATATTAAGAATATTTCGTATTTTAAAACTTAACCTGTATAATATGGTATTCATATTTGGTATAATAAAATATAGTAGTAAAAAATATTTGTGAGGTGGTATAGATGTTAATTTTAATAGCATTGATTTTAATAATAGTCATAGGTTTTTATATATTGACAAAGGATAAAAATAAACTCAATAAAGATATAATTAATAAAATAAAAGATGAAGATATAGATGGAAACAAAGAAAAAATAAATATAATCCACATAAGTGACATTCACTATTTATCTATGAAACTTACTGATTATAAAGGGTCTTTTTTTGAAAAGGTAGAAAAAAATGATGGAAAAACAGTTAGATATATAGATAAAATAATGGATGCTTTTATATTAGAAATGATAAAAGTAAATCCGGATTTAATAATAGTAAGTGGAGATCTAACTTATAAAGGAGAAAAAGAAAGTCATGATGAGTTTGCAAAAAAACTAAAAATTTTAAAGGATAAAAATATTTCAGTAGTTGTTTTGCCTGGAAATCATGATATAGATAGCAACTCTGCTAAAAGATATATAGGCGATGAGGAAGAATCTGTAGAAAGTGTTACTATAGAAGATTTTAAAAATATTTACTCAGACTTTGGATATGGGGAAAGTTCAAGAATTATAGGAAGGGATAAAGATTCTTTAAGCTATATGTATAGGCTAAATAGCTATATAAATATATTGATGCTAGACACTAGTACAGATAATAACAAGGGATATATATCAAATTCAACTTACAAATGGATTGAAAAAATGCTGAAGAGTGCAAAATCAAATAATGAAACTACTATTTCTGTAACACATCAAAATATTTTAGCGCATAATAAAATATTTTTATCAGGATATGTAATAAAAAATGGAACTAAGATGGTTGATTTGATGAATAAATATAATGTTAGATTAAATTTGAGTGGTCACATGCACCTTCAACACATATCTGAAAGTAAGGGCGTTTATGATGTAGCTGTAGGAACAATAGCAATGTATCCAAACTTATATGGAGATATCACTGTTGATATGAGAAAAAACATAACATACGAAGCTAAAAGTTTAGCAGTTGGTTATTGGATGAGAAAATACGGAACTGAGGATGAAAATTTAATTAATTTTGAAGAATATTCAAAGAACTCATTTATGAAAGTATCTAAGAATCAGTCAGAATTTATACTTCAAAACGAAGAAATATCAGATAATGAGTTGGAAAAAATGGTGAATTTTTTAGCCGATACAAGTCTTTCGTATTTTTCAGGTGAAATGAATATACATCCAGAATTGTCTACAGAGAGCGATGGATATAAACTTTGGCAAAAATACTATGAAAAACATTTTATAGCGACATATTTAAATAGTATATATTTAGAAACTCCCAAAGACCAAAAGAATTTGAAGATTGAACTGTAAATATGGATTAAAGTTTAAATTATTTTACATTTTATACGTAGTTTTACCTTAGAAAGGATGAGGAGATTATGGCATATATTGATATGATAAACAGCTCAAAAAAATACAAAGTAGGAGAAGTTGAAATAGTGGCAAATGATTCTGTAAGTTTTTCTATTGAAAAGGGGGAGCTTGTCATTATTTCAGGTGCTTCTGGAGCGGGGAAGTCAACAGTATTAAATATTTTAGGTGGAATGGATTCAAATGATGAAGGAAAAGTAATTGTAGATGGAAAAGACATATCCAATTACAATGCAAAAGAGTTAACTACATACCGTAGAAATGATGTTGGATTTGTATTTCAATTTTATAATCTAGTTGCTAATTTGACTGCAAAAGAAAATGTTGAGCTAGCATCTGAGATTGTTAATGATGCACTTGACACAGAAGAGGTGTTAAGTGATGTAGGTCTAGAACATAGAATGGATAATTTTCCAGCACAGCTTTCTGGGGGAGAGCAGCAGAGAACGGCGATAGCAAGAGCCATAGCAAAAAATCCTAAAATATTACTCTGTGACGAGCCTACAGGCGCACTTGATTACAAGACAGGTAAGCAAGTTTTACAGCTTCTACAAGATATGAGTAGAAAAAAAGATGCTACTGTAGTAATAGTTACTCATAATGCAGCAATTGCTCCTATAGCAGATAGAGTAATACATATGCATGATGCAAAGGTTAAAAGTATAGAGATTAATGAACACCCTAAAAAAATAGCGGATATTGAATGGTAGGTGTTAAAAATGAAGAAAAAAGCACTTTGGAAAGATATTCGTAATTCATTTTCAAACTCTAGAGGAAGATTTATTTCTATTGTATTATTAATGGTATTAGGATCATTTTCTTTAGTTGGCCTACAAGCAGTAGATCCAGATATGCAAGTTACTGGAAGAAATTATTTTAATAGATTAAATCTCTTTGATGTGTCTGTAATGAGTGATTATGGAATAACAGATGACGACATTAAAATAATTGATAAAGCCCACGATTTAAGTGAAGTAGAGTACGGATATCTAAAAGATGTTGTTATAAAGGATAGCAATACTAGTTTTAGAATTTTTTCCAAGCCAAAAGAAATATCTAAATTCGATACAGTAAAAGGGAGGTTGCCAAATTCTAAGAGCGAAATAGCAATAGCTAGTACTTATCAAGATAAATATAAAATAGGAGATAAGATTTCTTTTACAGAAAAAGAAGATTTTACTGGAAAGAAATCCTTAACTGAAAATAAATTTAAAATAGTAGGATTTGTGAATTCTAGTGAAATATCATCGACTGTTACTATGGGACAGACATCGGCTGGGACAGGTGAGTTAAATGGATATGCAGTTGTAGTACCTGAAGTGTTTGATTCAGACGTATATATGATTGCCAGATTAAAATTTAATGACACTAAAAAAGTGGATATATACTCAAATAAATATATAGATTTGGTGCAAGAACATAAAAAAGAACTAAAAGAGTCTTTAAAAAATAGACCCCATGAAAGACTAGACGAAATAAAAAATGAATATAAAAAAGAATTTATTCAAGGTAAGGTAGATCTTAAGGCAGTAGAATCTGAGATATCAAAAATTGATAATATGTCTTTACCAAGCTATTCTATAGATAGTAGAAGAGAAATTCCTGGATCTGATGGATATAAAATATATCAAAGTATATTTACAGCATTAGAGTCCTTAGCAATGATATTTCCTATATTTTTATACTTTGTTGCATCTTTGGTAACTTTCACTACTATGACTCGCTTTGTAGACGAAGAAAGAATTAACTCAGGAACACTGAAAGCTTTGGGATATAGCAACGGAGATATAATTAAGAAATTTACTATATATGGATTAATTGCAAGTACTATAGGTACAGCTATCGGTGTATTTTTAGGACAAGTAGTACTTCCAAAAGTATCGTATATTGCCTATGGTAGCGCATTTACTATTCCAGAGGTTGAAATACATTTTTATTGGAAAATAACGCTAGCAGCATTTATATTATCTCTTATAAGTGCAGTGATTCCTGCATATATAGTTGCAAGAAAAGAGCTTCAAGAAAAAACTACAGAATTAATGTTGCCTAAAGTTCCAAAGTCTGGATCAAAGATATTACTAGAAAGAATAAAACCTTTGTGGAAGAGGTTGAGCTTTACTCAGAAGGTAACTGCTCGTAATATTTTTAGATATAAAAAGAGAATGTTTATGACTATATTTGGAGTAAGTGGATCTGTAGCATTGCTATTTACAGGATTTGCTATGAAAAACTCCATATCAGGAATAAATCAAAGACAGTTTGGAGAAATACTACACTATGATTTAATTGTAGCCCAAAACAGCAATTTAGATACAGAGAAAAAAGATGAATTAAAAAAATTACTAAATTCAAAAGATATAAAAAGCGAATCAGAGATTTACTTTGAATCCGTGTCAAAAACTGCCGGAGATAACAAAGATAAGCAAGAAATTAGAATGATAGTTCCTCAGAATACAGAAGGATTTAATAAATATATTAGTCTTTTAAACAGAAAAACAGGTAAAGACTTGGAATTTAAAAAAGGAGGGGCTATCATTACAGAGAGGCTCTCAACGCTATTAAACGTATCTATCGGTGATGTAATTACAGTTCAAGACAAAGATGGGAAGGATAGAAAACTAAAAATTTCTGGTATAGCAGAAATGTATATGGGACACTTTATATTTATGGACAAAGATACCTATGAAGACGTATATAATAACAAGTATGTGACCAACGCAAATTTAGTATCACTTAAAAATAGAAATATATCAAACACTCAAAAAGTATCGGCTGAATTTATGAAATCTTCAAGTGTAGTGAGTGTAGTTCAGAGCTCGTCACTAATAAACTATATAAATACTATCGTGGCATCACTAGATATGGTGATGCAAGCATTAATACTTGCTGCTGGATTACTGGCGCTAGTGATATTATACAATTTGACCAATATAAATGTGTCAGAGCGTATAAGAGAACTTTCTACAATAAAGGTGCTCGGATTTTATGATGGGGAAGTAACTGCATACATTTACAGAGAGACAATATCACTTTCTATAGTGGGAATACTAGTTGGATATGGATTGGGTAGATGGTTACATACATATATTATGGATACTGTACCACCTGATGAAATAATGTTTATATCTGAATTAGGGGCGTCTAGTTTTGTAATACCTGTTGTCATAGTTTCTATAATAACTGCCTTATTAGGATTTATAGTAAATAAGAGACTTAGAGAAGTAGATATGCTAGCAGCACTTAAGTCTGTTGAATAAAGAACAATATTTATATAAAAAACAAAATAAGAAAGAGATCCTTATGAAGTTAAGATGATTACTTAAAAAAGTTTAACTTTTTGGTAGCTATATCAATACCTTACTATTAAGGGTCTTTTTTTTTGTTAATTATATGTTTAATAACAATATAGAAAATTTAAAAGTGAAGTTTAATTATATGCAATAAAGTAATAGAATTATGCAACAAGTTTCAATTTTATTGATATAGAAAATTGAAAAACTTATAATGTATTTAGAAAGGAGGAATGAAATGAATATAAAAACATTTTGGAAAAAAGAAATACATATAAATGAATTACATATTAGTGCAAATCCTGAAAATAAGAAGGAAGTGGAAGGGTTGTTAAAGCAATTTGAAGACAAAAATATAATTACATTGATAAACCCAATAAACGATATGAAGGTAAAGGTCGAAATAAATCAAATAGAATCGATAGAAACTTTTTCTAATTACTCTATCGTAGTTTTATATAATGAAAAAAATCACTATATGATTCAAAAAAGACTAAAGGACTTGGAATACTTAAATAAATTTGGAATAGTGAGAATCAGCAATTCAGTAATGGTAAATATTAATAGAATCAAGCAGTTTAAATCATCTGAAAATGCGCGATTAGAAGTTGAAACAAAGACAAATAAAAAGTATGTTGTCAGCAGACATTATGCAAAGAAAATAAAGGAGGAAATATTATGTTTAGACATTTAAAAAATAATTTTATGCAAGCTTTTACAGGTGTTTTTGTGTGGATTATTCTTTTAATAACCATCTTTATAAAACCACAAACAGTTACTCTTATTTTTATCTGGAAGATGTTAGCTATATCAGCAGTAGCATCACTTGTGTTTGGAGTACTCTATACATATTTATGGAGCTACTCTACAAATAAAGCAGGTATAAATATTATAATTTCAAGTATCTTTAATTTTGCTGCGGGGCAAATTGGGATATATTTATTTTCTAGAGATATGTTTTTATGGTTGATGAATTATACTCCAATTATTTTAATAGTAACGTTTTTTGGTCATGTGATAGGATTTTATTTTTATTCTAAATATGAAAATAAAAAAAGTGCTGATAGATTGAATATATTATTAGATCAAAAAAGAGTATAAAACAAAAAAACATAAAATAATAAAGAGCATAAAATAAAAAAAAGCATGAAATAAAAAAAGTATGAAATAAAAAAGAGTATAAAATAAAAAACAAGCTAGTAATTTTACTAGCTTGTTTTTTTATTTTGTAAATTATCTCATATTTATTTCATAAAGCTATCGAATTCTTCGTAGCTTCCTGTTCCAGCAAGAACAATATGATCTTGATAGAAAGTAGGAACACTTGGAACTGAACGCTTGTAAGCGAGTCTTATATCCTCATCTACAAGATTTTCCATTTCACTTTCCCTAGAGTGAAAATCAGATACGTCTAGTCCTAGTTTTTTAAGAACTCCGTCTATATATTCAAAGTCATAAAAGTCTTTGCCTTGTTCAAAGTGACCGGACATTACTTCTCTAAAGTATTCAGCCTGCTTTCCAAATAGTGTAGCGTATTGTAATCCCATATGAGCATGACGTGAATTTCTTGAGATTACTGCATCTACATCATAGTTTAAGCCAATTGACTTAGCAGCTCTTCCGATTCCATTATTAAAAAAATCCCTATATTCATCTATTGTATTAAAATTAGATGCTTTAAATCTATTATTTATATAGCTAGGCTTTGTATTATCGTCATCAGGGTTTAGCTGAAAACTTCTAAATCTTATATTAGTAAGAGGTGCCTTATTTTCCTCCAAATACTGAATCATTCTTTCTCCACCTATGTAGGAGAATGGACAAGCAAAGTCGATGTGAATTTCTATGTTTTTCATATTTTTAAAATCCTTTCATTATTTATTATTTTATTTATTATTTTCGTTAGGATAATGCATTTCTCCGTTGCTGTATTCAGCATATCTACCCTTATTTCTATCGTGTACTGGACCTGGTTCATCCCATTTCCATCCTCCGAATTCAGTCCTTCTATAATCATTCATAGCTTGAACAATCTCTTGTTCTGTGTTCATAACAAATGGACCGTAAAGAGCGATCGGTTCCTTGATTTCATTTCCCTCCAATAAAAGTAACTTACTAGGCGAATTTCCGTTTTTTATATGAATAGATTCACCTTCTTTTAATTCTGCATACATTTGTTCATGAGTCAGTTTTACATCTTCAAGTGTAATTCCAGATCCCTTGTAGTAGTACAACATTCTAGATGCAGTTTTAGAATCTGTTGATAAGTTGAGCTCTGCATGAGGATCCATTTCGATTAAAAGGATTCTGACGTCATTTGATTTATCAGCAGCCCATGAATCAGGAGTAGAGTTATAGAAAGAAATATCTTTATAACTACCGTGTATTACCTTTATCTTGACTTTTGAACCGTTGGTATTTTCTTCAGTATATACTGGAATATCTTCTTTCCAAAGCATTTTGTAATGAGGAGTAACCATTTTATTTTTCTTAGAAAGATTTAACCAAATTTGGAAAATTTCAAAGGGATTTTCTTTATCGTTATTTACAAGTGGAAACATTTCACAGTGTTGAACACCAGATCCCGCTGTCAACCATTGAACATCTCCGTCGGCGTATCTACCGTTTCCACCAAAGCTATCTGTATGGTCTATCACACCTTCTTCAACAATTGTAACTGTTTCAAATCCTCTATGTGGATGCACTGGAAATCCTGGTATTTTATCACCATGGTACATTCTCCAAGGAGAGCTTGGATTAAAATCTTGACCTACATCCCTTCCATCTATATAATATGTTGGCTCCATTTTATCATTTCCCTTTGGATAGTCATCTTTATGGTATCCAATTAGAATAAATGGAGATTTTGTTGGATATCTAGAGCCCTTAGGACCAAATGATTTTATTTTATTCATAAATAACACCCCTTTTGATAATATATATTTTTTACATCTAAATTTATAATGATTGAAATTATTTATAAATATCTGTATATTTTTCAAGAAATTTATATAAATAATTTAAACTATTATTTGTTATACTCTAAAAAAATATTTTTAAAGATTCTAAAAATACCGATATTTTTAATACCGGCATTTTGATTTATTTTATTAGTGTTTTTCAATGTAGTTATTTACTTTTTCTTGCCATGAATCAGAAGTCAACTCATCAGTTGTAGTATTTTCATTAAATAATAAATCGAGTATATATCGAGGCTTTTTCCCTCCTATAGCCATTGAGCTAACACAACCTAGACAGTAGGTAACTACATCATCTTTTTGCATTTCACTTGCTCTTGACCTCATTCTTTCATGAACCTGTTTTTCAGAAAGTGAACCGTAAAAACTTCCTCCACAACAAGTAGATTTCTTGCGGGTATTTTTGGGCTCCACAACTTTTATATTCATTTTTTCTAATAGTTTTCTAACTGAATCATGAACTCTATCTTCAGTTCGAGTTGAACAGGCATCATGAATAGACATTTCTATTCCGTTGTAATCTGGAAATATAAAATTGTTATTGTCTGCAAGAATTTCCCATAAAGATATAGTAGAAATTCCTTTATACAGAGACCTATAACGTTGATCACATCCTGGACATGCATTTATTATTTTAGTATTTTCTTCTAGTTTTGGATCGTGTTTACAACAAATTATATGTTCTTCAATATCTTTATCAATATAATTTACAAGAAAATCCATTGATTTATTTACTAGTTCGGGCTTATATAGAATTAAAGAACATCCTGGTGCAAAAACTTTTTTCATTAAATTACTCCTTTTTATTTATTTTAACAATAAAATTTTTTGACTGTATTTATTATTTCGTTGACTCTTTCATCAGCAATAAAGTATGTCACTGTCTGTCCATTTTTGCTAGAATCTAGAATTTTATGTGCCTTTAAAAGTGAGAGGTGTTGTGATATAGCAGAGCTTGTGATATTAGGTATTTTTTTTGCGATATCACTAACACTCATAGGACCTTCCATTAGGGCACAAAACATTAGAAGTCGATTTTCGTTTGATAGAAGCTTTAAAATTTCTGCAACTTCTTTTGCTTTTTCTTCCATTTAAAAATTCTCCTTTCTATTTTTAAGTTCACATATACCTTGTGTCATAGTTCCCATAGGACAATATACACACCAGCTACGAGGTCTGTATAGTACCATAGTTATAAATCCTAGAACTGTAGATGTTAACATTATACTATAAAATCCAAAAGAAAACTGTGCTATCCATGGAGAAACATTAGAAACATCGGTCAATCTCCAAGGAAATTTAAATGTCCATAAAATAGTAATGACTTCTTTTAATTCTGCACCTTTAAATACTTTATAAGTAGAAAAAATCATTAAGGCAAACATAGACATGAAAAAAATTAAAAATGCATATCTAAATAATCTGTTACTAAGCCATTTTGGAGGCATTTTTTTTCTTGATAAATTAAACCTTTCACCCATAAGACCTAACAGCTGACCTCTCCCACAGTAGGTATTACAATATATTTTCTCTCCTTTTATTATAGATATCAATAGTGGTGTAAGAAAGCATATTAGTCCTAACCACGCAAAAAATATATTAAAAAAACCTAAAGTAAAATATATAATTGTTGCAATCCACATGAAGTTTTTAATTTTACTAAGCATTGATAAATTCCTCTTCTCTTAATTTTATTGTAATCACACCAGCGGGACATATAGTTGAACATTTTCCACATCCCACACATTTCTCTTTATCTACATCAGCATACATGCCTTTATATATACTAATTGCACCAAGTGGACATTCTTTTACACAACTTCCACAGGCTACACAATTTTTAGACACCTCTGCAATTTTTTTTGACATATAATATTCTCCTTATATATTAGTAATTAAGTAACTACTAATATACTATACGGAATTTAACCTGTCAACATTACTTTTATATGAGTAATAATTTAGTGAAAGGATTCAGTTATTTTTTATAATAGTATAGATTGGGATGGTAAATGAAGAAGTATGATTATTTACGTTATCGCTTGATAATAAATTTAGTAGATATTATATGTAGATTATGGCAACATTTATAGTAGATAACATAGTCGATATAAATGCTTAGAATATTCTTTTGAGTGGAATAATCATATAGATAGATTTGTAAAACAATAAAAAGACTTAGAAGCACTAAAAAGTGACACTAAGTCAAAATACTAAGCGTCCCAGAGAGGATTCGAACCTCCGACACCTGCCTTAGGAGGGCAGTGCTCTATCCAGCTGAGCTACTGAGACAAGTTTATATTTAGGATAATGATACTAAATACATATATTATATTATCATAAATACATAAGAATATCCACAGAAAATCTTTTCAAAAGAATAGCGTTTTATAGGTAAAAATAGATTAATATTGTATAGGAGGTTCTGTAAACGTAATGTTTAATTCTATATAAATAGTTTGATTAAATCCTATATTATCAACGTGTGATTTTAGGTTGTGTTTCAAAGTTTGAAAAAACAGCATACTTCACCAATTTCTTAAATTTCTAGCAAGCAGTTTTAAATAATCTTTCAATTTCGTCCCATGGTGAAAAACCGAAGAGAGTAATTTCTCTTCGGCTAATTTTATA
>NZ_OERU01000005.1 GCF_900240845.1 Peptostreptococcus faecalis
CTAGCTCATTTGTTGTAGAGTTCAGAGTCACATCTACTATTAATTTGTATTCAGACTTATCGTATTTGATTTTACTGTCTTTTCCTTTTACCTCTGTTATTTTGTAAATATATTTTCCTACATCTTTTAATTCAATATCTTTAAATAAAGCCTCTCCAGATATATTATTAGTAGCTAACTCTCTAATTTTACCTGTATTATCAGTTTCTCCCTCTAATAAAAATCTGAATTCACGTGCCTTTTGTGCCCTACCCTTTAACTCTTTTTCAACTCCTATTTTTATTTCTGTTGTTTTTGGAGCTATGTACTTGTTGTTAAATTGTATTTTCGTTATATCATTTCCTGCTGCATCGAAGTATTTTACATCTGTTACTAACTTGTTTGTCGCATTATCTAATGTTGTTGTCACCTCTACATTGTAGATTGACTTATCATATGTTATTCCTGCTTGGTTTCCCATCACTTCTGATATTGTATAATTTGATACTCCAGCTTCTGATATTGAGATATTTCCAAATGAGAATTTTCCTGTTGCGTCATTTTTAACTCTTTGGATCTCGTTTCCGTTTTTATCCTTTAAAACGAATTCAAATTCTCCATTTTCTAGTGTTCTTCCTTCTAATGACTTCGTTCCTTCTAAGTTAATATTTACTGGACTAGGTGCTTCCTTTTTATTATATGCAGTAATATAAACTGCTCCTTGCTCAGATCCATCTATTATAAAAGTATCTTTTCCATTTAAAAATCTAATCTCATCTGAATATCCCGCTGGAGCACTAACCTCTAGTACTTTATATTCACCATTAGAAAGTTTTTTATATGTTATTTCTCCATTGGAATCTGTTATTCTTTCAACTTGACCTCCATCTGTAGGATTGAAGTCTTCCCATATACCTAACTGATTTTTTTTCTGAAGTTTGAATTTTGCTCCAGATAATTTATTTGCTGTTCCATCTTCGAGTTTCTTTATTACAACAGATTGAGGTTCACCTGTTACAGCACCACCTTGAATTCTCTGGAAAATTGCTTCTCCATCATCTATTTCACTTCCGTCTGTCCATGTGATTTTTGCTTCATTTTTAAATCTATCGACATCTAAAAAATCATCAGTTACTCTCATACCTTGTATTTGCAATACGAATCCTAAAGCCAGAGTACCATCTTGACCGCCTTCAATACCACCAGTCGCGATATTTATTCTGTTATAAGCTTCTTTTGTATCCCTCTTTTGCTGATCAGTTAAAGTGCTATCAGCATCTATAAGAGCAAATATTTGGCTCAAATTTTTAGGACTCTTCAATGTCCCTGGTAAATCTCCAAAATTTATTATAAGTTTATTTCTGTTATCTGTTGAGTCCTTAAATATTCCATATGCTATGCTAGATTCAGATTGGACTCTTGTCTTAAATTGTTCCCAACTTTCGCCAGAATTTTGTTGAATTTTATTAAAGCCTGAATCTGTCTTCATAGTATAGTTATTCCAGCCACCAGCTCCATTTGCAGGGTTTAGAAGCGTTTTTGACATTCTTCCATTTTCATTGGCAACATATATTGGTATAGCTAAATCTAAGTTGGAATTATCATCGTATTCCAGTCCTTCTGGGAATTCATCAATTAGAACTAAATTCTTCTTTACATTAGGATTAGTTATATCACCATTATATACTCCTTTTATAATATCTGTACTTACGTCCAATCCCCAAGTTACCTTATCTTGATTCGTAATTTGCCATCCACTTTTAACTAGTGGCTTATTATCTGGAAATTCTATATTTGGATCCACTGGTTTTATCTCTAACTCTGGAATAATCCAATCTCCTACTTGTATTTGTTCATTTGGATTTTTAACTTTATCAGCCTTAGCATCAACCTGTATATATCCTTTATTTATGAAATTTTTTTCAACAGCCACATTATTCAGTACAACTTTTATTTTTGCAGGTTCAGTATCCGTTGCATCCATTATCTGAAATGTTCCTATTTCTTCCTCAATTCCTAATTCACTCATAGCTTTTAATGATTGCATAGAGCTTTCCATAAATTTAAAATACTGGCTCGGCAAGTCAAATTCAAACCAATCTCCTTCTACCAATCCTTTTCCCATAATGTTATCAATATTCCAATCAACTCTAAATCTAAGTGAATTTCCTACTGTCAGCACAGGCGGATTATTTGGATCAATTAGACTACCATCAGGATTGGTAAGTACATTTGTCATTGTTCCATCATCAGCCATCCCATAGATCATCACTGGCCCCTGATTTACGTACTTCAATCCACTACTACCAATATCTTTTGGCGTATCTGCATATGATATCGATGGTAAAATTGTACTTATAATCATTGCTAAAGCAAGCATAAGTGATAAAACTCTTTTTTTCATGTATTTTCCCCCTTAATTTAATATACTACTAAGTTTTGATGATTTCTTGAAATCTTAGCTATACAATAATTATAACAAATTTGATTTGTTTATCAATATATTAGGCTGTTTTATATTTTGATATTTTAATATTTTTAGTTTAAACCATTTATTTTTCTTTTTTTTTATTTATATAATTAAAATTTTATACTCACTATACTTTACTATTTGTATTATTAAATGATAGAAAAAAGGAGCTTTTAAATATATTTTAGTCTGAAATTCAAATTTTTAATTTCAAAACATATATATAAAGCACCTTTTTTAATCATTATATAATTTTAGTTTTAATTAATATAAATATTCTCTAGTTTAAAATGGCATGGTATTGACCAAGAAATGAATACATATTGGAACTTCTAATCTTTTTGTTTTATAATATGCTGTGGCAAATAATAATCCTGACATAGCATAAATCATAAAACTTGTAATATCAGTAGGATTATGTATAGCACCAAAAGATAATGCACTTATCGTTATTCCAATAACTGGCTTGTTTTTAAACAATCTCCCAACTATATATCCTCTAAATATAATCTCCTCGACTACAGGAGCATATATTGACGTTCCTATAAATGTCAAATACCAACTTGTTCCACTATAGGCTTCCTCTAGATAAATCTGATTTGCTGTATCTACAATTCCTTGAAGGCTCAATATTTCTCCTCCTATAGAATCAAAAATCCTATCTAAAATGAAAACGCCTATTATTATAATTATATTTTTCTTATTGATAAATGTTAAATCAAATTTAGCAATATCAAGTTTTTTTGCAAGAAATATATAAAAACCTATAACCAATAAATATACCCAAATAGGTATTACTGTATCAACTCCTGTCAGCATTAAGGAATCACTTGTATTTGACGGATGAATCATTAAAGATACTTGATTTTCTACCTTACCAGGTATATCAAACACGATCAAGATAAGTAATATTAAAAAAATTTCTTTCACTACATTATTATATTTTTTTGACATAATTTAACTCCTTTTTTTATTGTCAAATTTTAATATAACAAACTTAAATAAAAAAGTATACATTTTTTCATTTTTTTTTAAGTTTTTATACATAATCAAGCCGCTAAAATAATAGAATACAAGTTATATAATGGCATTTAGTAAAGAATATTTTTGAATAATAAAAAAGACATAGGAGATTTTTAATCTACCTACGCCTTTTTAATAAATAAAATTGTAGTTTATTTTATATTTCTAATAAAAACTAGATTTTCAAATTTAACTTTTGTGAATTTATTTCAACTAAACTAATATTATAAAATATTGTATTCTTTTAATAATACTTCTATATCTGTACCTGATAAGTGTTTCATAATATTCATCATCTTCATTGGAGGTATTGGAAGTTGAGGCTTTTGACCGTCAAGCAATTCTACTGCTCCATTTAATAAATATCTAATATCATATCTTGAACCAAATACTTCTGGTACACCTTTTTCAACTCCCGTAAGTACGTATACAGCTTCCATAGCAGTACGCCCTGAGTATTCTATTGTGAATACTGTATCTCTACCTGGATCATCTAGAGTCTCTGCAAACTGTCCTAAGAACGCGAAGTTTGTTGCATTTTTAGGTACTACATAAGGTCTATCTCCAAATGCTCTAGGCATAAACTGAGCTGTAATATATGGCATCATTACTGGAATTGCTGTACAAGTTTCTGCTAATTCATCAATTTCTTCTACTGGTACACCTATGTGGTAAAGCCATTCTTTAGTAATTTCTTTTCCAGTACAATCTCTCATTGCCTTTTTTATATAATCTCCTTCTACATCAGAGAATAGTCCGTATACCCAAACTAGTACATCTTCTTCAGGCTGTCCAATATACTGATTTTGACGGTTTATTGTCCAACTCAATAACCATGAAGAATCCACTGCTGTCACAATTCCACCTGTAACTACCTTTCCACCATATGGCGAACGCTTAGTAATTTTTTCGATGTATTCTGGAACTTTTCCACCATGACAAGTTACAGTACAAGATTCCCAGTTACTCTTTTCTGTATCTCCGTAGAATTTTTCAGGATGTCCAAATTCATCACTTTGTGCTGCGATATTTTTCCATAATTTCCAACAACCATCAAGCTCCGTATTAAATGGTGCTGGAGTATTATCATCTCCGTATCCAGAGTTTTCTGTCATAGATCCATTTGTAATAAATACTAAATCATTTTCAGTTGTTTCTATTGATATATCATTACCTTCTTTATCAAAAGCTACTATTTTTGTTGCAACTTTCTTCTCTTCAGTAATGTCAAATTCTACGTTATCTACTTTTACACCGTATTTAAATTCTGCACCATTATCTTTAAGATATTTTACCATTGGAAGCACGAAAGAAGTGTACTGGTCATGCTTTGAAAACTGTAATGCTGATAAATCAGTAAGACCATCTATATGATGAATAAATCTATTCATGTAAAGTTTCATTTCTAATGCACTATGCCAATTTTCAAATGCAAACATTGTTCTCCAAAGAGTCCAAAAATCACTCTCCAATAATTCTTTTGATAAAAATTCTTCTATAGATCTATCTTGTAATTGTTCATCAGATATCATTACAAATGTAGCGAGTTCCATTGCCATTTCTTGAGTTAAGTTGAATTTTCCGTTATCATAACGAACACCTTGCTCTTTTGTTATACGACAATTACTAAAGTTAGGATCGTCTAAATTAGTGTAGAAAAAGTGATCTAATACACTCATGCTTGGATCTTCTGTAGAAGGCAAAGAACTAAATAAACTCCATAGCACTTCAAAGCAATGTCCCATTTCTCTACCACCACGTGCTACGTATCCTGTATTTTGACGAATATTTCCATCTAAAGAACCACCTGGTATATCTAATTGCTCTAAAAAGGTAATTTTATTACCTTCCATATGAGCATCTCTAATAAGAAAACATCCCGCTGCCAACGAAGCGATTCCTGTTCCTATCAAGTACGCTTTCTTATCTTCAATACCTTCTGGCTTTCTTGCATTCACTAATGAGTGGTAAGTACCATTTGTCAACTTCAATCTGTCATCATGTGTCTTAATTTTCATATTTTCTCCCTCTTTCTAATTTTTAACTTTCGCTAATTTTATTTTTTTACTTTGAACCTCTTTTAATTTTGGCATCTTTATTTATCCCGTTACCTTATAATACATCTATAAAAGTATTTTTTCACTAGACAAAAAAGCCCCCGTGTCTAGAACCTAGACATGAGGGTAGTTTACTAATATATTCTATCGTTTGCACTTCTAATTAAAGACTCTTCAATATGCCCATTAAAAAGCCTTCCTATTCTTCCTATTATTACTACTGGATCTTCCTTCATTCCATTTGAAATCCATTGAATCACCATTGTAGTCAACGCACACTGGTAAAAAGAAACTATTATTTCTTTATCCATTTCAAGGGCATTGATGTCCTTATTTTTATTTTCTACATATTGACTCATTGCGTGACCAGCAACATTGTAAATATATCTTTCTAACTCTTCTCTTTGTATTGAATAATATATATGATATATAGCCTTCTTATTTTCTAAAGAAAATTTAACTGCAGCTAAAAATACTTCTTCCCAAGATAAACTTTTGTTATAGTCCTTTGTAGCATTTTGAAATTCTATCTGAAATATTTCGGATAGCAAGTCGTAAACATCACTATAGTGGTAGTAAAAAGTATTTCTATTTATATTACATTCAGATACAATATCCTTCACTGTTATTTTTTTTAATGGCATTTGATTAAGCATCTCAATAAATTTTTTTCTAATTAATTCTTTAGCATCTTTATTTGGCAAATAAAAACCCCCTTTATACTCTAGTCTAGACTATCTTATTTCGCGTACTTAATCATTATACCATAATAAAGAGGTCTAATTTTATTAGACCTCTTTATTATGGTTTCTTTTATTAATTTTTTTTATTCTTTGCTTTAAAAGTTACTTTCAAAATAATTATTGGTGTTATTCCTTAGTAAATATAACTTCTATTTATATCAAACTTCTATTTATATTACAGATTCCAAATAATCTAAAAGTTGTACTACATTCATCTTACCAAAAGTAACGTCCTTATCATTTACAACTAAGCAAGGTACGCTCATTACATTGTACTCATCTTTTATAGATTGGAAGTGATTTAAATCGTATACATCTGCTCTAATATTTTCATTTTCTGATGCAATTTTTTGAGCAGCCATCACCAACTCTGGGCACTTTGTACAAGATAAAGATACCAACACTTTAATTGATACAGGCGATTTTATAGCTTGTATTCTTTTTAAAGTTTCTTCATCCAGTGCTTGACCTGGTCCAGCCGCATTATACAAACCAATTACAAAAGAATTAAATTCATGTCCACCTGGAACCCCATTAAATGAAAGACCTTTATCTTTTCCATCAGAAGACAAAATTTCTATCCTAGGAGATAGATCAAATGAATTTTCATTGACTTGTAATGTAAGTTTATCAGTCAAATCTGTCAACTCTTGCATAAATATACGCAATTCTTCTGACACAGAACTGTCATCTAAGTATACGCGTAATATCAAAGAATTATCCATTTTTTCAAATACTCCAGACAATTGATCTTTCACATCTGATGTAAAGAAAGATTCCGATGATGAAGCCTCTACTTTTTCTTGAGCTGCTTCATGTGTTTCCTTGCTTGAAGGTCTATCCGGCATAATGCCCGTCTTTTCATGCATTGTTGTCACATAGTGTTCTAGTTCTGTTGCTGCAATCGCTCCATCTGCTGTAGCCGTCACCATCTGTCTTAAATTTTTAACACAAACATCACCAGCTGCATATATCCCATCTATTGACGTCTTTTGATTTCTATCTGTCAAAATATATCCATATTCATCTAATTCAACAATACCGCTTAAGAATTTTGTGCTAGGTTCATATCCTGCAAATACAAATACTCCAAAACTTTCACCATTAGAAGGTCTATACTCAGTCACTTCACCTGTAACAGTGTTTCTATATCTTAGAGACTCCAAAATAGTTCCACCAGATAGTCCTTCTACTACAGTGTTATAGTGAATTTCAATATTTTCATTTTCTTTAGCCAGATCAGCAGTTGACTTTGCACATCCAAAATCAGATTTTCTAATTAACATAGTTACTTTTTTTGCATATCTAGTCAAAAATACAGCTTCTTCGGCTGCTGCAAACCCTCCACCAACTACAAATACGTCTTTTCCAGTAAAGAATTCACCATCGCATGTAGCACAATAAGCTACACCTCTGCCCTTGAACTCTTCTTCTCCAGAAAATCCTATACTACGAGGATGTGCTCCTGTTGCAAGTACAATCCCAAACGCTTGATACTTACCGCGAGAAGTATTCACTTCCTTAATATCTCCATCAAAATTAACGCTTTCCACTCCTGCTAAAAGAAACTCCGCCCCAAAACTTTGAGCTTGTTTTCTCATAGTACTAGTGATTTCTTCTCCACTACTTGATTCAACACCTGGATAATTTACTACATTATCTGTAATGGTAATCTGCCCACCAAAGTTTTCTTGTTCTACTACCAGTACACGATATTTTGCACGAGCAAGGTAAAGGCCGGCGGTAAGACCAGCCGGCCCCCCGCCAACAACTATTACATCATATAGATTTTTGTTCATTATATTAATCCAACAAGGTCAAGACTAGGCTTAAGAGTCTTTTCTCCTGGTGTCCACTTTGCTGGGCAAACTTCACCATCATGTGATGCTACAAACTGAGAAGCCTGAACACGTCTAAGTAATTCATCAGCGTTACGTCCAACGCTACCTGCTACTACTTCATATGCTACTATTTCTCCTTCTGGGTTAACAACAAATGTTCCACGTTCTGCAACTCCATCGCTTTCTATCATCACATCAAAATCACGAGCTAGTGCTCCAGTAGGATCTGCTAACATTGGATACTGAATCTTTTGTATTGTCTTAGACGCATCATGCCATGCCTTGTGTACGAAATGAGTATCACAAGATACAGAATAAATTTCACAACCTATTTCTTTGAATTTTTCATATGAGTTTGCTAAATCTTCTAACTCAGTCGGGCAAACAAATGTAAAGTCTGCTGGATAGAAGAAAAATACTGACCACTGTCCCAAAATATCTTCCTTCTTTACTGGTACAAATTCACCATTGTGGTACGCCTGTACGTTAAAATCACTTACCTTTTTGTTAATCATTGACATATTATAGTCCTCCTATTTTAATTAATATTTTAATTTAATTTTTATTTATATAATTTTACTTGCATATATATTATACCCACTTATGATAAAGATTATCATAATCTTTTTTATTTTTCAAGGTATTTTCTTAAATAGGATGACTTTTATTTGAATCTATTTTTTATCTATTTTATAATGGAATACTGACTATGAGTTCAAATTTCCCATCCTTTACATTTGTTTCCATGGTACCACTGTATATCTTAGCTACCTCTCTAATACTCCTAAGCCCAAATCCATGATGCTTTTTATCTGCTTTAGTAGTTATAAATAGACCATCTTTTACTTTTAGCTCTTCTTTAATTGGATTTTCAACTTGCAACATAAAAAGACCTTTATCAGCTCTTAAACGTAGGGTTATCATTTTATCATCTATTTGCTCTACTGCCTCAATAGCATTATCAAGTGCATTCCCAAGCAATGATGAAATATCAATTTCAGAAATACTCAATATCTCTGGAACACTTATCTTATAATCAAGTTTTATATTTTTTTTATCCATAATAGAAATCTTGTTATCGAGTACAGCATTGACAATATCATTATTTGAAATCTGTCTATACTCTTTTATAGCTGGGGAATTAGTAAGTTTTTTTAAATAATCCTCTACCTCTGAGTATTTACTCTGATCAATCATGGTTTGCATTGTAAAGAGATGGTTTTTTAAATCATGCCTAATAGTTCTGACCGCATCTTGCTCTCTTTTAATTCCTTCATAGTAAGTTCCTCTTAATCTTTCTAAATTCTCACTTTTGACTTCTTCTTCATGCTTTGAAAGAATTATGACTACAACCAATACCATAAATGCTGAAATAGACGCGAATGGAAGCGTCATATATGATATTCTAAAAATTGTATTATTCACAAGATCAACATATTCTTTACTACCTATCATCTTTGCATTGAAACCAGACTCTGTAGCATATAAAAGATCTCCCAGTCCAAATTTTGTAAATGCAAGAGTGATAAAGAATGTTGCAAGCAATAAACCTCCCATTAACATCCATATTTTTGTATCTAGCTTAATTTTACTTTTGCCTATAATTTTAGTTAGAATAATTGCAATTGTTATTATTACTACAGATTTAATTATATGTTTTGAATTTTCAAATACCAAAAATAGTTCATAATCATTTCCATCTATAAACATCGGAATACTATCTACTAGCATTCCGATAGGCGTAATCAAAGTATATATTCCTATTGAAATCACAAGTCTCTTTATCATTATATCTTCTGAACACATTAAAAATACTATTACAAAAATAGGAAGTAATATCATAGGATTTTCATCACCTATCCAACTAACATTAAAAGAAAGTGCAACTAGCGCAACGAACATAATCGATTTGAATATTTTATTTTTTCTTATATAGATATATTTTTTCACTAGATTATATAATAATGCTCCAACAATCACCGGAAATACTATCCCAGTTGTAAATAGTAAAAATTCTATAAAAAACTTCATAATTTACCTCATTTCAAAAGACTTCTGCTCAACTCAAGTACTGCTTTTTCTTTATATGAACGACTTATAGGAAGTTCTTCTCCTCCTATACTCACCGAGTCAATATTAATTCTATCCACTAAATCTGCATTTACAAGATATCTTTGATGAATCCTAACAAACGGCATAGATACCTCTTCTTCAACATTATCTAATTTAGCGTAAAAAGTATAATTATTATCCTTTGTAACGCAAACTATAGTCCTCTTTTCTGAATAAAAAAATAAAATAGCATGCTTTGGAATTTTGTATATACCATCAATATTTTTAATTACATATACATCTATCTTATTTTTATTGAGAGCAAAAATTGCCCTTTCTAAAGCATCTTCAACTTGAGTTTCTTTTGCAGGCTTCATAATATATCCTAATGCACCTACAGAATATCCGTCAAACACATATGTAGGATGGCTAGTAACAAATACTATTTGAACTAATGAATTAAATTCTCTAATTCTTTTTGCCGTATCCATGCCATCAATTCCCAGCATCTCTATATCTAAAAATAATAAATCTAGTCTATTTTCATATTTATTAAACCATTTTAAAAAACGTTCTCCTGATGAAAATTCATAAATATTATACTTAATATTCTTTTTATCTAAAATTCTCTCAAGAGTTACACTTAGCAAAAATCTAGCCTCTTGAGAGTCATCGCATATACCTATATTAATCATATTTATTCCTCCTGTTTAATTCTATTATATCATAGCATAATTTCTTTTAAAAACAGCTTATTACAATAAAAGCGTCATTTATTACATCGAAAATAAAAACTAGAAAACAATTACATAAAAATTGCTATTTATGACACTGCTAAAAATATCCTCAATGATATTCCTTTAAAATATAATCAAAGGGAGGCGATAATAATGTTAAATATAGAAAATTTATACAAATCATTTCAAGTAGGAAATAAAAATTATGAAGTATTAAAAGGTATTTCTCTAAATGTAAAAAAAGAAGAATTTGTCGGAGTAATGGGTCCTTCTGGATCTGGTAAAACTACTTTATTAAATGCAATATCATGCTATTTTCCAATCGACAGTGGAAAAATACAATTAGGTGATATTAATTTAGTGGATCTAGATGAAAAAAGGCTATCATTCGTAAGAAATCAAAAATTAGGTTTTGTGTTTCAAGATTATATGCTCTTAGATGGACTAAGCATTTTAGACAATATTATGTTACCTAGAATTATTGCAGGTAAAGTCAACAAACAAATGGAAAACTCTGCTAACCAACTATGTGAAATGTTTGGAATATCACATATTAAAAATAAATATCCAGCGGAAGTATCTGGTGGAGAAAAACAAAGAACTGCAGTAGCTAGAGCATTAATTAATAATCCCTTAATGATTCTTGCAGATGAACCTACAGGAAATCTGGATTCAAAAAGCTCAAAAGCAGTAATAGAAAGTTTTATTCAAGCAAAAAAAACTGTTGAAGCCACTATACTAATGGTAACCCATGACTCTTTTGCAGCATCATATTGTGACAGAGTAATAATACTAAGAGATGGTCAAGTAGAATTTGTACTCAATAAAAAAGATAAAAATCGTTCAGATTTCCAAAAGGAACTATTGAATACAATTCAAACACTAGGAGAGGAGAATGAAAATGAAGAGCTTTAATGATGTGTATAAAGAACTTCGAAAAAAAAATAAAAATCAATACATCCTTCTTGCTACATGCACATTCATGTCAGTGTTGTTAATTACTGCCTATCTGACAATGATAAACTCAGATACAATTTTAAATATGTTACCTGAAGGTGGAGACTCTAGGAAACAGGTAACAATGATATTTGCTTTAGCAGTAATTGGGTGTATAGTATTTGTAAATTACGCACTCGGTCTTTTTTTAAGGTATAAATCAAGAGAATCCGGCGTACTAATGGCTCTTGGCGCTTCAAAAAAACAAATAAAAACCAATCTAGTCAGAGAAGTTGTATCTACTGTTATTATTTCATCTCTACTTGGAATAGTACTTGGCAGCCCTCTTGCATGGACAATATGGCAACTATTTAGAACATTTGTTGTGAATTCAGAAGAGATGGTATTAGCAATCTCACTTAAAACACCTTTTCTAGCTGCAGCATACAGTATTATACTAATAATAATAACTTTCTTTAGACTAAATGCATTTATAAAAAGAACTAATATAATTGATGTTGTCAATGAATCTAAAAAAAGTGAGCCTATTAAAAATGTTCCAAAATGGTATGGTATAGCTGGAATAATTCTAATGATAGTCGGTGCATTTCTAGGATTAAAAGTGCCTTCTATTATAATTACAGAGTTACACTACTATCCACCTGAATTTTTAACAGCACCTCTGTACATTCCTCTATTTATTGGACTCTACATGGTAATGCTTCACACCGTTGTAAATGGTTGGAAAAAAAGTAAAAATAAGTACAAAAATATAATAAGCAACAGCATAATGAAATTTGAAGGTCGCCAAACAGTAAGAAATATGTTGGTAATCACACTACTTGTCGCAGGTGGATACTTCGCCTCATTTTACGTGCCAATGATGAACTCTGGTATTTCTTCTGATACTGAGAATAGAACTGCCGATTACTCATTTCACTATAGACTTGATCAGAATATGGTTGAAAAAGAAGATATACATAATCTTGCGAAAAAGCACAATGTAACTATCACCGATTATATATCACAACCTTTTGCAGTACTTGCTGTAGACGGAGATGATCAAATTGAAAGGGAGAACTCTACTTATTATTATCAATACAGAGAAACTCTTCGTACAAAAAATTTTCTTTCTGAAAGTGCCTACAATAAACTGACAGGCGAAAAAATAGATTTAAAACCTGGAACTATAACAGTAGTCCATTTATCAGATGGAACCTTTGACGACTATATTGCAGGTAATGACACTTTAAAAGTAACTAATCTAACAACTGGAAAGGTATTAGATGTAGCTCCTGTAGATAATTATCCAAGAAATAATTTGCTTTATTCATATAAAATATTAGATGATAGTGACTACAATGAAATTACAGCTGGACTAGAAAATATATATTTAGAAAATCAAATATTTTTCAATGTTCTAAACGTAGAAAAAACTTACCCATTTGCCAAAGAGCTATTTAATGAAATAGTAGACCACTCCAACTCAGATGTAGAAGTACACGATAGTTGGGATCCTCTTGCAAAAAAACGAGCACAAGATAAAGGTGAACCTTATTTTCTTGACAATGAAACTTTAATCTCAAAGGGTGAAGATCCACTTAGTTTTGAAAAAAAAGATTCTTTTGATTTTAGAAATTACTGGAAATATATGCCTAAATTTAGAATATTAGACCAAACAGATTTCTTGAAATCCTCATCTGTATTTTTGATGTTATTTGTATTTATATCAATTATTTGCTTTGCAGCAGTTGCAGTAATTGCATACACTAGAAGTATTACGATTGGACTAAACAACTCACATGTATTTGAAAATTTGAAGAGGTTAGGAGCCAACAATGATTACCTTAGAAAAGTAGCGAAGTCTCAAATATCAAAAGTTTTCATTGCCCCTACTAGTGTCGGAACTATATCTATACTATTATTTTATCTTTTAATACTGTATAATAACGATGAAACAATAACGCCAAGTGAAATTTCTGCAATAGCATCTATTCTAGGAATAATATCAGTCATTACATTATTGATATATGTTCTTTACAGATTTGTATATGTCAAAGTTTGTAAAATACTATGTATTTCTGCTAAAAAAGATAAGTAGTTTGACTTGATATATCTTGATATTTATAATTAAAAACAAAATAGGCTATGTATGTTTATCATTAAAACTACATAGCCTGTTTTTTTATTGTTTATAAAATTTATTAAATTTTAACATACTTCTTGATAAGTGATGCCCTCTCACCTGTATATCAAAATTAAATATATCTCAAATCTATCTATAATTCAGTTTTAGCTTCTAGTTTTACAAAGTTTGCATTATTCAATATCCAACTAATTTTATCAAATATTGTATTTTCTTTCATGCTCAACTTTTTAATCACTATATCAGGATGGTTCGTAATTATACCTTGTACACCCTGGCTCAAATATGATGATATTTTTGATTCATCATTTACAGTCCAAACAAATAAGCCTTCATAATATACTTGCGCTTGGTATCTAATATTTGATGTCATAGAAAAATCTTCTAATGCTAAATAATTATGATCTGTAATTGGAACATCTCCAATCAGTATAGGTATTACAAAACAAGTCTTTATACTAGGATCAATTTGTTTTATTCTATCAATTGAATCTTTATTCAGCGATTGGATTACTACAGTATGTTGTATTTCTTTTTCCTTCAACATACGTACCAAAGATTCTTCCATATCCTTACTTTCGTGACCAGTAGGCTTTATTTCAAGTAATATTCGTACATTTAATTTCTTTGATAAATCAATGAACTCTTCTAGACTTGGAACTTTTGCTGTGTATCCATTTTGTCTCATTTCCAGATCCTGCAATTGCTTTAATGTAGAATCATAAACATTCATAGATTTACCAGTCATTCGTTTCACGTTCTCATCATGCATGACAACAAAGTCTTTGTCTTTAGTCTGTTGAATATCAATTTCTACCATGTTTGCTCCTACTTTGCTAGCTGCTTCTAGTGATTCCAAAGAGTTCTCAACAGCATCTTCAGTGTATCCTCTGTGGGCAATCACTAAAGTTGGCTCGTAAGTAATACCTTGTTTAATCATTATGAAATTTCCAATTCCAGATATTAGTATTACAATAATTAAAATTACACGTATTACCTTTGATTTTGCAAGAGATGCGCCTTTTACCTCTTTGTATTTAAATTCATCCTTACTATTCAAATCATGATTTAACTTGGCAACAAACATATATATGATAAACGGAACACCTAATCCTATATACATTAACATTATCATATCAATCGCAGTCAAACTCAATACCGCAAAAATTTCCGACATATCAACCGCAAACATTTCTGTTACGATTACAGGCATAAGGGAAAGAAAAATATATGCAAATACTGTCGCTTCAAAGTATATTAGGGAACTAAATAAAGTCACTAAATTTGATTTTATTTTTCCTTTCGTTTCTCTTAACGATTTTATACAAGCTTTTGACAAACTAATCTCTGGTTCAACAACAAAATAATAAATTACATATATAGTGCGCAAAAATAAAATTAATAATAATATAGTTGCTACTGTAGCTCCCAATAATATTGGTAACTGCTCAAACAGTGGTTCTGTAATGAAATCCGGAATAAAAATACCGGTAGTATACGTAGTTTTTAATCCAATCGGGCTTAGCGGCAACAATATTCCAATATACAAAAATAGAAGTAATGATGAAGGATGTAGCAAATACTTTATTTTATAAAATAGACGTTTAAATATTTTTCTGAAAGAATATTCTAAGTTGTTTACTTGGTAATACGCAATCAAAAAATATACTCCAAGCTCTAAAAATATATTAAATCCAATTATAAACGCGATCACTAATAAAAGAGCTATTGAAAAACCATTTTTAAATAACTGTAAAAAATTAAAATTAGTCAAATATTCCACACCAACAAGTTTCATTGACTGATTCAACAATAATTTTACAACTGGTAATACTATGTATATTTTTGAAAGTTGAAATATCACAATCAACATTAGATACTCGTATTTATTTTTTTTCATGGCTTTAAATATGTCTCTCATATTTCTAAAAGCATCCATTATAAATCACCTCTCAGTTTTATCTTTATCTTTATCTTTATCTTTATCTTTATCTTTATCTTTATCTTTATCTTTATCTTTATCTTTATCTTATAAATAGTATATCATGAACTATAAATACAATATAGCTTGTATTTACTGAAATAGTTATAATTGAGAGATTCTATCTGATATTTCAGGAAAATAAATATCTGTATTTTCTTTTTGATATATTATTTCTTTCCCTTCAAAAAGTGAACCTATTAATAGTTTATCTGACGTAAGAAAAAAGATGTGTTCTTCAATATGTTTATCTTTATTTTGCAGATCAAATTCAACTTTATAATGCCTCTCTCCTAATGAAATATGTAAATTCATAATTATTTAGTATATAATTGTAATAAATTATTATAAACCAGTTTTACTCATAATAAATAGAGGTTCGCTTGATAGCGTAACCTCTATTTCAAATTATAATATTACTTTTAACTTTATTCTAAATTTTTTCTCAATAAAACTATTCTATTCTAGCGATTTAAAATTTTCTATTACCTAGTATCAAAATAGTTTTCGTTATTTTAACATAGATTTGATAAACCAGATTGTTTTGTTATAATTTTCGATATCGTTTTCCATTGCACTTACAACATCAAACTGATCCTCTTCACTAGCTAGTTTTCGTATAGAAAGAGCTTGTATTTTTAAATCTTCCATATCGTTTAGAACTGTATTCATTACACTATTTGCATCCACTTCACTACTCTCTAACTCATTAATAGTAGCAACTGCTAGATAGTCTTTCATGCTAGCCATAGGCATTTCACCGTTCATTTTTAAAAGTTCTGCCGTCGCATCTAGAACATCTGCCATTGCATCATATAAAGTCTCCAGATATTCATGGACAGCCTTGAATTGACTTCCCACAACATTCCAATGCAGGTTGTGTAATTTGATGTATGATACACCAATGTTAGCAAGATAAATATTTACTTCATTTGATAGTTCTTTTTTCAATTTAAAATCTCCTCTCTATTTGAAATATAGGAGGACTTAAATTCCTCCTTATTAAATAGAATATAATAATCAATTTCAATTGTCAATATTGAAAGACAATATCTTTTGTTTATTTTATAGGATAATTTTTAAAGCACTGTATTCTTTCACTATTTTATAATGTTCAAATCTACATCGCAAGAGTAAACAAGAAAGGCGTAAGCACCTATTTACAATGCTTACACCTTTTATTTATTCTATTCCCACTCAATTGTTCCAGGAGGTTTACTTGTAATGTCATACACTACTCTATTTACTCCTTCGCACTCATTGATTATTCTATTACTAATTCTTTCTAGTACTTCATATGGTATTTTGTACCAGTCTGAAGTCATTCCGTCGCTTGATGCTACGGCTCTAAGACCTACTAAGTATGCGTAAGTTCTTTCATCCCCCATTACTCCTACAGTCTTTACATCTGGAAGAGTGGCAAATGCCTGCCATATTTCTCTATATAGACCAGCTTTTCTTAGCTCATCCATATATACTGCATCAGCTTCTCTAAGGATATCACATCTTTCTTTTGTTACTTCCCCAATTACTCTGATTCCTAGTCCTGGCCCTGGGAAAGGATGTCTAAATATTAATGTATCTTCTATTCCTAGCTCTAGACCTATTTTTCTTACTTCGTCTTTGAATAGTTCTCTTAGAGGCTCTACTATTTCTTGGAAGTCAACATCTTCTGGTAATCCACCAACGTTGTGGTGAGATTTTATAGTAGCTGAACCACCTGTTCCACTTTCTACTACGTCAGGATATATTGTCCCTTGAACTAAGAATTCCATTTTCCCTAATTTATGTGATTCTTCTTCAAATACTCTAATAAATTCTTCACCGATTATTTTTCTCTTAGCTTCTGGTTCAGTTACACCTTTTAGCTTTCCTAAAAATCTGTCTTCAGCGTTTACTCTTATTAGATTCATGTTGAATTTTTCTCTAAATATTCTTTCTACATCATCACCTTCATTTTTTCTTAGAAGACCATGATCTACAAATATACAAGTAAGGTTGTCACCTATTGCTCTGTGCATTAGTACTGCAGCTACTGAAGAGTCTACCCCTCCACTTAGTGCGCATAAAGCTTTCTTATCTCCTACAATTTCTTTTATTTGAGCTATTTTGTCATCTATAAATGAGCTTGTAGTCCAATCTCCACTCACTTCACATATTTCGTATAGGAAGTTTTTAAGTATTTTATCTCCCTCTAAACTATGCTCAACTTCTGGATGGAACTGTACTCCATAAAGCTTTTTATCTACATTTTGCATTGCAGCTATAGGACAGTTTGCAGTAGTAGCAGTCACTTCAAATCCAGTAGGTGCTTCAGAAATATAATCCGTATGACTCATCCACACTTGATTTGTAGAAAGTCCTTCAAATATTGGTGATTTTCCGTATTCTATTATAGTTTTTCCGTATTCTCTAGTGAAGTTGTCACCCTTTTCAACCTTACCTCCTAATAGATGTGCCATCAACTGGTCACCATAGCAGATTCCAAGGATTGGTACTCCAATTTCAAAAATTTCTTTTGAAATCTTAGGAGAATCTTCTAAGTACGCACTATTAGGTCCTCCTGTGAATATTATACCCTTAGGATTTTTTTCTTTTATTTTTTCAACACCTGCTGTATATGGAATAATTTCACAATATACATTGTTTTCTCTTACTCTTCTAGCTATTAATTGGTTGTACTGTCCACCGAAGTCGACAACAAGAACTAATTCGTGCTTCATAATATCTCCCTTCACTTATTTCATAATATTTTCGTTTTTTTCATACCAAATATTATACCATAATTTTTATATTTATTATAGTATTCTATTTTTATTAATCATATATATTCTTTTTATTATCTCATTTAATAATATAGAGATACCCATATTACTAATTATATCACATTTTATAGATATTAATTTGCGCATGAGAAAACCCCTGCCAATATCATAACATTCTTTTTCTAAAACGTTATTTGACAAGGGTTCTCTTCCAGGATTCTAATGTGTTATCATTGTTCTGTTCCAAGGTTCACACATCACTCCTTCTCTTAAATATTGTACTACATGCTCCCACATAAGTAACATCTTTCCTGCTTCGATTAAGATATCTTGCTGTATTACAACTAAACATCTTCTAATTACTGGTACTTTCTTTGTTCTTCGTATCTCCATTGCCTTAGTGTTTCCACTTGCTTTGATGCTTGCACTTCCCTGTTGTCTACATCTTTTCTTAGAACTTTCAATAATTCGATGCTACACTATCCTCGGTGCTTCAATCTCGCTACTAAATCACTTTTATTGTGACTCCCACATTTAAGCATTTTCATCTACTTTTATACTACACTTTACCGATATATGTTGCTTCTCTTAGTTCTACCTGGTACTTCAGTCATACACTATCCTCGTCACCTATAATATATTTGAGTATTTCCAAACATTTATAAGAATATCCATCGGTGTACACAAATTTTCTTGGTATTCTAAGTTCCTCATCCACACATATTCTCTCGAAATAATACTTTTTCTTCGATGATTTTACTTAATTAAATATCTGCACAAACTCTGTTGTCTACATTTTTTCTTGAATTTTCTAATAGTTCGACGTTACACTGTCTCCGGTGCAATACAACTTGCCTTGATGTTACCACTTGCTTTGGTATTACTAAATCACACATATTACTATCTAGCCTTTTTACGGGCAATCAACAGGATTCATGTTACCGTAGTACTACTCTGAAAGTAACACACATCTACAAAAACATCTACTTACACTAATATCCTGCCACTGGCTCGGATTTAGCACCTAGATATTCTAAAAACCAACCACGACTATTTACCATGTTACTTGTATGTCCCATTACTCTTTTTAGAGCACTCATAAAATACGTTTATTAGCGTTGGACTACTGTCAGCTATCATAGCTTTCACTGACACATCTTACTTAGTCATAGTATGTTCTATCTAGACTTTAGTATCACTTTCTATTTATATTATACCACTATTCGCAATTTTCTAAAAGCTTTTTGAGAAAAAAATTTTATAATATTCAGTTTAATTTAAAGTAAAAAAGATAGTTAGCTAATTCTATTATAAAAAATAAATATTATTTGAATAAACTTATTTTTATAAGTGTTTTTTAGCAAACTATCTTTTAAATTTTTTTATTTATTTTTAATTGTAATGATTATATTTCAATTACATCATTCCTGGCATTCCACCTGGCATTCCTGGAATATCATCATCACCTGGTAGATCTGTAACTGCAGCTTCTGTAGTCAAGAATACACTAGCAATTGAAGCAGCATTTTGAAGTGCACTTCTGCTTACTTTAGTTGGATCTACTATACCTGCTTCTATCATATCTACATATTTTTCATTCATAGCATCGAATCCAACATTAGCATCAGAATTAATTACGTTTTGTATTATTACTGACCCTTCTAGTCCGGCATTTACAGAAATTTGTCTTAAAGGTTCTTCTAATGCTCTCCTAATTATTTGAGCACCTAGCTTTTCTTCACCTTCAAGAGATTCCACCATTTTTTCTACAGCTGGGATTACACTTACAAATACTGTACCTCCACCTGCTACAATACCTTCTTGAACGGCTGCCTTTGTAGCATTTAAGGCATCTTCTATTCTTAGTTTTCTTTCCTTCATTTCTATTTCAGTCGCAGCACCAACTTTTACTACAGCCACACCACCTGATAATTTTGCCAATCTTTCTGACAATTTTTCTCTATCAAAGTCTGATGTAGTATCTTCTATCAAACGCTTAAGCTGATTTACTCTGTTTGCAATGTCTTCTTTATTTCCTGCTCCATCTACTATTGTAGTAGTTTCCTTGTTTACTTTTACTGTTTGAGCTCTACCTAACATAGAAAGAGTAGCTTCCTTTAGGTCATATCCTAATTCAGATGATATGAATTCTCCTCCCGTAAGTATTGCTAAGTCTTCAAGCATGTCTTTTCTTCTTTCTCCAAATCCAGGAGCCTTGACAGCCATTACATCGAAAGTACCTCTTAACTTATTTACTACTAGAGTAGAAAGAGCTTCGCCCTCCACATCTTCAGCAATTATTAGAAGCTTTTGACCAGTCTGTACTAATTCTTCTAGTAATGGAAGTATTTCCTGTATATTACTGATTTTTTTATCAGTTATTAATATATATGGATTTTCAAGTACTGCTTCCATTTTTTCTACATCTGATACCATGTATGCAGATAAAAATCCTCTATCAAACTGCATTCCTTCTACAGCATCTAGTTCAGTAATCATAGATTTTGATTCTTCTATAGTGATTACCCCATCTTTTCCAACTATTTTCATAGCTTCTGATATCAATTTACCGACTTCTTCATCTCCAGCTGATATTGCACCTACCTGAGATATTTCTTCATCAGTATTGATTTCTTTTGAGTTTTTCTTTAGTTCTTCAACTGCTACTTCTACAGCTTTTTGAATACCTCTTCTAAGAAGTATTGGATTAGATCCAGCAGTTACATTTTTTAGGCCTTCTCTAATTATTGCCTGTGCCAAAACTGTAGCAGTAGTAGTACCATCCCCAGCTACGTCATTTGTCTTTGTAGCTACTTCTTTTACTAACTGAGCTCCCATGTTTTCAAATTTATCTTCAAGTTCAATTTCTTTTGCTATTGTAACTCCATCATTTGTGATAAGTGGAGAACCAAATTTCTTATCTAGTATTACGTTTCTTCCTTTTGGTCCAAGTGTTACTTTTACAGTATCTGCTAATTTATTTACACCTGCTTCTAATGCAGATCTTGCGTCTTTTGAAAATTTTATTTCTTTAGCCATTTTTTACCACTCCTATCTATTTATTTTCTAATACTCCAACTACGTCTTCTTGCTTTATTACTATAAATTCTTCGTTTTCTATTTCAACTTCTGTACCTGCGTATTTGTTGTATATTACCTTATCGCCTAGTACTAGTTCCATTTTTATTTCTTTACCGTCTACAATTCCTGATCCAACGGCTACAACTTCTGCAAATTGTGGCTTTTCTTTGGCAGCACCTGTAAGAATGATACCGCTAGAAGTCTTTTCCTCAGCCTCAATTTTCTTTAATACCACTCTGTCTCCTAATGGTTTTATATTCATTTTTCACTACCTCCTCGTCTAATAAAATTACTTTTTATTTTTATTTATTACTCTTAAAACTTGAATGCTTTTTATTAGCACTCTTGTTAATTAACTGCTAATAGTATATTAATATTACCTTAACTAAACCTTAATTACAGCAAAGGAGAAAACAACCTAGATATTGATTCTGCAAGCCTTACAACTACATTCCTTGTTCTGAAATTTTCTTGAATTAGCTCTTTTGAATCACTCTGATCTTCCAAAAACTGTTCGTATAATTCACTTATTATTTTTTTATCGTATATAAATGCATTTACTTCAAAGTTAAGCATAAAACTTCTCAAATCCATATTTGCTGTTCCTATTGAAGCTATTTCATCATCTACTATTACTACTTTTGAATGTATGAATCCTCTTTGGTACAGATATACCTTTCCACCAGAATTTAAAACCTCTTCAAAGTAAGAATATGAAGCTATGTTTACTATATAGTGATCTATTTTTTCTGGGAATATTATTCTTACATCTACCCCGCTTAGTGCTGCTGTTTTAATAGCTTTTAACAAGCTTTCATCAGGTATAAAATACGGTGTTTCAATATATACTCTCTTTTTTGCTTGACTGATTGCCGAGAAAAAAGCGTAGTGAATATCTTCCCATTTGCTATCTGGTCCTGTTCCCACTATTTGTAGTGGAGAGTCTCCTACTTTTTCAATTCTAGGCGTGTATTTTTCTTCTGAAAGTATTTCATTGGTAGTCAAATACCAGTCTATTATAAATATTATCTGTAGTAAGTATGTACCTGTTCCTACTACTCTCATGTGCGTATCTCTCCAGTATCCGAATTTTTTGCTTTCGCTCATATATTCGTCACCTATGTTAAGACCTCCCGTATATCCTACTCTACCATCTATTACTGCTATTTTTCTATGGTTTCTGTAGTTTACTTCTCCTCCCAACAAAGGAAATTTTGTCGGTAAGAATGCAGCGCACATAACACCAGCTTCTCTTAGTTCCCTAAGAAATTTCCTATGAATTTTAAATCTCCAGCAGGCTAAATCATCATATAAAATTCTTATTTCCACGCCTTGTTTTGCTTTTTCTATTAAAAGTCGCTGTATCTTTCTTGCGATTTTACTGTCTTTAATTATGAAATATTCTAAGTGTATATGATCTTCTGCCTTTTCAATATCCTCTAGCAGTCTATCAAATTTTTCCATTCCATTTTTGTATAATTCCACGTCATTATTAGTCGTATATGGAAATTGCCCAATATTAAATAATAGTTTTATTACGCTCTCTTTTATTGGACTATTATCTTCTAATAATTCCCCTTTTTTCATGCGTTCACTTTGGCTTTTAACAATTTTTTTCACATGCTCTAAATTTTCTAGTAGATGCCTCTTGTTTAATGATTCCGACTTTTTCTTGGCTTTAAATATTTTATGCTTTCTTATATTTCTTCCTGATAATACATAAATTATTACTCCAATACCTGGTAGCAACAAAAACATCATTATCCAAGATAAAGTTTTGGAAGGATCTCTATTTTCTAGTAGTATGTTCATTGATATAATTATGCCCATCAAATAGGAAAGTATTGTTAATACAGCTATTATCTTAAATATCATATATTCCCGTCCTTATCTTCCAATTCCATTTTCCCTTACATAATAAAATAAATATTGTTGTGCAAAGCCTGCATCTTCTCCAAATAAGTCTTTGCCATATTTTCTCATTTTTGGCAAACTCATGTCTTCTGCATCATAAAATTCTTGCATTACTCTTTTCACCCAAACATCTACTGGAAAAGAATCGTATTTTTCCATTCCGAATAATGCTATACAATCTGCTACTTTTGCTCCAACCCCTTTAAATTTCATCAGCTCTTTATGGCAGATATCTGAATCCATTTTTCTAAATTCTCCAAGGTCTATCTTTTTGTCTAATATATCCGATGTAGTACTGTGAATATATTTGTCTCTGAATCCCGTCTTACACTCTCTAAGCTCTTCTATACTCGCTTTTGATAGTTGCTCTGGAGTAGGAAACGCATAGTGTTTCTTGCCTCTGTACTCTCCAATTTCACTACCGTATCTAGAGGATATATTTTCAATTGCTCTTTGTATCATTGGGATTCTATTATTTGATGATATTATAAACGATATAATCATCTCCCAACTATCTTGGTTCAGGATTCTAATCCCCCATCCAAAATCCACAGCCTTATTTAGATTTTCATCTCTTTTTGCCAAGTCTTTTTTTATACTGGAGTAATCTCTATCAAGATCAAAATATTTTTTCCAAATATTATTGAAGTCTTCTATATTTGTATTGTCTATCAAGATACCTTCTTCTACTTTGGATACATTTATTACCCTACCCATAGCTACTCCAGTGTAGGATTCATCTTCTTCTTTTATCCATCTAAAACATTGCCCACACTCAAAAATATGAGTTGGATCAAAATCATCTACATCTATCAACTTAATTCCATTTTTTACTTCTTCTATTATCATATTTAAATATCCTTTGTATAAATTTTTAGGCAGCTGTACGCAAAGTACAACTGCCTACTCAAGCAACTTACCCTCTTGTTTTAAACTCATCTGCCTTTAAAACGTCTTCTATTTTAACATTCAGCTCCACTACTCTCAATCCTGTCATATTCATAACTTGATTTTCAACAGCTTCTTTTATTTCTGAATAAATCTCTTTTGCATTCTTTCCATATTCAATTACTAGTCTTAGATCAACTGCTACTTCAGTTTCTCCTACTTCAACGTTTATGCCTTCATTATTTGTTCTTCCTACAATTCCTGAGAAAGCTCCTCCTCCAGGCTTTATAGTTGCAACACCCTCTATATCTTTTAGTGTCATCATTACTATTTTCACTATTACTTGTTCGTCAAAAGTAAGTTTACTGTCATGCTGCACTTCCACAATAGACTCTATTTCTTTGTTGTTTTTATCATTGATTTCCATTGAAATACCCCTTTCAAACCATATTTTTATCTAAATTTCCTAAAAATTGAATTTATAATCGAAAGCAACCTTGGGTTGTTATCTAATAGTTGCCCTATTATATTTGCCGCCAATACTACTACAAATACCAAAAGTGATTTTAAAAATCCTATTACCAATATGAGTATCGCCATTATAATTCCAACAATTGTAGCTTTGAAAGTATTTGGTCTTTCACGATAAGAGTCTTGAATAAAGTTAAATATTAAAGTAGAGACACTGTCTTTTTTTGTGTTATTGTATTCATTATTACTGTTATAGTTGCTATGTTGATAATCTTCTCTATCTTCTCTTTCAGACTCTCCGCTATCTGAGTACTCTTTTCTAAAGTTTGTTCCTTTATTGCTTTGGGTTTCACTGTTTTCATATATTACATTGCTTTTTGTAGATTGTTCTTCCTCTATCATATTTTCTACCTCAAGATCTTCATCTACATCTCCTATATGGATTTTTCCATCTATCACTACAGTTCCACCCCCTAATTAACTCTTTTCTTTTTTCTTTTTCTAGATTTTTTTACAGATTTTTCTTTTTCTGATCTAATTCCAGATTCTACTTTTTCATTTATTTTAGCATTGTAGAATTTTACATTGATCTCATTTATTCTACCTTCAAAGAAATTTTCTAATGAATCTCTGATGTCTTTTTGAACATTTTTATAAAAGTCATTTATGTCTGCATACTTATGTAGCTCTGCGTCAATATTTTCATTGTCTTCAGACTCATCATCTACAAGTACGCTCCTAGCTTCTGCTATTTCTTTTGAAAATTCTTCTTTGTCATCCAACTTGTTTTCTTCTGACTTGTTTTCTTCTGACTCATTTGATTCTATTTTTTTTATGTTGTCTACATTCTCTGTATTGTCTGCATTTTCTACGATATCTACATTTTCTATGACCTCAACACTTTCTGTTTTATCTATATTTTCTGTGCTATTGGCATTTTCTATGCTTTCTATCTTTTCTATATCGAAGTAACCTTTTTCTATGCAAAGTTCTTCATTAATTCCACATTTTACATCGACTTTAACTATTGTTTTATCGCCTTTTTTCTTTATGCTAGCTCTAACTGTATTTTCCGCTATTTCATCGAATTTTTCTAAAGTATTAATAACGTTTTTCTCTATTGACATATCAGATACAGATATAGTTCCATTATCTTCAAATAGAACTAGCTCTCTTTCATCTGATTTTTTGAATAATATCAGTATTAATTTAACAACTGTGGCCATAAATACTATAAAAGATAATATTCCTAATAAAAGAGGTATAGTTTGCAACAATTTATATGTATCAATAAAGATAATTCTTTCATCTGCTAATACATATTTAAATACAAATATATATATTGCTGATAACAGCATAAGAATCAATAAATAATAAATTGAATTTATGATTTTTCTAAATTTAGACATTTACTCCCTCCTTTAATAGTTTTGTACAATTAATAGTTTAACATATTAAACCTGTAAATTCTATACAATTGTATTACAAAAAGCCTACATCATAATGAGTAGGCTTTTGGCTTTATTAAATATTATTTTTTTAATTCTTTAAATTCTCTGCTTCCTGGTTTTACTAATTCTATCTTTCCTTCTTTACAAAGTTCGCAGTTATCTGCTTCATATACTGTTATATCTAAGTCAATTGCACTATATATTGGCATTCCAATATCGTCTTTTGTTCTATTTGCAATACATGCAACTCCTACTACAACTCCACCCATAGCTTCTAGAACTTTTTTAGTTTCTTTAGTTGATTTTCCTGTAGTTACAACATCTTCTGCTATTATTATTCTATCGCCTGGCTTTACTTCAAATCCTCTTCTAAGCTGCATTTCATTATCTTTTCTTTCAGTGAATATAGCTTCTTTTCCTAGTTGTCTTCCTAGCTCATAAGAAACTACAACTCCTCCCATAGCTGGCCCTACTACCAAGTCTATATCTAAATCTTTGATTTTTTCTACTACTGTAGATAGTACCTTTTCTGCCTGGTCTGGGAATCTTAGTACTTTTGCACACTGAACATATCTATTTGAGTGCATTCCTGATGATAGTAAAAAGTGCCCTTCTAGTAGTGCATCACAATCTTTAAGTATTTGTATAACATCAACGTTTTTCATATTCTCTCTCCCTATTATATAATTCCTCTAATTTCGTCTAAACTTTTTATATTATTTTCATCCATGTATTTATGAAGTTCTTCTATTATCTCTTCACCAATTCTAGGATTGACAAAATTTACAGTTCCTAGCTGTACACAAGTTGCACCAGCCATTATAAATTCTATTACATCTCTAGCGTTCATTATTCCACCCATTCCTACTACTGGAATATTTACTGCTTTAGATACTTCATATACCATTCTTAGAGCTATTGGCTTAATAGCTGGTCCTGAAAGACCTGCCGTCACATTATTAAAGACAGGTTTTCTGTTGTCGATATCAATTGCCATTGCTTTAAATGTATTTACCAAAGATACACCATCCGCACCTTCTTCTTCACATACTTTTGCCATCTCAACAATATCTTCTGCATTAGGAGATAGTTTTACTATCAATGGCTTTTTAGTAGCAGCTCTTACTTCTCTAATTATTTCTCTAGCAACCTCTGATTTTATTCCAAATGCCATTCCACCGTGTTTAACATTTGGACAAGATATATTTAACTCTAGTATATCAAAGTCTTTATCATCTAAAAGTTTTACACCTTCTACATAGTCATCTTCACAGTTACCACCTAGGTTTACTATTCTGCAAGTGTCCAACTTAGAAAAATCCGGAAGTTCTTTTTTTATAAAACCTTCAACACCTGGATTTTCTAGTCCAACGCTATTCATCATACCTGATGGTGTCTCATATACTCTTAGTCCATCATTACCTGGCTTAGCGTAATAAGTCAATCCTTTTGAACTAATCCCTCCAAGCTTGCTTATATCATATATTTCACCGTATTCTTTTCCAAATCCGAATGTACCTGAGGCCATTATAATAGGATTTTTCAGTTCCATTCCACATAGATTAACCTTCAAATTTGCCATTATAATATCACATCCTCTCCCCAAAATACAGGACCATCCTTGCAAGTCTTTTTATTTCCTGATTTAGTCTTACAAGTACATACTAGACATGCACCAACACCACATGCCATATGATTTTCTAGTGAAACTTGTATTTTTGTATCTGTGTTTTCCACCATATCCACAAGTTTTTTCATCATAGGAGTTGGCCCACAAGTCAATATATAATCATATTTTTCAACGTCTATTATATCTGTTACGAAAGTATTTCCAGTAGTTGTATGTACTTCTTTACATACACTTTCAAATTCGTCTATCATTATTGGATTATCTCTAAATCCTAGGTAGCAGTCACAGTTAGGTATATTTTGTGCTACCATGTAAAGTGGTGCTATTCCTATACCACCTCCAACTAATGCAACCTTTCCTTTAACCTTTTCAAACCCATTTCCATATGGTCCTTCAAGTTTTATATTATCACCCTTTTTAAGCTTGGACATAATTTCCGTTCCTTGACCTACTACCTTGTATAAAAAGCTGATACCTTCTTCATCTATATTGTATATACTAATTGGTCTAGATAGTAATGGAAAATTATCCCATGCTCTCAACATATAGAACTGACCCATTCTAGCTTCAAAATCGCCTGAAACCTTTATATAATACATTTCTTCCCCAACATACCTATTTTCTAGTACAGAGTATTCCATATATCCTCCTATATTTATAATCCTAATAATTTCATGATAAGCGCCATTCTTACATACATTCCACACTGAGCCTGTTCAAAGTATTTTGCTCTAGGATCTTGATCTACTTCAACAGCGATCTCATTTACTCTAGGTAATGGATGAAGAACGAGCATATCTTCTTTTGCCAAATCCATCTTTTCCAAATCCAGTATGTAAGTATCTTTTAATCTATTATATTGATCTATATCTTCAAATCTTTCTTTTTGTATTCTAGTCATATATAGTACATCTAATTCAGGAATTGCATCTTCTAAACTTTTAGTTTCTATATATTCAGTATTGCCTATATCCTCTTTTACATTATCTGGCATTTTTAGCTCATCAGGAGAAATAAATACAAACTTAATTCCACTGTATCTCGACATAGCCTTAGCTAAAGAATGAACTGTTCTACCATATTTCAAATCTCCACAAAGACCAATTGTCATCTTTTCTAAAGAAGATTTATAGTATTTTATAGTAAGTAGATCTGTCAACGTCTGAGTAGGATGTTGATTTTCACCGTCTCCTGCATTTATAAACGGAACTTCACAAGCTTGTGCAGCTTGGTTAGCAGAACCTGATATAAAGTGTCTCATTGCTATTATATCTACGTAGTTTGACACTATTTTCATAGTATCTTCAAGAGATTCTCCTTTAGATGTTGAAGATGCTGATGGATCAGAAAATCCAATCACCCTACCTCCTAGTCTATTCATTGCCGCCTCAAAACTAAGTCTAGTTCGTGTAGAAGGTTCATAAAATAATGTAGCTATTAATTTTCCTTCACAAACCTTATTGTATTTTTCAGGATTTTCCTTTATTTGCATGCCCAATTCCAGTATAGAGTCCAACTCTTCTACTGTAAAATCATCTGGTTTTATTAGATTTCTCCCTTTTAACATATTTCCTCCTTTTTGGCCTCACAGGACCGAATTAAAGTATAAAATAAAAGCTTTCTTAAAAAGATTATCACCTTTATTTATTAGTGTCAAATCTTAATTTACCGTTTCAAGTATTCTACCCAATTTTTAATATCCAAACCATTATGTCTATACGGTATACAACATAAAAATCCTTAATACTCTCTATATATTATAAAGCTCATCTCTTTTAATTTCAATAAAAAAAACTCATGTACTTCTAAATTCTATTTAGTATAGATTAGAAAACACATGAGTTGTTTTTTAGATATTACATCTTAGGTTTATTTTCTTCAGTAGGGCAAGACCTACAACTAGATGGGCACTCTGTCTTACCACAGCTACAACCACCTTTTTTTCTAACTCTTATCGCAGCAAATACAGCTGCTACAACTACAATTGCTAAAACTATAAATGTAGCCAAATTCATATGTAGATCCTCCTTAATTTTTATTGATTGCTTTCTACAGCACTTTTTACTTCAGAATTTGAAATCTTCGGCTTTCTAAATAGCATATACACTATAAATAACAGTAATACTGCTGCAACTCCTGTCCATATTGTAGGAGCATTTTTTAGGTATAGTACATTTCCAAATTGATATACTATCATAGAAACCGCATAAGCAAAACCTATCTGATATGCTATTGCAAACCAAGTCCACTTAGCATCATTCATTTCTTCTCTTATCGCACCAATCGCTGCAAAGCAAGGAACACAAAGCTGGTTGAAAATCATGAAGCTAAGAGCTGTAAGCGGTGTGAATATAGATGCTGCATAAGCTATCATATCACTGCTGTCAGGTGTTGCTTCAGCTATTCCACCAACTACTCCAAACGTACCAACGACCACTTCCTTGGCAACTAGTCCAGTAATAGTAGATACTGCAGATGCCCAGTGACCAAATCCTAGCGGTGCAAATATAGGAGCTAGTGTCTTACCGATAGATTCTAGTATTGAATTACTTTCTCCAGAGAATTCAACGAATTCAAAGCTTGTAGATATATTCTGTAAGAACCAAATTACTATTGTAGCAAGTAATATTACAGTACCTGCCTTTATAACGAATGCTCTTACACGTTCCCAAGTAGTCTTTAACACGTTTATTACTGTTGGTATATGATATTCTGGTAATTCCATTACAAATGGTGCAGGATCACCAGAGAATCTCTTAGTCTTCTTTAACATTACTCCCGTAATTATTACCGCTAATATTCCTATAAAGTAGCATAAAGGAGCAAATATCCATCCGTGTCTACCTACAAATATAGCTGCTGTAAATAATGCTATGATTTCTGTCTTTGCACCGCATGGCATAAATGACGCTACGATTATAGTCATTTTTCTATCGTTTTCATTTTCTATCGTTCTAGTCGCCATTATACCTGGAACTGAACAACCTGTACCTATTAAAATAGGAATAAATGACTTTCCTGAAAGACCAAACCTACGGAATATCTTGTCTAGAATAAATGCTATTCTAGCCATATATCCTATATCTTCAAGTATTGCCATGAATAAGTATAGTGTTGCAATTATTGGTAGAAATCCTAATACTCCACCAACACCGCCGATGATACCATCTACAACTAAACTTACCAACCAGTTGGCAACGCCTGCACCTTCAAGGAATGATTGGACATTTCCACCTATTATTTCACCAAAAAATACGTCATTTACCCAATCAGTTACTGGTCCACCAACCACGCTAACCGCTACATAGTATATAAAAGTAATTATTGCTGCAAAAATAGGTATTGCTAGTATACGGTTTGTCAAAATCCTATCGGCCTTATCACTCGCTGTCAGACCTTTTCTTCCCTTTTTAACAGTTCTAGATACCAATGAAGCTATATAGTTATATCTAGCATCTGTAATTATTCCTTCTCCATCATCATCGTACTCTACTTCTGCCTTGTTTATGATGTCGTTGATTGTGTTTCTTTCTACTACAGATATCTCTATTTTTTCTGTAGCCTTCTCATCTTTTTCAAAGAATTTTATAGCATACCATCTCTTGTCATTAGAGGCTGCTATACTTGGTACATTATCTTCTATATTTGTTATAATCGTTTCTAATTTATCGTCAAACGACTCTATACAACGGCAAAGTTCTTTCGATGTTTTTACCGCTGTTTCAATTAATTTTTCAATATTGTCATTTCTTAAAGCTGATATTTCTACAACTGGAACGCCTAGCTCTGCGCTTAGCTTTTCAGTATCAATAAAATCTCCATTTTTTCTTACAACGTCCATCATATTTAACGCAATTACCATCGGTATTCCTATTTCAGATAATTGTGTAGTTAAATATAAATTTCTTTCTATGTTTGATGCATCTACAACATCTATTATTACATCTGGCTTTTCATTTATTAAATACTCTCTACTAACTACTTCTTCAAGTGTATATGGTGACAAAGAGTAAATTCCAGGTAAATCCGTAAATTTAATCTCCTTATCTTTTCTATATGCTCCCTCTTTTTTTTCAACTGTTACTCCTGGCCAGTTACCAACGTATTGATTTGAACCAGTAAGTGTATTAAACAGTGTTGTTTTACCACTGTTTGGATTCCCAGCTAATGCTATTCTAATACTCATTTTCCCCTCCATTTAATTATTCATTTTCTTCGATTAGTTCAACTTCAATACATGAAGAATCTTCTTTTCTTAGAGTTAACTCATATCCTCTGACTGTTATTTGTATAGGATCTCCTAAAGGTGCAACTTTTCTTATATAAAGCGATGCATTTTTTGTAATCCCCATATCCATTATTCTTCTCTTCAGTGGACCAGTTCCATGTATTTTTTTTACTACATAGCTGTTGCCAACCTCAGCATCTCTCAACGTAAACATTTTCTACCCCCTATAAGTTTTATATCAACAACGATAATCTTTATCGATGTTTAAACAAAAAAACATTAGATTTAAAATCTAATATTTTGTGTAACCGAAATAAACAATTAAATTACTCTGGTGAAACCATTATCCTCTTGGCAATATCTTCACCGATTCCTACTCTAGAATCTTTGATGTTTACAATTACATTGCCCGCATTTTGAGCAACTACTATCACAGATGAGGATTCTACAAATCCCATATTTGCTAGTAATTTTTTTTGTTCCCCTGTTATCCTTATCTTGATAATTTTAACAGGCACGCCTATAGGCGACATCAATAAATTCATGCCATCACTCCTTTGTTGTGGCGCTATGCAAGTGATAAATAATCACTACACCATCTCACTAAATTATAGGATGAATACCAACAAATGTCAATAATAGATGATACTTTTTATCTAATGAATTCAAGGCTTAAAGACGTTTCTATTATCATATGATTTTTATTTGCTTATAATCTTTAATTTTCACTTTCAACTTCGAAAGTTTTCATATTAACAAATTGAATTTTACTTTATAAAAATAAGCCCTCTTAAAAGAGAGCTTAAAATTATTTTTACTAATATTGCCTTAGCAGGCTGTCTACAACATCATTTTTTATTTTTATTAAATTTTCTTTTGTAAAATACAAGCTTAAATCAATCTTGCTATCATTTATATCTACTTTTTTTAAATTAACATTAGATGATTTTATATCCAAGTATATCTTATTATCTTCTACACGTATTCCATCAGTGTCTTCGTGAACAATATTTTTAATTTGGCTAGAAACTATACTTTTAGGCACAGTTATTTTTCCTATCTTGACTTGTTCTATGTCAAATACAACTTTTCCATCTTCATTGTATAACTTTGAATAAACATCCGCTTGTGAGTTCCATATTCCTATCTGAATAGGATGTTTTACAATAAGATTTTTTCCATCTAGTACAAATGCACTTTCATCTAAGTTTGTAGTCCCACTTTGCGAAAACGCGTACTTTAATATCTTATTAAACATATCATTGTCAAAAGTCACCCTTGTTTCTATATTATCTCCTGATATACTTGCATTTTTTAAAAAATCAGAATTTAAAGATGCTACATTTAAATTATCTTCTATATTCCACAGTCTTTGATCTTTTTTTATTTCATCAGTCGGTTTTAAAGCGTACCCAATTCCTGCTGTCATCATACCTAGTACAACTACCAGAATTAATATAAATTTAATTAATTTTTTCATAGAATTCCTCCTTAAACATTATTAAATATTCACAGTACCCTTATTATGACATAAAAAAAGAATCACCACAAGTAACTGTGGTGATTCTTTTTTGTGTCATATAATTATAATATTTTAGGAACCTTATCAATTGATTGTCTACTAATTTTTAGTACCAACCTCTAAGTTTCATTGACTGCGCAACTCTCTTAACTGAATGCATGTAAGCAGATTCTCTCATTGTTACATTGTATTCTTCTTTTATAGCCCATAGTGATTCGAATGCCTTAACCATAGCTATATCTTCTTTTTCTTCAACTTCTGCTTCAGTCCAGTAGTATCCATATAAGTTCTGAACCCATTCGAAGTAAGAAACTGTAACTCCACCAGCATTTGTTAAGATATCTGGAGTAAGTACTATTCCTCTTTCGTTTAAGATTGCATCTGCTTCTGGAGTAGTTGGTCCATTTGCAGCTTCACAAACTAATTTAGCGTTTATCTTCTTAGCTACATCAGCATCTATAGCGTTTTCAAGAGCAGCTGGAACAACAACGTCTACTTCAGCTCCCCAGAATTCATCCATAGTTATAGCCTTAGATCCTGGGAATCCTACAAGATTTCCATTCTTAGCTCTATATTCAAACATTTCATTAAAGTCTAATCCGTTTTCACTGTATATTGCATATGGTCCAACTTCTTTAGCCCATTCTGCCATTGCAGTAACAGTTCCACCTAATTTTTGGATGTTTTTAACTGTGTATGCACCAACGTTACCGAATCCCTGTACAGCAACTTTAGCTTTCTTCATATCTATACCAAGCTTCTTAGCAGCTTCTCTAACTGTAACAGCAACACCGTATCCAGTAGCTTCGTTTCTTCCTAGTGATCCACCGAATTCGATTGGCTTACCAGTTAAAACACCAATAGCTGAAGTACCTGTTAATTTATTGTATTCATCAACCATCCAAGACATTACTTGACCATTAGTACCAACATCTGGAGCTGGAATATCTACTTTTTCACCTAATAATTTGTATACACCTTGTATGTATCCTCTAGCTAATCTTTCTAATTCTCCTTGAGATAATTCAGATGGATCTACTATTACTCCACCTTTACCACCACCGTAAGGAATTCCAGTAACAGAACACTTGAAAGTCATCCAGATTGAAAGCGCTTTTACTTCTTCTAGAGAAACACCTGGATGGAATCTAAGTCCACCTTTTGTTGGTCCAACAGCATCGTTATGCTGAGATCTGTATCCCTTGAATACCTTTATAGAACCATCATCCATTTTTACTGGTATGTTAACTTCTATAACTCTCATTGGTTCTTTTAATAGTTCGTAAACCTGTGGTTCCATTCCTAATTTATCACAAGCAGTCTTAACCTGAGCTTGTGCCATTTCAAATACATTTGACATGTGTAAGCCTCCTTAAATAAGATACAATTTTAATTTTCGCAAGGAAACATGCCCTACAAGCCCTAATTGCACGCGCAAATAGCCGTAGAAACATTTTCCTAACTCTAAATAGAGTATAACATAACTTCAAACAATATTGTACAATAATTTATTATTTAACTATCTTTTTCCTAGATAGACTATTCCATTCTTTTTTTGTATTATGTATACTTTTTAAATATATGATTTTCTTATATTTTTACACGGGACATTCTAAATAAAATTAATATTTATATACTTGTTTTCTTACATAATAATTTTTTTTAAATTCTCTCTTACTATATGAAGTATATATTTTTTTTGATACTTTCTACTTTCTTTTTAATTTTTGTTATTTTGATATCAATGTATTTTTGTTTTTTAACTTAAGTTTAATTATTTTCCAATAAAATTTCTTTATACGTTATTTTTACTACTATCATATATGATTTGTAATAAAAAATGCCCAATATGTTAATTACATTAACATATTGGGCATTTTTTATTTTGTGCTAACAGCACTATTTATTGTTATTTCTTATTATTCTGGCTGAGGAGCGTCTACTGGACATACGCCTGCACAAGAACCACAATCTATGCAAGATGGTGCATCTATAACGTAGATTCCATCACCTTCAGAAATACATGATACTGGACATTCACCAGCACAAGCACCACAACTAATGCATGAATCTTTAATTACATAAGCCATTTTTTGTACCTCCCTTAATTATTTTCTTAACTTCTTAAATTATATCAAAGGTACACTACTTTTGCAATTGATTTTTCAATTATTTAAAATAACTTTTATACGACAAGTTTAAATCCAGCTATATACTCATATAAGCACAGTTTTTTCATTTATTTTTATACAACTTTTATTCTCAATTGACTTTTTTTCTTTTTTGCAATTACTGTAAAAAGTTACTTTTTACTCAATAAGTCATCATTTTCCTTCATCAAGTACGATAATGTAAATAAGCTTTCAGTCAAGTTTACGCTCTCTACTATTACATCTTCCGGAACTTCTAGATCAATCGGTGCAAAATTCCATATACCTTTTACACCAGCTTCTACCAATCTATTTGCAACTTCTTGTGCTCCATTTTTAGGAATACATAGTATAGCTATATTTACATCGTGTTTGCTAACATATTCTTGTATGTCTTCAGAGTCTTTTATTTCATATTCTCTTAATTTTAGCCCTAACATTCTAGGATTTGCATCGAAAACTTCTACTATATTAAATCCAGCGTTTCTAAACCCAGAGTAGTTAATAAGAGCCTGACCAAGGTTACCTGCTCCAACTAACACTGCGTTATACTTTTTGTCTAATCCTAGTATTTTTCCTATTTCTCTATGAAGAGCCTCAACATTATAACCATATCCTTGCTGACCAAATCCTCCAAAGTTATTCAAATCCTGTCTTATCTGAGAAGCTGTAAAACCTATTATCTCACTTAGTTCTTTTGAAGAAATTCTATGGATGTCCCTCGATAAAAGATCTGCTAAGTATCGATAATATTTAGGTAATCTTCTAATAACAGCCATTGAAATATTTTTATTTCCCATTAGATTGCCTCCATATCTTTATTTTTTGAATTACATCTCTACTTTAAAGATGTTCTTTTTTACTATATTTAGTTAGTATTTATTTAATAAATTTTGTACTACTAATTATTATTATTTTATCACAAAAAACGAAATTTCATGCTACAACTACAATTATACCTTATTTTCGATAATTATAAAACATTTTTATTGCATTATTTTTTCCCATTTTTCATATAATTTTTCAAGTTTTTTTTCTAAACTAGATTTTTCTTGATTTACTTCCCTTGATTTATCTGGGTTTGAGTAAATTTCTTCCATATACAGCATAGATTCTAGTCCATTTATTTGCTTTTCCACCAATGTTATTTCTTCTTCAATATTTTTTATTTCTCTCTTAGCCTTGTTTTCCATAAGCTTGAGCTCTTTTTCTTTTCTTTTTTCTTCTTTTATTTGAGTCTTAGTTTTTTCTTCAACGCCTTCACTTTCTGCCATACTTTTCATCTCTAGCTGTTGATTCTTCTTCTCTTGATAGTATTCATAATTTCCTAAATACTCTTTTATTCCATCACTCGATAGTACTAATATTTTATCAATTATTTTGTTAATAAAATATCTATCATGTGATATAACGAAAACCGTTCCTTCATACTCAGATAAGGCATCTTCTAGAACTTCTTTAGAATCTATATCTAGATGGTTAGTAGGCTCATCTAATAAAAGAAAATTCGATTTAGATAGTATTAATTTTAATATAGCGACTCTAGCTCTTTCTCCTCCGCTCAGTAAGCTTATTTCCTTAAACACTTCTTCATCTTCAAATAAAAAAGCCCCTAAAAGGCTTCTAACTTCTGTTTGAGTTAGACTTTGATTTGAATTCCAAATTTCATCAATAATAGTATTCTTCAAGTTAAGAGTTTTTTGTTCTTGGTGAAAATATGATACTTCAACATTTTTACCTATTTTAATTATACCTTTATTTGCAACTTTACTTCCTGTTATCATTTTAAATAAAGTTGATTTTCCAATTCCATTAGGTCCTATTAAGGCAACTTTTTCGCCCCTATATATATCTAAATTTATATCTTTAAATAGTACTCTTTCACCTATTTTTTTCTCCACATCTTCCATATGCAATACGTCGTTTCCACTTTGAGTTACAGTTGTAAACTTAAACTTCGCTTTTTTTCTTTCTGATTGAGGTTTTTCAACTCTTTCAACTTTATCTAGCATTTTTTCTTTACTTCTAGCTCTTTTTAAGTGCTTTTCTCTACCGTATGCTTTCAAACGTTCAATAGATTCTTCCTGTTTTTTTATATCACGTTGCTGATTCTCATATTTTCTTATGTCAAGTTCTCTTTGAATTTTAGCTTGTTTCTGATATTCCGTGTAATTTCCATTATAAGCTGTCAGGTGTTTGTTTGAGAGTTCAAATATTCTGTTTACTGCTTGATCTAAAAAATATCTGTCGTGTGATATTATTATTGCAGTACCATCATACGCTCTCAAGAAACCTTCTAGCCACTCAACCGCATCAGAATCTAGGTGGTTGGTAGGCTCATCTAGAAGTAGTAGAGTTGGCTTAATTAGAAGTAACTTTCCAAGCAATACTCTCGTTTTTTCTCCACCAGATAATACGCTTATTTTTTTGTTCATATCATCATCACTGAAGCCTAGCCCTCTCAATATCCCTAAAACTTCACTTTTATATCCATATCCATTATTTTCTTCAAATTCCTCATATTTTTTGGCATATGTATCCATTATTTTTTTCAGTTCTTCGGATATAGTATTGCTCTTTGCAGACATATCAGAAATTATGCTTTCCATTTCTCTTAATTCTTTTTCAGCTTCCATAAGTTCTGAAAATACATCCACTACCTCTTCATATATTGTTTTTTCTGAGTGAAAATTTGTATTCTGCTCTAAATAACCGACCTTACAACCCTTAGATGTATATATTTCTCCACTATCATAACCGTATTCACCAGTTATTATTTTCAGTAAAGTAGTTTTACCAGTTCCATTTATACCTACAACGCCTATTTTATCCCCTTCATTTACAGAAAAAGATATTTCTTCAAGGATAGTATCTACTCCAAAGCTTTTATTGATATTATTACATGATAGTATTATCATTTAATTCCCTCCAATATTATCCTTTATCAATTTTTAAATTTGGAACAGCATTCAAATCCATCCCATCTCTTCGTCCACCAACATATCTATAATACCCTGCACACCCTATCATAGCTGCATTATCAGTACATAGAATAAGTGAAGGATATTTTAAGTCAAGATTTTCTCTACCTGAAAGTTCCTTCATTTTTTTTCTTAAAGCGGAGTTTGCCGCTACACCTCCAGATAGTGTAATTGTATTATACCCTTTATCTTTACAAAGCTTGATTGCTTTATGTGATAACACATCTACTACTGCATCTTGAAATGATGCACAGACATCACTTTCATTTATTTCTTCATTTTTCATTTTCATTGAGTTCAGATAATTTAGTACTGATGATTTTAATCCACTAAAGCTAAAATCGTATCCATCATCGTTAATTAGAGCTTTAGGAAAATCTATGGCTTTTGGATTTCCATTTTTAGCCATCTTATCAATTATTGGACCACCCGGATACCCTAATTTCATAGCTCTTGCAACTTTGTCAAAAGCCTCTCCTGAAGCGTCATCTTTAGTTTTTCCGATCACTTCATATTTCCCATAATCTTTTACTTCAACTAAATGAGTATGACCTCCAGATACTATCAAAGTGATAAAAGGTGGCTTTAAATCTTTATGTTCGATATAGTTTGCACTCAAGTGACCTTCTATATGATTTACACCCACTAGCGGAATTCCTAGTGTAAATGACAGCGCCTTTGCATATGACAATCCAACTAATAGAGCTCCTACTAATCCTGGTCCATATGTGACTGCTATATGTGTTATATCTTTAAATCCTAATCCGGCAGAATCCAAAGCATCTTGAACTACTATATCAATATTTTCTATATGTTTTCTAGATGCAATTTCTGGCACTACTCCTCCAAATTTCTTATGAGTTTCTATTTGAGTAGATATAATATTTGAAAGTACTTCCCTTCCATTTTTTACAATAGAACAAGCTGTTTCATCACAACTGCTTTCAATTGCCAAAGTTATAATATCACCGTTTGCTACATTTGTGTTTTCTTCTGTTTTTTCTATATTAAAAGAATTATTTTTCAAATATTCTTCTGATTTTTTACAATTATCTCTGACTGTAGAGATGTTTTCACTCATTTGTTATTACACCGCCTTAATTTCTTTCCACATTATTATTGCATCTTCCCTATTGTCTTGATAGTATTCTGTTCTTACTCCTTCAGGCTTAAATCCGTGCTTTTTGTATAAATTTTGAGCAATTATATTGCTTTTTCTTACTTCAAGAGTAATGTGATCAATTTTTGACTTTAAGCACTCTTGTATTAAGTTTTCCATTAAGCCATTCGCTATTTTTCTTCCTCTTGCATCCTTATGAACAGCAACATTTGTAATATGTGCTTCATCTAGTATATACCAAGCCCCTACATATCCTAGTATTTTTCCATTTTCATCTTCTGCAACTATATAGTTTGCAAGTTTATTATTTAATTCTGATTTCAAAGCAGATATAGTCCATGGATTAGAAAATGCTGACACTTCTACTTCATATACACCTTGTATATCACTTGGCTTCATTTTTCTATATTCCATCTTTTCTTTGCCTTTCTTCGTACTGAATCTCAGCTTGAGATTTTCTTATATAAAGAGGAACAATATCATAACTATCATATACATTTTTTTCTTCTTTATATTTTTGCATTGCTAACGACGTCACACTAGAAGCTTTGGATATATTTTTTTCAGGTGATGGTATATAGATATTTTTATTTTCTAATTTATTTCCGTACTTAGTTGTACCTTCTCCTAAAATTACTGCTCCTGTGTATAACTTTTCTATTTTTTCCAATAAATCATCTATGTCAATAACTCCTACATCCTCGACTACTCTTAGCTTGCCATTTTCACTCTTATAAATTCCATAATATACCTGTGTCGCCTGTGCATCTAATATCGGTATTATATATTTATCGGTAAAAGCCATGTTATTCGCTAAAGTTTCAAGTGAATTCACACCTACAATAGGAATATTTTTGACGTGTGATATTGCCTTTACAGTAGACATTGCTATTCTCAACCCTGTAAAAGATCCCGGACCTATACAAACAGCCAAAACATCTATATCATCCACACTTATATCTCCTAGTTTAAATAAGTCTTCTAACATTGGCATCAACTTTTGCGAGTGTGTCCTCTTGTCATTTATTAATATTTCACCAACTAAAACATCATCTTTAATCAATGCTACGCTTGCCGATTTTGTTGAAGTGTCAAAGCCTAATATATTCATTATAAACTCACTCCTTCTAATATTTCCTCGTATTTATCTCCATATGGCACTATACTTATATTTCTTCCTTCTCCTTCATATGTAATCAATATGTCTAGGCGCTCTTTTGGAAGAATATCTTCAATTAAATTTGACCATTCTATTATAGATACTCCATCTGAATATACATATTCATCAAATCCTATATCATACATTTCTTCACTTGAGCCAATTCTATAAACATCGAAGTGATACAAAGGATATTTTCCATCCATATATTCATTTACTATTGTAAATGTAGGACTTGTGATATCTTCTTCTATTCCCAGCTCTTTTGCTATACTCTTTGTTATAGTTGTTTTTCCTGCTCCTAGGTCTCCATTTAGACAAATAACTGCCCCAGGAAATAATTTTTGTCCTATTTGCTTTCCTATTTTATATGTAAAATTTTCATCTTTTAGAAAAAAAACTTTCATCTTTCCTCCTGTTTTCCACTTATATTATCATTGTTGCTTTTATTATCATTTATTCTATAATTACGATTTTTAGACTTTCTAAAAAAGGTCCATTTAACATTATATCATAATTTTTTACAAATTAATTCCAACTAAGCATTTTATACACATTTTTATGGTATCTAAATCCCTATATAAATTAAAAAAGCATCTTTCTCCTAATATGAAAGATGCCTTTTTGATTTATATATTATTTTCTAAAGATTACTTATTTGCAGCCATCATACAAGCAACTGATATAGATACTAATTTGGCAGCTTCTCCGTCTGATCTAGAGCACACAACAATAGGAACCTTAGCTCCTACTACTACTCCACCAAATGTCCATCCACCTAAGTATTTAGCTGTTTTTAACAATACGTTTCCTACTTCTATAGCTGAAACTACTAATATATCTGCGTTACCTGCTACAGGATCGTCAACTCCCTTAACTTCTGCCGCATGCTTATCCACTGCATTATCCATCTGAAGTGGTCCACTTACTACACAACCTTTTATTTTTCCTTCTTTATTCATTTCATGAAGAGCAACAGCATCAACTGTAGCTGGCATCTTATCATAGTATTTTTCCTTAGCACAAATCATAGCTACTTTTGGTTCTTCATTTCCAAGAGCATGAGCTACTTCTACTGCATTTTCTATTATTCCCTTTTTCTGTTCTAAGTCTGGATTTATAAGCATTGCACCGTCAGAAGTTAGGTAATATTTTTCCTTACCTTCATTGAAAAGTATTCCAACATAGCTTAAAGTCTTTCCTGTTCTTAATTCATTTTCTTTCTTTACTACTGCTTTAAGAATTACTGAAGTATCTATTAGTCCCTTCATTATCAAGCTAGCTTTACCTTCTCTTACTTGATCTACTGATTTTTGAGCTGCATCACTTAAATCATCTGCATGAACTAATTCCATATCAGATATATTTAAGTTACCTTCTTTAGCTACTTCAGTGATTATCTTTTCATCACCTACTAGTATTACCTTTACAAAACCTAAGTCTACTGCATTTCTTAAAGATTCTAAAGTAGCAATATCATGTGGTGCAGCAACAGCTACAGTTTGAATTTTGTCTCCTGTTTTTTCTTTCGCCAAGTTAATAAAATAATCCTGATTAATCATATTCATATCCCCCATCTAAATTTTAATTTTCAATATAAATTACTCTTATACAATATTTTATCACAATACAGTCTTTTTGGTATTGTTTTCCTGTATCTTTTACAAAAAAAAACTCTCGTCTTAGTTTACGAAAGTTTTTTTAAAGTAATAATATACAATTTTTTTACGCATATTATAAATATTTTATCCATATTCTTTATAGTTTCTTAATACATCATATTTATTTTCTTAATTTCACTAAATTATTTAGATATAAGTTTTTCTAGTTTTTTATAAAAAGGAATCGACATTAAAGATAATAATATTCCCTTTATCAAGTTAAATGGTGCAATAAACCAAATTACAAATGATAATAGATCGTTTATATTTGGATTTACAGCTTTCCCCATACCTAAAATAGCATCCATACCCATCAATTGTCCATAAAATGGAAGCAAGAAGAAATAATTAACCAATGATCCTATTACGACCATTGAAATAGTAGCAGTAAATAAGCTTATTATAAGCCCTTTTAAGCTCTTGTTTTTTCTGTATATCATTGACATAGTCACTACAAATGAACTTCCGACCACTATGTTAGCCAGCTCACCTACTCCACCAGTTGTTGTGACTGTTATTCCGTGAAGAAAGTTTTTTATTACCTCTACAACAAAACCAGCAAAAGGCCCCATTGAAAGACCAGCAATTACTGCAGGTATATCTGAAATATCAATCTTTAGAAATGCAGGAAATAATCCTGGTATTGGCATTTCAACAAACATCAACACAAATGATATCGCTGAAAGCAGCGATACTTTCACCAAAGAGCTTGTTGATATTTTCTTTTTTTTCATACTAATTGCACTAACTTTTTCCATTTCTTCCTCCTTTTTTTCGAGGGTAAATATAAAAAAACCTGGAGATATATTTCTCCAGGATTAAATTCAACTGTAATTATAAATTACAATCATCTCTTCTCTCATCCAGACTTTACTGTCGGCTTTGGAATCACACCAAATCAGCTTTCGCTCGCGGGCTATACCGCCGGTAGGGACTTTCACCCTCCCCCGAAGATTAATAATATTATTTAACTAACACTATTATAATACGTAAGTTATATTGTTGTCAATATATACTCAAACTATTTTTTAGTTTCTTAAATTTCAATAAATTATGACAAATTTATATTTTTTTAAACTACTTTTCTATATCTTGCTTTACATTTTTCATTGAAAGAGAAACTCTACCTTTTTCGACATCGATCTCTATTACTTTCACATTTACTACATCGCCTACACTCAAAAGATCTGACGGATTTTTAACTCTTTTATTAGATATTTGAGATATATGTATTAATCCATCATTTTTAATTCCTATATCTACAAATGCTCCAAAATCAACAACGTTTCTAACTGTACCAGTAAGTATCATATCAACTTCCAAGTCTTCTATTTTCATTACATCAGTCTTTAAGACAGGTTTTATACCACTATCTCTAATATCTCTTCCCGGTTTTTTTATTTCTTCAATTATATCTTTAAGAGTAGCTTCCCCTACTTCTGAATCAGTAGATAGCTTTGATAATCCATATTCTTTTACTCTAGAATCTATATCTGATAATTTACCTTCTGATACATCATCAATACTGTATCCAAGTAGAGTAAGTGCCTTTTCACAGGCTTCATAACTTTCTGGATGTACACCCGTATTATCTAGAGGATTTTTTGAATTTTGAATTCTTATAAATCCAGCAGACTGTTTAAATGCTGCGGGTCCTAATCTCTTGACTTTTTTAAGTTCTTGTATTCCAGAAAATTCTCCATTTTCATCTCTGTATGCCACTATATTTTTTGCAACACTGCTAGATATTCCTGATAGATGCTCCAAAAGTGAATATGATGCTGTATTCACATCTATTCCAATTTTGTTTACAGAGTCTTCTACCACTCCATCTAATACCTCTGAAAGTCTTTTTTCATTTACATCATGCTGATATTGACCTACACCTATGCTCTTAGGATCTATTTTTACAAGTTCAGCCATAGGGTCTTGTAATCTTCTAGCAATAGAAACTGCACCTCTAATAGAAACATTTATATCAGGGAGTTCTTCGTTTGCAAGTTTTGACGCCGAATATACAGAGGCACCTGCTTCATTTACAATTACGTAGCTTACTTTTCTATCAATTTCTGAAATCATTTCTGCTACAAATTTTTCAGACTCTCTAGATGCAGTACCATTACCTATAGATATTATATCTACTTCGTACTTTTCTATCATACTTTTCAGTATTTTTTTTGATTCTTCTACCTTATTTTGAGGTTTAGTAGGATAAACTGTTGTAAAATCTAAAAGCTTTCCATTTTTATCGACTACAGCTATTTTACATCCTGTTCTATAAGCTGGATCAAATCCCATTACTACAACGTCTTTTATAGGTGGCTGTAGTAGAAGTCCATTTAGATTTTTACCAAATACTTTAATAGCTCTTTCTTGTCCAATTTCTGTTAGATGATTTCTAATTTCTCTTTCAATAGAAGGATAAATTAGTCTTTTATACGCATCCACAGCTACTTCTCTAATCAACTCTTCATTTCCTTGGTTTTGGGCATTTATATATTGATCCGCTATGTAATCTATCATACCTTCATCATCTATTGTTATTTTTACTGTTAAAACGCCTTCTTTTTCACCTCTATTTATTGCTAATACTCTGTGAGGTAATATGTCCTTTACCCTTTCAGAAAAATCATAGTACATTCTGTACACAGAATCTTCCTCTGACTTTGCCTTAGATGAAACTATACCTCTTTGTAAGGCTTCATTTCTTATTTTTTTTCTTATTTGTGCATCATCACTCATCAGTTCAGCCAATATATCTTTTGCACCTGAAACAGCTATATCTATGTCATCAATACCTTTTTCAGAATCGATAAATTTCTCCGCTTCTTTTAATATATCAATATTTTTTGATAAAAGTATCATGTGTGAAAGCAGCTCTAACCCTCTTTCTCTTGCTATAGTTGCTCTAGTTCTTTTTTTCTGCTTGAAAGGTGCATATATATCTTCCGCCTCTTGAAGAGTTTTAGCTTTTTTTAGGTTCTCTTCTATTTCTGCTGTCAATTTACCTTGTTCATCAATAAGCCTAATTATATCTTCTTTTCTCGCTTCTAGATTTCTTAGATACATTAATCTTTCATGAAATTCTCTAAGTTGTACGTCACTTAGCTCTCCTGTCATTTCTTTTCTATACCTAGCTATAAACGGAATAGTATTTCCTTCATCTATTAATTTTATGGTGTTATCAACTTGGTTCTTTCTGAGACCCATTTCTGAAATCAAAATCTCATTAATTCCCATAATTTTCCCCCTTAATTTCAAAATATTGATATTATTTTATATTCTGCTCTAAGGATGAATACATAAACTTATCTAAATCTCCATCCATTACAGCATCTACATTAGTGTGTTCAGTGTTTGTTCTGTGATCTTTGACCAATTTATATGGTTGAAAAACATATGATCTTATCTGGCTACCCCAAGTAATTTGAGAGTATTGACCTTGTATGTCTTCTATTTTTTCTTTGTTTTCTTCTTCCTTTAATTGGATGAGTTTTGCTGTAAGAAGCTTCATTGCAACCTCTCTGTTCATATGTTGACTTCTTTCATTTTGACACTGGACTACCACTCCAGTAGGAATATGCGTGATTCTGACTGCTGAATCGGTAGTATTGACGTGTTGTCCACCTGCACCAGAAGCTCTATACGTATCAATCTTCAAATCAGATTGATTAACTTCCACTTCAATATCGTCATCTAACTCGGGAGTTATATCCACAGATGCAAATGATGTGTGCCTCTTGCCAGAAGAGTCAAATGGTGACATTCTTATCAACCTGTGAACACCTTTTTCATTTTTCAAATATCCATATGCGTTATCACCCTTTACCAAAATCGTAGCGGTCTTTATACCAGCTGCAGGATCTGATATTAAGTCTAACAAAACAACTTTAAAACCTTTGTCTTCTGACCACCTTATATACATTCTAAGCAGCATTTGGGCCCAATCTTGAGCTTCAAGACCGCCAGTTCCTGGATTAATAGAAAGTATTGCATTATTAAAATCGTACTCACCATTGAACAACAAAGTAAATGTCATATTTTCTAAATGCTGTTTAGTTTTACTAATTTGATTAATTATCGAAGTCTCAATTTCATCAACTTCTTGTGGGTCATTTTCCTCTTCTCCCAATTGTATCAATATTTCTATTTCTTCTGTAGATAATAACAGATGTTCATATTCTTCTAGTAAATCCGTTATCTTTTTATTTTCTTTAAGTATTTTATTAGCATTTTCGGTATTATCCCAAAAATTCTGTTCTTCCATCATTGTATTTATTTCCGTTTTTTTTGACTTTAGACTATCCAAGTCAAAGGGAAACACCTAACTCTCCTACTTTTGACACGATGCTTTCAAGCTCGGCCTTATACTCTTGAATTTTAATCATTTTCTTCCTCCATAACTAAAGCTCTCAAATTTTCTATGATTTATTATTAAATTATTTGCATTTTTAATTATACCATTAAAATCCACTCACTACGAACTTAATTATTAAAACTAAATTTTTATAATTGTTATTCTTTTTAAAATATTTAAAAATATAGTTTAATATAAAAATACACGCCATCACATTTGTGAGTGGCGTGTACTTTCTATCTTTATGTCAAAATTTTAAGAAGGTCATATTTACTTATCACCCTATGGTGAAAAAACATTATTTAATGTCAATTTATAGCATTTCATATTTAGCAATAACTATAATACTTTTATATACTATATTTTAGTTTATACCTTATTTCCATCTTTTTAAACTACATGTTCATACAGTTTTCAATAGTTCCTGTTTCGATGCTGTTTTTGATATTGTTCAAAGCAGTTGATACCATATTATCTACAGCTGTTTCAGTGAAGAATGCAAAGTGTCCTGTAAGTACAACATTGTCCATTTCCATCAACTTTTCTACACAAGTACCTTTTATTTTTTCAAGATCAATATTCTGGTTTACATATAAAGTTTCGCACTCTAGTACGTCTATACCAGCTCCAGCTATTCTATTTTCTTCAAGAGCTTCTATAATATCATCTATGTTTACAAGAGCTCCTCTACCTGTATTGATTACTATTGCATCTTTCTTCAAAAGCTTTATGTTGTCTTTATTGATTAGGTGATATGTACTATCTACTAATGGTAAGTGAAGAGAGATAACATCTGCTTCTTTTAGTAAATCATCTAGATTATCTCTGTATTCAAGAACACCTTCTGCATCTGGATTTTTTATCTGATCGTATCCGATTACCTTAGCTCCTAGCCCCTTGAATAATTTTGCAGCTGTTACACCTATTCTTCCTGTTCCTATGATACCAACAACACAACTTCTAATTTCTTTTGAAATAAGATCTTTATTCCATGTGAAATCGCCTTTTTTCATAGCTGTCTCGATGTGTTTAACATTTCTTAAAAGCTGCATTGCATGTGATACAGCTAATTCTGCAATAGCATTTGGAGAATATCTAGGTACATTAGTTATTGCTACTCCATATTTTTTTGCAGTTTCAAGGTCAAACATGTCAACACCAGCTGTTCTTGAAGCTATTTGATTTAATCCAAAATCTTTCATTGTCTTAAATATTTCTTCATCATTTACAGGTATAACTTGTTGAGTAGTGATTCCGTCAAATCCCTTAGCTTCTGCTATAGATTCTGCAGTTATCAATCCTTTATTTATAACAACTTCTATATTATTATCGTTAGACCATTTTTCTATTGCCTTTACTTCATACGGTTGAACATGATACGCCAAAATTCTCATTTTCTCCTCCTAAACAAACACATATAATATTTTTCCAAATTAATATAAATTGTATATTTTTTATTCTATTGAATCAATAGAACTGATTATTTCTGGTATTACCTTGTATAAATCTCCTACTATTCCGTAGTCAGCTACGTTAAATATTGGAGCGTCTGGATCTGAGTTAATTGCAACTATAATATCTGATTCCTTCATACCTGCTAAATGCTGTATTGCACCTGATATACCACAAGCTATGTAAAGGTTTGGTTTTACAGTTACACCAGTCTGCCCAACCTGATGTGCTCTATCTATCCATCCTGAATCTACAGCTGCTCTTGATGAACCTACTACTCCGCCTAATTTATCTGCTAATTCTTCTATTAGCTTAAATCCGTCGGCAGTCTTTAATCCTAGTCCACCAGATACTATTATGTTTGCATCTGTTAGAGATACTTTTTCATGAGCAGATTTCACAACTTCTAAAACCTTAGTTCTGATGTCTGATTCTTTTAGATCATAGTCAAGTCTTACAACTTCACCTTCTCTAGTAGTATCTTTTTTAGCTTTGTCCATTACACCTGGTCTAACTGTTGACATCTGAGGTCTAGAGTCTGGACATATAATTGTAGCCATTATATTCCCACCAAATGCTGGTCTTGTCTGTTTTATCTTTCCGTCTTCTTCATCAATTTCTAGTTTAGTACAGTCTGCTGTAAGACCAGTATTTAATCTAGAAGCTATTCTAGGTGCTAAATCTCTACCTATGTGAGTTGCTCCTAAAAGCATTATTTCTGGTTTTATTTCATTTACAGCGTCAACTATAACTTTTGTGTACGCGTCAGTAGTGAAGTTTTCTAATAAATCACCTTCTGCAACGTATACAGTTTCAGCTCCATATGAAATTAATTCAGGAATTAAATGCTCTATATTATTTCCTACTAGTATTGCATTTAGCTTCTTTCCTTTTACGTCTGCTAATTTTCTTCCTTCTCCCAGTAATTCTATAACAACTGGTGTTAATGTTCCTTGTCTCTGTTCAGCAAAGACCCATATGTCGTTGTACTGATTTATATCCTGTCTCTCCATAATATTATTCTCCCCAAAACCGATGACTATATTATATGTACTTGCTTTAATTCCGCTACTAATTTAGATGCAACTTCTTTTTCAGTTCCTTCAAGTATTACACCCTTGCCTTTTACTTCTGGTGTAAATGATTTGAATACTCTAGTTGGAGAAGCTTTTAATCCAACTTCAGTAGTTGTAATATCAACATCATTTATTGTCATAAAAGGAATTTCTTTTTTATATGCATCAAATATCTTATCTATATACATATGTCTTGGCTCATTAAGCTCTTTAACTGCTGTTAATAGAACAGGCATTTCAACTTCAATTAGTTCATATCCATCTTCTAGCTGTCTCTTAACTCTTAAAGTTTTTCCATTCATCTCTAAATCTTCTACGTATGTAACCTGTGGAATTCCAAGTTTTTCAGATATCTGAGGTCCAACCTGAGCAGTATCTCCATCTATTGCTTGTCTTCCTGCTAATATTAAGTCGTAGTTTCCTATTTTCTTAATTGCAGCAGCTATTGCATTAGATGTAGCCCATGTGTCTGATCCACCAAAAGCTCTATCTGTAAGTAATATAGCATTATCAGCACCCATTGCTAAACATTCTCTCAACATCACATCTGCCTGTGGAGGCCCCATAGATAATACTGTGATTTCAACATTATCATATGTATCTTTTATTGTTAAAGCCTGCTCTAATGCGTTTGCATCATCAGGATTTAGTATACTTGGCACACCTTCTCTTATCAGTGTGTTCGTTTCTTTATCTATCTTAACTTCCGTTGTATCCGGTACTTGTTTTACACAAACTATGATCTTCAAAATCTACACCACCTTCTTATTTTAATACGTTTCCTGCTATTATCATTTGCTGAACTTGAGAAGTTCCTTCATATATAGGAAGTATTCTCGCATCACGGAATATTCTTTCAATTCTATAATCTTTAACATATCCGTATCCACCATGTAATTGTAGTGCTACGTATGCAACTTCATTTGCTACCTCAGCAGCGTAGTATTTTGCCATAGAAGACATTAAAGCTGGACTCTGTCCTTCATCCTTAAGCTGAGCCGCCTGGAAAACTAAAAGTCTTGCAGCTTCTATCTTAGTAGCCATTTCAGCTATTTTAAACTGAGTGTTCTGGAATTTAGAAATTGTCTTTCCAAACTGAACTCTTTCCTTAGTGTACTTAACTGCTTCGTCTAATGCACTTTGTGCAACACCTACAGCCTGCGCAGCAACACCTATTCTACCAGCTTCAAGAGTGTTCATCATTACGTTGAATCCCTTACCTTCTTTTCCTAGTAGATTTTCCTTAGGAACTTTAACGTTTTCAAATATTAAATCTGAAGTCCTAGTACCTCTGATTCCTAGTTTGTCTTCATGAGCACCAGCTGAGAAACCTTCCCAGTTTGATTCAACTATGAAAGTAGAAATCCCTCTAGTACCCTTACCTTTTTCTGTAACTGCAGATACTACTGCAAAGTCACAGAAAGGAGCATTTGTTATCCAGCATTTTCTACCGTTTAGTATGTAGTAATCACCTTCTAAATGTGCAGTTGTCTGTGTAGCACCTGCATCAGATCCAGCACCTGGTTCAGTAAGACCAAATGCACCTACTTTAGTTCCTTCTGCAAGTGGCTTAAGGTATTTTTCTTTTTGTTCTTTTGTTCCAAAGTTTACAAGAGGTAGCGCCACTAGTGAAGCTCCTGCTGTTAAGAATGTACCACAAGATGCATCAGCTCTTGATAATTCTTCCATAATTATTGCATAAGATACATAATCTGCTCCTGCTCCACCAAATTCTCTAGGAACTATCGGGCAAGAAAATTTATATCTAGAAAGTTTTTCCATAAACTCTTTAGGCATCTCTTCGCCATATCTATCCATGTTTTCAGCTAAATCAGTATCATATAATTCACGCTGGCAAAAATCTTTTATAGACTTTTTTACTAATTCATGCTCTTTTTTAAATATCATCTTAAACCTCCAAAGTCTAATTTTTTACGCTAATATATCAGCAAAAGTTTGAATTCTTGTTCTTATTTGTTCTATACTTGTTGACTGTTGTTCTGTTTCAATGTATAAGTGAGGAATCTCTGCTCCATCTAAATCCATTTTTACAATTGGATAATCATATTCTTCTGGGTCACAGAATTTCATCATAGCGTAAACTACACCATCTAAATCCAATCTCTTAACATTTTCAACAATCATTTTTCCTCTCTTCTTATATGGATCATAAGCAAGAGTACATCCTTCGATGTTAGACCACTGTCTAGCCAATCTTTCAAGTGCATTGTCACCATCAGGTACAGGAGTCATAAATTGTCTACTTTCCTGAGCTGTATTGTCATACGCAACTGCTATATTGTTGCTTTCAAATACATCTAATATTTCCTTAGAATCAAGTATTATTCCTGTTACTAAAACTTTCTTTCCAGTAAAGTTTTCTTTTGGCATAGCCTTAAGTGTTTTGTTTAATTCTTTCACTAATTCAGTGTGATCTTCTTTTTTCATGAAGTGACCACTCTTAATTACACAGTTTCTTATATAAGGAGTAATTGTATTTAAATAATCAGGAACTAATTCTACAAATTCTCTCATTACAGCTCTGTGCTCATTGTATATATCTATACTTTTAGCCATGCTTTCTTCTGTTATTTCATGACCACATATATCTTCTAGTTTCTTTTTTACACCTTCAAATTCAGTTATTAGGTAGTCTACACCGGCTTGTATTTTTCTATTCTGAGGGTAAACAAAAGGTATCATTGGAATTGAAGTAACTCCAGATTTCCAGTTTTGAGTCATACAAATCAATGTATCACACATACATGGAATTATTATTGCAGACAAACCATTGTAGCTTCCTCTTAATCCATATTCCATTATTGATTGCATTATTGAACATGCAAATGCAGGAAAATACTGGTTAGCACTTTCTAGTTCAACCTGTCCTCCCCAAATTCCCATTGGAATCATTCCAGATGCATGTACTATTTCTTCTGGAGTATAAACAGGAGCACAACCTACTACTTTATTTCCACTAGCTAAATAATCCTTCATCAATTGTTTTGGGTTATTTGCAGCATATTCAAATTTTGAAATTAATTCATTTAGAGCCATTATTGTTTTCCTCCTTTTGCCATATTTTCGTCCATTACTTCTACTAGACCTTCTACTCTTGTTTCAAACTGTGCTTCAGCAAAGTTTCTTGGATCGGCTTGATCTCCATCAAATCCAGCATATGGTATTTTTGTCTTTTCATAAACTCTTCTCTGCATTTCATACTGTATAAAGCTCATCAATTTACAACTTCTGTTCATATGATAAAGAGCTCCGTTACAATCTCCTTCGATAAGAGAGTTTACTCTGTACTCAACCATTTTTTCTATATTTACGTTGTTAAACATAGAACTGTATGCTCTTGCCATTCCATCTAGGTCATTTACTTCGTATTGTAATGCCCAAGCATGAGGATAAACACTACCAGTCATATTGACACCCTTTTTAGCCAAAGATTTCATCTTGTATCCTATGTATGGCCAGCAAGGTATTCCTTCCATCATTATTCTGTAGTTTTCTTCACCTCTAAATGAACTCGTTCCTTCTTTAGCATTTTCTTCTAAGTATTCTACTAGTAATTTAAATGCTTCTGTAGTCTCTTTCTTTCCTCTAGCACAAACGATTACTGCCATATATGTGAATAGATCAAAACCATTCATAGGAGATGGGAAATTTCCTTGTGGTAAACTCATTGAATATTTCCAAAGGTTACCGTTTTCTGAAGAAATTTTCATTACTTCTGTCAATCTTTCAGGATCGAATTTCTTTCCTGATATCTTTTCAAATTGTTTGATAGCTTCTTCAAATTGTCCTCTTAAATATTTAACTCTAGTGTCAGATACTTCATACTCGTAGTTGTATGTAGTGTCTATCATTATTAGAGGTATATCTAATTCTCTAGCTATATTTTCATACCATTTGATAACTTCGTTACATATATTGTTACAGCAGCATAAGAAATCTGGTTCTGGTATTGGTAATGCATCAGATCTTCCCTTTATTAGCACACCAAAGTTAGTTCTTGCATATGCACATAAATCATTTGAATATCCTTTATCTTCAGCTAATTCGCAAAGCTCTAAAGATTCTTTTTTAGCTGCAACTCCGGCTGCATGGTTTTCAGGATAACATAAATTTAAGTCAAAAATTTCTGCTAATTCCTGAGGAAATACAGATGTTGCCCAGCCTACAGGTCTACCTTCTTCTTTAGCTTTAAATGCGTTAGCATATTGTTCTGCGAGTAAATCATTTATAACTTTTCTTGCATCCTTCTTTTCTTCCATTTCCAACACCTCCAAAACTGTTTATTTTACAATCCTTTAACAATCCCCTTGTTCTTTAATTCTTCAAGTTCAACTGTTCTAATTCCAACACCATTTAATACTTCCTCTGTATGTTCACCTAACTTAGGAGCTCTAACATATTCTCCTCTAGGATTTTCTGTAAACATTACTGGAGTATTAAATATAACTCCTTCATTTCCGTTTTCGTAAGTATGCTTGATTAAATAATCGTTTGCCCAACACTGTTCATCATGTAATACATCATAAGGTGTTGCAAGTTTCTCGTATGGTATTCCAGCTCTCTGTAGTCTGTCAGCCCATTCTTCGAAAGGTTTTTTGATAAATTCTTCTTCCATCATTGTTACGAATTCTTCTATATAGTTAACTGCACTCTTTAATGTACTGTATTTGCTTCCTATTAGATCTGGTCTTTCTATTACCATGTTACAGAAATTAGGGAACCACTTATCATACTGGAAGAATGCTATCTGAATCCATGTACCATCTGAACACTTATAAGTAGTATTAAGTGGGTTAGGTGGTTGACGACGAGTTATTGGCATTTCGTAACCGTAGTGAGCAGCTGATACCATTATACCCATTCCGAATACTGCAGTATGGAACAATGAAACAGTAACTCTTTCACCTGCACCAGTTTCTTTTCTCTTATATAATGCAGAACAAATACCAGCAGCTAAACTCATTCCTGCATAGTGATCTCCAAGTCCTGCAACCGGGTTACAAGGAGAAGTTCCTTTTTCCATTAAACTCATTGCTACTCCACCTCTAGCAAAGTAAGCTGTATAGTCAAACGCTGGATTATCCTTAGCTGGACCCTTATCTCCATATCCTAGCAAGTGACCATATATAATGTGAGGAGCTCTCTTTTTAACTTCCTCGTAATTAAGTCCACTCTTATCAAGTGCTTTTTGTCTAGTATTAGTTAAAAAAACGTCTGCTTCTTCAAGAAGTTTGTAAATTACTTCTACACCTTCTTTTGTATTAGTATCAATTACTATATCTTTCTTACCAGCGTTTTCTATTTCAAACATTGGGTTTTCTTCTTCTGTAGCAGGGAAACACCACTGTATTCCTACTACTCTCATTGAGTCACCAAAAGTTGGCTCTATTTTAATTACTTCTGCCCCCCAGTCAGCAAGTAATCTTCCACAAATTGGTGCTGCAACAAAGTTTGCATACTCAATTACTCTTACACCTTCTAATGGCAATCCTGTTTTTGACATAACTCTACCTCCTAAAAATTTAATGATACTCTTTTGTATTAGAAGCACTTTTTACTTCTTGCCTATTATTAAGCAAACTGCGTGCCAAAAAAAATCTTTTTCAAAAAAAAATCTTTTATTTGTTCAAGTTAGCCTATTATTTAACATTTATGAAATTATATTTTTTTAAATTAAACATTTTTTTTTATTTTTTTATAATTTTTTTCGTTTTTTTAGATAAATATCACCTTTATATAGTGTTTTTATTTGCAAAATGCAAAAAAAAACGAGACTGTATCAAACAATCTCGTTTAAAATTATCATTTTTATTTAATTTTTATTTATTACTTAGCATTTTGTTTGTTAATTAACTATTTTTATGTCCTTCTAGTCCTTTTTCCCTTATTTAATAACTTTTTTGCTTTTAGCAAATTAATTTGCATTTTGCAAAAAATTATTATTTGCTTTGCTTTTTAAGCTTCTTCGTCATATATACTAGATATTTCTCCGTCTTCAATTCTTTGTGCTATCCATTTATGATCTGGATTTTCTCTTTTGAATTTTCTGTTTTTGTGCACTCCTATTGTTAAAAATGGTATAACAATTACTGCTATACCTAAGTAACCGCAGTATCCATATCCATATTTCACTATATTGCTAAGCCCTGTAAGAGATGCTAATGTTGCTAATACCATTATAGCACATGCTATAAATACTCTTCTGTATGTTCTTTTTCTAATAAACATCAGCTTTTTATTATCTTCAAATCTGTTTACTAATCCAAAAATTGTAGTGACCCCAGTAGATATCAAACATAAGAACAGCAAAACTTGATATGCAATCGTAATGCCTGCATGTCCTGTATTCTGAGCAACATAAAGAGTCGGAAGAGTGGTTTGACCAGCTGCTGTAAATTCACTATACCAACCAAGCAGCATTGTTACTGCTAAACATAATGCTACTGCGTTCATCACAAATGAAATAGCCATAGAAGCTGTTGCTTGCTTTTCATTTTTAAGAAGTTCTCTTGACGCTGCAGCTAATGATGGAATTACCACTGATTGGAATCCTGCATATACAAATATCATCAGAAACGGCTGCCACATATTACCTCCCCAAAATGTTTTATTGGAAAATATTTCAGAAATTTCTGGTGTTTTAAGTTTGATTCCCGTTATAAATATGACTAAGCAACATACTATTATAACTACTGACATTACACCTGCAGCACTTGAAACAACAATTGCACCATATATAGTAAGAAGTAATAAAACAGCTCCTACGATTAATGTAGCTAAAGCTTTGGGAACTCCCATTGTCTCAAATACCGCTACTGCACCTGCTATTACTGCACTGACAGCTACTATTACCATCAGATAGTAGTAAATTTCCCATGTAATTTCCAATTTAGTATAAGGTCTCCATAATTCATCAAATAATTCCTTGTAATTCTTGCAATCAAAGTTATTGTACATTACAATAGCTTCTCTAAGAGCAAGCGTCAATAAAAGCATTGCCAAAACTGCTGCTACAGGAGCAGTCCATCCAAACTGAACATAATACTGAGTTTCTTGGTTACCAGTTGCAAATCCTCCACCTGCGTGAGAACCAAATAATACCGATGCTACACCAAATACCGCTCCTAGTGTTGCCAACATACTGGTTTTTTTCAATTTTTCTTTCATTTCTATCCCCCCTTAAACAATATAAAGATAAATCTATCTTTACTTATTTAAGAAGCAAATTTCATGCCAGTTTATTATTAAGGTTATTTTGTTTTTATACCATATACTTTTTTATTTTTTTACTTGTAATAGTTATGTAATTAATCACATTTTTAAATAATTCTTCTATTAAATTTTTATATGTCCGTTTTTTATTTTTCTGTATATTGTTGAAGGGTTTATTCCAACAGCTTGAGCTGCTTTTGTAACATTTCCATACTTTTTAATAGCAGCCTTTATTATTTCTTGTTCTACTATTTTATGCGCTTCATCTATATTCATAATGCCTTCAACTTTAATTTTTTCTGAAGGTTCAGTGTTCCCTAGGTTATTTTCATCCCCAATGGTAGACACATTATTTTCTTTACCTAAAGTAAGCGTCCTCTCAAGTTGCTCATGAAAAATCATTTCTTGCGCAGATAGTATAACTAATCTTTCTACCATGTTTTTTAACTCTCTTATATTACCTTTCCACTCATTTTCTAAAAGTAATTTCTCAGCTTCCTCTGACAACTGTATATTTCTATTGTAGCGCTCATTAAATAAATTTATATAGTAATATACAATAGGTAATATATCTTCTTTTCTCTCTCTAAGAGGTGGAATTAGCAAAGGTATTACATTCAGTCTATAGTATAAATCCTGTCTGAAAATTCTAGGATTTTTTAACTCTTCCACTGTCTTATTTGTTGCACAAATATATCTTACATTTACTTTTTTTGTTTTTATTCCACCTATTCTCATAATAGCATTTTCTTGTATTACCCTAAGAAGTTTTTTTTGAGTTTCAAGAGGTAACTCTCCTATTTCATCTAAAAATAACGTTCCTCCATCTGCGGCTTCAATTAGACCTTTTTTTCCTTCTTTGTTTGCTCCTGTAAAAGCTCCTTTTTCATATCCAAACAGCTCTGATTCTATAAGATCCGATGGAATAGAAGCACAGTTTATTGCAACGAATGTATTTTTCTTTCTGTAGCTATTTGACCAAACACTCCTTGCTATTATTTCTTTTCCGACTCCAGACTCTCCTATAATAAACACTGGTGCATCTGAGGGTGCTACTCTAGTTATTATCTTTTTTATTTTGTCTATTTTTTCACTAACACTGATGTACTCTACCTCTTCTTCTTTAGCGTCATCTTTATTCATTCCACCAGAAAGCTTTGCTAAATTTATTAATCTAGATACATCCCTTCCTGTCAGCACTCCACCTTTCAATGTTCCATTTGCTCTTGTAATTGGTATCGCAGTATAAGAAATCACTTTTCCATTTGGATATGTTATTTCTTTGTATACTTTTTTCTTTGCATTTATCATCTTAGTAATTATTGGGTCCGAAACCTTTTTTTCTTCAACCAGTTGATTTATATTTTTCCCAATAACATCTTTTCTTTTAAATGGAAGTATTTGATCACATATAGCATTCATTCTTCGGATTACTCCTTTTTCATCGAATATCACTATTACTTCGTCAATATGCTCCATTACATTTGAAATTTGCCTGTCTGATGTAAATGTTCTATCAAAAATATACAAATTGCAACGCGAACCGTCATCTAGCACCACATTATACCAAAATCCTGTTAAAGAAGTATCTCCTATTTCAAACTGCTTTATATCATTGTTTTCAACATTTATCACATTCAATTCCAATTGATTTGCATTAGAAATTTCATCCATATCTAAATGTTGAAATACATACTTAACATGATAATTTTTACAGACTATTTCTTCATTTTCATTTGATATAAAGGCTGGCGTATCGATATTTATAATAATACTTTCTAGCATATTAATATCCATGGAAATTCCCCCCTATATTATTGTATCTTTACGCATAAAATCTCCCAATATTTATAACGTATTTTTAATGTTTATTTAGAAAAAAAGTACTGACAAATAGTTTATTTCATATTGTCAGCACCAATTTTTCTTTTTTACTATTTATTTACCGTGGCAATTCTTATATTTTTTACCGCTTCCGCATGGGCATGGATCATTTCTTCCTACCTTCTGTTCAGGATTAACTTTTGTTGTAGCTTCATCCTTTCCTTCAGTATCTGGTGATTGTAAATTTTCAACATCTACGACGGCCTTTCTTTCGACAGGTACTTCTACTTGTATATTAAACAAGTATGCAACTGTATCCTCTCTTATAAGTTTGTTCATATCATCAAACATCTCAAAGCCTTCCATCTTATAAGCTATTACAGGGTCAATCTGACCTATAGCTCTAAGCCCGATACCTTGACGTAACTGATCCATCGCATCTATATGATCAATCCAGTGATTATCTACAGATTGCAGAAGTATTATTCTTTCTACTTCTCTCATTCTATCAGAACCGATAAATTCTTCTTTTTCATTATATAATTCTAATACTCTATCATAAGTTGCCTCTAAAGCTTCAGCTGAACTCATCTTAGAATAGTCTATATCATCTATCACACCACCTGGCAAGAACTTGTGATATAAGTGAGCTCTAAATCCTGCATAATCAAAGCTATCTTTTTCATCAGTGTATTCATCTACTCCATCAGTAATAACTTCTCTCATCATAGATTGAATTTGATCTTGTAAACTTTCTCCAGAAAGAACTCTTTTTCTTTCTTTGTATATTATTTCTCTCTGCTTGTTCATTACATCATCATATTCTAAGACATGCTTTCTGATTGCAAAGTTTTTACCTTCTACCTTCTTTTGTGCATTTTCAATAGATTTTGTAAGCATTCTATGCTCTATAGGTGTCTCATCATCCATACCTAATTTAGTCAAGATGTTCTGAGCTCTTTCGCTTCCAAATAATCTCATTAGATCATCATCTAGACCTATATAAAACCTTGATGCACCTGGATCTCCTTGACGACCAGCACGACCTCTTAACTGATTGTCTATTCTTCTAGACTCATGTCTTTCTGTTCCCAGTATACAAAGACCTCCTGCTGCAAGTACTTCCTCTTGTTCTATATCAGTCTGCTTTTTGAATTCTTCATATAATTTTTTATATGTTTTTCTAGCAGCATCATATTCTTCATTTTCTTCTACACCTGCAACTTCATTTGCAGAGTTGACTCTATTTATCATTTCGTCAGTGAAGTTTAGTCTCTTCATCTCTCTTAGAGCCTTAAATGAAGGATTTCCTCCAAGTAATATATCTGTACCTCTACCAGCCATATTTGTAGCTATAGTAACGGCACCCAATCTACCTGCCTGCGCGATTATTTCCGCTTCTTTATCGTGATGCTTTGCATTTAAGACTTCGTGTTCTATACCTTGTTCAGTAAGGATAGCTGATAAAAATTCTGATTTTTCGATAGACACAGTACCTACTAGCACTGGTTGATTTTTAGCATGTCTTTCAACTATATCTGCTGCAACTGCTTTGAATTTAGCAAGTTGATTTGCATATACTACATCGGCTAAATCCTCTCTAATTAGAGGTTTATTTGTAGGTACTTGGAATACATCCATTTTATATATTGACTTGAATTCTTCTTCTTCTGTCTTTGCTGTACCAGTCATACCAGATAATTTCTTATACATTCTAAAGTAGTTCTGGAATGTTATAGTGGCAAGAGTCTTAGACTCTCTCTGAATTGTAAGACCTTCCTTAGCCTCGATTGCCTGATGAAGACCATCTGAGTACCTTCTACCAAACATCAATCTTCCCGTAAATTCATCTACTATTACTATCTCACCGTCTTTGGCTACATAATCAACATCTTTTTTCATTATTGTATGTGCCTTTAGTGCTTGATTTATATGGTGATAAAGCTCTGTATGTTCCATTGTAGTGATATTGTCTACATTGAAATATACCTCTGCCTTTTTTATACCTGTTTCTGTCAGAGCTACCGCTTTATCTTTTTCTTCTCTTTCATAGTCATTTTCATCTAGAGTAAGAACAAATACATCTGCATCTGAATAAAGATGTGTAGATTTATCTCCAGGCCCTGAAATAATTAGAGGAGTTCTAGCCTCATCTATTAATATTGAATCGACCTCATCGACTATTGCATAGTTTAGTCCCCTTTGTACCATTTGTTCTTCATGAATTACCATGTTATCTTTTAGATAATCAAATCCGTATTCGTTATTTGTTCCATATGTTATATCACACTGATATTGTTTTTTTCTATTATCAGGAGACTGACCATGTACAATTACACCTACAGTAAGACCTAGGAACTCGTATATTTTAGCCATCTGATCACGGTCACGCTTTGCCAAGTAGTCATTGACAGTAACTACGTGAACGCCCTTTCCCTCAAGTGCATTTAAGTACACTGGACAAGTAGCCACTAGAGTTTTACCTTCACCTGTTTTCATCTCAGCTATACGACCTTGATGAAGTACAATTCCACCTATCAACTGTACTCTAAAGTGTCTCATACCTAAAATTCTTGTAGAAACTTCTCTGACTACGGCAAATGCATCCACTAATATGTCATCTAGTGTTTCTCCATTCGCTAACCTTTCTTTAAATACTGATGTCATCGACTTAAGTTCTTCATCAGTCATTGCCGAATATTTATCGGCTACACCATCTATTTTATCAACAATTTTATTAAATTGCTTTAAATCTTTTTTATCTGCTCTATTGAATATGCTCTCTAAAAAGCTCATCTACATCTCTCCCTTATTTTTCGAATTTCTTCATATATAGCTTATTTTATCACATATGTAGTAATTTGAACACACCAATTAATCCATATATACTCGCATGTGTATAAAATATTTTTAATTCCACAATTCAAACTAAGTTATACAACTTTATAGTTTTAAAAACTCTAGTAATATTAATTAAATTTCTATATCTAAATTAGAAATAATATAATACTAATTATCTTTATCATAATATGGTTTATTATTAACTTACATTACCACTATCAAAAAATAAAGGCCGACTTACAAGATTTCTTGTATATCAGCCTTTAATAAAATGTTTAGTTGACCTGATCTTTGCCCCCACACTCGCCTGCTGGAACGTTCGCTTTGGGGTCGCCGCACTACTAATCCTCTCGATTTTTTCGGCAGGTCTTACTTCTAAGCCGCGCCATGCTCACTCTTCTATTTTTAGAAGTCGCTTACGTGGATCCTTTTGCCCGCGACTGGCTTGGATTTTCAATCACAAACCTAAACACCTCTATAATTTTATATTTATATTATTTAATTGTCAACATTCTTTATGTATTTTCCTGTTAAAAAAGTCAATACTATAACATTTTTTGCCCCTTTTAACTTTAATTTATATGTAATTTCATTCACTGTAGCACCTGTAGTAAAAATATCATCAACTAGTATTATGCTTTTATCCGCTATTTTTTCATTAAAATTTTCATTTATAACAAAAGCATCCCTTAATTCTTTTTTTCTATCTCTCATATCTAGTTTAGACAGTTTTTTTGTATCTCTTTTTCTAAGAATCAATTTATAGACTTCTTTTTCTAGTTTTTTTGAAAGATATTTTGCAATCTTTTCTGACTGATTAAATCCTCTTTCTTTTTCTCTTTTTTCACTCAAAGGTACAAATGTTATGCAATCACAATCGTATATCAATTCTTTATAATTTTTTTGGATAATATCCGCCATTATATCTGCAATTATTCTTGATAGATAAGTTTTCATTGAATATTTCAAACCAAACACAAATTTCTTTGAAAACTCATCATACTCTATAAAGGAAATATTTTTATCAAATAAGAATCTTTTATTTTTACAAAAACCACAACTTTCAATTTCCAAATCCTCATCTAAATTTAAGTTTATACTTGGCTTGCCACATTTTGGACATGAATTTTTTATTATTATCAGTTTTTCATAACAGCTTTTACAAATAGAATACTTATTCTTTTTATCGATGGGCATATCACAAAATATGCAATTCAAATTTTGCGGGTATACAATTTCCATTATAATTTTTAAAAAATCACTTATATTCAAAGTATGCCTCCTAAGATTCACATATATAAGGCAGATCTTATCTAAATAATACATTCATTCCAACTATATTATTCGATTAATGATATTATTTTATTCAGAGTCTTATCTGTTAAATAATATTATCTATTCAATAATATTATTTATTTTAAATGTACTCAATTTATATCCTAAATTCGAGTACCTATCATTGTTTTGATTATTAGAAATCATGTAGTCTAAATACTTTTTCATTCCTACTATTACAACTAATTTCTTTGCTCTAGTTACGGCTGTATACAGTAAGTTTCTACTCAAAAGCATCGGAGGCCCCCAGTACATAGGCATTATCACTACTGGAAACTCACTTCCCTGACTTTTATGAACAGTTGTACAAAAACAGTGCTCAACTTCATCTAACTCGTCATACTTGTATTTAAATATTTTATGTTCATCAAAAAGCAAATACATTGATTTATTCATCTTATCTATATGATATACATATCCTATATCCCCATTATAAACACCTTCTCCTACTTCACTGCTTTTTTCATCTTCCCATTTTTTGGAGTAATTGTTTTTAATTTGCATCACTTTGTCGCCTACTCTAAAAACTCTTTTCATAAATTCTACTTCTTGTCTGTCATTTTTATGCGGATTTAAAACTTTTTGAAGTTCTGTATTTAAGTTTTGCACTCCTACTCCACCTTTTCTCATAGGTGATAATACCTGTACATCTTTCAGAGAATCTATCTTATAAAATGATGATAACCTTCCATCAACTAAACTTTTTATTTCGTTTACAATACCTTCTTCACTATCTCTATTTATAAAGAAAAAGTCACTGTTTTTTTGATTAGCCACAACATCTAATCCTTTATTTATTCTGTGGGCATTTACGACTATATCACTTTCTTGAGCTTGCCTAAATATCTCTGTCAATTCAATTGTAGTTACAACACCTGATGAAATTATATCTCTTAAGGTATTTCCAGCCCCTACTGAAGGCAGCTGATCTGCATCACCGACAAGTATCAACCTAGTATTTAGATCTATTGCTTTTAATAAACTATCCATTAGGAAAATATCAATCATAGATGCCTCGTCTACTATTATTACATCTGTTTCTATTTTCTCTTCTTCATTTTTGACAAAAATAACTCTATCATCCGCATCAAAAGCCATTTCAAGCAGTCTATGTATTGTCTTTGATTCCTCGCCTGTTGTTTCACTCATTCTCTTGGCAGCTCTACCTGTTGGAGCAGCTAGAAGAACTTTTTTGTTATTTATTTTAAAAAGATTAATTATGGTGTTGATAGTAGTCGTCTTTCCCGTTCCTGGACCTCCAGTAAGTACCATCATTCCATTTTCAAAAGCAGCTCTAACCGCTTGTTTCTGAGCATTTGCTAAAAATATATTTTCATTTTCTTGAAATTCTTCAAGTTCTCTTTCAATATCAATCATTACATCTCTATGCTGTGACCCACAAAGTTTTATAATATTTGTGCATACATCGACTTCTGCCCTATGATATCTTGCCAAGTAAATAATATTTACATCTCCATATTTTTCTATAATAATTTTTCTTTCTATTGCAAGCTCATATATACTTTCATCAATAAAATTCATATCAACTCCAAGTAGATTTACCGCTTCTTTTTCAACTATCTCCTCTGGTAAAAAAGTGTGTCCACTATTTATAGCATTCTTTAATACATGCATTACACCTTGTTCTATTCTATATTTAGAGTCTTTTTCAATTCCAGAGTTCATGGCTATTTCATCTGCCAACTTAAAACCTATTCCAACTACATCATCAATTAATTGATATGGATTACTCCTGACTACATCAACTGATCTCATTCCATATTTTTTGTATATTTTCATGCTAAGTTTTGGACTTACTCCAAATGGGGATAATGCTACTATTACATTTTTAACACCCATATTTTCGTTATAGCTTTCTATTATAGGTTTTAATTTTTTTGGTCCTATTCCGTCTATTTTCAGCAATTCTTCAGGTGAGTTCTGTATTATATCAAGTGTTTGTATTCCAAATTTGTCAGTTATTTTTTTTGCCATTTTTTCACCAACACCTGTTATTACACCAGAAGATAAAAAAGACAATATCCCGCTAATACTTGACGGCATTACTACCCTGTATGACTCTACATTGAATTGTCTTCCATATGTTTCATGTATATTCCAACTTCCTTCTACTTCAATGTTTTCTCCTGAGGCAATACCAGGCATACATCCAGTTATGATTTCCTTATCATCTTCAATTTTTAATCTTGCTACTGTGTATCCATTTGAATCATTCGAGTAGATAATATCAACTACAGTTCCCTCAAATTTTTCCATAAAATTGCCTCCTAGTGCTTTATAGTCATTTTTTATTTTTATTACCGAAAAGTATTTTTAATTCCTCTTTCTTTAAATTTTTACCAATTAATATCAATTTTGATTCAGACATAACTTCACTCTCTACTAAAGTATATGTTTTATCTACTATGTCTATCTTTGCCCATACACCATTAATAGGAAGAAATCCCTTTGCCCTTACTACGTTTCCAAATCTACCTCGCATTACAGCACTCATATATTCTTGAAATTTATTTAAATCATCGAACTCAAGCCCTGTAAATCCAATATTTTCTATTCCTAGCGAATTTTTATCTTCCTTTATCTGTAAATTGCTGCCGTTCCACATTTGATCTAAAATAGATTCCCACCAAATATCATCATATATTTCATATTCTTCACTAAAAATTTGTGCTTTTTCATTTATATTATGTATTAATGATTTAATTTCTATTATTTTTTCTTTATCTACTGCAGATACCTTTGATATTACTATTCTTCTTGAATTTTCTATCTGATCTATAAATATATCTCTAAATTCTTCTAAATATCTATCTACACTCGTAGCATCTACTATAGTAATAGGTTCTAGTATATTTATTCTGTCATATTCAACTTTTTTGATATTATTCATCACTGAACTAAGATAACCAACTCCTGTAGGTTCTACTATTAAAAATTCCGGAGATACTGTATTTGATATAGTTAGAACAGAATTTGCAAAATTAGACTCCATAGAACAACAAATACATCCTTCTGTCATCTCCCATATATTAATATCTTCTTTTTTCAATAAGTCACCATCTATTCCTACTTCTCCGTATTCATTTTCCAGTACTACTATGTCACGATTTTCTTTTTTAATCAAATTCTCAATAAATGTCGTCTTTCCAGCTCCTAAAAAACCTGATACAACTAATATTTTCATTAAATACACCCCTATTTTAAATTCAATTTTTAAATATCCTATCAATATTCATCTATTTCAATATCACAATTATATCACAAGCCAATATGTTTCGTAAAAATAATTGATTCCATTAAATTTTAAAATATATACAAAAAAAGGATATAGGATTTACTCTATTGTAAAACCTATATCCTTTTGTATTCTTAATTTTATACACTTATTAATTTTTATTTTTTTGAAATGTTAAACAAATTTGCTCATTTATTCTACTTATTTACTCTAACTACTGGTTTTATTAAATCTACAGGTTTGTCTTTCATTAGGAATAACGCATCTTCTACGTGTTCAAAACCTTCGAATCTATGAGTTATAAGCTTAGATAAGTCAAGCTTTCCGCATACTACAAGTTTAGCCAATTTTTCCATTCTAAGTCTTCCACCTGGCATAAGACCTCCTTGTATTTGCTTGTGCCCCATTCCAACGCCCCATTCAACTCTTGGTATTTTTACATTATCACCTGAGCCTAGATAGTTCACGTTACCAATTTTACCACCTGGCTTTAAGCATTCTACTGCTTCTGCAAAAGTATCTACTGTTCCACCAGCAATTATTACTTTGTCTACTCCTGCTCCACCAGTCATTTCTAGTACCTGCTTTGCAATAGGTCCATTTTTATAGTTTACAAAATCAGTTGCTCCATAGAACTTTGCAGCTTCTACACACACAGGTCTACTTCCAACTGCGAATATTCTTGAAGCACCTCTAAGATTCGCACCTGCTACTGACATCAAACCAACTGGTCCTATACCGATTACAAGTACTTCGTCTCCAAATTGAACATCTGCTAATTCTGCACCATGGAATCCTGTAGGTACCATATCTGAAAGCATACAAGCTTCTTCAGGTTCTATTTCTTTAGGTAGCAAAGCTATATTTCCATCAGGATCATTTACATGGAAATATTCTCCAAATACTCCGTCTTTAAAGTTAGAGAATTTCCATCCTGCTAGCATACCTCCAGAATGCATTGAATATCCACCTTGAGCTTCAAGAGAATTCCAGTCTGGTGTTATTGCAGGAACTAAAACTCTATCGCCCGGTTTAAAATCTTTTACAAGTTCACCGACTTCAACAACTTCTCCACAACACTCATGACCTAAAATCATGTCATGTCTTTCTCCAACTGCACCTTCCCATACAGTATGTACATCTGATGTACAAGGAGCAAGAGCTATAGGCTTTACTATAGCATCTAAAGGTCCACACACTGGTTTATCTTTTTCTATCCAACCAACCTTACCAACTTCTAGCATTGCAAATCCCTTCATATCAAAGCCTCCCTAGTTTTAAAAAAATGTTTATAAGATAAATTGCTCGAATATTCAATATTGAGCGAATACTTATTAATAATATAACATAGTTTTATACAATTTCAAAGATAATTTTATCAAAAATTTAATACAATTTTTTTAACGTAACTGTTTATTTAAAAGGTTTTTAGGTTTATTTATATTTTTTTATATTCCTATAAATCCAAATTGTCTTTAATTTTTTCTGTAGTTTGAATATTGTATACTTTTTATTTGTTATTTTATAGATTTTTATATCTTTTATGTTATAATGCAATAAATGGATTATTTTTTATCCATGAAAAACTATCTTAATAAGGAGGATTTTACCATGAAAAAAAGTAACAAATATCTCACTGGTGTAAGTGTCGGGACCGCAACCGTTTGGTTCTCTACTCACTGTGGAGCAGGATTTGCATCTGGAACTCAAGAACTTCAGTATTTTGCAAACCACGGTTGGTTTGGAGTGTTTATGCCTATTATTTCTTTTGTAATTATAGCCGTTACTTATTATGTTGGACTTGAAACTGCTCGACAAACCGATAAGTGGAACTACAGCGCATGGTCAAAAGAAGCTTATGATAAAACACCTAGCAAACTATCATTTGTATTAAGGCTAGGTATGGATGTCAGTATTGTAGTCACTACAATATCAGCGACTGCTGCCACTTTGGCAACTGGAGGACTTTTGGCTAATCAATATTTGAATTTACCGGTTGTATTCGGTTCGATATTGATGCTTGTAATAGTCACTCTTCTCTGTGTATTCGGAGAAAAGGTTGTTAGAAAAAATGCAGTTATTATGACTATTGGAATTATTTTAATCTTATCAATAGTTTTAGTTGCAGGAGTTATTAAATTTGCCCCTCAAATAGGAAAGCTAATGTCAGAGGGATATGTAAATCCAAACGCTACTAAATGGTCAGTATTAGGTGATGCAAAAGGAACTATCCCTGGAAACATTGGAAATGCTTTTCTATGGGCTCTTACATACGCTGGTTTTCAAATTAGTGCAATTGGTGGAGTCGCGTCATCTTTTAAGGGTGCTATACATAAGGAAGAAGCAAAGGGTGCTATGACGTTGGGAATGTTTTTAAATTTATTCATGCTTATGGGTATTTGCCTACTTATATTCGCAGGCATGCCTGAAATATATACAAATGAAGCAGCAAGACAGCTCCCTACAATATTTATAGTAAATCACCTAGATATTCCTATATTAGCTATTCTTTATCCTATACTTTTATTCCTAGCACTAATAACTACTGCTGTAGGATTTATATTTGGATTAGTAGAAAGATTAAATCCATATGTATTGACAAATATGAAAAGTCCAATACTAAGAAAAACAATAATATCTGTAATAGCACTGCTTGCATGTTATTTGGTTTCTCTTCAAGGTCTAATGTGGGTTGTTCAAGTAGCTTACAAATTCCTAGGAATATTTAACTGGATATTTATAATTATCCCATTACTATTAATTGGATATAAAAATATTAAAAAACGTGATAGTGAAAAACTAAGTGCATAATATATATAAATATTTATTTTAATAGCATATGACAAACAAAAAAAGCTCAGCTAATAGCTGAGCTTTTTACTTGTTATCATTTAATTTTAACCCCAAATATCATGGTTTATGTATAAATATTTAATCTATAAATAAGTTTTTAGCTTTTCAACTTTATCCAATCTTTCCCATGGTAGATCAATATCTGTTCTTCCAAAGTGTCCATAAGCTGCAGTTTGCTTATATATAGGTCTTCTAAGATCAAGGTTTTTTATTATAGCTCCTGGTCTTAAATCAAAGTTTTCTTTTACTATTTCCACTAGTTTTTCATTTGATAGTTTCCCAGTTCCAAATGTATCAACCAAAATAGAAAGCGGTCTTGCAACTCCTATTGCGTAAGATAATTCTATTTCGCATTTATCTGCCAAACCTGCCGCTACAATATTTTTTGCAACGTATCTAGCTGCATAACAAGCAGATCTGTCTACTTTTGTTGGATCCTTTCCTGAAAAAGCCCCACCACCATGTCTAGAGTATCCACCATAAGTATCTATTATTATCTTTCTTCCAGTAAGACCAGTATCTCCATGAGGTCCTCCTACAACAAATCTACCTGTTGGATTGATATAGAATAAAGTTTCATCATCTAACAATTCTGCTGGAATAGTTGCCTTTATTACTTTTTCTATCAAGTCTTTTCTGATCTGTTCATTTTCAACATTTACATCATGTTGCGCAGATATTAATACTGTATGTACTCTGACAGGTTTATCTCCTTCATATTCAACAGTTACTTGAGTCTTTCCATCCGGTCTTAAGTATTCTAATTCCCCAGACTTTCTAACTTCTGTCAACTTTCTAGATAATTTATGCGCCAAAGAAATAGGTAATGGCATTAGCTCAGGCGTTTCATTGCACGCAAAACCAAACATTATACCTTGATCTCCTGCACCTACATTTTCTAGTTCGTCTTCTGATTTTTCTCCAGATTTAGCTTCTAAACCTTCATCTACACCTATTGCTATATCATATGATTGCTCGTCTATTGCAGTAAGAACACCACAATTTACTGCATCAAATCCGAATTTTCCTCTAACATATCCTATACCTTCCACAGTTTCTCTTACTATTTTAGGGATATCAACATATGCATTTGTAGATATTTCTCCTGCAACTAAAATTAAGCCTGTTGTAGCTACAGTTTCACAAGCTACTCTAGAATTAGGATCTTTTTTAATTAATTCATCCAAAATTGCATCTGATATTTGATCACATAATTTATCTGGATGACCTTCGGTTACCGATTCTGACGTGAATAAATGTCTTTCCATAATTTAATTTCTCCTCTAAAAATATATATTACTTCTTTCGTCTTGTTCTTCACCTTATTTAGTCAAATTATAAAAAACCTCTCCATAAAAATGAAGAGGCTATTATTTATATAATATTAGCTAACCTCATCTCTCAAGAAAATTTCTTGTAGGATTTAGCACCGTAAAATTCGGTTGCCGGGCTTCATAGGGCCTGTCCCTCTGCCACTCTTGATAAGGTAAATCAAGATTTTATTAAATTGTTTTCTATAACATACTAACACCATTAAATTAAAAAGTCAATATTTTTCATGATTACTCTTAAAATTTAATAGTATTTTGTAATTTACTTATATATATTAAACTGTTCCTGCTATTTCTAATAATTCTACTGAACCTAGAGCAATCCCAGTTCCCAAAGCAACACAACTTATAGGATCCTCTGCTAATTTCACCCTCAATCCTGTTACTTCTGATATTTTTTTATCCATTCCATACAACAGACTTCCACCACCTGTCAACATAATTCCAGATTCAGCAATATCTGATGATAACTCCGGTGGAGTGTCTTGTAACACTTTTACCACTAAGTTTATTATTTGATTAATACTATCGCTCATTGCATCCATTATTTCAATTGAGCTTACTGTAATTGACTTTGGAAGACCGTTTGTAAGATCACGACCCGTAATTTTAATAAATCTTTCTTCTTGTCTTCTATAAGCGCAACCTACATCTTTTTTAATTTTTTCAGCAGTTCTTTCACCAATAATTACATTATAATTCCTTTTAATATATCTTATTATATCTTGGTCAAATCTACTTCCACCAATCTTTATAGACTTACTAATTACAGTTCCTCCTAAAGATATCACTGCAACATCAGAAGTTCCTCCTCCGATATCTACTACCAAGTGACCACCTGGAACTGTTATATCTATTCCCGCACCAATAGCAGCTGCAACAGGTTCTTCAATTAAAAGTACCTCTCTAGCACCAGCTTGCTTTGTAGCGTCTTCTACAGCCTTTTTTTCAATATCTGAAATATTTGTAGGTATTGAAACCATAATTCTAGGCATCACAATTTTTCCCATGCCTTTTTTTTCACCTATCATTTCTATGAAACCTCTTAACATTCTTTCAGCATTATCATAATCTGAAATAACGCCATTCATCATAGGTCTTATTGCTTCTATATCTTTTGGTGTTCTTCCTATCATCTTATAAGCTTCGTTTCCAACAGCAATGACTTCATGTATTCTATTATCAACAGCAACCACTGAAGGCTCACTAAGTACAACGCCTTTATCATCTGCCACTATCAAAACATTGGCAGTACCTAAATCTATTCCTATATCCATTCCAGCCATAACATTCCTCCAAAAAACTATTATTATTTAGTCTTCTACGATGCTAACATCTCCACCTAAAGCTCTAAATTTTTTGTCGATATCAACATAACCTCTTTGTATGTGATATATCTCTCCAACATTTGTAGTACCTTCTGCTATTAATCCACATAAAATCAGTGCAGCTCCTGCTCTCAAGTCAGTTGCAGTCACATCTGCTCCCACAAGTTCCTTAACACCATTTACAACGGCACTTCTCCCATCTATTTTAATATTAGCACCCATTCTATTGAATTCAGTCACATGCATAAATCTGTTTTCAAATACAGTCTCAATCACAACTCCTGTTCCATCTGCAACTGTCAACATAGCCATAAATTGTGCCTGTGCATCAGTTGGAAAACCAGGATGTGGTAGAGTTTTTACATCAATAGGTTTTATAGCTTCTGGTCCTATTACTCTAATAGAGTTTTCTCCTTCTTCTACTGTAACATCAGCTTCTCTAAGTTTTGCGATCACTGGTTTTAAATGGTCAATTATAACATTTTCTAATACTACATCACCTTTTGTCATCGCTGCTGCTACCATATATGTTGCGGCTTCCACTCTATCTGGTATTATTGTATGCTCTGCTCCATGAAGTTCTTTTACACCTTTTATTTTTATAGTGTTTGTACCTGCACCTCTTACAGAAGCTCCCATTTCATTTAGGAAGTTAGCTAAATCAACTATTTCAGGTTCTTCAGCTGCATTTTCTATTGTAGTTACACCTTCTGCTAAAACAGAAGCCATCATTATATTTTGAGTCGCTCCTACTGAAGGGAAATCCAAATATAATTTATTTCCTTTCAACGAATCAGTTCTAGCTTCTACAAATCCATGATCCATTTCTATTGTAGCACCTAGTGCTTTAAATCCTTTTAAGTGTAAATCTATTGGTCTAGTTCCAATTGCACAACCACCTGGCATAGAAATTTTCGTATGATTAAATCTAGCTAGTAGTGGACCCATAACCAAAAAAGAAGCTCTCATTTTCTTTACTAACTCATAAGGAGCCTCATAAGTATTTATGTTACTTGTATCTACAGTAAGTACATTGTCCTTATATTCTATTTCTGCCCCTAGATATCTCAATAAATCTGAAATAACATGAACATCTCTTAAATTTGGAACACTATTTAAAACACACTTTCCATTAGCTAATAATGTTGCTGCTATTATTGGAAGTACTGCATTTTTTGCTCCATCTATTTTTATTGACCCTTTCAATGGTCCGCTCTTTTTTACTCTTATTCTCGGCATAATTGTTCTCCTCTGTAACTTTTAAACTGATTTTATTTTTATCATCTCTATCAATCCCACTTAGGATTGCCTGCTATTGGTTTGTCTTCATTTATAAACTTTATAACATTTATAAATTTTATTAACCACTTCATTAGAAAATTTATAAATGAGTACAAACTCCTACTATACTTTTATATACTTAATTGGGCAATATGTCAACAGATAAGGACAAAAAAGTAAAAAAAAGTGTTTTTTTAACAAGGAGATGCTATAAGCATCTCCTTATTATATTTTTTTATTCCACAGTTACTGATTTAGCAAGATTTCTTGGCTTATCTACATCTAATCCTTTTAGTGCTGATACATGATATGCTAATATTTGCATTGGCACAACTGCTACTACCGGTGCTAAAAAATCAGATATCTTTGGTATATATATTACCCTGTCCGATACGCCTTCAATTAAATTGTTTCCTTCTTTGGCTATTGATATTACAAACGCACCTCTTGCTTTTACTTCTTGTACGTTAGAAACCATTTTTTCTAGTAGTGTATCTTGTGTAGATACGGCTACCACTGGAGTTCCTTCTTCTATTAAAGCAATTGTTCCATGCTTTAACTCTCCAGCTGCGAATGCTTCTGCATGTATATAAGATATTTCTTTTAACTTTAAAGCACCTTCTTGAGATAGTGAGAAATCTGCTCCTCTTCCCAAGTAAAACGCATTATTTTTGTTTATCATAGATTTTGCAATATCTTTTATACTTTCTGATTTATCCAGTACGCTCTGTACACACTCTGGTAATTTCAGCATATTATCTATTATATTTTTATAAGTCTCTTTGTCTATTGTCCCTGCTTTTATAGCAAAATCAAGTGCAATCATATAAAGCGAAACTATTTGTGTAGTGTAAGCTTTTGTAGAAGCAACTGATATCTCAGGACCTGCCCAAGTATAAAAAACATCGTCTGATTCTCTAGCTATTGATGATCCTACTACATTTGTAACAGATAGTACCCTTGCACCTTTTTCTTTTGCATTTCTCAATGCAGCAAGTGTATCTGCTGTTTCTCCAGACTGGCTAACTAAGATAACCAACGAATTCTCATCTACAAAATTTTCACCATATCTAAACTCTGAAGCTATATCGACAATCACCGGAACTCTCATTAATTTTTCAATAGCATGCTTTCCAAGTACACCTGCATGATAAGCAGTACCACACGCTACTATAAATATTTTCTTTATGTCTTTTAATTGTTCTTTAGTAATATTTATATTATCAAGAACAATATCACCTTCTGGATTTAATCTTCTTTCTATTGTATCTTTTATTACAGTAGGCTGCTCGTGTATTTCTTTGTCCATATAAAAATCATATCCACCCTTTGATGCAGCTTCTATATCCCATGTAACCTTAAATATTTCTTTTTCTACTTCTTTTTTATCTTTATCGTAAATTTTTATTTTATTATCTTTTATATGTATTATTTCATCATTTTCTATGAAAATTACATCTCTAGTATATTTTAATACAGCAGGAATGTCTGATGCAATAAAAAACTCTTCTTTTCCAACTCCAACTATTAATGGAGAGTCTTTTCTTGCTGCAACTAGCTCTCCTGGGGAGTTTTTACTTATTACTCCAATTGCATAAGATCCTCTTACATGAGTTACAGCTTCCATTACTGCATCTAATAAATTTCCTTTATTATATTTCGATATAAGGTGCGGTAGAACTTCTGTATCTGTTTGTGATAAAAACTCAGAACCTTCACCTATCAATTCTTCTTTTAGCTCAACATAATTTTCAATTATTCCATTGTGCACTACAGCCAAACTCTTATCATTATTTAAATGAGGATGTGAGTTTGCATCTGATGGTTCTCCATGAGTTGCCCATCTAGTATGACCTATCCCCAGTGAACCTTCAATAGGATTCTTTTCTAATTCACTTGCAAGTACATCTAGTCTTCCCTTATGTTTTTCTACTTCAATGTTCAATCCATTATGAATTGCAACTCCAGCAGAGTCATAACCTCTGTACTCTAATTTTGAAAGCCCATCGATAATTATATCGCTAGCGCTCCCCTTACCTATGTAACCAACTATTCCACACATAATGTGCCCTCCTAAAATTTTTATTTTAGAATTGGTCGCCTGTTGAGTCTTCTTTGTCATTAAGATTGCTCTTAAATTTTGTAAAACTCTTCGGAAACAGGTATCCCTCGAAGCATCCGCCGAATTTTCGATAACTTCGTCCTCGTCAACTATAATCATGTTAATTATAGTTCTGGCGCTAAGAGGCTTTTCACCTCTTTTAATATGTTATTTTGACCAATTGCTTAAACTATTTAATAAATTAAACTTTTTTATATCAGAATACTATATTATCATAAACTTTTATTGAAGTCCAATTTTTTGGTTTATTATATCTGCTAATCCATTTGCCAAAGAGTAAATATGTTCTTCATCCTTGCCTTCTATCATCACTCTTACAAGTGGTTCTGTTCCTGAAGGTCTGATCAATACTCTTCCCATTCCATCCATTATAGATTCTATTCTCTCTATTTCATTTGCAATCTCTTCAAAATCCATATAAGAGTTTTTGTATTCATTTTTTACTTTTACGTTAACAAGAACTTGCGGATACTGATCCATTACCGATGCCGCTTCAGACAATTTTTTATTTTCTTCTTTTAATATAGAAGCCAATACTAATGAAGACATTGTTCCATCACCAGTAGTATTGTAATCTAAAAATACTAGATGTCCAGACTGTTCTCCTCCTAGGCAATGTCCACTTTTAACCATTTCTTCTAGAACATATCTATCGCCTACTTTAGTTGTTTCTAATTTTATTCCATTTTCTTTTGCTGCAATCACAAGACCAATATTGCTCATTACAGTAACTACCAAAGTATCATTTTTTAACAGCCCTTTATTTTTCATGTTTATAGCACTAAGAACCATAATCTTATCACCATCAACTATGTCCCCATTTTCATCAACTGCAATTAATCTATCAGCATCACCATCATAAGCCATTCCCATATCAGCTTTTGATTCTACTACAGTTTTTTGAAGAAGTTCTGGATGAGTAGATCCGCAGTTTAAATTTATATTAGTTCCGTCTGGATTACAATTAATTTCTACTACTTCTGCTCCTAGTTCTCTAAATACCGCCGGTGCGACTCTGTAAGCTGCTCCATTCGCTCCATCTAATACAATCTTCATTCCAGATAAATTACAGTTTATATGCGATTTTAGATAGTCAATATAATCTCTCTCTGCGCTATCTACAAATATCTTTTTCCCAATATCAGTCCCTATAGGGTGTTTTTCTATATTGCTCATGTTATCTATATATGATTCAATTTCAAGTTCTATATCATCATCTAATTTAAATCCTTCATTATTAAAAAATTTGATTCCATTATATTCAACTGGATTATGAGAAGCAGAAATTACCACTCCACAATCAGCTTTATATTTTCTTGTCAAATATGCAACCGCAGGTGTAGGTATTATTCCAACTGTTATTACATCACATCCTACTGACATAAGACCAGATATTAACGCTGCTTCAAGCATGTCTCCTGATATTCTAGTATCTCTACCAACTACCACTTTTACACTATCCTTACCTTTAGTAAGTACATACCCGCCAGCTCTACCAAGTTTGTATGCAAGGTCACAATCTAATTCAGTATTAGCTATACCCCTAACTCCATCAGTTCCAAAATATTTTCTCATCTATTCATTCCACCTTATAATTAAATTTAAACTTCAACAATTTATAAAAATTTACAAAAACTCTCACATAACATTTTATCATAAAAACTTTAATTTTTCTTAACTTTTTATTTATTCGTCATTACAACAAAAAAAGGAGCTTAAATAAGCTCCCTTTTTTATTTATTATACGTTTGTATTAATTTTTCTTTTGTTCCATAACAGCGTTATAACCAGCTTCTAAAGCTTGTCTATTAACTGGTATAAACTTTTCTTTTCTCTTTCCAAAAACCTTCTTGAAAGCTTCTAGTACAGAGTCAACGTTTACACTGTTATCAACTGCTAGGAATGCACCTAACATAATCATGTTGGCAAATTTTGTTCCACCTAATTCATTAGATAGTCCATTTGCATCTATGTAATATGTTTGAACATCATCTCTTTCTACTTTTTCGTGAATTAAAGAGCTGTTAACAAGTATTACTCCACCAGGAATTACGTCTCCTTCAAACTTGATAAGTGAAGGTGAGTTCATTATTATAGCAGCTGTAGCATCATCTGAAATAATAGGAGAACCAACTGGTTCATCTGATATAGTAACAGCACAGTTAGCAGTACCACCACGCATTTCTGGTCCATATGATGGTAACCAAGAAACTTCTTTGTTTTCAATCATTCCGGCGTAAGTCATAAGCTGACCCATAGACATTACACCCTGTCCACCGAATCCCGCACAAATAACTCTAGATGTACTCATTTATTTCTCCTCCTTTGCAGCTTCAATATCTATATCTCTGAAATTCTGAACTGGAAAATAAGGAACCATGTTATCTCTCAACCATTGAAGAGCATTTACAGGAGTTTGTCCCCAGTTAGTAGGACATGTTGATAATACTTCTACCATAGAAAATCCTAATCCAGCCTTTTGAACTTCAAAAGCCTTTCTTATAGCTTTTTTAGCTTTTCTAACTTCACCTGGAGTGTCTACTCTTACTCTTTCAATAAAAGTTGAACCTGTTAAAGTAGATAGCATTTCAGCTATTCTAATTGGATATCCATGAAGTTTCGGATCTCTACCACCCTGACAAGTAGTGGCTTTTTCTCCTATTAGAGTAGTAGGAGCCATCTGTCCACCAGTCATACCGTATGTAGTGTTGTTAACAAATATAACAGTTATATTTTCACCTCTATTAGCAGCATGCACGATTTCTGCTGTACCAATTGAAGCAAGGTCTCCGTCTCCCTGATAAGTAAATACAGTGTGATCAGGTAATACTCTCTTAATACCTGTTGCAGTTGCAGGAGCTCTACCATGAGCAGCTTCATGCATGTCACAATTAAAGTAATTATATGCTAAAACAGAACAACCAACTGGAGCTACACCTACTGCATCTCCTAATGCATCCATTTCTTCTAAAACTTCTGCAACTAGTCTATGAATTATACCATGAGTACATCCTGGACAGTAATGTGTCTGTGCATCAGTTAATCCTGTTGTTTTTTCGAAAATTACAGCCATTACTTAACACCTCCCATAATTTCTTTCGCTCTCTTCATTATTTCTTTTGGTTCTGGAACCATTCCACCTGGTCTACCATAGAAATGTACTGGGTGTCTACCATTAGATCCCAATTTAACATCTTCTACCATCTGCCCTAAACTCATTTCTACTACGAATAAGTTTTTACATGCAGGAATTTCATCAAATGCCTGGTATGGGTAAGGCCAAACAGTCTTAGGTCTTATTAAGCCAACCTTGTATCCTTCTTCACGTAAATCGTTTACACAGTTTTTAACAACTCTTGCCATTGTTCCGTAAGCAACAAATACAAGTTCTGCATCTTCTGTCTGATCCATTTCGTATTGAACTTCGTTTTCTTCTATAACTTTATATTTTCTTTCTAAGTGATAGTTGTGTTCTTCAAGTATTTCTGGAGAAAGGTATAGAGAGTTTATTATGTTAGGTTTTCTCTGTCCCTTTGTACCAGTAGTAGCCCAATCCTTTTCAGGAAGTTCTCTATGTTTTCTTTCCTTTTCAAAGTCAACAGGTTCCATCATCTGTCCAATCATACCATCAAGTAAAACTAATACTGGAGTTCTATATTGTTCAGCTACATCAAATGCATCTTGAATCATGTCACAAGCTTCCTGTACACTAGCTGGAGCGTAAACTGGAGTTCTATAGTCACCGTCTCCTCCTCCTCTAGTTGTCATGAAATAATCTGACTGAGAAGGCTGAATTGAACCTAGACCAGGGCCACCTCTCACAACGTTAAGTATAACACACGGAACTTCAGCACCCGCACAATAAGTTATACCTTCTTGCTTTAATGCAATACCAGGTGAAGAAGATGAAGTAAGAACTCTAGCTCCACAACCTCCTGCACCATATACCATATTAATAGCTGCTACTTCAGATTCTGCCTGTACAAATGTACCACCTATTGCTGGTAATTCTCTTGATAAATATTCTGGTAACTCACTCTGTGGAGTTATTGGATATCCGAAGAAATGTCTACATCCAGCCACCATTGCAGCCTTACCGAATGCTTCGTTACCCTTCATTAGTATCTTAGCCATTAAAAATCCCCCCTAATAATTAATCTCTTTCTACTGTGATTACTGCATCTGGACACATCATTGCACAACTTGCGCATCCTATACATTCTTCCATTTTTTCTACATGTGCAGGGTTATATCCCTTTGAATTAACTTTAGATAAGTCAAGTTCAATTATTTTTTTTGGACATACTGATATGCAAAGACCGCAACCCTTACAGTACTTTTGATCAAAAGACACTCTACCTTTAGCCATTATATTGCCTCCTTGTAATAATATATAATTGTTATTTATTTAAAACACAATCTACATCATCCATTCATCTCTTAAATAAAGATGAAGTGGTAAAACCTCTCCTTCATAATCAGAAGGAATTTGATCGGCAATTTCTGCCAGACAAGATATGAATTTTATAGGTATGTTTCTAGCCTTAGATACTTCCCTACAAACTTCTTGACCTCGGCTTATATCATCTAATGTAGTAGCCTTGAGCATATGCGTATTATTGATAAGCCCAGTAACCTTTAATTTAGAAGCTTCCTCAATCTCATCAATGTATGCCATTACCTCTTCAGCATTTTGTGTTTTTTCTCTGTTTGCATTTACAACAAAAAACATATCATAGTCATCGTCATCTATCATATCTCTATATCTTGCGATTACGGTAGCGCCAACTTTATCGCCGCCTAAATCTATAATATTGTTGTAATCCTTATTTAATAGGGGCGTGTGTATTTCTGCTGAAAGAGCTGGAATATCAAGAGTTGGAGCATCAACAGAACTCGCTATAACATGAATTCCTTTCTCTTCTAGGAATTCTTTCTTTCCCCTAGACCTAAAATATACATTTACTACATCTAGATCAGATATAGCTAACTTACCCTCTATTTTTTCTCTGAGACTCAAAGCGTAGTTAACAGAAAACTCACTTTTCCCACTTCCATAGTGGCCCGTTATTATTCTAATTCTTTTTGTATTATCCATTCGATTGCCTTCCTATATATATATTTAAAGTCTGAAAAACCACGCCGCTAATTATATTGCTAATATATGAACAATATCTTATTTGTCGTAGTCTTGGGCACTTTCATCCCCATTTAATACTCTTAATCCACCTAGAGCTAATGCTATCATTTCATCTTCTCCAGGATAAACTTTTACGTCTGCTAGGAACTTAACTCTATCAACTATAGAATCAGTAAATATTTTTGAATATGCTATTCCACCAGTAAGTAATATAGCATCTACTTTTCCGTTTAATGCTACTGCACAAGCACCTATTTCTTTTGCTACTTGATAAGCCATAGCATCATAAACAAGAGCTGCTTTTTCGTCGCCATCATTTATCATAGATTCAACTTCTCTAGCATCATTAGTGTTTAAGTATGAAACTAAACCACCTTTTCCTGTTATCTTACTCTTCATATCGTATATAGTATACTTTCCACTGTAGCACATTTCTACAAGGTTTCCTACTGGAATTCCACCACTTCTTTCAGGTGAAAATGGTCCTTCACCATCTAAAGCATTGGCAACATCCACTACACTACCTTTTTCATGTGCTCCTACTGAAATTCCGCCGCCCATATGAGCAACTATTAAATTTAAATCTTCGTATTTTTTTCCTACTTCATCAGCATATCTTCTTGCAATAGCTTTTTGATTTAAGGCATGGAAAATACTTCTTCTCTCTACATCAGCAAGACCAGAAATTCTAGCTACCGCATTCATTTCATCTACAACTACTGGATCCACTATATAAGCTGGTATATTCAGCTCTTTAGAAAATTCATTTGCTATTATCCCACCTAAGTTAGATGCATGCTGACCAGAAACGCCTTTTCTTAAATCATCCAACATATTTGGAGTAACATTATAAGTTCCTCCCTTAATTGGCTTTAACAAACCTCCTCTTCCTACAATACAATCTAGGTCTCCAAGGCTTATATTTGCGTCTTTTAACTCTTTTTCAATTACATCTTTTCTGAAATTAAATTGATCAGATATGTTTTTAAACTGACCTATTTCATCTGAACTATGTCTAAGAGTTTTTTCAAATACTTCTTTATCGTTGTCATAAACAGCTATCTTTGTTGATGTTGAGCCAGGGTTGATTGTAAGAATTTTAAAAGTTTTCCCCATATTTTTACCTCCCGAAAATACTATTATTTAATTTATATATTTCTCATACCATATACAGAGTAGTACTTTTTCATTATCAATTAGTAGTCACAGGAAATTCTATTTGTATAACGTTTTCATCCCCCTAAAACTTCTACCAAATAGTTTAAAATGACTCAACATATTGTATAATGAAAACAATTGTCACAGACATAAAAAATGCCACCGAGTTTTTATATTTTAATAAACAATCTCTGTATAAGTCTATTTTATAACTAAAATAAGGAAGTTGCAACAGAAATATTAAATTAACAAAAAGTGTAAATTTAATATTATAAGGCAAACTTCCCTATTATAATTGTTTTATTATGTATTTTTGAATTTTTAGAATATTCTATCATATATTAAGGTAAAAGAAATACATTATTTCGTTATTTTTTTATTTAAATTGTATTATCATTTAATAACCCTCTATTCAGGTATTTTCTACTTTTTTTCTAATACAATTTCAGTTATATCACCTTTTATTTTAATATGTTTAGGTACTACAATTTCAATCTTTTTTTGACCTAAATTCTTTAAATCATCGTCGTTTATCGTTTTAGTATCTATTTTTTCTATTTTTTTTAAAGTTTCATTATCTCCAATTATTACCAAATTTTCTGGTTTTATAATATAAGAATCCTCATTATATGACCTTCCATCATAATCAAGTTTAACAGGTACAGTCTTTTCCATCAAAAATTCAATATCTACATTTATTTTGCTATCCTTAACAGTAACCTTGACTGGTTTACCTGACTTACTATAAGCAGAAAGCATTACTTCGCCTTTTAATTCTCCTTGTTCTGGAACTTCATCTACTTGAATAGTTCCACCTACATAAGCTACACTATTGACTAAAGACCTTGCACCTGAAATCTCAACTTCACTTTTTTCCTGCTTTAAACTAGATATCTTGCTTTTTTTGCTTCCGATAGTTTCTACCTTTACATTTACAGTTTTTGTAATATATTTTTCTAAATTAACTGCCAAAGAGCTATCTTTTAACTCTCTTGTTACTCCACTAGATATATTTGTTTTAAGCTCTACTATATTTTTGCCTTCTACTGGATTAATCAATTCTGCATCTATTCGAACATTATTTTTGTTTAACTTTTGAACTTCGGATAACTTACCCTGAACGGTAATATCTGTCTTTAAATTTTCACTAGGATATAATACAAAACCTTCTCTTACTATTTCATTTGCATTTGTGATATTGACCGGAATATTCTCTATCACCTTTTTTTCACTTGGGTCTACTACAGCCATTACATATAGCCAAAGTGCCAAAGCAGTTATCAAAGATATTACCTTTGTTTTTACATTTTGCGTATTATTAATGTTATCTTTTTTCATATTTAAAATTCACCTCTGCTTTTATTTATTCTTCAGAAGAGATACCTTATGAATCAGATTTATTTAATAAATCTCTTAAAAAATTAAAATTGTTTTCCGATTTTCTTTTATAAAAACTTTTTAATATATTAAATAATCTTTCTCTTGTAATATTTCTATATATTTTTCCTGACTTAGTAATTGAAACACTCCCTGTTTCTTCTGATACTATAAGTGTTAAGCAGTCTGAAATTTCACTTACACCTATACCCGCTCTATGTCTGGTTCCCAAATCTTGACTCAAATCTTTTCTCTGTGTTAAAGGTAAAAAACAAGCTGCTGATTTAATTTTCATGTCCCTTATAATCATTGCTCCATCATGTAATGGTGTATTTGGCGAGAAAATATTACATACTAACTGTTTGGTTATTTCACCTTCAATTTTTATACCAGTAACAATAATTTCATTTAATTTTGTTTCGCCTTCTAAAACTACTAGAGCACCAATTTTATCTTTAGAAAGATCATAGATTGCATCTAGCAGTTCATTTATTACACCATCTGAGTCATCTTCATATCTAGAATTTGACTGAGAACTAAATTTTTTTATTTTAGTATTTCTCCCTATATGTTCTAGTCCTGCTCTAAGTTCTGGTTGGAAAATAATAAATGGAAGTATAAAACCTACTTCTAATATTTTAACAAGTACCCAATACAGAGTGTGAAGTTTGAATATTTCACTCAGCTGCGTTGCTACTAGCAATATTACTACTCCCTTAAATAACTGCTCTGCGCGAGTATCTTTTATGAACATAAGTATTTTATAAACAATATAAGCTATTATTAGTACATCTACAACATCATTTATACTTACTTTTGATAATATCTGAAGAAATTTGTTAAAAACTAAACTAATTGACCACATTTAAATTCCTCCTAATGCTGTTAACTATTTTTTCAAAGTTACTAACCTCTATTTTAACACATTAAATATATATTTAGTTATAAATATAAAATTTAAGAGTATATTAAATATTTAACAGTTTAAACTTTTAATTATATTTTTCATTTCGTTAATTTAAATCACATTTTCATCTCAAAAAAACTCTACTATCAAATTAATAGTAGAGTTTTTTTAGTGAGCGCACAGGGATTCGAACCCCGGACACACGCCTTAGAAGGGCGTTGCTCTATCCAACTGAGCTATGCACCCATATTATTTTTTATGGAGCGGGAAACGAGATTCGAACTCGCGACTTCGACCTTGGCAAGGTCGCGCTCTACCACTGAACTATTCCCGCATAATTCTAATGGCGACCTGGAAGGGACTCGAACCCTCGACCTCCAGCGTGACAGGCTGGCATTCTAACCAACTGAACTACCAGGCCGCGTTGTATTTATATGGTGGGAGTAACAGGGCTCGAACCTGTGACCCCCTGCTTGTAAGGCAGATGCTCTCCCAGCTGAGCTATACTCCCACATATATGGAGCGGGTGAAGGGGATCGAACCCTCACAGCTGGCTTGGAAGGCCAGAACTCTACCATTGAGCTACACCCGCAAAAAAAAATGACTCCTAGGGGAATCGAACCCCTGTTACCGCCGTGAAAGGGCGGTGTCTTAACCGCTTGACCAAGGAGCCATGTAAACTGGTTTTAAATGGTTGCGGAGGAAGGACTTGAACCTCCGACCTTCGGGTTATGAGCCCGACGAGCTGCCAACTGCTCCACTCCGCGTCATTGTAATACTTTTTTACCGACTCCAAATGTTATTATTGAAATTCTTTAAAAACGTATTAAAATATTAAATTGAAAGTTTTGTACTCTCAAAACTGAATATATTAGTGTATTTTTATTGGTCAAGTCCTCGATCTATTAGTATCAGTAAGCTACATACATTGCTGCACTTACACCTCTGACCTATCAAC
>NZ_OERU01000017.1 GCF_900240845.1 Peptostreptococcus faecalis
GTTTTTCCTCTGTAGCTTTTTCACCTTTTTCTACTGGGACTACCTTTGGTTCTGTTGTATTATCTCCAAACTTTCCTCCATTTGGCTCTAATGTTAAACTCACCTTTTCTTTTTCCCATTTTGCATATAGTGTTGTATCGTTATTTATCGGTGTATTGAAATCAAATGGTTTTGTAAGTTCTTTGTCTGTATACCATCCTTTGAATATATGATCTTGTTTTGTTGGTCTTTCCTCTATAGCTTTTTCACCTTTTTCTACTGGGACTACCTTTGGTTCTGTTGTATTATCTCCAAACTTTCCTCCGTTTGGCTCTAATGTTAAACTCACCTTTTCTTTTTCCCATTTTGCATACAATGTTGTATCGCTATTTATCGGTGTATTGAAATCAAATGGTTTTGTAAGTTCTTTATCTGTGTACCAACCGTCAAATTTGTAATTAGGCTTTGTTGGTTTTTCCTCTGTAGCTTTTTCACCTTTTTCTACTGGGACTACCTTTGGTTCTGTTGTATTATCTCCAAACTTTCCTCCATTTGGCTCTAATGTTACATTCACCTTTTCTTTTTCCCATTTTGCATATAGTGTTATCGCACTATTTATCAGTGTATTGAAATCAAATGGTTTTGTAAATTCTTTATCTGTGTACCATCCTTTGAATATATGATCTTGTTTTGTTGGTTTTTCCTCTGTAGCTTTTTCACCTTTTTCTACTGGGACTACCTTTGGTTCTGTTGTATTATCTCCAAACTTTCCTCCGTTTGGATCTAATGTTACATTCACCTTTTCTTTTTCCCATTTTGCATACAATGTTGTATCGCTATTTATCGGTGTATTTATGTCAAATGGCTTTGTAAGTTCTTTGTCAGTATACCAACCTTTGAACACATAATCTTCTTTAGTTGGATTTTTTTCTGTCAGAGTCTTACCCTTTTCTAATGATATTTGTTTATTATCAGTAGTATTATCTTCAAATTTTCCTCCATTTGGATTTAGAGTAATATTCACATTTTTTGTATAGTAAAGATTTATTTCTTTATTACTTAAATATCTTCCAGACAATTCACCATCTGAATTAACAAATGAATATCCATCTATTGTATCTTTAGTAATATTATATGAATCCCCTATATTACCAAACATATATTTTATACCTTTTATCTCGTCATTTGTGTCTTTATCATAATAATAAACCCTCAACACTGGTTGTAAATATGCAATTTCATTTACTTTAATTAAATGTTCTCCATACTTTGCTCCAGTAGATGATGATATTACCAATCTATATGGAGTATCTAAGTTCAATACCTTAGATGCATCTGCAGTCCATGATATTTTATCACCAACATCACCATCAAATTCAAAAGTAAAAATTGAATCAGCTACTTTTAAAGTAAAATCTCTATAACCAGCTCTTCTCCCGATTTCTTTTGGTTTAGAAGATCCGTTACCAGCTGAATCTACTTTAACATTATGAACTCTTCCATTTTCATCTGTTTTTATATATCCTCCAAATCGTAATCCGTTGAATTCAATCGGATCTTTTTCTGCAAATTCTTCATCTTCTCCGTTGTAAAAGGTATCTAGCTTAAATCCAAATGCATTATCCACTTTACCTATACCTATAGATGATCCATTACCAGCATCCCCAAGCTTACTTATTTCAGATTCTGGAACGAACATAAAAGCAATACCATCTTCCAAATTAGCAAAATCCTTACCTAAACTCAACTTTCCTTTTAGCTCATAGTAAGTATTTATTGGTACCGGCTTATTAGTTATTATAGATCCAAATTGACTGGGTTTCGCTTCTGTTAATCTTACAACTCCATCCATCGGTGTTCCATCACTATTTTTTTCAAATACAGCATGTCCTTTAAGATTCACAAATTTATTAAACCCTTCATTAATATACATAAATGAAGGCATTTGATTTTCATTTTGCGAGGTTCCTTCTGCATAAGAATTTGATCCAAAATTTCCTGTGACAGTTGATAATGTCAAAATAGTTGCCAAAGTAGCTGTTAATATTTTTTTCATAAACTAATTCCCCCTATATTTATTTTTTTTAATTCTCCTACATTTTATTATACTATATTTATTTTAAAAATATAGTATAATTTCAGTAATTTTTATTTTTTATTTTGTTTTTTTTAAAAAAACTTTCTTTTTTACTTTGAAAATCGAATTTCGCCTATTTTTAGTTTTCATCTAAAATAAGATCAATGTTTGTACATCTTTCTTTATTACGATTTTTGTACAACTCTATCATATCCGCTATTGCACAAAGCTTATCTGCTATTGTAACAACTACACTTTCCTTGTAGCTAGGCAATTCAATATTAAGCGGAAACATATGCTTTTTTATTATATCCTCTTCTATTTCTGATAATTCAAAGTCATTAAGTGCACTGTTAAGAGCGGTTTGCGCATGTGTAAATCCATGCCACTTATTATCTTCAGATTTTTCATGCCAATCATATAAGAAATAATCATGAAGCAATGCTCCCCTAATCAAACTATTTATATTTACATTTAATTTTAATGTCTGTACTATTAATATACTCATATAAGCAACGAATATTGAATGATCATAGCAATTTACATCTCCGTGCTGTATAAACTCTTTTTCTTTTTGCATATTTTCATGCGTCAATATATCCTGCCCATGTTCTACTATTAATTTTTCTATTTCTGTATATAAGTATAAGTTTTTTTCAAATCTGTTTCTTTCTATTTTAGTCACCTCCTATTGTAATATATTCTATCTTTATATTACAAGGCATATCACCATAAATCAAATTATTTTTCTTATTATAAAAACTAACATTTGCACATATATTAAATATGTTATAAGAATATACCCAGAAAATTATTTTTTATAGATTTTTTTAAATTAAAATAATTAAATATCGATATTGTACAATGAATGTATATCCGTTGTATAATATAGGTGATTTAGAAAGGAGATGATGATATTAAGTTTTTTATTTTTGATTTAGATGATACTCTTTATGATTTAGAAGAACCTTTTTTAATTGCCTTTAAAAATACGTTTCACTATGTTGCAAAGAACATATATGATATTTTTCTGGATTTTAGAGAATATAATAACCAACTCTATGGTAAGGCATTAGAAGGTGAAATCAGCATGGAATATCTTTGTATTTACAGAGCAAAATCTGCATTTGCCGATCATAATATATATATAGATAATGAAAAAGCTATTAAATTCCAACACGAATATACAAAGGCAAAGAAAAGTATCAAGTTAAATGAATACATGGAAAAATCTCTAAATCTTTTAAAAGAAAATAACTACCAAATAGGTATAATCTCTAATGGACTTCATGATAACCAATTTGAAAAATTAAAATATCTAGATATATACAGATATGTACAAAAAAATTGTATTTTTATATCAGAAGACGTTGGATTCCACAAGCCAGACAGTAGAATTTTTGATTATGTTAAAAAATCTATGCTCAAAACCTCAGCAGATAAGTATAACGAAATGTATTCAAAAGATAATAGCAATGAATTTTTCTATATTGGAGACTCCTACCAAAATGATATAATTGGAGCAAATAACGCTGGTTACAGCACAATATGGGTAAACCATAGAAGTTATAAGCCAACTGATAGAGTTTCAACGGCTTCCTATACGATAAATTCTTTTGATGAAATTTATAACCTTATAAAATCTTTAATTAAAAAGTAAAAGAGGTCACTTCAATATAAAATATTGAAATGACCTCTTTTTTATTATATTCTTACCAATATATTGTCTATTAATCTTGTTTTTCCTATATATACTGCCATAGCTATTATTGTATTATCTTTGATTTTTTCTATTTTTTCAAAAGTATCAAAATCTACTATTTCTACATAATCAATTTTAGCTAAAGGTTCTTCATTTATAAAATTCACTATGCTTTTTAAAATAACTTCTGTATCCATTTCTCCACTATCGATTAACTTCTTTCCCTCTAATATACTATTTCTAAGAACTAAGGCAGCTTTTCTTTCCTCGTCATTTAAATATGTATTTCTTGAGCTCTTAGCAAGTCCATCTTCTTCTCTAACAATCGGACAGCCAATAATATTTACTCTTAAATTCAAATCACTTACTAACTTAGTCACTATAGATAGCTGCTGTATATCCTTCTCTCCAAAATAAGCATTATCCGGTCTCACTATTGAAAATAATTTTGTAAGAACCGTGCAAACTCCTCTGAAATGACCTGGCCTAGAAACACCACAAAGTACATTTGTCATGCTTTCACCTGGTACTACGAATGTAGAGAAATCCCTTGGGTACATATCATCCTTATCTGGATGAAATACGTAGTCAGCACCAAGTTCTTCACATATTTTAGCATCTCTTTCCAAATCTCTTGGATAATTTTCAAAATCTTCATCTGGTCCAAATTGAATTGGATTCAAAAATACACTTACAACGACTATATCATTATTTTCTCTAGCTTTTTTTATCAGACTCTTATGTCCATCATGAAGATATCCCATAGTCGGTACCATTCCAATGCTTTGTCTAGATACCTTTATTGAATCTGATATTTGCTGCATTTTTTCTATTTTAGTTATTATTTGCATATGTTTATAAATTGGTTTTTATAAAATATAAAAACCCCTCCCATTACTTTTAATTTCTATTTTTAATATTTTGTTATTTATTTTAAAAACAACATACTAAAGTTGCTCTAATATACTTTTATCCATTTTAAATGAATGTTTTTCTTCTGGGAAACTTCCATCCTTCACTTCTTTGATGTAAGAATTTATTCCTTCTCTCATTACATCTCCAACGTTTGAAAATTTCTTAACAAATTTTGGTGTAAAATCGCTGTAAAGACCTAGCATATCTTGATATACCAATACTTGACCATCACATCCAACTCCTGCTCCTATACCTATTGTAGGGATGTCTAGCATATTGCTTATCTTCTCTGCCAAAGCATCTGGAACACACTCAAGTACAACTGCAAAAGCACCCGCTTCTTGTACCGCAATTGCATCTTCTATTATTTTTTTTGCGGAATCAGCATTTTTACCTTGAACTTTAAACCCGCCAAGTGCATTGATAGCTTGTGGAGTTAATCCTATATGAGCACATACAGGTATTTTTGCCTCTACAATCGCCTTTATTACATCGGCAACTTCCTTGCCACCTTCTAATTTAACGCAGTGAGCTCTTCCTTCTGTCATTAATCTACCTGCATTTATAACCGCATCTCTAATTCCTGTATTATATGATAAAAATGGCATATCTCCTACAACTAATGCATTTTTTACGCCTCTAGATACTGCTGCAGTATGATGAACCATATCATCCATAGTAACGCTAAGCGTGTCTTCATATCCAAGCATTACCATTCCCAAAGAATCACCTACTAATATAGAGTTTACTCCACATTCATCCATTATTTTTGCAGTAGAGTAATCGTATGCTGTAAGCATAGTTAGTTTTTCACCATTTTTCTTTGCTTCTTTAAATGTTGCAACTGAATTTTTCATTTTACATTTTTAGTACTCGCTATTTTTGAGTACTATCCCCCTTCTCCAACAAATTCTTCAAATTTTCATAATCTTTTTCATGATTTTTATTTGATGCTATATCCACAAGTTCTAAACTCATTAATCTGTAAATTTTTTCTATCCTATCATATTCTTCTGAGGATAGTGCATCTAAATGCCTTTTTACAGTACCAAGATCGTTTCTTTCAATAGGACCTGTAAGTGCCTCAGAAGGACCTTTTTCAAAAAACTTTTTGATATTTCCCATTGCCAAGGAATTAAGTGCTTCTAGACCACTCTTTTCATCAAATCCGTATTCTTTGAGCAATTTCAAAGACACATTTCCCAGTGCCAACATAAAATTACTTATGAAAACAGATGATATATGATATCTGGTTTTCTCAGATGTATTTATTACTTTATAATCATTATTGGTTTTTTTAAAGATATTTTCGATGATTTCGACAGCGTATTTATCGCCCTCAACAGTAAAAAATGCATCTCCTAATTCCTTATATGAGTATTCCTTGCTATTTATAGCCATTAATGGATGAAATGAACACGCATAAGCATTCTTTTCTGATATGTCGAAGAAAGTTTCTGATGATAATGAGCCACTACAGTGACAAATCACCTTATTTTGAATATTAATTGATGATACTTGACTCCAAATATCTTTAATTGCATCGTCTGGAGTTGTTATTATTAAGATATTACTTTTTTCTATTAGTTTTTCTAAATTGTTATACTGTGCCGAATTTGTAACCTTAGCCGCATAGCTAGAGCTTTCAACAGATCTACTATAATAACCTACTATACTTAAATCTTCTACTTCAGAAAAGTACTTCCCTAGAGAAACACCTACTTTTCCAGCACCAATAAATCCAATTTTAATCATAAGTTATCACCTCCGTTTAAGAGTGTAATACCAATAAAAATTATTGATTTAAATAATAATAATGTTCAAAATGTGTAGCTTCCTCCGAATACCACCATAGGTTAAATTTATCATAAATCCTTACTTAAATCAATAAAAAAATATACTTATTTCTCATTTGAAAAAACATTGAGTCCCTTATTATAAAATAAAAGATGGCGATAAAAATCGCCACCCATAAATTTATTTTTCATACATTCCATAGGCCTTACTTACTTCCTGTACGTATACTATACCATTGCATTCACTTTCATCTTCTAACAATTTATTTATTGAAGATACAATACTGTCTGTCTTGTCAGATTTTGATAGTATTATTACAATTTCTCTTTCTGGTTCAATCTCCACTGAGAACACCTTACTAGTAACCCCAATACCAGACCCTCTGGCATTCATTATAGTACCACCATTTGAGCCACCTTTTTTTGCGGCAGATATTACATCCTCACCATTTCCCCTATCAACAACCGTAGTGATAAGATCATACATATGTTCATCTTCCTCTCTTTCAACGTTTCTTTCTCCATCAATTTTACATGAAATATGTGTTATTTTTGTTGAAAAAACAATACCGCAGTTTGGTTTATCAAACTTGAATTTTCTACTCAATTCAATCATTATTTCTTTTGCTTTATTTGATGGAACAACTAGATAAATTATTTCTTTAAGGGTATCTGATATACCCAAATATTCCATTATTTTATTATTTACAGTTCCTCTTGCATATGTAAGACTAGAACCTATAATATCAAATTTTTTAGCAAACTTTGTTACCTTTGCCCCCATACCATAGTTCACTATTACCTGTAAAAGCTCTGTATTACATAGGTCGAATTTACTCTTCACTCTTAAACCCCCCTCCTCTTAGATTTCATTTTATATATAAAACCTAAAATTTGCAAGGTAATTAATGGAGCCATAGCAATCATAGCTATTATACCAAACCCATCTACCATTACATTTGCACCTTCAATTCCCTCTGCCGCACCTTGAGCAAATGCAAGTATAAATGTTGCTGCCATTGGACCAGAAGCAACTCCTCCTGAATCAAAAGCTATTCCTACAAATAGTTCTGGAACAATGTATGTAAGTGCTATAGAAATTAAATATCCCGGTAATAAATAGTGCCAAAGCTCCAATCCCGGAACTAATATTCTAACTATTGATAGAGATACAGCTAACGCAACTCCTATCCCTAAAGATACCATTACTATATTTGGGCTTACTGTTCCGCTCGTAACCTCTTCTACTTGCTGTGTCAACACGTGAACAGCTGGCTCTGCTAATATTGTCACCATTCCTAAAACAAATGCAATCACCACTATAAATGACTTGTTTTTCATTATTGCCAATTTATATCCCAAAACACTTCCTGTCTCCATAAATCCAGCACTTACTCCAACTAAAAACATCACTAAGCCGATAAGGGTAAAAAGAACTCCAAACATTATTTTCTTTATGTTGCTTTTAGGAATTTTAAAACTGATTTTTTGGAATATCAAAAATAAAGCTACTATAGGTAATAACGCAACTACAACCTCATAAGTTGTTGCTGGTATTTTTTCTAAAAATGGTCTAATAATTCCACTCGTCGAGTTTGCCATTTCTAGACTACCACTTATTTTTTCCTGCTTTGATATTATACTCATCAACATAACCGCTATTATTGCACCTGTTGACGATACTGCTACTAATCCGAAACTGTCTTCTTCTGAACCCTTACTATCTTTTCTTATTTTTGAAATACCTAGAGATAATGCTAGTATAAATGGCACAGTCAGTGCTCCTGTTGTAGCACCTGATGCGTCAAATGATATTGCTAAAAATTCTGGAGATGTGAAAATAGCTAGTACAAATATTACTCCGTATAATACCGTGAGCAACTTATAAAGTGGTATTTTATGAACTATCCTTATAAGACCTACCGCTAATAATACTGCTATCCCCAACGATACGACTACTAAGATTGTCGCTTGTGGAATTTGTCCTGCAGTTACTGTTTCTACCTGATTTGCTAAAATATGAAGATCTGGTTCAGCAACTGATATAATAAATCCTAATAGTGCTCCTGCTAAAGCCACTATCCATAATTTGTTTGATTTCGTAATACCTTTTCCCATTGCATTTCCAATTGGAATTATACCCACGTCTACTCCTATTAAGAAGATAGTTAGCCCAATTATCATAAATGCTGCTCCGATGACAAACCTTACAACTAAATTTGGTTCCATTGGCACCAGCGTAAAGTTTAATATTAAAACTATTAGAGTAACAGGTAATACCGAAAAGAAAACTTCTTTAAATTTTAATTTTACTATACTCAAATTAACAGTCCTTTCTTATTAAATTTTTTTTTAATTTTAACAAGGATTATTACTACTTTAAAGATACTAAATTATTAAATTATATCCTCCTTTCTATTTAATACTTTAGTTTATAATAATCTCTATATTATTTCCTACATTAATATTATATATATTTATATTAATTGTGTCAATTTTCTATAAATTTTAGTTAACAATAAAATAAAGCGATATACCTTAATTAACTTTCCAAAATCAAGACATATCGCTTATTAACATTATTATTTTTAACAGTGATTTATATTTGTATTTTCCGATATTTCTAAGCTAGTTGTCTCAATATCGTCTGTAGAAAAATCGTGTACATCCTTGTGACCGGTACACCTAGCTAATATTTTTATTTCTTCTGTAGATACATTAAAATAGTTGGCAACTCTCTTAGAACCTTTCTCAATATCTAATCTTTTTCTTAAGTTTTCATCTTGTGTTGCAATTCCCATTGGACATCTATCATTATGGCATAGTCTATATCGTTGACATCCAAGTGCCATAAGAGGTGCAGATGCAACTGCAATAGCAGTAGCTCCCATAGCCAAACATTTTGCAAAATCTCCACTAGTTCTTAATCCGCCTGTTATAATCAGATCTATATCAGAGTTATTAGCATTTAAATATTTTACGGCTCTATGAAGTGCATATACAGTTGGAACTGATGAGTTATCTTTTAAAAACTTTGGAGAAGACCCCGTAGCTCCACCTCTTCCGTCGATTGTAATAAAATCTGGGTTAGAGTGAAGTATAAATTTTAAATCTTCTTCTATTCTTCCTGCAGCTATTTTAACACCTATAGGTCTTCCTTCACTTCTTTCTCTAAGGTTATCAACTAATTTTTTTAAATCATCAGGTGTTTTTATATCTTTAAAATGAGAAGGACTCTTTATGTCCTCTCCAACATTTTTTCCTCTTATTTTTGCAATTTCTTCTGTTACCTTTTCTCCTGGAAGATGTCCACCCATACCTGGCTTTGTACCTTGTCCAATTTTTATTTCTATGGCATCTGAACTCTTTAAGTTTTCATCTGTTACGCTGTAAAGATTTGGTATGTATTCAAATATATATTTATATGCAGCTTCTTTTTCTTCCGGCAAAATACCACCTTCACCACTACACATTGCTGTTTTAGCCATTGCAGCACCTTTAGATAACGCAAATTTAGCCTCTCTTGATAATGCTCCAAAACTCATATGTGATACATAAATAGGACTCTCTATAACCATAGGTCTTTTAGCTTTTTTACCTATAACGGTCTGTGATCTTACGAATTCATCATCATCTAATGGAGTTACAGACAATTGTGCCCCTAAAAGCAATATATCTTCAAAACCAGTTATTTCTTCCAATGTTTCCATTGGCTCTGTAGTAGATTTTCCACTTTCTGATATTTTATGAATTTCTCCCATAACGCCTTTATTATTAATTACTAATTCTCGTGGAAGAGATAAATCATTTTCATCTATTTTCACTTCAATGTCAGTTGTTAGATCTCCGCCTTCAACTAATTCAAACAAAGATTTATCAGCACCACATATTGGACATTTCCAATCCTCCGCTAAATCTTTAAATAATATTCCTTCTCTCTCTTCATCGTATCTAAATCCACAATCGCTACATTCATAAATTGCCATACAATATTCCTCCTTATTAATAAAAAATTATTCATATAATTAAAAATTAATTGTTACTTTTTTTCAAATAAACAGATTATTCTATATATTTATAGTATGAATCATTTCAAAGTAAAGTGTCAATCTTTTTTTGATTTTAAACAAAAAATAAAATCCGGATAATATGATATCCGAATTTTATTTTTTTATTTTTTCTTTTGTTTAATATTAAATTTTCATTTATTATTATCTTGTAACTATCTTCCTATCGGAGTTGAAACTCTATCAAGTCTTTGAGATATCTTCACTGCTGTAGAGTATCTATCAGCTCCATGTATTCTTTCTTTATTAGTTACTTTTAATCCATCATATACAGATTTAGATACTGAATTTTCTCCACCACCTACAAGTATGCTGT
>NZ_OERU01000020.1 GCF_900240845.1 Peptostreptococcus faecalis
TTAGGTGTCTGTAAAACAGGTGCCGAAGAAGCTGGAGTAACAGAAGTGAGAACCAGCTTATCAGAAAAAAAGTTTGAATTATGGCGAGAAATAAAAGTCTGAAACATGATTAAACTCCTAAGCAGAAAACCTACCGCGCTTCGCTTGGTCAACCCCTCAGCGGCAAAAATTAAAATTTTTACCGCTTCGGCGTTATAACCTCACACTCAATCTTTTATCACGAAGTCATGATTGAATCGCGAGTGGTCGGCAGATTGCGATAAACGGTCACATTAAATTTAACCTGACTATTCCACTGCAACAACTGAACGGACTGGAAACACTGGTCATAATCATGGTGGCGAATAAGTACGCGTTCTTGCAAATCACCAGAAGGCGGTTCCTGAATGAATGGGAAGCCTTCAAGAAGGTGATAAGCAGGAGAAACATACGAAGGCGCATAACGATACCACTGACCCTCAGCAATCTTAAACTTCTTAGACGAATCACCAGAACGGAAAACATCCTTCATAGAAATTTCACGCGGCGGCAAGTTGCCATACAAAACAGGGTCGCCAGCAATATCGGTATAAGTCAAAGCACCTTTAGCGTTAAGGTACTGAATCTCTTTAGTCGCAGTAGGCGGAAAACGAACAAGCGCAAGAGTAAACATAGTGCCATGCTCAGGAACAAAGAAACGCGGCACAGAATGTTTATAGGTCTGTTGAACACGACCAGAAAACTGGCCTAACGACGTTTGGTCAGTTCCATCAACATCATAGCCAGATGCCCAGAGATTAGAGCGCATGACAAGTAAAGGACGGTTGTCAGCGTCATAAGAGGTTTTACCTCCAAATGAAGAAATAACATCATGGTAACGCTGCATGAAGTAATCACGTTCTTGGTCAGTATGCAAATTAGCATAAGCAGCTTGCAGACCCATAATGTCAATAGATGTGGTAGAAGTCGTCATTTGGCGAGAAAGCTCAGTCTCAGGAGGAAGCGGAGCAGTCCAAATGTTTTTGAGATGGCAGCAACGGAAACCATAACGAGCATCATCTTGATTAAGCTCATTAGGGTTAGCCTCGGTACGGTCAGGCATCCACGGCGCTTTAAAATAGTTGTTATAGATATTCAAATAACCCTGAAACAAATGCTTAGGGATTTTATTGGTATCAGGGTTAATCGTGCCAAGAAAAGCGGCATGGTCAATATAACCAGTAGTGTTAACAGTCGGGAGAGGAGTGGCATTAACACCATCCTTCATGAACTTAATCCACTGTTCACCATAAACGTGACGATGAGGGACATAAAAAGTAAAAATGTCTACAGTAGAGTCAATAGCAAGGCCACGACGCAATGGAGAAAGACGGAGAGCGCCAACGGCGTCCATCTCGAAGGAGTCGCCAGCGATAACCGGAGTAGTTGAAATGGTAATAAGACGACCAATCTGACCAGCAAGGAAGCCAAGATGGGAAAGGTCATGCGGCATACGCTCGGCGCCAGTTTGAATATTAGACATAATTTATCCTCAAGTAAGGGGCCGAAGCCCCTGCAATTAAAATTGTTGACCACCTACATACCAAAGACGAGCGCCTTTACGCTTGCCTTTAGTACCTCGCAACGGCTGCGGACGACCAGGGCGAGCGCCAGAACGTTTTTTACCTTTAGACATTACATCACTCCTTCTGCACGTAATTTTTGACGCACGTTTTCTTCTGCGTCAGTAAGAACGTCAGTGTTTCCTGCGCGTACACGCAAGGTAAACGCGAACAATTCAGCGGCTTTAACCGGACGCTCGACGCCATTAATAATGTTTTCCGTAAATTCAGCGCCTTCCATGATGAGACAGGCCGTTTGAATGTTGACGGGATGAACATAATAAGCAATGACGGCAGCAATAAACTCAACAGGAGCAGGAAAGCGAGGGTATCCTACAAAGTCCAGCGTACCATAAACGCAAGCCTCAACGCAGCGACGAGCACGAGAGCGGTCAGTAGCAATCCAAACTTTGTTACTCGTCAGAAAATCGAAATCATCTTCGGTTAAATCCAAAACGGCAGAAGCCTGAATGAGCTTAATAGAGGCCAAAGCGGTCTGGAAACGTACGGATTGTTCAGTAACTTGACTCATGATTTCTTACCTATTAGTGGTTGAACAGCATCGGACTCAGATAGTAATCCACGCTCTTTTAAAATGTCAACAAGAGAATCTCTACCATGAACAAAATGTGACTCATATCTAAACCAGTCCTTGACGAACGTGCCAAGCATATTAAGCCACTTCTCCTCATCCAACGCGTCAGTTTTTGACAGAATCGTTAGTTGATGGCGAAAGGTCGCAAAGTAAGAGCTTCTCGAGCTGCGCAAGGATAGGTCGAATTTTCTCATTTTCCGCCAGCAGTCCACTTCGATTTAATTCGTAAACAAGCAGTAGTAATTCCTGCTTTATCAAGATAATTTTTCGACTCATCAGAAATATCCGAAAGTGTTAACTTCTGCGTCATGGAAGCGATAAAACTCTGCAGGTTGGATACGCCAATCATTTTTATCGAAGCGCGCATAAATTTGAGCAGATTTGTCGTCACAGGTTGCGCCGCCAAAACGTCGGCTACAGTAACTTTTCCCAGCCTCAATCTCATCTCTCTTTTTGCGTTCTGCTTCAATATCTGGTTGAACGGCGTCGCGTCGTAACCCAGCTTGGTAAGTTGGATTAAGCACTCCGTGGACAGATTTGTCATTGTGAGCATTTTCATCCCGAAGTTGCGGCTCATTCTGATTCTGAACAGCTTCTTGGGAAGTAGCGACAGCTTGGTTTTTAGTGAGTTGTTCCATTCTTTAGCTCCTAGACCTTTAGCAGCAAGGTCCATATCTGACTTTTTGTTAACGTATTTAGCCACATAGAAACCAACAGCCATATAACTGGTAGCTTTAAGCGGCTCACCTTTAGCATCAACAGGCCACAACCAACCAGAACGTGAAAAAGCGTCCTGCGTGTAGCGAACTGCGATGGGCATACTGTAACCATAAGGCCACGTATTTTGCAAGCTATTTAACTGGCGGCGATTGCGTACCCGACGACCAAAATTAGGGTCAACGCTACCTGTAGGAAGTGTCCGCATAAAGTGCACCGCATGGAAATGAAGACGGCCATTAGCTGTACCATACTCAGGCACACAAAAATACTGATAGCAGTCGGCGTGTGAATCATTAGCCTTGCGACCCTCGGCAGCAAGAACCATACGACCAATATCACGAAAATAGTCACGCAAAGCATTGGGATTATCATAAAACGCCTCTAATCGGTCGTCAGCCAACGTGAGAGTGTCAAAAACGATAAACCAACCATCAGCATGAGCCTGTCGCATTGCATTCATCAAACGCTGAATAGCAAAGCCTCTACGCGATTTCATAGTGGAGGCCTCCAGCAATCTTGAACACTCATCCTTAATACCTTTCTTTTTGGGGTAATTATACTCATCGCGAATATCCTTAAGAGGGCGTTCAGCAGCCAGCTTGCGGCAAAACTGCGTAACCGTCTTCTCGTTCTCTAAAAACCATTTTTCGTCCCCTTCGGGGCGGTGGTCTATAGTGTTATTAATATCAAGTTGGGGGAGCACATTGTAGCATTGTGCCAATTCATCCATTAACTTCTCAGTAACAGATACAAACTCATCACGAACGTCAGAAGCAGCCTTATGGCCGTCAACATACATATCACCATTATCGAACTCAACGCCCTGCATACGAAAAGACAGAATCTCTTCCAAGAGCTTGATGCGGTTATCCATCTGCTTATGGAAGCCAAGCATTGGGGATTGAGAAAGAGTAGAAATGCCACAAGCCTCAATAGCAGGTTTAAGAGCCTCGATACGCTCAAAGTCAAAATAATCAGCGTGACATTCAGAAGGGTAATAAGAACGAACCATAAAAAAGCCTCCAAGATTTGGAGGCATGAAAACATACAATTGGGAGGGTGTCAATCCTGACGGTTATTTCCTAGACAAATTAGAGCCAATACCATCAGCTTTACCGTCTTTCCAGAAATTGTTCCAAGTATCGGCAACAGCTTTATCAATACCATGAAAAATATCAACCACACCAGAAGCAGCATCAGTGACGACATTAGAAATATCCTTTGCAGTAGCGCCAATATGAGAAGAGCCATACCGCTGATTCTGCGTTTGCTGATGAACTAAGTCAACCTCAGCACTAACCTTGCGAGTCATTTCTTTGATTTGGTCATTGGTAAAATACTGACCAGCCGTTTGAGCTTGAGTAAGCATTTGGCGCATAATCTCGGAAACCTGCTGTTGCTTGGAAAGATTGGTGTTTTCCATAATAGACGCAACGCGAGCAGTAGACTCCTTCTGTTGATAAGCAAGCATCTCATTTTGTGCATATACCTGGTCTTTCGTATTCTGGCGTGAAGTCGCCGACTGAATGCCAGCAATCTCTTTTTGAGTCTCATTTTGCATCTCGGCAATCTCTTTCTGATTGTCCAGTTGCATTTTAGTAAGCTCTTTTTGATTCTCAAATCCGGCGTCAACCATACCAGCAGAGGAAGCATCAGCACCAGCACGCTCCCAAGCATTAAGCTCAGGAAATGCAGCAGCAAGATAATCACGAGTATCCTTTCCTTTATCAGCGGCAGACTTGCCACCAAGTCCAACCAAATCAAGCAACTTATCAGAAACGGCAGAAGTGCCAGCCTGCAACGTACCTTCAAGAAGTCCTTTACCAGCTTTAGCCATAGCACCAGAAACAAAACTAGGGACGGCCTCATCAGGGTTAGGAACATTAGAGCCTTGAATGGCAGATTTAATACCAGCATCACCCATGCCTACAGTATTGTTATCGGTAGCAAGCACATCACCTTGAATGCCACCGGAGGCGGCTTTTTGACCGCCTCCAAACAATTTAGACATGGCGCCACCAGCAAGAGCAGAAGCAATACCGCCAGCAATAGCACCAAACATAAATCACCTCACTTAAGTGGCTGGAGACAAATAATCTCTTTAATAACCTGATTCAGCGAAACCAATCCGCGGCATTTAGTAGCGGTAAAGTTAGACCAAACCATGAAACCAACATAAACATTATTGCCCGGCGTACGGGGAAGGACGTCAATAGTCACACAGTCCTTGACGGTATAATAACCACCATCATGGCGACCATCCAAAGGATAAACATCATAGGCAGTCGGGAGGGTAGTCGGAACCGAAGAAGACTCAAAGCGAACCAAACAGGCAAAAAATTTAGGGTCGGCATCAAAAGCAATATCAGCACCAACAGAAACAACCTGATTAGCGGCGTTGACAGATGTATCCATCTGAATGCAATGAAGAAAACCACCATTACCAGCATTAACCGTCAAACTATCAAAATATAACGTTGACGATGTAGCTTTAGGTGTCTGTAAAACAGGTGCCGAAGAAGCTGGAGTAACAGAAGTGAGAACCAGCTTATCAGAAAAAAAGTTTGAATTATGGCGAGAAATAAAAGTCTGAAACATGATTAAACTCCTAAGCAGAA